>NZ_MRBK01000029.1 GCF_001969815.1 Bacillus swezeyi | reverse complement strand
TAAATGGAGTCTGTACATGTTAGATGGCAAAAACCTTACTAGATAAAACATAAGGTTTCTTTTTTTGTGTGATAAAATATGACAAAGTTGTATGAAACACTGATTATGTAAGCGTATACAAGTAGATTGATTAATCTAAATTGTCTAATTATTTTAAAAAATACGGTTGACACTGCCTGTAAAGGGGCGTAATATGAGTTCAAACAAAAGAACAATTCCTTTTAAAACTTTTCATCTTTCCCGAGGAAGACAGCGGGAAAACGGGTTCCCGCATCACGATTTTTTACTCGTTTAAAGCGTTTATTTACAACAGAAAGGTGTGCTAGAGGGCATGGGGGACCAGAAAGACCAGTGGATCTTCCTAAACGACAAACTCGTTAAAAAAGAAGACGCTAAAATATCAGTCTATGATCACGGATTTTTATACGGGGACGGAGTGTTTGAAGGGATAAGGGTGTACGACGGAAATATCTTCAGAATGAAAGAGCATATGGATCGTCTCTATGATTCAGCAAGATCCATTCTGCTGAAAATCCCTTATCAGCAGGAAGAACTGACACAATACGTTCTCAGAACTGTTGAAAAAAACGGGCTTAAAGATGCTTATATTCGCCTGGTCGTTTCAAGAGGGGCAGGGGATCTTGGACTCGATCCAAACAATTGTTCAAACCCGAGTGTCATTATAATTGTCGAACCATTGGCAATATTCCCGAAACATTTATATGAAACGGGAATTGATATCGTCACAGTGCCGACAAGAAGAAACCGGCCGGATGTGTTAAGTCCGAAAGTAAAATCCCTAAACTATTTAAATAACATTCTTGTTAGAATCGAGGCGCAGATGGCAGGAGTCAGCGAAGCGCTGATGCTTAATGACCAAGGCTATGTGGCCGAAGGTTCTGCGGATAATGTATTTATTTATAAAAACGGCAAGCTGTTAACACCGCCGGGGTATATCGGAGCGTTGGAAGGGATTACCCGCAATGCCATCATTGAAATAGCCGAAGAGCTCGGCTATGAAGTGAAGGAAGAGCCGTTTACCCGTCATGATGTTTATACAGCCGATGAAGTGTTCTTGACCGGAACGGCTGCCGAAGTCATTGCGGTTGTTAAAGTAGACGGCAGGCAAATCGGAGACGGCAAGCCGGGAGTTCATACAAACCGGATGCTTGAAAAGTTCCGCGAGCGTGTAGTGCGCGAAGGGGAAAAAGCAGACATCAAAGATCAAAGTTTAAGTGTCAGCTAAATAAAGATAAACGTAGAAGAGGATAAGTAGCAGCGGAAACGCCATCTGCAGAGAGCCGGAATTGCTGGGAACCGGTGGTGGCCTCCTCTGTGAACTCCCCTCTGAGTGTCAGCCTGAACAACATTTATGTTTAGTAGGGCCGGCCGGGTGAACGTATGAAGGTTTACTCGTTATTAAAACGGATAAGCGATTGTCCATAAGGCGGCTAAAAAAGCCGTGAACAAGGGTGGTACCGCGGAAAGAAAAGCCTTTTCGCCCCTTTGGCCTGCGAGGTGAGCAGCGTCAATTGGGGGCGGGAAGGCTTTTTTAGCTGTAAAAGCAGATTGGAAACCATGCTTTACGGCACATATACATTGCAAAATAACAAAATCAATCGTGAATGAGCAGTGATGAACATCACTTGACAAGGAGGAAGAAAAATGGGGACGAATGTACAGTTGGATGCAGAAAATGCCCAATGTACACAAACAATGGCTGGGGCGTCTATGCTGATTGAGGCTTTAAAACAGGAAAATGTTGAAGTGATCTACGGATATCCGGGAGGGGCAGTCCTGCCGATTTATGACAAACTGTATGGATCAGGATTGTTTCATGTGCTGACGCGCCATGAACAAGGCGCCATTCATGCAGCTGAAGGATATGCGAGGATTTCCGGCAAGCCTGGTGTCGTCATCGCGACATCGGGGCCCGGAGCGACCAATCTTGTGACGGGTCTTGCCGACGCGATGATCGATTCATTGCCATTGGTTGTGTTTACCGGTCAGGTGGCGACTTCGGTTATTGGCTCTGACGCATTCCAGGAAGCTGATGTGATCGGGATTACGATGCCGATTACAAAGCACAGCTACCAGGTTCGGGATGCTGAAGACCTTCCGAGAATCATAAAAGAAGCGTTCCACATTGCGACAACCGGGAGACCGGGTCCCGTTTTAATCGATATTCCAAAAGACATCGCCGCAATCGAAGGGGATTTCAGCTATGACCATGACATTCACCTTCCGGGCTACCAGCCGACGAAAGAACCGAACTATCTGCAAATCAGAAAGCTTGTAGAAGCGGTCAGCGGAGCGAAAAAGCCTGTCATCTTGGCGGGTGCGGGCGTCTTGCACGGGAAAGCGTCAGAAGAATTAAAAAATTATGTTGAACAGCAGCAAATCCCGGTGGCGCATACGCTTTTAGGATTGGGAGGATTCCCCGCCGACCACCCGCTCTTTCTCGGAATGGCAGGGATGCACGGCACATATGCCGCCAACATGGCTCTGTATGAAAGCGATCTGTTGATCAGCATCGGCGCCAGATTTGATGACAGGGTTACAGGGAATCTGAAGCATTTCGCTAAACATGCAAAAGTCGCCCATATTGACATCGATCCGGCTGAAATCGGCAAAAACATCCATACTCATATTCCGGTCGTAGGAGACAGCAAGCTTGTGCTGGCGGAGCTGATCAAACAAAACGGCAAGCCGAGCGCTTCTGATGAATGGAAAAAACAGCTCGCTGGCTGGAAAAACGAGTACCCTCTCTGGTATGAAGAGAATGAAGAAGAAGGGTTTAAGCCTCAGAAGCTGGTCGAATACATTCACCGTTATACAAAGGGTGAAGCCATTTTGACAACGGATGTGGGACAGCATCAAATGTGGGCCGCGCAATTTTATCCGTTCCAAAAGGCCGACAGGTGGGTCACTTCAGGAGGCCTCGGAACAATGGGATTTGGACTTCCGGCAGCGATCGGGGCACAGCTTGCGGACAGAGAGGCAACGGTTGTCTCCATTCTCGGTGACGGAGGATTTCAAATGACGCTTCAGGAACTGTCTGTCATCCATGATCTGAACCTTCCGATTAAAGTCGTTGTCTTGAATAACCGCTGTCTCGGAATGGTTCGGCAATGGCAGGAAATCTTTTATGATGAACGCTACTCACATTCTAAATTCACATCGCAGCCGGATTTCATCAAACTGTCTGAAGCTTACGGCATCAAAGGTGTCCGGATCACATCTGAAGAGGAAGCAAAAGAAAAGCTCGAAGCCGCTTTGACATCGAATGAACCGATGGTTATCGATGTTCAGGTTGCACAGGCTGAGAAGGTGTTTCCGATGGTTGCGCCAGGAAAAGGGCTGCACGAAATGGTGGGGGTGAAACCTTGAAAAGAATCATCACGCTGACGGTTTTGAACCAGACCGGCGTCTTAAACAGAATAACCGGACTGTTTACAAAACGGCACTACAACATTGAAAGCATTACGGTGGGACACACCGAAACAGCGGGCATCTCCAGAATCACATTTGTCGTTCATGTGGCAGATGAAAAAGAGACGGAACAGCTGACAAAACAATTAAACAAACAAATTGACGTTCTGAAAGTCACAGACATTACGAATCAGTCAATTGTGCAAAGGGAGCTGGCGTTAATCAGAGTCGTTTCTCCTCCTTCAAACAGGACAGAAATAAACGGCGTGATCGAGCCGTTTCGGGCCTCTGTCGTCGATGTGGCGAAAGACAGCGTCGTCGTTCAGGTGACGGGCGAATCCAGCAAAGTAGAAGCACTTATCGAACTATTGAAACCATACGGGATTAAAGAGGTCGCCAGAACAGGCACCACGGCTTTTGCGAGAGGAACACAGCAAAAGCCGGCCTCTATTAAACCAATATCTATTGTATAAAACATAAAAAGGGAGAGATTGAAATGGTAAAAGTTTATTATAACGGTGATATTCAAGAAAACGTATTGGCAGGGAAAAAAGTAGCGGTTATCGGATATGGTTCACAAGGCCATGCCCATGCATTGAATTTGAAAGAAAGCGGAGTGGACGTCATTGTCGGCGTCAGAAAAGGAAAATCCTTTACAAAAGCTGAGGAAGACGGCCATCAAGTATTTACGGTAAGAGAAGCCGCGGCACAGGCGGACGTCATCATGGTTCTGCTTCCTGATGAACAGCAGCAAAAAGTATACGAAGCTGAAATTAAAGATGAGCTTCAAGCCGGCAATTCACTCGTTTTCGCACACGGATTCAACGTTCATTTCCATCAGATCGTTCCTCCGGCAGATGTTGACGTATTCCTTGTTGCTCCTAAGGGGCCTGGGCATCTTGTCAGAAGAACATTTGAACAAGGCGCCGGCGTTCCTGCACTGTTTGCGATTTATCAGGATGTAACAGGCGAAGCGAAGGATAAAGCGCTGGCTTACGCAAAAGCGATCGGCGGTGCGAGAGCGGGCGTTCTGGAAACAACATTTAAAGAAGAAACTGAAACAGATCTATTCGGTGAACAGGCGGTACTGTGCGGCGGACTGACTTCCCTTGTCAAAGCCGGCTTTGAAACGCTGACAGAGGCGGGATATCAGCCTGAGCTTGCCTACTTCGAGTGTCTGCATGAACTGAAGCTGATCGTCGACCTCATGTATGAAGAAGGATTGGCAGGCATGAGATACTCCATTTCCGATACGGCTCAATGGGGAGATTTCGTATCAGGTCCGCGCGTAGTCGATGAGAATGTCAAAGCGTCCATGAAAGAAGTATTGAAAGATATTCAAAACGGAACCTTCGCGAAAGAATGGATCGTTGAAAACCAAGTCAACCGTCCGCGTTTTAACGCCATCAACGCAAGCGAAAACGAGCACGAAATTGAAGTTGTCGGCAGAAAGCTTCGTGAAATGATGCCGTTTGTCAAGCAAGGAAAGAAAAAGGAAGCGGTGGTAGCCGGTGCGAAAAATTAACTTTTTTGATACAACGCTCCGTGATGGTGAACAGTCGCCAGGTGTTAATTTAAACACGCAGGAGAAGCTTGCGATCGCCCAGCAGCTCGAAAAACTCGGGGTCAATATTATGGAAGCGGGTTTTCCCGCTTCATCCCCTGGGGATTTCAGCGCTGTCAAAGAAATCGCGCAAACGATTCAAAACTGCTCCGTAACAGGGCTTGCCCGATCTGTCAAAGGAGATATCGATTCGGCGTGGGATGCGCTGAAAGACGGAGCCGAACCAAGGATTCATCTTTTTATCGCTACGTCTGACATCCATTTAAAATATAAGCTCAAAAAAACGCGTGAACAAGTGTTGGAACAGGCAGTCGCAATGGTGAAATACGCCAAACAAAGATTCCCGATTGTACAGTGGTCAGCCGAGGATGCATGCCGGACAGATCTTCCATTTTTAGCTGAGATCGTCAGTGAGGTGATCGGTGCCGGTGCGGATGTCATCAATCTTCCGGATACGGTGGGATACTTGGCGCCTGCCGAATACGGCAACATCTTCCGCTATATAAAAGAAAATGCCCGCAATGCTGACAAAGTAAAGCTTTCAGCCCATTGCCACGACGATTTGGGAATGGCCGTCGCCAACTCTTTGGCCGCAATTGAAAACGGCGCAGACCAAGTAGAGTCTGTCATCAACGGCATTGGCGAAAGAGCGGGGAATGCGTCTCTTGAAGAAATTGCCGTCGCGCTGCACATTCGCAAAGACTTTTATCAGGCCGAGTCAACGATTCAATTGAATGAAATTAAACGGACAAGTGATTTAGTGAGCAAGCTGACCGGAATGGCTGTACCGCGCAATAAAGCGGTCGTCGGCGATAATGCTTTCGCCCATGAATCAGGCATTCACCAGGACGGCTTCCTCAAAGAAAAAACAACGTATGAAATCATTTCTCCAGAGCTTGTCGGGGTCAAAACAGACGCGCTCGTGCTCGGGAAGCATTCAGGACGCCATGCTTTTAAAGATAAGCTGAATAACCTCGGATTCCAGTTTGGAGAAGAGGAGATCAATAAATTTTTCAGCATATTTAAAGAGCTGACAGGAAAGAAAAAGGAATTTACAGATGAAGACCTGATTTCCCTGATTCTCGAAGAAAAAGCGACAGACCGTAAAATCGGTTATGATTTTATTTCTCTGCAGGTGCATTACGGCACCTCACAGGTTCCGACAGCAACGGTTTCCCTAAAGGATCAGGAAACAGACCGGATCATTCAGGAAGCGGCGACAGGAGCGGGCAGTGTCGAAGCGGTTTACAACACGCTGAAGCGCTGTATGGATAAAGAGGTCCAGCTGCTCGATTATCGGATTCAATCCAACCGCAAAGGACAGGATGCATTCGCTCAAGTCTATGTCAGGGTGCTGATTAATGGAAAAGAATCAGGCGGACGCGGAGTCGCCCAAGATGTCCTTGAGGCTTCGGCAAAAGCCTATTTGAATGCGGTGAACCGTTATCTCGTGCTCCAGTCGAACACAGAAGGATTGGCAAAGCAAGCGGCTGTAGGATCATGACAGTAAGAAGGAAGGAGTTTGTTTAACTTGAAAAAACGAATCGCACTTTTGCCCGGTGACGGAATTGGCCCCGAAGTTTTGGAAGCGGCTGTTGATGTGCTGAAAAGCGTTGCTGAACATTATCAGCATGAATTCGAATTTGAATATGGCCTGATCGGCGGATCGGCTATCGATGAAGCGGGTGTGCCTTTGCCTGAGGAAACAGTCGCCGTCTGCAAAGCTGCGGACGCCATTTTGCTCGGAGCGGTAGGCGGGCCGAAATGGGATCAACATCCTTCTGAACTGAGACCTGAAAAAGGGCTGCTGGCCATTCGCAAACAGCTCGATCTTTTCGCCAACTTGAGGCCTGTTAAAGTGTTTGAAAGCTTGGCAGATGCATCTCCTCTAAAAAAGGAATATGTCGAAGGCGTTGACTTTGTTATCGTGCGCGAACTGACGGGCGGCTTATATTTTGGAAAGCCGAGCGAACAGTACGTCAATCAGGACGGCGAACAGGCAGCCGTTGACACGTTGTTTTATAAAAAAACGGAGATGGAAAGAGTCATCAGGGAAGCTTTCCGGATGGCAAAAGGGCGCACAGGAAAAGTCACATCGGTTGATAAAGCGAACGTCCTTGAATCGAGCAAACTTTGGCGAAAAACGGCCGAAGAAGCCGCCGGTGAATTCCCTGATGTCAAGCTTGAGCATATGCTGGTCGATAATGCTGCCATGCAGCTGATCTATGCGCCGAGGCAATTTGACATCGTCGTCACTGAAAACATGTTCGGCGATATTTTAAGTGACGAAGCATCCATGCTGACCGGATCGCTCGGCATGCTTCCGTCAGCAAGCTTATCAAGTTCAGGCCTTCACTTATATGAACCTGTGCACGGTTCAGCTCCAGACATCGCAGGACAAAATATCGCCAACCCGCTTGCTGCGATTTTGTCCGCTGCCATGATGCTGCGCACGTCATTCGGCCTTGAAGCGGAAGCGAAAGCCGTTGAGCATGCGGTCGATCAAGTTCTTCAGTCTGGAAAAAGAACGAAAGATCTCGCAAAAGGATCAGAGCACTGTACGACCCAATCGATTACAGAAGAAGTAAAAGCCGCGCTGGCAGACGACAATGCCATTTCAAACATCATGACCGCATACGTTTAAGGAAAATGGATATTGGTAGAGGGAGGAAAAAAGATGATGCCTCGTACGATCATCGAAAAAATTTGGGATCAGCACGTGATTAAAAAAGGGGAGGGGAAGCCTGATCTTTTGTATATCGATCTGCATTTGATACATGAGGTCACTTCGCCCCAAGCCTTTGAAGGGCTGAGACAAAAGAAAAGAAAAGTCAGAAGGCCTCAAAATACGTTTGCCACAATGGACCACAACATCCCGACTGTCAACCGGTTTGAGATTAAAGATGAAGTCGCGAAACGGCAGGTCAGTGCGCTTGAACGAAATTGCGAAGAATTCGGCATCCGCCTTGCTGACTTGTCAAGCGTTGATCAGGGGATCGTTCACGTCATCGGACCTGAGCTCGGTTTGACACTGCCAGGCAAAACGATCGTCTGCGGAGACAGCCATACATCAACACACGGGGCGTTCGGCGCGCTTGCATTCGGAATCGGAACGAGCGAGGTTGAACATGTTCTGTCAACACAGACGCTTTGGCAGCAAAAACCGAAGACGCTTGAAATCCGCGTTGACGGCAAACTGCAACAAGGAGTGACTGCAAAAGACGTCATTCTTGCGATCATCGGAAAATACGGGGTTAAATTCGGCGCCGGCTATGTCATTGAATATACCGGCGAAGTGTTCCGAAACATGTCAATGGACGAACGGATGACAGTCTGCAACATGTCGATCGAAGCAGGGGCAAGAGCAGGGCTGATCGCACCTGATGAAACAACTTTTGAATATGTAAAAACGAAAAAATATGCGCCAAAAGGCGAAGAATTTGCGAAAGCCGTTAAGGAATGGAAGAGTCTGCGGACCGATCCGGGCGCTGAATACGATCGGACGATTGTCCTGGATGGAAGCGACATCTCGCCGATGGTGACCTGGGGTATCCACCCGGGAATGGTTTTGCCGGTTGATGAAGCGATTCCGGGACCTGAGGCTTTCGCACAGGAAGACGATAAAAAAGAAGCGCAGCGCGCATATGAATATATGGGGCTTGAACCATATAAAAAAATTGAAGATATTTCAATTGAACACGTCTTTATCGGCTCATGCACAAATTCGCGCATGACAGACCTCCGCCAGGCTGCCGACATGATCAAAGGGCAAAAAGTCGCTGACGGCGTCAGGGCAATCGTTGTTCCCGGCTCCCAGAGCGTCAAAATTCAGGCGGAACAAGAAGGTCTTCATGAGATTTTCATCGAAGCCGGCTTTGAATGGAGAGAATCGGGATGCAGCATGTGTTTGAGCATGAACAATGATGTTGTGCCTGAAGGTGAGCGCTGTGCTTCTACCTCCAACCGTAATTTCGAAGGAAGGCAGGGCAAAGGAGCCAGAACGCATCTCGTCAGCCCGGCAATGGCGGCAATGGCGGCGATTCACGGCCGTTTTGTAGATGTCAGAAAACAATATCAAGAGACAACAGCTGTGTAAAGGAGTGAAAAGATGGAGCCTTTAAAGACGCATACCGGAATAGCGGCGGTATTAAACAGAATCAATGTAGACACAGATCAGATCATTCCGAAACAATTTTTAAAACGGATTGAAAGAACAGGGTACGGCCGTTTTGCTTTTTTTGACTGGCGGTATTTAGCGGGCGGTGAGCCAAACCCCGAATTTGAGCTCAATCAGCCTGAATATAAAGGGGCATCGATTTTAATCGCCGGCGAAAACTTCGGCTGCGGTTCTTCCAGGGAGCATGCGCCATGGGCGCTTGACGACTACGGATTTAAAATCATCATCGCGCCGTCTTTTGCCGATATTTTCCATCAAAACTGTTTTAAAAACGGAATGCTGCCGATCCGCCTGCCCTATGAGACATGGAAAGAGCTTGCGGAACAGTACGAACATCAGCGTTTATCCATGACTGTTGATCTCGAAAAACAGTTGATTACAGATCACAGCGAAAAGCAGATTGCGTTTGAAGTCGATCCGCACTGGAAAGAAATGCTGCTGAACGGCCATGATGAAATTTCATTAACATTGCTTCTTGAAGATGAGATTGAACAATTTGAGAAGCAGAGAAGCTCTTGGCTTTATGCATAAAAAAAGCTGTCCGATATTTTTCGGAGGCTTTTTTTGCTGAAAGTTGAAATGACGGAAAACATACTGTTATCGGTTCTTTCTTGTTTTTAGCGGGCCGGGTTGATACACTTGTTAAAAATAAGTGCCTGAAAGGAACTTAGAAATGAAGCATGACAAGAAAAACTCAAAGATCATCCCGTTCCCTAACGTAAAGGAGCGTTTAGTGCATAAAGGGATGTCTGCGCTCAAAGAAAAAAATTATCATGAGGCGCTGCAGCTGTTTTCAGAGGCGAAGCACTATGACGATGAGGAATCGGATATTTATCTGGGAATGGCCATCTGTCTTTTGGAAATAGGTGAGCTGGAGGAAGCAAAAGGAATTTGCGAAAAAATGCTGAAAGAGGGCCACGGACACTATTTTACCGTTCTACAGGTCTATATGACGATTTTGATTCAGCTCAGGCAGTATGAAAAAGTAAAAGAGACGATTGAAGCCGTTCTTGAGGAAAACAAGCTGCCTCCGGAAAGCGCTGAACAATTTTATAAACTGCTCGATTTCAGCCGCAAGATGATAGAGGACCCTGGGCCTGAGGACGTGATTGAGGATCTGCCGGAGACAGAAGAGCTCGATCAGGAGAGGCTTTTAAATGATACAGGAGAGCAGGTCAAGCTGCTCCATGGGCTTAAAGACCGCAATCTGACGAACTACATCGGCTTATTGAAAACGATCCTGCAAAACCCGAACGGCCATCCCCTCGTGAAAACGATGATTTTGCAGCTTCTGGACGAGTCAGACCATGATAAACCGACGCTTGTCACAAAATTTGGCGAATCGATGACAATTAATCCGAAGGAAACGGTCAAACCGGACGCCATGCCGATTTTAAAGCACGTTCTTAATGTGCTCGATGACACGCTGGGAAATGAAAATCCCTCGCTTTACCAGGCGGTGGAGGAGCTGTGGCGGAGGCATATTTATGTGCTGTATCCGTTTCAGCCGAAGTACTCAAACCGCGAGCTTTGGGCTGCCGCGCTTCATAAAGTCGGATATGAAATGCACGGCATTGACATTGATAAAGAGGAGCTTCACATTCTTTACGAATTCAATGACAGACAGCTTGATGAAGCTTGCGCGATGATCAAAGATATAGAAGAAATTTCTTATTTGTAAATGTTGAAAGCAGCAGGCATTGTGTTATAATATAGTGGTTGCATTTGTGAAAAACGGAAGCTGATTGCTCCGTTTGCCGCTAAAGATTCATTATTTATCTTTGTATACATAATGGTGGCTGTCAGAAAGAACTAAAAGCTGCCGGCGGACAGCAGCTTTCTATGGACGTAGCCGTTTGCTTGTTTTAAAATGGAAAACCGACACAACCTGAATAGATCTTGGAGGGAAACACATGTCAGTAAAATGGGAAAAGCAAGAAGGAAACGAAGGCGTTTTAACGGTTGAGGTAGATGCCGATACCTTTAATAAAGCCCTTGATGATGCGTTTAAAAAAGTAGTCAAACAAGTATCCATTCCTGGATTCCGCAAAGGAAAAGTGCCGCGCGGATTATTTGAACAGCGTTTCGGCGTTGAGGCGCTTTATCAGGATGCACTGGACATCCTGCTTCCTGTCGAGTATCCGAAAGCGATCGAAGAAGCGGGCATTGAGCCTGTCGACCGTCCGGAAATCGATGTTGAAAAGATCGAAAAAGGCGAAAACCTGATCTTCACAGCGAAAGTAACGGTTAAACCTGAAGTGAACCTTGGCGAATACAAAGGGCTGGGCATTGAAAAAGACGATACAGCCGTAACGGATGAAGACGTTCAAAACGAACTCAAATCTCTTCAAGAGCGCCAGGCCGAACTCGTTGTAAAAGAAGACGGCAAAGTAGCAGAAGGAGACACCGTTGTTCTTGACTTCGAAGGATTCGTCGACGGCGAAGCGTTCGAAGGCGGAAAAGCGGAAAACTATTCTCTTGAAGTCGGTTCAGGTTCTTTCATTCCGGGCTTTGAGGACCAGCTTGCAGGACTTGAAGCAGGTGCTGAAGAAGACGTTGAAGTCACATTCCCTGAGGAATATCACGCCGAAGACCTAGCAGGCAAACCTGCAGTTTTCAAAGTGAAGATCCATGAAATCAAAACAAAAGAGCTTCCTGAGCTTGATGACGAGTTTGCGAAAGATGTCGATGAAGAAGTTGAAACACTTGCTGAACTGACTGAAAAAACGAAAAAACGTCTAGAGGAAGCAAAAGAAAACGAAGCGGATGCTAAACTGCGCGAAGAGCTTGTAACGAAAGCTGCTGAAAATGCAGAGGCTGACATTCCTCAAGCGATGATCGATACTGAGCTTGACCGCATGATGAAAGAATTCGAACAGCGTCTGCAAATGCAGGGCATGAACCTTGAGCTTTACTTCCAGTTCTCAGGCCAAGACGAAAACGCGCTGAAAGAGCAAATGAAAGAAGATGCTGGAAAACGCGTGAAATCAAACTTGACGCTGGAAGCGATCGCCAAAGCAGAAAACCTTCAAGTGACAGATGAAGAAGTCGAAGAAGAGCTTTCTAAAATGGCTGAAGCTTACAACATGCCTGTTGAAAATATCAAACAAGCAATCGGTTCTACAGATGGAATGAAAGAGGACTTAAAAGTTCGCAAAGCAATTGATTTTCTTGTAGAAAACCGTTAATATGTTTCATAATCATACTCTATATAAAACAGGGCGCGAATGTTTCGTGCCTTGTTTTATACAATTTTGACTTATCGGCTTTTCTTTGGGAAAGGATAGATAATGTCAAGCGGATGAACATACATATTGAATATGCCGGAAAGGCAAACACAACATTATCGCCTTTTTGGAAAGTGTGGTAAAATGCAATACATAATGGAACGAATGTTTACAGCGTATGTTTCTTTCTGGCGAAGAAACAGAATGACAAGGATATAAGGGGTGAAAGAATGTTTAAATTCAACGAGGAAAAAGGACAATTGAAATGCTCGTTTTGCGGTAAAACTCAAGATCAGGTACGCAAGCTTGTCGCCGGACCAGGCGTATATATATGTGATGAGTGCATCGAACTCTGCACCGAAATTGTAGAAGAGGAACTCGGTTCAGAAGAAGAAGTGGAATTTAAAGATGTTCCGAAGCCGAAGGAAATCCGCGAAATTCTTGACGAATACGTAATCGGCCAGGACCAGGCAAAAAAATCTCTTGCCGTGGCTGTCTACAACCACTATAAACGAATCAACTCCAACAGCAAAGTCGATGATGTCGAGCTCTCCAAAAGCAATATTTCCATGATCGGACCGACAGGAAGCGGGAAGACGCTTCTTGCCCAAACGCTGGCCCGCATCTTAAATGTGCCGTTTGCCATCGCGGACGCTACATCACTTACGGAAGCAGGCTATGTCGGGGAAGATGTGGAAAACATTCTGCTCAAGCTCATCCAGGCTGCTGACTACGATGTTGAAAAAGCGGAAAAAGGCATCATCTACATCGATGAAATTGATAAAGTCGCGAGAAAATCCGAGAACCCTTCCATTACACGCGATGTGTCTGGCGAAGGCGTTCAGCAGGCGCTGCTTAAAATTCTTGAAGGTACGGTTGCAAGCGTTCCCCCGCAAGGAGGAAGAAAGCATCCTCATCAAGAGTTTATTCAGATTGACACGACCAACATCCTGTTCATTTGCGGCGGGGCGTTTGACGGAATTGAACAAATCATCAAGCGCCGTCTCGGACAGAAGGTCATCGGCTTCGGCTCTGACAACAAGCATGAAGACCTTGAAAAAGAAGTGCTGCTCTCAAAAGTGCTTCCTGAAGACTTGCTTCGTTTCGGGCTGATACCAGAATTCATCGGCCGTCTTCCGATTATTGCCAGCCTTGAGCCGCTAGATGAAAAAGCATTGGTTGAAATTTTAACAAAACCGAAAAATGCACTTGTGAAGCAGTATTCGAAAATGCTTGAACTGGATAATGTCGAGCTTGTTTTTGAAGATGAGGCTCTTACAGAAATCGCCAAAAAAGCAATCGAACGCAAAACAGGTGCGCGCGGACTTCGTTCCATTATCGAAGGAATTATGCTTGACGTGATGTTTGATCTGCCGTCACGCGAAGACATTGAAAAATGCGTGATCACGGGCCAAACCGTCACCGACGGCGAACCGCCGCGTCTGATTCTGAAAGACGGCACTGTCGTCAATAAAGATAAAAAAACATCCGCTTAAGTTTAAAACCCCCTGAGTTCCAGGGGGTTTTGTCATTCTTTCAGCGTGACCCGAAACCTTTGCAGTCTAGGAAGGACGAGCACCGGGCTTTCACAGGATGCGATGACGACGGTGTTCGGACAGAACGTCCGTCGTTCCTTACTTTTAGATGTGGTAACAGCGGCGTTCAGGCAGGACGCTTGAGCGATTAGCCGCCGTTCCTTCCTTACATGTGAGCACCGACTTAGCAGGCCTGACAACAAATGCGAGGGTTTGTCGACACGCTGAAACCCTCTGAGTTCCAGGGGGTTTTTCTTTAGCAAAATTATCCCCTTCTTTACGTTTATTCCCTCTCTGTTCAGGAAATACTAACTGACATACTCAGATACGAAACCATTTCAGGAGGGACCATCAGTTGAGCTGGACTAGCATTGCACTTTTTGTACAATTATTTTTCGGGATTATCATCGGTTTATATTTTTGGAATTTGCTTAAAAACCAACGAACGCAAAAGGTTACGATAGACAGAGAGTCCAAAAAAGAGATGGAACAGCTCCGGAAAATGAGATCAATCCATTTATCAGAACCCTTATCAGAAAAGGTAAGGCCGGCAAACTTTAAGGACATTGTCGGCCAGGAGGACGGAATTAAAGCGCTGAAAGCTGCTCTTTGCGGACCGAATCCGCAGCACGTGATCATCTACGGTCCTCCCGGGGTGGGAAAAACCGCAGCCGCGCGGCTTGTTTTGGAAGAAGCGAAAAAAAATAAGCGTTCTCCATTTCAAGAAAACTCCGTTTTTGTAGAGCTTGACGCGACAACGGCCCGTTTTGACGAACGCGGAATCGCCGATCCTTTGATCGGTTCGGTCCATGACCCGATTTACCAGGGAGCTGGTGCGATGGGGCAGGCTGGGATTCCGCAGCCGAAGCAAGGCGCTGTCACACATGCTCATGGGGGTGTTTTATTTATCGATGAAATCGGAGAGCTTCATCCGATTCAAATGAACAAAATGCTGAAGGTGCTTGAAGACCGAAAAGTGTTTTTGGAAAGTGCTTATTACAGTGAAGAAAACACGCAGATTCCAAAGCATATCCATGATATCTTTCAAAACGGACTGCCGGCGGATTTCCGGCTGATCGGAGCGACGACGAGAATGCCTGATGAAATCCCGCCAGCGATACGTTCGCGATGCTTGGAAGTGTTTTTCCGAGACCTTGAAAAGCACGAATTGAAAACGGTGGCCAAAAAAGCGGCAGAAAAAATTCAAAAACAAGTCTCAAAAGAAGGGCTTGACCTCCTGACATGTTATGCGAGAAACGGCCGCGAAGTCGTCAATATGATGCAGATCGCCGCCGGTATGGCATTGACGGAAGAACGCGACCATGTAACCCTCGAAGATATCGAATGGGTCATTCATTCAAGCCAGCTGACACCGAAATATGAACAAAAAATCGCTCCGAAACCTCAAGTCGGCATTGTCAACGGCCTTGCCGTCCACGGTCCGAACAGCGGATCGCTGCTGGAGATTGAAGTAACCGTCAATCAGGCGGCAGATAACGGAACGATTAATATTACAGGTATTGCAGAGGAAGAAAATATCGGCAACCAGTCAAAATCGATCCGCAGAAAAAGCATGGCGAAAGGCTCTCTTGAAAATGTCATGACCGTTCTGCGGACAATGGGAGTGAAAGCCTCCGATTATGACATACATATCAATTTTCCGGGCGGAATTCCGGTTGACGGACCATCTGCGGGGATTGCGATGGCGGCGGGGATTTTCTCAGCCATTCATAAAATTCCGATTGACCATACGATCGCTATGACTGGGGAAATCAGTCTGCACGGCCGTGTGAAGCCGATCGGCGGCGTGATTCCGAAAATAAAAGCGGCCAAACATGCGGGCGCTAAAACCGTCATCATTCCGCATGAAAACGTCCAGTCGATCTTAAAACAGATTGAAGGGGTCCATATCATTCCCGTCAAAACGATGCAGGAAGTGCTTGACCTCGCATTGGTGAACCCGCCTACAGAAATGCCGGACGGGGCTCAAATCAAAAAAGAATCTGTATAATCCTCATCATGTTCAGATGGGGATTTTTTGACGGCGTCAAGAGGCTCATAAACGCCCGGAGGAACGTTTTCTTTGCGAAGGACATCTTTTCCTTTTTCAGAAGTGAAAGAAAGGGTATACTACAGTAGACCCTTTTATTTCGCGGGACTTACAATTGTACAGGGATAAAAAAAGTATATTATAATGGTTCATACTAAAGCTACGGAGGTGTCAGTCAAAATGGCAGATGAAACGAAACGAAACATCCCGCTCCTCCCTTTAAGAGGTTTACTCGTCTATCCGACAATGGTTCTGCACCTTGATGTAGGACGTGAAAAGTCGGTACAGGCGCTTGAGCAGTCTATGATGAACGATCATATGATCTTTTTGGCAACACAACGGGACATATCCATAGACGAACCGAATGAAGAAGAGATCTTCACATTCGGGACCTATACGAAAATCAAGCAGATGCTTAAACTGCCAAACGGAACGATCCGCGTTTTGGTGGAAGGTATTCAGCGCGCCCGAATCCTCGAATATCATGATTTAGATGAATATACATCTGTTAAAATCGAGCGAATCGATGAAGAGACTGAAAAAGATGTGGAAGACGAAGCCCTCATGCGCACCCTGCTTGACCATTTCGATCAATACATAAAGATTTCTAAAAAAATATCGGCTGAAACATTTGCGGCTGTGACGGACATTGAAGAGCCGGGAAGAATGGCTGATATCGTCGCCTCCCATCTTCCGCTTAAGTTGAAAGACAAGCAGGAAGTGCTGGAAACCATCGATGTGAAAGCCAGATTAAACAAAGTGATCGATCTGATTCACAATGAAAAAGAAGTCCTTGAGATTGAGAAGAAAATCGGGCAGCGCGTTAAGCGTTCAATGGAAAGAACGCAAAAGGAATATTACTTGCGCGAGCAGATGAAAGCCATTCAAAAAGAGCTCGGCGATAAAGAAGGAAAAACGGGCGAGGTTCAAAAACTCACAGAAAAAATCGAACAGGCCGGAATGCCCGACCATGTGAAAGAAACAGCAATGAAAGAACTGAACCGATACGAAAAAATCCCTTCAAGCTCTGCAGAAAGCTCGGTCATCCGCAATTATATCGAATGGCTCATTGCACTTCCATGGAGTGATGCGACAGAAGACAGGCTTGATTTAAAGCTGGCCGGCAACATTCTGGATGAAGAACATCACGGTCTCGAAAAAGTGAAGGAACGGGTTCTCGAATATTTAGCCGTGCAAAAACTGACCCGCTCTTTGAAAGGTCCGATCTTATGTCTGGCTGGACCGCCGGGGGTGGGAAAGACGTCTCTTGCCAAATCGATCGCCAAATCGCTCGGACGAAAATTCGTCCGCATTTCACTTGGCGGCGTCAGAGATGAATCTGAAATCCGCGGCCATCGCCGCACATATGTGGGCGCCATGCCGGGACGGATTATTCAGGGGATGAAAAAAGCAGGCAAGAACAATCCCGTGTTTCTTTTGGATGAGATTGATAAAATGGCTTCTGACTTCAGGGGTGATCCTGCTTCAGCTATGCTGGAAGTGCTTGATCCCGAGCAGAACCATACATTCAGCGATCATTACATTGAAGAGACATTTGACTTATCAAAAGTTTTGTTTATCGCAACGGCAAATAACTTAGCAACGATCCCCGGCCCGCTCAGAGACAGGATGGAAATCATCACGATCGCGGGCTATACGGAAGTAGAGAAGGTTGAAATTGTAAAAGACCACCTGCTGCCTAAACAGCTGAAAGAGCACGGATTGAAGAAAACGAATCTGCAAATGCGTGATCAGGCTGTTCTGAATGTCATCCGCTATTATACGAGGGAAGCCGGTGTACGAAGCCTTGAACGACAGATTGCAGCCATATGCAGGAAAGCGGCAAAACTGATCGTCTCAGGCGAAAGAAAAAGAATAACGGTCACAGAGAAAAACCTTGAAGACTATCTCGGAAAACGAATGTTCAGATATGGGCAGGCTGAGCTTGATGATCAGATCGGTGTTGTTACAGGGCTTGCTTACACGGCGGTCGGCGGAGATACGCTGTCAATCGAAGTGTCATTGTCCCCGGGAAAAGGGAAGCTGATCTTAACAGGAAAGCTCGGAGATGTCATGAGAGAGTCTGCGCAGGCTGCCTTCAGCTATGTCCGTTCAAAAGCGGAAGAATTGAAAATCAGCCCGGATTTTCATGAAAAGCACGACATTCACATCCATGTGCCCGAGGGTGCCGTTCCAAAAGACGGCCCATCAGCAGGCATCACGATGGCGACCGCTCTCGTATCAGCGCTGACAGGCCGTCAGGTTTCCCGTAATGTCGGCATGACAGGGGAGATTACGCTCAGAGGGCGGGTGCTTCCGATCGGCGGCCTCAAGGAAAAAGCGCTTGGCGCCCATCGGGCCGGCCTAAACACGATTATCTTGCCAAAGGAAAATGAAAAAGATATTGAGGACATTCCGAAAAGCGTGCGGGAAGGTTTAACATTCATTCCTGTCGCCCATTTGGATGAAGTCCTAAAGCATGCATTAGTGGGAGAAGAGAAATGAAAGTAACAAAATCAGAAATCGTCATCAGTGCGGTCAAACCTGAGCAGTATCCTGAAGGAGGGCTGCCGGAAATCGCCCTCGCCGGAAGGTCGAATGTCGGGAAATCGTCATTCATCAACACAATGATCAACCGGAAAAACTTAGCGAGGACGTCTTCAAAACCCGGAAAAACACAGACATTAAACTTTTATATCATTAATGATGTACTCCATTTTGTCGATGTCCCAGGCTACGGCTTTGCAAAAGTGTCCAAGACGGAGCGTGAGGCGTGGGGACGCATGATCGAGACGTATTTGACGACCCGCGAGGAACTGAAAGCGGTCGTTCAAATCGTCGACCTCAGGCACGCCCCTTCACAAGACGATGTCATCATGTACGACTTTTTGAAGCATTATGATATCCCGGTGATCGTGATCGCGACCAAAGCGGATAAAATCCCGAAAGGAAAATGGGAAAAGCATGCAAAAGTCGTCAGGCAGACCCTGAATATTGAACAGGGAGACAAGCTTATTTTGTTTTCTTCGGAAACGAAAAAAGGAAAACAAGAAGCGTGGTCTGCCATTGAACAAATGATCAACAGCTGAAAAAAAGCACTTGCGCTACGATGCAAGTGCTTTTTTGGAATAAACTACTTTCGTTTTAAGAATAATAAGAGCAGACTGACGAGTATCAAAGCGGCCGGCCAATAGGTTTCAACATAGGCCGTCTCGATTTTCATCGAACGAAGCCAGGCGATGATCTGATGAAAAAAATAAAGGTATAAAGCGACGGCGATCATCAGCAAACTCTCATATTGGTATTCTTTTGTCCGCAGAGATTTGAGCAGAAGGGCCGCTCCGGCAATCAGCACGATGACCGCAAAATCATCCGCATGCCCGAAAAGCTCCTGTTTAAAGGTGAAATAAACGCTGATTGCAGCCACCAGCAGGCCGGCAAAGAAATGAGCCGAATCAGCCTCTTTTTGTCCCTGATATAAAAAGGCCAGTCCGATCAGCCCCGCCAAGACAGACCATTCCCCCTGGCCGTCAAACACACTGATTTGTCCGGAACGCAAAAAGGCGTATATGGACACAGCAAGCAATAACAATGGAAGCAAAACAGATTTCTTTTTCAAAGTATCACCTTCTTGATGTTGTGAATGAACTAGAAAAGCAATTTCTACTATAACACAACAATTTTTTAAAATCTGTTCACATTTTGTGAAGAGAAAATAGTGAATATATGTTATAATCGTTTTGAATAATAAATTCTATATTGTAATTATTCTAATTTAGATAGATGTTGGGGGTGCAAGCAAGCATTATGCATATACTTGTCGTGGGATTGGATTACAAATCAGCCCCTGTTGATATACGCGAAAAATTAACCTTTCAGCCGAGTGAGCTGGGGCAGGCCATGTCGCAGTTAAAAGAGGAAAAAAGCATACTCGAGAACATCATCGTGTCGACATGCAATCGGACGGAGCTGTATGCAGTCGTAGATCAGCTGCACACCGGACGTTATTATATGAAAATGTTTTTGGCGAATTGGTTTGGGGTGAGCAAGGAAGACGTTTCGCCCTACTTAAAGTTCTATGAAAATGACGGAGCTGTTGAACACTTGTTCCGGGTTTCCTGCGGTTTGGATTCGATGATAATCGGAGAAACGCAAATTTTGGGCCAAGTTCGTACAAGTTTCAAGCTGGCTCAGGAAGAGAAAACAATTGGTACCGTTTTCAATTATTTGTTTAAGCAGGCGGTCACTGTCGCCAAACGCTGCCATGCCGAAACAGACATCGCTTCCAACGCCGTATCTGTCAGCTATGCTGCCGTTGAGCTTGCCAAAAAAATCTTCGGCGATCTATCAGATAAGCACGTGCTGATTCTCGGTGCAGGCAAAATGGGGGAGCTTGCCGTTCAAAACCTTCACGGCCAAGGGATCGGACAGGTTACGGTCATCAACAGAACCTTTTCAAAAGCGAAAGAGCTTGCCGGCCGCTTTTCAGGCAAGGCGAAAAGCATGAATGAACTGCAGTGCGCTTTAATGGAAGCCGATATTCTCATCAGTTCAACGGGGGCAAACGGGTATGTCATTACAAAAGAAATGATTGAACATGTCAACAAGCTTCGCAAAGGCTGTCCGCTTTTTATGGTGGATATTGCTGTTCCGCGTGATCTTGACCCTGCTCTCAGCGAAGCGGAAGGCGTCTTTTTGTATGACATTGATGACCTCGAAGGCATCGTTGAAGAGAACTTGAAGGAGCGCCAGGCTGTTGCCGAAGAGGTGGAGCTGATCATCGAGGCGGAAATCGTTGCTTTTAAGCAGTGGTTAAATACGCTCGGCGTCGTGCCTGTCATCTCGGCTTTAAGAGAAAAAGCCCTGTCGATCCAGTCGGAAACGATGGAAAGCATCGAACGGAAACTCCCTCATTTAAGCACGAGAGAAAAAAAGCTTTTAAACAAGCATACGAAAAGCATTATCAACCAGCTTTTGCGAGACCCGATTTTGAAAGTGAAGGAATTCGCGTCAGAATCGGATGCCGAAGAGAAGCTCGCTTTGTTTATGCAAATCTTTGATATTGAAGAAGCGGCTTTACCGGCTGAAAAGGAACAAGATGAGCGTCAGCCTGTTCATATGCTTAAAAAGCAAAATCAGCAGGGCTTTACTTCGATCGCGAGCGAGTGACGGCTATGACGGACACATTGCTAGCAAGGCTTAATGAAGTGACAATCGTGTTATATGCGCTCAGCGTCCTCTTTTATTTTATAGATTTTCTACAGCACAACCGGAAGGCAGGAAAAACGGCCTTCTGGTTGCTTTCTATTGTCTGGATTCTTCAGACGGTGTATCTCTTCTATTTTATGCGGTATACAGATGCATTTCCCGTTTTGAATAACGCTCAGGGACTTTATTTCTACGCGTGGGTGCTTGTCACGCTGTCCCTTGTGCTGACAAAGCTTTTAAAAGTAGATTTTCTTGTCTTTTTTACAAATGTGATCGGATTTTCCATGGTGGCGATTCACACGTTTACACCGACGGCTCAGCAGTCGGCAGAGCTTTCGGGAAGGCTCGTATCAGAGCTTTTGATCATTCACATTACAATGGCGATTCTCTCATACGGAGCATTTTCTTTGTCATTCGTCTTTTCGGTGCTTTATCTTTTTCAGTACCGCTTATTGAAAAAGAAAAAATGGGGAAAATGGCTTCTGAGAATTGAAGATCTGTCAAAGCTTGATTATATGGCATACGTCCTCAACATCATCGGGGTTCCGATGCTGCTCTTAAGCTTGATACTGGGGATTATTTGGTCTTATGTATCACTTGAAACCCTGTACTGGACGGACCCCAAGGTGCTTGGTTCGATTGTGTTGCTTTTTTTATATGGATACTATTTATTTATCAGGATTGTCAAAGAGCTGCAGGGAAGGATTGCGGCCATGTGGAATACCGCATCTTTTCTTGTACTTTTAATCAATTTCTTTTTACTCGGCAGCTTTTCCCAATTTCATTGGTTTAGTTAAAATGGTTGCCCGTACGGAAGTGGGAGGATAAAACATGAGAAATATCATCGTAGGCTCAAGAAGAAGCAAATTGGCGATGACCCAGACAAAATGGGTAATTAAGAAGCTGGAGGAATTAAATCCGGATTTTACGTTCGAAATAAAGGAAATCGTGACGAAAGGCGACCGGATCTTAGATGTCACCCTGTCAAAGGTCGGCGGGAAAGGGCTTTTCGTCAAAGAAATCGAGCAGGCGATGCTCGCGGGAGAAATCGATATGGCGGTTCACAGCATGAAGGATATGCCGTCTGCGCTCCCTGAAGGGCTCATGATCGGCTGTATTCCGAAGCGGGAAGATGTCCGCGATGCGCTCATTTCAAAGGGACACCAAAAGCTCGCGGATCTGAAACAAGGAGCGGTAGTAGGCACGAGCAGCCTGCGGAGAAGCGCACAGCTTTTGCAGATTCGCCCCGATCTTGAGATCAAATGGATCAGAGGAAATATTGACACAAGGCTGAAAAAGCTTGAAACGGAGCAATATAACGCGATTATTTTAGCGGCGGCAGGCCTGTCAAGAATGGGCTGGAAGGAAGATGTCGTAACAGAATTCCTTGACCCAAAGAGCTGTCTGCCCGCAGTGGGGCAAGGCGCTTTGGCGATTGAATGCAGAGCCTCGGACGAAGAGCTGCTGTCCCTGTTTTCCCGGCTGAATGACCGCTATACACAGCAGACGGTCATGGCTGAACGCGCTTTTCTTCATGCGATGGAAGGCGGATGCCAAGTCCCGATTGCAGGATTTGCGACGATGAATGAAGAGGATGTCATTGAATTGACCGGTCTTGTCGCCTCTCCTGACGGCAAAACGGTGTACAAGGAAAAAGTGGAAGGTATAGACCCTGAAGCTGTCGGCCGCGAATGTGCAGCGATCATGTCAAAAAAAGGAGCAAAGGCTTTAATCGACCGGGTCAAACAGGAGCTGGAAGATCATGAAGCATGAGCTTCCTTTGCAGGGAAAAAAGGTGCTCGTTACCCGCAATAAATCCCAAGCACAATCTTTCGGAAGAAGAGTGGAAGGTTTGGGAGGAGAAGCGGTTTTAACGTCTTTGATTACATTCCGCCCCGCCTTATCCTCGGAACAAGCGCCGCTTTTTCAAGCTGCTCTTGATGAGGCGGACTGGCTTGTCTTTACAAGCGTAAACGGCGCCAAATTCTTTTTTGCATACCTGGAAGGTCACGGGATGACCCTGCCGGCAGCATCAAAGGTGAAAGTTGCCGCTGTCGGTGAAAAAACCGCCCGTTATTTGCGAGACAGAGATCTCCCGGTGGATCTCATGCCAGATGTTTATGTGGCCGAACAGCTGGCAGAGGCTTTAAAGCAAAAGGTGAGCCGGGATGACAAAGTAGCGGTTTTGAAAGGGAATTTATCGCGTGATGTCATTCAAAAAACCCTTTCCCCCCTCGGAATTGATATTTCAGAATGGACTTTATATGAGACCGTTCCTGACCAGCGGGGAATTCATGAACTGAAAGAAGCGGCGGCCCGGAAATCATTTGATTTTGTGACGTTTACGAGTTCTTCGACGGTACATACATTTATGGACATTCTGAAAGCGGAAAGTAAAATATGGGCCGAAAAAGGCCATACCGTTTTTGTCAGCATCGGCCCTTTGACAAAGAAGGCGCTGTCGGAATACGGGATTTCTTCATACATGCCAAGCGTTTACACAATTGACGGAATGCTGGAGACGATGTGCCGCATTTCAAGAAAAGGAGAATGAAAAATGGAAGCATCATTTCATAGACACCGCCGTCTGCGTACGACAGCAGGCATGCGGAAATTGGTAAGAGAAACCGAATTAAGAGCATCTGACTTCATTTACCCGATTTTTGTGACGGAAGAACAGAACGTGAAAAGTGAAGTGCCTTCCATGCCGGGAGTGTACCAGCTGTCTTTAGACATGCTGAAAGAAGAGATGGAGGAAGTCGTTGGTTTAGGCATTCAATCGGTCATCGTTTTCGGTGTGCCTGAGCACAAAGATGATGTCGGAAGTGAAGCGTTTCATGACCATGGCGTCGTGCAAAAAGCGATTTCTCAAATTAAAGAAGATTTTCCGGAGCTTGTCGTCATCGCTGATACATGTCTTTGCGAGTATACGGATCACGGCCACTGCGGCCTTGTGGAAAACGGTGAAATTTTAAATGATGAATCGCTCGTCCTTTTGGCGAGAACGGCTGTCAGCCAAGCACGCGCAGGCGCAGACATTATTGCTCCGTCAAACATGATGGACGGATTCGTTGCAGCTATCAGGGAGGCGCTCGATCAGGAAGGATTTACAAATGTGCCGATTATGTCGTACGCTGTAAAATATGCGAGCGCTTTTTACGGTCCGTTTCGCGATGCAGCCGGCAGCAGCCCGCAGTTTGGGGATCGGAAAACATATCAAATGGATTATTCCAATCGCCGGGAAGCCCTCAGAGAGGCGAAATCCGATGTGGAAGAAGGCGCCGATTTCCTGATCGTCAAACCGACGCTTTCCTACCTGGATATTGTCCGTGAGGTGAAAAACGAATGCAATCTGCCTGTCGTCGGGTACAACGTAAGCGGTGAGTATGCCATGGTCAAAGCCGCTGCCCAAAACGGCTGGATTGAAGAAAAAGCGCTTGTCCTTGAAATGCTGACAAGCATGAAGCGGGCCGGCGCCGATTTGATCATTACGTATTTTGCGAAAGATGCGGCAAAGTGGATTGCTGAATAAGAAAATGAACTGGAGGTTTTAGAGGATGCGCAGCTATGAAAAGTCTAAAGCGGCTTTCGAGGAGGCGAAACAAGTCATGCCGGGCGGAGTGAACAGTCCGGTCCGAGCTTTTAAATCTGTAAACATGGACCCCATTTTCATGGAACGGGGAAAAGGATCGAAAATCTATGATATTGACGGAAACGAATATATCGACTATGTCTTATCATGGGGCCCGCTTATTTTAGGACACAGCAATGAAAAAGTCGTCAGCGGGATTCAAAAAACGGCTCAATACGGAACAAGCTTCGGTGCGCCGACAAAGGTTGAGACCGAGCTTGCCGAACTTGTTATCGGCCGCGTTCCTTCCATAGAAATCGTACGTATGGTGAGCTCGGGAACCGAAGCCACCATGAGCGCCTTGAGGCTGGCGAGAGGATACACAGGCCGGAATAAAATTGTGAAATTTGAAGGCTGCTATCATGGACACGGCGACTCGCTGCTCATCAAAGCTGGCTCGGGAGTCGCAACGCTCGGTCTCCCGGACAGCCCTGGGGTTCCTGAGAGCATTGCCAAAAACACGATGACTGTTCCTTACAATGATCTGGAAAGCATGAAGCTGGTCTTTCAGGAATACGGCGATGACATTGCCGGTGTCATCGTTGAACCTGTAGCGGGGAATATGGGGGTTGTTCCGCCTGTTAAAGGGTTTCTAGAAGGGCTTCGCGAGCTGACCGAGACATACGGCGCTCTCTTGATCTTCGATGAGGTCATGACAGGCTTTAGAGTGGATTACAACTGTGCACAAGGCTATTTCGGCGTGACACCGGATTTGACATGCCTCGGTAAAGTTATCGGCGGCGGTCTTCCCGTCGGCGCTTACGGAGGCAAAGCTGAAATCATGGAGAAAATTGCGCCGAGCGGTCCGATTTACCAAGCAGGAACGCTCTCAGGCAATCCGCTTGCAATGACGGCGGGGCTTGAAACATTGAAACAGCTGACGCCTGATTCTTACAGGGAGTTCTCCCGTAAAGCAGACAGATTGGAAAAAGGAATCTCCGAAGCCGCCGTAAGAAATGGCATTCCTCATACATTCAACCGTGCGGGTTCAATGATCGGCTTCTTTTTTACAAATGAACCTGTCATCAATTATGACACAGCCAAACAGTCTGACCTTAACCTGTTTGCCGACTATTATAAAGGCATGGCTGATGAAGGCGTGTTCCTTCCGCCGTCCCAGTTCGAAGGGCTGTTCTTGTCAACCGCCCATACGGATGAAGACATTGAACATACGATCACAGCAGCTGAACGTGTATTTAGCCAAATCAGCCGTTCCAAGTAAAGCAAGCAGAGCCGCCGGTATTGCCGGCGGCTTTTTTGTTTGCGTTCAAAAACACATGCTGATATTTCTGTTCATATTCTGCCGGTTTTTTTCATACATCTTTACTGACATCTAATTTTAAAAATTAGGTGAAGGGAGGATATCATTTTGCCGCAAAACAATCGTTTGCAATTTTCTGTAGAAGAGTCGATCTGTTTTCAAAAAGGACAGGAAGTATCCGAACTATTATCGATTTCATTGGATCCGGATATTTCCGTTCAGGAAGTAAATGATTATGTATCAATACGAGGGTCATTAGAGCTGACAGGCGAATACAACATAGATCAAACCCGGGAGTATGCTCAGCTGCCTGCGACAAGCCGATTTGTGGAAGACGTGAAGCTGAATGGGGACGGCAGCGCGGAGCTGACGCATTGTTTCCCTGTGGATATTACAATCCCGAAAAACAAAGTCAATCATTTAAATGACGTGTTTGTATTTATTGATGCTTTCGATTATCAGCTGACAGATGCCCGGATGCTGACGATTCAGGCGGACTTGGCAATTGAAGGCCTGCTGAATGTGAGCGGTGAAGCGGATGAGAGAGAAAAGGTTCATACCCCGCCTGATTTTGAATCTGCAGCTCAAGCAGAGGAGGAACTTGAGCCGGTCTACAGAGCCGGCGAAAGAGAAGAAGCCGATTCAGAGCAAGAATTCTTGATTAATCTGGAAAGTCCGTACGATGATCAAGCCGGGCAGCTATACGATGAGGCGGAAAAAGCAGATGAGGAGACCGGTGAAGAAACAGTGCCGATTTATCAGTCGTTCCTCGGACATTCTGAAAGTGAAGCAAAACCGTTTTTCACAGCGTCTTTGTCTGCAGCAGAAAGGGCAAAACGTGAACTGGAAGCTCAAACGGAATCTCATGTAAGCCGTGAAGATCCGAAAGCTCAAGCAGAATCTCATGAAAGCCGTGAAGATCCGAAAGCTCAAGCAGAATCCCATGAAAGCCGTGAAGATCCGAAAGCTCAAGCAGAATCCCATGAAAGCCGTGAAGATCCGAAAGCTCAAGCAGAATCCCATGAAAGCCGTGAAGATCCGAAAGCCCAAGCAGAATCCCATGAAAGCCCCGATGATGCTGAAACTCAACTGGAAACCAGTGAAAGCTCTGAAGACTCACTGGAAACCGCTGAATATGCCGAAGATGCTAAAGTTGAGCTGAAAAGAGAAGAAAGCGAAGAGCCGGAACCGCTTTACAGGTCTTATACCGGTGATGAAGAAACAAAAGAAACACCGTTTTTCGGCGCTCCTCCTCTCTTAGAAAATGAAGAAGAGGAAAGAGAGCCGGATTCATTTGACATTGAAGTAACCCAGGAATCAGCAGAAGAAGAGGAAGCAGGCGAAACGATCGAGATTCCTGAATACTCGTTTCATGAGCAGACAGAGCCTGAAAAAGAAGCAAGAGATGAATATGATGAAGAGAATGTATCCGCTAAAGAGAATGATAATGCTCTTTATTTGACAAAATTGTTTACAAAGCAGGGAGAGGAGGAGTTTTCGCGAATGAGGATGTGCATCGTTCAGCAAAATGATACAATCGATCTTCTGTGCGAACGCTACGACATTAATGCTCAGCAGCTCATACGAATGAATACCCTTTCTCTTGATGAGGAATTAAAAGAAGGACAAATACTATATATTCCTGATTATCATAATAGCCATGCCTAATGTATTTGCAAAAATGTGGTGAACGGAATGGAAGACATCCAGTCTGTTTTAAATGAATACGGTCTTAGGGCTGAATATATAGAGCCTGTCAGTTCAAAAGTATGGAAGGTGTATACAGATCACGGTGTATTTGCTTTAAAAAAACTAGAAGCTTCAAGGAACGCCCGTTTTACAGAACAGATGATCATGCTGGAGGAAAAAGGCTATAGACATTTTGTTCCCGTCTACAGAAATCGCGGTGGGGAATTTTTGACCGGAGCGGGTGCTGAAGTTTGCTATTTAATGCCATGGCTCGCTCTTGAAAGAGAGGAAGAGCGGGATCAGAAACACGAATATTTGTTTAAAGAAATCGCGCTTCTCCATCAGAAAACGGAAAAAGAGCTTGGAATGAGGCGGGAAGATATACTCAGGCACTATCAAAGGACAAAAAGCGAATGGGAGGCGCAGAAGCGAAAATATGAAGAAATGGTAAGCAGAGCGGAAACCGAATGGTATATGTCCCCTTTTCAGCTTCAGGCAGCTATGTATTACAGAGAGACGATATCAGCCGTTGATTTCGCGCTTAGCCGCCTTGATGAGTGGCAAGAAGCCATCAAAGATAAAGAGTCTTCCAGAATTGTTTTAAACCACGGACAATTGTCGGTTCGTCATTTTCTGTATAACGATATGGGAACTGGCTATTTTACAAACTTTGAAAAAACGGGATATGCACCGCCTGCGAATGATCTGATCGTGTTTTACACCAGAATGTTTAAGACCAATCCTGTGATGTGCACAGATTGTGTAAACTGGTTTTATACGTATCACAATGTTTATCCTTTGCAAGAGGAAGAAATCCGTTTATTCTTAAGCTATATGGCTTACCCTGGGGCGGTCTTTTCTGTGCTCGACCGCTATCAGACAGAGAAGAGAATCGGAGAACAAGAAGCTTGTACGAGGCTGCTGAAGGCGTATTGGCAAATGAAAAATGCCGAGCCGCTCGTGATGAATATCCTTGAAACAGAAGAAAACCGAAAATTGCAGGAAGAAACAGAGTCCCCATCATCATGATGCGGACTTTTTTGCATGCATTAAATCCAATCAAGGTGGAAGGCGCATGCAAGGAATATCAAAATGCCCAAAAGGAGAACGTCAAATGTCGTTGGGAAGATAATGGTTCGAATGCCTTGAAAGATCGTAATCGGGAGGACGATCTGGACAGCGACAAGCCTGATTTGTTTCAGCCAAGGCTGGAGTGAGTGTGTGTTGAATTTTTTTCGCACCTTATGCCTCCTCTCCTTTTCGTTACAGCATCATATGAGAAAAATAAACTCGTGTGCATGGCCCAGCCTTGTATAAAACAAGATAAAAACGGAAAAGATGATTGACGAAATTGAAAAAGATTTAGTAATATAAGAACAAGAAAAAGTACGTGCTGAAAGATCAATAGACACCCGCTTTGAATGGGAAGAGTACAAAAACAGACGCTTACAGAGAGGGATGCCCATGCTGAAAGGCTTCCCAGCCAGTCTTTTTTGGAAGGTCGCCCAGGAGCGCAATTTCTTGAACCGAAAAGTAGAGAAATTCGGGAAAGTCCCGTTATCCCATTTAAGTGCATGAATGTGTGTTTAGCATTCATGAAAAAAGGTGGTACCGCGAAAGAGTTCTCTTCGTCCTTTTATTAGGATAAAGAGGGCTCTTTTCTATTGATCAGCCGTTTAACATTGCTGGAGGTTTAAAAATGGATAAACAAGAACTGACGATGCCGACAAAATATGATCCGGCCGTAATTGAAAAAGACAGATATGAATATTGGGTGAACGGCAAATTTTTTGAAGCCGCAAACGATCCGGAAAAAGAGCCGTATACCGTTGTCATCCCCCCGCCGAATGTAACCGGAAAGCTGCACTTGGGGCATGCTTGGGATTCGACGCTGCAGGATATTGTGACAAGAATGAAACGGATGCAGGGATATGACGTGCTCTGGCTGCCGGGGATGGACCATGCTGGAATTGCCACACAGGCAAAGGTTGAAGCAAAGCTCCGTGAAGAAGGCAAAACACGCTATGACCTGGGACGCGAAAAATTCCTTGAAGAAACATGGAAGTGGAAAGAGGAGTACGCCGACTTCATTCGCAGCCAATGGGCAAAAATCGGCCTTGGCCTCGATTATTCAAGAGAGCGTTTCACCCTTGATGAAGGGCTTTCAAAATCGGTCCGCGAAGTTTTCGTCAAGCTTTATGAAAAGGGCCTGATCTACCGCGGGGAATATATTATCAACTGGGACCCTGCGACAAAGACGGCTTTGTCTGATATTGAAGTCGTTTATAAAGATGTTCAAGGCGCGTTCTATCATATGCGCTATCCGCTGACAGACGGTTCAGGCTCCATTGAGATTGCGACAACCCGTCCTGAAACCATGCTGGGAGACACGGCAGTCGCGGTGCATCCAGAAGATGAACGGTATCAACATTTAATCGGAAAAACGGTTGTTCTGCCGATCACCGGAAGAGAAATTCCGATTGTCCCAGATGAATACGTCGATATGGAATTCGGCTCAGGCGCTGTTAAAATCACGCCTGCCCATGATCCGAACGATTTTGAAATCGGAAACCGCCACAACCTTGAACGGATTCTTGTCATGAATGAAGACGGAACAATGAATGACAATGCCCTTCAGTATAAAGGAATGGATCGTTTTGACTGCCGCAAAGCAATCATCAAAGACCTTCAAGAACAGGGCGTTCTTTTCAAAATCGAAGAGCATGCGCATTCCGTCGGACATAGCGAGCGCAGCGGCGCAGTCGTTGAACCGTACCTTTCAACACAATGGTTCGTCCACATGCAGCCGCTTGCCGATGCGGCAATCGAATTGCAAAGAAGCGAAGGGAAAGTCAATTTTGTTCCAGACCGCTTTGAAAAAACATATCTTCACTGGATGGAAAATATCCGTGATTGGTGCATCTCCCGTCAGCTGTGGTGGGGTCATCGGATTCCGGCCTGGTATCATAAAGAAACAGGTGAAGTCTATGTCGGACTTGAAGCGCCTGAAGACGCCGAAAGCTGGGAACAGGACAAAGATGTTCTTGATACGTGGTTCAGCTCGGCGCTGTGGCCGTTTTCAACGATGGGATGGCCTGATATTGACGCTGAAGATTTCAAGCGCTATTATCCGACAAACGTCCTTGTGACCGGTTATGATATTATTTTCTTCTGGGTATCCAGAATGATCTTTCAAGGTATCGAGTTTACGGGAGAACGTCCGTTTAAAGATGTCTTGATTCACGGACTCATCCGCGATGACCAGGGCCGTAAGATGAGCAAATCACTCGGAAACGGCGTCGATCCTATGGAAGTGATCGATAAGTACGGAGCTGATTCACTGCGCTACTTCCTTGCGACAGGAAGCTCGCCTGGACAGGATCTGCGCTTCAGCTTTGAAAAAGTTGAATCAACATGGAATTTTGCGAACAAGATTTGGAATGCCTCAAGGTTTGCATTAATGAATATGGATGGCATGACATACGATGAACTCGATTTATCCGGTGAAAAATCGGTCGCCGACAAGTGGATTTTAACGAGGTTGAATGAAACGATTGAAACGGTGACACAGCTCGCTGAAAAATATGAATTCGGTGAAGTCGGCCGCCACCTTTACAATTTTATTTGGGACGATTTCTGCGACTGGTACATCGAAATGGCCAAACTTCCGCTTTACGGCGATGATGAAGCGGCGAAAAAGACGACCCGCTCCGTCTTAGCGTATGTGCTGGATCAGACGATGCGTCTTCTGCATCCGTTTATGCCATTCCTGACAGAAGAGATTTGGCAGCACCTTCCTCATGAAGGAGAATCTATTACTGTCGCGAAGTGGCCTGAAGCCGTCAAGGAATATTCCGACAGAGAGGCTGCGGCAGATATGAAGCTTCTCGTTGAAGTGATCCGCGCCGTACGGAACATCCGCAGCGAGGTCAATACGCCGCTCAGCAAACAGATTGAGCTTTATATTAAAACAAGCTCGACGGAAATCGCTGCCCGTCTTGAAGAGAACCGCTCATATGTGGAGCGCTTCACAAATCCGAGCCTGCTTCAAATCGGAACGGATGTCAAAGCGATTGATAAAGCGATGACAGCTGTCGTTTCAGGAGCCGAATTGATCTTGCCGCTCGAGGGTCTGATCAACATTGACGAAGAAATCAGCCGCCTTCAAAAAGAGCTCGATAAACTGACGAAGGAAGTTGAACGGGTTCAGAAAAAATTAAGCAATGAAGGCTTTATCAAAAAAGCGCCGGAACACGTCATTGAAGAAGAACGGGCGAAAGAAGCCGATTATACAGCTAAGCGGGAAGCTGTAGAAAAGCGGATCGCTGAATTGAAAAACTAAAAATCCGAAAAAAGAGGGTGTTTTCCGGCCTCAGGCAAGGCTGGAAAGCACCTTCATCATTGAAGAGAGGGAATACGCTTGTTCAAAACATTTGATGAAGCACTCAGATGGATTAACGGAAGGCTCAAATTTGGCGTCAAGCCGGGTTTGGAACGGATGGATTGGCTGCTAGAAGCGCTTGGCCGTCCTGAGAAAAAGCTCAACGCCATCCATGTAGCCGGAACAAACGGAAAAGGGTCAACGATCGCTTTTATCCGCTCGATATTAAATGAAGCCGGGTATTCAGCAGGCACCTTCACTTCTCCGTTTATCATCACCTTTAATGAGCGGATCAGTGTTGACGGCATGCCGATTTCAGATGAAGAATGGACGGCGCTCTTTAATGAAGTCGGCCCTCTTGTTCTCGAGCTTGAAAAAACCGAATTCGGAGCGGCTACCGAATTTGAAATCATTACGGCGTGTGCATTTTTATATTTTGCAAAGTACCGCAGGACCGATTTTGTTATTTTTGAAACCGGCCTTGGAGGCCGCCTGGATTCAACGAATGTCATTGAACCGATCCTGACGGTCATTACTTCAATCGGCTATGATCATACGGCGATTTTGGGAGAAACGCTTGAAGAGATCGCCTGTGAAAAAGCGGGGATCATCAAACCTGGCGTTCCCGTTTTAACAGCCGTTCACCAGCCTGAAGCGGCCGATGTGATCAAACGTAAAGCAAAGGAAAACGAATCCCCCCATATGTCCCTTCATGAGCGGTGTGAACGATATGGGGAACACTCATTGCCTGATGGCGAACAGTTTTCTCTTAAAACACCGGCTCATCATTACGAACAGATGGAAACGAGTCTGATCGGCACCCATCAGCGGCAAAATGCCTCCTTAGCGATTCTTGCAGCTGAGTGGCTGACAGCTGAAAAACATGCACACATCAGCCCGCGGGATATACGTGCCGGTATAAAAAAAGCGGCATGGGCCGGCCGCTTTGAAAAAATTTTGGACAAACCGCTGACATTTATTGACGGTGCTCATAACAAGGAGGGCGTGGACAGGCTGGCCGAGACGATTGCGGCCCGCTTTGCGGATCGGAATGTCCATGTCTGCTTCAGTGCATTAAAGGATAAGCCATATACAGAAATGATTCGCAAAATGGAGGCGTTTGCGTCTTCCATTCATTTTACGTCCTTTGAATTCCCGAGAGCCGAATCTGCCCAAAAGATGTTCGAAGAGAGCCGATCCAGCCATAAAACATATGATGAACAAATCGACTCCGTCTTTCATTTGATTGAAGAAAAAACTGTGGATGAACAATCGGTTGTTGTCATCACGGGTTCGCTTTACTTTATTTCTGCCGTCAGGTCGGTTTTGAAAAAATGAGAAATAAAAATGCGTTTTTAGCCTCGGCTAAAAGCGCATTTTTTATTTTTTAGAAAAGCGAAATTTCTTTCTGTTTGCTAAAATAACTGCTCCCGGCCGCATATGTTCCAGCCGGGAAAATTCACATGTGAGGCTGATGCTTATGTTTTTGGCATATCTTTTTCTAGCAGGCTTAGTGTTCGGCTCTTTTTTTAATGCCGCCGGCCGCCGCATACCTGCAAAAATATCTCTGATCACCCCCCGCTCCTCATGTCCTGTCTGCCGCCGCAAACTGACCTTTCTTGAGCTTATACCGGTTTTATCCTATCTATTTCTGCAAGGAAGATGCAGAGGCTGCAAAAGCCCTGTTTCTATTGTTTACCCTGCTGTTGAACTGTCTGCAGCCATGCTGTTTGTTTTGGCGGGGCTCCGGTTTGGCTGTCAGGGAGAACTGGTGATTGCACTCGCTCTTATTTCCTTGCTGCTGATTGTTTTTGTCTCAGATGTCGTGTATATGGTGATTCCGGATGCCATCCTTTGTTTTTTTCTGCCTTTTTTCGTCATTGGCAGAGTGCTGGTTCCGCTTGAGCCGTGGCATTCCAGTTTGACAGGAGCGATAGCCGGCTTCCTGCTTCCGCTGTTTACAGTGGTGGTGACAAGGAATGGAATCGGCGGGGGAGATGTCAAGCTGTTTGCCGTTATTGGTTTTGTCCTCGGCTCCAGGCTGATATTTCTCGTGTTTTTCCTCTCCGCAGCGGCCGGAACCGTGCTGGGTATTGCCGGAATACTGGCAGGAAAGGTTAAAAGGCGGGAGCCGATGCCTTTTGCACCTGCCATTTTGATCGGAACGCTTGCTTCCTGTTTTTACGGCCAACAATTGATAGATCGATATATTCAATTTATGCTTGTTTGAAAAAATTGACGAAACCTTTTTGAGCGAGACGACAAAAGTCTTGTTCTTTTTTTTTCGGGCTGTGATAAAGTGTGGACAATAAGAGGGACAGCCTTTAGGAGAACTCCTCCTTCCTTTTGGCTTCCCTCTGCTGGCACGTTTCATAAAGGCGGGCGGGTTTCCGTCTTAAAGCTAACTATAATTTTAGAACGGAAGCGAGGGAAGGACATGAAAAAACGGAAAAGCAAGAGAAATTCTGCAGGACAACCGCCGAAAGAAGATCCGCTAAAAGTGATGATCAACGGTAAGGAAGAGACGATTTACGGAACTGAAAAAGAGTTTTTAAAGAAAAATGAAGAAAAAAAACTAACCTTTTCGAATTGGGAAGAAAAGCGAAAGGCAGAACAGGAAATTTCGGCTTCAAAAGAAGACGGAAAACCCGAGGCGGACGAGTTTACATGGGTTTCGCCGGATGAAGAAGAAAACGTGTATCAAGACGACCCGAAAGTGGTGGCGCCATATCAAAAGAAAAACGAAAACAAAAGCTACCAAAAGGCTAAAAGATCACTTTCAAATCCTGTTAAGCGTTTCGCGGCAACGATTATTTTTGCCGTTTTGCTTGGCACCGGTCTTGGGGTGTTTGCGCTGAATCTGGCAGCCAATAAAGAAGGAGTGCCGGCATCGGGCAGCCTCGGTGCAGATGCAGAAGACAGCCAGACGGCCAAAGCTGGTGATGACGGACAGCAGACAGAAGGAGAAAAAGCTGCCGGCAAAGCAGGTGAAGAATTTAAAAGTTTTGCCGTCCAAGCGGGCAAGTTTTCTTCAAAAGAAGGGGCGGAAGCTATGGCTTCTCAAATTGTTGATAAGGGGTATGCTGCCGTAACGCTTGCAAAAGATGACGGATTTTATGTCATTGCCGGCATAACCGGGGAAAAGCAAATGACATCTGAACTTGGGCAGATATTAATAGAAAATGATTTTGAAGCATGGGGCGGAAAGGAGCTTCCGATTTCACTCGCTTCAGGATTGACCCCGGTATTTAAGGAAGCTGCAGAGCTGTCGGCGAAGGCAATTCTCGGCGCTGAGGTCACCTCAAAAAACATCGCTGATCTGAAAGCGGAAATCGATGGGATTCAATCGAACGGAGACACTGAAAAAATAAAAGAGGGCATACTTGAAGCTGTAGACCTGCTGGAGAATCCGACGGCAGCGAACGGCTGGAAAAGCCAGCAGCTTTTGCTGGGTCAAATCAAGTAAAGGATAAAAGAAAAACCAGCCGGTGCGCTGGTTTTTTATTTTCTCGCTTTTTGTCATCAAAAAGTTATTTTTCTGAAATTGTGGATGCGGCGTTCTTTTGGTAGGATAAAACAGGTATCTTTTTTTCTTATGCAAAAACCCTTGAAAGGATGGCTTCTTATGACACAACCGCTGATTTTGGCTTCACAATCACCCCGCAGAAAGGAACTCCTCGATCTCCTGCAAATTCCGTACAGTATTGTCGTCAGCAAAGCGGAAGAAAAATTAAACCGAAACTTTTCACCCGCAGAAAACGTCAAATGGTTGGCGGAACAAAAAGTGCGGGTAGTAGCCGAACAATATCCTGATGCTGTTGTACTTGGCGCTGACACCATTGTGTGTTATGACGGCGTTTGTTTGGGCAAGCCCAAAGATGCCGATGAGGCGGAACGGATGCTCAGGATGCTTTCCGGACAAACCCATTCAGTACTCACAGGTGTCTGTATCAAGTCAAACAGCAGATGCGAAACATTTTTTGAAGAAACCGAGGTCACTTTTTGGCCCCTTGAAGATAAGGAAATCAGCGCCTATATCGCAACAGGCGAACCGTTTGATAAAGCGGGTTCTTATGGGATACAGGGAAAAGGCGCGCTGTTTGTCAGGCATATAAAGGGAGACTATTATACAGTAGTCGGCCTGCCGATTTCCAAAACGATGAGAGTGCTGAAAAAATTTGCTCTTCACTCCTTTTGATGAACCGAACGAGAAGGGGAATCACAGGGAGGGTTTATCATAAACGATCAGCCTTTGAAATTAAGAGACTTTCCGGAAGATGAAAAGCCGAGGGAACGGCTGCTGAACATAGGCGCCGAAAGCCTGTCCAACCATGAATTGCTGGCGATTCTGCTCAGGACCGGCACAAAAAAAGAATCGGTTCTGCAGCTGTCAAACCGCCTGATACAGACGTTTGACGGACTGCGCTTATTAAAAGAAGCCTCAGTTGAGGAACTTTCCAGCATCTCCGGAATCGGCCGTGCAAAAGCCGTTCAAATTTTGGCGGCGCTTGAACTTGGACGGCGCATTCACAAACTGGTTTATGAAGAGCGGCACGTGATCCGCTTTCCGGAAGATGCAGCGAATGTTTTAATGGAGGACATGCGTTTTTTATCACAGGAACACTTCGTCTGCCTTTACTTGAACACTAAAAACCAAGTGATTCACAAACGCACGGTATTTATCGGAAGCTTGAACTCTTCGATTGTCCATCCAAGGGAAGTGTTTAAAGAGGCTTTGAAGCGGTCTGCCGCTTCTTTCATCTGCGTCCACAATCATCCGTCAGGAGATCCGGCTCCGAGCCGCGAGGATATTGATGTAACAAGGCGTCTTGGCGAATGCGGACAGCTCCTCGGAATCGAATTGCTCGACCATATTGTCATCGGCGATCAAAAATTTGTGAGCTTAAAAGAAAAAGGATATTTGTAACACTTTTTTTTTCATTAAATTAAGCTATAATAGAGTTTATGGGTTTTTGCTTAGGAATTTTGTTTTAAGAAAGGAAGATACATACAAATGTTTGGAATTGGTGCGAGAGACCTTGGAATAGATTTAGGAACGGCGAATACGCTTGTTTTTGTTAAAGGAAAAGGAATTGTTGTCAGAGAGCCTTCTGTCGTAGCGCTGCAAACGGACACAAAACAAATTGTCGCAGTCGGAAACGACGCGAAAAACATGATTGGACGGACTCCCGGGAATGTCGTTGCACTCCGCCCGATGAAAGACGGAGTCATCGCTGATTACGAAACAACGGCAACGATGATGAAACATTATATTAGTAAAGCTGTGAAAAACAAAGGATTGTTTGCAAGAAAGCCTTATGTTATGGTTTGTGTGCCTTCAGGCATTACAGCCGTTGAGCAGCGGGCGGTTATTGATGCCACTCGCCAGGCTGGAGCGAGGGAAGCATACCCGATTGAAGAACCGTTTGCCGCGGCAATCGGTGCGAACCTTCCAGTATGGGAGCCGACAGGAAGCATGGTCGTCGACATCGGCGGCGGAACGACCGAAGTCGCGATTATTTCCCTCGGAGGAATTGTAACATCCCAGTCTATCCGCGTCGCCGGAGATGAAATGGATGATTCTATCATTACTTATATCAGAAAAACATATAACTTGATGATCGGGGACCGCACTGCAGAAGCTATCAAACTTGAAATCGGCTCTGCTGAAGCACCTGAAAACGGAGAAAGCATGGAAATCCGCGGCCGTGATCTTTTAACCGGACTTCCAAAAACCATTGAAATCACCGAAAAAGAAATTACGGCTGCATTGCGCGACACCGTCACCGCCATTGTCGACGCCGTGAAAAATACGCTTGAAAAAACCCCTCCTGAACTTGCGGCGGACATTATGGACCGAGGAATTGTCCTGACAGGCGGCGGTGCGCTTCTTCGCCATTTGGACAAAGTCATCAGCGAAGAAACGAAAATGCCGGTTTTAATTGCGGAAGACCCTCTTGACTGTGTAGCGATCGGAACAGGTAAAGCACTAGAGCAAATTCATCTATTTAAAGGCAAAAATTAAGGACACAGGGAATAGAAGAGGTGTATAATCATGCCGCAGTTTTTTACAAATAAACGGTTGATGCTTTTACTCCTTTGTATCATCATTTTAGTGGCAATGATTGGATTTTCGTTGAAGAACGACCGGAATGCAACTTGGCCCGAAAAATTTATTGGCGATACAACTGGTGTATTCCAAACTATTTTTCATACGCCCGCTCAGTTTTTCGCGGGCTTCTTTGAAAATGTAGAGGACTTAAAAAATACGTATAAAGAAAATGAACGCCTGCGGAAGAAGCTGGACGGCCAAACACAATATGAAGCAAAGCTTCAGGAGCTCGAAAATGAGAATAAGTCTTTGAGAGAAGAGCTTGGCCATTTGAAGTCAATCAAAGACTACACGCCGATTTTAGCTAGTGTCATCGCCAGAAATCCGGATAAATATGAGTGGTGGAACCTGATCACGATAAACAAAGGTTCAAAACACGGAGTTGAAAAGGATATGGCGGTAACAGATGAGACCGGAAACCTGATCGGGAAAATCAAAAGCACAAAAGTGAATAATTTCACTTCGATTGTCCAGCTATTAAGTGCAACAGACAGAAACAACAGAATTTCTACGGTCATCGCTGCAGATAAAGGCAAGAAAACAGTAAACGGCATCATTAACGGATATGATGCCGACAAAAAGGCGCTTTCAATGGAGATTATTGAGCCTGATGAAGATAGGGAAGTGAAAAAAGGAGATCTTGTCGAAACCTCAGGAGCAGGCGGCGTTTTTCCGAAGGGCTTAACGATCGGAAAAGTGACAGAGGTGGAACCGGATTCCTACGGATTAACGAAAATAGCTTACGTCGAGCCGGCTGCTGATTTATATAACCTTGACAATGTAATCGTTGTTGACCGGACGCTCGATACGGTTGATGTCGACAAGATGGACGATGAAAAGGAGGAAGGTTCGTGAAACGTTTCCTTCTTCCCGTCGTCATGATGTTTGTTTTGGTATCTGACAGCGTGTATGCGGATTTTATCAAACTCCCTTTTGTAACGGAGGATCAGCAGCTGATTCCGCGATTTATTCTGCTGGTTTTGGTTTTTATGACGGCTTATGTCAATCAGCCTTTTGCTATTACATATGGATTTATTTTCGGACTGTTATATGATATTAACTATACCGACCTTTTAGGTGTATATATGTTTGGTTTTGCCGGTATTTGCTATTTATCGTCAAAAGCATTTAAAGTTTTGCAGACGAATGCGCTCGTCGTCATCTTTATATCGGTGCTCGCCGTCTGCATTCTTGAGTTTTACCAATACGGCGTGCAGATGTTGATTCGTCCGGAAATCATGCCGTTCCACCAATTTGTGCTTGGAAGGCTTCTGCCTACGCTTGCGCTGAACGCTGTCGGCGGTATTTTACTCATCTATCCGTTTAAATGGTTTTTTACCAGTCTTAAGAAAGAGCTTAGGGACGAGTAAAAAAAGGATTTTATGAGCCGATGTCGAAATGAGTATGATGTTGAGGTGAACACCGTGAAGACCCAAAAGCAGCAATACGTAACAATTAAAGGAACGAAAAATGGACTGACGCTTCATCTTGATGACACATGCTCTTTTGAAGAATTACTGTACGGTCTTCAGGATATGCTGTCACTCGAACATTATATGGATGGAAAAGGCCAGAAAATCAGTGTTCTCATTAAGCTCGGACACCGTTATGTGACAAAGGAACAAGAAGAAAAACTGACCGAAGTGATCACTGAAAAACAAAACCTGTTTATCCACTCCATTGAAAGTGAAGTCATGACCAAGAAAGAAGCAAACCGCCTAAAAGCCGAAAGCGAGATCATTTCTGTCGCTAAGATTGTCCGTTCAGGACAAGTGCTGGAAACAGAGGGCGATCTGCTTCTCATTGGGGATGTGAACCCGGGAGGAATGGTGAAAGCCGGAGGGAATATTTTTATCCTCGGCTCATTAAGAGGGATTGCCCACGCTGGTTTTAATGGAAATAAACGAGCTGTTATTGCGGCTTCGGACATGAGACCGACTCAGTTGCGTATCAATCATGTGCTCAATCGCTCCCCAGACCACATCCAAGAAGGGAACGACAACATGGAATGTGCTTATTTAGATGAAAATGAGAATATGGTCATTGACCGCCTTCAACAATTAGCTCATTTAAGACCTAGTTTAACAAGGCTTGAGGGAGGAATGTAAAATTGGGTGAAGCTATCGTAATAACCTCGGGGAAAGGCGGAGTAGGGAAAACGACGACATCCGCAAATCTTGGCACCGCCTTGGCCATTTTAGGAAAACGGGTATGCCTCGTTGATACAGACATTGGGCTGCGCAATCTGGATGTTGTCATGGGCCTTGAAAATAGAATTATCTATGATCTGGTGGATGTTGTTGAGGAAAGATGCAAAATCCATCAGGCGCTTGTAAAGGATAAACGCTTTGACGATTTGCTTTATTTGCTGCCGGCTGCGCAGACAAGCGACAAATCTGCCGTTTTGCCTGAGCAGATGGTCAAGTTAATCACGCAGTTGAAACAGGACTTTGATTATATCGTTATTGACTGTCCGGCAGGGATTGAACAAGGATATAAAAATGCGGTATCAGGCGCAGACAAAGCGATCGTTGTGACTACACCGGAAATTTCCGCTGTTCGCGATGCCGATCGGATCATCGGGCTTCTTGAGAAAGAAGAAAACATCGAGCCGCCGCGTCTGATCGTCAACCGGATCCGCAACCATTTAATGAAAAACGGCGATACGCTTGATGTCGATGAAGTGATCCAGCACTTGTCGATCGAATTGATCGGTATTGTCGCTGATGATGATGAAGTCATTAAAGCGTCCAATAATGGAGAGCCTGTTGTCATGGACCCGAATCACAAAGCTTCGATCGCCTACCGGAACATCGCCCGCCGCGTTCTGGGCGAATCGGTGCCTTTACAGTCGTTTGAAGAAGAAAATAAAGGCGTATTTGCTAAAATTAAATCATTTTTTGGCGTGCGTGCTTAAAGGAAAAAAGCAATCTCATCACCTGAGATTGCTTTTTTTATAGCTTCATTTTTCTTTATCCCTGATCTCGACCTTATGTTTCAGCATTGAAAGCTTGTTGTCCCAATACTGGTCGAAATACGAGAGCCACCGCTGCAATTCGTTCAGCGGCTCTGGATGCAGTCTGTACAGCTTTTCTCTTCCCACCTTGCGTCCGCTCACAAGCTGCGCTTCAGATAAAACCCGCAAGTGCTTTGTCACGGCAGTCCGGCTTATCGGGAAATGTCTGCTGATATCAGCAATGGGCAATTCCTGATCGGCAAGGAGCTTCATCAGCTTTCTCCGGGTGGGATCGGAAACGGCTTGAAACACATCGTGTTTTCGTGCGGATGATGACACTAGTTTTCAACTGCCTGACGAAGCTTTTGATTGACGATGTTTTCCCAGCCGCCGTTCATCCTGTTGCGGACATCAGCCTGCTTTTCGCCGGCTTTTGAAACCGTTTCTTCCGGATCTCCCCATCCCGAATGGATCAAGGTGAATTCTGTATTTCCGTCAGCCGTCTCGTTCAGTTCAAATGTAATAATCCAGCCTGATGTGTCCCAGCTGAAAGCGAGGCGGTGCGGTGCTTCAAGTTCAATCACTTTGCACGGGGAAGGTCCGAACGGTGACTGCAGGGTAAACTCATAGCCGATTTCCGGCCGAAAATCATTCGGCATGAACCAGTCGGCAATCCCTTCACTAGTGGCCACAGCCTCCCACACTTTTTGAATCGGTGCATGAAATACAACCTTTTTATGTATATCAGGCACATGTTGCTGATGATTTTCCTTCATTGCATACAACCTCCATCATCAAAATAAAACCAAAAGGTTTCATTTTATTATATGCAACCTTTTGGTTTTATGTCAATGTTGTCGGCATAATCGCCGTGGACAAGGCATATCATGTACAAACCAACCTGAATGTAAAGGATGAGGGTTATGAGTCATAGAGCAGATGAGATTCGAAAAAGAATGGCCAAAAAACGAAAGCAGAAAACCGCGGGAAAAACGCCCGGTCAGCCGGACAGCAAAAAAAGGCCGGCCAAGCCGCCTGTCTGGACTGCCTTTCCCGAAGATGAAAAACACGGTGAATTTCCCGCGCATGAAGGAAGTTCTTTTCTGATAAACCGAAAGCATCCGCTTATAAAGGCAGATGTGCTCATGATCAAATGTCTTTTGGCCGCCTGCCTCGTTCTTATATCCGCGATTGCCTACAAAGGGCAATTTGCACCCTTGAAACAGGTCAGACCAGCGATCAGCCAGGTGTTCACCGAAGAATTTCAGTTTGCGGCTCTCGAGCATTGGTATGAATCAAAATTCGGCCATCCGCTCGCACTGTTTCAGCCGAAAAGCGGCAAGCCGTCCGGTCAGGTAGAGGTCAATCAAGACTTGGCTACACCTGCTATGGGAAAGGTTCAGGAGAAATTCTCCGGTCAGGGCATTAAGGTAGAAACAGAAGATGAAACCATCCGGAGCATGAAGGAGGGCTATGTCATTGAAGTGGACAAAAACTCTGATACCGGCCTGACGGTTGTCGTGCAGCATGCGGATAACAGCTATACCTACTACGGTCAGCTGAAAAAAGCAGATGTCGCTTTATATGATTTTGTTGATAAAGGAAGCAAACTGGGAACGATTGAACAGGGCAAAAATCATAAGGGCGTCTATTATTTTGCGATTAAACAGGGAGAGGAATTTGTCGATCCGATACAGGTGATTACATTTGAATAAATGGACGGAGCTCATCACAAAGCTTCATATTCATCCGCTGCTGTGGTTTGTGATGGCGCTCGGTTTGATGACCGGGCATATTAAAGCGCTATTTTGTTTAATGATTATTATTTTCATTCACGAGCTTGGCCATGCTGCGGCAGCCGTTTATTTTTCATGGAGGATTAAAGGAATTTTTTTGCTCCCCTTTGGCGGAACGTTAGAGGTTGATGAACATGGCAACAGACCGTTAAAAGAAGAGCTCTCCGTCATAGCGGCGGGGCCGGTGCAGCATATCTGGCTTCAATGTGCAGCTTGGGTTTTGTCAGCCAATGCATTGATCGGGCCGGAAGTTTTTAAGATGTTCACTTTTTACAATATAACGATCCTCATGATTAACTTATTCCCCGTCTGGCCGCTTGACGGGGGAAAACTGCTGTTTTTGCTGTTTTCAAGATATATTCCATATCAAAAAGCACAGCGGATGAGCTTGTTTGCGTCGTGCATTGGCTGTACCTTCTTAATCGGCTTGATTTTGCTGATTTCTCCTTCGCAGCTGAGCGCCTGGGTGCTGCTTATCTTTCTGGCTGTTTCTCTGCATAATGAATACCGCAATCGTCATTATGCACACATCCGTTTTTTGCTTGAACGCTACTATGGAAAGGAGCGGGAAGTGCGCTTGCTGTCACCGATCACCGCACACGCCGATGAACGAATCTATGATGTCATGCTCAGGTTCAAAAGGGGCTGCAAGCACCCAATCATCATTGAGAAAAACGGCGAAAAACTGAGTCAGCTTGACGAAAATGAAGTTCTTCACGCCTATTTTGCCGATAAACGAACGACATCTTCAATGGAAGAACTGCTTTTGGTTTATTAATCATCTAGATTTGCCTAAATGACATTGACATTCGGCTTCTTTTTTGGTATAGTTTTTAATGTTATGGATGTAGCACCCGTGCTACAACCGCTCAGCGCAGGTGTTAAGTGCTTTCTAAGCCCCCTGCTGACTGGCGAGTCTTAGTTTATTAGGAGGTGCAGAGATGTACGCAATTATTCAAACAGGCGGAAAACAAATCAAAGTTGAAGAAGGTCAAACTGTATACGTTGAAAAGCTTGCTGCTGAAGCCGGCGAAACAGTTACTTTCGACAATGTATTGTTTATCGGCGGTGAAAACGTTAAAGTTGGCAGCCCAATGGTTGAAGGTGCTACGGTAACAGGCAAAGTTGAAAAACAAGGCCGTGCTAAAAAGATTACCGTATTTAAGTACAAGCCAAAGAAAAACCAACACAAAAAACAAGGTCATCGTCAGCCTTACACAAAAGTTGTCATTGAAAAAATCAACGCATAAGGCGTGTAAGATATGATTCAAGCAACGATTACAAGATCCCGATCGAACAAAGACATTTTGTCCTTTGAAATGTCGGGGCATGCGAATTTTGCTGAACATGGACAGGATCTCGTTTGTGCAGGGGCATCGGCAGTTGCCTTTGGAGCGGTCAATGCGGTCATTAAACTGACGGGCATTGAACCGGTCATTGATCTCGGGGAAGACGGAGGGCTCTTAGTCTTCAAATTCCCTGATGAAACCGATCGGGAAGCTTTTGAAAAAGCTCAGCTGCTTCTTGAAGGCATGATCGTTTCCCTTGAAACCATTGAACGGGATTACAAAGGTTACTTAAAAGTAACGACGAACAAAATATAGGAGGTGAGCTACATGCTAAAATTAGATCTTCAGTTTTTTGCATCTAAAAAAGGAGTAGGTTCAACGAAGAACGGACGTGACTCTGAGGCGAAACGCCTAGGTGCTAAACGTGCAGACGGTCAATTCGTATCTGGCGGTTCCATCCTTTATCGTCAGCGCGGAACAAAAATCTATCCAGGTGAAAACGTTGGGCGCGGCGGAGATGACACTCTATATGCTAAAGTCGACGGAACTGTTAAATTCGAACGTTTCGGCCGTGACCGCAAAAAAGTGAGCGTATATCCTGTAGCCTAACCTTAAACAAAACTCCGGTCGTTCTGACCGGAGTTTTTTTACATATTTGCTGCACCGTCCAAGACGATTGGAATTTCCTTTTTGAACCGTGAAATCACCTTCCCGGCGGGTGCAAAAGCCCGGGATTCCGCTCTGATTCGGCTTCGTTAAAGTATATAAACGTGTTTCATTTATACTGCCTTCTCTGTTATAATTCAAAGTACACACTGAATCAGACTCCTAAAAGAGAGAACAAACGATTGGGAGTGCCAAAATGGAAGATATTTCGAAAAAACAGGAAAAGAATATGGACGATAAAGCTTTGACCCATGAGCTTATTCATTTGCTCAGCCATTCAAGACACGACTGGATGAATAAACTGCAATTGATTAAAGGAAACCTAACATTAAAGAAGTATGACCGCGTGTTTGAAATTATTGATGAAGTGGTCATAGAAGCTCAGCATGAATCAAAGCTTTCAAATCTTAGAATACCGCGCTTTGCTTATGACTTGCTCACATTTAACTGGACGGCTCATTCGCTGACGCTTGAATACGAGGTGATCGGCGAAGTCAGAGATCTGTCAGCCTATGAAGAAAAGCTGGTGGCTCTCGTCAGAAAGCTGTTCCGGATTTTTGACGATTCCGTTTTAAAAGGCAGTGAGAATCATTTGACGATCACGCTGCAGACGGACGGTCAGCTTGTCATCTATCTCGATTTTCACGGTGTTTTTACAAAGCTGACAGGTTTTAAAGATTTTCATCAATCACAGGCTGATTTTTATGAAATCAAACGGCTTGATGTAACAGACCGTGAATGCCTTGCTGAGATTCATATTAAGTAAAGCACGGTTTTTTGAGGAATAGAACGGAGGACATTATGTTTGTTGATCAGGTAAAAGTATATGTTAAAGGCGGAGACGGGGGCAATGGAATGGTTGCCTTCCGCCGCGAAAAATATGTGCCTAAAGGAGGCCCTGCAGGCGGAGACGGCGGAAAAGGCGGAGACGTCGTTTTCAAAGTTGACGAAGGCCTCAGCACGCTGATGGATTTTAGATATCAAAGACATTTCAAGGCGATTCGCGGCGAGCATGGCATGTCGAAAAATCAGCACGGCAGAAATTCGGAGGATATGGTGGTTAAAGTTCCCCCGGGCACCGTTGTCATTGATGATGACACAAAGCAGGTTCTCGCTGATTTAATCGAGCATGGACAGGAAGCCGTCATCGCAAAAGGCGGACGCGGAGGACGCGGCAATACCCGCTTTGCGACACCGGCAAATCCGGCGCCGCAGCTTTCGGAAAACGGCGAACCGGGCAAAGAACGCTATGTGGTGCTTGAACTGAAGGTTTTGGCCGATGTCGGCCTAGTCGGTTTCCCAAGCGTAGGAAAGTCAACCCTCTTGTCTGTCGTGTCTTCAGCAAAGCCGAAAATCGCTGACTACCATTTTACAACGCTTGCCCCAAACCTCGGAATGGTTGAAACCGATGACGGGCGCAGCTTTGTGATGGCAGATCTTCCGGGACTGATCGAAGGAGCCCATGAAGGAGTGGGGCTCGGCCACCAATTTCTCAGACATATTGAGAGAACGCGCGTCATTGTTCACGTGATTGATATGTCAGGCCTTGAAGGGCGCGATCCTTATGAGGACTACGTGACAATCAATAAAGAGCTCGAGCAGTATAATTTAAGGCTGACTGAGCGTCCGCAGATTATCGTCGCCAATAAAATGGACATGCCGGAAGCTGAAGAAAACCTGAAGGCATTTAAAGAAAAGCTGACAGAGGATCACCCAGTTTTTCCGATCAGTGCAGTCACAAAACAAGGCTTAAGGGATCTGCTGTTTGAGATTGCCAACCGTTTGCAAACGACACCGGAATTCCCGCTGTATGACGAGGAAGAACTGACTGAAAACAGAGTCATGTATAAGCTGGAGGATGAAGAAGCGCCGTTTGACATCACCCGCGATCCTGACGGCACCTTTGTCTTGAGCGGAGCTAAGCTTGAACGCCTATTTAAAATGACGGACTTCTCAAGAGACGAGTCTGTGAAGCGCTTCGCCAGACAGCTTCGAGGCATGGGTGTTGATGACGCTTTGCGGGCACGCGGTGCAAAAGATGGAGATACGATCCGCTTGCTCGAGTTTGAATTTGAATTTATTGACTGATCGTGTCGGAGAGTTTGCCAAGCAGGCTCTCCGAATTTTAACGGAAAGGAAGTGTCTTTCCTTTCAAGCGATCTATTTTAAAGGAAACAGGTTTTTTTAAAAGGAGAGAAAAGTCAGTGAAAGAGGAGACCTTTTATCTTGTCAGAGAAGACGTGCTGCCTGAGGCAATGCGGAAAACACTTGAGGTCAAAAAGCTGATTGAACGGAAGAAAGCAGAATCTGTAGCTGAAGCCGTCCAAAAGGTTGATTTGAGCAGAAGCGCTTTTTACAAGTACAGAGATGCGGTATTTCCTTTTTATACAATGGTCAAAGAACAGATCATCACGCTTTTTTTTCATTTGGAAGACCGTTCAGGAACGCTGTCCCATCTGCTTCAGGTTGTAGCTGAATCAGGCTGCAATGTGCTGTCGATTCACCAGACCATTCCCCTTCAGGGAAGAGCGAATGTCACATTGTCAGTCAGTACGAGGGGAATGGCTGACAATATTGATTTACTGATGAACAAATTGAGAAAGCTGGAATTCGTAGAAAAGGTCGAAATACTAGGTTCAGGCGCATAAAGGGAGAGAATGATATCAATCATGAGTATGAAAGTTGGTTATTTAGGTCCTGAAGCAACATTTACACATCTTGCTGTTTGCTCTTGTTTTACAAGCGCCAAACAGCAAGCATTTAGCACAATACCTGCCTGTATGGACGCAGCCATGAATGGTGAAATCGATCTGGCTGTCGTGCCGCTGGAAAATGCAATCGAAGGATCAGTGAACTTGACAATTGATTATTTAATTCATGAACAGCCGCTTTATATTGTCGGGGAAATCACCGCTCCGATCCGCCAGCATCTGCTTGTCCATCCTTCAAGAAAAGAAGTATGGGCGGATATTCAAAAGGTTTATTCCCATTCCCATGCGATTGCACAGTGCCATAAATTTTTACACAGCCAATTTCATTCTGTTCCATTCGAATATGCAACGTCTACGGGAGCGGCGGCAAAATATGTGAGTGAACATCCGGAGCAGAATATTGCGGTGATCGCCAATGAAATGGCTGCCGAAACCTATCAATTAGAGATCGTTAAACGCGATATCCATGATTACGAATATAATCATACAAGATTTGTTATGCTTCATCCGGATCGGCATGCTTCCGTTCAAGTCAATCCGGTATTAACGCCAAGGCCGAAAACGACGCTTTTGGTGACCCTTCCTTCAGACAGATCAGGGGCGCTCCATCAAGTGTTATCAGCTTTCGCCTGGAGAAATTTGAATCTTTCCAAAATTGAATCCCGTCCGACTAAAACCGGTCTGGGAAATTACTTTTTTATCATCGATATTGAAATGGCTTTAGATGATGTCCTGATTCCGGGTGCAATAGCCGAGCTTGAAGCTTTAGGCTGCAAAGTGAAGATGCTCGGGGCTTACAATGCTTATAGCTTATAACAATGAATAGGTCCTTCGCCATCATGGCAAAGGACCTTTTTTTCATTTCTTATTCAGAAATCAGAATGCCCGCTTTTTTGAGGGCCTCGCATGCCTGTTCGATCTTTTTCTCATCATCTGCCTCCAGTGTATGCAGATGTATCCCGTTTGTCAGCTGGGACAGGTAAGCGGCATTCGTAGAGGAGATTTTTTTGACAAAATCGGAGACCTCTTTTCTCGTGCTCACTCTAATGGAGGCCGTTAAATCGCCGTAGACAGGATGTTCAATCGTAACATCCTTCACCGTCACACCAAAATCGACAATCACGTTTAGTTCCTCTTCTGTTTTTTCAGGTTCATGATCACATGCTATGATTCGTTGAACCGGCTGTTTTTCTCCGGCGGCAGACCGCAAGTACATGTAACCTTGGCTTGTTGCGATAATCGGTTCATTTTTGGCCTTTAATAAAGAAATATCTTGTACGATCACTTGCCGTGAAACGGACGCTTTTTTTGCCAGCCCGCTTCCGGTTAATGGGGTCTCTGATTCTTTTAGCCAAGCAAGCAGCTGCTTGCGCCGCTCAGCTCCCATCAGTTTTAATCCGTCTGTCAATCCGTTGGTCCCCTTTCTCATGATTCATATCTGTCAATACATCCAACAGTTTATCAATATGGTTCTTTGTCGTGTCATAGCCGAAGGAAATCCGTATGAATTGAAGCGCCTGCTCTCTTGGAATGCCAAGGGCATTCATGGTGTTTGACGGCTCATGATAGCCGGCTGAACAGGCGCTTCCCGTTGATATGCAGATTCCGCGCCGATTACATTCCAGCATAACATATTGTCCTTCAAAGCAATGAAAAAAACAACCTAAAATATGAGGAAGCACCTGTGAATCGGCCGCATCGGAAACGGCCAGTGAGATCGGAAGTCTCCGTTCTTTTAATCCCTGCAGGAAATGGCTGCGCAGCATTTGGTGCTTTTCATAAGCGGCAGCCATATGGCCGATCGTCGATTCAGCAGCGGTGACAAAAGCGCCGACGCCGGGTACATTGACCGTGCCGCTTCTAAATCCCTTTTCATGCAAGGTTCCGGGATAGACAGGTCTCCAATTCACACCTGGCCGAATATAGACTGCACCTGTGCCTTTAGGTCCGTATACTTTATGGCTTGAAACCGATAAAGCATCCACTCCGAGCCGAGCAGCATTGACAGGAATTTTGGCAAACGTCTGAACGGCATCACTGTGAAGAAGCACACCGCGTTCATGCAAAAAAGAGGAAATCTCCGCCAAAGGCTGAATGACGCCCGTTTCTGAATTCGCGTGCTGAATGGAGACAAGCCCAGTATCAGGGCGGAGATGCCGTTCTAATATTTCGGCGGTGATGATGCCGCAAGCATTGGGCTTCATCGTGCTCACTTCAAATCCAGCCATGGAAAGGTGGCGCTTCAAAATATGAATGGATTGATGTTCCATTTCTGTCATTAAAAAATGCCGTTTATCAGAGGGGAGGCCATTTAAGATGGAATGGATCGCCAAAAAATTCGATTCTGTGCCCCCGCTCGTAAAATAAATCCCTTCAGGCTCACCCGATATCAATTCTGCCAGCTTTTGACGGCAGTGTCGCAACATGCTCTCCGCTTTCCCCCCTGCATCATGCAGACTGCTTGAATTGCCGTAAATGTCCGTGCTGAGTTTTTGAAACGCCTTCAAAGCGTCTTTGGAAGCCGGTGTTGTCGCTGCATAATCAAGATAAATCACAATTCTAATCTCCATTCTTATAAAAAATACTTGAGTTTATTTTATCTATATGTAAATATAGGTGTCAAGACACATGTAAATATACAGGAGGAGTCATCATGTCTGGTCAGACGATCATTGTTGTCGGCGCAGGTGCGGCTGCTCTGTCTTTTGCTGCGGCCATGCCGCCCTCATTTGAAGTGATGGTGATGACGAAAGAGTCAGTATATGACAGCAATTCAACGCTCGCTCAAGGCGGTATTGCCTCGTCTAAACTGCCTCATGATTCAACCTTTGCCCATGCAGAAGACACATTATACGCCGGCTGCGGCCACAATCACATTGAAACAGTCAATGGTGCCATTGAAGATGGGCATCGGCTTGTTGAAGAGCTGATCGATCAAAATTTCCCTTTCGATGCAGATGAAGATGGAAAACTCCGCCTCGGAAAAGAAGGCGCACATTCAGTAAACCGGATTTTGCATGCCGGCGGAGATGCGACGGGACGGATGCTGATTCGCCATTTAATCGGACGGCTCGGTTCTCATGTCGTGCTGAAGGAGCACGAAACCGCGGTTGACTTATGGATCGAAAATGACCGCTGTGCAGGCGTCTGGACGAAAGACAGCCGGGGAAATGTCAGTCTCAGAAAAGCCGATTATATCGTCTTGGCGGCAGGAGGGTGCGGAAATCTTTTTCAAATGCACACAAATAACCGCTCAGTGACAAGCGACGGACTTTCTCTCGCATATCGGGCGGGAGCGGAGCTGACTGATTTGGAGTTCGTTCAATTTCATCCCACACTCCTCGTGAAAAACGGGCGTGCACATGGGCTTGTCTCTGAGGCCGTCCGCGGGGAAGGAGCCATTTTGATAGATGAAAACGACCGGCGGGTGATGGAAGAGATCCATCCTTTGAAGGATTTGGCGCCCAGAGATATTGTCTCAAGAGCGATTCATGAAAAGCTGGCTGCCGGAACCCGCGTATTTTTGGATATCAGGAACATACGGGATTTTAGGATGCGTTTTCCAACGATCTCTTCGCTTTGTGAAAAAGCAGGCGTCCTAATTGAAGACGGGCGGCTTCCCGTATCACCCGGGATGCATTTTTTAATGGGCGGAGTTTCCGTAAACAAGTGGGGAGAAACGTCTGTACCAAACCTTTTTGTTATCGGAGAAGCCGCTTGTACGGGTTTCCACGGAGCCAATCGGCTGGCAAGCAATTCTCTTTTAGAATGTCTTGTCTTTGGAAAAAGAGCGGCAGAACGGATCCAAAAACGAAAAAAACCGGCCTTTCTCAGCGGAAAAGCCTCTGATCCGGAAGATATGACATTTGACGTACCGCTTGTGAATATGAAAGCCATTCAGAAAAAGATGACAGATCATGTCTCCATTGTACGTACGGCGGATGAACTGCTGAAGGTGAAAAATTGGCTCGAACAGATGCCTGTTCAAAAACTGAATGTGAAAGAAATCACAAAAGAGGAGCTGAATCTGGCTCACCTGTGGCAGACTGCTAAGCTGATGACAGCTTCTGCCTTGCTTCGAACAGAAAGCAGAGGAGGACATTTCCGTTCAGATTATCCGTCGATCGATGATGAAAACTGGAAAGGAAAACAAATCATCCATTCAAAAGGCAGCATCAAGGTGAGAGAAAACGAAGGGATTGTGAACTATGCAGAAGCTCAAGCTTAGGCAAATGCTCGAAGAATTTTTCAAAGAGGATATCGGCTGGGGAGATCTCACTTCCCAGGCTGTTTTTAATGAAGATCATCAATGCGAGGCTGTTATTACGGCGAAGGAAGACGGCTTGTTTGCAGGGGCGATGGTGATCAAGGAAGGATTTCGGCTGATCAATGAAACGATAGCCGTTGATCTGAGAAAAAAAGATGGTGAACCGGTTGAAAAAGGAGATGTGATCGCATATCTCAAAGGTCCGGCCGCCTCCCTTCTGACAGGTGAACGGGTTGTGCTCAACCTTATACAGCGAATGTCGGGTATTGCTACATTAACGAATCAATCCGTTATCAGGCTAAATGATCCGAGCATATCGATCTGTGACACGAGAAAGACCACGCCCGGCCTCCGTATGCTTGAAAAATACGCGGTCAAAACGGGGGGAGGCACAAATCACCGCTTTGGACTTGACGGGGGCGTCATGATTAAAGACAATCACATCGCTGCTTGCGGTTCGATTTTAAAAGCGGTTGAAAAAGCGCGGGCAGCTTGCGGACACATGGTGATGATCGAAGTGGAAATCGAGTCTGAAAAAGAGCTAATGGATGCGATCGAAGCGGGGGCGGATATCATTATGTTTGACAACTGTCCTCCGGAAACGGTGAAAGCATTTGCGGACATGACGCCTGCCGGAATGATAACAGAAGCTTCCGGAGGCATTTCATTTGAAAATCTCCCTGCATACAGGGGGACAGGGGTCGACTGTATTTCGTTGGGCTATTTGACACATTCGGCGAAGAGCCTTGATTTCAGCATGAATGTTGATCTGAAAAATGAAGCGGGATTGGAGAGGTGACAGATGTCTATTTTAAACTTGATAAACGATACAAATGCGGGCATGATGCCAGATCATTATAAAGAACTGACTGATGAAGAAATGGTGCAGAGAATTTTGCGGATCAAAAAGAAATACGGGGAAAAGCTGTTCATCCCCGGCCACCACTATCAAAAAGACGAAGTCATTCAATTTGCGGATGCTACAGGGGATTCGCTGCAGCTTGCCCAAGTGGCCCAGCGCAATAAAAAAGCAGAATATATCGCGTTTTGCGGTGTGCATTTTATGGCAGAAACAGCCGATATGCTCACGTCAGAAGAACAGGTCGTCGTTTTGCCTGATATGAGAGCCGGCTGTTCGATGGCAGACATGGCAAATATGCAGCAAACAAACCGGGCTTGGGATGAGCTGACACGAATCTTTGGCAATACGATCATTCCGTTAACATATGTCAATTCAACGGCCGAGATTAAAGCTTTTACAGGGAGAAACGGCGGGGCATCCGTCACTTCCTCCAATGCAAGCCGCATTGTAACATGGGCGCTCACGCAAAAAGAACGAATTTTATTTCTTCCTGATCAGCATCTTGGGCGCAATACGGCATATGAATTAGGGATTCCGCTCAGCCGGATGGCAGTATGGGACCCTATTGCTGAAAAGCTGGTGTATGACGGAGATATACAAGACGTAAAAATCATTCTGTGGAAGGGCCATTGTTCGGTTCATGAAAAATTCACCGTGGCTAATATCAAAAATGTAAAAGAACGTGATCCTGACATCAATGTCATTGTCCATCCTGAATGTACGCACGAAGTCGTGATGCTCAGCGATTTCAGCGGCTCCACCAAAAAAATTATCGACACCATCAATGAAGCGGAGCCTGGAAGCAAATGGGCGGTTGGAACAGAGATGAATCTTGTCCAGAGAATCATTAATGAGCATCCTGATAAACAGATTGAATCCCTCAATCCCGACATGTGCCCGTGTTTGACGATGAACAGAATCGATCTTCCTCATTTATTATGGTCATTGGAGCAAATAGATAAAGGCGAACCGACGGGCGTGATTAACGTTGAAAAGGATATCACAAAAGATGCTGTCACTGCTCTTAACCGGATGTTAAGCATCGGCTAAATTTCTGAAAGAACAAGTTTTTATCATAACCCCTCCTGTCTGCGCATACATTTGTGAGGAAACATATTTGTTATTCTAATGCGTTCGTTCACGTTTTTGCATAGGAGGGGAAAACGTTGAAAATTCATATTGTCCAAAAGGGCGACTCTCTTGAAAAAATTGCAGAAAGATATGAAGTGGACTTTCAAGAACTGAAAAAACTAAATTCGCAGCTGAGTAATCCAGATTTGATCATGCCCGGAATGAAAATAAAAGTGCCGTCAGGGGGAGTGCCGGTAAAAAAAGAAGAAGAGGTTAATATGCGGAAGGAATTTCCGAAAAAGCAGGAACATCCATTTGCAAAAGAAAAGCCTAAAGGCAAGCTTGATGTTGAAGATATCAAACCGAAAGAAAAGCCTTCGACTCCTTATGTTCCGCCTGTTCCTAATTCAGGTCAGTCAAGTATGCCTGAGGGAGACATTTCCAATCTTTATCAGAATGTAAATCAGCTTCATCAGCCGTTTGTACCTCCGAAACCGTATGAGCATCATAAGAAAGGCCCTAACATGAATTTTCCATGGACAAATGAGGAGGAGAGTAATATGGAAAATGTTAACTATCCAAATATTCCGCAGCCGCCTAATGTAGGAGCAGCAGGTGATGAAAACAAGAAATTTCACGGAATGCCGAATGTTGCACCTGCTTATCACCATCCATACCCGTATCATCCGGGCTGCTTAATCCCAGTTTCTCCGGTATTGCCTGGCACTGGTTTATGTTATCCATGGTATCCTTATCCTGCTCATCAAATGCCTTACATGCCTCAGCCGGGATATGTATCACCGGCGGAATATGACGGAGATGACAACATGAGTCATGACAATCCCGGCCATCACGGCTATCAGCAACAGCCTTATCAGCAACAGCCCTATCAGCAACAGCCAATGACAGCACCTGCCTATATGCCGTCATATGCACCTTATCAGCCAATGCCTGGATATGCACCGCCTAATGTCGGGCATGGAGGAGATCCAAATATGTCGCACGGAGGCGGGGATGACTGCGGATGCGGACCTGGCCAGTTCCCGGGAGGCTATCAGGGCGGTGTACCATACGGCCAGATGCCGCAAATGGGAAGCCCTTATGGTATGGGTGGATACGGCCAGCAGCCGGCAGGCGGCCAAATGTTCAACAGGCCGGAAGATGATGAAGACTGATCAAGTATGGGACGATGATCTATCGTTCCTTTTTTAATGTGGCTCAAATAAGGATTCTCATGCCGTTTTTTAAGCGATTGTCTATAACTGTCAAGGGTAACTCTCCTCATCCCGCACATCCTAAAAAAGAGCGAAATGCTCAAATTAGCGGTTTTCACGGGGGGTTCTACCATTGGACAAAAAGCTGAAAGTGTTTTCGGGTATTTTACTTTTGACAGCTGGTCTTTCAGCCTGCGGAACGAACAATGCTTTGGATACAAGAAACGATAACAATACCCGTCCAATCGGATATTATTCCAATGACGCAGATCGTGATGACGGTTTTGATAATGACGGTCCTGTTACAGAAATGCTTGAAAATATGAACGGGAGAAATGGCACGACAAATGTGACAAACCGAAATGACAACCCCGTTCCGACAGGCGATGGAACGTACAGCCGGGGAGACATGAATTATCACAACCATTTGGTGAATACGGCAAACACGGGATATGATAATCCGCAAAACCGTAAAATCTCAAGGGACATCACAAAGCGTATCAATAAAATGAATAATATCGACGAAAGTCAAGTTGCTGTCACAAATGAAACAGTGATCATTGCTGTGCGGGCTGACAAAAATCTGTCAAATGACGAGAGGAACCAAATAAGAAAAACAGCGAAAACGTTGGCCGGAGATCGGACGATTCAAATTGCAGAAGATAACGGCACATTCACAAGGCTGCGTGAAATGAATGACAGTCCACAGAACTTAAGGGATCGCGGAGACACCACAAATGATCATTTGAACCGCATGCGGAATCAATGACAATTCCAAAATTGCCGGGATACGCCCCCGGCAATTTTGCCATTTTCTTTACAAAAGCGGGCAAAACCGTATAAAGTGATACATAGAGACGAGAATTTTTTTGGAGGTAGAAAGATATGGCTGGCCATTCTAAATGGAAAAATATTCAGAGACGAAAAAATGCCCAGGATGCAAAACGCGGCAAAATTTTCATGAAGCTTGCCAAAGAAATTTATGTAGCCGCAAAAGAGGGGGGACCTGATCCCGAATCAAACGCAAGCCTGCGCCTCGTCATCGATAAAGCCAAAAATGCAAACATGCCGAATGACAACATTGACCGCGCCATCAAAAAAGCTTCAGGCAGCCAGGACGGAAACAGCTATGAAGAAATAACGTATGAAGGCTATGGCCCCGGCGGTGTGGCTGTCATGGTCAAATGTCTGACAGATAATAAAAATCGGTCGGCGACAAACGTCAGGACCGCTTTCAGCAAAAACGGCGGAAGCCTGGGAGAAACAGGCTGCGTCTCTTATATGTTCAATCGGAAAGGATACATTGCCATCGAGCGTGAAGACCTTGAAACAAATGAAGAGGAATTCATGCTTGAAGTCATTGATATAGGTGCAGAAGAACTCGAAACGAGCGATGAGCTGTTTGAAATTTTTACGGAGCCTGAAGAGTTTGAGAAAGTGAAAAAGGCTCTTGAAAGCCGCGGTTATCAGCCTGCTACAGCAGAAATCACAATGATTCCCCAAACATATGCCGAAGTGGATGAACCGGTTCAGGAAAAAATCGAAAAACTCGTTGATCTGCTTGAAGATGACGATGATGTACAGGAAGTGTATACAAACGTTCATTAAAAAACGCGAGTCAAAAGGACGCCCTTTTCGTTTAAGAGGCGTCCTTTTTCTATGTCTTCAACCATTTAGAAGGAGCAACAAGCCAGCTGCGGAAACAAAATCTTTTTTTAAACATATATTGTGAAGGAATCTCGGCATGAAGATTATGGAGAGGAGGGATGATAAATGGCTGAACAGCATGGAAGCGAGAAGCCGTTTTCTGCATCGAACGCAAACCAGCAAGACCAGGAAACGGCTCAAGTCATTGAAAAAATCAACAGCCTTGTCACCGGCTTTGGCCAATCCATTTATGGTTTGGTTCAAGAGAAAAGCGGAATCGATTTAACAGAAGCTGATTTCTCAAATAACAAAAACGCAGAACTTAATCAATCGATCCAAAATATCATCAACGAATACATTCAAAACATCAACAGCCTGAATGCTGAACTGAACGGAAAGATCGGCGACTCGATCACCGGAACTGTAACAAGCAAAAATAAAGATGCTTAGAATTGATAGATTCTCCATTTTGTCGGCAAAGCTAGATCAGCATTGTCGGCAAGTTTTTTTATACATATAAACAGCTGCAGACCTAAACTCCCGCAGCCGTTTGCTGTTTAAATGCTTTTCTTCATGCCGCAGCGCCGGCATTCGCGCAAGAATTGTCCGTTCTTTACCGAGCTTTTAAAAAGCGTATAGTCGCAATTGTCGCAGCGTCCGTGGCGGACATCAGGATACTGATTGTAGTCATAAACAATTGCCGGATCATAGTCTTTTATTTCATAATCTGTTTCCATGATATTTTTCACCTGCATTTTTATTATCGGTTAATAGGATAACAGAAGGAGCTGAAAAAGGAAATATAGCACCTGCATAGATTGCCGCTGGTTGTTATACTTTTATCAAACCGTATACCCCGTTTGTGGTAAAACGCCCCTATTGCAAGGGAATAGGGTTTCCCGAGGAAAATCGGCAGGCAGCTGAATTTTCTTATCGGATTTTCTTCTTAAAATTTATCTGTCTTTTAAACTAACTAAAAAGGATTGTTTTAATAAAAAAATTAAAATTTTTATTTTTTATCAAACTTATTCATAATTGAATGCGTAATATCTTAAGCGTAAAATAACTGTGTCACAAAAAAGTCAAAACACATATAACAGTTCAGCATGAAGGACATGCTTTTTAGACTAGCATTATAAGAAACAAAAGGGGAAGAAAACATGAAAAAGAAAGTATTCATCTTTTTGGTGATCGCAGCTGTGATGATAAATGGTGTATACAGGTGGGCTGAGAAAACGGCCAGGGAGGAATATCAGCTCCAGGCCGGCGACAGGTATGCCAATTTCAAGGAACTGCAGAAGCATGAAAAAAACGGATATAATATTGAATATCATGAAGAAGCAGGAAGCGACTGTTTAATTTTTTCGCCTCACGGAGGAAGAATTGAAGGCGGGGTCAGTGAACTTGTACGCGCTTTTAACGATGATTACTCAACTTATTTATTCGAAGGAAAAAAAGATAAGAACAATTCCGATTTGCATATCACGAGCACAAATTTTGACGAGCCGCTCGCCTTGCAAAAAATAAAAGAGCATCACTATACAATCGCTTTTCACGGCTATTCGGGCGATCGGCCGCACACATTGGTCGGAGGCACGGACAGACAACTGGCAAAAGCTATTGTCAGATCTCTTAAGAAATCTGATTTTTCTGCTGAACTCGTCAAAGTGAACGGCAGGTTTGCCGGAACAGCTGAGGAGAACATCAATAATGAAAGCCAGACGGGGATGAGCGTGCAGCTGGAAATCAGCACGGCGCAAAGAAAAGCATTTTTTGAAGACTTTGATTATAAAGACAGAGAGGAGACCAAAACAAGGAAGTTTTACAGATATGTTAAAGCGGTTCGAAAAGTACTGGAAGACAAATGTTAAAGAGCTTCATTTGAGCAAATTCCAGGAAAATCATGTTATTCTAAATGTGAATGGCTGAAATCATGAAGGAGGAATAGAAGAATGGAACGGAAAACCCGTGTCGTTCAGGATTTTTTATCCCACCGCACCGTCACAGAAGAACTGATTGGAAGAATTGCTGAAAAACATACTGATTACAAACCGACTGAGACGTCAATGTCTGCAAGAGAATTGGTGACGCACATGCTGTATTCTTTCTATCAATTTGCACGGACCGCTAAGGAAGGAAACCCGGAAGCGTTAAAAAAGAAAATGGAAGAAACAGAGACAAGCCTTGCCGAGCTTGCCCAAACTTATACCGAAAAAACGAAAGAACTGCTCGAATCCTTTACAGATGAGGAATTGGACCGTGAAATCGATCTGACCAACATGTTCGGACAGAAAGTGACCGCTGAACAGCTGCTTCAGTTTGTCATCGGCCATGAGATTCACCACAAAGGCAATCTTTTTGTGTATGTGCGTGAAATGGGACATACTGATCTGCCTTTATACGTCAAGCTTCGTTGACATCCTGAAAAAGCCCCGGTTTTAAAGAAAATCCAGCCGAAACGAATATGAATGAGGACGGGAGCACACATTATGAGTAAAATCTAAAGGAGGATTTCAGGATGAATACACAGCGTGCCCAAGAAATCGTCGAATCTCCCGTCATGGTCGATGTCACTTATAACGGCCGGCCCATTTATATTCAGCATGTTGATGAACAAAGCGGGACCGCGAGAATCTATCCGCTTGGCCAGCCTGAGAATGAGCAGGAAGTGCCGCTTACGAACTTGCAAGAACAATAAAAATAGAAACCAACAAACCCCCTTCGCTTAGGAGGGGGTTTTTAATGTTGACGCCAAAAAAGCGAAAACCGACACCTTTTTGTTATGATATGAAAATAGATGTAATTAGTTTGGGGAGTGTAGCAGATGTATACGATTTTATATATTGAAGATGATCAGGAGATCGGCCGATTTTTGAAGGATTCTCTTGAAAACAAAGGCTATAAGCTGGTCTGGCTGACATCTTCCCTCGGCTATGAAAGGCATATGGATACAGCAGATTTGGTCGTCTTGGATATTATGATGCCGGGCTTGGACGGGTTTACGATCGGAGAGAGGATGAAGGAGTCTCATCCGCAAGTGCCGATTTTGCTATTGACTGCGAGAACGGCTTTAGAGGATAAGCTCAAAGGACTTGGATTTGCCGATGATTACGTCACAAAGCCTTTTCATCCTGAAGAGCTCGGAGCACGAATTGAAGTGCTGCTGAGAAGGTTTGACAAGACGCATATCAATGAGCTCAACCTGAAACATCTGAAGGTGTATATGCAAGAGAATCGAATCATAAACAAACACACAGGAGAAGAGGTTTTATTAACGGATAAGCAGCTGAAGATTTTCTTTCTTCTGCTCAGGCACCCCAATCAAATTTTGACGAAGGAACAAATGTATGAAAGCATTTGGAAGCAGCCGTTTATTGAAGGGGATAAAACATTAATGGTTCATATCAGGCACCTGCGCAAAAAACTAGAAAACAACCCAAACCAACCCGAAATCCTTGAGACGGTCAGGGGAATCGGCTACAGGATCAAACAATGAAATTATCGACAAAATACTTGATGAATATTATCACCTCTCTCCTTTTCTTTCCGATTGCCTTTTTTCTTGTTAATTTCATTTATTTTATCACGCTCACCTACATCATCGATGATCAAAGCATTACACATTATGAACCGGAACAATTGGAAAAGCGGTGGAAAAGCGATGTTGCGAATTTGAAGGGGAAAACAAATGAAGAGATTTTGTCTTCGTTCAGCGGAATGAAACGATACAAAGATTCCGACATCATTTGGATGAACGATGAAGGGAAAGTATTGTACTCTACATCGGCCGGCTACCCCGAAGGAAAAACGGATTTGACAGTGACTGATGTTTTCAACATGATGAGGCGCGATAATAAGAATTATTTCCTGCTCCAAGTTTATCTGAAAGGAAAAGAAGACAGCGGTTATGCGATATTGGAGACGCCCCGGTCGCTCATCGGCACGGAGTGGGCGTTTTTAAGGGAGAAATACACGCATCTGTGGTTTACGATCGTAATCGGTGTTTTTTTATTGTTTGTTTTCAATTCATGGCGTTTTTTTTCCAAGCTACAGAAACGGCTCATTAATCTGGAAAAACATATGAAAACACAAGGCGATGACGGCATACCGCAGCCGCTCGGGATCAAGCGGAATGATGAGCTCGGGCAAGTTGAATACTCATTTAATCATATGGTCGAAGAACTGAGAACGAGCAGAAGGAAAGAGCGCGAGGAGGCCGAAATTCGAAAAAAACTGATTGCTGATTTATCCCATGATCTAAGAACGCCGCTTACCGTCATCAGAGGACATACGTTCTCGTTAAAGGATGAAGACATTAGTGAAAAAGGAAGCCATTCTTTACAGGTCATAAACGATAAAATCGCTTTTATCGGTGATTTGATCGACAATCTGTCTTCCTACTCGCTTCTGGCTGCTGGAAGACTGCCGCTGCACAAAGAGCGCACCGATGTCTTAAGGGTCATCCGTTCCTCATTGGCCGGCTGGTATCCGATTTTTGAAAAAGAACAGTTCGACGTCGACATTGATTTAAAACAGCCTATCGAGTGGGACATTGACGAAACATGGCTAAAACGCATTCTTGATAATTTGTTTCAAAATATATTGCGTCACGCCTATTCAGGAAAATACGTATCTGTCAAAACAAAAATGTCAGGCGGACGTCCTGTTCTGCAAATTAAAGACAGGGGACCGGGCTTTGACGCCGTCTCCGGAAAAAAAGGCGCCGGTATCGGCCTGTCCATTATTGAGATGATGCTCAAGCAAATGGATCTTCACAGCAAAATCAGCAGTGATTCAGACGGGACGATATTTATGATTTATAAAAACTGATACTGGTTTTAAAAAGCGGGAAATCAAGAAGATTCTCGCTTTTTTATTTGATTTAAACGGAATTTAAACTAGAAAACAGCCTTTTTTTAACCTGCAAAATCTATAGTTGAAAACAGATGAAGTATCAGATCTTATCAGAAGATGTGCTGCTTTGTTGTCAGAGGTATAAATCTCGATTGTACGGAGGGGAAATTAAAATGAATATGATTTTCTTCATGATTTCCATGCTGGCTTTTGGAACAGCTTTTGTTATTTTTATCAGCATGGTGCTGAATGACGGAGTCAAAGGGCTGTTGGATCTGTCCAGAAAGCCGGTCAAATGGATGAGCGGAGCATTTGCGCTTTATCTTGTCACATTTGCAGCTTTTATCTTGCTCAGCTGAACGTTCCAACAGCGGAGGGTCTGGCAGGGACTATTAATTGATAAATTTTGCGATGCCGCCTACTGCTAATCTCAGCAAGTAATATAAAGGCTCGAGCAAATCAAATAGGCATAGGTAATCCGACTTGTCAGATTTCTGCCGCTTTTTTTTCTTCAACATCTGATGCTCCTTTCAAAAAGGGATGCTGTGACTAATATACGGTATGTGCCCTTGGAAGGTTTCATCATTTGGATAAGAAAAACAGCCTTTCCTGAAGGCTGTCAGCTTGTAGAGAAACCT
>NZ_MRBK01000028.1 GCF_001969815.1 Bacillus swezeyi | reverse complement strand
CGTATTGATGATGATATCGGGCTGATGTTTTTTAACCAGCTGGTCAAGCCGCTTGTTTCCCATCTTAAAATAAATATTAAATTTTCTTTTATTGTAAATTTTATCGACACCATAGTAAAAAAGGCGATAAAACTGCTTTCCGATTGAAAAACTTTTCAGGTAAAGATATTGGGTAATATCAGACACAATCGGATTTGATTCTTGATACAAATTCGAAACAGTTACATTCTTAAAACCGAGCCTTTCACACTCTTTGTAGAGCGTTTTGGCTACTTGAACATGGCCATTTCCGTAATTTGCAGTCAAAATTAATATATTTTTGTTGGTATTCAAACATATTCACCTCAATTAATTCAAACAACAAGAGCTATAATAGTAAAATAACAGGAGTCAATGTCCAATCATACCATACCATAATTATTATTTTAATTATAAATGATGAACAAAAATTAAGGTATTTTTAAAGTTTGGATCGACAGGAAAACAATGGATGCTGGAACTTTCCTTGTTCCGGGGAAATTCGTCCGAAACAAAATGGATGCTGTCCAAAACTTTTTATGGAATCTTAACCCAACTGTATTTTATCACATTTTGTATATCTTGCATCAGACCAGAGCATGAGAATTTCATTTCCACTCATACGGTGTTTCCTGGTAGACGTAATAGTTCAGCCAATTCATGAACAAAAGAGCAGCATGGGCTTTCCAGCGATTGACGGGCACTGTGCCGTTCGCTCCTTCGTTAAAATAGTGAACAGGCGGATCGATTTTTAAGTTTCTGGATAGATCTCTTTCATACTCTTCTTTAAGAGTATCGGTATCATACTCAGGATGTCCAGTCAAAAAAACCTGTTTTTCATCTTTTGAAGCAATTAAACAAACGCCTGCTTCATCAGATATGCTGAGCACCTTTAAATCGGGAACGGCTTTTAAATCATCCATATTTATATCTGTATGCCTGGAATGCGGGACATAGTAGAATTCTTCAAACCCTCTGACCAATCTTTCGTTCTTTTCTAAGATTCTGTGTTCAAAAACGCCAAATGCCTTTTTTGGCAGCCTGGTTTTGCGGATGCCGTAATGATGATACAGCCCCGCTTGCGCCCCCCAGCAGATGTGAAGCGTTGATGTGACATTTGTTTTGCTCCAGTCCAAGATTTCCTGAAGCTCTTTCCAATAGGACACTTCTTCATACGCCAGATGTTCGATCGGTGCCCCTGTAATGATCATACCGTCGAATTTTTTGTCTTTGATCGAAGAAAAAGTTGTATAAAACTGTTCCAAATGCTGCCTTGGTGTATGTTTTGGCGTGTGTGTAGACGGTATTAAAAAAGTGAAATATACCTGCAAAGGAGAATTTCCGAGCATCCTGAGAAGCTGTGTCTCCGTTTTGATTTTCTGCGGCATCAGATTGAGAATCACGATGTTCAAAGGTCTGATGTCCTGATGGAAAGCCCGTTTTTCATCCATGACGAAAATATTTTCACTTTCAAGAATCTGCTTTGCTGGCAAATCAATAGGTATGTTGATAGGCAACACGCCACCTCCGGTTTTCTCCGCTGATTTTTCTTCATTATAGGAACTTTTTGGCGATATTTCAATGTGTGAATTGTGTTACAATGAAAGAAGTATGTGAAAAATATGGAAACCCATCATGTGATATCCAAAAGGAGGCTTCTCTTTTTTATGAAATCCCGCTTATCAGACATTGAAATCGCTCAAAGCACTGATTTAAAACCGATTGCTGAAGTGGCTCGGCAACTCTCTATAGATGACGAAGAATTAGAGTGTTTTGGTTGCACGAAAGCGAAAATTTCTTTAAAAATATTTGAGCGCTTAAAAGATAAGCCTGACGGAAAAGTGATTTTGGTGACGTCCATCAACCCGACTCCGGCCGGTGAAGGGAAATCAACCGTCACCGTCGGGCTGAGCCAGGCGCTCTGGCAGGCTGGCAGGCAATCGATTGTTGCGCTGAGAGAACCGTCTCTCGGACCGACTATGGGTTTAAAAGGCGGTGCAGCAGGAGGAGGCTATGCACAGGTGCTTCCGATGGATGACATCAACCTTCACTTTACCGGTGATATGCATGCGATTACATCCGCGAACAACGCTTTAGCCGCTTTTATTGACAATCATATTCACCAAGGAAATGAATTAAACATTGATATCAGAAAAATTGTCTGGAAAAGAACCCTTGACCTTAATGACAGGGCGCTCCGTGAAACCGTCATCGCCCTGGGCGGCAAAGCGAACGGATTTCCGCGTGAAGACGGCTTTGACATTACGGTGGCCTCTGAAATCATGGCCGTTTTATGCCTTGCCACAGACTTGGATGATTTAAAAAAACGCCTGGCAGCGATGATCGTCGCCTACACTGCTGATCAAAAACCGGTAACAGTCGAGATGCTCGGGGTGCAAGGCGCACTCGCCCTGCTCCTAAAAGACGCGATCAAGCCGAATCTCGTCCAGACGATTGAAGGAACGCCTGCGCTCGTTCACGGCGGGCCGTTTGCAAACATCGCCCACGGGGCAAACAGCCTGATCGCGACGAAAATGGCTGCGAAGCTTGCTGATTATGTCGTCACTGAAGCGGGTTTCGGCGCTGATTTAGGGGCTGAAAAATTCATGCATATCAAAACGAGAGCGGGCGGATTTACGCCGGGAGCGGTCGTGATTGTGGCCACGGTAAGAGCCCTGAAGATGCACGGCGGAGCATCAGCTGAAGATTTGAAAAAAGAAGGGTTAGAGCCACTGAAAAAAGGAATCGAAAACCTTGAAAAACATATCGAAACGATTTCCGCCTTCGGACTCCCATATGTTGTAGCCGTCAACCGGTTTGTCCATGATACGGAAAAAGAGCTTGAAACCGTGCTTGGCTGGTGCAGGGACCACGGCCACCCCGCTGCCTTGTGCAATGTGTGGGAAGAGGGCGGAAAAGGCGGGCTGGATCTTGCCAAGGAAGTCATCCATGTACTGGAGAATAAAGATCATCAGTTTTCTTATTTATACGAATTAACCGACTCGGTCGAGGACAAATTAGCAAAGGTTTCACGCATCGTTTACGGAGCTGAAGGAGTAAAGCTTACAGAAAAGGCGAAAAAGCAGCTTCAGGAGATTAAAAAGAACGGTTTAGGAAATTTGCCTGTATGTGTTGCGAAAACCCAATATTCATTATCAGATGATCCGGAGAAAACCGGAAGGCCGAAAGATTTTTTCATTACCGTCCGCGAATTAAAACCGTCTGCAGGCGCCGGCTTTATCGTGGCCCTGACCGGCAGCATTTTAACGATGCCGGGACTGCCCAAGCGTCCAGCCGCACTTCAAATGGATGTGGATGAAAACGGCAGGGCAAAAGGGTTATTCTAATAGGAGGGATCGGCATGTCGATTTATGATATCAGCGTCAAAACGATAAAAGGCGAGGAAACGACGCTTAAGCCTTATAAAGGGAAGGTTCTTCTGATCGTCAACACAGCCAGCAAATGCGGGTTCACGCCGCAGTATAAACAGCTCCAAGATCTGTATGATACATATCAAGACCAGGGGCTTGTGGTCTTGGGCTTTCCATCCAATCAATTCATGAATCAGGAACCTGGCGATGAAAAAAGCATCGAGGAATTCTGCAGTTTGAATTACGGAGTGACTTTTCCGATGTTTGCCAAAGTCGATGTCAAAGGGAGTGGGATACATCCGCTGTTTCGGCATTTAACAAACCGGGCAAAAGGGATGCTCGGAATCAAAACGGTCAAATGGAATTTTACAAAGTTTCTCGTCGATCAAAAAGGAGAGACCGTTGTGCGCTTTTCTCCGCAGACCAATCCTAAAGAAATGGAAGAGACGATACAAAAATGGCTGGGATGAATCGGCAAAAAGAGCAACAGATCAGCCGGATGGCAAAGTGGGTAAAGGAAAAGCTCGCACATGAAGGCACAGGACATGATTGGCTCCACATTTCAAGGGTGCGCTCCTTGAGCCTTGTGATTGCAAAAGAGGAAGGCGCAGACCTGTTTATTACAGAAGCAGCCGCTCTTGTACACGATTTGATCGATGAGAAACTGTCCGAAAAGCACCGGGTTCCGCTCAGGGAACTGGCCAGCCGCTTTTCAGAATGGAATGTAGAGAGAAAGGCTGCCGAGAAAATCCTCGGCATCATTACGAGAATGTCCTTCAGAGATAGAGAAAAATATAAAGATACAGAGCTTTCAAAAGAAGGAATGGCTGTACAGGACGCAGACCGGCTTGATGCGATCGGTGCCGTCGGAATTGCCAGGGCATTCATGTATGCGGGCGCCAAAGGCCATTTGCTGTATGATGAGGAGGCTTCTGAAAAAAACATTCCTTCTGCGGCGAGCCATTTTGATGAGAAACTTCTTCATTTAAAAGATCTGATGAATACTCAAACCGGCAGAACGCTCGCTGAAAAAAGGCATGATCTGATGCTTACTTTCCTGAATGAACTGAAAAATGAGTGCTCTATGACGGGCAAACGGCCTTTATAGATCAAGAGTAGGGGTTATGGTAGAATAAGACCCTGATCTTTTAACAGAGGGGGACAATCATGAAAATTAAATCAATAGAACCGACGCCAAGTCCAAATACGATGAAGGTTATTTTGACCGAAGAACTGCCCGGCGGAAAAAGCAATAACTACAAAAAAGACCAGGCTGAAGGTGCGCCTCCCGTCATTCAGCAGGTTTTAAACATAGATGGGGTAAAAGGCGTCTACCATGTGGCAGACTTCTTGGCTGTAGAACGAAATGCCAGATTCGACTGGAAAGACATCCTTCCGGCGGTTCGTTCTGCATTCGGAATGGATGATGGGGAGGAAAGCGGTGCAGCTTCCGAAGAAAAAGAATCATTCGGCGAGGTCAAGGTATTTGTGCAAATGTTCAGCGGCATTCCGATGCAGGTCAAATTGACTGACGGTGAGCGCGAGGAGCGTTTTGGCCTGCCTGAGCGGTTTCAGGAGGCGATTCTAAAGCTCAAAACGGCATCTTCCAATGTCGTGCTTGAGCGTTCTTGGAAGGAACAGGGAGTCAGATTCGGCGATTTTTCCGAAATCGGCCGTGAAGTGACAGAAGAACTCCAAGCTGCTTATGATGACGAACGGCTGCGAAAACTAACGGAATCTGCCGCCTCACAGGATACGGAAGCGAAAAGGCATACCGTGCAGCGAACATCTTACAAAGTGACGCTTAGTATGCTTGATGAGGAAGATTGGCAAAAGCGCTATGCTCATCTGGAACAAATGGATCCAAAGGAAGAGGACATCCCTGTGCTTCAAAAAGCGCTCGATGATCCGAAAACATCCATCAGAAGACAGGCCGTCGTTTATTTAGGCATGATCGAAACGCCTGACGTTCTTCCGCTCCTATATAAAGCGCTGAAAGACAAAACGATTACCGTCAGAAGAACGGCGGGGGATTGTCTGTCAGATATCGGAAATCCCGAAGCCATCCCGGCAATGATCAAAGCTTTGAAAGATCCGAGCAAGCTCGTCCGCTGGAGGGCAGCCATGTTTTTATACGAAGTCGGCGATGAAAGTGCACTTCCCGCTTTAAAAGAGGCTGAAAATGATCCGGAATTCGAAGTCAGCCTGCAGATCAAAATGGCGATTGAACGGATTGAACATGGTGAAGAAGCGAAAGGATCCGTTTGGAAGCAAATGACGGAAAGCCGCAAGAAAGAAAACGGTTAAAAACAAAGACGCTGGAAACAGCGTCTTTTTTATGGATTCAGCAGAGATTTTGGAAGCATTCCCCATCAATCGTTAAACACGGGCAATGGCTATTGGATGATCTCTGAAAAAAACCAGTGTCTTGTTATAAAATATCACTTTTTCTATAAAAATATTTCGAATATTGTTGAAAAACAGCCTGAAAATATATATAGTAGTTAGCAATCATATGGAATGTGGAGGTTCTGATAAATGGGGAATGATTGGCAAATGGATGTCATAACAGCCGCCATCTTGAATGTCAGTCCAAGAAGCGGTTGATAGACAGTTTTTAAAACTGAATATTCAGAAAATATAGAATGTAAAAACGAAGGTTTAGGAGGATCACCATGACAGGTTTACGCAGTGACATGATTAAAAAAGGAATCGACAGAGCGCCGCACCGCAGTTTGTTACGTGCGGCAGGGGTAAAAGAAGAGGACTTCGGCAAACCATTTATCGCCGTTTGCAACTCATATATTGATATCGTACCGGGTCATGTCCATTTGCAGGAGTTTGGAAAAATTGTCAAAGAGGCGATCAGGGAAGCCGGCGGCGTGCCGTTTGAATTTAACACGATCGGAGTCGATGACGGAATTGCAATGGGGCATATCGGCATGAGGTATTCCCTTCCAAGCCGTGAAATCATCGCAGATTCCGTTGAAACAGTTGTCTCAGCGCATTGGTTTGACGGGATGGTATGTATTCCAAACTGTGACAAAATCACGCCAGGCATGATCATGGCGGCGATGCGGGTCAACATTCCGACCGTTTTTGTCAGCGGAGGACCGATGGAAGCGGGAAGAACTAGCGACGGGCGGAAAATCTCGCTTTCTTCTGTATTTGAAGGTGTAGGCGCCTATCAATCTGGGAAAATCGATGAAGAGGGGCTGCAGGAGCTTGAACAGTTTGGCTGTCCAACCTGCGGATCTTGCTCAGGAATGTTCACGGCCAACTCGATGAACTGCCTTTCTGAAGCGCTGGGAATCGCACTTCCAGGCAACGGCACCATTTTAGCGACGGCTCCGGAAAGAAAAGAGTTTGCCAAACAATCGGCACGTCAGCTGATGGAATTGATCCGCTCAGATGTAAAACCGCGCGATATTGTTACAGAAAAAGCGATTGACAACGCGTTTGCTCTGGACATGGCGCTTGGCGGATCGACGAATACGATTCTTCATACGCTTGCGATCGCCAATGAAGCAGGTGTTGACTATTCGCTTGAACGGATTAATGATGTTGCGGCAAGGGTTCCGCATTTATCAAAACTCGCGCCTGCATCTGATGTGTATATCGAAGATTTGCATGAAGCAGGCGGCGTATCAGCGGTCTTAAACGAACTGTCGAAAAAAGAAGGCGCGCTTCATTTAGATACGCTGACGGTTACGGGAAAGACGCTCGGAGAAAACATTGCCGGCCACGAAGTGAAAGACTCAGGGGTCATTCATCCAATCGACGAGCCGTTTTCAGAGCAGGGCGGGCTTGCCGTATTATTCGGCAACCTGGCGCCTGACGGAGCGATCATTAAAACGGGAGGCGTCCAGGACGGCATTACCCGGCACGAAGGTCCCGCTGTTGTCTTTGATTCTCAGGAAGAGGCGCTCGACGGCATTATCAATCGCAAAGTCAAAGCAGGAGATGTTGTCATCATCCGTTATGAAGGTCCTAAAGGCGGGCCTGGAATGCCTGAAATGCTTGCGCCGACTTCACAGATCGTCGGAATGGGACTCGGTCCTAAGGTCGCTTTGATTACAGACGGCCGTTTCTCAGGAGCTTCCCGCGGCCTTTCCATCGGCCACACCTCCCCAGAAGCAGCCGAAGGCGGTCCGCTTGCATTTGTAGAAAACGGCGACCATATTGTGGTGGATATCGAAAAACGGATCTTGAATATTGAGATTTCTGATGACGAATGGGAAAAAAGAAAAGCAAACTGGCCGGGTTTTGAGCCTAAAGTGAAAACAGGCTACCTTGCCCGCTATTCCAAACTCGTCACTTCAGCCAATACAGGCGGCATCATGAAGATTTAAGTCTGACGTTTGAAATTCCGTCCCCTCTATAGTATCCTTGACATCAGTAGTCAAAGGTTTATAGAGGGGGCTTTTATATGTCAACAGCTTATGAAGAATACATGCGCCAGCTCGTTGCTCCAATGCGTCAGGAATTGGTGCAGGCCGGCTTTATGGAGTTAACAACCGAAGAAGAAGTGGAGAATTTCATGGAAGCTTCCGAAGGCACAACGTTCGTCGTTGTCAATTCAGTCTGCGGATGTGCCGCTGGACTGGCAAGACCTGCCGCCGTTCAGGCTGTCTCAGGGAGCGAGAACGGACCTGATCAGACCGTTACCGTATTCGCGGGGCAGGACCGGGAAGCGACGGCAAAGATGAGGGAATATTTTGAAGGATTTGAACCTTCTTCTCCTTCCATGGCTTTGCTGAAAGGAAAAGAAGTCGTTCATTTCATCCCGCGTGAAGAAATTGAAGGCCGTGAGATGACAGAGATTATGAAAAACATCACGGACGCTTTTGAAAAACATTGTTAACATGCCCTCTGGAAGGGCATTTTTTACGGAGAAAAATATGATTATCACAACAAGCTACAGACCCTCAGAGGAGACCGTATTCACAGCAAAAAACATCAGCCGGACGCTTAATGGCCGTTTTTCCGAACGGAGAAAACGGCCGATCTATCAAATTCAGCAGACTGAACAAGATCAGGTTCTCGTGGTCGGGAAAGAGCGTTTTGAGCTTTATTTCACGGATGGAGAAAAGTTTTTCTTTCATCCCAACTCGGCGATGTTTCGCGCCAAGCGGTTTTTAAAAGGGGAAGCAGATCCGTTTATCGAAGCGGCTCAAATTGAGCCGGGCGACAAGGTGCTTGATTGTACACTCGGGCTCGGCTCAGATGCGATCATTGCGAGTTTGGCCGCCGGTGATGAGGGAACAGTCCGCGGAATTGAAAAAAGCCCGCTCCTGGCCTTCCTTGTTAAAACAGGGCTTCAGACATGGGAAACGGATCTTGTACCTATGAATGAAGCCATGAAAAGGATTCAGGTGCTGTCTGAGGACAGTTTTGAATACCTCAATCAGCTCGATGATGATTCAGCAGATGTCGTCTATTTCGATCCGATGTTTGATGAAGGAATCAAAGAATCTGACGGCATCGCTCCTTTAAGAAAACTGGCGCACTCTGATTTTACGCTTTCCGCAAGTTTGAAAGAAGCCCTTCGGGTAGCCAGAAAAAGAGTGGTCCTGAAAGACCACTGGAAGAGTCCGCGATTTGAGAGATACGGTTTTCGCGTGCAAAAACGAAAAACCGCCCTGTTTCATTACGGGGTTTTGGAAGCTAAGCCGAACGATGAAAGCTCAAGGTGTTAAATCCTTGGGTTTTTTTAGTCTGCGATTTCCATGACAATAAAATAAGCGAGGGTTATTAATGAAGCTGTGATTAAAAGCCCTTCTACCATAAAGGATCACTCCCAGTTTTGGAATTTTCATCTTTGATTGTAAACGTTTTAGCGAAAAAAGAAAAGGCGCTTTTGCTTTTCATGTCCATTGTTTTTTGAATGACTGAAAATTCAACATATGATAGAATAAGAGAAAATGAATGTAATCAGAAGGGAATTAATCAGTCATGAAGATGTGGATGAGAAAATCTCTTGTAGCCTTGTTTACAATTGCGACGTTCGGTCTTGTGTCTCCTCCTGCCGCCTTAATGGCGGACAAGCCGACTGAACATCAGAATATCAAACAAACCGGATATACGGCTGTCTATCAAAAGCAGGAAGAATCACAGCCCAACGGGGAACAGGAGTCTAAATCTTCTTTTAACCTCTACAAGAATGAACTGCTGAATGATGCAGAAGACCAATCATTTATCAAATTTGGAGACCGGATTTCGCCTGTAATCGAAGAGGAGTACAGGGAAGAAGTCCTTCCAAAGATTGAAGAGGCCATCGTCAGCCATCTCATGACACTAAAGGACAATGATGACTACCAGGATCTGGTGATTTCTAAAAGACCGGCAGCGGGAAAATCAGAGAAAATCTTCCATGTGTATAACCGGAAGACCGGTGAAGATGTCTTGAGATTTCATGTGCGCAGGGACAAGCCCCCGCATAAAGGCTACTGGTTTAATTTTCATTACCACACCGCAGAAGACGGGTTTCAAAAACATCATGATCTTGGCAGCATTTACTGGGATCGCAATACACCGCCTAACTGGATGAGTCACTAAAGGAGATTGATTGCAGATGAAGAAATACACGATGAATGAAATGGTCCATCTGACAAAAAACATGCTGAATGAGCGTGGAGTCAAGATTGAAGATATCGGGCTCATCGTTCAAAAGCTTCAGGAAAAATATCACCCCGACCTGCCGCTCAGTGTATGTATTGAAAATGTCGAGAAAGTGTTGAACAAAAGGGAAATCGTTCATGCCGTTTTAACGGGTATCGCGCTTGACCAGCTCGCTGAGAAGAAGCTGCTGCCTGAACCGCTTCAATATTTGGTGGAAACGGATGAACCGCTTTATGGAATAGATGAAATCATTCCTCTTTCTATCGTAAACGTATATGGTTCGATCGGTCTTACAAACTTTGGCTATTTAGATAAAGAGAAGTTTGGAATCATTAAGGAGCTTGATGATTGTCCTGAGGACGAGGTTCATACGTTCCTTGACGATATCGTGGCAGCGCTGGCCGCCGCTGCTGCAAGCCGCATCGCCCACACGCATCAGGATCTTGAAGATGAAGAGAAGGAAGAGAAAAACGAGCAGCCCACCATAAAAAGCTGATGACAATAACAAAACCCGCCATTCGGCGGGTTTTTTATGTGGGCATATTTTATGATGGTTTTCTGAAAAATGTCTTGTTTTCCAAAGGCTAATCGAGATACACTACAAAAGGATGAAAAAAATGAAACAAAATCGGGATTTATGCCGTCATATGTTTAGATCACGGGGAACAAAAAAGCATTCAACAAGAACGGGGAATTCAACAGTGCGTTCGGCTGCCTGGTCAGATCAGCCTCCTGTAAGGCTTGCCTTGATTAACACAACTCCATCTTCTGCATTACTGTTCATTGATGATCATAAAAAGAAGACAATTGCATGATCCGGCATTGCCCAGTATTTACATATTATAGATAAGGAGCTGTGAGCACATGATCTCGTTCATCACTGCAATGGACCGAAACCGTCTTATCGGTAAAAACAATGATTTACCATGGCATCTGCCGCAAGATTTGAAATACTTTAAAGAGGTCACAAACGGTCATGCCGTCATCATGGGAAGAAAAACATTTGAATCAATCGGAAGGCCGCTGCCGAACCGGAAAAACATTGTCGTCACAACTGATAAAGGGTTGGATATACCGGGCTGCGAAGTGCTGCATTCGGCAGAGGAAGCGGTGCAGTATGCAAAAAACAGAGATGAAGAATGTTTTGTCATCGGCGGTTCAAAACTATATACAGAGCTCCTTCCTTTTGCGGATAAACTGTATGTGACAAGAATCGATGAAACCTTTGAGGGAGACCGCTACTTTCCGGCATTCGGCGAAGATGAATGGGACGTCGTCTCAAGGCAAAAAGGCATAAAAGATGACAAAAACCTTTATGACTACGAATTCCTCGTTTATCAAAGAAAAGGATAGAGAGGAGGGATTTTCTTGATTCGCTATGGTTTTCTGTTGATTTATGCGGCATATATGCTCATGAAGCATATCAGGCTGTTAAATGAGCTTCAGACGCTTGATCCGCGTCTTTCCTACGCCAATCAGATGAAGGCGGTTTATGATAAACCGAAAGCCTTTATGAGAGGATGCATCGGCCTCACCGGTTCAACCGTATCCATTCATCAGTTCGGAAAAACGCCGGCGGGTCCTGTACTTTATGTCCATCCGAAGCTTAATCTGGCGGAGCTGGCTCTCCTGCTCGGCCACCTCGACAAAACCGCCTCATTTTTTGCAGATCCGCGCGCATTTCGTTATCCGCTGATCAGGCAGTGGCTGAATAAAATGGCTGTGGTTAAAAAAGGCGCGGACAAAACAGCAGCAGTTGAAGAAATAGAAGAAATCGTGCGTAAAGGCCAAAGCTTCATTCTTTCAGAAGATGATGGAGTCGATTACCAATCCTTGTCAAAGCGGCTTGGCGTTCCGATCGTTCCGATCGAGACAGCCGGTATCGCTGATATGAAAAAAGGTGTGTTTTTCAAAAGGCTCAAGCCTGTTGATATCGATTTGACGATCCATCCGGCCTATGTCATTTCCGAAAAAGAGCAGCTTCAAGCTTAGTGCAGAAGGTGTCAGATTCAAACAAAAAACCAGGCTTTAAAAAGGAGCCTGGTTTTTTATATTATGCGACGTAAAAGAGCACACAGAAAAACATTGAGGCGCTGCCTCCGAGTACGAAAGTATGCCAAATCGCGTGGTGGTAGGGGATCTTTCTCCATAGGTAGAAGATCGTTCCAACAGAGTACAAAATGCCTCCTAAAAGAAGCAGGGCAAACCCTTCTCCTGTTAAAGCCGTATAGAGCGGTTTGATGGCGATGATCGCCATCCAGCCCATCAATAGATACATCAATGTACTGACGACGATAAAACGTTTGACAAAAAAGATTTTAAAAACGATGCCGCAAAGGGCAAGCCCCCAGACGATTGCAAGCATCGTATAGCCTAGCGCGCCTTGAAGCGAGCTGAGAAGAAGCGGTGTATAGGTACCCGCAATCAAAACATAAATGGCTGAATGGTCAATGATCTCCAGGATATCTTTCGTTTTTTTGTGCTGAATGCTGTGCAGAAGTGTGGAGCTTAAATAGAGAAACAGCATTGAAGCTCCGAAAATCGAAAAGCTGACAATGTCCAGCGGATTTCCGTAGCGCACCGCAAATATCACTAAAAATACAATGGCGGGAATCGACAGCAAGACACCGATTCCATGTGTAATGGCATTGGCGATTTCTTCTTTGATTGTGTACAAAACGAGTCACCCTTTCTACTCTTGGATAATGTGATTTTTTAACGAGCTTAAAAAACGCAGGCCTTCAAGGGTAATTTTTGTTCCGGCTCTTCCGCGGCCTTTTGTGACATATTCCCTTTTTTCCAAATAATCCAGTCTGCTGCGCACCTGCTGAGGTGTGAGCTCTGATTTTCCGCTTTTGCTTTGTTCAGACAGCACCCTCCGGCTGGCCGGCTCCCCTTTTTCATTTAATTGCTTAATCGTTTCCAGAAGATAGGCAAATTCCTCTTTTTCCATTAATGTGAGCGATTTTGCCACCGCTTTTTTATCTTTTGTTTTGTTCTTTTCAACCTGTTCCCTTAAAACCGGGGGTGTGTCATAAAGCTGAATGGTTTTTTGGTCTGAGACGGTTTTCATGTATTCCGTCATGTTTTTCAGCTCTCTGACATTGCCTTTGAAATCGTACTGCTCCAACGCCTTCCAAACGATAGGTTCGACATATATATCATGATCTCCGCTTTTAAGAAAATGATGTACGAGAAGAGGAATATCGTTTCTTCGTTCTTCAAGAGAAGGCAGCCGCAGATCAAGCACATTGAGTCTGTAATACAAATCCTTGCGGAACTGATTTGTTTCAATCCGCTCGATAAGAGGGATACTTGAAGATGAAATCACTCTTTTGTGCATGCCTTTTTCAATTGCTGCCAAGAGCTTTCCCTGAAGGGGTAGAGAAAGACCCCACACCTCATCGAGAAACAAGGTGCCAGGCTGATTTTCGGGATTGCGTAATAGCTCTTCTGCAGGATCTTCTTCATGCAGCGTACTGCAGCTGACCTGCACGAAAGGACCCTTTCTGAAAGATGATTCATCATGAATGGCCTTCGCAAACAGCCCTTTGCCCGTTCCGGTTTCTCCATGGATGAGAACCGGGTGAGCAGACTGTGCAAATTTTTTTGCTCGGTTTTTCGCCAGTAAAAAAGAATCGCTTTCTCCGATAAGCTCGGCGACTGCAGAAGAAGGATGTTTGCTTTGTATCATAACTATGCTCCTTTTGGTTCCAATTGGTTATATTATAACACCCAATTGGAACAAATAAAGACTTTTTTGAAAAAAGATTCGGCTCGCTGTCATAGTGCATGAAACATTTGTGGCTATCGTATATATAGAAAAGTGTATAATATTCAGTAAATAACAAAGAATCGCCCTTTAAATTTTGAATATTCATGATATAATGGCGTATTAAATAAAGCTTTATAAAGAAAGGATCCTATACATGAAACCGTTGCTTAAAGAAAACTCTCTCATCCAAGTCAAAGATATTTTAAAAGCCCACCAAAATGTAAAAGATGTTGTTATTCATACCCCTCTTCAAAAAAATGAGAGACTGTCTGAGAGGTACGATTGCAACGTTTATTTAAAAAGGGAAGATTTGCAGGTTGTCCGCTCATTCAAGCTGAGAGGCGCTTACTATAAAATGAAGCAGCTTTCAAAAGAAACGACGAAAAACGGCGTTGTCTGCGCGAGTGCCGGAAATCATGCACAGGGAGTTGCTTTTTCGTGCAAGCATCTCGGCATTCACGGCAAGATTTTCATGCCTTCGACAACCCCGCGACAAAAAATTTCCCAAGTCGAACTGTTCGGGAAGGAATATGTCGAGATCCTTCTGACCGGAGATACATTTGATGACGCATACCAGAGCGCCGTCGCCTGCTGTGAGAAAGAGGAGCGCGCATTTATCCATCCGTTTGATGATCCTGCGGTCATGGCCGGCCAGGGAACGGTCGCTGTTGAAATATTAAACGATATCGAAACAGAGCCCCATTATTTATTTGCAAGTGTGGGGGGAGGCGGCCTTCTTTCAGGGGTAGGAACCTACATGAAAAACGTTTCCCCTGAGACAAAGCTGATCGCGGTTGAGCCTAAAGGAGCGCCTGCACTTTTTGAATCCAACAAAAAAGGCGAAGTTGTCACGCTTGAAAAGATCGATAAGTTCGTTGACGGAGCAGCCGTGCAAAAAATCGGCGAGCAGACCTTTAAAACGCTTGAAACCGTCGTGGATGATATTTTGCTTGTTCCGGAAGGCAAGGTATGCACCGCCATTCTTGAATTGTATAACCAGTGCGCGATTGTCGCTGAACCGGCCGGAGCCTTGCCGATTGCCGCTTTAGATCTGTATAAGGATGAGCTTAAAGGGAAAAATGTCGTGTGCGTCATCAGCGGAGGAAATAATGATATCGGCAGAATGCAGGAAATCAAAGACAGATCGATGATGTACGAAGGGCTTCAGCATTATTTCATTGTGAATTTTCCGCAAAGGGCCGGAGCTCTGCGTGAATTTTTGGATGAGGTGCTCGGGCCTAATGATGATATTACCAGGTTTGAATATACAAAGAAAAACAATAAAAGCAGCGGGCCTGCCCTTGTCGGCATCGAACTGAAGCAGCGGGAAGACTACGATCCGCTGATTGAGAGAATGGACAGAAAGGGATTCCGGTATGTTGAAGTCAATAAAGACGAAGGGCTGTTCAATCTGCTGATTTAAGAACTTTTTTTGAAAACGTGCATCATTCAAAGACAACGGCTCCTCAGATTATGTATAATAAAGAAAATATCAAAAATGAGGATTGATAACTTGTTACTTAAAAGCCTAGAGTTCAAACGATCGGATGGACAGCAGGTGAAGGTGACGGAAATACCTTTGTTAAAGGAGGACGACCCGCATTTTTTCATGGCGAATCTGAGGCTTGAAGCGTATTTAAAAGAGCTTTATGGCTCGAAGCGGAAAAGGAGCGTCTACTCCTTCAGGGAATACTTAAAAAGAGCGTTGAAATGGCAGGATTATCTGGCCATTTACCAACACGATGAACTGAAACATAATGCATAATATGTAAAAGCATTCTTTGCCGGCTAACAAGGAAAGCCGCTTGAAAAGGCGGCGGGTGGCTTATGGCCGGCAAAGAATTTTTCATGCGGTTTTTGGCCGGCACCATGTATGACATCATTTGAGACTGACAGGATGTGAAGGGAATTGACAAGCATTAAAATTATAACGGATTCCACAGCTGATTTAGGCGAGGAAATACTGCGCAAATACAACATTTCCGTACTGCCGCTTTCCATCGCGATTGACGGAATTGTATACAGAGATCAACTGGATATTCAATCAGACGAATTTATTGAAAAAATGGAGTCCGCGAAAGAACTTCCGAAAAGCTCGCAGCCTCCTTTGGGCGCTTTTATTGAGCTGTATGAAAAGCTTGCGGCAGACGGGAGCGAACTGATCAGCATCCATCTTTCAAGTGAATTGAGCGGTACGTTCCAAACGGCTGTAAGCGCTTCGAACATGGTCGACGCCAGCATTACGGTAATCGATTCCATGTACATCTCAAAAGGTTTGGGTTTTCAGGTTGTCAGGGCGGCCGCACTTGCCCAGCAAGGCTGGACGGCCGATGCGATTATAAAAGATCTTGAAGATTTAAGAGACCGCATTTCCTTGTATGTGACAATCGACAATTTTGAAAACTTAATAAAAGGCGGGCGCATCGGGAGGGGAAAAGCGCTGCTCGGTTCACTGCTCAAAGTGAAGCCGATTGCAAGGCTTGAGGACGGCATCTATACACCTGAGAAAAATGTCCGCAGCACCAGCCAGCTTATCCGTTATTTAACAGGCCAATTTCTTTCAGCTGTCAAAGGCAGAACTGTGCAGGCGATCGGAATCGCCCATGCCGATGCATTGGATCTGGCAAATAAATTGAAAGCTTCTTTGCTTGAGCATATACCCGGGATCGATATTGATGTTTCCTATACGACGCCGATCATCTCGGTTCATACGGGCAAAGGAGCGATCGGTTTTACCTTTTATACCGATTGATAAAGGGGATGGGAGGATTTGAAAAACGTTTTCACCATATTTTTTGCAGGCGTGCTCATCGTCATCTTATGCGCTTGCGGAAACAGCAAAATAAAAGATCCTTTGAATTATGATGTTGAATCGTTTTCTTTTCAAAATCAAGAGAAAAAAACGGTGTCGCTAGAAAGTTTAAAAGGGGAAGTTTGGGTGGCGGATTTTATTTTTACAAACTGTGAAACGGTCTGCCCGCCGATGACCTCGCATATGGCAGAACTGCAAAAGCAAATGAAACAAGAGAATGTACAAGCCAGGATTGTCTCATTTAGTGTTGATCCCGAAAATGACACTCCTGAAAAATTAAAGAAATTTGCGGCTAACTATCCGCTCACCTTTGAAAACTGGGACTTTTTAACCGGGTATTCACAGGCTGAGATCGAAAAATTTGCGCTGAAAAGTTTTAAGGCAATCGTAAAGAAGCCTGAAAATGATGATCAGGTGATCCATCAAACATCATTTTATTTAATCGACCAGGAAGGGAAAGTTGTTAAAGATTATGATGGTGTGAAGGATACGCCGTACACCGATATTATCGCTGATATTAAGACGCTGGAAAACCGTTGATGAGGGCGGGGGCACCGGCAATTAAGCCTGTTTCGTAAACACGGAAAACAGGCTTTTTTTACACCTTGCAAACGATTTTCAAAAGAATCAAAACATGGTACACTTTTTTTTAGGTCATCAAGAAGGAAGGGGCATCGTTATTGAACATACGGTATATATCACTCATGATGGCCCTTATCTGTCTGCTCTCAGCCTGTGTAAAAGGCGGCACTGGAGCCGAAAAAACATCGGCAGCACCTAAGCGCAATATTGTCATTGCCGCATTGGGCGATTCGATGACAGAGGGCGTAGGCGATCAAGAAGAAAAAGGCTATATCGGCATGGTTGCCGAACAGCTGGAAAGCCGAAGCGATGTAAAATCGGTCACGATTAAAAACTATGCCGTTAAAGGCTATCGGACTGATCAGCTGCTTAAAAAACTGCAAGATCAAGAGGTTCAGCAGGGATTGAAGGATGCAGACTATATCCTGTTTACAATCGGGGGCAATGACCTGATGAAGGTGGTCCGGCAAAACTTTGCACATTTAACGCTGAAACCCTTTCGCAGCGAACAGAAGGTTTTTGAGAAGCGGTTTGCGAATATTTTGGCAGATATCAGAAAACAAAACGGCAGTGCCAAATTGATATATGTCAGCATGTACAATCCGTTTAAGTTCACACTGTCTGAACTGAGGGAAGTTGATCAAGTCGTAGAGGAATGGAATCAAGGGGCTGAAAAAAAACTCAAAAAAGTTCCGGATGCAAAGATGGTGGATATCGCTGATATATTTGAAGAATACAGCGATGAAAAAAAGATTGCAGAAGATGAATTTCATCCCAATCAGTACGGGTATTCATTAATAGCAAAGCGAGTGTACGACCAGATTAAAAAAGAAGACCTCCCAGCAGAATAAGGTGATAAGATGAAGAAATGGAAAGGCTTATTTTTTATTTTAGCAGCAGTCAACGTGATCATAATCATCGGGGTTTTGATTCTCATATTCCTTCCCGGCGCTCAAAAGGAACAAGCCAAACCGACTCCAAGCGAGTATGAATTAAATGTGACCAGCACGAAAGAGTCTTTGGCGGCATTCATTAATACGTATTTAGAAAAGGAATCTTCGCCAGATCTTGACTACAAGATAGAAATTGATGATGAGTTCCACATTGTCGGTGCGATCCGCGCCTTTTCCTCAACGGTCGATGCAAAGGTTTCCTTCCGGCCGACGGTAGAAAAGAACGGGGATGTGGTCCTTGAAGTGACGCGGTTTTCGATAGGCAAATTAAATGTTCCCATTTCCGTTGTATTAAATTACATGGATCAGTTTTATGATCTTCCGGATTTTGTGCATGTCCGGTCAGGGGCTAAAGAAATTCAAGTCCGTCTGTCAGAGATGCCGCTTAAAAACGGGATGTATATTAAAGCAAAAAACATTGATTTAGAAAAAGATCAAATCGAATTTATCTATTATCAGCCGGCTGTATCGTCAGATTCATAAGGTTGACGAAAGCTGTAAAATGAACGAAAATAATAAACAATTGATCTGTTCTTTTTAAATACAGGGGTGAACATATGGAACGCATCTACGGATATTTCAGCTTGCTGTCGCTGTTATTTTCACTGTACTTCGGCAGCCTTGCCGCTTTCAGTTTTTTCGATGAAAATATGGATAAGTTGTATTTAAATATCGGCTACTGCGCTTTATTTTTAAGCATTATGATCTTTACACTTGATGTGAAAAAACACAAAAAAACAGACCGGACCAATCAATAAAAAAAGAGACATGAGAGTCTCTTTTTTTTCGCTTGTATTTAAGCTTCCTTCACTTCAAGTGAAGGAGCACCGTTGGCAAAGCCGAGGCAAAACAAATTGACGTGCCGGCCGGCCTCGAGCTGGAGTTTCGGCACGTTCAGCAAGACGGTGTTTGTGCCGGCGGCCCTTATGTCCAGGTCGATTTTTTGCGATGCAAGCGCAACGTGACGGCTGGCCTTTGCAAAGGGGATGTCTGCGAAAAGAACAGGTCCGTTTCTGACTGCAAGATCGAGAGCCGGAGCGTCCGGGGAGAGGTGGACGAATCTCATGCTGCGAATGTCCGGATCGGCCGCTTTATGGTCAGATACGCTGACCGGAAACAGCTGTCTCGCTGTGCCTGCGGCGGCGATCGTATAATATCCGCCGGGCATCACATGAACATAAGCTGTGAAGAGGGGACGGCGGAAACTGCCTGTTTTAAAAATGGCGATTTGAAGAGAGCCGCCGGGGAGCCGAACATAAGAAGACAGCTCTCTGTACGATACATTTCGAAAAATCATCATCCCGTTGACGGCCACATCTATATTTTCCGTGTGGGGAGCGGCATGGAGCAGTCTGAGCATGACGGCTCCTCTTCCGCTTGCAAAAACGGGGGACGCCATTAAGCTTTCGACATGCCGATGATGATGCCTGCCTTCGAAGTATGCTGCCAGCCGGGCATCTTGTATTGTACAGATCATCTTCTAAAACGCCCCTTTACATTCTTTCTGTCATCATATGAAGCCGGCAGGTCATCTGTCACTTCGCTTAAAAAGCCGGGAGAAGAAGAAGGAGAAACAAATGAAAATGGATTTTACATATGGAAATGTATTGAAACAGCTGATATTTTTCTCAGCGCCAATTATTTTAGCCAATCTATTGCAAATCTCTTTTCTATTCATCGACAGCTTGTGGGTCGGAAACCTGCTCGGCGCCCAAGCGCTTGGAGCCACGGCCGTATCCGGGACGGTGTTCTTTACGGTATTGTCATTTGTACTGGGGGTCAATAATGCAGCTCTGACGATTCTCGCGCAGCAGAAAGGGAAGGGCGATCAAGGAGAACTTGCCTCATATGTCAATGCGTTCGTCGTTCTGATGGCGGTGATGAGTCTGCTGCTCGGCGTAGTCGGCTATGTATTCACAGAACCGCTGCTTGCTCTCTTGCAGACACCCGACAATATGATCGGCTTAGCTGCCGGCTATTTAAAAATTCACTTTATCGGGATTATTTTTTTATTTGGTTATAATTTTATCAGCACCGTGTTACGGGCTGTCGGAGACAGTCAAACACCGCTGCGGTTTATCCTGCTTGCTGTCATCTTAAACGTTTTTATGGATCCGCTATTGATTTCCGTGTTTAAGCTGGGAATTTCCGGTGCGGCTTATGCAACCGTCATTTCGCAAGGGATCGCTTTTTTATACGGGATCGTCTATACGGTCAAAAAAAGACTTGTTCCTTTTACAATGCCGGCGCTTCCTTCGTTTAGTGAGACGTCCGTCATTTTGCGGCTCGGGGTTCCGGCAGGACTGCAAATGATGGTGATTTCCGGAGGTTCCATGGCGATTATGAGCGTTGTTAATTCATTCGGAGAAAGCGTTGTTTCCGGGTTTGGAGCAATCCAGCGCATTGACAGTCTTCTCATTCTGCCGGCGATGGCGATCGGTACAGCTGTCAACAGTATGGCGGGTCAGACAATCGGAAGCGGTGATATAGGGCGTACGAAAAAAATTGCAAATGATGGTGTACTTTATGTCATGATATGCATGCTGGCGATCAGCGCCATCATTTTCTTGACAGGGTATCATGCGGTAAGGCTGTTTATTTCTGAAGCGGAATCGGCGGCGTTTGGGGAACAGTATTTAAAAACAATCGCTTTTTTCTATCCATTTATCGGTATTAATTTTGTGTTGAACGGGGTGGTGAGGGCATCAGGTGCGATGTTCCAAATTTTAGTTCTGAATGTGATATCTTTCTGGGTTTTACGCTATCCGTTTACATACATGTTTTCGCAATGGATCGGAGAAAACGGCATTGCGCTTGGAATCGGAATGAGCTTTCTGTTAAGCAGCCTGACAGCGTTTTTGTATTACCGCTACGGAAAATGGAAGCACCTCGTTCTGTTTGAAAAATGAGAAAGCATGTCCTGGCTTGATTGAATAGTTCTTTTATTGATAGTCCTTTTACACTAAACTATCTTACGGTAAGCCCCTTATCCAAAATCAAACCTTCGCCTGGAAGAAGCATGATGAAGCAGGTATTTTTCAAGGCATGTAAAAAATGAAACAGCAAAAATGTCTTAAATCATCTTTTAACGTTATGTGATCTGACGATATAAACAATATAAAAAATGATTTTACGGCTGGGGGACGTCATGTTTTTAATCGATTTATTTTTGAACCTGTGCATTTTAATTGCTTTGCTCTTTATTTATACTCAGTTAAAGTGGAATATCATCTCCCGAAAAGTTACAGTTAAACAACTGGAGTGGATTGACGGCTTAATGGGCGGTTTGCTTGGAAACCTGCTCATGTTCTTTTCTATACAGGCATCCGATGAAACGATCATTGATTTGCGTTATGTGCCTGTCATGATTCTGTTTTTGTTCACTGGAGTTTTTCCGGCTTTTATCTGTTCCTTGCTCATTGTCGGGGGAAGGTTTATATATGGGTGGAATATCTCATCTATCGTTGCATTAATAGGGATGATCTTTATATTTATAGGGTTTTATCTTATTCTCAAAATCATGGGTAAAGATGCTGGTACATATAGTAGAACATTTGCCTTGGTTGTGTTCGCTAATCTTTCAATTTCATTTGTCATTTCGAAGACCCTCCATGATCTCTTATTATTAAAAATATTATTGACGTGGTACTGGATTTTATCTACTGTCGGCGGTTTTACCTCAGCATACGTTGTCTGGTATTTAAGAAAATCTCATTTTTTATTAAAGAAGTATGAAGAGGAGTCGTCCATTGATTTTTTAACAGGATTAAATAATGTCCGCAATTTTGATGCGATATGGAATGCTCAAATATCAAACGCAAAGGAAAAGAACGAAAAACTGTCTTTGCTGCTGATAGACGTAGATTATTTCAAAAATATCAATGATACGTACGGTCATTCAATTGGAGATGCAATTTTAAAAGAATTAGGAATGATTTTGAAAAAATCAACTCGCACGGTTGATATCGTTTCAAGAAACGGCGGGGAAGAGTTTTCAGTCATATTGCCGAACTGTTCAAATTCGCGGGCCGCAGAGATTGCTGAAAGGATACGAAATGAAGTAGAAGCACATACTTTTAACATTTCTTTTTCTATAAAAATTAATATTACGGTTTCAATTGGTGTGGTCACATTTCCGGAGGTGATTGAAAATACAGACGAGTTGATTAACAAAGCCGATCAATGTTTGTATAAAGCAAAACAACTTGGTAGAAACCGAGTGTGTACAACACTTGAAACCTCCGTTTGATCCACTCAAGATATACAAAAAGGATAGATGAAACCATGATCATCTATCCTGTCTTATTGTTCTATTTATACTGTATTAGCGTTTATCGAATTCCGCAAGTTTGACGAATGTCTTTTCATCCTCGATTAATCCGCACGCTCCGCACTGTACTTTCATAGCAGGACCGCTGTACGGAAGGTGGAAAGGAGAGCGCTCGCCTTCTGAATACGTTTCCATAATTTCCCCCGTTGATGGGTCAAGTTTGACGGAGGTTGGCGACTGTTCAATTAAATTAAACCGCGTGCGGTTTGTTTTGCAGTTTGGGCAGAGATAAGGAGCTGTCATCATCTTTGCACCCCTTTTTGATATTATGATGCGACAGATGAGCTCATTTTATGTGAAAACCTTTTTTGGTTTTAACGCTGTTCTCTTTTTTTGTCCAGCTTGCTGAACAAATCGATTAATGTTTTCAGCTCTTCATCGCTGAAGCTGCTGAATCGTTTAAAATAATATTCCGTTTTCTTTTCTTCGAAATATCTGATGATTTCTTTACCTGCATCTGTCAGGTGGATTTTGATAATTCGTCTGTCTTCTTTGGATCGGACTCTTGTAATCCATCCTTTTTCAACCAATGCATCGGTTACAGCGGTGATGTGGCTCGCAGAAACCCCCAAGATCGTTGCAAACTCTGTCACTTTTTTTGGACCTTGTTCACTGAGCAGGCGGAGGATCATAAATTCATTGCGGGACATCTCTTTTTCGAGCAGTTCATTTATTTCATCACGTATCTGTTTAAATACTGTGCGAAGCAACGCTTCCATATCATACATCATCTGTTCTCTAGCTTTCAAAATTTCGCCCCTCCATATTAATTAGCAAATTTCAGCTTTCGTTTTTAAAGGAATGACCGAATCAGCATGAATTTTATTTTTCATGAACATGATATCAATATGATACCATAATTTTTGCCTTTCAAGTGAATGTTTAAGAAGATTTTTAGTTCATTTGACCATCAATTGAATGAAGGTAAAAAGTGAACATGCCGGGAAATCTGCTGTTTTCTTTCAAAGGCGGGGATATTAAAGGACAAATTTTTGTCACAGTTTTGCTGTCATCACCATGACGAGCTGTTTCACGCTATGAGCAGCAGAAAGCTGGAAATATAGCGGCTATGATATAATAATATCCATCAGTTCGAATAGAAGGAGGCAGAAACGAGATGGCTGAAAAACGGGAACTCGCTACATTTGCCGGAGGCTGTTTTTGGTGTATGGTCAAGCAACAGCCGGGCATTATAAAAGTTGAATCCGGCTATACTGGCGGCCGCACGGAAAAGCCGACATATGAAGAGGTTTGCAGCAATACGACAGGACATAGGGAAGCGGTTCAGATTACATTTAATCCGGATGTGTTTCCATATGAAAAACTGCTTGAACTGTATTGGCAGCAGATTGATCCTACAGACAATGGGGGGCAGTTTGCAGACCGCGGCGAGTCTTATCGGACGGCGATTTTTTATCATCATGACGAGCAGCGGAGGCTTGCCGAAGAATCAAAGAAAAAGCTTGAAGAAAGCGGCATTTTTAAAGATCAGATCGCTACCGACATCCTTGAGGCCGGGCCGTTTTATCCGGCGGAGGAGCATCATCAGGATTATCACAAAAAACATCCGGAGCGCTATAAGAGATACCGTGTCGGCAGCGGCCGGGAAGGGTTTCTTCATGAGCATTGGGGGCATAAGGCATGACAGTCAATAAAGAAGAACGGTTGAAACAGCTGAATCGGGTGCAGTATGAGGTAACGCAGAAAAACGGAACAGAACCGCCGTTTCAAAACGAATACTGGGCCCACAAGGAAGAGGGCATCTATGTCGATATTGTTTCCGGGAAACCGCTGTTTTCCTCCCTTGATAAATTTGATGCCCATTGCGGCTGGCCAAGCTTTACGAAACCGATCCATTCCGTCGAAGTTGAAGAAAAGCTTGACACGTCCCACGGCATGATTCGGACCGAAGTCAGAAGCAAGACGGCGGATTCCCATCTCGGCCATGTTTTTCCCGACGGCCCCGGACCAAACGGTCTGCGTTATTGCATTAACTCAGCCGCGCTTCGTTTTATTCCGAAGGAAGAGCTTGAGAAAGAAGGCTACGGAGAATACGCCGAATGGTTTAAGAAGAACTCGAAGGAAGAAGACTGAGGGCTCAGGAAGATGATCCTTCTCCGTGAAGGATCATCTTTTTTCTTGACTTTTCTAACAGGAGGTCTTCCTCTTGATGGCGAAAAAAATAGGTGGAGAAATTGACGAAAAGAGGCTGCCATCATGAAATCCATTTCAAAAGCGGAAGAAAACTATCTGTTATTGACATGCAGCAAACAAACTAAACCATTCTATGATGTATATACTGACGATCAGCTGCCGCAAATGTTCGCTTTTCATTTCATACAATTGCAAGACGCTTATCCGCTCGCAGATTTATACTCGTTATTGGTTCGAGTTCCTGTCATATTAAAAAGAAATTATATTCATGTGAAAAGTTCATTTGGAACGGACATCCCCTATTCTATGAAAAAAGCTCTCTTTGACTTTGGGTATGTTCTTGATGAAGAGCTGTTTTACAGCATCAATCTATCTGATTGGAAAGAACTTCCCGTCGCCCGGCGAATAGAATGGGGGACGGAAAAATCGCTCCGCGATGCCTGCAGGGTGATGCTGGTTTACGATTCTTTAAGCATAGATGAAGCATTTGCAAAAGAAAAGCTGCGCCGCAAGTATCCTTTTTATGAACAAGGCACCATCCAGCTGTTTGTCAGCTATTCAGATGAGGGGACCCCTGTCGGCTGTGCTGAGCTTTATCTCGATCACAGAGAGAAAATCTCTAAAATCGAAGAGGTTGCCATTTTAGAGCCTTATCAGCGTAAAGGTTATGGAACACAGCTTATTCATGGTATGCTTGCCGCATCCAAACAGTCGGGGATGGAGTCGAGCTATCTCGTTACATCTGGCAGCGATCAGGCGAAATGGTTTTATGAAAAGATCGGTTTTCAGGAGACGGAACATCTCACAACGATTTTTAAATATTTGTTTGGGTGAATGTAGGCAGGTGCACAAACCAATGACGACTTGGCCTGCATAGGCTGGGGTGTAGACTTTATAAGAAAGGATGATTGGCCTGTGCACCACTCCCATTATTGCTGCCCTGTTGGCGGATATGGCTATGGATTTCAGGGAAGAAGTACTTTCGTATTAATCGTCGTACTCTTCATTTTACTCATCATCGTTGGAGCCGCTTTTATTTGCTAAGCAATCAATCAAATACCGGTACTTGACATGCTCGCAAAACCTTCCAAATGGAAGGTTTTTTGCCGTGAAGTCAAAACGGATACCCGGCTCGGCTGTTAAATATTACATTTGTTTATAAAATGATCCTGTGGCTGTTTGCCATTCCTGCATCAAACGGAGGCATACGTATTCCGAACAAGCAAGGGGGATTCGATTGCAATATGCATGGGTTGTAAAAGGCGATTTTTTTCAGATTATGGTCTGGGACATTTTTGTCTCTTTTAAGTTCCGTTCTTTTTTATTATTCATTGATGTGGTGGTCTTTATATGAAACCGGCAACGGGCTTCAGGGAGGTGTGCTGATCGGAATCGGGCTGGCCGTGTCTGTTGTGGTTTCACCGTTTACCGGATGGCTGTCTGACAGGTTTCACAGGAGGAAGGGCTATGGAGCTTCTGCCTGATATGAAAGATATACTCGAGGATTTTAGAGAAGGTTCTAATCCTGGTGTATTGCAATAGAAGATTTTTTTATAACAAGGAAGTAGCAATCAAATCTATAAAGTCACTAAGAATATTGATCCTGGGAAAGCAGTTCGTCTAAGTTCCTTTCAAACCAAACATGAATACAAATTGCGGGTTGTACGTATTTATTGAGTCGATTTTTTGATGAAATACATATAAAAAAGGAAGCGGAATCATAAGATTATACAGCAGCATGAGTTTGATAAACAAACAAGCAAACAAATTTATAAAACAAGTCGACATCAAATTGAAGTAAAGGAATGTTATACAAATATATTCAATATTGCTACTTCTTATACCAAAAAGACTCATTCAGGAGAGTGGAAGATGCCTATGGCTTCATATCATCAATCGAGAATATTATGGTTAGACATTGCTTTATTGTAGATAAAGAGGGGCGTGCAATTGATCTGACTCTGTTTGCAATAAAATCTTTTGACGAAAACAGCCATAGCAATCACGTGTCATTTGCAGTCACAAAGGGTGTTATAACTGCTGTTATGAAGATTTCCCAATAACTGAAATTGAGTTTGAATTTATTATGCGTGAATTGAAAACTTGGAACAAAGATCGTGTAGAATAAGTATTTGATATTGCCCTGGGCCAGTGTGAAATGATTAAAAATGAAAAACCTGAAACATGGAGAAATTTAGAGACATATGTCCCGGAAGATGATGGCACAATACTGTTTGAACAATTAAATCAGCACATGGCGACTGGAAGAAACGGTTTTCCTTGTCCTCTACTCGATCCGGCAACAAAATCATGCTCAGTTTACGATTCTCGCCCGTTAGTATGTCGTTCATATGGTTCGACTCATCATAGGATAAATGCAAATTGATGTGTTACGGTATGCGAGCATATACCTGCTTCAATAGAGCATGCTGCAATAACTCCAACCGTTGATGATGAATCTAAGGAGGCAAGGGGATATCAAAATTTGCGTCTACCAGATGGTAAATTAATTTATCAAAGACCCTATCCAATATATTACTGGTTTAAAATATTCTATGATCGGACCGGAAAAAAAGAAGCGCAGTATAATCATTATGACAGCCATGTCAATTTTAATCAGCCACTTGAACAAGCAAATTTGTTTAGTCTAAGAGGATTTAACCTGATTTAGCGGCGATCTTCCAAGAAAAAAGATTAAGAGCGACCCAGAACAATGCATATCAAAGACAAAAGTCATTCTTTAAATTTATTTTTTTGCTGATAGCATAAATCCTAAGCTAATGGGAGAGAGACAGTATTGATTTATAATAGGACAACGTAGCATTCCCCTCAGTTTTGATACATAAAAACAGCTGGCACCTATCACAATAAGTTCTTAGTTAAGTATCTATAAATAGAATAATTGAACTAATGATGTGTCAAAATAATAATTTATAGGAGGAAGGTTAATGTTTCCTAATCTAGAAACAGAGAGACTAATTTTAAGAGAAATAACTCTCGATGATGCAGAGGGGATTTTTGCTTGTTTTTCGAATGATAATGTCACACGTTTTTATGGGCAAGACTCGTTAGAAACTATTGATCAAGCAAGAGGTTTTGTAGATTTTTTTGCTAAAAATTTCAAAGAACAAAAAGGAATGCGTTGGGGGATTGAAAGAAAAGGCGAAAAAGGGTTGATTGGGACAATCGGATTTAACGCATGGTCTCCTAAACACAAACGTGCAGAAATAGGTTATGAAATTCATCCGGATCACTGGAGAAAGGGATATATGTCTGAGGCAGTATCAAAAATCCTTTCATATGGTTCTGAAACTTTAGGTTTAACAAGAATAGGTGCGGTTGTGTTTATTGAAAATGCAGCTTCAAACAACTTATTGACCAAGATGGGATTTCAAAAAGAGGGTATTTTAAAAAAATATATGTATCAAAACGGGAAGGCCTATGACACCTATGTTTATTCTTTTCTTCCACAAAAGTAACTAGAGTAGGTAAATAAAAAAGCACATGACTTAGAAGTGAACTGAGCCCCATATAATGGACAGTTTAAGAAAAAGGCCAAACAGTTAGTTTGTGATCTCGGTACTGAGCCGGGGTCATCTTTTTTAGACCCCATTTTACAAACTCGCAGCGGACTCTGACAAAGGGAATGAAAGTCGGAGAATCAAAAGAAATTAATACCCTCGTTCCTCCTGTCGTTCTATTGCTTTTTCAGGGGTGGCCCCCATGATCGATACGACATCACTTGAATTACCCCTTTCGATGTAGACTTCCCCGTCTAAAATCAACAAAGGATACTTCCGAAAGATTTTGTTAAGGTGGGGAACGTTGGGTGTTTTTTCAACAGGTAGGCCATCTTTTACTGAGACCCTGCGAGAAAAGAAACGGCTGCCGTCGTATTTCTCATCTGCAGCGTAATCGTCACTCTCCCATAGTTCATCCATTTTATCGAGGTCTTTTACTGTAGTTCCTCCCATAGGAATCAGGATTTCGTCTAACGGATAATCCCTTTTTGTTTTCTCCATTTGATCACTCCTTCCACATTAGCGATCGGAATATGTGTAGGAGTATAGTTGCGGTCTGAATTGTCGGGTAGCTCGAATATTCTCGGCGGGGAGGGAGAGGTAGACAGGGAACGAAGGAGCTGCAGACAAAAAAAATAAGAGGGAAGCCCTCTTATTCTTAGTATTTGAAGTAAACTATATCGAAATACGGGATTAAGTAGCCATTCTTTCGGCTACTTTAACAGTAGCGTCCTGTTGATGAAGGTAAGAAGCACCAACTACTCCTGAAACACCCAACACAATAGTTGCACAAATTAATAGTTTAGATTTCATTCAATAGTTCACCTCTTTGAATTTGTCTTCGGGCAAAGATGGCAAAGCGATAAAACGTGTTAGCTTCGGCATACTCTTTTCTGTCAGCAAGGAACTCCGCCACCAATACCCCATACCATTCCAAATCAGGGTACAATCTCTTCTCTTTGAAGAACTCAAATGTTTCTTTCACGAGGTTCAGATCGTAGGATAGGTAAAGCCCTTTAGTCATTTTTAATTTTTCGACAATTTCATGGTTGTCGTTTTGTTCCGCCAACTTTCTTCCTTCTTCGTATAAGCTAGCTGCTTCATCTAAGTTGTTAAGTCTTGCTTTTATGAATGATAAATTAAATAACCCTTTTGGTGTATAGCTGTGCCCATCCCGTTTATAGTAATCGACAGCCTTTTGGAAATGTTTCTCCGCCTCTCCAAGTTCTTCAAGTTGATTATAACATATTCCAACATTGAAATGCGATGAACCAATTAAATAATTGATATTCAATTCCGTTGCGTCTTCGAGTGCCTGAAAAGCGTTTTTTAACGCTTGCTCACTTCTCATGTTGTCTAACCAGTTCCCTGCACAATGTACTTGCTGTACACCGTATGTAGGGTATTTTCGAAATATCCTATATGCAAGGGAGGCGTAATGCATTGACATGTAAGTCTGTTTCATATGGTAATGAAGTTCAGCCATTTTGAAATAAAAATCAGCCTTTTCAATATCTGTATCTTCGCCATCAAGCGCCTCAATCTCTCGTTCAGCTCTTTTATAGAAATTCAAAGAGTGTGTCAGCTCTTTTTGCCTGAAATAGTACATCCCCATAAAAAAATAGTAGTAGTATTCGAGCATTCCGTGTAAGTTTCTGTTTCCTATGGTTGTTTTCAGTTTTTCGTACTGCTTATCTATATCTCTGTCGACGTTCGGATAGAGATAGTCGAGCATGAGTTCGTGTCGAAATTCCAATAAAGAGAAGTAAACAAGCACGTCCTGGTTTTCTTCCATCATTTTAATTTCCTGTTTGACTTCCTCTTTCATCTCTTCCGCGGCATCAGGTCGATTATTTTTCATGGCTACATACCAATAATTCATCTTGGTTGCAACTCAATCATAAGGTATTACGCTTTCGTTGCTCAACCTGTAATTCCCTCCTCAATTTTCGCTTCTATTTATTCCGTTTTATAACACAGGAAGGAAATATAAAGAGGAAAACCAACGCTTTTGTTCGAAAATTTTCAAAATTAATTCTATCTCTGTCTACTTCCGACTAAATCTAAATAAGTAATTAAGATTCATATTTTGAAAATATTGTTTATTTATTCCTTTGGTTGTGTTTAAATGGAAACGCAAGAAAAACTAGGAGGTTAGTAGCAATAGTGTATAAGAAAATAGTCATACTAGTTGTTTCAACCGGTTTGCTGTTTGCCGTAGCACCTTTTGGTCTAATCCGAATGAGAGGAGGAGATTGCTGCTTTAATTAATCGATATGTGTCCTACTTTGCCGATTACTGTGCCTTAGTGGTTACTTTTGAACCTTTAGACAGAGTGTGCAGGAGTTTCACATGACAAAATAGAAAATGTTACGCAATGTAAACGTGACAGTTTCGCCTGAGCAAAGTTATAATAAAAGGGAGTGTAGCTAAATGAGAAAGTTGCTTTTGTCTCTAATGTTAGTAGTTGTTTCTTTTGCCGGTTTCGATATGACGACGGCTCATGCTTCATCAGTAAATTCAGCAAAAGAACTCACTAAGCAATTCGTTGCCAAACCTGAATTATGGAAGGAATTTAACAACGAAGAAAAACGAAAGATAGTCGAGTTCACTAAAGAACCAGCGCAGAAAATCGAACAAAGCATACAAGATATGCTTAAAAGCAAAAAAATAAAGATTGAATCACAAGAAGCAAGTAATTTTGTTGAAAATTACATTAAGACGTTAAATGATGACGATCAGTTGGCATACATCTCCTCTTTGATTCCTGTGACTTTTGAAAAAAATGAAAGCGATTCAAATTTTTCTCTCCAAAAAACTGGTAGCAACTGGTTTAGGTATGCTATGCTGGGGAAAAACGTTTATGGCGGTAAACTATTTGAATTTTGGACATACAACCAATGGACTTACAATTGGGTTAAAATTTTATCGATAGCACCAAAAGAAGGTCATAAAATTTACTCTGGTGGATGGTCTTACGAAAAAAAGTCGGTAGAGCAGCATTACGAAACCAATAAGTATGATTATTTTAGAAATATTGAAGGACATTTCGAATTGAAAGTTATACACAGATGGCAAAAAGCAACTGTTCACTTAGATACAAAAATTCGTGCAAACGGGACTAAAAAACATACGGGGGATATTCAATGGGGTTGGTCGAGCTGATTTAAGGAATAATTAAAAAAGATGTTCATATGGTTTTATGGACATCTTTTTTTAAAATAGGAGGTTTACATATAAAATGTTAACTGTATTGTTGCCCAGTCTGCTTATACTTTCTGCCATAATCTTATTTTTATATTATATGGTCGTATTGGTAAAGGAAAACAAAATTAATCGTAAACAAAACGATGAAACTCAACATTTGCTTAGGGAGATATTAAAGGAAGTTAAAAATAAAGGTTCAAAGCTATAATAAACCTCACTAAAGCAGCAAATTTGGGTTGCTATCTTACTGCAGTTTCATTTATTAGACTCTGGCTAGTTAGAAACAAGAAGCGTACAAAGAAAGAGCCTAACGTTAAACTTCCATCCCTATGAAAGTCCGGATGTAATGAGGTTGGAGGCCTTATTCAGGAAAAACAAAGAAATTTACGATTGCCTGTACGCTGTTTTCTTGTTTCATAAAGAAAACAGCGAAGAAAAAATCTCCGCTCGTATACTTGATTGTTATGTCAAATATGAGTTCCCCAAAGCACACTCTGGTGTAAAACAATCATCGAAGATATTTTGGAGACTGAATGAGCCATTAACACAAGAGTGGGAACAAATTAAACGAAAATTAAATATTGAAGGTAATGAATAGAGCGCCATTAAGGCGTTCTTTATAGTTTGTGTTGGATAATACTACGAAACTCCGAAATGAGCTTTAACGACTTCAAAATCAATTGGGCGGTAATCAGTTAATTCAACCGATACACACCTGTACTTAGGTTGCCTACAAAACACCGAAAATATCCCAGGCTTTGAAAAGCTCTGAAAAAAGACTATACGGGCTCGCCGTAGCAAATGGTTGCGAATCGATCACCGGCCGTGATATGTTCAGATTAGCAGCCCCAAGGCATCCTTAATCATGCTTTATCTAAGCCCAGGGCATTCGGTATACGTCGGAAAGCTAAATGCCAAAGCCAATAGCAGTCCAGAACACTTTGTTAAATATGAAGATTCAATGCCTAAACCAAAGGGTACCGACCTGAATGGCGGAAGGTTACAGTCCCACCATGGATTACAGCAGCAATACTCGAGTATGGAAAACTTCTACGGAATGGTTCGATGTGGATTGTGTTAAAGTAATTAAAGGTAAATGTATGATAGAAGCAGAAGTCGATATAGACGATTGATAAATCGAAATGGATCCTATTTTTAAAATTCTGTCTCAAATAGCTAGTATTCTTAACATTTTGAGACAGAATTTTTTTCGAATAATCAACTTCCGAGAGGGAAGCTGATTGCCGCCTCAGATATGCTCATATCGGTCATTTTTTTGCTATCGGGATTTTGGCCCTTCAGGGAGTAAATCCGCTTCTTTTACTGGCAGTTGCAAGAGTGTTGGTTTCCACTTGTCTGACCGCGATTGAACCGGCCGCAAGATCCCTGCTGCCTGATACGCTTCAGCAAGAACAGATTGAAAAGGGAGTCGCTTTTCAGGAGGTCATGACTCAGGTCATACAAGTGCTTGTGCCTCTTTTGGCCGGTGTGCTGTTTTCGTTTTTGCATTTTGGCTGGATTTGGATGATCTGCGGAAGCCTCTTATTCTTGTCGATTTTTTTAGAGTGGAGAATCAAAGACAACAGGGGGAATCAGCAGCATATTTTATTCACAAATAAACAGCTGTTCAGCGGTTTTTCCAGCCTTTTTCAAAACAAGCCGCTCAAATATTTATTGTATGGGACAAGCATACAGCAGCTGGTGTTCAGCGGCTTTCCAATCTATATCCTGATTTGGTCCTCAATGTTATCAAAAGATCAGGCCTGGTTGGGAGGCGCTTTTCAATCTGTTTGGGCCTGCGGAACGCTCGGAGCGGCGCTGTTTTTATCATTTATTGCGAGCCGGAGCATGCGAAAGCAGCTTTACCCGCACTGATGCTGATTTTGGCCTGCTTTTATTTCCGCTCGGCTGGATAGACAATGCCATACTCGCCGTCGCCATTCTCCTCTTGACTGGAATGATCAGCAGGATTGTCAATATTTATATTGAAGGATATTTACAAAGATTGACTGAGGGTGAAACAGGGGACGCTCCTTGGGCGCCTTCTTTGCGGCGAACAGCGCATTGATGCCGCTCGGTTATGCGGTGGCCGGCACTTTGTCAGAGGCAGTCAGCCCGACATATTTATTTCTGATTGTTGCTTTGCCCGCTCCGCTTGCCGCATTCAGTATGCTGAGATCCTTTTCTTTATGGGAACAACAGTCAGGGGGCAAGATCACCTCTGAAAAAAAGCTTCAATGTAAGAAAAACCCATTGCTAATTGGACAAACATCGTTACACTTCTTCCAATTCCTCACAATGGCCGCCCAAAGTATCCGCATCTATTTCATTAAAAGCGAAGTGACTGAAGACTTCTCAGGAGACAGGTTCAATGAACCGAATTCCTCTTCCGTAAAGTAAAACCGAATCGGAATTCCAGCGCTTTTCTTTGTAGCGGCCTGGTTTTCAATATGGCAAGTTCGCCGTTCTAAATCATTCTGACTGGCGAACCTGTTATGAATATAGAAGGATCGTTCGAATTTTCACTATAAACAATTTCTGCTCATTGCCGCTATGAAAAAAGAATGCCGCCTTTTCCCGCTTCATACAATGTAAAGAAAAACCTTTTCATTGGGAAGGGGGGATATTTGCATGTCATTTTTGATTAAGCCGGATTTTCATGAAAGCTATCCGGTCGTTCAGTATGCGAAAGGAAGCTATATCTTTGACCAGTCCGGAAAACGATATCTTGATGGCTGCTCAGGTGCTGTCACTTGCAGCCTCGGCCACGGCGCATCAGAGGTCATAGCCCCTCTTAAAGAACAGCTGGAGGCTGTTTCTTTTGTATATCGTTCCCAGTTTACAAGCGAACCGGCTGAACAGCTTGCTGAGCTTCTGGCTGAGGTTCTGCCGGCTGATCTAAATTGGTCTTTCTTTGTAAACAGCGGGTCAGAAGCGGTAGAAACCGCGATGAAGATCGCCGTTCAATATTGGCAGGAAAAAGGGCAAAACGATAAAACGATTTTTCTTTCGAGGTGGAACAGCTATCACGGAATTACAAATGGAGCCCTGTCACTGTCAGGGTTTTATGAACGCCGGTATCGGTTTACACAGATGCTCCACAAATACCCAGCGGCATCTGCACCAAACTGCTACAGATGTCCGTATAAACTGTCAGCGCCGGCATGTGAAGCTGCATGTGTAAAGGAGGTTGAGCTTGCGGTTAAAAGAATCGGCAAATCATTTATTGCTGGCTTTGTGGCAGAACCGGTGATCGGAGCCGCAGGAGCCGCGATGACACCCCCTGATGGATACTACAAAAGAGTCAAAGAAATTTGTGAAGAAAACGAGATTCTTTTTATAGCAGATGAGGTGATGAGCGGCGCCGGCAGAACGGGGAAGATGCTGGCGGTCGAACACTGGGGCGTCACCCCGGACATTGCCGTTCTCGGCAAGGGAATTAGCGCAGGATACTCCCCGATTGCCGCTGCTGTGATAACGGATAGAATCATGAATACAATCAAAAATGGCTCGGGAGTGATCATGAGCGGCCATACGTACAGCGCAAACCCTTTTTCAGCAGCTGCCGCGCTTTCAGTTCTACGCTATATCGTAAAGCATGACTTGCCAAGACAAGCTGAGACAAAAGGGATAAAGCTAAAGACAAAGTTAAGAGAGGCAATGAAACAATCAAATATCATCGGAGACATTCGCGGCAAAGGGATGCTTTTGGGTGTTGAATTTGTCGCCGATCAAAAAAGCAAAAAGATTTTTCCTTCAACAATGTCGATGTCAGCACGAATCATTGCAGAAGCGAAAAGGAGAGGCCTGCTCATCTATCCGGCACAAGCAGGTATTGATGGCGGAGGGGGAGATGCCGTGATCATTGCGCCGCCGCTGACAATTTCGGAAACGGAGTTGGATGAACTTGTTCAACTATTCAAAGAGGCTGTAGATATGATTGAAAAACAAGCGGAAAAGGTGATACGGGCGGATGATGCTGTTCAATAAATGTATGTCAGTTGAAGATGCGGTTGCCGGATTAAAGGATGAATCGACCGTCATGTTTGGCGGGTTCGGCGGGGTTGGATCACCGCCGTCATTGATCAGCGCCATTTTGGAAAAAGGTGTGAAAAATTTAACGGTCATTTGTAATGATGCGGGATTTCCTAATATCGGCATCGGTCCATTGATCGTCAATAAACGAGTAAAAAAGCTGGTTGCTTCACATATCGGATCAAACCCTGTCGCAGGAAAACAAATGACAGACGGCATTCTTGAAGTTGAATTTTCGCCGCAGGGCATACTTGCCGAAAGAATACGCGCAGGCGGCATGGGTCTTGGCGGGATTTTGTCCGACATCGGGATTGATAATGAGATGGTGCTGGAAGGAAAAAAACGCGTTTCCTTCAATGGCCGCTCATATCTTGCCGAAGAAGCGCTGACTGCTGAATTTGCATTTATTTTCGGGAAAACGGCGGATGAGTTCGGAAATCTCACATATGACAAAACGGCCCGCAACATGAATCCGCTGATGGCGATGGCCGCTGATAAAACATATGCGGAGGTTGAGCAGGTTGTTTCGGCCGGGGAGCTTGATGAAGAGAAAATCGTGACACCCGGTGTTTTTGTTGCGGGATTGGCTGAAACGGGAGGGGTGAATTGGAAATGGGTTTGGGAGTAATGGTGCGGGAACAAATCGCGAAAAGGGCGGCTGAAGAAGTGAAAAACGGGATGGTTGTCAACTTGGGAATAGGCATTCCCTCTTTAGTTCCGAATTTTATAGATCCCGGTGTCTCCGTCATGGTTCAGTCGGAAAACGGGGTGCTCGGCATCGGGGAATCGCCTGAGGAAGGAAGAGAGGATGAGAATCTTTGCAATGCGGCAGGCTACCCAGTCACCGTTGTAAAAGGCGCTTCTTATTTTGATTCTGCCCTGTCATTCGGCATGATCCGAAAAGGCTGCATCGATTTGACGATCCTCGGTTCCCTGCAGGTCAGCCAGTCAGGAGATCTTGCCAATTGGATTGTGCCTGGCAAAAAAGTTCCTGGAATGGGAGGTGCGATGGAACTTGCCCAAAAAGCGAAAAAAGTGATCGTTGTCATGAGCCATACTGATAAAAGCGGAGCACCAAAGCTCGTTAAAAACTGCACCCTTCCTTTAACGGCCAAAGGATGTGTTGATATGGTGATAACCGATAAAGCCGTGATCACTATTGAAAACGATGGTTTTGTTTTAAAAGAGCTGATGAATGAAGCGGATCTTGAAGATGTGCTGCGGCTGACAGACGGAAAGATCAAGATCGATCAGACGCTTTCGTAAGAGGAGGAATTGGATGGAGAACATAGAGAGAAAAGTATGCGACTGGATCGATTCGCATGAAAAAAAAGCGGTTCGCCTTTTGAAAAAGCTCGTCGGTGAAAAAAGCACAAAGGGAGACGAGTTTCACGCCCAAGCCGTCGTGTTGGAAAAATTGCGGCAGTTTGATGCCGAAGTTGATGTGTGGGAGCCGAGCATCAAACAGTTGGAACAGCATCCGCTGTTTAAATCCGACAGAACCAGCTTCAAAGAAAGCCCGAACATCGCTGCCGTAAAACGAGGATCAGGAGGGGGGAAATCACTGATTCTGAACGGACACATCGATGTCGTGCCTGAAGGAAACCGAAAAGACTGGGACACCGAGCCGTTTCAGCCGATCATGAAGCAGGGAAGGATTTACGGGCGGGGCACCACAGATATGAAAGGGGGGAATACCGCGCTTTTAATGGCGATCGAAGCGCTTGAGCAATGCGGCGTCAAATTGAAAGGGGATCTCATTTTTCAAAGTGTTGTTGATGAAGAATGCGGAGGAGCAGGAACTCTCGCCGCCGTCATGAGGGGATACCGGGCGGACGGCGCTCTGATTCCGGAGCCGACAAACATGAAAATGTTTATTAAACAGCAGGGTTCGATGTGGTTCAGGATCACAGTAAAAGGGCTTTCCGCACACGGAGGCACAAGATATGAAGGTGTCAGTGCCATTGAAAAAAGCATGCTCGTCATCGAGTCCATCCGTCAGCTTGAAAGGGTGAGGAATAAAAGAATAACAGATTCATTATATGAAAATATCACGATTCCGGTACCGATTAACATCGGCACGATCAAAGGAGGCACATGGCCTTCATCAGTTGCTGACACCGTGGCGATTGAAGGAAGATGCGGCATCGCTCCGAACGAATCCCCTGAAGCCGTTCAGTCTGAAATGGAGAGCTGGCTTAAAGATCTCGAATATCATGATGAATGGTTCAAACATTATCCGACTGAAATCGAATGGTTTGGCGCCAGATGGATGCCCAATGACTTAGCTGAGAATCATGAATTAACGGCTGTCCTGACAAAAGCCTATCAAAAAATCACCGATGAACAGCCTGTCATAGAAGCTTCTCCATGGGCGACAGACGGAGGCGTCCTCTCACACGCGGGAAAGACGCCCGTCATCGTCTTCGGCCCCGGGGAAACGAAAATGGCCCATCAAGCCAATGAATACATCGAAAAGGACGCTCTCATCAAATCGGCGAAAATCATCAGTCTTTTTATTATGAATTGGTGTGATTATGAAAGGTGAAAAGACCAGCCGTTTTGGAGGGGAAGCCATGGCGGAAAAATGGAGCAATGACAGCTGCAGGCTTGAGATCGATCTTGATGTGCTGAATAAAAGAATCAGAATCATTCATTATGAAGGGGATGTGTGTACTTTTTTATATGACGTGCTGGAAACCGCAAAAGCGCATGATATTGAAAAAATCATCATGTTTGCGAAAAAATGTGACAGTACCGCTTTGCTGGAGCAGCTGTTTGAACCAGAAGGACAGATCGACGGATATTTTAACGGCCAAGATGCAGAAGTGCTTGTGAAATATTTAAAAGAAAGCAGACGAAAAACCGATGACTGGATGAAACAGGATCAAATGCTGGAAAAGTTGTTCCAATTACCGTCCGAACATCATAAAAAACAGTGTTCATTTACGATTAGGCGGGCCGTAAGAGAAGATGCTCCTTTATTGGCAAAGCTCTATAAGAACGTATTTCCGGTTTATCCGGCGCCGGTTTCCGACCGTGCATACCTAGAAAAGGTAATGGACGAAGGCAGCGTGTACTATCTCGCTTTTGACCAAACAAAACTCGCTGCGGCGGCATGCGCAGATGTCAATCCCGCTTTGGGGCATGCGGAAATGACGGATTGCGCCGTTCTGCCATCATACCGGGGCTTTTCTTTAACAAAGCGTCTCATCTCCGCACTTGAAGCCGATCTGAAAAAAGCGGGCATATTTTATGTGTTTTCAATTGCCAGGGCGGAATCCATCGGGATGAACGCAAGCCTTTATCATTTATCTTACCGATACAGAGGGCGGCTCATCAACAACTGTCTCATCTACAAAAGCATTGAAAACATGAACATTTGGTGCAAGGATTTAAGCAGGTTCCCGGGATGACGGCAGTTTATTTCAAAAATGAAGAGGCAATATCCTTGCCGGCCACATAAGTTGGAAAGTAATAGGGAAAATGCTGATAGGGGGATGTAATATGGCAAACGGCCTGTTCAAGCCGAAAAGACATTGGAAGGAAATTGAGCTTTGGAAAGATGTTCCCGAAGAAAAATGGAATGATTGGATATGGCAGCTGACCCATACGGTTAGAACGCTTGACGATTTAAAAAAGATAGTCAATCTGACAAAAGAGGAAGAAGAGGGAGTCAGAATGTCAACAAAGACAATCCCTTTAAATATTACACCTTATTACGCATCGCTCATGAATCCCGATGATCCCCGCTGTCCGATCAGGATGCAGTCGGTTCCGCTGTCTGAAGAAATGTATAAAACAAAATATGACCTGGAAGATCCCCTCCACGAAGATGAAGATTCACCCGTACCCGGTTTAACCCACCGCTATCCGGACCGCGTATTGTTTCTCGTGACAAATCAATGCTCGATGTATTGCAGATACTGTACAAGACGGCGGTTTTCCGGGCAGATCGGCATGGGCGTGCCGAAAAAGCAGCTTGACCATGCGATCGGATATATTCGCGATACGCCTGATGTCAGGGACGTCCTGATTTCAGGAGGAGACGGACTTCTGATTAACGACCAGATTCTTGAATATATATTAAAAAACCTGCGCGCCATCCCGCATGTGGACATCATCCGGATCGGCACAAGGGCGCCGGTCGTGTTCCCGCAGCGGATTACCGACAAGCTTTGCGATATCTTAAAAAAGTATCATCCTGTCTGGCTGAATACGCATTTCAACACGAGCATCGAAATAACGGAAGAAGCAAAGGAAGCCTGTGAAAAGCTTGTCAATGCCGGTGTTCCGGTCGGCAATCAGGCGGTTATTTTGGCGGGCATAAACGACAGCGTTTCCATTATGAAAAAGCTGATGCATGATTTGGTAAAAATCAGAGTCCGCCCGTATTATATCTATCAATGTGATTTATCAGAAGGAATCGGTCACTTCCGGGCGCCGGTGTCAAAGGGTCTTGAAATCATTGAAGGCTTAAGGGGGCATACGAGCGGATACGCAGTTCCGACTGCATTTTTTATTTCATGTTAAGGATAAAATAGCACCACCTTCCAGGAAAGGGAACAATTTTATGAAACGAACATTCGATCACATAAAACATGTTGCAATTTACCTAAGGATAAGTCAGGAAAAAAGGGGAGAAAATATCGAAACTCTTGAGAACCACCGTCAAATTCTTTTTGAGTTGTGTGACGAAAACGGCTATACGTATAAAGAATATGGAGAGGTCATTAGCGGAGGAAAATCTGAAATTGAACAAAGGAAAGAATTACAGAGGCTACTTGAAGACATTGAGAAATTTGACGCTATACTTTGTTTTGAATTAACAAGAATTTCACGTAATGGTTTGATCAGTCAGACTGTCAAACAATATTGCATTGATTATGACAAGCCTATTTTGACCCCATACCAAACATACGACCTTTCAAATTCAGAAACAGACAGACTTCTTTATGATGTTGGAAGTATGATTTCGAGTCATGAACATGGGACTATCGGTAAAAGAAGCAAGGCCAACAAAAAACAAATGTCTAAGGCTGGATTACATGTCAGCGGGAATGTTCCTTTTGGATACAGAAGAAACAATGAAACAAAAAAACTTGAAATTTATGAGGAAGAAGCTAAAGTGGTGAGGTACATTTTCAAACTTCACTCAGAAGGCTTGGGAAGCTTTAAGATCAGGGACATTTTAAACTCCGAAGGGTATAAATCAGCTACAGGAAAAGCATTTGAACTTCCAACAATTAAAAGGATAATAAAAAATCCTACGTATAAGGGTACAATTGTTTTTAATGATCGTAAAAAAATTAAAAAGAATGGCAAGTTTATTTACGAGCCCGTAGAAACAATTCAGGTAGAGAACGCTCATCCAGCAATAATCCCTCCAGCTGAATGGGATAGGGCAAACAGAGAACGTGTAAACCGAGCCAAACAAGCAGCTATAATACGGGAAAAACCTGCTACCACAACAGGAACTACCATGCTTAAAGATTTGGTCTATTGCGGAGTTTGCGGAAGGAAAATGAGGATATTTTTTGACGACAGAAGCAGTACAGGCTATGTGATACAGCGGTGTTATCATTTATATAACGGAGAAAAGTGCCCTAACCGCGGAATCAAACTTGAATTAGTCGAAGAAGAAGTCGCAAAAGCGCTCCCCAATTTTAAGAAAAGGCTTAAGAAAAGTGTGGAAAGGCTTAAGCAAGAAAAAGAAGCCGGAGTAGAAACAGATATCAAGCGGAAAATAAAACAGCAGGAAAAGAAATTAAAAGATTTAAATGAGCAGCAAGACAAATTAATAGACTTAGCGTTAAAAGGCATCTTCAATGATGAGGAGTTGCGAAACAAAAAACAGGAGATAATCGATGAGATTACCCATACTGATTCAACGATTACTTCTCTTAAAGAAAAAATCAACAATATTGATGTAGACGACCAAATAAATAGCCTTATGAGTATTATCGGACTTATTGAGAAACTTCCTAATATGGACACTGAAGAAGTAAATAATTCATTAAAAACGTTTATTCAGAAGATAGTATACACCAGGGTTTTACCTCCAGAGCTGCTTAAAAAATCAACCCGAAACAAAGAAAGAAAAGAATATCCATTTGAAATTGAAATTGAATTTATTGAATGAAGGCTAAAATAACTTTTAAGAAAAAACTTTGAGTAAGAAGGGTTTTTCTTTTTAAATCCTTATTTATAGAGTAATATGTTGAAAACCGTTCTGAGGCAGGGATTATTTATACGCTACAAAGGAGAAGGGGATAATGCGTAAACATAGGTGTTTTGTATACATTAATTTATAAAGTCAAAATCTAAAACAATAGGCAAGAGTGCAATACAAGGACAAATACCCCGAATAAAATAAAAAGAAAAGGGGGGTATCATGTATAATAACCACGCTTACAGTTCTTTTAACTACCTAAATCCATGTGAACAATGTCCGCCTGGTAGTCGAAGGGTAAAAAATTATTTCAAATACTGTTATTGGGGAATCTGTTTCTGTCAGGACGGCTGTTACCCTGATGACCCTGATGTTCCAGGGTGTGTAACGCCAATAGGTAAATGCAAACCCTGTATGACATGCATTTAATGTCAAGCACCTACAATCGTAGGTGCGCTTCAAAATGTAGACAAGCTTCTTTTTTCAAAAAGTCCTCTTTTCCCTTTTCAACCACACCTAAAATAAAACATCTACATACTATTCCCTCTTTTTAAAGGTCATGTATACCTCAAACACTTTAGTCTTGACATCTTTTTTGACTAAAGTAAAATCGACTTCTTTTATGGTGTATTTTTCCCTTTCGTCAGAATCGGGGACATCATAATTTAAGCCATACTGTTCTATGTACTGATGAAAAGTTTTAAAGTCCGAGAAAGTCATGTGCTTAATTGATATTGGATATGCCTCACCTGTTTTAAAAAGATAGACGTTTATTAATTCCCTTTCCATTGACTAGCCTCCTCTAGATGTTTTTTGATATATCTCTTATTAAATTTTAGTTTTTAACACTGAAGCTTCATTTATGCATGATACATAAAACAGAGGAATGTGAGATGCTTGTGTATTCCCGATAAAATCCTCATTTTATTTAAACCTGAAAGCAGCTTGAATACATCTTTAATATAAAGTATTCTGTATATGTATCCTGTATCCAATTATTGTGAATTTGATTTTTCTTTAATATCTTTGCATCTCAGTTTAAGAACTTTTCGTGGTATGTTAAATTTTACTGAATCCATTGCCAAAAGGGGAATGTGATGATGTTAGGGATTAAAGTTGAAAAATCAAATGAAACTTAATTATCAGTTGGCAGTTATCCAAAATTGAAATTCCAATAAAAGAAATAAATGATGTGTTTTTTGACCCGAACTATGGGGGAGAGGAGAAAAGCGCAGTAAGGATTGGTTTTCCTTATAGATCTACGGATAGAGTAGTGATAAAAACAGCAAATAACACTTATATTTTGTTCACCACTGATGCTGCTTCTATTATGAATAAGATCGTGTCTTAATAAAAAACTGGTGTCCATTTAAAATTTCGCTATTAAATGTTTCTGTGTAGTGAATTTTAGTGAGATCCTTTACAAAGGAGGAGCTTTTATGGAAGAAGGAAAGTTAGTTCAAATGACTATAAATGGTATTAAGAAAGCAGTTTCTAAATATGGTACATTCCCTATGTTCCATCATGGGGGGTATGTCATGGAAGATGCTACTTTTCATTTCGAAGATCCAGCAAGTCCTCAAGCAATTAGCGACTTAGAAAAGAAGTTAGGTGTTACTTTCCCTAATGATTATAAAGAGTTTTTGTTGCAACACAATGGGATGAAAATGTTTGATGGCGTTGAAATACTTAACATAGAAGGAATCATTGAATATAAAGATTTCCCCGAGGGATACGTCCTAATTGGATATCATTTTGACGGAAGATATGTCATAGACACAAACAAATCAAGAAACGGATTAGGTTATATGTTATATCTAGATTCAATTGATCCTATAGAAGATGCGGTTAACTTAGATTCTAATTTTGAGATATGGTTTGATATGTTAGTGTCTTCTAACGGGACGAAATATTGGGAAGTGAGTCCGAATATCCAAGAGTATTATAAACTGGTTTCAGAATAAGAAAAAAGGAGTTTTGTTTGAGGGTATTAATGGCATTCCAATAAGCCATCTCTTGGAAGAATGTCATCTAATCATTGACAAGGAAAGACTTAATCAAGGAGACCCCAACTATCTCTATTTATTCGAAGATGGGCTAGACTACAATCCATTAAATCTGAATTTCGAGATATTTTTAGATCGCTATATTATGTGTCAAGGAGAAGCATTTTGGGAATGGAGCTATCGGACAGCAGAGAATTATTATAGGTAAGATGATGAAGACAGTCGTATTGGCTGTCTTTTTTATTTGGAAATAGGTTTATTATCCTAATCCAAAGGATTCATTTTATTGGATAGACAGGATTGATTCACCATTTCCTTTCCGTAAAGTGGTAAACTCTATACTGATTGTACCCTAAGTATTAGAGGAGAATGCCATGAAGACTCTAGATGTTCAGGCGTTACACAACGCTATTGATCAAACACTGGAACAATTAAAACAACAATCAGATGAGATTTCCAAAGTCAAAAAAAGTGTTGAAGGCATCACATCACTTGATGATGCTTTAAAAGGAAAAGGCGGCGACGCGATACGCGCCTTTTATAAAGAATGTCACACCCCATTTCTACAGTTCTTTGAATCTTTCATTGAGGAATACAGTTCTGCACTAATGAAAATGAAAAGTGCACTGACTTCATTAGAACCGAATCACAACGGATATATTTCGCAAGCCTTTCTCGAACACGAATTAGAACAAGGCTTAAACGCTGCTGATCGCACAACGGAACATTTGTTTCTAAGGCCAACGCCACGATCGCAAAAGTCAGTCATATCGTTGATTTACCGGATTTGAATGACAGCGGTTTTCATGAACAGAATCAGAAAGCGTTAAAGGAAATCGGTACGACTCTTGAAAAGCTGCATGCATTTGACAGGGAACAGGCAAACGCTCTGAAAACTGCTGAACAAGACCTTGAGACGATGCAACAATACATCACAAGGCTTGAAAAAATGTATACAAGCCCTAAAATTGAAATCACTGGCTATCAAAAAGGATCGATATTAAAGCCGGATGAAATGGATGCTTTAAGCGGGAATCAAGAGACAGCGATGGGAGCCATGCTGGATAAGCTTGATAAGAGATCAGAACTTGAAAAAGAAGTTAGCGAAGTTAGTGAACATGATGTTAAAATGTACAAGTTAAAGAAGAAACTCGATAAGACAATTGACAATGGTGAATATATTAAAATTGCAGATGAGATTGGGTATGACAATCTGACAACCGAACAGAAAGTGATTTACAATCTGTCTAAATTCAATAAAACTGGTGATGACGTTCTTAATGGTATCGGTATTGGACTGAAAGACGTGGCTGTCGATACTGCTACAGGCATTTGGGACACAGTAACCCACCCTATAGAAACACTTGAGGGCATTGGTCATACCATTATGCATCCTGTAGACACATTCAATGTGATGAAAAAAGGGATCGAAGAATCTTTTGAGCGAGATGTTGTCAACGGTGATTCATACAGCAGAAGCAGATGGTTTACTTATGCCATCGGGATGGTCGGCACATCGATAGTAGGCACAAAAGGCGCAGATAAAGTAAGCAAAGTATCAAAAGCCGGGAAAATCGGACAGGCAGCTGCTAAAGCGACTAAAGGTTCTAAAAAAGTAGCGAGCAAAACAATTAAAGCATCGAAAGAAGCTGTGGAAAAAAGCGTTGCATCTTTCAAGAAATCGATGCAAAGGGTCGCTTCAAAAATAAAAGGGATTCAAATACATAACCCTTTTGCGCCTCAAGTTCAGTTGGCTGGTGGGGGAAAAGTTCCTTATAATATTATGGATGGCGAGAATATTAGAGATACTTTTATTAGGCGTATAAAGGTAATCACTACTGTTAGTAACGGTATAGGCGAAGGAAGGGTAATTCCTGGTAAGACAGGAGTCGTAACAGGTGGAAATTCTAGTAAACTAGGAAAAAATATGATGGAGAAGATGGGACTTAAACGTTCAACAAAATGGAGTGGTTATCAAGCTCAGCATATTGTTCCATCTGAAATGGCAAATAATCCTGTTATTAAAAAAATAGGAATGAATTTAGATGATGCGTCAAATGGTATTTTTCTAAGAATACCTGATAATGATATAAGTGCCATGTCTAGGCACAGAGGATATCATTCAGTTTATAATGAAGTAGTTGAAAGAGCATTAAACAAAATGGATATTAATCAAAGTGTTTATAGTTTGCAAAAACAAGTATTAGAATTACAAAATAATTTAAGGAAATTACAAGAAAAAGGGTTGCCTTTATATCCTAGTCAAGGTGCTACAGTGGAACTTTGGGAAAGAAAGCTTAAGCAATTGACAGATTAATTTTAAGAGTTTTCATTTAGGAGGTAAAAATAATGGATAAGAATGATATTAAATTCCTCGAAGAGCTGCTACATAATACAGAGAAAGACAGTGCAATAAGCCAGATAAGTAACATTGCAAACCCTTTGATTCTTCATGTTTATGCAGCAAATTATAATTGGAATAGCGGCTTTGATATTCCAAAAGCAATCCTTGAAAATGAGAATTGCGATTTTGGGACAGGGTTATTAATGTTTCATTGTGCAGATGGTTATCGTATGTTGGAAAATCCAGACGATGTTAAAACATCTACTTTAGAAGAGTGGAAGGATTTTTTAGTCCAAATTTATAATAGGCTTATAAATTTGCAGTTTAAATCTCAGAATATTTCATTCGACCCTGAATTAACAAAGGTTCAAAAGTTTAAGTTGAAAAAAAATAACCCGAATATTCCCGATATTTTACTTGATAAGTCACCAGGAAGTATGTTTGATATAATGCATTTCAAAAAACCTTGAAAGGCAGTTGCTATCAAGGTTTTTATTATTCAAATCCAAAACAGGTACTGGAAATGGAGAGCTAAGCAATATGAAAATAGGGACTGGAGGTGTTATGTATTGACTTACGAAAAAGTAGAAAAATTAATTGATGAAAACAAAGACCATGCGACTATTACAGGAGGAGTTTCTGAAGAAAAGGTTAAATTTATTGAAAATGAACTTAATGTTAATCTTCCGGAGAGCTATAGATGGTTTTTAAAAAAATATGGTTCTGGAGGTATCTACGCTGCTAACATTTTAGGCTACGATCTGGTAAGTGCATCTGTAGTTGAAAAAACTAAAGAGTATAGAGAGCTTTACAACCTAAATGAAGGATTAGTAGTGATAGAGGATATCGATATCTTTGCCTACTGCCTTGATACGAATAAAATGGTTGATGGAGAATGTCCTGTTGTTGTTTGGGCAATTCAAGCAGGATATGGAAGAACTGTTGAACAAGATTTCTTAACTTTTCTTTTTGAAAGGCTAAAAGAGAAAAAAGAAAACTGGGAAGAAGACGAAGATTGGGAAGATGAAGAGTGATTAAAAAACCCTCATCCTATATTAGGGTGGGGTTTTCTTTGGGAAATTATGAGACGGACTTTTTTGTAAGAATAAATTAAAAATCAATTGTTAAAGTTAAAAAAGTCCTATAAACTAT
>NZ_MRBK01000027.1 GCF_001969815.1 Bacillus swezeyi | reverse complement strand
TTTCAGCTCTTTGGCAAGGTTTCTGATCGACGGGAGCGGCTCTGATTCTGAGAGCACTCCCTTGACGATATGCTCCTTTAATTGATTGACGATCTGTAAATAAATCGGTTCGTCGGAAGAGTTTGAAATGATAATATTCAAAGCATGACATCCCTCAATTCGTTATAACTGTATATATACACTATAAACAGTTATAACAATGATGTCAACAATGCTCACCATTCATTCATCAAAGCCGATGGTGACACTGAAACATCATGTCAGATTGTTTTTTCAGCTCCGTACAATATGAGGTAAACATCCATATCAGGTTTGGGGGTGTTGATGATGGTGATAACCAAGCGAATGAAGCAGCTGATCAATCACTTGATTCAAGTTGAATTCCCAGTCCGCCTACTTATATTTAGCGATGGCAAACGACTTTTATCGCTTAAACTTGACGGGTATCGGCCGCTGGTTTAGGCTTCAACATGATGAAGAGCGCGGCCATGCACTAAAGTTGATTGACGACTTCACAGACCGCAATGGGATCGTTAAAATGAAAAGCACCCCAGAACGCCGATTCATTTCGGGAATGCGGAAGAAGCTTTTTCAAAAAGTGTTGAATATGAGCAATATGTGACGGAAAACTGCAGAAAAGCGTATAACTGAGCGCACCCTTATTTCCAGCATTCAATACTTTCCTGAGAACGCCAAAAGACCTCCGCTTTAGTGGAGGTCTCTTTTATTGATGTCATTTAGAATTGAATAATTGAGCCGCATTTTTGCGGCCGATCTTTTGCCTGTCCGTTTCGCTGATTGGACATTGATCAAACCATGACGAGATTTCTTCCATAGATTCGTATGGATAGTCGACCGAAAATAAAATTCTGTCTGAGCCGACTTCCAGAATGGTATCGATTAAAGCCTGTGTACGGAAAACGCCGCTTGTGGTCAAATAGAAATTTTGGCGAAGGTACTCGGTAACAGGCTTTTGATGGTTACCGTGCGTTTCGGGCCGCTGGTGGCGAAGCCGGTGTTCCACACGCGGCAGTGTAAACGGCAATCCTTCTCCGAGATGGCCGAGGATAATGGTCAAGTTTGGGTATCGATCAAACAGTCCGCTTAACATCAGCCGTAATGCATGTGTGGCCGTTTCGACTCCAAATCCCCAAGCTGAGCCAAGCAGTCCCTCATAGCCTTGATATATTCTTTGCTGATGAGGCAGCGGAATGCGGGGATGAAGGTAGACGGGAACGCCCAGTTTTTCGACTTCTTCCCAAAATGGCCAAACTTGGGGTTCGTCAAGGTATTGGGCTCTGTTTTCATCACCGATATTGCTGTAGCCGTTGATCAGTGCACCGACAAAACCAAGGTCTTGCACCGCCCGTTTCAGCTCTTTTGCTGCCGCCTTTGGATCCTGCAGCGGAAGCGCTGCGAAAGCTTGAAAACGGTCAGGGTGTTTAGCAATGAAATACTGTGAAACATGGTCATTCATCTGCCGCGCCAGTTCGATGGCCTTTTGCGGATCGGTAACACCTTCAATCCCCGGCTGTGTCAACGATAATATCGATGTCTGAATTCCGTTTTTATCCATATCCTCGATGCGTTTTTCATATTCCTGTAATCGCTGTTGGACTTTTGCAAAATAGTCTGTGTCTGTGAAATCATGGCTGCCCGTCGCTGGAAAATCGGGTGACTCCCAGTGTTCTTCTAAAACGATTTTACCTCTCATGATAAAAGCTCCTTTCGATGAAAAATCGACTCGAGATTGACGGACCGTCATTGTTTTCGAAATAATCATATACGCAGCTGCTATATTAAATTTTATCACTTGGCATGATTTGGTCAATCAACAGTTCTTTTCCAAATGTCGAATACTTTACATATGCCCGTCATTTGTTAAAAAACGGCGCAATGTTATACAAGGAGGATGAAAATGTCTAATCAACAAAGTGTTGACCGGCGGATTAAAAGAACGTCTAAATGTTTAAGAAATGCTTTCGTTCAGCTTTTAAAAGAAAAAGATGTGCATTCGATTACTGTACAAGAAATTGCCGATAGAGCCGATTTGACGCGCGCAACATTTTATCTTCATTACAAAAATAAGCAGGATTTTATTTTGCGAAGTATGGAAGACATGCTCAATGATCTGATTGAGCATGTCAAACCGGTATTTTCAAAAGCAGACCGGGTGTATCCGCCGCCATCTTTTCTAAGTCTGTTTGAGTTTATTTACGAACACGCCGAATATTTTGAAGTGATGTTAAGCGACCGGGGTCTTCCCCAGTTTAGAAGCTATCTCTTGAAGATTGTGCAAAAGCGGGTTTATGGAGAGTTAATATCGTCAATTGAGGAATCCGAAGAACAGCTGATGATTCCAAAAGATCTTCTCATCCATTATATTACGTCAGCAAATATAGGCGTTATTTCCTCATGGCTGGAAAGCGGAATGAAATTCAGCCCCGTTTATATGGCTGAGCAATTGACCCGCTTAACTATACTCGGGCCGATTCGGGTCGCAGGCTTTGAAAATAAAATAAAACACCCCTTTTAAATGATTCGTGAACAAGAAGCCCGCGGCGTTAAAAAAAGCCGACGGCCCGTCACTGGAATCGGCTTTTCTATCATTGCTTTATTCCCCGTTCTTTGCAAAACGCTTGATCCGTTCCCCGATTTCATGGCGCACCCGCTGGAAGAACCCCCGGATTTTCTTACCGGCACAAGGTCCAAATCCGCCTTATTATATAAACCTGTGCTGCTACTTTTATGTTCCTGTCATCTCAGTGCACGTGACCGTGTGAACTAAAAATGAAACACCACGAGCTGCGGGCTCGCGGTGTTTTGATCGCTTTTTAGCGGCTCTTCACCAAAAGATTCACCGCTTCTTCGACCATTTTTTGCGTATCTCCGCCAGAAGCCATTTCTTCCTTCAGACATTTTTTATTTTAGATTCAGTTTTTCCGGTCCAATCCTCCATGTCCTGCGATATATTAACGACATGCCAAAAGCCGTGGGCCTTCAATATTTGCGCCGCCAATGCGCTTCTCTGCCGGAATGGCAAATGATATAAAGGCAGCTACCCCTCCGAGTGCTGCCCCTTCTTCCTTTTTAATTCCGTGCAAATCCATTGTCATCGTACATGGAACAAGCTGAACCCCCTGCTCCTTTGCAAGATCGATTTACTGCGGCAATGGCATTGCACTGTGCTTCTTGATGACATGTTTGATCATGTTCGGCCACATCTCAAGCATATTTATTTTTTCAGCGGATTTGGCGATTTTTTTTTAATCCATGCTTTGAAAAATATTTTATTCCTTCCTGAGGCAAAATATCGTTAACATTCAGGATAGGCGGGATTTTAATGGAGATTACCATCATGACCTTTAATATACATCACGGAAAAGGCGCCGATAAGCGCCTCGATTTGCAAAGGATTGCAGATGTTATCACTGAAAGCGATGCCGATATTATCGGACTCAATGAAGTGGACAAACATTTTTCAAAAAGGAGCGATTATGAAGATCAAGTCGGCTGGCTTGCGTCGCAATTGCAAATGTACCATGCTTACAGTCCTTCGCTTTCATTAAGCTCTGGACAAGCCTCCCCTGAAAGGCAGTATGGCAATGCCCTTTTAAGTCGTTTTCCCATTGTTGAAGAAAAGCATCATTTGTTCAACTTTGTCACAGGGCTTATTGAAGGAAGATCGCTGCTTGAAACAACCGTTAGGATCGATCAAAAGCTCTTCCGCCTCTTTGTGACGCATTTCAGTTTAAATCCTTTTCTTCATAGAAAACAAACGGATTTCTTGTTGGAAAGAATTCTAAAGCTTGAGGAGCCGGCGGTTGTCATGGGGGATTTAAATATGAAACCTCACTCGAAAGGTTGGCAAAAAGTCGCTGGGGCGCTCTATGATACTTGGAAGGAAGCCGGAGAAGGCCCGGGTTTCACATATCCGTCACATCGTCCGAAAAAACGTTTGGACTACGTCTTCACTAGCCCGTCTCTTCATGTCTCAAAAGCTGAAGTTGTAACCATAGACCCGAGCGCTTCTGACCATTTGCCGCTTAAGGCTGTAATGATGTGTTAAAGGACGGCTTTAAATGCCGTCCTCAAGCTTTTGCAATTCCTAAAAATACGCCGGCTGTCACAATCAAAATAATCCCGATGCCAATGCCGATCAGCTGCCGTTTTGTTTTCTTTTCACCAAGCAAAATAATGCCGCCGAGGGTTGAAATGACAATTCCCATTTGTGACAATGAAAAACTGGTAGCGACACCGACCCTCGGCTGAGAGATGAATAAAAACATGTTTCCCGCGGCCCAGATTAAGCCGGGGATAATATTTTTGATGACATAGAAATTAAATGGCTTATGCCTGAATGTTAAAATCAAACCGCCGGCAACCATTCCGATGGCCTGAGGAAAAAGCGCCGACCAGCCGCTGACATCAAAGAACCGGACTACAACGACATACACGAGGTAGCCTAAAGTAGAAATGAGCAAAATGATGATTCCTTTTTTCATGTTGCCCTTAGTTTCTTCCGTTTTTTGGCGGCGGTCTTCAAGTGAGGTCAAGACGATCCCTACGATGATGAAGATAAGCGCCAAGACGCCGAGAATAATGGAGACCGTTGTCGCCCACTCGTGAAAAACGAGGACGCCGAAGAACGAGGTGGATACGAGTTGCATACCGGTTGAGATCGGCATCGTTTTTGATACGCCGATCAGCTTAATGCTTTTCAGCTGGTTGGTTTGTCCAAGCGCCCAAAACAGCCCTGAAACAATCCCTACCGCAAAGATGCGCGGCGATAACTCAGGCTGGACGACAAAGTAGATGCCGATTGAAAAGATTAAGGCTCCGATTGTCGTTCCAAGTACTTGGCTGTAAGGCCCGCCCCCTAGCTTTACATTAAAGAGGACGATGCTCCCCCAGAAAATGGCTGGTAAAATCGCTAAGAAAATGTCCATTTGATTTAAACCTTTCTTTTTTGTCTTTATCTTTTAAAGTGTACTATACATGCGGTTTTTAAAACAAAAAATGATATGGTAAGGGATAGTGAAATAAAAAAATCCATTTTGACCAGCATGATCAAAATGGATGAACACATGTATGTGACGTTACATTAGCATTTTTCATCGTTTTGCTGAAGTGAGCCTGCAGGAGCTGTCAGCCAAGGCATCTCGGGAATAAGAGCGGGATTATGGTATAGATCATTGATCAGCCGGTCTTTTATGCCGAGCGGGTTTCGGTTTACATCTTTCAAGCTGAAATGAATGCTTCCCATTACACTTGATGAACGGTTTAATGCAATTTGCCTTGGATATTCTTCAGGATCTGACCATGCTGGATCGGCGTTCTGATTGATTTTATAGGCTGCTTGTCCAATATATAAATGAACCGGGCGCCCTTCTGTTTCATTTTTCCACCAGTCGACTAAAATGTCATAGGCGGCGGGGGCAAAACCGATGCTCCAGTAGATTTGCGGAGCGATATAATCAAGATACCCCTGCTGTATCCACTCCCGCGTGTCTGCATAAAGGTCATCATAGTTTGTCATTCCTGCTGTCGTATTCGATCCAGTCGGATCATCTGCCTTGTTGCGCCACACACCGAATGGGCTGATTCCAAATTTGACATGCGGCTTTTCTTTTTTTATGGCGGTATTGATCTGTTTGACGAGCTTGTTGACATTGTCCCTCCGCCAATCGTCGATATTTTCAAAACAGTTTTTGCCGTATTGTTCGTACGTATCCAGATCGGGAAATTCAACGCCTGCTATTTTATACGGATAAAAATAGTCATCCATATGAACGGCGTCAATGTCATAGTTTTTGACGACTTCCTCAATTCCTTTCACGATAAAATCCTGTACTGCGGGAATACCTGGGTTATAGTACAGCTGTCTGCCATAGGCGGCAACCCAATCCGGGTGTCTTCTTGCCGGGTGATCTTCTGAAAGCCTGTTCAAATCCGTATGATTCATCGTAATCCGGTAAGGGTTGAACCATGCATGGAATTCAAGCTTTCTTCGATGTGTTTCTTCGAGCAGAAAGCACAGCGGATCATATCCTGGGTCTTTTCCTTGGACGCCTGTTAAATACTCCGACCATGGTCCGTATGATGAAGGATAAAAAGCATCGGCTGTCGGCTTGATTTGAACAACGACAGCATTCATTCCCATTTCTGTAACGTCATTCAGCAGTTTAATGTACTCTTCTTTTTGTTGTTTCACGGTAAGTCCTTTTTTTGAAGGCCAGTCAATGTTTGTGACGGTGGCGATCCATACCGCCCGCAATTCGCTTGTTTTGTCTTTACCGCACATCTTATTCATAAACATGTCCTCCTTATTGGAAAATTCGGAACCTTCTGTTATTATATGCCGGACGGCTCGTTTTGTATATGAAAACAGGCTAAGACATCATCAGTCTCAGCCTGTAATATGCTTGATTTGTTTTACCTGCTGCATCAGAAATTGGACGAATGCCTCATCTCTGGCAAGCCATGCTGCATGATTTCGTTTAATAAACCGCTCCGCCTCTTCGAAAGAAGCGAATGTTTCGTTTTGTGTCACCCCGTTTAATTGAATGTTCCAGCCTTGATCGGTCGGGAAAAGATAAAGTTGATCCTCTTCCCGATTGGCGTAAAGGGTGCCGTATTCAGACTCTTTCAGGTTATAAATGTTTTTGAAAGCGTCCGCTTTCAGCGGTTCGAGCGGGAACGGCTCTGTAACATACAATCTGAATACGTCGTCAGTCAAAGGACATCCGGAAGCTTTTGCATGGCCGCCCCCGCCAAAACTGGCGGCGATTTCTGATACATCTGTTTCATCGTGAATCGTGCGGAGGCTCACTTTTTTGCCGCCCATATTCAATATGGCGATGTAGTCAAGATGTGGATAGGCTTTGCCAAGTTCATTTCCGACTTCGGAGTGGTATGCCTCGGCATGAACGATACCGACACAATGCGCATTGATGAAAGTCTGTACGATTTCCCGCTTTTTTCGGCGAATATACCGTTCGATTTTCTCTTCTTCCATATCCAGAATTTTTTCCTCGAATTCGTCAAAAGAAAACTCATCGCTTTCCTTCAGGCGCCGCACCATTTTTTCTTCGAATTCATCAATGGACACCATAAAAAACAAATCATTCAGGCGCTTTGCCTGAAGTACACCCGCCTGCTCCCACTCCCAGGTGTCATATTGGCGGACGAGCTCGACAAATTGATCCATAGCCCTCGATTTTGGAATAAGGCCATTGTCTATTAAATATTCATAAAAAAGCGATGTGGCTGAAGCAAGCCTTCCGTCTTCATATTGAACTTTTACCATTCCCCAAGGATGTTCATTCAAATGGAGTGCTGTTTTATGGTGGTCAATCAGTTTGACCTTTCCTCCCGCTTCTGCATATTCGTTCAGCCTTTCTTCATTTCCTTGATG
>NZ_MRBK01000026.1 GCF_001969815.1 Bacillus swezeyi | reverse complement strand
GCCGATGGTAGTTGGGGGATTCCCCCTGTGAGAGTAGGACGCCGCCAAGCTGTTTAATATTATCGCGGGGTGGAGCAGTTCGGTAGCTCGTCGGGCTCATAACCCGAAGGTCGCAGGTTCAAATCCTGCCCCCGCAACCAAATTATTAAAAATTTATTGAGGAGTGCCTTAAGGGTGCTGTCAAAATAATGAAAAAATATTGGTCCGGTAGTTCAGTTGGTTAGAATGCCTGCCTGTCACGCAGGAGGTCGCGGGTTCGAGTCCCGTCCGGACCGCCATGTTGTACTCAAACGAAATCATGATGTTTCGTTTTTTTTTATGTCTTCTTTCAGATCATAGCTTGGTTCAGCCAAGCTTTCTTTATTTCTTGGATAATTGCGGAGAATTCGTTAAACTAGTGATAGTGTTTTGATTGCCGCTTGTAACAGCAAAGGAGCATGTTATCTTATGGACGAATTTGATCTGATTCACAGGATTACGCCTCGTTCGCTTTCTCATCAGGAAATTGAAATCGGCATCGGAGACGATGCCGCTGTTTATCATACCAAAAATGGATATCAGGAGATTGTTTGCGTCGATACCATGGTGGACGGCGTCCATTTTCTTTCCTCACATTCAACGCCTGCTGATATCGGATATAAAGCCTTGGCCGTAAACATAAGCGATATTGCCGCAATGGGAGGTTTTCCGAAGTATTATCTCGTCTCAATCGCGGTTCCTTTCGGCTGGCACGCTTCGGATATGGAAGCCATGTATGAAGAAATGAGCAAACTGGCGAAACTATATCAAATGGACTTAATCGGCGGTGATACCGTCTCGACCAAAGGACAGATGGTGATAACCGTTACGGTGATCGGCGAGATCAAAAAAGGCAAAGCTTGTCTGCGAAGCCACGCACAACCGGGAGATGTCGTTTTTGTGACAGGAGAACTGGGTTCATCAGCTGCGGGCCTGTCGTTTTTATTGGAGAAAACACCGATAAAGAATAAGGCCCAGGCGAAATATTTTATCAATCGGCATAAAAGACCGACTCCGAGGGTGGAAGCCGGTTTGATCTGTTCACGCTATCACCATGTGGCGCTTAACGATATCAGTGACGGACTTGCCAGCGAATTAAATGAAATTGCTGAAGCAAGCCGTGTCTCCATTGACATATATAAAGATTTAATCCCCGTACATTCGGATTTACATACACTGCATACCAGGTGGGAAGAGTGGGTCCTGTTCGGCGGCGAAGATTTTGAGCTAGTCGGTTCGATTTCAGGCGACCAGTGGGAACATTTTTATCAAGACTGCTCCGTTCACCGAATCCCGATTTATCAGATCGGCCGCATTCATCAATCTGGAGATGCACAAGTTTTCTATCATAACGGACAAGACTCCGTTCGGCTAGAGAAAAAAGGATACAATCATTTTAAACAAGACAGGTGACATAAAGGTGAAAACAGTAGAATGGAAAACGACAGAACCTGAACAAACAAAGGATATTGCCAGATTGACCGCCAGATATGTTCAGCCTGGGGATGTCATTACATTGGAGGGCGATCTTGGAGCCGGCAAAACGACCTTTACAAAAGGGTTTGCGGAAGGACTCGGCATTCAGCGGGTTGTCAGCAGTCCGACCTTCACCATCATAAAAGAATACCGTGACGGTGCTCTTCCGCTGTATCATATGGATGTCTACAGAGTGGAAGATGAGGCGGAAGATCTCGGATTAGATGAGTACTTTGAAGGAGAAGGAGTCTGCCTCGTGGAATGGGCTCATCTGATCGATGAGCAGCTTCCAAAGGATCGCCTTGAAATTGTCATAAAACGGCTTGGCGATGATGAACGAAAGCTGACCTTTTCTCCAAAAGGCAGCAGGTACGAAAATCTTTGCAAGGAGATAAGTAAACATGACGATACTTGCGATTGATACATCAAACTTAACACTTGGGGCTGCTTTGACCAGAGATGGAAAAGTGATAGCCGAGCATATATCCCATCTGAAAAAAAATCATTCTGTCAGGGCGATGCCGGCAATTGATGAGCTTCTTAAAGAATGCGGACTTCAGCCTGGCGATCTGACCAAAATTGCCGTGGCGAAAGGACCGGGATCTTATACTGGGGTTCGGATTGGCATCACGATCGCAAAAACGCTTGCATGGTCGTTGAATATTCCGGTTGCGGCCGTTTCCAGCCTTGAAGTGCTGGCTGCCAACGGCCGTTTTTTCCCCGGCTTGATTTGTCCGTTGTTTGATGCCAGGCGCGGGCAGGTTTATACAGGACTTTATCGCTATGATGACAATAGCAGACTTCAGGCTTTAGAAGAGGATCAAAATATTCTGTTTGAAGATTGGCTTAAAAAGCTGAAAGCAATGGAACAGCAAGTCCTGTTTTTAGGCAATGATACTGAAATACACAGGGACTTGATCAAGCAGATACTCGGCGAGCAGGCTGTGATTGCAGGGCCTGCCCTTCAGCTTCCGCGGCCTTCTGAATTGGCGTTGATCGGAGAAACTAAAGAGCCTGAACCTGTACACGGCCTTGTTCCAAACTATATTCGCCTGGCTGAAGCGGAAACCGTATGGCTGGAAAAACAAAAGTGAACGGGTGAAGCCATGAATACTCAAATGGTCATACGCGATATGGCGCCAAAAGATGTGGATCAAGTGTTTGAAATTGAAAGAATCTCTTTTTCATCTCCGTGGAAAAAAGAGTCTTTTCACCATGAGCTTGGTCACAATATGTATGCGCATTATCTTGTTCTCGAAATAGAAGACCAAGTCATCGGCTACTGCGGGATCTGGATTGTGATGGATGATGCACAGATTACCAACATTGCTGTGTCACCTGCATACAGAGGCCGCCATTTAGGGGAAGCTCTTCTAAAAGCCGCCATGAAGCTGTGCCGGATGAAGAAGGCAGTCCAGCTTTCTTTAGAGGTGAGGGTATCAAATCATATTGCGCAAAGCTTATATCAAAAACTCGGTTTTCAGCCGGGAGGAATTCGGAAAAATTACTATACTGACAATGGAGAAGATGCATTATTAATGTGGGTGAGACTAAATGAATCATAAACAAGATCTGTATGTATTGGGAATTGAGACAAGCTGTGACGAAACCGCCGCCGCCATCGTTAAAAACGGTACAGAAATTGTCGCAAACGTAGTTGCGTCTCAAATTGAAAGCCATAAACGATTTGGGGGGGTCGTCCCTGAAATCGCGTCCAGGCATCATGTGGAGCAGATGACGATTGTGCTGGAAGAAACCTTTTCACAGTCGGGAATGACTTTTGATGATATGGATGCAATTGCAGTAACCGAAGGACCCGGCCTTGTCGGCGCTTTGCTGATCGGCGTAAATGCGGCAAAAGCGCTGAGTTTTGCCCGCAATATTCCGCTGGTGGGCGTTCACCATATTGCCGGACATATTTATGCCAACCGGCTTGTCCGGGAAATTGATTTTCCGGCGCTTGCGCTAGTCGTCTCAGGAGGACATACCGAACTCGTGTATATGAAAGAACACGGATCATTTGAAGTCATTGGAGAAACGCTCGATGATGCGGCAGGTGAAGCGTATGATAAAGTGGCAAGAACAATGGGTCTGCCTTATCCGGGAGGCCCGCACATTGACAAACTCGCTCAAAAAGGCGAAGCAAACGTGCCATTGCCGCGCGCATGGCTTGAAGAGGGGTCGTATCATTTCAGCTTCAGCGGCCTCAAATCGGCGGTTATCAACACGCTTCACAATGCTTCACAAAAGGGAGAAACCATTCCCCCGGAAGATTTATCCGCGAGCTTTCAAGAAAGTGTCATTGATGTCCTCGTGACAAAAACGGAACGTGCTGCAAAGGAATACGGCGTCAAGCAAGTATTGCTTGCAGGAGGGGTTGCCGCAAACAAAGGGCTTAGGACGGCTCTTGAGAAGACATTCAGCAGCTATACGGATATTCAGCTCCTGATTCCGCCCCTTTCACTATGCACCGATAATGCGGCAATGATTGCAGCTGCAGGAACCGTCGCTTTTGAAAAAGGCATCAGGGGAAGATATGATATGAACGGCCAGCCCGGCTTAGAACTGACTTCCTATTAGAACCTCACAAAAAGTGGGGGTTTTTTACGAAATACATGTTACTAACATATTATTAACATGTATCCACAGGCCTGTGTATAATATTTTAAAGCTTGTTCTATAGAGCTTTTTTACCTGTTAACATTGTGTATAAACATTATATTTTTGTGGATAATGTGGATAAAACGCTTTCTTTGTTTTTAACAAAGGGTTTGTTTTGTGGAAAAAAACCGCTTCATTCCAGAAGCGGTTTTTGGATTTATTCATTTGTAGAAAGTGCTTCCCATTCTGATAATAGCTGTTCGAGCTCATCATTCAATTCTTCATTTTCAGCGTGGATATCCTGGACTTTTTCATGGTCTTGAAAGATAGCTGGTTCGCAAAGAAGCTCTTCGTTCTGTTCAATTTTACCTTCGATGGCCGTAATTCTTGTTTCGATTTCTTCTATGCGGCGCTGACGCTGGCGTTCTTTTCTTTTCCACTCTTTTTCTTCTTCATAGCTGCGTTTTGTTCCCGCCTTTTCTGATACAGACTGATTCCGCTCTTCCGCTTGTTGTTTTTCCAATTCTTCAAGCTCCAGCTGCTGTGCTTTTTTTTCTGTATAATAATCGTAGTCCCCTAAATATTCTTCGACTCTTTCAGGAGAAAGTTCAAATACTTTTGTTGCGATGCGGTTGATAAAATAGCGGTCATGAGAGACAAATAAAATCGTTCCCGGATAATCGATCAAAGCGTTTTCCAATACTTCCTTGCTGTCTAAATCGAGATGGTTTGTCGGCTCATCAAGAATGAGAAAATTGGCTTTTTGAAGCATCAGTTTCGCAAGTGCGAGCCGTGCTTTCTCTCCGCCGCTTAAAGCGTGTACCGGCTTTAACACATCATCTCCAGAGAACAGAAAGTTGCCGAGACAGGTTCGGATATCTTTCTCATTCATCTCCGGATAGTCGTCCCAAAGTTCGTCAAGCACGCGTTTTGACGAGGTCAGCTCAGTCTGTTCCTGGTCATAATAGCCGATGGAGACATGTGAGCCTGTCGAAATCGATCCCGTTACAGGCTTCAGCTTCTGAACCAGCGTTTTTAACAGAGTGGATTTGCCGATTCCGTTCGGGCCGACGAGCGCCACGCTTTCCCCTCGCGCAATATGAAAAGCCAATGAGCGGAGGAGCGGGGGCTGATCCTGATAGCTGATCGTCAAATCCTCAACCCGGAGCACATCGTTTCCGCTTTGTCTTGCAATGTCAAAGCGGAAGGACGCCGACTTTTCATCTCCCAATGGTTTGTCCATGACTTCCATTCGTTCAAGCTGTTTTCTTCTGCTCTGCGCGCGCTTTGTCGTTGAAGCCCTGGCTAAATTGCGGTCGACGAAGTCCTGCAGCTTGGCGATTTCGTCCTGCTGCTTTTCATAAAGCTTCGTTTCTTTTTCAAGTTGTTCCGCCTTCAATTTAAGATAAGAGCTGTAGTTTCCGCTGTATTTTTTGCTTTGGGATCGGGAAATCTCATAAACCTGGTTGACAACTTTATCGAGAAAGTACCTGTCATGGGAGACGATTAAAATCGCTCCGCTGTAGTTTTGCAAATATTGCTCCAGCCATGTCAGCGTGTCGATGTCCAGGTGGTTTGTCGGTTCATCGAGAATGAGCAGATCCGGCTTTGTCAGAAGCATTTTTCCGAGAGCAAGCCTTGTTTTTTGCCCTCCGCTCAAGTCCTGTACGCGGGCTGAGTCGTCAAATCCGGCAAATCCAAGCCCGTGCATCACTGATCTGACTTCAGCTTCATATTGATAGCCGCCTTTGTCTTTAAACTCCTGCTGCAGTCTGTCATATGTTTTCATTAAGGATTCCAGCTTGTCTGGATCAGCGTGCGCCATTTGTTCTTCTATTGAACGCATCTCTTTTTCCATCTTTTTCAGAAAATCAAATACCGACAGGAGCTCTTCTTTAATTGTCAGCTTGGAGTCAAGCCCTGAATGCTGATCAAGATAGCCCATCGTCAAATCCTTCGGCTTGATGATTTCTCCTTCTTCATAAGACAGCCGTCCGGCAATAATTTTTAAAAAAGTAGATTTTCCGGCACCGTTGCGTCCGACGATTGCAATCCGATCCCGTGATCTGACTTCCAGCTTTATATTCGTTAAAATAGAATCGGCTCCAAATGATTTTGAGAGCTGATTGACTTGTAAGATCATCATGATATTTCACCTCTTGTTTGCTAGTTTAAGTGTAGCCTATCAGATAGCAGTCAGCAAACAATTAAGCGGGGTCTGGAAGATTTTAACCAAAAGAAAAAGACAGAACGAAGAAAATAGTGTATGATCGTTATAAGGAGAGTTATGATCATGAATGAATTTACACACTTTAATGAACAAGGCAGAGCGAAGATGGTTGATATAAGTGAAAAGGGAGCTTCAGTCCGCACTGCTGTGGCCATTTCAAGCGTGTCAATGAACAGAGACGTGCATGAAAAAATCAAGAATCAAGAAATGGGAAAAGGCGATGTTTTGGCAGTGGCGCAAGTGGCCGGCATCATGGCTGCAAAACAAACATCAGTTATCATCCCGATGTGCCATCCGATTGCCCTCAAGGGAGTCGATATTGCCTTTCAATGGGAGGAAAAAGAACAGAAAAGCATCTTGCACATTCAGTCTAAAGTCAAGACAAAAGGGAGCACAGGTGTGGAAATGGAAGCGTTAACTTCTGCTTCCGTATGTGCGCTTACCGTCTATGACATGTGTAAAGCGGCGGATAAGGGAATGGTGATAGGCCCGACCTGTCTTGCAGAAAAGACAGGCGGAAAAAACGGTGACTATAAAAGGGAAAAAGCTGATGTAGACATGGAGGATCGCTTATGAACATGGATCATTCAAAAATTCCGCAAGCGACAGCGAAACGGCTGCCGTTATATTATCGTTTTTTAAAAAACCTTCATGCATCCGGGAAACAGCGTGTATCATCCGCAGAACTGAGCGATGCCGTAAAGGTCGATTCCGCGACAATCCGCAGGGATTTTTCGTACTTTGGCGCGCTCGGTAAAAAAGGGTACGGCTACAATGTCAATTATCTGCTGTCCTTTTTCAGAAAGACGCTTGATCAGGATGAAATGACAAACGTAACGCTCATTGGCGTGGGAAATTTAGGGACAGCCTTTCTCCATTACAATTTTATCAAAAACAATAATACTAAAATTGCAATGGCTTTTGATATCAATGAGCACAAAATCGGGACGGAAGTTGGCGGCGTTCCCGTCTATGACTTAAACAAGCTTGAAGAGCATATGACAGATGATATACCCGTCGCCATTTTGACGGTTCCGGCCCAAGCCGCGCAATCCATTACAGACAGGCTTGTTGCGCTGGGCATTAAAGGCATTCTTAATTTTACGCCGGCTCGTTTGAATGTGCCGGAACACATTCGGATTCATCATATAGATTTGGCGGTTGAACTTCAGTCACTCGTGTATTTTCTGAAACATTATTCAATGAATGAAAAGTAAAACGGGAAACTTAAAAATAAAGGAAAGGGGGCAGGCTTTATGCCGATCGGTCCTGGAAGCTTTATTTTAATCGTCGTGGTGGCGCTTTTGATTTTCGGCCCGAAAAAACTTCCCGAGCTTGGAAAAGCGGCGGGAAATACGTTGCGGGAATTTAAAAATGCAACAAAAGGGTTAGCAGATGACGATTCCGATAAAAAGAAAGAAGATCAGTAGGATAGGATGACATTTATGAAGGGAAAAGAAATGTCGCTGGTAGAACATATCACAGAACTTCGAAAACGGTTCGTGATCATTTTTTTCTTTTTTGCCGTTTTTGTTGCAGCAGGCTTTTTTTTGGCAAAGCCGTTGATCATTTATCTGCAGCAGACGGATGAGGCGAAACGGCTGACGCTTAATGCGTTCAAGCTGACAGACCCTTTATTTGTGTATGTGCAGTTCGCCTTCATTATCGGCGCTGTCTTGACTTCGCCGCTTATTTTATATCAGCTGTGGGCTTTTATCAGCCCGGGGCTGTATAAGAAAGAACGCAAAGTGACGCTCAGCTATATTCCGGTATCGATCATACTCTTTTTAGGCGGCATTGCCTTTTCTTACTTTATTTTATTTCCGTTTGTCGTTGATTTTATGACGAGAATCTCCGATGATTTGCATGTAAATCAAGTCATCGGAGTACATGAGTATTTTCAGTTTCTGCTGCAATTAACGCTTCCTTTCGGCTTATTGTTTCAGATGCCTGTGGTCATCATGTTTATTACAAGGCTCGGACTGGTGACGCCCATGTTTTTGGCAAAGATCAGAAAGTATGCTTACTTTGTTTTGTTTGTCATTGCGGCGCTCATCACACCGCCCGAGCTTTTGTCTCATTTAATGGTTTCAGTGCCTTTATTATTCCTATATGAGGTCAGTATCGTGATTTCCAGAATATCTTACAGGCAGGCGCAAAAAACAGTTATCCAAGAGGAAAATCAAGCGTTTTTAAAAGACCAAATCAAATAAAGAGCCATCCTCATATTCCGAGAATGGCTCTTTTCTATCACAGGGTTATTGATCTTTTCGTTTCAGCTTGCTCGACAAGGCGAACATTTTAAAGGAAATGCTGATATTATAGGCAGCGAAAAGCATCAGAAGAATGGTGTAAAAAGACCACATGTTTCCCGGTGAGGTAGCTGCCAGATATGTAAACAGCACGCCTGTCAACAAATAAATCAATCCCCAAAACTTAGGGCTTCTCATCATAAAAATCCTCCAATAATCAACTGCAATTTCTCCAATCGCTCCAAATATTCTTCAATCGGCCCTCGGAAAGTCTGCAGCAAGACAACAAGCGTATTCATGGCGACATGGGCGAAAATGGGAACGATAATCCGGTTTGTCCTGACGTATAAAAAGGCGAATGTGAATCCCATTGCCGTGTAAATTAAAAGGTGTGAGAAATCCATATGGACAACCGAGAAGATCACGGAACTAAAGAGAGCGGCGATGAAAAAATTAGTTTTTTCGTAGATCGCGCCGAATATAATCTTTCTGAAAATGATTTCCTCAAGGATCGGACCGAACACAGAAGAGACAAACATCATCAGCGGCAATGTGCTGATGATTTCCATGATGCGCTGTGTATTTTCCGATTCCGGGTTGACCCCGAACAAGTTCATTTCGATCGAAGCGGCAATCGATTGGGCAAACAGGGCAAGAAAAACACCGCCCGCAGCCCATCCGATAGATGCTCCAACAGATGCTTTCGAACCGTTGCGAAGCGTTGTTTTCGGCACCGTCCTCAGGATCAGCAGCACGATGACAAGGCAGAGGGGAAAGGCGATGACCGACCACACGCCTGTCAGTGTAAGCTTTGCTTCGGCGGGCGCCATGCCTCTTCCCACGCCTAAAAAGTACAGCAGGGGAAGGCCGACAGCAGCCGACAACTGCATGAGGACATATGTCAAAATAATAAACCAATATTGTTTTCTCAAGCCGTATGTACTCCTTTTCTAAAATGTAATACAGACTATGTTTATTGTAACACACCTCTTTTTAAATTATAGGGTGATAAGGATGAGCATTAAAAAATGTAAGCGCAAAAAATTTTAATCTTATCACTTGAAATTGCCTGGGAGATTCTTTATTATAATAATTGTGTTAGCACTCAACAGATGCGAGTGCTAAAATTACATATGAAAATATTGAGGAGGTTGTTTCATTGTTAAAGCCATTAGGTGATCGCGTTGTCATTGAGCTCGTTGAGTCTGAAGAAAAAACTGCTAGCGGAATCGTACTTCCTGACTCCGCAAAAGAAAAACCCCAAGAGGGTAAAGTGGTTGCTGCCGGTTCAGGCCGTGTATTAGAGAGCGGAGAGCGCGTTGCATTAGAAGTTAAAACAGGCGACCGCATTATCTTCTCAAAATATGCAGGTACCGAAGTGAAGTATGAAGGTACGGATTACTTAATCTTGCGTGAAAGCGACATTTTAGCTGTTATCGGCTAAGACATAAATAAAATCAAATCTTTACACAATCCTGAGGAGGTTTGAATAACATGGCAAAAGATATTAAGTTTAGCGAAGAAGCCCGCCGTTCAATGCTGCGCGGTGTAGATGCATTGGCGGATGCAGTAAAGGTAACTTTGGGACCTAAAGGACGCAACGTCGTTCTTGAGAAAAAATTCGGTTCTCCACTTATCACAAACGACGGTGTAACCATCGCGAAAGAAATCGAACTTGAAGATGCTTTTGAAAACATGGGTGCAAAGCTTGTTGCTGAAGTTGCGAGCAAAACAAACGATGTGGCCGGTGACGGTACAACAACAGCGACAGTTCTAGCCCAGGCGATGATTCGCGAAGGTCTTAAAAACGTAACAGCCGGAGCCAATCCTGTGGGCGTCCGTAAAGGAATTGAGCAGGCTGTTGCAGTGGCGGTTGAAAGCCTGAAAGAAATCTCTAAACCAATCGAAGGCAAAGAGTCCATCTCACAGGTTGCTGCGATTTCAGCGGCTGACGAGGAAGTCGGAAGCCTGATCGCAGAAGCGATGGAGCGCGTCGGCAACGACGGCGTCATCACAATCGAGGAGTCCAAAGGCTTCACGACTGAGCTTGAAGTGGTTGAAGGTATGCAGTTTGACCGCGGATATGCGTCTCCTTACATGGTGACGGATTCTGATAAGATGGAAGCGGTTCTTGAAAATCCGTACATCTTAGTGACAGATAAGAAAATCACAAACATTCAAGAAATCCTGCCAGTGCTTGAGCAAGTCGTTCAGCAAGGCAAGCCGTTGCTTCTGATTGCTGAAGACGTTGAAGGTGAAGCTCTTGCAACACTTGTAGTCAACAAGCTTCGCGGAACATTCAATGCAGTAGCTGTTAAAGCTCCTGGATTCGGGGACCGCCGCAAAGCGATGCTTGAAGATATCTCTATTCTGACAGGTGCAGAAGTGATCACAGAAGATTTAGGCCTAGACCTTAAATCAACTGAAATCGGCCAATTGGGACGCGCTTCTAAAGTCGTTGTCACAAAAGAAAACACAACAATCGTTGAAGGCGCCGGAGATGCAGAACAAATCGCGGCACGCGTCAACCAAATCCGCGCTCAAGTTGAAGAAACAACTTCTGAGTTCGATAAAGAAAAATTACAAGAGCGCCTTGCTAAACTTGCCGGCGGTGTAGCTGTCATCAAAGTCGGTGCTGCGACTGAGACAGAACTGAAAGAACGCAAGCTTCGCATCGAAGACGCCCTGAACTCTACTCGCGCTGCGGTAGAAGAAGGAATCGTATCAGGCGGAGGTACAGCTCTTGTCAATGTATACAATAAAGTAGCTGCTCTTAATGCTGAAGGCGACGAACTGACTGGTATCAACATCGTTCTTCGCGCTCTTGAAGAGCCGATCCGCCAAATCGCGCACAATGCCGGTCTTGAAGGATCTGTCATCGTTGAGCGCCTGAAAGGCGAAGAAATCGGTGTCGGCTACAATGCTGCAACTGGCGAATGGGTCAACATGATCGACAAAGGCATCGTCGACCCGACAAAAGTGACACGCTACGCTCTGCAAAACGCAGCATCTGTAGCAGCGATGTTCCTGACAACTGAAGCAGTTGTCGCTGACAAGCCTGAAGAAAACAAAGGCGGCGGCGCAGGAATGCCTGACATGGGCGGAATGGGTGGTATGGGCGGCATGATGTAAGCCCCCAGCCGCTGAAACCCCTTGAGAAATCAAGGGGTTTTTTCTTTTTTACTCTATCAATCGTTTAAATTCCCGAACAGAGCCCGGTGTTGCAATGTGTTTTAAAAAAGTGATTCACAGTGAAACATTTCAAAATACCGCTGAAATTGAGGGCAGATCTGTATAAGCATTACGCTATTTGCTGACAAAATCCGTCATTATGGAGGTGGCAAACAAAAATTGCCCGCCCGTGGGTGAGCGATTCAAGCAAGCTTGCGGTATTTCGCAAAAAAGTCCATAACTTGCTCGGGAATAAAATCGTTTCAAAAATAACGATATCCACGAAGCAAGACGAGAAATTCTACAGGGACTATCTTGAAAAAGGGTTCGTCCGGATCTGAAGTCAAAGAGTTGCAAAAACGTCTGATTGCTGCAAGCTTTTCGCTACCGAGGGACGATGCCCGTGGCTCTTACGGAAACGAAACTGTATAAGCCGTTAAAGCCCTTTAAAAGAAAGCCGGAATAGCGGCTGATGGCATTTATGGCCCGGCAACCGAAAAAGCTTTTCAGGACATTGAAGAGAAAAAGTCACCTTCAAGCGGTAAAAATCATCTTACAAGTTGCCGACCGGAATCTATAAAGTGGAAAACCCGATGATTAAAGGAACGGCTGTGCGGCAGTTTCAGGAGGTGCTCGCTGCTCTTTATTTCTATCCAGACAAAGGAGCCAAAAACAACGGCACAGATGGTTATTACGGGCTGAAAACGAAAGCGAAACTTGAATCGTTATTGAAATAAAAATGGCCCCTTGAAGATTCAAGGGACTAGTAAGTGATTATAAAGCTTTGATATTGTTTTCTATTTTTTGAGTAACTTGTTTAAGCCAAATCAATGGAGATACTTCATAACTAAAATCTACACCATCGGTAGCTTCCACTATAAAATCATTCTTGTCTTCTTCTGAATACTGACTGTTCATAAAATCGGTTAGAGCAATTACATCGTCTTCTTGTTCCTTTTTGGATACCTCATCTAAATACTCTTCAAGTGCTGACTCTGGAGATTCAATTTCTTGATGAAAAATCCCACTTAGAAATTGATAGACAGGATCAGAAATTTTTATTTCAATCATTATTATTCACCTCTTTTTTGACTTTGTCGATTTCTTCTGATTGCTTTTTTAATTGTTCCAGCGTTTGGTCAATTGCATGATGCGACGCCTGAACGTCAAGGGTCTTCATGGCATTCTCCTCTAATACTAAAGTGACATATCAGGAAATAGTTCCCTGTTTTGTGGAGATATATTGATGGGGAAATCCTTAGCATCCATGAAAATGAATCATAAGATTCAGGATAAAAAACCTTTATATGAAGAAAAAGAGGAAGACCTGCACTGAAGGTTAGAAGAACTGACCATCACCAACTAACTCAAAACCCTCTAGTACAAACAATCCTTTTGTTTTGTCTTGGGCATGTCATTTATTCACCTTCTTTTCGCCGATTAATTGAATTATGTTCAAAACTGTTTGAGATCTTGTGAGGGAATGCGATGAAAAGAGAGCAGCAAATGCCGCTCCTCTTTAAATTACATTAAGAAAGAATAAAATTTTAGCAGAGAAGATCGTTTTAGCTGTTAGGAATAAATGCAGCTGCGGTTTTGCTGTCTACTAAAGGTTCGGCAATCACCGAGTTTTGGATATGAAAAAAGCCTTCAAAAGACATTGGAAATCTTCTTTTTGAAGGCTCTTTTGCGGGAAAAACAAATTCCTGATTCTATTCCAAAATAACATAATTTCGTAACAACCCATATTTTTATGGGGATTTATTTAGATTGTTACAACAAATAATTATATTTTCCTGCATTATTGTAATAATCAATGATTTTCTAGTCATTAAGATTCATTTCACTTATGATGACAGCGGTTTCGTTTATTTTGGCAACCGTTTTCAAAATGCGCTATAACAAGGAAATTTTATAATTCTTTATTTTTTTTTAACCTATTTGTCCTATGTTGACATACATATTCAAATAAATTTAAATAAAAAGTATTAGGATGCCTAAACGTTAAAGAACATTTTTATATACTCAAATTTAGATTTGCTGATTTTAATAGAACTCCTTTTGATGGAGGTTCATTATATGTCATTTGCATACTTTCTAATTCTCTTATGAAAAAGGCATGTTAATTTGGACTCCATATTCACGAAAGGAGTATTTTAAATGAAGAGTATTCAAAGTCGTTTATTGTTCATGCTGCTTACTTTTATTATCCTGCCGTATTTTTTTTCCGTTTTTTTGATTTATGAATATACGAAAAAAAGTGTTGAAGAGCACGAGCTTGAAGTTAGTCATGATCAAATGGAGACATTGTCGGAGGAACTGCAGCAATATTTTCATGATAAGATCAATCTTTCATATAATTTATATCGAACTCCTGATTTATACCGAATTTTTCAAAATGGCTTTGAAGATTCCATTTATTTTAATCCGATTGCTGTTGAAAAAAGCATCGAAACTTTTTCTCTCATGCGAAACGAAATTCGTCAGGTCCGCTTTTATATTGATAAGGATAAAGAATCGTTTACTGTTTACAATACGATGGTCAGTGCTCGTAAACCTCAACCAGATTTATTAAAGGAACATTCAATTCATAAACTCTATCACTCTAACTTAAAGTATATGATTGAGCCTCCGCATCGAATTGAGAACTATAATAATGCCGCAATTATTCCAGAAGCGGATACCACAATGGTGATGACGATTCATCATAAATTGGTAGATGTGCTTTCAAACGAATTTCTCGGAATCATTACGATTGATTTCGATTTAGATGGATATGCACGTATATGCAAAAGTATTGTTCAGCATGAAGAAGAGTCCGTATTACTGATAGATTCAAATCATCGTGTCATGTATGCAAGTAATCAAGCACTTATAGGTAAGCCCATTCCCCCTGATTTACTAAAGAGAATCGATACAGCTGAAAATGTTGGGGAAGAAGATATTATCTTATCGAAAACCTTATCAAAACCACTAAATCAATGGAAACTAGTCAAGATAACTCCTAGTCACGTATTATTTCATGATGTCAGGCAGACCGCATATACAAACATACTTGTTGGGATCGGAGTAGGATTGCTGGGGTTAATGATGATAAGTATTATTACTTACAAAATTACGAGTCCAATTAAACTTCTTAGCAGGAAAGTGGAATCAATTGAAGGCGGAAATACGGATATCCCTTTTGATGACAGTAGAGAAGACGAAATCGGCCTTTTAGAAAATCATATGAAGGACATGATGGACCGAATTAATCTGCATATTGAACGTGAATATAAACTGGAAATTGAAAATCGGAAAAACCAATTCAGAGCGCTCAAATCCCAAGTTAACCCGCACTTTTTATTTAACGCATTACAATCAATAGGGGCGGTCGCCTTAAGAGATCAATCTCCGAAAGTTTACCAATTGGTCACGTATTTATCGAAAATGATGCGGTACTCTATTCGGGCAGATCAGTGGGTATTGGTTCGAGAAGAAGTGGAGTATATTCAATCATACTTATTTCTTCAAATGGAGCGTTTTGGAAGCGGTTTAAATTATTCTATTCAAATAAACGAAACAATCCTTGCTATGAAAATTCCAAGTATGATTCTTCAACCGCTCGTTGAAAACTTTTTTAAACACTGTTATGAAGAAGGTTTCTATCACTCACATTTAAACATTTATGGAGAAATCCAAGGAGAATTGTTACATCTCGTGGTAGAAAATGACGGGCCCAGTATGACACATGAAGAGCTGCAAACATTAAGGGAAAAGATCTATACGGCTTCTGATGAAGGAACGTATTCCCGCGAGCATATCGGTTTGAAAAATATTCATGACCGACTAGTTCTAAATTATGGACAAGATGCTGGATTAGAGCTGGATCGGAAGCAAGGACACGGATTTTTCGTTCGACTCATGATTCCGTTAGATTCAAAGATTGCAAATGAAGAGATTGTTTCATAGTCATCCAAACAGAAAATGTTTACCCGTATCTTGTAAGGAGGATGAAAAAAATATGAAGGCTCTAATTGTAGATGATGAATTTAATGTGCGTGATGTCATCCGTCATTTGGGACAGTGGAAAAAGTACGGTATTACTGATATCTTCGAAGCAAGTAATGGAGAAGAAGCAAAAAAAGTTATTCAAAGGGAGAATCCGGAGATCGTCTTTACAGACGTGAAAATGCCTGGAATAAGCGGTATAGAATTAATGGAGTGGTTAGATGCCATGTCTTATCCTGGAAAAGTCATTTTAATCACAGGTTTTGACGATTATTCATATATGCGTAAAGCAATTAAGTGCGGCAGCTTTGATTATTTATTGAAGCCGATTGAAGCTGATGCATTTAATAAAACGTTGGAGGAAGCTGTTAAATGCTGGGCAAGTGAAGAGAAGGATCGTCAATATAAAGAGACCGGTGTTTATGAAGATGTTAAAAGGCTTCGTATGAATCAGTTAGTTACAGAGGCTTGCAACGGTGAACCTTTTGACATGAATGAAATTGCTTTATGTCTTCCCTCAGCTGATGAGTACGATCTTACACTCATTTCCTTTTATCAAATGCACCATTCTGATCCATACATTCAAAGGCTTGCTGATCAGCTTGTCGATCAGGGACTTGGAAATGCATTTACGCTTCAGGATGATCAAAGTCTTTGTTTAGTTATGACTGTACAGGGCGAATGGTTATCTGTTGAAGAATGGATTAGTCATGAATTTGATATCCCTGTTCGTCTTGTTACTGGTCAACCAATAAAATCATTGGAAGAGATCCCGAAATCGTTTCAGTCTTTACAAAAAGCAGTGGAAGAGCAAAACTTCAGATCGATTCATCGTTTAAATGATCTGGATGACGCCTGTCGCATGAAGGATATTGTTTCTTATGTTGAAATGCACTACATGAAGGAATTGAGTTTGGAAAAACTATCAAACCGGTTCTTTTTGAGTCGTGAGCACATATCAAGAAAGTTCAAACAAGAAACGGGAATGACTCTGTCCAAATACATCATGAAACTTAGAATCGATCAAGCAAAATGTTGGTTAAGTGAAACGGAAGAAAGTATTTATTCCATTTCCTTAATGCTTGGCTATCAGGACGAGAAATACTTTTCAAAGTTATTCAAAAAGGTCGTTGGCATGACACCTTTTGAGTACCGCAATGACGGGAAGAAGCTCAAAGTTGGAAGTAGATAATCCACCTTTTTCATATCTTTTGAGTGAACGATTGGGGTGAATCGATGAAAAAAGGGATATTTCACATGTTTTTAGTTGGCATACTCAGCCTATCTCTTTCGGAATGTCAGACGAAGATGAAGAAGGTATCGGAATCAAAAGAACCGGAACTTGCGGAGGAAAAAATCATATTAAAGGTTCGAAATCCGAAAGTGGAAATATCTACGCAGTTCGAACAAATGGTAAACGCTTATGAAAAGAAAAATCCAAACGTAGATATTCAGATTCACACCGTGGGCGGGGCCGCCGATGACCTTTCTGACCTGAAAGCACAGATGGCTGCCGGTAACGGTCCTGCTATTTTTACAAACACCGGATACGAACATGCCAAACACTGGAGTGAATATTTGGAGGATCTTACGGACCAGCCATGGGTCGAACATGCATATGAAGATACGTTAACCCCAATGAAGTTGAATGGGAAAATTTATGGAATGCCATTTAATCTCGAAGGATTCGGATTCATTTATAATAAGGATTTATTTCATAAGGCAGGCATTGATACGTTGCCGAATACGCTAACTGAATTAATAGAAGCGGCGGAAAAGTTGAAAAAAGCAGGGATTACTCCTTTTGCAAACGGTTATTATGAAGGGTGGAAATTGGGTGACCACCTATTGAGTATTGCATTTGCAAAACAAGAAGATCCAGTTGCTTTTATAAAAGGCCTAAATGACGGGACGAGAAAAATTGAGAACAATCAAACATTCAAAGATGTGATCAAGTTGCTCGATGTAACAACAAAATATGGAAACGATAGTCCGCTCGCAACAGATTACAACATGGAATTGAATTTATTTGCAAAGGGACAAGCAGCGATGATACTACAAGGAAACTGGATTCAGCCGATCATTGATCAACTGTCACCAAATATGAACATAGGAATGCTGCCAATACCAATTAATGACGAGCCTAACAATGATGCCTTAGTTGTCGGTGTTCCGAATTACTGGGTTGTAAACAAACAAGCAACACCAGAAAAGAAAAAAGAAGCGAAAAAATTTTTAAACTGGATGGTTTCTTCAAAACAAGGAAAAATGTTTATGACGGAACGTTTGAAATATATTCCTGCGTTTGAAAACATAGAGACGGACCATTTAGGACCCCTCGCGGATGAAATTATCCGTTACTCAACAGCGGGAAAGACGTTATCTTCCAACTGGTTTCATTTTCCTGTGGGAGTAAAAGCTGAATTTGGCACTGCAATGCAGCTTTACGTAGGAAAACAGCTGAATCGTGAACAATTGCTGCAAGAGTTTCAGAAGTCCTGGGATAATGCTGCAAGCCAATAATTCGCCTTCATCGTATAGAGATTCACATTCAAAAGTTGATCAATCCGCTGATTAGCTCTTTATAAATGCCCGCATTTTTTGCAGGCATTTTTTTAATAATCTGCCGGAAAGCACGATATCAATTTAAGACAACATTCTAATCAATATAAGCCATATCCACAGAATTTGACCTAAACTATAATGATATTTGTAAATGAAACACGGTTTGAATGCTGCTAGATTTCTAGTAAACATTCATAAAAAAATTAAGGGAGGAAGAAGATGAACATCAAAAGTCTTGTTAAACAAGCAACAGTCGTTACGCTTGGTACAGCAATTCTAGTAGGCGGAGGGGCACCGCTCTCGTTTGCAAAACAAAAAGACACATTGGATCACAAAGAAACGTATGGGACTTCTCAAATCACTCGTTCAGATATGTACAACATCATCAAACAACATGATGATCCAAGATTTGAAGTACCTCAGTTCGATGCATCCACAATTAAAAACATTCCTTCAGCAAAAAAGTATGATGAGAATGGCAAGCTGATGGATATAGACGTATGGGACACTTGGCCGCTTCAAAACGCTGATGGAACAGTGGCAGAATATAAAGGCTACCATATCGTTTTCGGTTTAGCAGGAGACCCTGACAATGGAAGCGACACTTTTATATACATGTTCTATAAAAAAGTTGGCGATCATTCACTTGATAGCTGGAAAAATGCCGGCAGAGTATTTAAGGATAGTGATAAATACGCTGCAAACGATCCGTATTTAAAAGATCAAGCTGAAGAATGGTCAGGATCTGCAACTTTAACGTCTGACGGAGAAGTTCGCCTATTTTACACAAATCGCCATCCATGGGATGGAGAAAAACACTTAGGTAAACAAACGTTAACAACAGCTCAAGTGAATCTATCTCAACCAGATGCTGATACACTAAAAATTAAAGGTGTTGAAGATTTTAAATCGATCTTTGAAGGTGGAAACGGTAAAGTTTATCAAAATGTTGATCAAGCTTTCAGTGAAGGTAATTTCATGAATAACCATACATTGAGAGATCCTCATTATATTGAAGATAATGGCCATAAGTATCTTATTTTTGAAGCAAATACGGGAACAGAATATGGTTATGAAGGCGAAGAATCACTATACAATAAAGCTTACTATGGCGGAAGTAATAAATTCTTCCAAGCTGAAAAGAATAAGCTGTTAAAAAGCTCGAAAAAGGAGCTGGCTACTTTAGCAAATGGTGCAATAGGAATCATTGAAATCAATGATGATTATACTTTGAATAAAGTAATGAAACCATTGGTTGTGTCAAATACAGTAACAGATGAAATTGAGCGTCCGAACATCTTTAAAAAGGATGGCAAATGGTATTTATTCACAAGCTCAAGAGGATCTAAAATGACAATTGACGGTATTGATGACGAAGACATTTACTTGTTAGGTTATGTGTCCGATTCCTTAACTGGACCATACAAGCCACTCAATAAAACCGGACTTGTATTACATCATGATCTTGATCCTTATGACATTACTTGGAATTATGCTCATTATGCGATCCCACAAAAGGATAGCGATAATGTGGTTGTAACAAGCTACATGACAAACAGAGGTTACTTTGAGGACCATCACTCTACGTTTGCACCAAGCTTTTTACTTAATATTAAAGGACCAAAAACATCTGTTGTAAAAGATAGTATCCTTGAACAAGGACAAATCACAATTAACGAATAATGTTGTAAAAAAAGAAAGTGTCAATCATGATTGGCATTTTCTTTTTGCTTTGACTTTATTTTTAGAGGGCGGTGAGTTTGATTGGACAAACGAGTAAAAAATAAAAGGAGATATAAGCCGTTGGTTTTTTTGATTACGAGCTTACTGATCATGACTGCCATCGGATTAGTGTATCACTTTGTCTTTAAGTCTCGTGAACCAACAGTTGAGCAACAAGCGGATAAGTCACAGGAATCGACTCATACACATAAAAAGCCCTCATACCGTGCAAAATACCACTTTACTACACCAGACAACTGGAAAAATGATCCTCAGAGGCCGATCTATTTGGATGGAAAATATCATTACTATTATCTCTATAATGGTGATTATCCAAATGGAAATGGAACTGAATGGCGACATGCCACATCAGAAGATTTGGTGCACTGGAATGATGAAGGGATAGCCATTCCAAAATATACAAACGAAAATGGAGATCCATGGTCAGGATCAGTCGTTATTGACAAGGAAAATACAGCGGGGTTTGGAAAAGGCGCTCTCATTGCGATTGTGACACAGCCCTCTAAGGATGGAGGCCAGCAGGAACAGTTTTTATGGTACAGTAATGACCACGGAAAAACATTTACCTCATATAGTGACGATCCTATCATGCCAAATCCGGGAACAAAAGATTTTCGAGATCCGAAAATCATTTGGGATGATAGTAGCCATAAATGGATCATGGTCATGGCGGAAGGAACAAAAATAGGCTTTTATGAATCTCACAATTTAAAAGATTGGAATTATATGAGTAGTTTCGTTACGGAACATATCGGAATCGTAGAGTGCCCTGATCTTTATGTAATGCGAGCCAATAACGGGACATTCAAATGGGTGCTTGGTGTTAGTGCAAATGGTAAATCGCGAGGCAGGCCCAATACTTACGCCTACTGGACCGGAAATTTTGATGGAAAGGAATTCTTTCCGGATCACCACGAACCTCAATGGCTGGACTATGGCTTTGATTGGTACGGCGGAGTGACGTTTGAGGGCGGAAAGGAAAAAGAAAAATACAACAAACGTTATGCCTTTGCGTGGATGAATAATTGGGATTATGCCCATCAAACACCAACAATGCAAGAAGGGTTTAACGGAATGGACTCGATTGTTCGCCAAATTGAACTAAAGCATGACAAAGACAATAATTATCATCTAGTCTCTCAACCAATTAACGCTTTAAATAAATTAACAAAGGCTACAGATACCTATGAACAAATTGAAGTAAACGGCTCAAAAACACTTCATGTAACCGGTGATGTATATCAGTTGGAGACGGATATCTCTTGGTCAGAACTGAAAAATGTAGGTTTAAGGCTTCGGGAATCAGCGGATCAAGAACGCCATGTCGATGTAGGCATTTTTGCAGAAGGAAATTATTTTTATGTCAATCGATCATTAACAAACCACTCTGACAAAAATAATCAATCGGTAGAAAGCACAACACCATTTGATGCTGGTAAACGGCAAGCTCACTTAAAGATTATTGTTGATAAAAGTAGTATTGAAGTCTTTGTCGATAATGGAAGGTTCACACATTCAAATTTAATATACCCAAAATCAGATGATCAAGGAATCACCTTTTTCTCCGAAGGCGGTACAGCGATCTTTAAAAATGTGACAATCAAACATCTTGGTTCGATTCATTAAGATGACCAAACTGGTTTTTTTTAGATGGAGAAATGAAATATGTCGAACGATTTATGAATGGATATAAAGCTTTTTTAAACACTATGTAGTGTAAGCCCGGTTCCACACAAGAACAATTGAACTGCACCCTGTCAAGTAGACAGTAAAAATAAGCAAAACACACTAAACAGCTTTAGCCCTTTATTCCACTGGGTTGAGGCCGTTTAGTTTTTCTTGTAAACGATTATGGTTGTATTTATCCATATCATGTTGAAGCTGCTCAAATGTCTCGTACGAATGTGGTTGAGATAAATTCGAAAATTGAGCAAACCTATATAACCGCGAAATTATAGGCTACAGTTCAAATCCTCAAAAAGATGCCGCCTTGGTTCAGAAAGCCTTCTCTTCGATTGATGGTAATCTTAAAGAAATAGAACTTTTTCATACAGATCGTGGAAATGAATTTAAAAATCAAGCCATAGAAGAGCTACTTGAAGCCTTTAGAATTGATCGTTCTTTGAGCATGAAGGGCTGTCCTTATGATAATGCGGTCGCTGAAGCTACATATAAGGTGATTAAGACAGAGTTTGTCTATGGAGAAACATTCGAAAGCCAGAAACAATTAATTAGACCTGGCCTTATTTGATTATGTTCACTGGTATAATCACATCCGAATTCATGGAACTCTAGGCTATCTCAGCCCAATCGAATTCAAGAAGAAACACCTTAACAAGATTGTCTAGTTTTGTGTTGACAATCCAATCGGGGTCATGGAAAAAGGCTGGGTATGGAGCCCCATACTCAGCCTTTTTCTTATACAATATGAACTTTCAGGCCGTTTTCTGTAAAAATATCAACCATCGCATTTTCTGCTTTTTCCTTATCCGGTCCGTGAACCTCCAGCTTATAATCGTCCTTATCAGATAACGACACACTTAATCCTAAGAAGCTTTTGACGTCAATGACTTTGTGGGGAGTATGTAACACAATACTCGAATCAAACTTGTTTGCCGTATGAACGATGTTCAGCACTTTCCTGCTTTCTTTTGAACCTGTTTCCAATCCCTTTGCAACATTCAGCCCGGCATTCATTTTTTTCTCATCCATTCCAATCAACCTCTCTTTTATTTTTCCCTCTGTGAAGATCCCCTGTGAATTTCAAGCGAATTGGTTGATCTATGTTGAGCGGCATTTCCAGCAACAGTTCAGAGTGTTATAGAAGTATATTTATTATGTTCAAAACGAGGGTGAATTTTCAAGAGGATCTTTGAAATTTATATTATTAGGCAAATAAGGATAATAAAAAAATAAGTAAGGTTATATATTTATCCAAAATATATTCCTATAATTATGACCAAGCTTTCTTAAGGAATCCGCATTTTGTAAGGGGATACATGTAAGGGCCATGGTCACAATGGAGCCGCTTTTGCAATGATAGAAAGGGCCTGACCAAATCAAAAAGACAGGTTTTTATTATAAATAAATCAACACATGGAGGGACTGCAGATGATCAATTTAGGTATTCGAGCACATGACCTTGAACGTTTACCTTTGGAACAATTAGTCGAAACGATTTCCGGAAAAGGGTTAACATCCGTTCAGCTGGCCTTGGCAAAATCGATTGGGGAGGAAAGTACGGAAACAGGCAGTTTGAGCCCGGGCTTCGCTCATTACGTCGGCAGGACTTTTTCGGACAGGAATGTTCAAATTGCCGTTCTTGGCTGTTACATCAATATGATTCACCCTGATTATGACGAAAGAAGAAAAGCGCTGGACCGGTTCAAGGAGCATATCCGGTATGCCCGTGATTTCGGATGCAGCATTGTAGGGACGGAAACGGGGAATGTGCATCCGGAAATCGTGTACACAGAAGCGAACTTTCATGAACAGCCTTTTTTGGACGTCGTACAAAGTGTTCGTGAGCTTGTAGCAGAAGCCGAAAAATTCGGTGTGATTGTCGGAATCGAAGGGGGAGTCAATCACCCGATCTATTCCCCGGCCGTCATGAAGAGGCTGTTGGATTGTGTAGATTCTAATAATCTGCAAGTTATTTATGACCCCGTCAACTATTTGACCGTCGAAAACTATGAGCAGCAGGAAGCGATCATTCAGGGAGCGTTTGAACGGTTCGGGAACCGGATCGCGATTATGCATGCGAAAGATTTCCGGATCGAAGACGGTATACTCCAGGTCGTCCCGGTCGGGAAAGGTCTCTTAAACTACGATGCGGTGTTTAAATATATGAAGAAAAAGAAACCGTTCGTCAACATTTTGATGGAAGAGACGAAAGAACCGTATATCAACGAAAGTATCGACTACTTAACAAACAAATACAAGAACGCATAAAACCAATAAAACAAAAAAAATACAGCTGTTTTTTTTTGAATAAAGCACAAAATATTTTTACTTATGTTGATTGTTTTTTGAATTATCTTTATAATGAAAGCGCAGTCAAAAAAATCAGAATATAAAAAACGAGGGATCATGGAGGTAAAGATGATACAGAGCGAAGTGAAACTGGAAAAGGAAACCGTACTGAAACACATAGATTCCCTTATAGAAAACCTGGCGCAGATAAAAGATGACACTGGTGAATTTCTCTTAAATTTTGATGGACTTGTGGTAGATGATAAAAGCTGGCATGTCTGGAATTGGCCGCAGGGTGTGGGTTTGTATGGGATTTACAACTTGTATAAGCTGACGAAAAATGAAAAGGCTTTAAAAACAGTGAAAGAATGGTTTGAAGCGAGGTTTAAAGAAGGGGTCCCGCCGAAAAACGTCAATACGATGGCTCCGTTTCTTACCTTAGCCTATATGTATGAGGACACTCGCGAACAAACCTATGTCCCTTATTTGGAAAAGTGGGCGGATTGGGTCATGTACGATATGCCTCGTACCAAAGAGAACGGTTTGCAGCATATGACCTATGGTCCGCCGAATACCGAACAGTTGTGGGATGACACGTTGATGATGACGGTGCTGCCACTGGCCAAGATTGGTCAGCTGTTGAACAAGCCCGAATATATCGAAGAAGCGAAAAGGCAGTTTTTGATTCATACGAAATATTTATGTGATCCAAAGACAGGTTTATGGTTTCACGGCTGGACATTTGAAGGGAACCACAATTTTGCTAATGCTTTGTGGGGCAGGGGCAACTGCTGGATCACCATCGCTATCCCTGAAATCATTGAAATGCTGGACTTGAAAGAAGGGGATTTCTTCCGGGAGTTTCTTCTCGAGACTATGAATCGCCAGGTCGAGACGTTAGCTGAACACCAAAATGAAAGCGGTTTATGGCATACGCTGATTGACGATCCGGATTCCTATTTGGAAGCATCCGCAACGGCTGGATTTGCGTATGGAATATTGAAGGCGGTCCGAAAACGCTACATTGATGAAAAATATGCAGAAGTCGCCCGCCAGGCGATTCAGGGTGTCGCAAACGAAATCAATGAAGACGGAGCCGTTCAAAAAGTTTCTGTCGGAACGGGGATGGGGGACTCGCTGGAATTCTACAAGGAAATTAAGACGACGACGATGCCGTACGGGCAGTCTCTGGCCGTTTTGTGCCTGACGGAATATCTGCACACATATATCTGATCAGATTCACAATCCTTACACGAGTCATGATGGTGGTCCGTGTAAACCTTTAAAACTTACAGGGGAGGAAAGAGCATGAAAAGGAATGTCATCTTGTTGTTAGTAGGTGCATGTATCCTTACGCTGATCACGGGTTGCAGCTTGAATGCAAAAGCGGGTGATCAGGTCGTTTTACGTTTTGCTTATGCCAGTAATGCACCGCCTGTCAAAGAGGCGATGGCAGAGTTTGGTCGGTTGCTTGAAGAGAAAACAGATGGTGAAGTCACCGTCAAATATTATCCGGACTCGCAATTGGGCGGGGAACGGGAATTGATTGAGTTGACCCAGACAGGGGCGGTCGACATCACCAAGGTCAGTGGATCTGCTCTGGAAAGTTTTTCTGACCGCTATTCGATTTTTTCCATCCCGTATTTATTTGATGGAGAAGAACATTTCTACAATGTCATGGAAAATGAAGAAATCATGGAGCCGATTTATCAATCGACTTCCGATCTTGGGTTTGTCGGATTGACATACTATGATTCTGGCCAGAGAAGTTTCTATATGAAAGACGGCCCTCTGGAATCCCCGGAAGATATTAAAGGGAAGAAGATCAGAGTGATGCAGAGTGAGACGGCCATTGAAATGATCGAACTGCTCGGCGGTTCCCCGACACCTATGGGCAGTGGAGAAGTGTACACCTCTTTACAGCAAGGGATTATTGATGGGGCAGAAAATAATGAATTCGTCTTAGTGACAGCTGGCCATGGAGAAGTGGCGAAGTATTATTCTTATGATCAGCATACGAGAGTGCCTGACATTGTGGTCATGAATGAAGCCACGTTGAATAAATTGACACCTGAACAAAGGGAAGCGGTTCATGAAGCGGCGGAAGAATCAACGGAATACGAGAAGAAAGTATGGAAAGCGGCCGTTGAAAAAGAAAAGCAGCTGGCGATAGAAGAGCACGGCGTAGAATTTAATGAAGTGGATAACACACCTTTTAAAGAAGCCGTACAGCCCCTTCACGACGAATTCAAAAATAATGAAGAGTTCAAGGATCTGTATGAAGCGATACAAGAAATGAGCGGTCAATAAGTAAGGGGGGAATCAAATGGAAACAGTGAAAAAGTACGTGGACAAAATACTCTTGGGTGTAACGGCTACTTTGTTTCTTATTATGGTAGCGGTTACAACGTGGCAGGTCATTGCCCGTTATGTTTTGAGCAACCCGAGTACTATCACGGAGGAGTTTATACGATTCAGTCTGATCTGGCTTTCGATGTTAGCCGCCTCGTATGTCGTGGGAAAAAGGAGTCACATCGCCTTCACGATGATCAGTGACCGGTTCAAAGGAAAGAACAAAGTAGTGTTAGAGCTTTTTATACAATCCGCCTTTTTACTCTTTTCGTTGGCCATCATGACATATGGTGGAGTGAAAGCCATCTCGATTACGATGTCCCAGCTGTCCCCTTCCTTAGGGATACCGGTGGGATTCGTGTATCTGTCCCTGCCGGTATCAGGTTTGTTGATCACGTTCTACAGTATCGTCAATATGGTTCAGTTATTAAAAAAAGATAAAACTCCGGCTATGGAAAAAAGGGATAGTGTGGAATACGAAAAAGCAGGTGAAGTTCTATGATCTTACAGGCTAGCTTAATTTTGGTCCTTGTCTTTGCAGTTCTTCTGGCGGTAGGTATACCGATAGCAATCAGTATTGCCGTTTCGTCTTTAGCTACCATCTTACTGATTCTGCCTATCGATATAGCGGTTTTCTCCTCAGCTCAAAAGATGGTAGCCAGTATCGACAGCTTTTCTTTGATAGCGGTTCCATTCTTCATTTTATCCGGAATTATTATGAATAACGGCGGGATTGCCGCGAAGTTGGTGGACTTTTCTAAGCTGTTGGCGGGGAGAGTCCCGGGTTCTCTTTCCCATACGAACGTTATCGGAAACAGTCTGTTCGGTTCGATTTCCAGCTCTGCAATCGCTGCCTCCACGGCGATCGGTGGGGTCATGGTCCCGCTGCAGGAAAAAGAAGGGTACGACCGGAAATTTGCAGCGGCCGTCAATATTGCCTCAGCTCCGGCTGGAATGGTCATCCCTCCAAGTACCGGTTTCATCATTTTCTCCCTCATCAGTGGAGGGACTTCGATCGCAGCTCTGTTCATGGGCGGATATGTCGTCGGTGTCCTCTGGGCTCTCGCGATTATGATTGTTTCTTACATCATTGCGAAGAAAAGAAAATATCCGGTTGTGACCGAGAAAACCAATTTGAATGTGAAAAAAATCGTTTGGGAAGCTGTTCCGAGTATCCTGTTGATTTTTATTATTATCGGAGGAATACTGACTGGTGTGTTTACGGCAGTTGAAGCATCAGCTATTGCTGTCGTGTACTCTTTCATTTTGGCTTTCTTCTTTTATAAGACGATCACGTTGAAACAGCTGCCACATGTGATGGCCCAGGCCGTTGAAATGACAGGAGTGATCATGCTTCTGATTGCTGCTTCTTCTTTAATGTCATTTGCTATGGCTTTCACAGGTATTCCGGCAGCGCTCAGCAGCCTGGTGTTAGGCATTTCTGATAATCCGATCATCATTTTGCTTGTCATGAACCTTGTCCTGCTGTTAATCGGTACGGTCATGGACGTAGCGCCGGCGATTCTGATTTTCACCCCGATTTTTATGCCCATTGCTACAGGTATTGGTATAGACCCTGTTCACTTTGGAATCTTCTTCATTCTCAACTTGTGTGTCGGTACCATCACACCTCCGGTTGGAACAGGACTCTTTGTAGGATCGAGTGTAGGGAAAGTGAAGATTGAACAAGTACTGAAGCCGCTCCTTCCATTCTATGCAGCGATTTTCGTTTTACTTATGCTAGTCACATACTTTCCGCAAATCAGCTTGTTCTTACCGAACCTGCTGGGATTATAACGCATAAGCACACCGCGTGATCAATCATGGTGTGCTTTTCATAGACTTTCTTTAATTAACTGAATTTTCTTTTATATTTTCAACCTATTTGCCATAACAAAGGGATAGCCGTTTGCAACTGTTCCAAATAATGAAAAAAGGTGATGAAACATGTATTTGAAAAAATCTTCTCTTGTTAAAAAGGTATGTATGATCGCTTTAGTCGTCCCTCTGCTGATGACGGGGACGTTCAGTGCTTCCGCCTCTGATTGGAAAAAAGACGAGGGAACAGGAAATGGTGCAGGTGTGCAGTTGGAATATCTCGACCGGGGACTGGTTGCGGCGTCTACATCTGAAGGGATATTCCTGAGCTGGAGGTTGTTGGCTGACGAAGTGACCGGTTCTTCCGGCACAGGTCTGACGGGTTTAACTTTTCACGTCTATCGTAACGGAAATAAGATTGCCACAGTGGAAGACAGTACGAACTATTTGGACAAGGACGGGACCGATCAATCGGAATATTATGTATCCGCTATAAGGGACGGGAAAGAAATCGACCAAAGTTCATCCGTTTCTCCATGGGAAAATCAGTATTATGATCTTCCGCTTGTGAAACCGGAAGATGGGACGACACCTGCTGGAGAAACTTATACATATTCCGCTAACGACATGAGTGTAGGGGATGTGGATGGCGACGGACAGTACGAATACTTTGTGAAATGGGATCCATCAAACTCGAAAGACGTCTCCCAGGTAGGCTATACCGGAAATACATACATCGATGCCTATGAGCTTGACGGAACCCTCCTTTACCGCCTTGATTTAGGAGTGAATATCAGGTCGGGGGCGCATTATACGCAGTTCTTAGCCTATGATTTTGACGGAAACGGAAAATCAGAATTGATGCTGAAAACGGCTCCCGGTACAAAGATCATCCAGTACGATAAGGCGGGGAATGTAACATCGGAGGAATTCATCACGATGTCTGAAGAAGACAGGAAAAATGGCTACAGTCATAAGGATGATTACCGGATGAGCAGTGATGATTATTATGAGCACGTTGTAGAGATGTTCATGAACTGGCATGAGCACGAGGAAGTGACAAGTGGTCATTGGCCGGAGACGCTTGAGGAAGCTTTCGGAATTGAGAAACGGTACAGCTATCCGTTATCAAGGGAAGATGCGGAAAGTCTGACGGATTACTTCATGGATGAGTATGCTCCAAGTAGAAGCAGCCGTAACAACTTAAGGGAATTTGAAGGCTTCATAGTGGAAGGGCCTGAATATTTGACCGTATTCAACGGGGCGACGGGTGATGAAATGGATACGATCCATTACAAACCGGGACGCCAAGATGATGGTCTTATGTGGGGAGACTATGCGATGTCGAGAATTGAGCCCGGTAACCGGGTCGACCGTTTTCTCGCAGGAGTCGGTTACCTCGACGGGGAACAGCCTTACGCCATTTTCGCGCGTGGTTACTACACTAGAGCTGCCCTTGTGTCTTACAGCTGGGATGGAAAGCGCATTGAGGAACACTGGTCGGTGGATAGTGGCTGGACTCCGATGAGCAACCCTTTCAATGACCGGCCCCATGATCAATCAGGGAAGGATGATGAGTTCGCCTCTCTCACCAATCAGGGATTCCACTCATTGAGTGTGGCGGATGTGGATGGTGATGGCAAACAGGAAGTGATCTATGGAGGAGCCGCAATCGATCACGATGGTACGTTGAAGTACAGTTCAAAGGATACATTACCGGCCCAAAGTGCAGCACCGGGGACCGTCGCTAAACTGGGACATGGAGATGCGATGCACGTGACGGATATCGACCCGGACAGACCGGGATTAGAGATATTCTCTGTTCACGAAAATGGTGCCAATGCTCCGTATGGATATGTTTTACGTGACTCTGAGACAGGTGAAGCGATTTATGGCGGCTATACAGGGAAAGATACCGGCCGCGGAATGATCGGGGACATTGACCCTGATCGGAGAGGCTTGGAAACATGGGCGGTTGGAGTATGGACGGCAGATGGTGAACAGATCAGTACGGAAGCACCGGGTACAAACATGAACATCAAGTGGTCTCCGGATATGACGACACAAATCGTTACAGGTGCATTGGAGAACACGCCTTCCATTGAGGACTGGAAAGAAGGTAATCTGCTGACGGCTTCAGGTACGTTGACCAACAATGGTACAAAAGGAAACCCCGCTCTTGTAGCCGATCTATTCGGTGACTGGCGAGAAGAATTGCTGTTGAGAACAGAGGACAGTTCTGCCATTCGGATGTATCTCAGTACAGAGGTGACGGATCACAAATTATATACATTGATGCACGACCAGCAATATCGGGTGGAAATCGCAAGACAAAACTCTGCGTATAATCAGCCCGCCTACACCAGCTTCTATTTCGGATCGGATATGAACTGGGATAGCGTTCCTGTTCCGGATTTCTCGACTTCCGGTGTCCTGTCGGTGTTACAAAACAGGATGAATGAATATGAGGAAAGCGGAGAACTGACGGGTCCTTTACTCCATCAGTTAACGAACACGTTGAAACAGGTCAGGCACCATTTTGAAAAAGGATCGGAAAAGCAGGCGCTCAAATTTTTGAATAAGTATGAGGAACGGCTTAAAGATGAAACGAAGCAGAAACACATCTCTCTTCAGGCTAAAAGAAACTTGACCTATTATGTTCACCTCTTAACCGATCAGTGGGAAAGGAAGGGGAATAAGGAGGACAAAGGAAGATAAAAAATCCGGGAGGTCGCCTTACAGATGACTGGGGGCGGCTTTTCTATTGACCATACAGAAAGAGTGGATGCCAATTATTGTGTAACAGGTGCCCGTATGACCTTTACGGAAGTGCGAGTTTGTATATGTTCCTTTTTGTTCGTTTCTATATTATAATGAGGGAGTGTGAAGGAATAAGGAGGATAAAATGATGTTATCTATTGAACGATATGAAACCATTTTAAATAAATTGGAAACGGACAAAGCGGTCAAAGTCTCTCAGCTAAGCCAATTACTTGGTGTAACGGAAAAAACCGTCCGAATCGATTTAGAAGCTTTGGAGAAAAAAGGGTTATTGAAGAGAATTCATGGTGGTGCAGTGTTGGAAAACAAGGAGGGGAAAATATTACCTGTCAGGGAGAGGCAGTCCAGCCATACAGAAATTAAGGACGCTATCGCAAGGGAAGCGGTAAGGCTGATTGAACCACATGAAACGATTCTGATGGATGGAGGAAGTACGACGAGTGCGATTTCGGAAAGGCTCGGCAACTTCCCGGTGACCGTGATTACAAACGATATCAAGATCGCGCACATTGTTCATGATAAAGAAAATGTTCAGCTGGTCGTACTAGGAGGTACCCGGATCCATCATTCTTCTTCATTGCTTGGGGATCAGGCTACAGAAGCTTTGAAAAGGCTGAGGGTGAATCGTCTTTTCTTTGGAACGACAGGCTTTTCTATTGAACATGGTTTAACCGTACTCAATAGCCTGCACGCTGATTGGAAAAGGAAGATTATAGATTGTGCCGATCATGTCACCCTCGTAGCAGATTCTACGAAGTTCGAAAAAGTAGCTTTGGTGCAATTTGCCGAGATAACAGATGTTAACGAACTTATAACGGACGATCAATTAGCCCACTCTGCCATAAAAGAGATAGAGAATAAAGGGGTTAATGTGAGGGTTGCAACGAAATAATAGTGGATTAATAGTGTGGGTAGGTTGAATTTTTCGGAATCAAATGGTAGAATACAAACTGTAATGAACATTTATGAACAAAAGAGGGCTTTCAATTCAGGGAGGTAAATCATTTGATAGAATCGCTTTTTTCTTTAAAAGGAAAAGTTGCATTAGTGACGGGTTCCAGCAGAGGGCTGGGACAGGGGATTGCGGTCGGTCTTGCAAAGGCCGGCGCAGACATTATTGGTGTAAGCTCTGGAAATGGTAAGTCGGACACGAAGGATCTTGTTGAGGGTTCAGGATCGAAATATTATGAATTAACGGCAGATCTTACGGATCCTGAAGCAGCCAAACAGCTGGCTTCAGAGGCTGCCTTATTGACTGGAAATGTGGATATTTTAGTCAACAACGCTGGGATCATCCGGCGCAATCCTGCAGCGGAGCATTCTGATAAGGATTGGGAGAGTGTCATCAACATTAACCAGAACTCCGTTTTCTATTTATCCCGTGAAATCGGAAAGCATATGCTGGAGCGTGGATCTGGAAAAATCATTAACATCGCTTCCATGCTATCTTTTCAGGGAGGTTTGACCGTTCCGGGATATACCGCCAGTAAACATGCTGTGGCCGGAATCACGAAATCCTTAGCTAATGAATGGGCCAGTAAAGGCTTAAATGTAAACGCTATCGCTCCGGGATATTTTGCGACAGACAATACAGCGCCGATTCGTGAAAATCAAGAGCGTAAATCCTCTATTGAAGCAAGGATCCCTCAGGGGCGGTGGGGAAAGCCGGAAGATTTGCAGGGAGCAGCTATTTTCCTCGCGTCTGATGCGGCGAACTACATGAATGGTCACATCCTTTGCGTTGATGGCGGATGGATGAGCTCTTAATCGATCACTTATTCAGTATTCAGAAAAAATAAGGAAGGTGAATGAAATGGAAATAAGATACGCAACCAATCCAACAGATTTCAAAAAGTACGATGGAGAAAGAATCCGGAACGACTTCTTAGTTGAAAACCTATTCGTTCAGGGTGAACTGTACATGGTGTACTCCCACTATGATCGCTTGATCACAGGCGGAGCTGTACCAACAGACCAGCCTTTGAAGTTAGAAGATAAAGAAACGTTGAAAACAGAGTATTTCCTAAAGCGTAGAGAGGTCGGTTTTATCAATATCTCGGAAAATGCCGGCAAAGTCACGGTCGATGGTGAATCGTATGAATTGAATAAGCGTGACTGCCTCTATGTCGGAAAAGGTAATAAAGAAGTATCTGTGGAGAGTGTTGATGCTTCTAACCCTGCCAGATTCTATATTGTTTCCGCTCTAGCTCATACCAACTACCCGACTAAAAAGTTAGCCATTGAAGAAGCGACGCCTGCGCACTTGGGTTCAGATGCTGAATCCAACCGCCGTACGATTTATAAGTACATTCATGGTGATGGTATCCAAAGTTGCCAACTGATGATGGGCATGACGTTTCTTGCTCCGAACAACATGTGGAATACGATGCCGCCGCACGTGCATGATCGCCGTATGGAAGCGTACTTATACTTCGATATGGACGAAGAATCCCGTGTATTCCATTTCATGGGCAAGCCGGATGATACCCGTCATATAGTGGTCAAAAATGAACAAGTGGTTCTTTCTCCGCCTTGGTCGATCCACTCCGGTGTCGGTACAAACAATTACACCTTTATCTGGGCCATGGCCGGAGAGAATTATACATTCGATGATATGGATCATGTGAAAATGGAAGAGCTGAAATAAAGGTGATCAGGGAACCATCAGAAGCGGGAGGTTCTCCCCCTCTTCTGGTGGGGATTTTTTAATCTGACCATTGGAAGATCAATAAATACGATGAACAGGAGCGAAAACCTGGATGTTATAACACGGGGTGAAAGTATGGTTCTATTCAAGCCGGATTCGACAGGTCCGCTCAGATATGTAGATTCATATAGGAAAACAGTGGGCGGGGCGGAGACACTTCTCGCGTCGTTTTCGATGACCAGGCTCCTACGGCTGTATTTTTTAAAGAAAGAATGACCAATAAAGGATCCGAACATTTACTATTACCGGAATCATTCAGCTGCCAGTTTGCTATCTCCTGATGATTTGGACGAAAACTATCTCCAATCGGCCAAATACCTTCATTTGACCGGAATCACTCCAGCTTTAAGTGAAAGCTGTAAAGAAACAGTGGATGAAGCGATCAAACCGGCAAGAAAACATGAGAAGACCATTATTTTCGACCCGAATATACGTTTGAAATTGTGGTCTAAAGAAAAGGCCAGGCAAGTACTGATGGAAATTGCCGGGCAGGTGGATAGTGTGTTGCCAGGCATAGAAGAGGGGGAACTTCTGACGGGATCGAGTGACCTTGAGAAAATCGCCAAAGTTTTCTTAAATCAGGGAGCGAAAGTTGTCGTAGTCAAGCTTGGGAGTGAAGGAGCGTATTTTGCCACAGAAAGTGAGAGGGCATATGTTTCAGGATTCCAAGTAGGCGAAGTAGTGGATACGGATGGATCTGGAGACGGTTTCGCAGCAGGTTTCATCTCAGGGTTATTACGTGGATGGGGCTATGCGAAAGCTGTCAAGTTCGGCAACCGGATCGGAGCTTATGCTTTATCTGTGGAAGGAGATATGGAAGGCTATCTTTTCTGGGGGCAAGTTAATCCTGACCAATCTCAGCGAATAATTTCTCGTTAAAATGTGTGCGTTGATCAATAAAGTTACTCTACTCAATCGTTAAGTAGAAAGTGGTGTCGTGGCTGTTATCCGTAAAGTCCCCGAACATGCTGTTGAACAGGTATGTGAAAGTCTGATTAAAGGCGGTGTAAATGCGCTTGAGGTAACCGTCGATGATCCGAATGGACTCGCTGCCATCCGAAAATTGACGACTGTCTTCAAAGGTCAGGCAATCATTGGAGCAGGAACCGTCCTGGATAGTGAAACGGCAAAACAGGCGATCGATAGCGGAGCTGAATTCATCGTAAGCCCGGTGTTAAACGAACACGTTGTGAAAACGACGCTTCGGTATGGCAAACTATCTGTTCCAGGGGTCATGACGCCGACGGAGGCCATTACGGCTTATGAGATGGGAGCCGACATGGTGAAAGTTTTTCCGGCCTCTTCTGTAGGGGTTTCGTTCATTAAGAACATGAAAGGGCCGTTACCCCAAATCCCGACCAAATGCGGCAGACTTTAAATGGCTGGAGCAGTTGCGATTAGTGCAGGCGGGAACCTTGTCAATCATACTTTAATTGCAGAGGCGAATTTTGCTGAATTTGAACAAATCGCTACTCCTATACCGAAGCTGTAAAAAAAGCGAGATCATAATCCTTCTTTTCCGTAGAGAGGACGAGTTGCAAAATTTATAGGCCTCTCGTGTTGACTACCATAAGGGAGAGGGTGAACGAATATTGTCAGCGGATATCCTTCATCAGCTGCTTCAGGAAACGGATGAAGAAAAATCACTGTTACAGCAAAGTAAACAAGTGAAAAAAGACCTCTACACAAATAGGCGGGATTTTATTATTCAAAGTGAGAAGCTGATGGACTCAGATAAAATGATCATGATCAGGAAACATGCAAGATATGCGGATTTTCCGAAGCATAAGCATGATTATATCGAGATGAATTATGTGTACAGCGGCAAACTCGAGCAAACCGTAGGGGAGACCCCGATCCGGCTGAAACAAGGTGAATTGATTCTGCTCAATCAGTTTATTGAGCATGAAATAAAAGCATGTGAGCGAGAGGATATCATTATCAACTTCATCATCCGCCCCAGGTTCTTTGAATATATTTTTACCTATTTGACGACCGATAATACAGAGAATACGATGAATGATTTCCTGATAAACAGCCTCTTTGAACATACACAGAATGGACAGTTCCTTTATTTTGCCGTCTCTGAAATGGAGTCCATCCAGGCGCTCGTCAAACGGGTGATCAGGGAAATTATGGAGCCGAGCCTCTTGTCTCAGTCCTCGATCAAGCTATATATGGGTTTACTCATAATTGAGCTCGTCAAACATTCTGATAAACTGAAAAAGCTTAACGAGTGGAACCTTGAACACCAGATGATCATGAAAGCCTTAAAATATATCGAAGACCATTACCGGATGGCCAATTTATATGAGCTGGCAGAAGAATTGAATCAAACCCATTATTGGCTCAGCAAAAACATTAAAAAAATCACGAACAAAAACTTTAAAGATTTATTACAGGAGAAACGATTAAGTGTAGCGGTGAATCTATTGAAAAACAAGCATCTTTCAATTTCCTCCATCGTGGAACAGGTAGGGTATGACAACATCAGTTACTTTTACCGGATTTTCAAAAAGAAATACGGAGTCACTCCGAAACAGTACCGCGACCAATTTGGAGATCTAGAAGTGTGGCGATGAATCATGTGCTCCGCTTCTTTTTTAATGCGCCAAATAAGGATAGAAAACGGGTTGAAAAGAGGCGCGATTCCGAATCAGGGGCTGGCTGTTCAATACATCCCATCTTCTTTTCTATTGCAAATAAGGATAATAAATGAATGAATGAGGTTATTAAAAAAAACGGGTGAACCCTTTATGATAGACATAGTTAGCGCTTACATAAAGAGGTGATGATGTGAGTAAATACAGTATAGCCGTGGACATAGGAGCTTCCAGCGGCAGGTTAATGGCAGGCAAGATGGAAGAGGACAGGTTAATCCTTCAGGAAATCCACCGTTTTGAAAATAAGATAAGCAAAAACGGAGTGTTTTTCTGTTGGGATATCCAGAAGATTTTTCATGAAATCAAAGCCGGGATAAAGAAGTGTCGTAAGGCTGGAATAGATCCCGTAAGTATCGGAATTAATACGTGGGCTGTTGATTTTGTCCTGTTGGATGAGAATGATGAATTGTTGACGGACGCTGTCTCCTATCGTGATCCAAGGACAGATGGGATGATGGAGGAAGCCCTTCAAATCGTGAGTAAGGAGAAACTGTATTTCGAAACCGGCATCCAGTTTCAAAAATTCAATACGATTTATCAGCTTTATTACTTGAAAAAGAATCACCCGGAAATATTGGATAAGGCAAAATCCTTTCTCATGATTCCGGATTATTTGAACTTTTTACTAACGGGTGTGAAAGCCAATGAATATACGAATGCCACATCCACCCAGTTGGTGAATGCCTTTACGAAACAGTGGTACAAGGAATTGATGGAACAGTTAGGCATTAATCCTTCCATGTTTCACGAAATAAAGCCTCCTAAAACAAAGCTTGGCCCTTTGAGAAAAGAGCTGGCTGACGAATTCGGTTTTGATATGGAGGTCATTTTACCAGCAACGCATGATACGGGTTCAGCTGTCCTGTCTGTCCCGTCTGCCGATGAGACGATTTATCTCAGCTCAGGGACGTGGTCTCTCATCGGAGTTGAAAATCGATTTCCGATTTGTGTCCCAAAGGCAATGGATTACAACTTCACGAATGAAGGGGGAATCGATTATCGTTTTCGCTTCTTAAAGAACATTATGGGGCTTTGGATCATCCAGGAGGTCAAGCGGAATTACCATGATCACTATTCTTTCGCGGACTTTGTAGACTTAGCCCATGAGGCCAGTCATTTTACATCTAAGGTAGAGGTGGACGATCAACGCTTTTTAAACCCTGAAAATATGGTGGAAGAGATTCGGAAGTACTGTGCAGAAACGGATCAGGTCCCTCCTTCAACGCCGGGAGAAGTCGCTAAATGCGTGTTTGACAGTTTAGTAGATCGTTATAAACAAGCGATCCGGCAAATTGAGGAGATTTTTGAAAAAGAGTTCTCCACGATCAATGTGATTGGTGGTGGATGCCAGAATGAAATGCTCAATCAGCTGATTGCAGATTCGACGGGGAAAGAGGTGCTCGCCGGACCGGTAGAGGCTACGGCGATCGGAAATATCGTTTCACAATTACTCTCCCTCGAGGAATTGGACAGCATCGATCAGGCCAGGAACCTTATTAGACGGTCCTTTCCTATTAAACAATACGTAAAGGTTTCCGCATAAAAAAGGAGGAATAAGACATGACCATTAAAGAAAATTTTGAATGGGCGAAAAAAGAGTATGAAAAATGGGGCGTCAATGTAGAGGATGCCCTGGAAAAATTAAAGAACGTACCGATTTCGATTCACTGCTGGCAGGGGGATGATGTCGGCGGGTTTGAAGTGAATCAACAGGAGCTTTCGGGAGGAATCGATGTGACTGGAAATTACCCGGGTAAAGCATCGACCCCGGACGAACTCAGAAGAGATTTGGAGATGGCGCTTTCCCTGATCCCGGGTCACCATCGGATCAACCTTCACGCGATCTATGGAGAAACAAAAGGAAAAGTGGTTGAACGGGATGAACTGAAGCCCGAACACTTTGAAAACTGGGTCAATTGGGCAAAAGATAATAGACTTGGCCTGGATTTCAATCCCACCCTGTTCTCTCACCCGAAAGCGGATGACGGGTTAACGTTGTCCCACCCGGATCCATCTATCCGAGACTTTTGGATTCGTCACTGTATCGCCAGTCGTAAAATTGGAGAATACTTTGGAAAAGAGTTAGGAACACCTGCCCTGACGAATATATGGATCCCTGATGGTTACAAAGATATTCCGAGTGACCGCCTGACGCCAAGGAAACGATTGAAGGAATCATTGGATGAGATTTTTGCCGATGAGGTCGATGAACAATACAATGTGGATGCTGTAGAAAGTAAGCTGTTCGGAATTGGATCGGAAGCCTATGTAGTGGGTTCTCACGAATTCTATATGGGATACGCCTTGAAGAACGACAAATTATGCTTATTGGATACAGGACACTATCATCCTACAGAAGTCGTATCGAATAAAATTTCGGCCATGCTATTATACAGCGATCAGGTCGCTCTCCACGTTTCCAGGCCCGTAAGATGGGATAGTGATCATGTGGTCGTTCTGGATGAAGAACTGAAACAAATCGGAATGGAAATTGTCCGAAATGATGCGCTGGATCAAGTCCGTATAGGGCTGGACTTCTTTGATGCAAGTATTAACAGAGTCGCAGCCTGGACGATTGGTACACGAAATATGATCAAAGCTTTATTATATGGTTTGCTGCTCCCGAATGATTATTTGAAGGAATTGCAGGAAGCGGGGAATTTCACGGATCGTTTAGCCTTGATGGAGGAGTTCAAAACGTATCCGTTCGGTGCCATCTGGGATTATTATTGTGAGGAAATGAATGTTCCTGTCAAAGAAACATGGTTGAATGATGTCCGGCAATATGAAAAAGAATTTCTATCCAAGCGATCCTGAAAAACGAGTTCGCATTGCTTTTCTATATAAAAACATCCACCACTGAAGTGGTGGATGTTTTTTTGAAACAAGAGAAAAGGGATAGATTTCAGGTGAAATTTCTCTCCCTTTTCCTTCAAATGACTTCCTGTTGAGAAACTGTATCGACTACTGTGACCTCTACACCTTTTTCTTCCAGCTGTTGCAGGACGGAAGGGGAGGCGTAATGATCTGTAATCACCCTGTGAATGATATCTAATTGATCGATGCGGGAGAAATCCTGAACGCCAAATTTGCTGTAATCGACTAAAACATACGTCTGTTCTGCACTATTCACCATCGTTCTTTTTATGATGGCCTGATGTTCGTCCGATTCACTTATCCCTCGTTCGATATGAAGCCCTTTGCATGAAATGAAAGCTTTATCAACAAAATACGTTTTTAAAGAAGCTTCGGCTAAAGGGCCAACATAAGAGAGTGATTTAGACAATAATGTTCCGCCTGTTGAAATGACCGTAATCTCTTTCTTATCGCTCAATTCCAGAGCTGCTTTTATGGAATTGGTGAGGACGGTTAGCGGTTCATCAGGTAAAGCTTTAGCCATGTACCAGGCTGTTGTGCTGGCGTCTAAAATGATTTTATCCCCAGCTTTAACATGCTTTACAGCTTCCAGAGCGATCTGCTTTTTTTCTTTGACATTTATGATTTCACGTTTGGTATAAGGGATTTCTGATGAATCCGAAGGTTGAAGGCTGACGGCTCCCCCGTGACTTCTTGCCAACTTTTTATTCTTTTCCAGCTTTTCTAAATCCCTTCGGATGGTTTCTTCTGTAACGGAGAAAATTTTACTCAATTCCGAAACCCTTACACTTTCCCGTTCATTGACAAGTTCAACAATTCTTTGTTGTCTTTCAGCTATTAGCATTTACACACCAACTTTCTATAAATCGAGGAAAATTGCCTGTTTGATTTTAAGGATAGCATATATGATCGATGAAAAAATCTCTTCTTTACTCGGTGAAGTACTTTTCAGGAGGGTTTACAGCAAATCGTTTAGCAAGATCCTTTAATTCCTGATCTGTAATCATTTGTCTGATTCCGTTTTTGTGGGTACTTGTCAGCATATAGATGTGTGCTGCTTTTTCAACGGTTTCGAGTAGTCCGAATGCTTCCGATAAGGATTTACCTGCACCGAAAATTCCGTGATGTGGCCATACTACAAGCCGGAAGTCCGTCATCTTATCAGCCGTTTTCCTCCCGATTTCATCCGTGCCTGGAACCATCCATGGCAGGATCCCAATCCCTTCAGGAAAGACAACGAGACATTCTGTGCACATCTTCCAGAGTGTTCTTGTAAAAAGGACTTCATCCAGTTCATGGTTGAAGGTCATGGCAATCAAATGTGTAGTGTGGGAATGCATGATGACCTTATGGGAGGGATCTTGTTTCAAACGGGTGATATGGCTCATGAAATGCGATGCCAGTTCACTTGTAGGCGAAGATCCATCACGCAGTCCCCATAATAATTCTATACTTTCACCATCGGAACTGACACGTATAATTCCGAGACATTCTTCCGGGGTTTCCCGAACATGCCTGAAGTATTTTCCGGACCCTGTCACGATAAAGTATTTACCGGCAAGTTCAGGAACAGGAAAAGCTAAATCTATAGTTCGCAATACATGATTCACATTTAAGCAGTCGGAGACTTCCCCCTCCTCCAATAAGCAGCTGATATTTCCGCCATTTAACTCATCCCATCCACGATTCCACATGTCATACGTATTATTCATCATATCTTGTATAAAAGGTGCGTCTAAAATGGTTTGATTCACTTTTACTTTGTTAATTACACTCATCTTGTAAATCCTTTCCGCTAACTAAGCCTTTATTTATTTTTGATCTCCTGTAATTTTCTTTCTACATCGGCTCCACTTGAAAAAAAGCACCTGTATATGGACACACCTCAACAGCTTCTGGCTAAAAAGCATTCCTTTCTTCAAAAAACTACGGAAAGATGCTTTATGAAGTTTTGGAACCCATCTGGATGAAGTGTTTTCTTTTACCACAACCTGTAATATCTATCTCCATGATAACCTTGATCATCCCTCAAAATCAACAAAAACAAAAGTAAAAAAAGGTCATTATTTGTTTTTTTGTTGCGATTAATAGATAGACTCCATTATCCTTTCTTTGCAACAGGATGAGATCTGATGATCGCTGGTTAGTCATTCCCGTGGAGAACGCTCGAACTTCTAGCGTCTGCCATACATTCCTTTTACTTCAGGTGAAAAACTTCTTGTAAATCAAATGAAACCGGACTGTGATCCGGATGCGTTTCCATCACAGGACTCATATACTCCCACCATTTTTGATTAATTTCTGTCTCCGCCATTTCACTCCATAGCTGCTCATCCTTGATCTCAATTAACCAATACAGTTCGCTCGTCTTTGGGCCTTCTCCGGCCCGATTTCCTGATGCCTCTTTTCCGTATTCTTGTTGTTGGCCGGGATAAACTTTCATCATAAATGCTTTTCTCAGCATATTTTCGCCTCGTTTACTTTAGTCCCATTGCCTCATGGATTCTTTGAAGGTTACCTACATATTAAAGTCACACACCCTATAAGTCAACATAAACAAAAGAAAATAAAAGTTATTTCTTTGTTTTTGTTGACTTATTTCTTTTGTAATTTTATGATAATAAAAGAAATTCCAATTCAATAAAGGGTGGAGGATAACATGAAAGAAGTGAAAGCGTTAACAATGGAATATCAAATGTATATTGATGGCGAATTTGTTGATTCGAGTAATCAGGAAACGATTGAAGTCACAAACCCTGCAACCGAGAGCGTCATTTCTACCGTGCCAAAAGCAACCCTGGAAGATACGCAAAAAGCCATTGAGTCTTCCGAACAAGCACAAAAAGAATGGAGAAAAAAATCATCCTCTGAGAGGGCAAAATATCTATTTGCGATTTGTAATGAGCTTCGCAACAATGTGGACGAGTTAGCTGCTGTCATTTCGGAAGAGATGGGGAAAACATTTGACCTGGCGAAGGTTGAAGTGAGTGTAACGGCAGATTATTTCGAATACATTGCTGGTTGGGCGCGCAAGTATGAAGGGGAAATCGTTCCGAGTGACCGGGAAAACGAAAACATTTTAATTTACAAACAACCGATCGGAGTAGTGGCCGGGATTTTACCGTGGAACTTCCCGTTCTTCCTCATAGCAAGAAAAGCAGCACCAGCTCTATTGACCGGCAATACGATTGTACTTAAGCCGAGCAGTATTTCTCCTAATAATGCTTTGGAATTTGCGAAAGTTCTTGACAAAGTAGGGCTGCCGAAAGGGGTCATCAATATTGTCACAGGAGCAGGCAGCGTAGTAGGCGAAGAACTTTCCAAAAACCCAAAAATCAGCATGATCAGTCTGACTGGAAGTACAGATGCCGGAGCGAAAGTGATGGAGAAAGCATCTCAAAACATTACAAAAGTTTCGTTGGAATTGGGGGGAAAAGCACCATCGATTGTCATGGACGATGCGAATATTGATTTAGCCGTTAAATCAGTCATAGACTCCCGTGTGATTAATACCGGACAAGTATGTAACTGTACAGAGCGTGTTTACGTTCATGAAGACGTATCAGAGGAATTTATAACAAAAGTTACAAAAGCTATGTCTGAAGTGACCTTTGGTAATCCATTAGAAAATAATAATGTGGACATGGGACCACTTTCCAGCGAAGATGGTTTGAAGAATGTGGAAGATATGGTAGAACGTGCTGTTGAAGGAGGCGCCAAAGTCCTTACAGGCGGAAAGCGGGTGGACGGTACAAAAGGTTATTACTATGAACCGACTGTATTGGTCAACGTTGATAACAGTATGGAAATCATGCGCGAAGAAATATTCGGACCTGTTTTACCGATTTCTACTTTCTCGACGTTAGATGAAGCTATCGAGCTTGCTAATGATTGTCAATATGGTTTAACTTCAGCCATTTTTACACAGGACATCAATCATGTGATGAGAGCAAGCAACGAATTGGAATTTGGTGAGACTTATGTCAACCGTGAAAGTTTTGAAGCTATCCAAGGATTCCATGCGGGTTGGAAGAAATCTGGTATAGGCGGAGCCGATGGGAAACATGGACTGGAAGAATTTTTGCAAACTCATGCCGTCTATATCCAATATTAATAAATGGACTTTTTATATGAGCCTGTCGGAGAAAACCCGACAGGCTATTTATTTTGTCTCTTACATACTCCTGCTGTTCGGGGCTCTGGCATTTTTGCTACAGCCACGGTAACAGAAAAGCCAATTGTAAGATAAAAGTCAATCTCAGGAACCGTACAGAGGATTATGCAGAAATATAACATTCAATGCCAAGTTAATGTAAAAAGAAAGTGTACATCGCGGGTGAAAGTAAGTTTATTGTGCCCAATCTTCTTAAGCGAAATTTCAAGGTAGATCGTCCCAGGGCGTTGTGACCTACCAAACTGTTGCTGATGCCCATAAGTTGGAATATAAGAAAGCAGAACCTCTATTATCTGCAAAAAAGTCTGTATTCGCATAGTAAATGACTTGACGAATACCACTTTAATCACATTCTCATGACTGATTTTTGACTGGATATTGCTCATGAACATTTATATGACAAAGTAGGTCGGATTCTAAAAATCCGACCTACTTTTGTTTTTTCGATGAAAAAGCTGGCTATTAGGACCTTGTCAGGTCCCTTTGCCAGCTTGTTTAGATTCATAGCAGCGAACACAAGCATCGTCTGTAGGACAATTTTTTCTTCTTACCCCTCAGGGTTGTCCAGCGAGGCCCTGCTTGTGTTTTAAGTCCGCAAAAACACGTTCAATCGTTTTTTTTGTGTTTGGCATAGATTCGTTTATTCTTCTCCGTATGCCGAAGATGATCAGCGTCATCTAAATGATCCTGCCAGGTGTGCCGATGAATCGTCTTTCGATGATTTCGGCTAAATCCGGGGACACTGAATCTCCAAATGGTTCAATAAATCAATAAAGACGCTACATGCTTCGAATGGCATCAAGAATACCGATATAATTTATGCTGGACAGAAAATTCGTATCAGGTAAAAAGCAACCTAAAAAAGACAAAAAAAGAGTTGGATGGTATCAGGTAGCAATCCTTTTGCATTCAACTCTAATTTTATTTTCTGGTTATGTTAAGTAACTCTATGGAAAAGAGACTAGTGCTTAAATAAAGTCTTTTTATCAAGGGAAATTTCAGAACTATATTTTTTATTTCCTTGTCTCCACTTGACTTGAACTGTCATCTTATGCCCATCTAATTGAGATTCTTCTAATTCTGCTAAAAACGAAACGGATTTTTCTTTAGATTCGCCATTATCAAAAGTCCCGCCAGAATAATCCTTCATAGGTGTTTCAGTTTTATCATTCAGAGCAACTTCATTATCAAATTTAACCACAAGTTGTTCTAAATAAGTTTTGCCAATATTTTTTTTATGTCCGATCCAGTATAAAGCTCCACTATATCCAGAGGCAATTTCACCTTTTTTAATAGTTACTTCCCAGTTTTGATCCTTACTTTTTCCTTCCCATTTTGGGTATTCTAACTTGTAATAATAGAATAATTTAAATCCGAAAAATAACACTAAAAAAATTACAAAAACACTCGCCATAAAAATAAAAGATCTTGAATACTGTTTAATCAAAGAAAATCCTCCCAAAAAGATAATTTCTTTATCCTTTAAGAACAAATAATATATACATTGTATTATATTTCTAAAAAAAGCAGGAAGAAAAAAATAGCACTAAGTTTCTGTTTTAAGCTCCTAAAACTATGGGGGCAAGAACTTATTCGACATCATGGACCACTGTTTCAGATTTTTATGGATACTGGGCGGGTACAAAAAAACAAAAGGTTTATAATTTAACAAGCCCTAAACAGGCACCTAAATATGTAAAAAAGGTGATGTTATACGAATTCGCTCAAAATCATCCAAAAAATGGGTTATTATTGGTATTATTTATGATGTATATAAAGGATATCCTTTGTCTAAAGCCCGAAGAAATACATGAAAGAATCACCTCCTGTTCATACTATGACGGGAGGTATGCGGACTTATGATGCAACTATGGATAACTGGTTTTTTGTTATTGGCTCAACCCGCCGGGGTCTCAGACAGCTTAACGGTCACCCAGCAAGGGCAGACGATTGCTGTTGTGGACCGTGAGGACTTTACAATGCCGCTTTCCGGCACTCCAATGATTGATGATGAAAAATACAGTCAATTCATCGAACGGCTTGATCAGAAAATTTACCAAGCCCCCAAAAACGCCGAAATCAATGACTCGGGAAGAATCGTCCCTGGAAAGATAGGTTACAGGCTTTATCGACAGGCGTTTAAGGAAAAATTTTATGCCTATTTTTTTGGACATGGCCCCTCAAAGGTAGAAGCGCCGGAATTGAACATTTATCCGAAAGTGGACAGCGAATTGCTTTCCCATATCCGGACACAGCAGATTGGTCAATACGTAACTTATTTTAATTCCGGCAATAAAAGCCGCTCACACAATATTTCGCTTGCCGCACATGCAATTGACAATCATGTTGTGTTCCCTAATGAGACGTTTTCATTTAACCAGGTTGTCGGGATGAGAACTCAGGACAAAGGGTATATGCGTGCTCCTATTATCGTTAAAGGCGAGTTGTCTGAAGGAGTTGGCGGAGGGATTTGCCAAGTATCTTCAACATTGTTTAATGCTGTCGATCGTGCAGGGCTGAAAATCGTCCAGCGCTATTCCCACAGCAGACGCGTACCCTATGTTCCATCCGGACGCGATGCGACGGTAAGCTGGGGCGGTCCCGACTTTCGCTTTCAAAATAAATATAATCAGCCGGTGCTGATTCGTGCAAAGCGATCTGGAGGAAGTATGGTTATCACGCTTTACTCTTCTGATGTGGTTAACAAGGAACTGCGAAAAGTTCCAAAAGCCCCATCCCAGTTACCAAAAGAAATCAATGCTGAGCTGTAATGACATTCTTTCCAGCTCCATCACGTAGAGCCGTCTTTAAAACAGGCGGCTCATTCCGGTCTTGTTTGATTGATTTTGACTTTTTCTGGAGACCGTTTTTTGACCAGTATTTTCACATACTTTATATTTCCTTTATTAACCTAGTTTCAATACATTGCGTTTGTTTAAAGGCTGAACTGGACGGTGATTATCAGGGAAATTTGTTGAAATGCCTGGATTTGTTTTTTTGACATTTCAATGGATTGTTCAAAAATATACCATTTGACTTTTTCCCTACAAGGAGGTGTCGTTAACGATCCATTATAATGAAAAGCCGTTTTTTCTTGAGGGAGCAGTCCTTGTAAATCAACCTGTTCATTTAAAGAAATATCCTTCACTGTTTCTTTTTTCGGCAGCACATCCCAAATAGATGCAAGCTGTTGATTTTCTTTTCCTTCTTGTATCATGACGCCAAGGACGGCAATCTTTCCGTTTTCGTCTTTATGTACAAGGTGCAGCTCCATATCATAGCTTTTGCCGTTCAGTTGATGTTCACTCGGAGTATGGAAATGAAATTGAACGAGCTTATACTGATGTCCTTCAATGAAAATGCTGCTGCTCTTTGCTCTTGCATTAGCTTGTATGGTATGACCGTTATTGACAAGCGTAAAAGGTGCAGATTCATATTGAATCTGAATGTTTTCTAAATGTCGATCCGTTTTGACTTGTGAGACATCAATATGAATTGGAGATTGTTCACTTCCGTTGACACATGCGGAGTTTGCTTGTTCCAATTCTCCCCAGTGTTCAGGTCCTGTTTCTTCTTCATATGACCAATGAACCTCTTCATTTGTATGATTGCTTGCTGACGTTATTTTCGAGCAGGCGCCTAATGACAAGCTTAAAGATACTGCCAAGAATGAATAAATGAGTTTCTTGTTCATCTACATCTTTCTTTTCTAATATTTTTGCCTTCATATCAAATAAAATGCTAATGACAAAAAAAAGCAAAACATTATTTTACAAATAAACGCTTACAATTAGATTGTGAGAAAAGGTTCTTTTTTAAAAAATATCAGATAGAGATTGATCAAGGCTCATCCGATTGGCTGTTGCCTTTCTGAGATGGATAGTTCGTGATGAATAAAGACATTGCTTTTTTCACGATAACTGGTTCTGATGAACCATCCTTGTCCAATTCAAACAGGCTGTAAAGCATTCAGGTGCGTAATGTATGAATATGATTGACTTACTGAACAGTTATTTATCTCTCATTCATTCTTTTTCAGCGTAAAAATAGTAAGGCTTGCACTTGTAATCTCGCAAAAAGAACAACATTCTCCCTTTTTTGTGTTTGATTTACTCTTTTTAGCAAAAGTTCAAATGACTGATATACAAAAATAAGAAACGTCTCTATAGTTAAATTTGAGGTCCTCATCGTGTATTAAAAAAGAATCAAAACACCATCTGCAGATGATGTAAAAGAAGCGGCATTAGTTCTGTTTTCATTCAAATACCAAACTTCTGGAGGTTTTAAGAAATGAAGAAATTAGCAGGGGTAGTTTTGTTAGCAGGTTTAGTAGTGGGCGGATTAGGACAGGCTTTTCCCGTAAAAGCTTCTGCGGCTGAGGTCGTTCATAAAACGATCGTTGTCGAAAAAGGGAAGACTTATGATGGAAAAGGCAAGCATTTTAAGGCTGGTTCTGAGCTTGGAGACGGCAGTCAGAGGGAAGACCAAAAAGCGATTTTCAAAGTGGAGGATGGAGCGACGCTTCAAAATGTCGTGCTTGATGCACCGGCTGCAGATGGCGTACACACTTATGGGAACGTTTCGATTAAAAATGTTGTGTGGACTGATATCGGCGAGGATGCACTGACTGTTAAAAAAGAGGGAAATGTGACAATCGACGGCGGATCTGCAAAGAACGGAGATGACAAAGTATTCCAAATCAATCATCCGAGCACATTTACGGTGAAAAATTTCACTGCTGATAACGCCGGGAAGTTCATTCGCCAAAATGGCGGCACCACTTTTAATGTCAAAGTGTACATTGACAAATGCACCATCACAAACATGAAAGAAGCCATTTTCAGAACCGACAGCAAAACAAGTTCTGTCACGATGACAAATACAAAATACTCTCATGTCGGCAAGAAGTGGATGGGCGTAAAACATATTACAGAAAAAAGTAATCAGGAATTTTAATTTTTCCGTATTTTTGACCCCTGCTAGATAGCGGGGGTTACTGCTTGGTCAGCTTCCCAAACCGGTTTATTGTATGTTCACACAATGTCCAAAAAACCACTTTCCTCCATATGTTAGTATGGATAATATATAGCAGGAATTTAAACGTACGGAGATGATCAAATATGACGTGGGTTTTCGTGACGCTGTTGACTCTCATTAGTCTTCTTAAAATTTTAGTGACATGTCTTCCAACCGGTGCTGTCGAGTGGATCACAAGCAAATTTCAAGTGCACTCAAAACTGGATGCCGCGAATGCCACTGTAGCCTTTGACGGCAAACGTCTGGAAGGGCAGGACAAAAATCAATTTATTCATGATTTTAACGATGCCGTATTTATGGAGCGTTATTACATATATCCAGGAGACGAGCATTTATATTTGCATCCAAAGAACAGCGGGAAGCCATTTATCATTGATGCAAAAAAAGGCAAACATGATGTCAGACTGTTCGTGTACAAGTACAGCGATCATATTGATGTAGTTAAACAATACAAGAAGAAAGTAGCCGCCTATTCTCTCTCTTCCGACAGTCTCCAAAAATGTTCTGTAGTGGCGGCGGGGGATTTGATATAGGAAGGCAGCAGCAGGAGCGGGCATAATGCCTGCTTTTTCTATTTCAACAAGTTAACAACATATTCACATATAAGAATTGCAAATGGATGGCCGTGTCGTGAACCGATTTTATAAAAAACAGCGGGATTCTATAATTAACAAAAAATTCGTCCGGCTAAGGAGAAAATATAATGAAAACAAATATCCATCATCTCAACAATGTGAATCCACAATACATAAAAGAAATTGTGGATTTGTGGAGTGAAAATGCGCTGGAAACGGCGGAGTGTGGATTGGACGAACAAGATAAAGAAATGATCCGAAAGCAGTTAAATCAATATATACAATCAACATACGGCGCGGTTTTTATCGTAATGAATGAAAAACGCGTGACGATTGGATACGGTCTTGCTTCGATGAAGCAAGATTTAGTCGGCCATATACTGACCGGTCAAATAGATGAAGTCTATATGACTCCTCAATATCGGAGAAAGAAATTAGGGAAACAATTAGTCGGCGAACTCATCAGCTGGTTTCATCAACAGGATGTTTCTTCAGTCCATGTTTATGTAGATGTAGAAAATGAACCGGCATTGCATTTTTGGGAGGGCATCGGCTTGAACAGGGCGTTGTATATACTTTCCAAACATTAGAAGGCTTGAACCCCCTTTTTTATTGTGAAGGGGCTTTTTTGATGAGCTGAGGGGAATTATTCTTGGGGGAATTAACCAAATCCGCCACCTCATAAGCCTCCATTTCATCTGATGGATAGGGTTTTAAAAGGCTCTCCAAATATTCAATGTCTTGATTTGCAGGATGAAGCCATTCTTTTTCACCATCGCGGTTAAGAATGACCGGCATGCGGTCGTGAATGTCCTTCATTAAATCGTTTGGTTTTGTGGTGATCACCGTGCATGTGTAGACGGGTTTGCCATTAGCAGGCTGCCACTTCTCCCATAGGGCGGCAAACGAAAACAATCCATTTGATTTAAGCTTGATCCTCATCGGCTGCTTTGTCTTAGCATCAATACGTTTCCACTCGTAAAAGCCGTCAGCCGGAATGATGCATCTTTTGCTGACAAGCGGCTTTCTGAAGCTTGGCTTCTCAGACAAAGTCTCGGCACGGGCGTTGATCATGTTATAGCCGATTTTCTCATCCTTTGACCACGGAGGAATGAACCCCCACTGCAGGCGGCCTAGCCGGTTTTTGGAGCCGTCATTGATGACAGCTAGGATTTGCTGGGAAGGAGCGATATTATAGCTCGGCGTATATTCTTCTTTGGCGATCATTTGATCAATGGCAAAACGAGCGATAATATGATCGAACTCTGAAAACAGTGTGAATCTCCCGCACATATGAATCACCCTTTTTGATGTTTATTCTATCATTTTCATCATTTGAAATGAATATTCACGAGTGTGCTTGAATTAAGATTAAATGGAATTTTGAAACATAGTAAAAAGTGTGGTATCTTGGGGGCAAAAATGGTAGGGGATTATATGATGAAGAAGACATTGTTGATGTTATCAGGATCTGTGGTATTGACTTATTTTACATTTAATTTGCCGCTCGCAGCCATTTATAACAGCGGTTTGTTTGAGGTGCTGACGTTTTGGCTGTTTGTCCTTTTTTTATTTTCCTTTGAACGGGAAATGTTTGATCGGGAAGAATAAAGGATTCCTCTCCATCATAAATAGGATGGGCTTAAAACAAATATACACTCGGTTGGATACATATAAAAATGATTGGGTAATTAGTGGATAGAGGATATATAACAGGGACCTTTTAAAAAATGGACGGGAATTAACCAAAAGATGAAAAGCCTTTCGAATAAAAAAGGCTTTTCATTTTCTGTTTTTTAGGGTCGATTTTTCAAACATAATGGATTCTTTTTTTGTATTGGTGTACATTTTTTTTGAAAAAAAGTATTTGTCCATACACTAAATGATTATAAAACGATCATGCAAATGTGTCATGGAATTTTCTCTTTTTCATGTATTTGTTCTTGCATTAACATTCAGTTAGTTTAAGAACATGATCATCATTTTTTTACTTCTGGTTTATTTCAAATTCATTTATTACCTCCTTTGTTGCTCCAGCAATCAGTTCATCATTGTATTCAGCATCCTTTTTATCACGACTGGAAAGTATGGCAAGAACGATTGGACATCCATTCGGCGGAAAAATGATAGCAATGTCATTTCGGGTTCCGTATGATGCAGCTCCAGTCTTATCAGCCACTTCCCAACCTTTCGGCACTCCGGCACGAATTAATGAATCCCCAGTGGTATTTCGCTTCATCCAATCTATCAAAAGCTCGCGTTTCTCAATTGGAAGTGCATCTCCAAGTGTGAATGCCTGAAGACTTGTCGCAAGCGCTCTTGGTGTACTAGTATCGCGAGTCTCTCCTGGTTGAACATCGTTTAACTCAGTTTCAAATCGTGTGGGATTCGTCACATGGTCGCCAATTTTTCTCAGTGCCTTTTTTAATCCCTTAGGTCCATTCAATTGTTGAAGGATAAGATTCATTGCAGTATTGTCACTGTATCGAAGTGCAGCATCGGAAAGTTCTTTAAGTGTCATTCCTGTGTTAACATGTTTTTCTGTGATTGGACTATAGCTTACAAGATCATCATGTGTATAAGTAATGTTTTGGTCCAGGTCTTTTATTGATTTCTGTTGTAAAAGTGCCCCTACAGCTAAGGCTTTAAGAGTAGACGCGAATGCAAAACGCTCATCTGGCCGATAAGTGACTGTCTGATTAGTACCAGTATCTAATGCAAATACACCCAGTCTTGCATCAAATTGATCCTCAAGTTTTGCAAAATGATGTTTAACCTCAGTTTCCTGATTCTTTGGTTTAAGTTGAGCGCCCTGAACATGATGACTTGAACATCCAATAAATGCTACACACGAGAGAAGCAACGCAGGTGCCATTTTTTTGATTTTCAAAGCGCTGAACATTTTGTTCAATGATGACTTCATATCAAAAACCTTCTTTCCAAAATTTTGTTTATTAAGCTATACATGTGGCTGAAAGTAGTACCTATGGTTTCATTTTACAGACTGAACTGTGCTCACGAAAGCATCAAAGTTACTACAATAGCAACGGCAACTCCTATTGCTCCAATTGCGTGATATGAAAAAAGATAAAACCTTTATTACAACAATGAACGCGCTGAACATTTGCGCAGCAGCCGACTTTAAAAAAGTCGCGAATGCCCTGATCGGTCTGCAGGTCGGGGCTGTTGAAGTGAATATGATATGAAATTTTGGGACGGCGTGAAGCGCGAACTCGATGTGTGGAGCGTGGTTCAGGGTACCAGGCGATGGCCCGGGATATCGGAGAAAAGCGAATGATGGAATGGATCGACAAGATTTTTTACGGCAACCGAGATATTAGTGGGAGGCATTGATCAGTTCTAGCTGAGCAGCACACTGCAAATTTCTCAATCGAACAAATCGGCCTCATGGAGATATTTTATAAAGAAAAGCTTCCTTTTGATCAAGACGTTATGGAAGCAGTAAAACGTATGATGATCCAGGACGAAGGAGACGATTTTACACTTTACGGCAGGACGGGCTCTGGCTCCGGTGTGGGCTGTTATGTCGGTTTTATAAAAACGGGAGGCCCGGCATACCGCTTTGCAACGAATATTTCCGGGACAGGCACAGAAGCTAAAGAGATCACCATGAACATTTTAAAGAAATACCGGCTGAGCTCCTGAACATTGTTTCAGGAGTTTTTTATATACAAATAGCCGATAAAGCCCCTGCAACAGCCATGGTAAAGCAATCCTCGCCGTTTATTTTCGCGCCGTTTTTAACGAGCACATGCAAGATCCAGTTCAGCGCGGTCCGGTCGGCTGTTTTGCCAATCAGTTGTTTTGCTATTACATAAAAGGCCATTTTCCATATTGAGAATGAAAGACAACATAAAATAAAGAGCAAAACAAATTTGCCAAGCAAAGTAAGCATTCATGATCACTCCGGCGATTTGAATGTTTATTTTCATTTAACTAATGACGGCTATATTGTGAAACCAACGTGTTTTTGAAGCCATCATAAAATGGAAGGCATATATATGAAAATGGCCCTTTCAACAGAAGTATTATATTGACTGCCCGGTCAGCAAACGTTACAATTTTTACTAACCAATTGGACAATAAACGAAAAGGAATGATTTCTTTGCCTTTGCAGCTTTATGAAAAAGAACAAATACTTGATGCCTGTCTGGGAGTTTTTGCCCGCCATGGATATTCAAAAACTTCGACCGGGATGCTGGCGGAAGCGGCCGGCATCTCAAAGGCGCTGATATTTCACCATTTCAAAAGCAAGAAGAATTTATATCTGTCTGTGCTCGATGATTGCATTGAAAAATTGAAGGCGCATTTGTCATTGGATGATCTGTCGCAATACAAGGGTTTTTTTGCGGCGAAAGAAAAAATAAGCTTGGCGAAGCTTGGATTTTTCCAAAAGTATCCTGATGTTTACAAGGTGACGATGGATGCTTTTTATTCACCGCCTTCTGAGCTGAAGGATGATATAGCTGAAAAATACGGGGAGCAATTCGCTGTAAGAAACCGCTTTTTGAAACAGCTATTTGAACAGGTGCCTTTAAAGGAAGGAGTTGATCGTGACGAGGCGTTTGAATTGGTTATGGTGATGATGGAGCATTTTGAACAAAAGTTTTTATCAGAGGTCCGGGCAGAACATGATTTTGATCCGGCCTATAATAGACGTCTCCTTGAAGAGAGAAACCGTTTTTTGAATATGATTCGTTTTGGGATTGAGCGATGAAAGAAAGGGGAGGGTGCCTTTTGCGAAAATATGTACTGGGCTTTCATGAGGTCGATAAAACCGATTTGCCGCTTGTTGGGGGAAAAGGGCTGAATCTCGTTGCGCTGTCAAAGATCGAAGGCATTCAAGTACCGGCGGGTTTTTGCGTTACTACTGAAGCTTATCAACACGTGATTGACGACCATCAGGAGGTCGGCGAATTGCTTGATCAGCTGTCTGTTTTAAAGGTGAAAGACAGGAAGCGGATCAGTCAAATCAGCCAAAAAATACGCGATGTAATCGAAAGGGCGGAGATGGCTGACAATCTCGAAAAAGAGATTATTCGCTGTTACACAAAGCTTGGTGAGGATGAGGCATATGCGGTTCGCTCAAGTGCTACGGCTGAAGATCTGCCACATGCTTCTTTCGCAGGGCAGCAGGATACCTACTTGAATATCGTTGGGAGAAGAGCGATTTTGCAGCATATCAGTAGATGCTGGGCTTCATTGTTTACGGAGCGCGCCGTCATCTATCGGATTCAAAACGGTTTTGACCACCGCAAAGTTCAATTAGCTGTCGTGGTTCAGAAGATGGTATTTCCACAGGTCTCGGGCATTTTGTTTACGGCTGATCCCGTCACATTCAACAGAAAAGTATTATCTATCGATGCAAGCTTTGGATTGGGGGAGGCGCTCGTATCAGGGCTTGTGTCTGCCGATAACTATAAGATTTGCGAAGGGGAAATTGTTGAAAAGACGGTTTCAGCGAAAAAAAACGCGGTCTACTCATTAGAAAGCGGCGGTACAGAAGAACGCGAGATTGAGATCAATCAGCAGAAAAGCCAAACACTGACGGATGAAGAGATTTTGCAGCTGGGGAAATGGGGACGGAGGATCGAGGCTCATTTTGAGTCGCCGCAGGATATTGAATGGTGTCTGGCTGATGGTGTGTTTTACTTTGTCCAGAGCCGTCCGGTGACAACATTATTTCCTCTTCCGAAAAAGAACGATGACAGGCTTCGCATCTATATGTCAGTAGGACACCAGCAAATGATGACAGAACCGATCAACCCGCTCGGGATGTCCCTCTTCGGAATGATCTCGGATACTGAAATGACATGTGCCGGCGGAAGGCTCTTTATTGATTTATCACATGATTTGGCATCTTCCATTGGCCGGAAGATTGTCCTCAGTTCGATGGGCAAAAACGATCCGCTGATGTACAGCTCACTTTCTCATTTTTTGAAAAGGAAGGAGCTTGTCAAAAAATTACCCAAAGGAAAACGGATGTTTACGTTAGGTTCTGAAGGAATGCCATGGTCTCTTCCAAAAGAGGCGCTGAAGATTTACCGGAAAAACGACACGGGGATCGTCAGCGAGCTTATGTCTAAAGCAGAGGCGTCTGTAAAAAATGCTGAACAACGAATGCAAAACGTCTCCGGTGAAGCGTTGTTTGAAGTCATTGCAGAAGATCAAAAGGAGCAGAAAAAAGTCCTCTATGATTCACGGAGCATGGCCGTCATCATGGTTGGTTTGTATGCGGTGTATTGGATCAATAAAAAAATGGAGAAATGGCTGGGGGAAAAGAGTGCGGCCGATATTCTTTCCCAATCGGTTTCGAACAATGTCACATCCGAAATGGGTCTGGCGCTCCTGGACGTAGCTGATGCTGCCAGACCATACCCTGAGGTACAGAAGTATTTTGAGCACGCCAATGATGAAACCTTTTTTGAAGATCTTGAACGGTTTGAAGGAGGAGCAGCCGTCAGCCGGGTTTTGCGGGAATATCTTTACAAATACGGCATGCGCTGCACTGGGGAGATCGATATTACTAAGACCCGCTGGAGTGAACGGCCTTCTGCGCTTGTCCCGTTGATTTTGAGCAACATCAAAAATTTTGAGCCGGGGGCGTGTGCGGCCAAGTTTGAGCAGGGAAGGCTTGAGGCAAAACAAAAGGAGAGGAACCTTTTAAGCCGTTTGGAGCAATTAAAAGGGGGCAGACAAAAGGCGAAAAAGACAAAGAAGATGATCAGTGTTCTGCGGAATTTTATCGGCTATCGGGAATATCCAAAATATGCACTGATCAAGCGTTACTTTGTCTATAAGCAAGCATTGATGAAAGAAGCCGATGTTTTGCAGGAAAAGAAGCTTATTCAAGCGAAAGAGGATGTCTATTATTTATCCTTTAAAGAATTCAAGGATGCTGTGAGCACAAATCGCCTCGATTACGAGGTCATCAAAGAAAGAAAAGCGGAATATGAACACTATGAAAAATTGACGCCTCCGCGGCTGATGACATCTGAAGGCGAGGTCATAACTGGAGAATACGGCAGAGAGAATCTCCCTGAAGGAGCGCTGGCGGGCATCCCTGTTTCATCAGGGGTCATCGAAGGAAGAGCCAGAGTCATTTTAAAATTAGAGGAAGCTGATATCGAAGAGGGAGATATCCTTGTCACGCCATTCACAGATCCGAGCTGGACGCCGCTGTTCGTCTCTATCAAAGGCTTGGTGACTGAGGTGGGCGGACTCATGACACATGGCGCCGTCATTGCCCGGGAATACGGACTTCCAGCCGTTGTCGGAGTTGAGAATGCCACGAAGGATATCAAAGATGGGCAAAAGATAAGGATCAATGGTTCGGAAGGTTATATAGAAATTTTGGAATAGTCGTAAGTAGTCAGCGCAGCTTGATGCTGCGCTTAATTTTGATAAAGGTCTGCAGACGACATCCATTCCATCAAGTGCTGATAAGGATAATATGTCGTGCCTTTCAATTCGATTTTAGGGATGTCAGGATATTTGTGGAGCATTTCTTTCGTTTCTTCTTTGCTTAAACCTAAATAATATTGCAAATCTCTTTCTTTGATTAAATGAGGGTACCCGGCGACATTTCCTTTTGGGTTTTTGAAATTTTTCAATCCGTCGCCAATGAAATAGCCCAAAGCCGCTAAACCCAGACCCAGCCAAAAAAAGCCCGTCTCCATTTTGACCATCCTTTTCATTTTCTGTGTTGATTGTAATACGAGAGCCCGCACAAAAAAGTTTCATGATCCCTATCAAAGGTCAGAGCAATGATTCCAATATTTCTTTAAGGACAACGGCATGATTGTGAACCTCATCTTTTGCGCCGTAAAGCAGGATAAGGTTTTCTTCGCGCGCCATGCCCCTTAATTCCTTGAGCTTGGCCTGCTTCAAAGGGTCCTGTTTGATTTCGTCTTTGTATGCCTGCTGAAAAGCAGCGAATTTTTTCGGATCATGATCAAACCATTTCCTTAAATCGGGGCTTGGGGCGATCTCTTTCATCCAATCGTCAAGCTTCGCTTTTTCTTTCGAAATTCCGCGGGGCCATACCCGATCAATTAAAATGCGGCGGCCTTCTGATTGGGGGTTTTCGTGATAAATTCGCTGGAGAATAATCGGCACCTGGATCACTCCTTCCATTTCCGATTAATGGGTATATTTATATGATAAAACGGCTGACTGAAGGGGACAACCCATACGCCCGTCCTTATTTGAACAATAAAATGCCAAAAGGGGCTTTTCTGCAGCGCTTTTGGCATTGTCCATTTATTCGATGGAATGTTTTAAAGAGTTGTACATTTGGCTGACGCTTTCATCAATTTCGTCTCTTGACATGCGCAAGGCTTTTTCAGATATGGCATAGCCGATTTCGAATCGCCCTTCTTGAAGTCCATTGAAGATCGCATCGGCGAATTCATCTAAAGGGGCGCCGAAATCATGCAGTCCGACACCGCCTAAATCTGTGTTAACTGCAGGAGGAGCGACTTCAATAACCTCAACAGCGGCATCTGACAGCTGATGTCTTAGACTCATCGTAAAGGAGTGGAGCGCGGCTTTCGTCGAAGAGTAGACCGGGGCAATCGCCATCGGCGTGAACGCCAAGCCTGACGTCACATTGATAATGGCAGCTTTCGCATTTTTTTCTGCAAAATACTGTGCAAAGAGCATAGCCAAGTGAATCGGCGCTTCCATATTCACGGTCATTTCTTTATTGTAGTCAGCCCAGTTGTCTTTCACATCGGCTTTTAAAATATGAAAACGCTGCTGAATTCCCGCATTATTGACAAGCACGTTCACTTGAGGATGATGTTCTTTTACCCATTCAAATAGTGCGAGCCGTTCCTTTTCAACTGTTACGTCGCAGGTGCGGGTTATCATGTCCGGAAATTTTTCTTTTGCTTCTTTGAGTTTGCTTTCGCGTCTTCCGCAGACAATGACCGTATTCCCAGCTTTCATAAAACGTTCGGCAAAAGCGAAGCCGATTCCTGATGCTCCGCCTGTAATCAGCACTGTGTTTCCTGACAGTTCCATTGGAATCCCTCATTTCTGTCTAGTATGTCAAACAATAGAATTGACATGTGGCCTGATTCTATATTGGCCGTTCAATTTCTAAAATGCAAGTATTCTGATTAGACGGTATGACGCGCTTAGCGCGCCGAGAAGGCCGACTTTAGCACAAGGTATTCAACCCAGAAAGCCCGCCTGCCCCGGCCGCGATCGACCCCGCCTCCAAACAGTTGGACACCGCAACTGCTATCGTTGATTTCAAACTGTCTGTTTTTCTTCCTAATAGGAGGTAAATAGAAAGTCCTCATTTTGTGGTATTTGGGTGAAAGAAATATGCGATTTGGTGAATTAAAAAGAGAATTGCCGCAGATTACACAAAAAATGTTAACAAAGTAGCTTAGGGAATTAGAAGAGGCCGGTATAGTCAATCGATTTGTTTATAATCAAGTGCCGCCTAAATTAGAATACTCTCTTTCTGAAGTTGGAAAAAGTCTTTTACCGATATTAATCACTCTATCTGATTGGGGAGTCTCCTATGCGGAGCAGGCTGAATCCAATATTTAATCCCCCGCCTATTTGGAGTCTTACTTAACGAAAAAGTGAATGATCTCGAAGAGGAATAATTTATTGTGCTTGATAATTGGCCTTTTGGTTTTAAGACAAGGAATGGTTCAGAACAAATGGCTCTAAATGATGTAAGTAAAGCCTTTTAGTTTAAGTACAATAATTCACAATATCCTTCCAAGGGAAGTCTGATATTGAAGTATTTTTTATAGGAAAAAATGAAATAGTTACAATAAGAAGCGAGGTCGTCGGTGTGAATGAAAATTCAATTGATGAAGAAATCAAGAAGAAACGTGATGCCGATCGACAGCCGAATCACATCAATTGCATGATCAAAACGCTCGCCGTATTCTATATATAACAATATGATGCAGGTTAAGAGTTGCCAGCATACATAAATCAAGGATGTAAAGAAAAAATCAAAGGAAACATCATGTGGAGGAAAAACAAAATGGAATTAGGCATCAGCACCTTTGTAGAAACAACCCCGGATATCAAATCCGGAAAAGTGATCAGCCATGCAGAGCGTCTGCGTGAAGTAGTAGAGGAGATCGTCCTTGCCGATCAAGTGGGCTTGGATGTTTTCGGTGTGGGGGAGCATCACCGTGAAGATTATGCGGCTTCTTCTCCTGCCGTCGTACTGTCCGCAGCGGCCTCGCAGACGAAGCGAATTCGTCTGACAAGTGCAGTCACAGTGCTTTCATCTGATGATCCGGTACGCGTCTTCCAGGATTTCGCCACGCTAGACGGCCTCTCAAATGGAAGGGTGGAAATCATGGCGGGTCGGGGATCTTTCATCGAATCCTTCCCGCTGTTTGGATACGATTTAGACGATTATGATGAGCTGTTTGAGGAGAAGCTTGATTTGCTTTTGGAGCTGCAAAAGTCGGAAAGGATAACGTGGAGCGGTAAGCATCGTCCGGCTATTCAAAATGTAGGCGTATATCCGCGCCCTGTGCAGAATCCATTGCCTGTATGGATCGGCAGCGGCGGCAACCAGGAATCCGTCGTTCGCGCTGGACTGCTTGGCCTGCCCCTTGTTCTGGCCATTATCGGGGGGAGTCCGCTGCACTTTGCTCCGCTAGTTCAGCTTTATAAAAAAGCGGCAAAGCATGCAGGGCATGATGCTTCAAAGCTTAAGGTCGCCTCTCATTCGCACGGCTTTCTTGCCGAGAATACACAGACGGCTGCCGATCAATTCTTCCCATCCACCCAGCAGGCCATGAACACGCTCGCCAGGGAGCGCGGCTGGGGGCCGTACAGCCGATCCAGCTTTGATGCTGCGCGCAGCTTTGAGGGAGCGCTCTATGTAGGTGACCCTGAGACGGTAGCGGAAAAAATTATTCATCTCCGCAAGAATGTAGGGATCACAAGGTTTATGCTGCATGTGCCCGTTGGCACGATGCCGCATGATGATGTCATGAAGGCGATTGAGCTGTTTGGAAAAGAAGCGGCGCCGCGAATCAGGGAGGAAGTCGCCCGCTGGGAGGCATCGCAAAAGACATAAAGAATGCAAAGGCCCGCAACATATGCGGGCCGCTTTTATTTCACGTAATGTTTTTTGAAATCCGGATGGATCGAAAATTTTCGGCGTAAATGGATGAGGTTTTCACCGAAACTTTCCTCCAACACCTCTCTATGTTTCTCCATAATCTCCATGAGGTACAGATCATGAATCATCACTTCCGTAATCGGCATGACCAATCCCACATGCATCGTCCATGCCGCACGGCTGTCTTTCCCCTGAGAAACCATGCCTGCTACAACTTCAGAATCATCCGCGCTGAATACGAGCCACCGTCCGTCATACTCTTCTGTAATCTCGCGGCTCCTGTCATGCAGATATACATTAGCGAAATCAGCCTCAATGTCGCCATAAGCAATAATGATTACGTTGACGCCTTTTTTTGCGGCTTGTCTTAGTTCTGGTTCTAATTCTTTGAAATCCTCTTTCCAAATTTCCAAGAGAATTCTTTTTTGGGCAGATAATATACACGCCTTTACCTTATCGAGTATTTCGCTCCGTCCGGTGATATTCCAGATATTTTCACGGTCATTTGCGGAACGCTCAAATTTCTCAAAATATTTTTCTGCCTGTTCAAAAGTCTCTTCCGCCTTCAGGCGGCGGTTTTTAATCAGCTCCTTGGCAGGAACGGGAATGTACTGCGGAGTGTTGCCGTAGCTTACAAAAATATCGCCGCGAATCACGAGGCTCTCCAACACTTCATATATTTTCGACCGCGGAACACCGGATTTTTTTGCCGCCGCATAGCCTGTCAGCGGCGATTCTTCCAATAGCGCGAGGTATGCTTTCGATTCATATTCGGTAAAATTCAGATGTTTAAGTATTTCTAAAATGTTTTCCTTCATACATCCTCCAGCCTCAAAATTAGTCGCTGTCTTTGTAACTCATATTTTGCGGGATGTATTGATTTATTTCAAGTGCGCTGATACACTTTTTATAAGTAGTTACTAAGGTAGTCACTATATGAAAACTGTGGTATTTTCAACAGAAAAATCAGTATGGAGGGAGACATCTGATGGATAGCCTGCTGTCATACATATCGATCGCCGCCATGATGGTTGTGATACCCGGAGCTGATACGATGCTCGTTGTGAAAAATACGCTTCGGTATGGTCCGAACGCCGGACGCTGCAATGTTCTCGGATTAGCGACGGGACTTTCCTTTTGGACGCTGATTGCCATTCTCGGGTTGGCGGTTGTGATTGCGAAGTCGGTCATTCTTTTCAATACAATCAAATACTTGGGCGCGGCCTATTTAATTTATTTAGGCATCAAAAGTTTTTTTGCCAAAAGGATGTTTTCTTTGGAGGACATGCAAGCCGAGAAAAACAAGCCTGAAGACTCTTCCAGTCGGCATTATAAAAATTCGTTTATGCAAGGATTGTTCAGTAATGTCCTGAATCCTAAAACTGTTTTGGTTTATATCACGATCATGCCGCAATTTATCAATTTGAAGGAAAGCGTCAATCAGCAGCTGATCATACTCGCTTTGATCCTTACGTGTCTTGCAGTGTTTTGGTTTCTCATTCTTGTATATCTGATCGATTACGCCAAAAAATGGCTTCGAAGCGTCAAATTCCAGAAGGTCTTTCAAAAAGCTGCAGGTATGGTGCTGGTGGGGTTTGGCATTAAAACGGGTTTAGATTAGTTTGCTCATGAATGAAATTGTTTAAAATAATCAGAGGGAGTGAGAGTCATTTCTCACCCCTTTTGTTCAATAAAATCGCCGAATGTTGCCCGCAAAACCAAATGAGTTTGCCGGCAGACAGCATTTCAGATGAAGAAGCCCGCCAGACGAGAAGAATACCGGCACATTTCGATTCAGCCTGAGGCGATTGCACGTGCAATCCTGTCCGCTATCGAACAGCCTTCCGAAGTAGACGTAAACGAGATTGTGGTTAGGCCGACAGCATGCGCAAATTATCATCGGCTAGGTGTGTGTTCTTGAACGGGAAGCGTTCATCAAGAAATGGAATGAAATAAAAAAAGAAAAAACACATTTTCTCCATTAAAAGGGCCCGCATAATGCAGCCCTTTTTCAACGTCATTTTTTACATGGAGAAGAAGAAATCATGATGCAAGTGTGCCACAAACATATGATTTCGCTTTCATTAAAAGATAATATGAAGGGGAAAAATTTTAATGATGAGCAGCTTAAATGAGGAGGTGAATGACAAAGGGCCTTTCTGAAAACAGAAAGACCTTTTAATATCAATTTCTTGCTGCAAAAATCTGAAAGGCGACACCGTATGGATCTGTGACAATGCCATAGGCGGGGCTGAAATACGTTTCTTTCAGTTCTAAATTGACCTCGCCCTGCTCTCTGAGCTTATCGAACAGCTGTTTAGCCGATTGCGCATCATCAGCCGTGATGCAAATTGAGATTTGATTTCCGCTTTGAAAAGGCAGCTCTGGAATGATGTCGGCAATCATTAGGGTGGCTCCGCCGATTGTCAAAACGGCATGTGCAACCAGATCTAATTCCTCTTCTTTAAAATTCGCAGCCTCATCCTTTGGCCCTTCGCCTAAGGTCTGCTGAAACTTGACTTCAGCATCCAGCACTTCCCGATAATATTCAATTGCTTCCTTTGCTCTTCCGTTCATTAGGATGTACGGGGTGAATGGCATTTCCATATTTGAAACATCTCCTTTTTTGTTGTTCTAAGGCGATTGTATATTATAATGGTGACAACTTATGTCATGGTTAAAATGTTTTTTCGGGAGGTATTTATGTCAAAAGCAAAAAGATTAAACGAAATGATGATGATGGTGAATCGAAAGAAACGGTTTACGGTCGGTGAATTGGCGCAGGAATTCGGGGTTTCCAAAAGGACCGTTTTAAGGGATTTGCAAGAGCTCAGTGAATTAGGGGTTCCTCTTTATTCTGAAACAGGGCCCCACGGCGGCTATCAGGTGTTAAATGAAAGAATTCTTCCCCCCATCGCATTCAGCGAGAATGAAGCGATCTCCATATTCTTTGCGATCCATGCGCTCAGGCACTATATGTCTCTCCCGTTTGATGCCCAGTACGATTCCATCAAGAAAAAGTTTTATTTAAATCTTGCCGGAGATATTCGGGAAACGATTGACAGCATGAAGGACCGCGTCGATTTTTACACGGCCTATGAACAAAAAGAGGAAATTCCGTTTTTAAGGGTGCTGCTCGAGGCGGCGGTTCAGCAAAATGTCCTGCTCATCAAATATGACACAAATGACACAACAAGCGAGAGGACCATTCAGCCGATCGGCATCTATGCCAATCAAGGAAAATGGTATTGCCCGGCTTATTGCTTTTTAAGAGAGGATTATCGCATGTTCAGATGCGACCGGATCATGTTTGTCGAACTTGATGAAAATACCGTTCCGATTGATTTGTCCGAAATAAATTTAAAAAACCGGTTTTCGGTTTTGGCCCGTCCCCGGGAGATATTGGAATTATCCGTGAAACTGACAAAAAAAGGCGTGGAGCGATACGGTTTCCTCAAATGGCCGCATCTTGAGCTGCATGTGAGAGAAGACGGTTCCGGAATGCTGAAAGGCGGGATCGCGCCAAAGGATATTGACTTTTTTTCGGATTATTTCATCTCATTCGGCCGGGAAGCGGTCATTCAAAAACCTTCTGAATTAATCGAAAGGACAAAGAAAACATTATTTGAAATGGTGAATCAATACGCACAAAATGAAGACTCCAGTCCAACTGATGATTAAGACCGCAGCCTGTGTTTGACCGCCGGCCTCCCTGCTAAACTTGACAGGACTTTGATGTTAAAGGAGAGGAAGAGAGTTTTGAAGAAGCTGGGTCCGGCGGGAATGAAGTGGCTGAAGATCATCCATATTCTATTAGCGGCGATGTTTTTCGGCGGCATCATGAGCTCTTTGGCTTTGCATTTCGCGGTAAACATGGCGGCATATGAAGAAACGTTGTCATTTTATCAGCATGCCGTTATCATCAGCGACCATACGATTAGAATTGGCGCTGTCGGCACTTTATTGATCGGTTTTATATACGGAATCCTGACAAAGTGGGGATTTTTCAAACATAGATGGATCACTGTGAAATGGGTGCTTTTCATCATCCAGACGTTCATTGGGATATTCATTGTCGATCAATTGATGACGTCAAATATGGATATGCTTGAAGCCGAAAAAAGCGCCGTTTTGCATGATCCCGTATTTATACAAAATCATTCACTCAGGCAATATGCCGTCATCATCCAGATCGCAATCACTGTTTTGATCTTCTGCATTTCTGTATTAAAGCCATGGAAAAAGAAAAAGGGCACTTGACGGAAAGAGGATGCTAATCTTTGAGCAAACGAATCTCGCAAAAAGACACTCTCAGCTTGAGGGTGTCTTATTTTTCCCGTATAAAGAAATTTTTACCCAAAAAAGTTGACGGAGGACTTAAAAGTGAGTATCATTACAAATGTGATATAAATATTACATTTGTGTTACAAAGTAAAATGATATGTTACGAGTTTGAAAGAAGATTGACAAAGGAGTATGCCTATGAAGAAAGCGATGGCGATTTTAGGATTTTTGGTACTTACTGCGTCGCTGCTATTTATGATCAATAAAGGATCATCTCAAATAAATGCTTCACAAAATCGAAAAGCTTCAGTTCATACCGAGCTTTACAAAGACATCAATTCTTTATTGTTTCCGGCATTCAGCGGGTTAAAAGCCGATGATCTCAAGCTGGTTCATGATGCAATTGAGCATCATATGAAAGCGTCTTTCAAGGAATATCAGAAGCTGAAGAAAGAAGCGGGGAAAAAGGATGAAGACAGCGTCTACGAAACGTCGTATAAAGTCAAATACAACGACGGAGACAAACTGAGCTTTTTAATATATGACTACCAGTTCTCCGGCGGAGCGCACGGAATGTATACCGTTACATCCTACAACTATGATTTTGCTAAGCATCAGCGGGTGAACCTGATAGACCTTTTAAATAACCAGGCCAAAATCGAAAAAGCTAAAAACTATATTTACAGCTATATAAACGAACATCCGGAACAATTTTATTCAGACCTTAAAAAGAGCGATATCCACTTAGATGAAAATACTGCTTTCTATTATACAAACAACGGAATTTCCATTGTCTTTCAGCAGTATGATATTGCGCCGTATGCTGCTGGCAACCAAGAAATCAAGATTCCTGCTTCTCTTTTATATTAATCTTGGTTTACATGCCAGACATCTAACCAAAACAGGAAGAAAAACAGATCTAATAACGCAGGAGAGTGAACAGGGATGTCTGTCAAACCGCCATCATTGCGATGGATCAAAGCATTGATTTTTTTAACGATATTAATAGGATTGGCGGGGTACTCTTTTAATAAAGTATCGAGCGATACAGAGGCCCCTCAGCCAAAACAAGGCCGTGATGATGCACAGATCGGGGTCGAATCATTAGTCAGCGACAGCGATGAAGAGAGATACGCCGTCCATTACCCCGTCTTTCATATCAAAGAAATCGATGATCAATTAAAAACATATGTCCGTGATCAACTGAACCGCTTTAAAGAAAACAACGCAAATGCGCGGGCTCAAAATGAAAACGGGCCATTTGAATTGAATATCAAATATAAGATTGTCTATCACACAAAACAAACGGCTGCAGTGGTTTTAAATGAATACATAGCAATCGGAAGCGCTCCGGGAAAAACGACGATCAAAACGTTTAACGCCGACTTGAAACATAAAAAATTACTTGCGCTTGAAGACCTTTTTATAGAGAATTCAGACTATCTGAACAAAATTTCAAGCCTGGCCTATCAGCAATTGAAAAATGAAAATGCCGCCGCTGATCTAGCGTTATTAAGAGAAGGTACAAGTCCTGTTGAAGAAAACTTCAGCCGTTTTGCCCTGCTTGAGGACGAAGTAGAATTCTATTTTGAGAAGGAGCAAACAGGCTTGGAGCAGTCTGTTAAAATCAAAAAAGAGCAGCTGAGAGATATTTTAAAAGATCAATATGAAAATATGAAAAAGGATCGCTCTCAGGCAAAGCAAAAGCAGGAAGCTGTTCCTCTTCCGAAAGAAGCAAAAGTAAATCCGAATGGTAAAGTGATCGCCCTGACATTTGACGACGGGCCAAACCCTGCCTCAACAAATAAAATATTGGATGCGTTAAAGAAATATGAAGGGCATGCGACATTCTTCGTGCTGGGGAGCAGAGCTCAAGTCTATCCTGAAACGGTAAAAAGGATGATGAAAGAAGGAAATGAAGTGGGCAATCACTCGTGGGATCACCCATTGCTCACAAGGCTTTCAGATGAAAAAGCATACAAGGAAATCGATGATACGCAACAAGTGATTGAGAAAATCAGCGGCCATCTTCCGACACATTTAAGGCCTCCATACGGCGGAATCAATGATTCTGTCCGAGGACTTACCAATCTGAAAATCTCTTTATGGGATGTTGATCCGGAAGACTGGAAGGTCAGAAATAAACAAAAAATCGTCAATCATGTGATGAGTCATGCAGGAGACGGAAAAATCGTCTTGATGCACGATATTTATGCTGCGTCAGCCGAGGCCGCTGAAGAGATTATTGAGAGACTGAACCAGCAGGGCTATCAGTTGGTGACAGTATCTCAGCTTGAAAAGGTGAAAAAGCAAAGAGGAAATTAAAATGGAGAAGAAAGTGTTGAAGCGGCACTTTCTTTTTTTCGTATTTGTAAAAAAATCTACATGATGTATGTCGCCTGTGAAAATGCGGGTGAAACATGGTTTGACATCAAAGGAAACCGCTCAGCTTCCGTTACGATCAATTCGAACGGCATGTGAACGGCGGTTCGGTGTCGGTTGATGAAAGGTTGCGCGGCAGATTTCCTTTAGGAAATCTGCTCAGCGTGTCGACAAACCCTCGCATTCGTTGTCAGGCCTGCTGAGTCGGTGCTCACGTTCAAGGAAGGAACGGCGGCTAATCGCTCAGGCGTCCTGCCTGAACGCCGCCGTCATCACATCTAAAAGTAAGGAACGACGGTTAAGTGCGCGGACGTCCTGTGAAAGCCCGATGCTCGGCCTTCCTAGACTGCAAAGGTTTCGGGTCACGCTGAAAGGATGACAAAATC
>NZ_MRBK01000025.1 GCF_001969815.1 Bacillus swezeyi | reverse complement strand
AACGTATGTTATAATGTTATATAAAATGATCTAATTCTATACAAATTTACATAAAAGGAAATAATATGAAACAGGCGAGAAAGAAAGTATATTCTCTTCTAAGCTTGATTACAATTGTTAGCTTATCTCTTATTCCTGGAATAGGACTTCGAACAGATAATGAATTTTCTGAGACTCATTATTTTTTTGGTTATCCAGCTGAGTGGTTTGGTTATTCCGGAGAATGGTTATTTGGTTTTCAAGTATTTAATTTGTTGTTCAATTTTTTTCTATTCTATTTTATTTTTTTCCTATTGGATAAACTGCGGAAAGTTCTAAGGAAGGTTCTATTACAGTTTAAAAATGGACTATAATAGAGGAAAGAACAGGCCGCTTGGCCTGCTCCATCAGATAAAGTAAGCGATTTTTCACTTAGGCTGATTGATGTTAACGGAATGTCCGACCTGAATTAGGCAGATAACCCGTTAAGCCAGAGTCATGATATAAACCATTTCGCACATACTCAAATCCAGGCTGATTAATTCCGGGTACTTGGGTGCTGCCATTGTTAAAAATCACTTTGGCGCCGGTTGTATCAGTATCAGCTGGTAACGTCAGAGTGTAAATTCCATCTGCATTCTTAGTCATTGCTTTTCCCGGCCAAGATCCGGTCAATTCTATTGCCTGACCTCCATTTTCCTTATATATATATGCATTTACTTGGCCCCAATTATTTGGATTTTGATAGCCAATTGTTTTTACGGAAGATGGGTCTGTTTTAACAAAAGTGTATTCATTTGTCCTGCTTACTCCATTACTGTTCGTTCCTGTTAAAGTGACCTTGTATGTTGTGTCAAGTGGTTCTCCTTTTCCAAGGGTTAATCGATCTCCATCCTTAAACTCTGCCTCATCACCATTATTTATTTGATAAGCAGCTTTTGTTGTTTTAGCATCTGCACGCAGAGTGACCGTCAGTTGATCATCATAAAAAGAATGTGTCACACCTGTTTTATAGTTCTCGATGAAGACATTAGGTGCATTTGCGATATCGTCAGGATAAAGAACGACCACAGCTCTGCTGCCGATCGTACCTGTAAGGTTACCATTCGTTACTTTAAACGAACCATCCCCGGCTTTATTATCATAATCACCATCAGGTAAATCTGTTGAAGTATGGATAGAAACCGATGATGAACCTACATTCGCCAAAACTACGCCTTCAGATCCGCGCTCATTCATGAATATCTGGTTGTTTCCATTCGGGTTAGAGAGTTTCTCAGGCTTTCCAGTCATTACATTATGAAATTTATTGACCGCTGTAATGGCTTGATCTTTAAATAAGGCACTCCCGCGATCACCTATTTGACTTTTTCCAGGGAATCTTACGCCATTTCCGCCGCCCTCAGGTCTGGAGAAAAAGAGAGGTGTACTCCCTGAACGAGAAGCAATAACCGCCCAGCCCAAGCGAATATCATCATCGCTCATCCATGTTGATTGTTCATCATCATTGGCATACGTATCATGTGATTCCACCCATGTGACCAGATCATCTGCAGGTACATCTGATGCATAATTGGAGATATTCGACGTACTAAAATTACGATTCTTTAAAGCAGACCTTATGGTATGCCCATAGTTAGATGCTGTTACATTCATATAATTCGCATATGCAGCGTCCCTGGAGGCACTGTCTTGTAATATTTCTCCATATTGAAACTCTGCAGATGTATCTGTCATATTCGGCCAAAAATCACTGCCGTAATCACCATCATCCGGAAGCTCTATATGTTTGGCCGCGTCATACCTAAACCCGGCGGCACCATCATTCAATACTCTCTTTAAGAAATTTTTTAGATATGACTGTGCTTGTGTATTCTGTGTATTCCAATCATACAGCCCCAGCAATGAATTCTGTGTAACATCTTTTCGATCGGACCAATTTTTAATTTGTGTATTTCCATGCGTCCAGTTTGGAATACTCTTAATTTCACTCGATATTGCAGCATAGTCACTTGTTGTGTGATTTATGACTGCGTCAACAATGACCTTCACACCATATTCTTCAGCCGCGGCACACATTTCTTTAAATTCTTTTTCAGTCCCTAAGTAACTGTTGCCAATCTGATAAGAGGTCGGCTGATAGAGCCAGTACCAGTTCGCCATTCCTTTATCCCCATTATTTCCTTCCTTCACTTGGTTTACCGGAGACGTCTGAATCGCTGTATATCCCGCATCATGAATATCTTTCATATGATTTTTTAAAGTGTTAAACGACCAATTCCAAGCATGCAGAATGGTTCCGCTTTCTATTGATGGCGCAGTATACTCATCAGATTTGTTCGTTGACCCGGCATTGGCTGCCGCGGGTCCTCCTAAAATCAAATGAAACAATAAAAATAATCCAGCGAAAATCGGAAGTAAAGAGGTATTTAATAGTTTTTTAAACATTCCGAACATTCAAACACTCCTTGTTTCTTTTTTCATTTTTAAAGACTTTCTGACGGTCAAAAACCCCTCGTACTCAATTCTTCCCTTTCCTCCTTTCAAACTCTTGTGAAGACTGGATAATTTTAGTTAAGCGCTTACATTTTAAGTTATCACATGATATCTATTAATACAACTTGATAGAGTGATTCCAAGCAATCATTCTCTTATCTTCATTCAAACACCCAGAGGATTGATCCAGCAACCCGGCATCGCGACCCAGTTCGGATGGGAGGGTTTTTGAAAGATTTGACGAAAGCAAAAAAACATCCACAATATTTGTTCAGCAAATCAGAAGAATGATTAGCAATGGCACCGCGTGCTGCGAAAGTTTGTGCGGAATCCGGAGGAAAAAGGAGCTGGTCAAACCGCCTCAAGAGTTATGTCCAAAAGAGATCCCAATTGCAATTTCGCGCTGCGTTTTTTCTTTCTTCAAATCAAGGCCGAAGCGGCCGATGATGACTCCTTTTTCACTACGGTCTGAGGAGTCGATGACGTCTTCGTTTCCGATTTGAGGACATTGGTGAGGCTGAGTGAACATAGTTATGTACTTTTAGACTGCATAACACTGTTCTTTTTTTGTCAAACAAAAAAATACACATAAAATACAAATGAAACAAAGTTATTAGTGTTGATTTATTTTTGTTTTAGGATTAATCTAGACTTGCAGGTTACAATACACATTCCTCAAGATGTGAAAGGTAAGGTGAAAGCGAAATGAATCAAGTATACGTCTCTGTTGATATAGGCGCTTCCAGCGGACGACTCATACTCTCCAGCATGGAGGAGGGAAAACTGCAGCTGCAAGAAGTTCACAGGTTTGCCAATGGCTCCACCAACCACCATGGAAAATGTGTTTGGGACATAGACCACTTGTTAACGGAGACCATTAAAGGACTGGCGATTGTGAAATCTCACGGGCATAACAGTTGTATGGTAGGGATTGATACTTGGGCAGTTGATTATCTCCTTCTTGGCGATGATAGAAAGCGCTTGCAGGAAGCGTTTTCTTATCGGGATTCACGTACGGCGGAAACGATGGGAAAGGTATTCAGCAAAATTCCGCAGGAAGAAATTTACCGCAAGACAGGCATCCAGTTTCTCCAATTCAACACGTTGTATCAATTGTATGAAGAAGAAAAAGATAAGCTGGCACAAACCAAGCAAATTCTTTTAATTCCTGACTATCTGAATTACCGGCTTACCGGAAAAGCTGTTCAGGAGGTAACAAACGCCTCGACAACGCAACTCTTTAATTTGCAAACACGCACATATGACGAGGAACTGTTAAAAGTTATTGGCTTAAAGCCCGATCAGTTTCCCGAGATTGTGGAACCAGGCACTTTCATCGGCAAGCTGGATCCAACCTTGTTTCCTTCTTACGACCTTCCCGATTGTGATGTGTATACTGTAGCTTCCCACGATACGGCATCGGCCGTTGTCGGTACGCCCGGAGAAGGAAACAATTGGGCTTTCCTTAGCAGTGGCACCTGGTCTTTGATCGGGATTGAATCGGCACATCCAATTGTAACCGAAGCGGCTTTCAAGGAAGCTTTTACGAACGAAGCCGGAATGAACAAGACGACGCGTTTTCTCAAAAATATCATCGGTATGTGGGTGATGCAAGAAATTCGGAGAATACTGCCGCAAGATTACAATTTTGCTAGATTCGTTGTTGAAGCCAAAAAGGAAAAGCCATTTCAGCAATTTGTTAATTTCAATGAAGACCGCTTTTTGAATCCACACAATATGGTGGCTGAAATACAAGCATACTGCGCGAGCACGAATCAGAAGATTCCAAAAACAGCAGGTGAGCTTGCGGGATGTGTTTACTCGAATTTAGCGATTATTTATGCCATTGCGATGAACAAGCTTACTGAGCTGACAGGCCAATCCATTGAAAGCCTTCATATTGTCGGGGGCGGAGCAAATAACGCTTATCTCAATCAGCTGACCGCCGATGTAAGTGGAAAAACCGTATATGCCGGACCTACGGAGGCAACGGCGATTGGCAACGTACTGGTGCAGATGATGGCGGCTGGAGAGGTGGCGTCAATCGAGGAAGCCAGACGGCTCATCCGGAGTTCATTTGAAATTAACAAGTTTGAGCCGCAGACTCTGGATCGCGAAAAACTGGTAAAACAATTTAAGGAGGTAACAAATGATGAGTACGTTAATTAAGCAAAATTACCAGCAGGCAAAAGAGTTGTATGCGTCTCATGTCAATCGAAACAGAGGAAGTGATTAAGAAATTAGCGGATCAAGGTGATGATGTACGCGGTTTTATGAATCAAGATCAAGAATTGACCGGCGGGATATCTGTTACAGGTAACTATCCAGGGGTGGCGACCACTCCGGAAGAGCTGCGTCAGGATCTGGAAAAAGCATTCTCGCTTATTCCCGGAAAGCATAAGCTGAATCTGCATGCGATTGACATGGATACAGAAGAAAAAGTTGATCTTCATGAAATCGGAACCCCGCCATTTTGAAAAATGGGTATCTTGGACAAAAGAACTGGGATTGGGACTGGACTTTAATCCAACATGTTTTTCACATCCGAAATCGGCCGACGGGTTTACATTGAGCCATCCGAATTCGGACATTCGTTCATTCTGGATTGAACACTGCAAACGGGCCAGAAAAGTAGGGGAATACTTCGGAAAAGAAACGGGGCAAACATGTATTACAAACGTCTGGATTCCTGACGGATTCAAGGATGTCCCGGTAGACCGTTTAGGGCCTCGGAAGCGGCTTGAAGCGGCACTGGATAAAGTTTTCGCTGAAAAAATTGATGAACGCTATAATCTGGATGCTATAGAAAGCAAGTTGTTCGGGATCGGTTCCGAAAGCTATGTGGTTGGTTCACATGAATTTTATATGGGATATGGTTTAACCCGTAACAAGTTGATCTGCCTAGATGCCGGACACTTCCACCCAACAGAGGTTGTATCCAACAAACTTTCTGCCTTGTCTATATTCGCTAACGGCATGCTGCTGCATGAGCCGTCCTGTACGCTGGGACAGCGACCATGTTGTTACGCTCGATGACGAGCTGCTTGAAATCGCACGTGAACTGATCACACATGATCTGCTGCCCAAGACGGCGATCGGCCTTGACTTTTTTGACGCAAGCATTAACCGGATTGCCGCATGGGGTTATCGGAACACGGAACATGCAAAAAGCGTTGCTGCGCTCTATGCTTGAACCGACCGATCAGTTGAAGCAGATGGAACTTGCGGGTGATTATACGTCGCGTCTCGCGCTGCGTGAAGAATTGAAAATGTATCCGTTTGGCACAGTATGGGATTACTTCTGTGAGCAGCAAGGTGTGCCAGTCCGTGAGCAATGGCTGCAGGAAGTTAAACAGTACGAAGAAAGTGTATTGAAACATAGAGCAATTTGAAGGAGGAGTTAGATTATGATGCTGGATATTTTAACTGCACCATTTATGAAAGAAATGACGAAAACCACCTCTAACTTGTACCGTTTGGGATGGGATGAACGAAATGGGGGAAACATCAGTTATTTGCTGAACGAAGAAGAACTGGCTCCATATCTCGATCTGAACAGTGTGAGACGGGTAGTTCCAATGAATTTTGACGCTTCCGCTCTGGCTGGATGTTATTTTATCGTAACCGGGTCAGGAAAGTACTTTAAAAACGTGATTGATGCGCCTGCCCTGAATCTCGGCATCATCCGTATTGCCAAAGATGGCCGCGCTTACGAACTATTGTGGGGTTTTGAAGACGGCGGACTGGCAACAAGCGAGCTTCCAACTCACTTGATGAACCATACGAAGCGTTTATCTGTTGACCCAACTCACCGTGTAATAATTCATTGTCATGCAACCCATTTGATTGCGATGACATTTACGCATGATCTTGATGAAGTAGAGTTTACACGCACGTTGTGGCAAATGTGCACGGAATGCTTGGTTGTGTTTCCGGAAGGTGTCGGAATCATTCCTTGGATGGTGCCTGGTACGGATTCAATCGGTAAGGCAACCGCCGAGAAAATGGCCGATATGCGTATTGTTTTATGGCCTCATCACGGTATCTTCGGGGCAGGACCGACAATGGACGATACGTTCGGCTTAATCGAGACCGCTGAAAAAGGAGCCGAGGTATATACAGCCGTTTGCTCACAGGGCGGTATTAAACAAACAATTACAGACCGCCAGCTTCAGGACTTGGCAGACGCATTTCAAGTGACGCCCCGCGCTGGAGTATTACATGTTTAATTCATATTCTGACAGGAGGAATGCCGTTTGATCCGCGTAGCGAGTATCATGTACCTTTTTCCCGAACATTATGAGGAATATGCGAAGCGTCATGATGAATTGTGGCCTGAAATGAAGAAGGAACTGAAGGCTCATGGCGCACATAACTACAGTATCTTTCTGGACGAACAGTCCGGTCAGCTGTTTGCTTACTTGGAAATTGAGGACAAAGACAAATGGACGCAAATGTCTGATACGGCAATCTGCCGTAAATGGTGGGATTACATGGCGCCGTTAATGAAGACGAATGTGGACAACAGCCCGGTATCGACAGACTTAAAACAGGTATTTTATTTGCGGTAATTTCTTTTCCGTGTTCCCGCTTTCGTGAACACACCTCTGCGAATAACAGTTATTCCTGAAAGGGGAAAGAATCATGTCCGATTCATCGAAAGGCAGTTTGAAATCAACGATCACTGTCGCTATGTCGAATTTTTTGGAAGCCGGTTCGATTGTGGCTGGAGCTGGCGGCCTGTCGCTATGGGTCAATTACTTGCACTTGTCCGATTATAAAGTAGGCCTCCTTGGAGCCCTCAGCGCCAACGGATTTGGTGCGGCGGTCGGAGCATTGATTGGCGGGGCGCTGGTAGACAAATACGGTCGGAAATTCATTTACAAGTACGATCTGATTGTCTATATGCTGGGTGTTTTGCTCATTGCATGTTCAGTTAATTTCCCAATGCTTCTAATTGGTTATATCATTACAGGTATTGCCGTTGGTGCGGGTATTCCGGCGGCATGGACTTATATTGCGGAGGAAGCTCCTGACGGGGAAAGGGCAGCACGTGTAGGATGGGGACAATTAGCATGGTCAGTAGGACCGGCAATTGCGCTGTTTCTGTCCGTGTTTCTTGCTCCGCTCAATCTGCTGGGCAGCCGTATCATTTTCTTATTACTATTTGTAATCGCTTTAATCACTTGGATCATGCAACAGCAAATCAATGAGTCTAAGATATGGACAGAAGAAAAAGAGCGTGAACAAGCAGGTAAATTAAAAGGCAATGTGGAGTCAAGCGGCATCAAAGAGCTGTTTACGGTTAAAGCAAACTTGAAAGCGCTCGTCTTCCTTGTAGGAATCTATTTTTTCTGGAACCTGGTCGCAGGAACAATGGGATATTTCATGCCGTTTATTTATGAAACTGTCGGGGGGCTTTCCGCCGCGCAGGCAAACTTGCTGCAGGGAACTCTCTGGATATTTACGGTACTGTCAACATACATTGTTTTTATCAAGTTGGGTGACAAAGTAAATCGGAAATTTCTGTTCTCGATCGGAGCGATCATGGGGATAGCAGCTTGGGCTGTGCTTGTATTCGGCGGCATGGGCATAACAGAACTTTGGCTGTTTGTCTTCCTTTGGGGTGTGGCAGCCGGCTTCGGAGCGCAAGCTTTTTATGGCTTGTGGTCTAGTGAATTATTTCATACCCGCTATCGCGCCAAAGCGCAAGGCTTCATGTTTTTCCTCGTCCGCATCGGCGTGGGCCTGATTTCTCTCGTCGTTCCGGTTATGATTTCGCAACTGGGCTTCAAAACTTCCGGACTGATTATGATTGGTTTTCTGGTTCTGCATGTCATCATCGGGGTACTTCTGGCGCCTGAAACACGTGGAAAATCGTTGGAGAACATTCAACAGGAACGCTATGGAACGGATGCCGGTATCGGAAACTGAACAATACTGTTCTGGTGGGTTAATAGGGTTCAGGCTAGTAGTGTTTATAGATGGATAAACCAAGTGGCCGAAAGCATCTGTATTCGTTGAAATCCGGAGACCTTACTTCAAAATGTCACCGACACCATTCATCGAGATGTTTTCCCACATGTTTAGACAAATCCAAAACGATGTCAAGATGTTGTCTCTAATACTTCGCTATTTTGAAGTTGCTAGAAAAGACTTATGGCTTGTTTTCTCGTTGTATATTGCGATTTATGGTTTAAAAAGCCGCAAGTCAATAAAAAACCAGAAAGGTCGATAAAAATGACGACAAGTAAAACATTTTATGTTCCATCCGTCAATTTAATAGGTCAAGGATGCCTGTATGAAATGGGTGATTTCGTTCAGGCAGCTGGGTATAAAAAAGCATTTGTCGTTACGGACAAAGTGTTGGTGAAAACGGGAATTGTGCAAAAGGTGCTGGATGTTCTGGACGGCATCAATGTCTCCTGCAGCCTGTTTGATGAAGTGCAGCCGAATCCGACAAGTGCTATCGTGCATCGCGGCCTTGAACTGCTCAATGAGTCGGGCAGTGACGTGATTTTGTCGATTGGCGGCGGTTCTCCTCAGGACTGTGCGAAAGCGATCGGGATTATCAAAACAAACGGAGGACATATCCGCGATTATGAGGGGGGGCATAAATCGATCCACCGTTCTTTTCCGGTCATCGCGGTTAATACGACTGCCGGTACTTCGAGTGAATTAACGATTAATTATGTCATCACAGATGAAGAGCGACAGGTTAAGATGGTCATGGTCGACAAAAACAGCTTGGTTCAGTTGTCGGTTAATGATCCAGCTCTTATGATCAATAAGCCGAAAGAGCTGACTGCGGCGACAGGAATGGACGCGCTGACCCATGCAATCGAATCGATTGTTACACCTGGCAGCTATGCGGTAACCGAAACGCTGGCGCTGGGAGCTGTTGAGTTGATTTTCGAATATCTGCCCCGCGCCGTGAAGAACGGTCAGGACATAGAAGCGCGTGAGCAGATGGTGCATGCTATTTTCCTTGCCGGCCTGGCGTTTAATAACGCAGGATTAGGCTTTGTCCATTCCATGGCTCACCAGTTGGGCGGAGTCTATAACATGCCGCATGGCGTCTGCAACGCAATGCTTTTGCCGATCGTTGAAAGAGAGAATGCCAAATATGTCCCGCGAAAATTTCGCAAAATAGCTAAAACAATTGGAGCAGACGTGAAAGAACTTAACGATGCGGAGTGTGCGGAATATGTCATTATGCAAATTGAACGCTTATCCGAGGAAGTCGGCATCCCTAAAACACTGTCCGAAATTGGATTGACAGATGTTGATTTGGATAAACTGGCGGAAAACAGTCTGCTCGATGCATGTGCGCCGGGAAATCCGTTTATGCCAACGAAAGAAGAAACGATCAAAATGTTTGAACAAATTCTATGATCATGATCAGATATTAAGGCGCTAATGGCATAATTTATGACCATGCAGATCTCCCACACCTGCTAGATGGAGGCAGCCTTCTGCCGTTGGTATGTAACCGAAAGCCTTTCTCGTTAGATTTATTCGTTAAAGGTTTTGCGCCATAAAAGGTTCTCACTGCGCCAAGTGGCTGTGCAATGTGACGGGATGAAACAGCCGGGCCGCTGGTTCAAATGGAAAAACAGGAATGAATGCTAAAATTGATTCTAAAACTGGACGAGATTCTGTGCTTGTTCTACTTCAAGATTAAGCTGTAACGATTGATACGTCTAAACCGGGGGAAGGGTCCAGAATTTTATTTTCCGGCCCCTTCCTTCTCAGTCCGATAAAACTCATGAAACATCTTCATCAGCAGCTTCTCAGGTCCGGGACACATAGCTCCGCGAAATCCCCAGCTCCTTCGTCATTTCACGATGTTTTTTCTTTCTTTAAATCAAGGCCGAAGCGGCCGACGATGATTTCTTTTTCTCTGATGCCTGACGATGGTGTTAATGCCGTCTTCGTTTTTCCGATTTGTTAGCACTTAGAGGTTATCCGTTTTTGCTTTAAGCCAAAATAGTTGGCGATAAAACAAAAAGCTTTACACTTGGGGAAGTCAATTGGTATCAAAAGGATGACATATATCAGTACATCCTTAACATGGAAAAACATTCATTATATTATTTAGGAAGCACATTATGCTAGTCATGTGTAAATTTTAATAAAGGGTTGAGGGATCATGAGTTATTTGAGAAAATTCTACTTTTCGTATATTTTTCTTGGATTGACAATCTTATCATTTTCGCGAGCATTCATAGGCGGAGAGAATGGATTGTATTTAACGTTAATTTTCTTATTTCTTGCCAATTTCACTTGTTTTGCTACTGAGTATTTAGTTATTAAACATTTCGAAGAGAAAAATCAAGTGAGTTTTCGTAAGCGAAGTGAATTTTATAAGGATAAGCAAATTCGTAATGTGTATGTGTTATTTATATGGAGCCAAGTCGTCACAACTTTAATTATTTTCTTTGTGTTTAAATTAGTATTTTAATATGTCAGCGCAAGTGTGTTAATGCTTAGGGAAAAGGGGCTGTAATCTGCCAGTCTCTTTCTAATTGATCCATTGCATAAAAAAGCTCCCATTCAGGAGCTGCAAAACTTTTCATTATTTATTTCCAGGGTCAGGGTTAATCCAAAATAATATTTAGAATAGAAAATGTTAAAAAACAGTAGGTACCATCCCCCCATCCATTCGGATTGGAGAACCTTTAAATGAGGATGCATAAGGACTACACACAAATGCAGCTAGTCTGCCTATTTCAATAGGCTTGATAAATCGCTGTATTTCAGATTGAGGCAGGTTTGCAGCCATAAATTCTTTCTCTTTTTCTGAAAACGTCATCTCTTCATGAGGGTACATATCCTCAATGATTTGCTGCACATGTTCAGAAAGTGTCGGTCCCGGCATGATCGTATTGACTGTAACTTCTGTTCCTATTGTTAATTTAGATAGGCTTTTTGACAATGATAATAGCATTGATTTTGTCATACAATACTGAGGCATTTGTCCTGAAGGCATAATGGCTTCTTCACTCGCAATGAAGATAATACGGCCATCATTATTTTTCAACATTTTAGGTAAATAAAATTTAGATAAACCATTTGCGGCAAGAACATTCGTACGGAAGTATTTTTCCCAGACTTCATCGTCAATGTCCTCATACTGCATGATTTCATAAATCCCCATATTGTTAACTAAAATATCTATATTGGGGTATCTTTCAAATAAAGCTTCTCTTTGTTCAATATCGACAATATCGGCTGCAGCATTTTGAGGAGAGGTAGCCGGGAAATCTGATTTGATTTCATTTACTGTTCGTTCTACATCTTCATCATTTCGGCCATTAATGAGTACATTCACACCTTCTTTGGCAAGCTCAATGGCAATTGCTTTACCTATACCTTTCGTTGATCCGGTAACAAGAGCTGTTTTATTGTTTAATCCCATCTCCATCATACATTTCTCCTTTTCATTCAAAGTCAATCATTTATCGGGTTTGTACCACAATGTTCAGTACGCCAATTTGAAGGCGTATCACCTTCCCAAAGGCGGAAGGCCCGGTAGAATGAATTCTGGTCTTCATATCCAATCAGGAAGGCCACTTCTTTAATATCGAGCGAAGGGTCTGCCAAGTACTCTCGCGCCTGCTCATGCCGGACTTGTGTCAACAGCTGTTTGAAGCTTGTGCCTTCGTCAGTAAGCCGGCGCTGCAAGGTGCGATCGCTCATTCCCAACTCGCTCGCGACAGTCTGAATGTCAGGGCGTCCTCCTGTTAGGCTGCGTTTCATGATCCACTTGACCATCTCGGTGATTGAGAGGCTGCGTTGCTGTTCATTCAACGATTGATCCAGTACAGGAGTCAGAATTTCCAGCAACTCTGCGTTGTACGAGACAAAGGGGCGGTCCAGATCTCCTCGATGCAGCGTCAACCGGTTACACTTTGCACTGATCTGGATACGGCAGCCGAAGTAAGCTTCAAGTGCTTGTACGTCACCCATTGGGTGCGAAAATTCGACTGACCTCGCCGTCAAAGGCTGACCTGTGCCCCGGCGCCCAAGCTCCAGAAGAAATGCCAGTGTGATACCAGCCAGCATCGGGGGACCGGGTTGCTCGCTATCCAGCCATTCCAGTTCGATTGTACAGTGCTCACCTTCCTCGGTGATGCGCAAGCTTTCGGGAGGACACAGTTGTTTGTACCGGGCCATTCGCTTTAGAGCATCGCGGTAGTCACGAGCATGGTAAGTCGCTAAGACGGCCGGTGGGTAATGTGCTGTTTCAAAGGCGGCCGTAAGCTTGATGATTCCTTCGGCAATGTCATCAATGAGATCGGAATAAGCCTGCCAGATCGCGAAATATTGGGCGGTAGTGACTACTGGTTCAGTCATCATGGTGAGCGGCAGCCGTGCTTTTCGAATCACGTCATGGGCGGCAATCCCTAATTGACGCAATCCTGCCCAAAATCCTGCCGGCATTTTAATACGAGTATGAGATGTCATACAGATGAGCACTCCTTTAGCTTTCTGCACATTCGCTAGTTTTGGCTGTGATTACGTCCTGCCTTGTAGACGGGACAGTTATTACTTTACCTATCCAATGGCGCTGTGTAACTAGCAAAGTGCGACATTTTACTTGCCGATTACGCCGAATAAGTCTGTTGGTAATGGTACACCAAGCCTGCTTCTATCGCTACAGCCGGCGCTTTATTCTATCATTAACCTCTAATACGAGGGGGAGACTTTGCAATTTAAACAGAGATGAAAGGATTTTATCCTGGAGATCAAAACTGGCGGCTTTGCACATTCAAATGAAAAGAAAGATCAGAGTGGAATGAGCAATGGTTAAAGTCTACCAACTAATTCAAGTAATAAGCAGTTATTTGTTGAAGTTTTCCTGCTAAATGTTTCCTGTGGTTTAGTTTTTATGAAAATCTCGTGGAATAAGTTGGATTTATAAGAAGGTAGGCGATTTTTAAATGGCAAATCATAAGAATAATTAATAAACAGCTGGTTATCTTTGACCGTTCTCTTTCCTTTTTGAGTCATGCTTCATGTAGGGAAGCTGCGTTCGCGCAAAACAGAGTACAGGCCCGTCTTTAACGCCTTGTAAGCAGGTGAAGCTGTCGTCATGCTCATTCTTGTGGCGGCGGCATATTGCTTGTTTTCGCCGTGGGGAGCGGCTGATTAGAAAAGAGGACCTTGGGAGATATGACAAGATCCTCTTTTTATTTAAACCAGCCTTTTTCCTTTGAACGAGTAATGGCTTCTATTCGATTTTTCACTTCAAGCTTTTCAAGAATCATTGAAATATAATTTCGCACCGTCCCGCTTTTGATGCTGAGTTCTTGGGCGATTTCTTTTGTGTTTTTTCCGTCAGCCACAAGTTCGAGCACTTCTTTTTCTCGATCTGTGAGAGGGTTGGCCTCACTGTACATATCCTCCATCAATTCAGGTGCGTAGATACGCTTTCCGTTCATGACACTGCGGATGGCGCTCGCGAGCTCTTCGCTCGGGCTGTCCTTTAACAAATAGCCTTTAACACCGGCTTTAATGGCTCGCTGAAAGTAGCCAGGGCGGGCAAAAGTGGTTAAGATGATAATGTTGCAGTCTGTATCTTTTAATTCCTCAGCAGCTTCAAGCCCCGTCTTTCCGGGCATTTCAATATCCATAATGCATATATCAGGCTGATGTTTTTTTGTGAAATCAACGGCATCCTGTCCGGTTGTTCCTTTGCCGACGACTTCCATATCATTTTCTAAATTCAGAAGCGATCCTAAAGCGCCCAGCAGCATCTGCTGATCTTCCGCAATAAATATACGAATCATGTAAGCCATCCTTTTTTGTTTATTTTGAGTTATTAGGGATTGTCATAGTAAGCTTGGTGCCGTTTTTGGTATCGATGTGAAGACTCCCGTTTGCAAATTCAAGCCGTTCTCTCATACCGAGTAAGCCATGTCCTTTTGAAAAGTACTTTTCTTCATCTTGAAACGTTCCATCGTCAGCCACTGTAATGACAACTTCTTTCCAAAGCTGCTGAATGTCAACACGGCATGTTTTAGCCTGACTGTGTTTGACGACATTTGTGACAGCTTCCTTTAAGCACATACTCAAAATGTTTTCATTAAGCAATGAGATGTTGTCCGGCAATTTCTCATCTTCATAGATAAACGCAATGTCAGCTGCTTCAAGAATTTGTTTGATGTTTATGATTTCATCTTTGAGCCGGATGCCTTTCATGGAGGATACGATTTTTCTTACTTCATTTAAAGAAGTTCTCGCAGTTTGCTGAACGCTTTTCAGCTCACGCGCTGCTTGTTCGGGATCTTTGTCTATTAATTTTCTCGCCAAGTCGCTTTTTAAACCGATAAGAGACAGCTTTTGTCCAAGTGTATCGTGGAGGTCGCGGGCAATCCGCTGCCGTTCTTCTAACTTCACCAAATTGGCAATCCGTTCATTTGCATACTCGAGTTTTTCTTCCAGCCGTTCGCGCTCCTTGCGGCTTCTGATACTGAATGGCAATAAAATCGCGCTGATCAACGTAATGACGACAAAAGGAATTTGTGTCAGAAAGAATTCTTTTTTTAACACGAGACTGAAGTTGGCAGCGACGGCTGCGCTTATTAAATGAACGTAATATAAAATGTGAAAAGGAACGCGTTCTCTAATGTTTCCTATAAAATATGCGATAAAAAAAGCAAAATAAATATAACTGAACAGCATAATCGAGGCGGTTGAAATGCCGATTAAAGTAAACGCCCACAAATAAACGGCCCAGCCTTTTGAGATAAAAGCAAATCTGTATATCGAAAAAAATAAAAGCGTCAAAATGATGCCGACGACGATAATAAATGTAGATGATGATTTCCATATGAAGTAGAAGGGGAGGATAAAAAATATCGTCCATATATATGGCGTGATCCCGCTTAGTTTTTGAAATCTAAAATGCTTTTTGACCATGATATAACCTCATTTTCAGCTTTTCATCTTAAACGTAACTTTACCATACCATTGCCAGAGTGTCATTGCATCTTCACACAACAAAAAGGAAGCCTTCTTGTTGTATAAGAAGACCCCCTAATCGTCAGGCGTTCTTCCGCAGTTGCTGTTTTTCTGTTAAATCAGGCGGAAGGTGGATAGATTTTGTTTTGATGTCCCGAAATGTCACAAATTTCTTTTTTTCTTCATCCCAAAGGCGGAATGCAAGTGATTGCAGGCTTGTTTTTAAAGTGATGGTCGGGACGTTTTTTAATGGTTCGTGTTGATCATGTGCTGTTTCTAGTTTATAGTTAGGCACCTTTGGACTCAAATGATGAACGTGATGGTATCCGATATTGCCTGTGAGCCATTGAAGCAGTTTCGGGAGTTTATAAAATGAACTTCCTTCCACAGCGGCCTGAACATAGCTCCAGTTTTCATCCGCTTCAAAATAAGAATCTTCAAATGTATGCTGAACATAAAACAGCCAAACGCCGATAGAACCGGAGATCAGAAAGATCGGACCCTGTACAAGCAAAAACGATTGCCAGCCAAAAATGAGGCAGCATAGAGCAGCCAATGCCACGATTGCAAGGTTCGTGAGGTATGTGTTCACACGTTCCTTCCGTCTTGCACCTTTTTTGTTAAAACGGTTTGTGATCAGAAAAACATAAATCGGTCCGAGAATAAACATGATAAACGGATTTCTATAAAGTCTGTATGCGATTTTTGTTCGCAAAGGTGCGGCTTTATATTCGGTTACCGTTAACAGCCAGATATCACCCGTTCCGCGCTTATCCAGGTTGCTGCTGGTCGCATGGTGAATCGAATGGCTGTGCTGCCATTGAAGATAAGGAAATAAAGTCAGAACACCTGTCAGAAAACCGAGAATATGGTTATAGCGCTTTTGTTTGAAAAAAGATTGATGGCAGCAGTCATGAAAAATAATGAAAATTCTAGTCAAAAACCCTGCGGCAATCACTGTTAATCCTAAAGTAAGGAGATAGGAGACATTGAGGCTCAGATATGCAAGAAACCACAGTCCGAAGAAAGGAATAAACGTATTGAAGAGCTGAATCAGACTGTTTTTGGTATCAGCCTGAGCAAAAGCAGCAACTTGTTTTGTTAGCTGTTTTTGTTTATGTGCAATAATTTGTTCAGTCATAGTAAAGGATCCTCTCATTAATGGGTCTCGGTTAAGTATACGCCAATGAGAGAAGTCTTTTGTAGTAGCACACATCATGCTTCATACATGACACTTGTCATGTACCCTCGTCTGGCTTGCGTTAAATGCCGTTCTAAAGTAGCTTGTAAAAAGGATTTTTGATGTTTGCTTTAACAGATTTAATAAATGTAGAGAACTCTAAGATATTTATTTTCAAGAAATTAGGAATGACCAAAAGGTGAATTTTTTCTCAATAATCGATTGTAAAATTGAAGAAGTCTAAAGTATACTAAGTGATAATGATAATCATTTGCGGTATGGCGACATGAACTTTTAATAAGCCATGCACTATATATACTGGGAGTGAAGAGCCATGAGCAGGAATGAAGTGTTTGATGTGACTGTTATCGGCGGAGGACCGGCTGGATTATATTCCGCCTTCTATAGCGGACTGCGGGGAATGAAAACAAAGATTATTGAATATCAGCCGATGCTGGGCGGAAAGGTTCACGTTTATCCGGAAAAAATGATCTGGGACATCGGAGGGCAAACACCGATTCCGGGAGCCAAGCTGATTGAACAGATGGTGCAGCAGGGATTAACGTTTCATCCCGAAGTGCTGCTGAATGAGAAAGTGGACTCAATTGCCCGCAATGAAGAAGGGCTGTTTGAATTACATACGGCTGCAACGGGCGTGCATCTGTCCAAGACGGTCATCGTTGCCGTGGGCGGCGGTATCCTGAATCCGCAAAAGCTTCAGATTGAAGGGGCAGAGCGTTTTGAAGTGTCAAATCTGAATTATACGGTCAAGTCACTGCAGCATTTTAAAGATAAAGCGGTTATTGTATCAGGCGGCGGCAATTCGGCTGTCGACTGGGCCAACGAGCTTGAGCCTGTAGCGAAGAAGGTCTACCTCGCTTACCGCAAAGAAGCGCTCAGCGGGCATGAGGCCCAGGTGGATCAGCTTCTGAACAGCTCGGTGAGCTGCTTCTTCCATACCGAGATTACAAAGCTGATCGCTTCGGACGATCATGAGGCGATCGAACGCGTGGAGCTGACGAACGCTCAAACCGGTGAGGTTACAGTGCTGCCTGTGGACGAGGTGATTATTAACCACGGATATGAACGCGACAAATCGCTGCTGGAGAACAGCCGGCTGGATATTACCCGGGTCGATGACTATTTTATCGCGGGTACCGCCAACTGCCAGTCTTCGGTGCCAGGGCTGTATGCGGCGGGAGATATCCTGCATTACGAAGGCAAACTGCACCTGATCGCCGGAGCGTTTCAGGATGCAGCAAACGCGGTGAACAGCGCCAAGCGCTTTATTGATCCTGAAGCGCACAAGAGCGCGATGGTGTCATCGCATAACGAGGTTTTCAAAGAGCGCAACCGCGAGCTTGTGAAGAAGATGTTTGGGTAGCTAAGACTCAAATACAAAACGTAAGTCAAAAGGGTGTTCGCCGGCTCTGATATTTCAGACCGCGGAACGCCCTTTGTTAATTTTAAACTGATTTCACCTTTTATACATATATTGAATCTAAGCAGGGCGGGACAAACCGAAGGCGTCCATGTTTTCGATTTCTGTCATTGTTTTGCTTTTATAAGATCAGTCATAATGGATGAAGAAGGATACTAATTGATTGCTTCTTTCCTTTAACATTGAAATTATAAAAGAGTACATAGAATCCGCCATAAGTTTTAGGGGAGCATCGCTTTTGCTATAATGTCCACTATGTAGCTTTAATTTTAATAAATAGGAAGTGGAATATGGAAAATAACGTTTTTGAACAGATGGCAAAACGATATGATACAGAAGAAAGAATTGAATTAGCCAAAGTGATAGTTAATGAAGTAAGACCGGAATTACGAAATAGTCAATCAAAATCTTTAATTGACTATGGGAGTGGTACTGGTCTAATTAGTTTAGAATTATCAGATTTAGTAAATTCTATTTTGTTGGTTGATTCATCAAAACAAATGTTGGAGGTGGCGAAAGCTAAAATTTCTCGCAAACGAATTGCCAACGCAAAAGTGCTTTATTCAGATTTCACCCAAGAAACTCCTGAACTGAAGGCAGACATCGTTTTAATGTCACTCGTCCTTCTTCATATTCCGGATACGATTAAAATTTTACAGGAATTGTTCGGCATTTTAAATAATGGCGGTAAGCTCATGATTATTGATTTTGACAAAAACGATAAAATACAACATCCGAAAGTTCATAACGGTTTTTCGCACGAAGAATTGAAAAAAAGATTATCCGATGTTGGATTTAAATCAACTGAAATTAAGACATTCTATCATGGTCATCGTATTTTTATGGATCAAGATGCCTCAATGTTTATATCCAGTAGCATAAAGTGATTTCTTGTTTTTTATAACTCCATATATATGTCTTTACGATAAGTTTTAAAAGAAACAAGCCGGAAAATTAGATCCGGCTTCTTCTGCATTTTCCCCTCCGCCATCTTTCGCTTCTCCTTCTCCGCCCGATAAAACTCATGAAACATCTTCATCAACGCACGCTTTTCAACCGCGACACATAGCTCCGTGAGCTCCCGAGCTCCTTCGCAAGCGTCTTCTCTTTCTTCAAATCAAGGCCGAAGCGGCCGACGATGACTTCTTTTTCTCTTCGGTCCGAGGATGTCGATGTATTTTTTTACTTTTTCAAGCTCTGTGCCTGAGCTGGATGGTGTCGATGACGTCTTCGTTTTCCGATTTGAGGACATCGATGAGGCTGATTTCATTAGCACTTTGATGTTATCCGTTTTTTATACGTTAAAGTATTGTGGTGTTTTAGGTAAAGACAAGTTTGCATAAAGTAGCGGAATAATTGTGAAAGGTAAATGAAACTTCAATTTGGGACCCCAAGAGTTATTAAATAAACAATTTGTATTTGAATGAGGTGTTGCGATCGCAGTTTTTTTGATGAATGGATATGGTTCTAGGACTAAAGAAGAAATTTAGAACAATATCAAAAGTGTTGCGATTTCAAGCAGTGACTTTTGTATTGACAATAACTCCTATCTTCTTTATATTTTAATTGTCATGAATGTCAATTAAAATGAGGGATACACAATGTCGCCACGTACTAAAGAACAAAATGAAGAAATTCGAAACCAGCGGATGCAAGAGATTTTGCAGGCAGCCATTCACGTTTATGCGGAAAAAGGTTTCGCAGCATCCGAGATTGGTGAAGTAGCGGAACGGGCAGGTCTAGCGCGCGGGCTCGTTTATCACTATTTCAAAAACAAGCAAACCTTGTTTCGTGAACTATACGAGTACATGATGGAAAAGACTCAATGTTTTACGAAGTCGCATTTCGAGCAAGAGGACTCAACACTTCCTCTGTTCAGCGAGTATGCACGGATGGTTTGCAAACAAGTACTAGATGAACCTCATGTCTCTCGCTTTTATATGCGAATCAGTATGGATGTTCATTACTTGTATACGGCTGAACAATTCTCTCCGTTCGAATGGGTAAAGAGTTTCATGAAGCCGATGGCACAAGCCATTGAGAAGGGCATTAATCAAAAGACGATTCGTCAGGGTAATGCAAACCTAATGGCTATGCAATTTTGGGGTGCCATATCACAAGGCATGAACTACTTAGACAAACTTCAGCAAGATCTCTTGTCACAAGGAGCTTCGGAATTGGAGACGAAGGAGCAGCTAGAGACGAATTTAGAGCAAGTGATTGAGTCGGCTGTAGGAGTACTAAAACCAGAGTAATTTTTTTTACCCTTACTATTGACATTCATGACAGTCAAAAAGGAGTGAGTAAATGACATTAGTAACAGTGAGAAAAAAGGATTTCAATTTATTAGATGATGAAAGGCTTGGATGGATATGTATGGAGCCAACCTTTCTAAAAATTCGTGGAAAAGATATGTCTGTGAAAGCCCAAGTCATATCTCAACTTACCAAGGGACAACAAGCTTTATGCATGTTTAGAGTATTGTACGATCATGCAAAAAATTCGGTGAGTGAGTACTATACTTGGATATCCTATTTGCTGGATAAACCCAGTTATTGGATTGGAGTGACGGGTAGTTTACGTTTCTTTGGTGATACTTCCATGATTCGCTTGCTTGATGAAACGAAAGGAGTTCTCGAAGCAAGAAACCGCACGATAGGTCTTCAATGGAATGAAGCTACTTTTAAAGACTTGGATCACGATCATCAACTCCTAGTCACTGTAAGTTCTTTGTTTGAACGTTTCATGGAGATTGCTCCAAATAGTCTGAAACAAATTAGCACGTATATTCGATCTAATCCGCAAGAATTTGTGAAAATAGAAAGCTAACACGTACTCCTAGTTTAGAAGGGATAATACTACAAGAGTATATAGATATATTGGATAATTGCGGGTATAAAGCAATATGAATTTTTAAATAAGGAGCCATCCCCATGTCATGAAGGCTCCTTTTCAACACGTAAAAAAGGTGTTGCCAAACCTCATACAGTCGCAGTGGATACAAGACACCATTTCTAATTTCAGGACGTCGAACAAGCTGATTTCGATACCACTCACAGGTTGGCCAACGCTTTTCCATAAAAACAGATCTCTTTAAGGCTAATATCGGTCACTGGGAAATCGAAAGAAAACATGAAAGACAGGGTCTATATCGATGTAGAAAGATATTGAAAAACGGTAAACCATCAAAAAGTAAGGTTAATATAAGGGTATTTAACTCTATGCAAATTAAAAGTTCATTGGAAGAGACATGAGGGCCCCGGTACATATCGGGGCTTTTTTATCGACTTCACCATACTTCTCAAGGGGATTTTCTGAAATAAAATACAGTGTTCCGCCGTCAAATACAAACGCTTTTCTTGTCAACAAATCTGGGAAGTAAACAATTGATTGTTTCATTTTTTGTATTGCAGTCATCCAGAAACAAATGCCGAACACGGTGTTCTGGTGGCGAATACAGGGCTTTTTGCACGTAAATAAGATGGAGCTGCTTCCTTTTATAAGTAAAATAATTTATGAAGTTTAATATTAAGTTTAGTTATATTGTACGTTGGCAAGCATCAGGTGGAAAGATAAAATATGAAATAATCGGTTTTTATTTTGCTGTGAAAGGAAGGGGTAGCATGAAACTAACACCGACAGAACAGGAAAAACTATTAATGTTTACGGCCGGGGAACTGGCAAAAAAACGAAAAGAGCGGGGGCTGCTGTTAAATTACCCAGAGGCTGTCGCCTATTTGACATGTTTTATCATGGAAGGGGCGCGGGAAGGGAAGAGCGTCGCAGAGCTGATGGAGGCGGGACGGCATGTGTTGTCAGCTGAAGAACTGATGGATGGCGTGCCTGCAATGATTGACAGCATTCAGGTTGAAGCGACATTTCCTGACGGTGTGAAGCTTGTAACGGTTCATCAGCCGATTGTCCAGGAGGTGAAGTCATGAAGCCGGGAGCTTTTCAAATTGCTGACGGATACATCACGCTTAACGAGGAACAAGAAAAGACAGAATTATCTGTAAAAAATACCGGATCACGGTCTGTACAAGTCGGATCGCATTTTCATCTTGCGGAAGCGAATCGCGCCCTTTTGTTCGACCGCAAGAAAGCAATCGGTATGCGGCTTGATATTCCGTCAGGCACTTCAGTTCGGATTGAGCCGGGCGAGGAGCGAAAGGTAACACTGACAGCTATTGGCGGAAGAAAAACGGTGCGCGGTTTTAACGGACTTGCTGATGGGTGCATGGATGAAAGAGGGCGGCAAAAAACGCTCGAGCGCTTGCAAGGCGAAGGCTGGATTGAGGGGGTGGTTAAATGAAACTGACGAGACAGCAGTATGCAGAATTGTTCGGACCAACGACAGGAGACAAAGTGCGGCTTGCCGATACAGATTTATGGATTGAGATCGAAAAAGATTTTACCGTATACGGCGAGGAAGTCATCTTTGGCGGAGGGAAAACGATCAGGGATGGCATGGGCCAAAATGGAAGGGTGACAGGGAAAGACGGAGCGCTCGATCTTGTGATTACAAATGTAATCGTGCTGGATCACTCAGGGGTTCTGAAAGCTGATATCGGGATCAAAGACGGACGGATTGCCGGCATTGGAAAAAGCGGAAATCCGGATATCATGGACGGAGTCGATCCGAATATGATCATCGGGGCCGGAACGGAAGTGATTTCAGGCGAAGGGAAAATTTTGACTGCCGGTGCGGTGGATACACACATTCATTTTATATGCCCGCAGCAAATGGAATCAGCCCTCTCTTCCGGTGTGACGACGTTAATTGGCGGGGGAACGGGGCCGGCGACAGGAAGTAAAGCCACGACATGTACATCAGGCGCCTGGTATATGGCGAGAATGCTTGAAGCAGCCGAGGAGTTTCCCGTTAACGTAGGTTTTCTCGGCAAAGGAAACGCTTCTCATCCGGCGCCTCTGCTTGAGCAAATCGAAGCGGGCGCGGTTGGTCTCAAACTTCATGAAGATTGGGGCACAACGCCGAGGGCGATCGAGACGTGTATGGAAATCGCTGAAGAAGCCGATGTTCAGGTTGCTATCCATACGGATACACTGAATGAAGCGGGCTTCTTGGAGAATACGCTTGAAGCGATCGGTGATCGTGTCATCCATACGTACCATATCGAAGGAGCGGGCGGCGGACATGCCCCCGATATGCTGAAGCTTGCCTCCTATTCAAATATCCTGCCGTCTTCGACAACTCCGACGCTTCCGTATACAGTCAATACGATGGACGAACATCTGGATATGATGATGGTCTGCCACCATCTTGATGCCAATGTGCCTGAGGACGTGGCTTTCAGCCATTCACGAATCCGGGCGGCGACAATTGCAGCGGAGGATATTTTGCACGATATCGGCGCGATCAGCATGACTTCCTCTGACTCGCAGGCGATGGGCAGAGTCGGTGAAGTTATCATCAGGACATGGCAAACCGCCGATAAAATGAAAAAGCAGCGCGGCCGGCTGGCGGGAGAAGATCAACATGACAATGTGCGCGCCAAGCGCTACATTGCAAAATATACGATCAATCCAGCCATTACCCATGGCATCAGCCATGAGGTAGGCTCTGTTGAAAAAGGAAAGCTCGCTGATCTCGTCCTCTGGGACCCGGCCTTTTTTGGTGTCAAGCCTGAACTCGTTTTAAAAGGAGGAATGATTGCCCGCGCTCAAATGGGTGATCCGAATGCTTCAATTCCGACACCTGAACCCGTGCTTATGAGAAAAATGTACGCGGGTTACGGCAAAGCCAATCAGTCAACATCCCTGACCTTTATGTCACAGCGAAGTATAGAGCGCGGTGTGCCTCAATCATTAGGACTGACAAAAATGGTTTCACCTGTGCGTCATATTCGCGGATTGAGCAAACTGGACATGAAGTTAAATAGCGCACTGCCGAAAATCGAAGTCAACCATAAGACTTATCAGGTGTTTGCCGATGGTGAGGAGCTTTCCTGCCAGCCTGTCAGCCAAGTTCCACTCGCACAGCGCTATTTTTTGTTTTAAACGAGCACGCTGCCTTCGGGCAGCTGTTTTCATATTTTTACGGCATCATAAATGTTTCTTTTCGTGAGGAACATCATCCATCTCCCCAAAGTCCATTACTACCTGCAAAGGAAAGCTGTGTAAGTAATCGCCTTGTCTGTTCGCGTTTGCGGATCATTAAACGTTCCATAGGTAGATATCTTCACACATCTTAAATCGTAATCATTACTATTTACTTCAAGGAAGCACTGTGATAAAATCTATTGATCGTGTTGAACAAAAACACGACATCAATTGAAGTGATTTCGTTTAAGAGGTGATAACGTTGCATGATTGCGAAATCGTTATAGTCGGAGCGGGTCCCGCAGGCATTGGAATGGGAATCGTTCTGAAAAAACTCGGTTTTGAATCGTTCGCGATTTTAGAAAAAGACCGTGCAGGGGCCTCGTTTAATCTATGGCCCGAAGAAATGAAACTGATTACACCTTCCTTTACAGGACAGGGTTTTGGCGCTTTAGATTTAAATGCCGTCGCTCCGGGTACGTCACCGGCCTTTACATTTCAGCGCGAGCATTTGAGCGGATCGGAGTACGCGGAGTATTTGTCTCTTTTAGCCGACCATTTTCAGCTGCCTCTTGTCGAAGGCGCGGCAGTTCGGAAGGTGCATAAAGATGACGCCGGCTTTTTGCTTGAAACGGATCAAGGCAAGATAAAAGCAAAAGCGGTGATTTGGGGGGCAGGGGAGTTTCAGTTTCCGAAGCATTCGTTTCCGGGCGCTGAGCTTGGATTGCATAACAGCAAAGTAACTGCATGGAGCCAACTTGAAAAAGCTCATTATTATGTGGTCGGCGGTTATGAAAGCGCGATGGATGCGGCTTTTCAGCTGGCGGAGTATGGAAGTGATGTGACGGTGATTATGCCGAATTCGATAAAAGAAAACGCTGAGGCCGACCCGAGCCTGTCGCTTTCTCCGTATACATGGGAGCGCATTGAAGCGGCTTATCAAAAAGAGAAAGTGCAATTCTTAGAACACGCCAAGGTAGAGAAAATGACGAAAAAGGGATGCTCAGCATATGATCTGTACTTGGCTAACGGCAGAAAAATTCGTTCTGATACACGGCCGATTATTGCGACCGGATTTCATTCGGGAGCCAAACAAATCGAACATCTATTTGAGTGGGCTGAAAATGGCAAACCGTTGCTGACAGAAGCGGATATGTCGACAATCACGGATGACCTCTATTTAATCGGGCCCAGTGTCCAGCATCAGAAAGCCGTCTTTTGTTTTATCTATAAATTCCGGCAAAGGTTTGCGGTGATTGCAGAGCACTTGCTGAAAAAGTTAGGCTATCCGCCGGATGAAAAAGTACTTTCAGAATACAGAGAGAATCAAATGTTTCTGACTGATTTGAGCTGTTGTGAGGTTCATTGCGAATGTTAAAAAAACCGAAGCAACAACAGCGCCTGCTGCTGATCGGACTGGAGTCAGTCGGAAAAACGACGTTGTTTTCCTCCATCACAGATCAGCAAGTCGGAGAAGAGACCAATGTCAAAGGTTCGACGGCTTTTGTGACCGAAAGGGAGATCAAGAGCCTTCCAGGCTGGATGATCGTGGATACGCCTGGGATTAGGCTGGATGATAGCGTTGCTCAAAGAGCGGTGAAGAGAGAAATTGAAAAAGCGGACCACACGATAGCCGTTTTGCGCGGCACGCATTTTTCCGAAGAGCTTCAAACGATCCTCGGGCTCATTCCCCCGGATTGTCAGCATGTCTATTTTATCGTGACCTTTAAGGATAAAATGACGCCGAAGATGCGCCTTAAACTTTCTGATCAAATCAATCGATACGATTTGCCGGTTTTGCCCATCGATTCGCGAAAGATGACGGAAAGCAAAAAAGAGCGCCTCTTCGCTTTTTTAAGAAAGGATGCTTCATTTCATCCGCTGAAACGCAAACAGATCGAATGCTTAAAGCTTGAATCTGCGCCGCCTCAAAACATGTGGTTGGATCATCGCATCTGGGGGCCGCTCCTTTCGTTGCCGGTTTTATGTGTGTTGTTCATGCTGCCGGTTATGTTGGCTTTTCATGTTTCCGAATGGGCCCAGCAGTATGCGGGCGAATGGCTGATCGAACCGCTAAAAGAAGCGGCGGTAAGCTGGCCGTCCTGGCTTGAAGCGATATTGGCGGGAAGCTATGGCCTTTTTTCTCTCGGTATTTATTCATTCGTCTGGGCGTTTCCGGTCGTCTTATTTATGTCCATCGCAAATGCGGCAGCAGATGATTCGGGCTTAAAGGATCGAATTGTTGATTCATTGGACCCCTTCATGAGAAAAATCGGTATGAACGGCCAGGACTTAGTGCCGCTGCTCACCGGATTTGGCTGCAATGTCGTGGCTGTTCAGCAGACCCGCGCCTGCAGCATGTGTACCCGGAGGCCATGCATATCAATGATTTCTTTCGGTTCTGCATGCAGTTATCAAATCGGAGCATCGCTGTCCATTTTTCATGCTGCGGGGCAGGAGTGGCTGTTTATTCCATATCTTTTGACTCTCGCGGCAGTCGGTGCCGCTCATAATCGTTTTTGGTATCCAGTTGAGCAAAAGTGGTCCGCCTATTTTAAAAGCAGAAAATCCTTTTTGCAGCGGCCTTCATGGAAAGGAACCGTATTTCGGGTGAAAACGGTGCTCAGGCAGTTTATATTTCAGGCTATGCCGATCTTTTTTGTCATTTGTCTCGCGGCAACGATATTACATGAACTCGGTGTACTTCGTTTCTTCACAATGCTTGCATCGCCGGTTTTAAAAGCGTTCGGCGCCCCGGAAGAAGCTGCGCCCGGTCTTGTCTTCTCAATGATTAGGAAAGACGGCATATTGCTTTTCAATGAAGGCGGCGGAGCCCTTCTGCATGCTTTATCTGGAGGAACGCTGTTTTTGTTGGTTTATCTTGCATCGACCTTTTCATCCTGTATGGTGACGGTCTGGACAATTGCAAATGAATTGGGAATCAAAGCGGCTGCCGGGCTCATCGGCAAACAGATGCTGACAGCGGCGGTTTCAGCTCTTGTGCTGCTGTGCATGTTTAAGCTGCTGTCCTTATAAATGTGTTTCATTTCACTTGCAATGTAGTGAAATAACATAAAAATCGTAATTGTTTCGATTTGTTCGATGTGAGGAAGAAGGAGAACGAAATGAACAAAAAATGACTGTAACAGTTTTGATGAATACCTGGTGGCGGGCAAAACGACTTTGCTAGTTACATATTGCAAAATCGCCAGGGCATGAAGGTGACCGTTAATGACAAGAGTGAAGTCAACATTGACGCCGGACTTGTCAAGCAAGGCGGAGGTCTTGCGCGGACGGATGAAAAACCGGTCGAAATGTCAAACGGCTGCATTTGCCGCACTAGATGCTAGATGTTAGGAATATCGATTGAGTGAACCGGGATCAGCGAACTGATTCCGGTTGCACAACCTTTTCCTACATCGATGAGGGATTGGGTATTGATTTAACCCGATTTTGCCGGTTGTGAACGCCAATCGTTTTTGGCAGTTATTCCGGGGACAGCCTTTTGGACTGAAAAGAAAGCTGTCTGTGAAGAAGATGAGCGGAAGGCGGGACAAGCGAATTGGCTAGAGAGCTAAGCAAAAAATATTCTATTTATTGATTTGAAGGACTAAAAAAATCTCATGGAAATAAAGATTTGCATATTACTAGTGAAAACTTTGCTGAGCTTGCTGCTTAAAAAATGGCTGCCAAAAACGTTTATAACTCAGATGGCCCGATTTTCAAGTCAAACAAAAAGACACTGACCAGCATCTAAGACTGAAATAAAAAAACATACCAATATCGTGTGGTATGTTTCTCGATAAATTTTGGACTATTTATTAATAACAATCGACAATTTATAATTGACATGCTTGTCTAAGCCTACCAGAAATTCATCTAACAATTCAATAGATGGAAATCTACATTCAAGAAGATAACAGCTATCGCCACTAATTTTATAGTTATTGATTACATATTTCTCTTGCAAATTGATATATGAGAGATAAGGCTCATGATAAGAGCTTTTTGTCCAAATATGAATCAAAGCATGTACAAAATACCCTAATTTAACTTGATTCACTTTAATCGTATATCCTTCAATCACTCCGTTATCTTCTAATTTGGCAACCCTTGAGGCAGCTGCTTGCCCTGTCAAATGAACTTTATCTCCCAATTCTTTCATCGTAATCCGACTATTTTGAGATAACTCTTCTAATATTCGCATGTCCGTGTGATCCAACATAAAACCAAATCCTTTCAAACCGAAGTTACAATTTGTGTATATTTTAGACCGCTTTGATCATTTGCACAAAATAAATACATTCTTTCGAAATTCAAGTCAAACGGCCAAAAGACTTGATTTTATCCATGTATTTGAGAATGGGTCATCGTTTAAACTGTACGTAAATTGCAAGAAAAGGAGCTTTAAACATGAATATTCAACAAATTCGAAATGCAACACTTGTTGTCGAATATGCAGGAAAAATTCCTATTAGATCCAATGTTGGCAGAGATAGGGACTTACCTCCTTTCCCAAATTCAGCAAGACAAGATCAAAAAAATCCTTTAGTCAGCTTACCAACATCTGTTGATAAAATCATCAATCATGTTGATACGGTCATTGTTACTCACCTGCATTTAGACCACTTTGACGAGGCTGCTCAAAAAATATTACCAAAAGATATTAAAATGTTTGTTCAGAATGAAGCAGATGCTGAAGAAGTGAGAAATGCCCGTTTCCAAAATGTTGAGGTTTTAATAGAAGAGACTGTTTTCGAAGGTATCCAGCTCATCAAAACAAGAGGCGAACACGGAAGAGGAGAAATATTAAAACTAGCTGGCGAAGTGTGCGGTGTTGTTTTCAAACATCAAAATGAGAAACCGTTATATGTAGCTGGAGATACGGTATGGTATGTTGCGGTCCAAGAAGAGATTGATACACATCAACCAGAAATCATTGTAGTAGATGGCGGAAATAATCAATTCTTTGAAGGCGGTTCTCTCATCATGGGGAAAGAAGATATCTATGAAACGTACAAGGCAGCTCCTCATGCGAAAATTATCGTGAGCCACATGGAAGCTGTTAACCACTGGGAAGGATACTTATTCATGCACCTAATACGACTACGTTCGTTTCATTTTGAAACCTTACGAGACGAGGGAAAGCACAAGTAAATAGATTGGGGAACACTCAGAATTTCCTACTTATTCTATTCGTATGTCACGATCATGAACAGTCCAGAGATAGAAAAGGTGCTGGTTACAGGTTTCATCACCGGGTTCTTCCTACTCTTGCCCTTCTTCACTTTATTGATGAAAATAAAATATGTAGAAGGAAAGAAACGGGAATGATTTAAGAACCATTACGTGTGGAGGATTTGTTATGTGTCAAAACCTAACTTTTTTTGAACGGTATGAAGAAAAAGGAAAGACAATGGAAAGCGGCTATTTGAAGCAGATCTTCGACCACTTGCAAGATGGAATCATTATCATGGATCAGGAACGAAGAATTTTGGTGATGAATCCGTCCGCAGAGAAGATGACGGGGTGGAAATTAGAGGACAAGGTTCCATACTGTTCCTACTGTCAAACGAGAAAACTGGAAGCGGGAGAAGATCGTTGTTACTTGCTGGCCAAGCGTGAAGTCCCTTATTTTCTTTCTTCAATGCCCACCTATGAGGGGCGATTCGTCGACATGGAGATGAGCACGGCTGTCATCTATGAAAACGGCGAACAAATGAAGCAGGAAGTCCTTTTGGTCCTGAAAGATTTAACGAAGAAGAAAAAGGAAGAGGAAGCCAGGACCTCCAAGCTGGTTCTGCAAAAAACATTGGAAGCCCAGGAAAACGAGCACAAACGGTTGGCTCAGGAACTGCACGATGGTGTAGGACAATCGCTTTATTCGATTTCAGTAGGCATTCAAGCGATTCAATCACGTATTCAGCAGGAAGAAAAATTTAGAGAGTACATGCAGGAGATCGTGGATGAACTGGAAAAAGCGATACAAGACGTCAAGCTCTATTCTCTCCAGCTGCGTCCGCATAGTCTCGATCAGCTTGGGCTGCCCCCTACTGTCAAGTACCTTGTTTCCAGCTTGAACAAGACTCATAAGGATGTTTCCATTACGTTTACCTGCAGCCATGTCAGCGATCGCTTGCAGCCGATTTTGGAAATTAATTTGTATCGTATCATTCAAGAGGCGCTGCATAATGCCCTGAAATATTCGCAAGCGACACTTATTGAAGTCATACTGTTCAAAGAAGGCGACGAGCTGATTTTGATGCTTCGGGACAACGGTATCGGTTTTGAGCGCGATCTAGTAGAGGAAGGTCTGGGACTCAAACATATGAAAGAGAGAGTCGATCAGATGAAAGGAAGTCTTCAAATTCACTCCATCCCCCAGGAAGGTACGTCTATTAAAGTAATAGTACAGTACAAGGAGGGTGAGGAGAGTGATAAGGGTATTGTTGGTAGATGACCACACGATGATTCGGAAAGGCATACGTATGCTTTTGGAAGGTTTTCCCGAAATCAAAATTGTGGGGGAAAGCCACAATGGCAGCGATGCCATCCTAAAGACCAGTCAGTTGGAACCGGATGTGGTGCTGATGGATTTGTCGATGCCAAATGGATTGGATGGATTTACAGCGAGCAGTGAGATCCGAAAGTTGAATCCATCGGTTAAAATCGTGATTTTGACGATACATGACGAGGAAATTTTTGTCCATAAAGCAATCGAGGTGGGGGCTCATGGATACATCTTAAAGAACAGCCATTGCCAACTGCTTTTTCAGGCGATTGTCGAGGTGTACCGAGGAAAACATTTTTACAAGACATCCGTATCGCAAGACATCATCAGTCAATGGCTGAATACAAAGCCCAAAAAGCCGCCTTCTGTTTTAACGGTTCGCGAAAAGGAGATTGTCAGACTCATTGTGCTGGGCTATGCCAATAAGGAGATCGCGGATAAACTCTCGATCAGCGTCAAAACCGTGGAAAACCATAAAACGAATATCATGCAGAAGTTGGAGCTGGATTCGAAACACGAGTTGATCCAATATGCGATCAAAAACAAATATCTGGATTTGGCGTTGTAACACACTGTTCCTTGACCTGCCTTTTGTCAGCTTGAGAAGACGGGGGCTCACATAAAAGTAGGGGAGTTCCCCTATATAGAAAAAGGGAGATCAGTGTTAACTTAAAAACAGAGATACGCATCTTTAAGAAAAACATCAACTTTCTAAAAGCAAAAGGGGGTTGACTATGGCAAGACAAGTTCATTATTCCGTTGTCATTGTAGGAGCTGGGACTGCTGGCATCTCTGTAGCCGCCCGTCTCGTCCGGGCTTCTAAAAAACTCAAAGGACAAATTGCCATCATAGACCCACAAACAAAGCACTACTACCAGCCTTTGTGGACGCTAGTTGGAGCTGGCGCAGCGAAGAAGGAAGAGTCGGAGCGTGATCTGTCCTCCCTGATCCCCGCCGGCGTTGACTTGATTGGCGATGCCGTAACGGAGTTTCACCCGAAACAGAATGCACTCCTTACAAAACAGGGAACGATCGTTTCCTATGATTACCTCGTCGTAGCCGCCGGGCTGCAAATTAATTGGGACGGGGTCAAAGGCTTGAAGGATGCTGTCGGAAAAAACGGGGTTTGCAGTAACTATTCGTATCATACGGTGGACAGCACTTGGGAAAACATTCGCAACTTTAAAGGTGGAACCGCCATTTTTACTCATCCGGATTCTCCAGTGAAATGCGGGGGCGCTCCACAGAAAATTATGTACCTGGCAGACGACTATTTTCGCAAGTCCAATGTTCGCAATCAGTCGGAAATTATTTTTGCATCGGCGAAGACAATGATTTTCGATGTCGCGAAATACGCAAATACGCTCAATAAAGTCGTCCAGCGTAAGGGCATCCATACGATGTACAAAAGAAACCTGATCGAAGTTAGAGCGGATTCAAAAGAAGCCGTGTTCGAGAATCTGGAGACCAAAGAACAGGAAGTATTGAAATACGATCTTCTTCATGTGACCCCTCCGATGAAAGCGCCCGAATTGATGAAAGAGAGCGCGTTGGCGGATGAGGGTGGATGGGTGGATGTTGATCCGTACACTCTGCAACACAAACAGTTTGCCAATGTTTTCGGAATTGGCGACTGCACCAACTTGCCGACTTCCAAAACGGGAGCGGCGATTCGCAAACAAGCTCCGGTTATAGTACAAAACTTAATTTCCTTGATGAACGGCTCGTCATTAGATGCGAAGTATGATGGGTATACCTCTTGCCCGCTGGTTACAGGGTACAACAAAGTAGTACTTGCTGAGTTTGACTACAACAAGGTTCCGCAAGAAACGTTTCCGTTTGATCAGTCTAAGGAACGGCTCAGCATGTACATGTTAAAAAGAAGATTGCTTCCTGTTATATATTGGAATGGCATGTTAAAAGGACGGATGTAAGGGAGGATTCGAAGGGAAAGACGAAGTTTTGAACGACCATGTCATTGTATGATTTGTTTCCAAAAGCTCAGCAAGCGATTGTTACGTTGATTCACAATGAATGTGCTGAAATTGGGGACGGCGATCTGTCACTGAATGATCTTTTTGAGGAAACTGGAACAATAGTTTTTATCATAATGTAGATCTTCAGTTTAAAGACGCTGTGTTATTCAATCGTTGCGTAAAGTGCTCACAGAAAAAACAAATGATGATGTAAGAGGAGGAATGCAAAATGTTATTGCGCTACTTTTACGATGAAAAGCTGGCCCATGCATCATATCTGGTTGGCTGCCAAAAAACCGGAGACGCGATTGTGATTGACCCCGGCCGCGATCTGAAACCTTATTTTCAAGTAGCCAAAGAAGAAGAGCTAAATATCTCAGCGGCCGCAGAAACCCATATTCACGCCGACTTTGTCTCCGGTGCCCGCGAACTTGGTGTTACGTATCAAGCGAAGCTGTATCTTTCCGATGAAGGCGATGCAGATTGGAAATATCAATATGTCGATGATTTGAAACATCAGCTTGTGACAGATGGCGATCGCTTTTTCATCGGAAAACTGATTTTTGAGGTTATGCATACTCCCGGCCATACACCGGAAAGCATTTCCTTCTTATTGACGGACCGTGGAGGAAATGCGGACCGTCCTATTGGTATCTTTACGGGAGATTTCGTCTTTGTAGGTGACATCGGCAGACCCGATTTGCTGGAAAAAGCAGCGGGGATCAAGGGGACGTCAGATTCGGGAGCAAGAGCAATGTTCAAGTCTCTCTTGAAATTCAAACAAATGCCGGATTATCTTCAGGTCTGGCCGGCTCATGGTGCGGGCAGCGCTTGCGGCAAGGCATTGGGAGCGCTTCCTTCTTCGACTGTTGGTTACGAAAAGCTGTTTAACTGGGCAATGGCTTATACCCACGAAGAGGAATTTGTAGAAGCCTTGCTTGATGGGCAACCAGAACCACCAAAATATTTCTCCGTGATGAAACGAGTCAATAAAGAAGGTCCTGTGTTGCTTAAAGATTTGCCTGCTGTGCCAGAGATAACCTCGATGGAACAAGTGAAAAACTTGCTGGAAAACGGACAAATTGTGGATACCCGTCCTTCCCAAGAATTTGCCAAAGGGCATGTGGAAGGTACAATCAACATTCCGCTTAACAAAGCCTTTACCAACTGGGCAGGCTGGATTATCGACTACAATCGTCCTGTGTCCTTCATGACGAACCCGGATGAAGTGGACGAACTTCTAAAAGCGCTGCACTCTGTAGGCATAGACAATGTGGCAGGGTTCATGGACAGTGCCAAAATCCTTGCAAGCGGTGCGTTTTCACTCGAATCATATGGGGAGGTAACGCCGTTGGAGATGGCAAAAACAGTGGAAGGCGGATTCGTGCACGTGGTTGATGTTCGCAATCTGACTGAATGGCAAGAAGGCCACATTCCGAACGCACAGCATATCATGCTGGGAACACTCCAAGAACGGCTGGATGAAATCAAAAGAGACAAGCCGATCCTTATGCAATGCCGTTCCGGAGCTCGATCCGCCATTGGTGCCAGCATCCTGCAAGCTAACGGTTTCAAAAAAGTATTGAATTTGAGCGGCGGCATGGCTCAGTGGCAGAAAGAAGGTCTTGCGATCGTGTGACAAGCCATATATGAGTAATATTCCGTCTTAAGATATATTGTCTTGAACAGATATTGGACTTATCAGTCCGGAAATGTTATATTCCATTTTGAAAGGAGGGATGGCATTGGGACGTTCGAAGGAGTTCGTTCGTGAAGAGGCACTTAGAGCCGCTATGAAGACCTTTTGGAGTAAAGGATACGATGGTACTAGTATTCCCGACTTGATGCACAGCATGGGTATTAGCCGGTCGAGCCTATATGAAACCTTTGGTGATAAGCAGTCATTGCTCAATGAAGCTGCAATATATTACTCTCAACTGGTTGGTGAGAAAAGACGAAGCATTTTGGCGAATGCTAAAACCGTCAAGGAGGGGTTGACTGACTATTTCCGTTATCACAGGGAGGTAGCTTTGGCCGAAAACTGGCCGGGTGGCTGTCTGATTACTAATTTATCTATTTATTATGCCTACTTGGATGAGGAAACAAAGACACTTGTAATGGAAAGTATGGGGAAGCTGGAAGAGGCTTTTTATAACTTCCTAGAGAAGGGGAAGGAGACCGGTGAACTCTCATCTACATTGAATAGCCGAAAAACTGCTCGCCTACTGTTAGCAATCAATCATGGCATGAACGTGGTGTCGCGTGTCAAAGGGGAATCGTGTTTCCTCGAGGACATTTCAGAGAGCATTTTTCACCTGTTTACGTAACAGGTGGTTCTTTGTGAGTTTTTTGGACTTTTCGGTCCGAAAAAACTTAAGTCAGATCGGTGGTAAGTCAGTTAAAAGAAGTTTTTTTATCCTTTTTGAACTAAACAGTCCAAAAAGGAGGTTTTACTAGTCATTCATTACAAAAAGGGTCCAAATTAAAATAATTCAATTGATTCAAGTTAGATTTGAAAAAGTGGGTAAATGCCCTTAGGAGCTTCTCAGCAAAATGATAGCCTCGGCCCTAACAACTAAGGCGCTCTATGCCAACTATTTTTTACTTACAGCATCAATATGGTATCTCCAAGGTGAAAACATAATATAGCTTACTAGACAAATTAAGGAGTGTTAGCGATGAGTTCAATGAAAATCGAAAAAATGAGAAAAACCAAATGGCAGGGAAGGAGTCTGCCACGCCCCGGACTGAGAAGAGGATGATTGAAGCGCTTCCGGCGCATCGACTCGATCCGGCATTGGCCGGCTTCAAGCACTACTTTCAGACTGTTGACGGGGTAAGGCTCCATTACGTAGAAGGCGGTAATGAGAACGGTGAAGTGGTTGTGCTTCTTGCTGGATTCCCGGAGAGTTGGTTCGCATGGCGTAAAGTGATGCCGCTGCTCGCTCCGACCTTCAAGCTCATTGCACTGGATCTGCCTGGACAGGGTGATTCCGATCGGCCTGCGGTCGGCTATGACACGAAGACCCTTGCCATCATGGTGCACAAGTTTCTTCAGCAGCTTGGTACAAAACGATATTTTCTCGCCGCTCACGATGTTGGTGCGTGGGTCGCCTATCCTTATGCGGCGTTGTTTGGCGATGAGGTTCAACGCTTAGCTCTTATGGATGCAGGAATTCCAGGCATCACATTACCGGATGCTCTTCCAACCGCCCCCGAGCATGCATGGCGAACTTGGCATTTCGCATTTCATTCAGTTCCGGATCTTCCCGAACTGCTGATCGCCGGTCGAGAGCGTGAATATCTCGATTGGTTCTTGCGCCGAAAGGCGGCGAACCCAGAGGTGTTTTCAGAGGCTGACATCGAGGAATATCTGCGCGTTTTCAAGAAGGCAGGCGGGCTGCGTGCCGGCCTCGCCTATTACCGCGACGCATCCATGTCCGCTCAACAAAACCGCGAACTAAGCGCCTTGGGGAAACTAAAGACACCTATTCTCGCTCTTGGCGCTGATCAGGGTTCTATCGCAGATATGGTTACTCCCCTCAGAGCTTTTGTACAAGATGTACAAGGCGGCAATATAAGCTTCTGCGGACACTTCCTCCCAGAAGAGCAGCCAGAAGTGGTGGCCGGAGAACTGACGGCCTTTTTCAGTCTCGATTGAGGCGTGACAGCAGAGACGATCATGGCTACGATTGAGGGTTTTCAAACTGTTCGGGTTAGACTCAAGAGCGATTCAGAACGGGAAACGTACTATCACTATCACACAGCCTGACTGCGTGATTGGCCAGACGATTGAGTTAACGGGGCAGAAAAATAGAATAAAATAATTTAAAGGTGAAGCGTTATGACAACAGCAAACTTCCAATATCCACGTACAGGATTAGGTTGAAGGTGTAAAAAAGTATTTTCCTATACTCATCATTGCAGCCTGACTCGTTTTTACAGGCTATGGAGTCTGGAAGGCGACGGATATGCAAGAAGACGGAACAAACATTAGAGGAAGGCTAGCTTGCAAGCATCTCCGTCTTTCACATAACGGGAGAGCTAAAAAGAACGATTAATTAAAGAATATGGACCTTCAGAAATGAATTCCATCTTTACGCTGCAGCATGACAAAGAGGACTTACGATCCCTTTTCTTATAACGGCCATGTGCCAAAACGATACATCATTATGGAAAACGAATTTGATAAAAAGACCGGATTTTTCAATCCGGTCTTTTAGTGCTGTTTTTCTTTTGTTTAGAACCTTTCGGGCGTTTCTGGATAAGTAATGACATTCAACTTTTTTGATGGAAAAAGAGTGATGCCCATCTACCATATACAAAATTGAAGGCTCGTTTGAATAGCATTCTTCACGAAATGGCATGTATTTGCTAATGGAACCCAAGTTTAAAAGTTATTCTAAGAATACAAAGTGAAAAAAGACAAAGAGACCGGATTTATCTTATTACAGCCTCTTCGCTCGCCTCCGCCCGATAAAACTCATGAAACATCTTCATCAGCGCGCGCTTCTCAGGTCCGGACATATAACTCCGCGAGATCCCGAGCACCTTCGTGATCTCGCGCTGCGTTTTTTCCTTCTTCAAATCATGGCCGAAGCGGTCGACGATGACTTCTTTTTCTCTCTAGGCCTTGAGGATGTCGATGTATTTTTTGACTTTTTCTAGCTCCGTGCCTGAGCTGGATGGTGTCGATGACGTCTTCGTTTTCCGATTTCAGGACATCGATAAGGCTGATTTCGTTTACTACTAGATGTTATCCGTTTTTATTCCCTAAAAGTGAACGCTTGTCGTCAGTTTCAAAAGCCTGCTTAAATCAAACGTTTGAAGTTTATCATTAACACAAAACGGGCACTGTTTTTCACTATAAAAAATTTCGAATACTTAATGCATTCTCATTGGTGCCATGTTCGTTTACAGCAAACAACACAGTCAATTAACGTCACATCTCTTTAACTTGGAGGAGGATTTTGGTGATTTGATTTTCAAATCCATCGACCATCACTTCATCAAGCATGTACTCTTCATATGCATACTCACCTATCTGCATCCCGTTCTTTTCAATGAATTGAATCATTCTGTTGTAGGTATCTTCAACTTTTTCATCCTTTTGGTATCCAACTACATACAGACCTTTTGGTCTCACATGATCGTTTATCTTATCTTTTCCTTCCTTTACTTTTATATAAAAGTGATTGTAATTATAGAAGTCTTTTTTAAGAATTTGTTCCCGTGAAAAGATTCCGCCGACAGGATACCCCTCATCTAATGCATGAGACTCTACATAGTGAATGAGTTCTGAAATGGCTGCAATGTATTTTCGTTCCGGTAAATGTAATGTATTTCTGCTTATCATAAATTTTTCTTCGTCTAAATATTGAAATGAAACCGAGGAGAAATCGGTTTCTAACGCTTGTTCAGTTAAAGTCACTTTCGTCTGTATGATCTTTTGCAAATACTTCAGCTTTTTAATTTCGTTCTCAATTTCAGCCGACTTTTCTTTAAGAAGCGGAACGATCCTGCCTGGTGTTTTCCCTTTTAAGAGAGCCTTGATTTCTTTTAATGGTACACCAACCTCTTTAAACAAATTGATAACTTGAAAAAGTTCAAACTGATTATATGAATAATATCTATAACCATTCTCTTTTTTTATTTCTGGAGAAAATAGACCAATCTCGTCATAGTGAAACAAAGTTTGTTTTTTTATGCGGCAGAGCTTGGCAAACTCACCTGTGGTGAAATACTTTTTTAAATCTTCGCTCATAAAAACCTCCTTGACTATACGGTAACCATATACTTTATGATTTTATTGTACTTGAAAGAAGCTTCGACCATCAAAGAGATGGATAGATAAAAGAGGAGTTTTAAGATGAAAAAATCAATTAAAGAACAAAAGACGGTATTCATTATACTATTAAGCAACATTTTCATAGCATTTCTTGGCATCGGTTTAATTATTCCGGTTATGCCTTCTTTTATGAATATCATGAATTTATCCGGCAGCACCATGGGTTATCTTGTTGCAGTTTTTGCAATTTCCCAGTTAATGATTTCACCTTTTGCGGGAAGATGGGCTGACCGTTTCGGGAGAAAAAAAATGATTGTCTTCGGATTACTGATCTTCAGTATTTCAGAGTTGATTTTCGGCTTAGGAACCCATGTTTCAATTCTTTATTTATCGAGGATATTGGGCGGCATAAGCGCCGCTTTTATCATGCCTGCCGTAACAGCGTATGTAGCAGATATTACAACCCTAGAGGAAAGGTCGAAGGCTATGGGGTATGTTTCTGCATCTATTAGTACCGGCTTTATAATTGGGCCTGGGGCTGGAGGGTTTATTTCCGGCTATGGCATTCGCATGCCGTTCTTCTTCGCTGCAGCCTTAGCATTTTTGGCCGCTGTCTCTTCCGTTTTTATATTAAAAGAGTCATTGCCGAAAAAAGAGCGCGAACAACTCTTGTCAAATACAAAGGAATCCAATTTCTTCAAAGACTTAAAAAAATCCATTCATCCAGTCTATTTCATTGCATTTATTATTGTCTTTGTACTGGCTTTCGGCTTATCAGCCTATGAAACGGTATTCAGCTTGTTTTCTGATCATAAATTCGGCTTCACGCCAAAGGATATCGCCACCATTATTACGATTAGTTCGATCGTTGCCGTCATTATTCAAGTTTTATTATTCGGAAAATTGGTCAATAAACTTGGAGAGAAAAGGGTGATTCAACTTTGCTTAATCACCGGTGCGGTCTTAGCTTTCGTATCTGCTGTCATATCAGGGTTTTTAGCCGTTTTGCTTGTAACTTGTTTTATTTTTCTGGCGTTTGATTTGCTGCGCCCGGCCTTAACAACGTTTTTATCCAAAGTTGCCGGCAACCAGCAGGGTTTCGTAGCAGGCATGAACTCCACTTACACCAGCTTAGGGAATATTTTCGGCCCGGCTCTGGGCGGTATTCTGTTTGATGTTAACATACATTATCCTTTCCTTTTTGCAGGTATCGTTATGATTGTCGGCCTGAGTCTTACAATGGTTTGGAAAGAAAAAACGAATGAGGGTTCAGCCTTGAATGAACCGCTTTAAAAGCGTGAGGAACCATTTTTGATTTTATTAACTGGACGAAAAACATGAGAATCATGTATTTCAAGTAGGCAGGGGCAGCAGTTTTGGTAAATTCAATAATTGAATATGTAAATGATGATATAAGAAAAAGCGGTTAAGAGAGAGTTTTGTCGCATGATAGTTATATTGTACTATTGAAGTCTTGTGCATGTGTTGATAAGTTTGGACGATATGCCTCTTTAGAAATGAACCCCCTAACCTAAACGGATAGGGGGTTTTTTAACCTTGAATAGAAAACGCTTACTATTATATGTTAGATTTTGTGTGGTATAATCATGAAGGATATGAATGGCTAATAAGATGGGCTAAGTCCTAATACAATTAGTAGATTTGACTATAGAGATACACTTGAAAAATTAGTAACACAAGAACGGTACCCAGACCTTTATCCTGTTTTAATGTCAAGAGCTTATACCAAGGAAAATGAAGATGCTAATCCTATAGCTGATGATTTCGATTTTGGACTTGAACGAATATTAGATGGAATCGAGCACTATCTGTCATTCAAAGAAGAGAAAAAATAATAAATCCTTTATTTAATAAAAGAGCCTTCATGATATCAAAATGAATGGCCATTGTTACTGTATATAAAGTTTGATCAAAAATAACGTGTCAGACAAAGAACGCAGACACTCATGAAAGACCGTTATGTGCTTCTTACGAGACGGATAGACCTTAAAAGCTTTGGTGATCAACTAAAGTTGCAAGTATAGACTGATAATTTTCCTTTATTTGGTCGAGCATACGAACTTAAAGAGCGATTCTTTGATATCTATGAAGCTGAATTAATCAACGAAGAATATAAACTCTACATAGGAGCTTAATATGGGAAAAATTCATCTTGGAAAAAATGTGTATGAAGCTACGATGGAGCGTTTGGACTATATATTTCAACGATTCGACCATGTTGTGGTGCCTTTTTCCGGCGGAAAAGATTCTGGTTTGTTGCTAGAATTGGTGCATGTTTATTACGAACAACACCATCCCGATGCGCAAGTGTCCGTCTACCATATTGACTACGAAGGGAACTATCAACAAACCATTGAATATGTTAAGCGCTGTATGGGCAAATACCCGGAATTTCATTATTACCATCTTTGTATGCCAATTTCTGCATCTTGTGGCGTTTCCATGTATCAATCTACATGGATGCCTTGGAACCCGGAAGAAAAAGAGATTTGGTTTCGAGAGATGCCGGAGAATGTGATCAACTTTGACAACCATCCGTTCGATTTTTTTGAGGTAGGTATGTCGGACTATTCTTTTCAAACTAAATTTGGAAAGTGGCTCCATAAAGAGAAAAGCAAAAAACGTACGGCTATCCTTGTTGGCATACGTGCACAAGAAAGTCTGAATCGTTATCATGCCGTGACAAGAAACGACACCTTTACCATGTACGGAAAGTTGAACTATAGTAAGCGGATCGCAATGAACCTCTTTAACTTCTACCCGATTTATGATTGGAAAGTAGATGATGTATGGATAGCTAATGGAAAATTCGGCTTTGATTACAATCAACTGTACGATCTGTATTATCGGGCAGGTGTTTCGTTGAACGATATGCGGGTAGCAAATCCCTTTCATGATTGCGGGGTGAATGCATTGAAGTTGTATCGTGCCATTGAACCGACCGCTTGGAGCCGTCTTGTGGAGCGAGTGAACGGCGCTAATTTTGCGGCGATCTACGGTGGAACAAAAGCCGTTGGTTATAAATCGGTTTCTCTGCCGCCAGGACATACATGGAAAACCTACACCAATTTTCTTTTAAAGTCCCTACCTAAGAATACACGAGACATATATCTGCGCAAATTTCAAGCTTCCATTCGCTATTGGGTAGAAATAGGCGGCGCATTGCCTGTCTCGGTTGTTAAAGAGTTAGAGAAAACTGATCTTGTTTTTGAAAACCTCGGTAAACCAAAAAACAAGAGAAAATATAAGAAGGAGTATCATGTCATTCGTTTCAAAGTATACCCCGATGAAGTACATATAAAAGGATTTCGATTGGTTCCTTCATATAAGCGCATGTGTATTACTATTTTAAAAAATGACACTTCTTGTCATTACATGGGCTTTGGACAAACGAAAGATGAGTTGCAAAAGCAAAAGGAGGCAATGAAACAATGGGAAAACCTTTTATAAGCCCAGTATACAATATCTTACGGGTACCGATGAGTAAGATTCAAGCAAATTCCTACAATCCGAATTCTGTTGCCCCACCAGAAATGAAACTATTGGAGCGATCCATTTTAGAAGATGGCTATACGATGCCGATTGTTTGTTATTATTTGAAGGAAGAAGATCGCTACGAAATCGTGGACGGTTTCCACCGTTATATGGTGATGAAGCAATGTGAAGAAATCGCAAAACGTGAGGATTATTGCTTACCTGTTTCTGTCATTGACAAACCTTTATCCGATCGGATGGCAAGTACGATCCGGCACAATCGAGCACGTGGTACGCACTCGATTGATATTATGGTAGATATTGTTCGACAACTGACGGAAGCGGGACTTAGTGATTCGTGGATCATGGAAAATATCGGGATGGATCAAGACGAACTTTTGCGATTAAAACAGATCAGTGGCATCGCATCTTTGTTTGCGGAAGATGAATTTTCAGAAGCATGGGAAAGTGATGATATTATATGAATTGAACCTCTCGTGACTAAAGTCACGAAAGGTTCAAGCCAGACCGTTGACAAAATAGGAAGGATCATAAAAAAGGTGATTAAAAAACACCGGTGCATCCTTGTTTCGTGATTCAGTCAAGTACCATATCATGTATTCCGACCTGTCCAGCTAGATACTCAACATCTTTATTCAGTACCCTGTGTTCTCTATTCAATTTCTGAAGCATTGCAACAACCTTATCGTTTCCATGCTGTTCAATACGGTCAAGCTGTTCTTTAGCCTTTTACGTCTTGCTTCACGTTTTTCAAGTTCTTTTGCATTTCAAGAAGCAATTCATAAATTTTTTGTTCCATAAGAATCACTCCTGTTCTCATTAAAAGTATTTGCTGTTTCTTTACCAGATTTATATTACTGTAAGAGCATGAAGATTAGCAAGGCTCCCACCACTGGTCATAACTCCCCCTGACTTTTCATCATATCCAAACATACAGGAAATTGTTTTAAGTAATTGTGCTTCCTTTTTGAAAAAACTGGGGACATCTCAAGGCTTAGCATATTGTTATTAATGGAACTGCTAATGAACTCACCTAGACATGAAATTAGAGTGGGGGATTGAATCTATATGTTAATTATATCATTCTGACAGAATCGTAAAAAAATTTTGAATTGTTTAATCCATTACTCGGATATAGTCATTAACCTTTAATAATGGCTACTTTAACAATCATGGCACCAGTGACATGTGCATGCGACAACAATTATTTAGTAGTTTATTTACAGCTCAAACCATTTTGCGGCCAAAATAAAAATGAGTGTAATGAATGATCAATCCCATGTATAAAAAAATATATTTTTGTTTCATTTTTTTAAAAAAAATTATATAATGAATTCAAGAATTAAATCACTTGAGATGAATGCAGGGAAATGAAAGTTAGGTGTTTAGGTTTGACTGAAGCAAAACAGATTTTAAAAAGTTATATACCATTTGCAAAAACGATAGGGGAAATGTTTGGTCCAAATTGTGAGGTCGTCATTCACGATTTGACAACCCCCCAGTCTTCCGTCATTTTCACAATAAACAATCATGTAACAGGAAGAGAGGTTGGCCAATCCTTTGATCACTTGGTGAAAAAGGTTCTTTTATCCGGTGAATTTAAAGCGGATTACTTAGCTGGATATGAAATCCAAACAGATGATGGGAGAACAATAAAATCATCGACTACCCTCATTAGAGATGGCCAACAGCAGGTGATTGGGGCTTTTTGCATCAACTATGACATGAATGTCTTGATTCAAATGAAAGAAATGTTAAATGCATTTATGCCTGGCACGGAAAAGAAAAGTCAAATACAAACTCCGAATACGACGGAACAGGAAGCCTCCATTCAGAATGTAGAAGAGATTACGAATCAGTTAATTGAACAAATTGTAGCGAACCGCAAACATTCCCTAATGAAACGCCGGGAAAAAATCGAGCTGATCAAATTTATGGATGAAAAGGGGATATTCCTCATGAAAGGTGCCATTGATAAAGTGGCAGAACAATTAGGCATTTCAAAGGTAACAGTCTACAGCTATTTAGATGAAGTGAAAAAAAGACAATCGGAGTGAGCGGAGTGGAGAGTATTTTTGAGGCAGGGAATTTAAAATCGAACGGTCATTATGCGTTAGCTGTGATTCATCAAAACACGGTCTATGTATCAGGGCAATTTGCCATTGATCCAATCACGCAGGAAAAGAAATTTGGCATCATTGAAGAAGAGACTTTACAGGTATTGTCAAATATAGAGTATATCTTAAAAAAAGCCGGCAGCCATAAAGGAAAAATTGTAAAGATAACCCTATATCTTCACGATATCAATTTGTTAGATCGTGTTGACAATGTCTGTCAGAGTTTTTTTCACGATTATCGCCCAGCACGGTCAGTTGTTCCGACGAACGAGCTGCATTACGGTTTTCAGGTTGAAATTGAAGCAATCGCCAGTTTGTAATATATTTTTTTGCTTAAATCATATAAAAAAATATATAAAATATAAATAAATATATAATAGGAGGTCTAAAAATAATGGAACAGTATCAATGTCATTCCTGCCGTACGAAATACAATGTGTCTGAACAGGTGTGGAAATGCCAGTGTGGCGGAGTGTTAGACCTTGTAAAAGAAAAAGTAGAATGGTCCGATTCAAAAGTGCTCAAAGACATTCCTTCTATGTGGAGATATATTGATGCTATGCCATTTGATCGTGACTCCGCCATATGGAGCGGCATCACGATGGGGGAGGGATACACACCTTTCATCGTGTTAGACAGCGGGGAGCCGAATACTCTTGTGAAAGTGGATTATATGATGCCTACTTTGTCTTTTAAAGATCGCGGTGCCGCTGTATTAATGGCTAAGGCAAAAGAGCTGGGAGTGAAGCATGTGATAGCTGACAGCAGCGGAAATGCAGGGACATCTATTGCAGCTTACGCCAAGCGGGCTGACATCGCATGTGACATCTTTCTTGGAAAAGGGACATCACCTAAGAAAATCGCGCAGGTGAAAGCGCATGGAGCCAACGTTCGCGAAATTGAAGGCACAAGAGAAGATGTGGCTGAAGCAGCGCAAAAGGCTGTGAATATAGAGAAAAAATTCTATGCAAGTCACGTTTTTAATCCATATTTCTATGAAGGAACAAAAACGTATGCCTTTGAGATTTGGGAACAAATGAATGGAGCGCCGGATACGCTTATTATTCCAGTTGGCAATGGTACGTTATTACTTGGGGTTTACTATGGATTTAAAGAATTACTAGAGAACAAATGTATAGACAAAATGCCAAGACTGGTTGCGATACAGGCAGAGAATTGTGCGCCGTTGGCAAAGGCATTTATCAACAATCGACAAGCTGCTCAACCCGTCGAAAACAGCGGAACACTTGCAGAGGGCATCGCGATTGCCAAACCGGCAAGATCTGCTCAAATATTAGAAGCCATCCGTGCCACAAACGGCCAAATCATTACAACCAATGAGGAAGAGATTTTAAAAGCTCGTACAGCATTAGCTAGTAAAGGCTTTTATGTTGAGCCAACAACAGCGGCTAACTATGCAGGATATTTAAAATACGATCATTCTTCTGATGAAAAAATCGTGATTCCATTATGCGGGGCTGGGATTAAATCTAATTAGGAACTAAGAGAGAAACCTTTAATATGGAATTGGGGGAGTTAACATGGAAAACAAGAAAATCATTTTGCTGAGTACTGGCGGTACAATTGCAAGTAAGCCTGATCCTGAAACAGGTCTATTAGAAGCAGGTGCTATGACAGGTGAAGAGCTTTCTAAAATGTGTCGACTGCCTTCTCATATAGAGATTGAAATCAAGTCAGTCTTTCAAATGTCAAGCAGTCATATGACTTTTCATCACCTTGACATTCTGAAGCAAAATATAGAGAGTTTCTTCCGGAATGAAGATGTTGCCGGAATTGTGATATCGCATGGAACAGATACCCTTGAAGAGACTTCGTATTTCCTTGATCTGGTTATTTCTGATGAAAGGCAGGTCGTGTTAACAGGGTCACAAAGAGGACCGACACTTGAAGGTACAGATGCATTTGTGAACCTAAGACAAGCTTTCTTATTAGCGGCACATCCTGATGCGCGAGGCTTAGGGGTAACAGTGTTGTTTAATGAGAGGGTCTTTGCTGCTCGATATGTAAAAAAACAGCATGCGTCAAATGTTGATGGTTTTTTTTCACCGGGATTCGGTTATTTGGGAACGGCCGATCAAGATGAGATAGCAATTCATCAAAGATTAATCAAGCGTGAGACGTATCAGCTGATTCAACCATTGCCAAATGTAGAACTTATTAAGTGTTCACTTGGATCAGACGGAAAGTTTATAGATTATGCAGTTGAATGTGGGAGTGCAGGAATCATTATTGAGGCGCCGGGAAGAGGCCATACGGCTCCAGCAATATTAGAAAGTGCAAAGAAAGCCGTAGAGAAAGGGATTACTGTCGTTCTGACAACAAGTGCTGACGAAGGTGAAGTCAAGGGAGTATATGGATTCCAAGGAAGTGCTTCAACATATGCAGACGCCGGAATCATACTAGGCGGCAGCTATGACAGTAAGAAAGCAAGGATCAAACTCGCTGTTTTGCTGGCTGCTGACCAGAAGATAGATGAGGCAAGCTTTAAATATTAGGAATGATAGGAGGAGATTATTTTGAAGCCTGTACACACGAAATATTCAACACGTGATGGGGGCCATTACGTGCCAGCCATGGAACACAATGGTGTTCTCTATATTTCAGGGCAGTTGTCGATGAATCCGGAAACGGGGAAAATTCCAGCTGGGGGCATCAAAGAAGAAGCAAAACAGGCATTGGTAAATATGGAGCTGGTCCTCAAGGAACGGGGATTAGCCAAGGAAGATGTGATATTATGCCGGCTTTATACCCCAGATGTAAAGTATTGGCCGGATATCAATGAGGTCTATGCTCATTTCTTCGGCAATCATAAACCGGCAAGAGTAGTTGTTCCATCAAATCATTTATATGCCGGGTGTCTGGTGGAAGTTGAAGCCATTGCAGCGATAAAGGAGGAGGCACAATGAATGATTTACAATTAGATACACCAGCTCTTTTAATCGATAAAGACGTGATGTTAAGCAATATGAAGGATATGCAAAATTACGCTAACGAACAGAAGGTAAGCTTACGACCTCATACAAAAACACATAAAATGCCTAAATTAGCTAAGCTACAAGAAGAAATGGGGGCTACAGGAATCGCTGTAGCGAAAATAGGAGAAGCTGAAGTGATGGCGAGAAATGGTTTAAAAGATATCTTTATCGCAAATGAAATTGTTGGGAAGTCAAAGCTTGAACGTATTAGAAAACTATCTGAAACGATTGATATCTCTTTTGGAATCGATAGTGCGTATCAAGTACGTGAAATTGAAGAAGTATTTGAAGGAGCCACAAGGAAAGCCCAAGTGTTAGTGGAAATTGAAGTGGGAGAACAACGCTCCGGAATTATTGAAGAAGATGATTTTCGTACTTTATTAGAATTAATCAAAACATGTAAAAATGTCGAGCTTAAAGGAATCTTCTCACATGACGGACATTCTTATAAAGCGAAAAGTGTAGAACATTGTAAAGAACTCTATAAAGAAAGTGTAGAACGAACATTACATTTCGCCCGAATTGCGGAAGAAATGGATCTAAAGCCGAAAGTGGCTAGTATTGGCTCTACTCCTCCCTTCATGTTTAAGTTTGATATTCCAGAAGGGGTGACAGAAATTAGACCTGGCACTTACATTTTTATGGACGCCTCACAAGCAAATGTAATTGGTACGTATGATCGCTGTGCTGCTTTTGTACTCACAACCGTGATTAGTAAACCAACAAAAGAACGAGTCATTACAGATGTAGGGGCCAAGGGAATTACTGCCCAAACACGAAGTGAAGGGCTTACTGCAACCAAAGGACTTGGCCGTATCAAAGAATACGAGGACGTTTACATTCATGGCGTATTCGACGAACATGCTATTATTTACAATGAAGACTTTAGCAACCAAGTGAATATAGGAGATAAGGTTCAAATTATTCCTAATCATATTTGTCCGGTTGTTAATTTACATGAAAAAGCCTATCTAGTCTCTAATAGAGAGGTTGTAGAGGAATTAGACATTGAAGCTAGAGGAAGACTTCAATAAAAAATAAGGGGAGATGGCATGAGCCCGAATCATCACAAACTGTTTTACAAAGATCCCTATCTTAAAACGTTTGAAACGAAAATTTTGAAACAACAACAGGACAAAAAAGGTGATTTTTATATTACCCTAGAGGAAACAGCCTTTTATCCAACAGGCGGGGGCCAGCCCCATGATATAGGAACATTGAACGGAGTCAAGATTTTAAACGTTGAAGAGGTCGATGGAGAAATTCGTCATTATGTAGAAAGGACTTTACCGCATTTAGATGATCAGGTTGTTGGGGTTATTGATTGGGAACGGCGTTTTGATCACATGCAACAGCACACCGGGCAGCATATTTTGTCGGCGGCATTCGCGCAGTTGTACGATCTTCATACAGTTGGATTCCATCTTGGAAATGATACGGTTACCATTGACCTTGATGTATCAGAATTAACAGAGGAAATGGCAGGCAAAGCAGAGAAGCTTGCAAACGAGATCATAACGGAAAATAGGTCCATAGTCGCAAAGTGGGTAGAATATGATGACTTAGTAAATTATCCGATTCGTAAACCCCATCTGTAAAAGAAAATATTCGTCTTGTCATGATTGATGAATTTGATTACAACGGATGCGGCGGAACACACCCTAGTGCTACAGGGGAAGTCGGAGCAATAAAAGTATTGAATTGGGAAAGACAGAGGAAAAAAATTCGTCTGTATTTTGTATGCGGTAATCGGGTCATAACCCAATTCGATCAAAAACAAAAGGTAATCGTTGAATTGACTGGATTACTTAATCGTCCTGAAGGGGAATTAAGCGAAGCTGTCAAACGGTTGCTTGAAAATGTAAAGAAGCTAGACAAAGCGCTTCTAGAATCTAATGAAAAAAATCTTCAGTATGAAGCCAATGAATTATTAGCAAAAAGCGCCATTCAAAATGATACTGTCATGATGATGGAAACGTTTTCAGATCGATCGATTCAAGAACTTCAAAAGCTAGCAAAAATGATCGCTGATCGAGAAAAACGGGCCCTTATTTTTTTCTTGTCAGAGAACGATCATCGCTTCCAACTGGTTTGCGGGCGAGGAGAAGCAAATAAAATGAACATGAGAGACCTAATGCAAGAAAGCCTTTCCCTCATTGATGGAAAAGGTGGAGGAAATAAAATGTTCGCCCAAGGTGGAGGGACTGCTTTATTAACAAAAGAGGAATTTATGAAAAATGTTATGAACATTATAGCAACACAAATAAACTCAGAAGAAAATTAAAAGGTAACTTCAACAGGCCTCTGTAATTGGATAACAAGCTCCAGGTTTATTGAGGGCCTGGCAGAAAGAAATAGAAGCCGGTGTTTTAGGCCGGCTTCCATGACATCATTTCCCCTTCGCCTTCTTCAGCTTCTCCTTCTCCGCCCGGTAAAACTCATGAAACATCTTCATCAGCGCCCGCTTTTCAATCCGCGACACATAGCTCCGCGAAATCCCAAGCTCTTTCGCGATTTCACGCTACGTTTTTCTTTCTTCAAATCAAGGCCGAAGCGGCCGACGATGACTTCTTTTTCTCTGCCGTCCAGGATGTCGATGTATTTTTTGATTTTTTCAAGCTCTGTGCCTGAGCTGGATGGTGTCGATGACGTCTTCGTTTTCCGACTTAAGGACATCGATGAGCGAAATTTCAATGCCACTCACAGGTTATCCGTTTTTGTTTCGTTAAAGCGATAAAGGATTAATCGGTTTTGTTTAGGGAGCTTACTGTTACCCGATACTCCAAAGTCAGTTATTGCAATGAATATGCCCATTATAATTGCTTTACAAGCAACGGGGGAGGAGCTGCGCAATCGGACGCTTGATGCCATTTCGAGCGGACAAAGGCAGAGAGCCTGGATTTCCACGTCTTTGGCGCAAGGCACGGATCTGCTTCTGCTTGACGAGCCTACAACTTTTTTGGATATCGCGCATCAGATCGAATTATTGGAGCTGTTAAAACAACTGAATCGGGAGCATGGCCGTACAATTGTCATGGTATTGCACGATTTGAATCAGGCCTCACAGTACGCCGATTATTTAATCAGCATATTGGACGGGAAAGTATACAGCGCCGGTGCTCCTGTTGAAGTATTTACACCAGAGCTGTTCCGAGACGTTTTTGGACTTGAATGCTGCATTATGAAAAGCCCGGTCGATCAAATGCCGATGTGTCTGCCGACCGGATTATGCGGTAGAGCTCTTGTAAAAACAGGGCAAAATAGTTAGGCACAATGCGAAATATTTACTTTTGGAACAGATCTTTCGCTTGTCATTGTATTCCCTCAAACACTATTACGTAATAAAAAGACAGGCTCACGAAAAAATGTCCGTCTTTTATGTTTTTATATTCAGTTTTAGTGGATACTGTATTATTCTTTCGCGTGTATTCACACAGATAAGGAATATATTTTTTCACTGTTGTTTGGCTGGTGGGGTATGCTGCCGTCATGATTTCTTTTATGATTATCAATAAATAACAGCTGAGGGGAAGATAGTATGGCATTAATGATCGTGCAGATGATAAAAGCTACTCACTCCACCGTCCAATGCTTCAAAGGTACGCGGAGCGAGCGTGTTATTCGTTTCTTTCCTAGTGTTGTTTACTTCTATAAATATCACCTATGCTTCTGACAAGTATCGGAATTTCGCTGAACTTAAAGAGGGCGAAGACCCTGCGAGTTATAATATCTTTACTAGGGATCTAGGAACTTCTGCTCTAATCTTCGCGCCGCACGGCGGAGGGATCGAAGGAGGGACAAGCGAGATTGCCAAAGAACTCAGCACTCATTTCTCGACTTACTTGTTTGAAGCCTTAAAAATTCCGGGAGCGTTGGACCTGCATATTACGAGTACGAACTTCGACGAGCCACAAGCCTTAGACATATTGAACAATCATGATCTTACGCTTTCAGTTGACGGGATATTTTTGCAAGTGATGATATCATGGCTGCAGGAGTTATTACGGAAGCCAAAAAACGTGGAAAAGACATTCCAGATCAATTAAAAGTGATCGGTTATGACGGCACAGAAACCATTCAGGCTATTCTGCCAGAATTGATTACTATCCAACAGCCGATTGAATTAATTTCCAAAACGGCCATTAAGATTTTAGAAAAACAAATTGAAGACAAATTTGATGATTTGCCACTTGAAACGTATTTGCCCGTACAGCTTTTCGAAGGTAGGACAACTTAAAAATTGCTGGAGTAGGTACTCCATTGTGTAATCGAGTAATATTATTTCTCCAAAATCAGGGAAGGGGTGTCTGTTTCGAGTTCATTCAGAATCGCAACTGTTCATTACATGAAAGTAATATTCTGATGACTATACTGAATGATGGAAATGCGAACCATTCCTAAAATACTTGGCAAAAACCTAATGGAATCATATAATATATAAACTAAACTTTGCGATTAAGGTGTGAGAAATTTGTCTAAAAAGCAAGAAATAATATCAGCTGCAAGAGAGATTATTTATTCTAAGGGATTTCAAGCAACCTCTATAAAAGATATTCTTATGGCTGCAGAAATTGGAAAAGGCCAATTTTATCATTACTTCTCATCTAAATATGATTTAGGATTAGCAGTAGTGGAATCTATAGTCCATGAATATCAAACAGAGTTAATATCAAATATTCTTCAGTCCGATAATACTCCAGTAAATAAGTTAAATATGATGCTGGACAGAACCCTTACTTTTCATACTGAAGTGAAGAATAAATCAGGTTGTCCTATTGGAAACTTAGCCATTGAAATGAGTGAGCATGATGAAACGTTTCGTGTGAAAATTCAACATTTATTTGAATGTTGGATAGGGGCTATAGAGACTACATTAAATGAAATGGTTGAACAAGGTCTGTTAGATTCCTTTGATACTAAAAAAGATGCTCAAGCAATTGTAGCTATGATTGAAGGAGGAATTTTGTTAATGAAAAACCAACAAAACGTCAACTTTTTAAGTGACATTATAGAAGTAATCCGAAAACAATTTAATCTAGAATAGTCAACTGTTTTTTTTCTTGCAACATTGTTTTCCTTATGTTAAGTTCTTTTTGTACCGACTGGTAGGTATAATTCTGTACTGAAGGAGAGATAAACAATGGCAAAATTTAATGGTGTTGATATGAGTATTATTGAAGGTTTAGTGGAGCAATACAAAAAAAATCCTGCTGAAGGTACTGGAAGTTGGTCATCTTCTGTAAAATGGGATAATGGATTCCATGTTGAGGCAAAAGTAGGTGATCATGCTCCTATTCATGTTGATGAGCCAAAATGGTTAGCAGGTTCCAATAAGGGAGCAAACCCAGTGGAATATTTATTAAGCGCACTAGGTTCTTGCTTGTCAGTGGGGTTTATTGCAAATGCTAGTGGAATGGGAATCAAGATAAACTCGTTAGAAGTAGAGGTTTCAGGACAACTAGATTTGAATGTCTTTTTAGGATTAAAAGAAGGAAATCCTGGTTTTGATGAAATCAATGCTCATTTTAATGTCGATAGTGATGCGGATGAACATCAAATTGAAGAACTTGTTGCACAGGCCATGAAACTTTCACCTGTAAAAAATACAATCCAAAGAAATGTTCATGTTCAGGCATCTTTAAGTCACAATAAGAAATAAGAATAATTATAAGAGTATTTTTCGAAAGTTACTGTACCAAATAGTAGGTACAGTAACTTTCTTATAACTGACTGAAGGAGTACAACAGGTATGTATCATTCTAAAGAACATTTATGGGTAAAGGTTGATAACAGCATTGCTACCTTAGGAATTACTGATTATGCTCAATCAACGCTTGGAGAAATTGTATTTCTAGAACTCCCAGAAGTGGGAACTTCAACAGTGAAAGATGCTAGCTTTGGGAGTATTGAATCAGTTAAAATTACATCTGAGCTTTTTTCTCCGATTAACGGGCAGATTGTAGAAGTGAATACAGAATTAGAAGGTAGTCCAGAATTGGTGAATGAATCACCTTACGATAAAGGGTGGTTACTGAAAGTAAAGGCTTCTAACACAGAGGAGATAAAAGAGCTTCTAAATGCGGAGGAATACGATAATTACGTAAGTAAAAGCTAAATAATTTAATTAAAGGAGTGTTCATATGAAAATTGAAGTTTGGTCTGATGTAGCATGTCCCTTTTGTTATATAGGTAAACAAAATTTAGAAAAAGCATTGAAACAATTCCTTTTTAAAGATGAAGTTAAAGTTGAATATAAAAGCTTTGAATTAGATCCTAGTGCGCCAGTATATAATGGGCAAAGTTATTATGAAAAATTACTCCCTAAATTTGGGGGTTCCGAACAAACTAAACAGTTCCTTGAAAACCTAACCCAAAGTGCAAAAGAGGTTGGATTAATATTTAATTTAGAAGGTTTGAAACCAACTAATACGTTTGATTCCCATCGCTTAACAAAATGGGCAAAAACAAAAGGAAAAGAAGCTGATATCTCGGAAACTCTGCTTTATGCACACTTTACTGATTCTAAGGATGTAGGTGATCATGAAACCCTTGCAGATTTAGCAGAGGCTTCTGGTTTAGATAGACAAGAGGCTCTGAAGGTCCTTAATGACAAGTCTCTTTATGCAGATGAGGTAAGATCAGATCAAATAGAAGCTAAGCGTTATGGTATCTCTGGAGTTCCCTTTTTAATTATAAATCAGAAATACGCCGTTTCAGGTGCACAACCAGCGGAGGCTTTCTTAGAGGCACTCAACAAAGTATGGGAAGAAGTAAATCCGTTACTGAAACTTAAGAATCTATCAGTGAATAGTGAGGATGACACGCTTTGTTCTGATGGAAGCTGCGGAATTCCTACAAGTAAAAAATAAGTGGGAGCAACAAATTTCCCTTAGGTGAGTTGTTTCTAAACTCTAACTTCTCTTCTAAAACTAAAATTAGATCTGATCTCTATAGCAATGACAATTTTAAGTTTAATCCTATTAAAGACTAATATTAGGAGGAAGAGAACTAATGGTAGAAACAGTTGAATTAACATCTTTAGATTCAATAGATAACTTTATCCATCATAATAAATTTAGTTTTTTGTATATCTCAAGGCCGGATTGTGGAGTATGCCATGCAGTCTTGCCTCAACTTAGAGAATTACTGGATAAATTTCCACATATAAATTTAGGGTATATCAATGCTTACAGCGTAGAGAAGATAGCCTCAAGGTTTTCAATTCTTACAGTTCCTGCACTCCTTTTATTCATTGAAGGAACTGAATATTTGAGAGAAGTACGCTTTGTTCATTTTGAACAATTAGAAAAAAGACTAGAAAGAGTAAGTAAAATATATACAACATGATGTTTTAACAATGTTAAAAAAGTATGGCAATCAAAAACTTGAGGAGTGTTTAATATGTCTAATTTGAATGTAAAACTGAATGCTGTTTGGAAAGGAGGAGTAGAAGGTAACGGCACCATCAAATCTCAATATATTGATATACCCATTGCTATAGGAACAGAGTATGGAGGTAATGGGGAAGGGGCATCACCTAAAGAAATCCTGGTGTCATCAGTACAAGCTTGTTATGTAGCAACATTAGTGTCTATGGTTGAATCAAGAAAACTGCCAGTAGTGAGTATTGAGGTTGATTCTGAGATGGTTGCTTCTGACAGTAGTTTTGATATTATCCATTATCCTCGTGTTGTTTTATCTGCTGATGCAACAGAAAAAGAAGTACAGTCAATGCAAAGAGTGAATGAAGCAGCTGATAGAGCATGTATAGTAGGTAACATGATCAAAAAAGCAGGCGTAGAAATAGAAGTCAAAGGTAAAGTGTCTACTCTTTAATCGATTCAATTAATTTTTAAAAAAGCTTTTTACAACCAGGAGGAAAACAAAATGACTATAATCAAAGTAACAGATGGAAATTTACAAAAGAACTTAAATACAGATAAAGTGGTTTTACTAAACTTTTCAGCATCTTGGTGTGGACCATGCCGGGTTTTTGCTGAGACATTAGAGGAGTTTGACAAAGAGTTTGGTGATAAAGTACAAGTTGTTAAAGTTGATGTGGATGAGAATCCGGAGCTTGCTGCGGAATTTGGTGTAATGAGTATCCCTAATACACGCTTCTATTCTAATAATAAATTCGAAAAACCTTTTGCTGGTATTGTTGGTATTGCGCAATTAAAAGAAGAAGTTTCAAAAATTAAGTCCCTTTAATTAAATGTGTATTAATGAATTCTTTTAGAGGAGGGAGAACATATTGGAGGAAATGAAAATTTATGATGTCATCATAGTTGGGGCAGGACCCGCTGGAATGACAGCAGCAGTTTACACTTCACGTGCTAATTTAAACACATTGCTTATTGAACGTGGAATACCTGGTGGACAAATGGCTAATACGCAGGATGTAGAGAATTATCCTGGTTTTGATCATATTTTAGGTCCAGACCTCTCTAATAAAATGTTTGAGCACGCCAAAAAGTTTGGTGCTGTATATGAATATGGAGATATAAAAGAAATTATAGATGAAGGCAATTTGAAAAAAGTAGTAACTACAAAGAAAGAATTTTATGCAAAATCTGTTATCATCGCTACTGGGGCAGACCATAAAAAGCTTGGGGTTCCAGGGGAGAATGAGCTTGGTGGTCTAGGAGTTTCATATTGTGCTGTGTGTGATGGAGCATTCTTTAAAGGACGTGAACTTGTTGTTGTGGGTGGAGGAGACTCAGCTGTAGAAGAAGCTGTGTATCTTACACGTTTCGCTTCAAAAGTCACCATTATTCATCGTCGAGATCAGTTGCGTGCGCAAAAAATACTTCAAGAAAGAGCATTTAGCAATGAAAAGATTGAATTTATTTGGAATAAAGAAGTTACAAGTATAAATGCAGGAAATGGAATAGTGAATACAGTAACGTTAAAAGATACAAAAACAGGGGAACAATCTCAATTCCCTGCAAATGGTGTATTTATTTACGTGGGTACACTTCCGTTAAATGATGCATTCAAAAACTTAGATATAACCAATGAAGAAGGTTATGTAGTGACAGATGAAGCAATGGCTACAAAGATTCCTGGTATTTATGCAGCTGGAGATATCCGTGAAAAAACCTTGCGCCAAATTGTCACAGCTACGGGTGATGGATCAATAGCAGCTCAAAGCGTCCAACATTATATTGAAAACCTTGAGAATTCATAAGAAACAACATTGATCTATTTTGGTAATATATATCACACCTAATTGTACCGAATAGTAGGTACAGTTAGGTGTGAAATAAAAAAGTTAGAGGGGAAAATTATGAATCAGAACGATAGTTTATACAAAAAATTACAAACAAAATGGGTAGTAGAGAAGTAAACTCTGTAATATCATTACGTAATATTCAAAATATAAAGACGAGTGAAACGGGGGGATAATGATGGCGAAAAAGCATTCATTAGGGTTTGAAACAATCGCTCTTCATGGAGGACAAGTACCTGACCCTACTACAAATTCTAGAGCAGTCCCTATTTATCAAACAAGCTCATATATTTTTAACGACACAGATCATGCTGCAGATTTGTTTTCTTTAAAAGAACCCGGAAATATTTATACACGTATCATGAATCCTACTCATGATGTTTTTGAGCAACGTGTTGCCCTAATGGAAGGCGGCGTAGGGGCATTAGCAACTTCATCGGGACAGTCAGCTATTACATATTCTATTTTGAACATAGCGGAAGCAGGAGATGAAATTATCGCTTCCAGCAGCCTGTATGGGGGGACCTACGCTTTATTTGCTCATACTTTGACAAAGCTTGGAATCAAATTTCACTTGGTTGATGTAGATGATCCAGCTCAATTTCAAGAAAAAATGAATGATAAAACAAAGGCTGTGTTTATAGAAACGATTGGAAATCCTCGAATGAATATTGCGGATATTCAAGCGATTGCCGATATTGCACATGCAAATAATGTTCCGCTTATCGTTGATAATACATTTGCCTCCCCATATTTATGCAGGCCAATTGAGTATGGCGCAGATATTGTGGTTCATTCGGCTACCAAATTTATTGGCGGCCATGGAACCTCTATCGGCGGTGTTATTGTAGATTCTGGAAAATTTAATTGGGCTAACGGAAAATTTTCAGGTTTGTCAGAACCAGATCTAAGTTATCATGGGCTAGTTTATACAGATGCACTGGGATCGCTAGCTTATATTACAAAAGCACGCGTTACGTTGCTTAGAGACATTGGAGCTTCCGCTTCGCCATTCAATACATTTATGTTTCTTCAGGGATTAGAAACTCTTCCTCTACGGATGGAGCGCCATGTAGAAAATGCCCTTAAGGTTGCACAATTTTTAGAAAAACATCCCCATATCTCATGGGTTAATTATCCAGGCCTTGCATCAAACCCTTATCACGAACTTGCTCAAAAGTATTTGCCGAAAGGAGCAGGATCCATTTTCACATTTGGTATTAAAGGCGGTGTGGAAGAAGGGAAGAAATTTATTAACAGCGTGAAGATTTTCAGTCATTTGGCGAATGTTGGCGATGCGAAATCACTGGTTATTCATCCTGCCAGCACGACCCATCAACAGCTGGATGAAGAAAGTCAGGTAAAAGCCGGTGTTACTCCGGATATGATTCGTCTTTCTATTGGTATTGAAACGATTGATGATATTCTTTACGATTTAGACAACGCTCTCCAAGTCAGTCAGCAATAACATTACCTGCAGCTCATCGCAAAGCAAATTTAAAAAACGTCATTCTATCATTACAAACCAATAGAATGGCGTTTTTAAATAGAAGAAACAACGGGTTTTTAAGAATTATTATGGTGTTATCATGTAACAGCTAGCATATTGAAGATCTCCATTGTACGTATAAGTCGCTAAGTTGGAGTATATGACGAAGGCTGCGCAAGAGCTTCTGTTTTTGCTCAAATAAAGATTAAGGTAAATCACCAGTAGACACTAGATCACTTTGTTCCGACTAATGCAGGAGAAGGGGGAGAATTTCTTGTAGAACTAGCGAAAACAGGATTTCTCCCGGCCCCTCTGTTACGATACAGGTTACTTATCTTGGTCGTCATTTTCACTTTCTTGGATATGGTCTTTTTGTTATTGTACTTACAAATCGTATACCGCTGAAGGAAATGGACATAGCTTGAAATTTATCAGACGACAACTACGACTTTCCCAGGCACAACAAAAGCATTTATTTTAATCAATAATCTTCCGAAAGAAAAAACTGCAGATATTTTAGTAGATTTACTTAATGTAATAGGACCAACCTGAATCAACTGGTCCAACAGGAGACGTAAATAAATTTTATTCTCTGTATTATTGTTTTTTATAAATTTTATATAGTTAAACATACTGATTACCGGCATATAATACGTTAACATATCGATTAAACAATATATAAGATATTAATTGGAGGTTCGATATGGCGATTATTTTTGACGATTATGACAAGGCAATATTAAGAGAATTGCAGGAAGATGCTTCAATATCAAATCTAAATTTATCAAAGAAAATTGGGCTTTCACCATCGGCATGTCTTGCAAGAACAAAAAACCTAGTAGAAACTGGTATTATTAAAAAGTTTACGACGATTGTTGATGAGAAAAAATTAGGAATTGAAGTCACAGCATTAGCACTTATCAATTTATCACCCCTGAATATGGAAACCATTCATTCATTTTTAGAGGATATAAACAAATATCCTCAGGTTCAAGAGTGCTACACACTGACAGGAAGCCATGACTACATGCTTAAGATTGTAGCAAAGGACATGGAGAGTTATCGGAACTTTATCATTGATTCGTTAATGCAGAATCCGGCAATCAGTGGAGTTGATACAAGCATGGTTATGAGTACAGAAAAAAGGACGGTCAGTGTGCCGATTGACGAAGTTTAGGAGGTTATGGATTTGAATGAGAACAAGGATTCGTTAAATTTAAATTCTCTTAGGGCATACAATCAAGTGAATAAAAGAATTCAAATATGGGCTGCATTTCGTGCGGCTTTTCCGCATACGGTTCCTATTTTGGCGGGTTTTGTATTTTTGGGGATTGCCTATGGGATCTATATGAATTCATTAGGGTTCAGTGCCATTTATCCAATCATCATGAGCTTTGCCATTTTTGCAGGGTCAATGGAGTTTGTCGCAGCCAATTTTTTGCTTGTGGCGTTCAACCCGATGAATGCTCTTTTTTTAACGTTAATGGTGAACGCACGCCATTTGTTTTATGGCATTTCTATGCTGGATAAGTATAGGGGAACCGGGAAGAAAAAGTTTTATCTGATTTACGGGATGTGTGATGAGTCTTTCTCTATCAATTGTACAGTTGATATTCCGAAGAATGTGGACAAGGGCTGGTTTATGTTCTTTGTAACACTGCTTAATCATTCTTATTGGGTGATAGGGGCAGCGATAGGCGGCATTTTTGGCTCTCTTGTCAAGTTCAACACAGAAGGGCTCGATTTTGTGATGACGGCTCTTTTTGTTGTGATTTTCATTGAACAGTGGATCAAAGAGAAACGGCACTTCAGCAATCTCGCAGGACTTGGACTTTCAGCAGTCAGCCTTATGATTTTTGGCGGAAACAACTTCATTATTCCTGCGATGCTTGCTATTTTGGGGACGCTTACCGCTTTTAGAAAACCATTGGAGAAAGTTGAGGTTGCCCGATGACAATGAGTGTAACGCAGCAAATCATCACGATTGCCATAGTCGTGATAGGCACAATGCTGACAAGGTTTCTTCCATTTATGGTTTTCCCATCGGGTAAACCAACACCGAAGTATGTGCAGTATCTCGGTAAAGTACTGCCATCGGCAGTGTTAGGACTTTTGGTGATCTATTGTTTTAAGGATGTGAGCCTGCTTTCTGGCAGTCACGGGTTCCCTGAGCTTATTGCAGTAGGTGTAGTTGCACTGCTTCACTTCTGGAAGAAAAATATGCTCCTCTCCATAGCGGGAGGAACCGTTGTATATATGATTTTGGTGCAATTGGTTTTTTGATCATACTGATTTGGATTTATGAAAAGCAAAGGGGCGGGGAATGGTGAAAAAGAAAATTGACGAGTCTCAAATCTATGAACAATACCGTGAACAAATTTATAAACAAGTAGAGAATGATCCGTATGCACAGTCGTTAGGAAGATGCCTGATCAAAGAGAAGCTTTGCGTATGAGGTTAGTAGAATTAGATAAACTTGAAATGTCAATACTTCACTCGTTCTGATCAGTACGAGTGAAGATCTATGCACGTTTAAGAGAATTAGAACGACCTGAGTAAAGGGAAGAAGACTCCATCTCTATTTGAAGTCGTTGAACTAACAGCAAATGATGTAAAGAAATGCAACCAAAAAAATGTAACATTAAACGCATCGAACACCGAATCAATAAAGCAAGTGAGAAAAAAAGGCGACCGGGCAGAGTTGAATCAGAGGCCTTGCATGAAGCAGCATTATATATTAAAGCAGCAGGAAAAGCCGATTAGAAGTATCAATCTACAAAAAAGATTGAAAAGAAAACTGGTAAGCAAATCTCTAATATGACGGTATTTATGGATCAATTAAAGAAAAAAATCCAGAGATAAGAAAACCTCATAGAGGACGATATATTTTGGTGAGGACTTAAAAAATGATATGAGCGTAATACTTCAAGCGCTTGTAATACTGGGGAAATGTAATTTATATAAGTTTCCACTTTTTGAGGACCTAGTGAAAGAAATAGAAGCCGGAATTTTGGCCGGCTTCTACAGCGTTATTTCCCCTTCGCTTTTTTTCGCTTCTCCTTCTCCGCCCGATAAAACTCATGAAACATTTTCATTAGCGCGCGCTTCTCAATCCGCGACACATAGCTCCGCGAAATCCCGAGCTCCTTCGCGATTTCGCGCTGCGTTTTTTCTTTCTTCAAATCAAGGCCAAATCTGCCGACGATGACTTCTTTTTCTCTGCCGTCCAAGATGTCGATGTATTTTTTCACTTTTTCAAGCTCTGTGCCTGAGCTGGATGGTGTCGATGACGTCTTCGTTTTCCGATTTGAGGACGTCGATGAGGCTGATTTCGTTGACTCCTAGAGGTTATCCGTTTTTGTTGTGTTAAAGCGATAAAGGATTAACTGGTTTTGTTTAGGGAGCTTACTGTTACCGGTTAGGTTTATTAGGTAATATGTTTTTACTTGATGGGAAACTCAAACTAATTAAAAAATAGCGAACTATATCGGCATTTTTTGCTACTATTAAAGTTATTGAATCCCTCTAGGAGTACCCATGACATGCCATCAAATGCAAGTCATGATTAACTTTCAAAAACCTTTTGTCGGTTGATACGTAGGGTTCAACGTTAATCCTATCATTGTTTGACAAATGGTATGGAATAGTTTAGGATTAAAGTAAATATTTATATTTTATCCACTGGGGGAGCTTTTAGAAGCTGAGAAGAGACATAAGTCCTGACCCTTTGAACCTGATTTGGTTAATACCAGCGTAGGGAAGTGAAAAAATTAGAGAGATTTTTTATCTTATCTATATTTAAGCCACTTTCATATGAAAGTGGCTTTATTTATTTTGAAAGGATGATATTAAAGTGACAACTAAAAAAGTTTTTTTAGCAGGGCCTTTTAAAAGTTTAGTAGATGAGAATACTGGATTGATGAGTTTACATGAAAGGGGAAAGTTAGAGTCATTAATTTCTTTTTTTGAAAATGAAGGATGGTTAGTTCATAATGCCCACAAGCGAGAAGGATGGGGGAAAGATTTCATGACACCCCAACAATGCACTAAAATTGATTTTGATGAAATAAGCACTTGCGACCTTTTTGTAGCTTTTCCTGGTTCACCGGCTTCTCCTGGAACGCATATAGAAATTGGATGGGCTTCTGCCTTGAAAAAAAAGATAGTGTTATTACTAGAAAATGATAGGGATTACGCATTCTTAATCCAAGGGTTAAATGTAGTAGCTGATGTTGAATACATTAATTTTAAAGATACTGATGATTTATTAGAGAAGATTAAAAGTATCCTTATGAAATAAAAGGTGGAATCTAAATGAGAAAGAAAACTTTTCATGAAGCATATATGGAAACCCTGTATGACATCTATTACAACCCTGAATATTTGAATTCACCGCGTGGACAAAAAAGCAAAGAACAATTGAACTATCATCTGACCCTTGAAAATCCAATAGAACGTGTCACTTACTTACCCTCTAGAAAAACAAATATCGTGTTTAATTTTGCTGAAGTTTTATGGTATTTATCGGGGAGTAACAACTTAGATTTTATTAGTTATTACAATAAAAAAATGCCTTTATATTCAATGAATAAAAAAACATTAACAGGTACTGCGTATGGACCTAAAATATTTGAATTTGGAAACGCAAAACTAAATCAATGGAACAGAATAAAAAATCTTTTGACAAGAGAAGACATTGATTCAAAAAGGGCATTTATTCAAATATTCGATGCCTCGGAACTCTTCGTTTCTGGAAACATTGATGTTTCTTGCACAATCGGTTTGCAATTTTTCATAAGAGAAGACAAGTTATACATGTCTTCCGTAATGCGTGCAAATGATGCATTTCGAGGGATGGTTAGTGATCTTTTCTCTTTTACATTTATGCAAGAATTAATGGCGAGAGAACTTCATTTAGAAGTCGGGGAATATTTCCATAATGTTGGTTCCATTCATATTTACGAGTCGGACAATGAATGGGCAAAAACAGTACTTGAGGAAGCAAAAAACCATAATGGTATCTCGGCTTTTGAATTTCCTAAAATGCCTACCGGGAATAATTGGATCTTCATCGAAACAGTTTTAGAATATGAGGCTTTGCTTAGAAAAGATCAAATTTCAATGTCAAAGCAGGATATTGAAACTCTAGACTTACCTGAATATTGGAAACAGATTCTTTTACTTTTCAGTATATATCAGCATATTGCTTATAAACGAGATATGGATCATTCTCTATTTCAAGGCTTACTTCCTATTTATCAATTTTTTGTTAGAAATAAGTGGTTTAATTATTTCTCAACTAAACAAAAGGAGGAAATTTAATGAAAACTTCTTGGAAAGAAGACAGTGTTGCTGGTAAATTCGATGCTTATAACGACGTTTTAGAACAAACATTAGGTTTTGAGTATGTTTTTCGTAAATTTGATAAAGCGGATATTAAAAAGGTGGTCGATTTTGGCTGTGGTCCCGGAAAGGTAGCATATAGGTTAGCTGACAGAATAGATTGCAATGTAATCGCAGTAGATGAATCAAGTAAGATGTTAGATATAGCAAAGACAAAAAGAAAGCATCCACATGTTGACTATCATTTAATTGAACATGATAATCTTTCCTTCTTACCAGATCATTCAGTTGATGCTGCTATGGCCTGTTACGTCTTTATTAATACAGATAGTGATCAACGTATCAAAAGAATAATGGATGAAATTTTTCGTGTGTTAAAACCGGGCGCTTCTTTTGTTATACTCGATACGAACCCTGATTCAACCGGAATAGAATTTTCAACCTTTCGCAACGGAATACCGGGGAAAGAATATTCTTATGGAGAAGAAAGAAATGAGTGGCTTCATGTTCCTGAACAAGCAGATTTAATTTTAAATGACTTTCATTGGCCGAAGTCAATGTACTATAAACTTTTATCTAATGCAGGTTTTGAAAGTGTAACTTTACTAGAACCAACGTTAAACGAAATTGACGGAGAGCAGTTAAAGGCCATCGAACAAAAATTTAAATTTAATAATTGGAAAAGTGAAAAGGAATATCCACCTTTCATAATTTTTGAAGCAGTTAAACCTACCTAAAGGAGGAGTATGAGTTGACGGATATCTACAAAGCACTTTCGATTGCTGGAACAGACCCAACCGGGGGAGCGGGAATTCATGCAGACTTAAAAACCTTTCAGGAACAGCAAGTATATGGAATGGCTGTTATTACATCAGTTGTTGCTCAAAACACACTTGGTGTGAAAAGTTTTGAGGAGGTATCTCTGAATAATATATCTCAGCAAATAGACTGTGTCATTGGAGACATAAAACCAGATGCTATAAAAACTGGTATGCTTGCAAGTGTGGAAATTATTGAACTGATAGCTGAAAAATTAAAAGCGGCTCATATCCAATCGTATGTGATGGACCCAGTTATGGTTGCTAAAAGCGGACATCATCTGCTTCATAAGGATGCCGTTAATCATTTGAAAAAATTATTAATACCTCAAACAACTGTTATTACTCCAAATATTCCAGAAGCAGAAGTAATAATCGGCAAATCAATAAAAACTATACAGCAGATGCGTGATGCTGCTAAAGAAATTGTGGAAGTATATGGAGCAAAGAGTGCTGTCGTAAAAGGGGGGCATTTGAACGGAGAAGCTCGCGATATTATGTACTTTGACGAGACCTTCGAGGAATTTGTTTCTCCTCGCTTTGAAACAAAACATACCCATGGAACAGGCTGTACTTTTTCTGCCGTTATAACTGCAGAACTAGCAAAGCAGCACAGTATACCAGAATCTGTCGCAACAGGAAAAGAATTTATTTCAGCAGCCATTAAACATCCCATAGGAATTGGGAAGGGACAAGGGCCTACAAATCATTTCGCGTATCGCTCAATCATTAATCAAGAGACAACTACTTAAGGAGTGTTACGATGATTTACAAGGAATATGATGTATTTTTATTCGATTTAGACGGAGTTATTTATATAGGAGACAAAGCTTTACCAGAAGCTGTTTCTTCTTTAAAACGCCTCCGTGAAGAAAAGAAATCCATTCGTTTTTTAACAAATGATCCCTGTGTTACAAGAGAAACGATTGTTAAAAGGCTTCATAAACTCGGTTTTTCAGCAAGTATTGATGAAGTCATTACTTCGGGGTGGGCAACAGCTGATTACCTTGTTAAGGCTGGAATAAAGAAAGCATATATATTAGGAAATGATCAACTTAAAAGCGAGATTCGAAAAGCTGGAATTGATCTTGAAGAAGATCTAGCAGAGGCTGTTGTCATTGGATGGGATAACAATATTACTTTTCAAGATATACATAAGGCAGTAAATCTCATCCGCTGTGGGGCTTCATTTATTGCTACAAATGGGGATAAAACATTTCCCACCGCTAAAGGACCAGCTCCAGCTACAGGTGCCATAGTTGAGGCTGTTAAAACGGGAGCAGATAAAGAGCCCATCATAATTGGAAAACCGGAGTCTTCAATATTTGAAAAAGTACTTGAGTCCTTTGAAGACAAAGAGAGATGCGTCATGATTGGAGATACACCTGAGACAGATATTATTGGAGCGAACCGAATGGGCATAGCTTCTATCTTAGTTTCTGATCAAAATACTCTATTTCCTGTAGAACATGACTTTAGAAATCCAGATGTTGTGATCCGCGATTTGAAGTATTTGTTCGATAGTGAAATTAAGATAGAAGTACGTGAAAAACCAGATTATCAATGGACAGAACAAGTTAAAGCTGGAGTCGCTGGAATAATAATCAAAGAATCAAGTTCGGTTTTATTAATGAAGCGTGCTGATAATGGTCAATGGGGCATACCTTCAGGACATGTGGAACCTGGTGAATCAGTTGAACAAGCGATAATAAGAGAAATAAAAGAGGAAACCGGATTAACTGTTAAAGTTTCTAAAATGATTGGAGTTTATTCAGATCCAAGCTCACAGACATTTATTTACCCTGACGGAAGAGTCAGTCACTTTATTACCAACTGTTTTCAATGTGAAGTGATTGGAGGGACATTGAAAAAATCCACAGAGGAGGCCTTAGAAATTAGGTATTTTAATATCCACGAGTTACCAGAAAATCTATTGCCAATGCACCCTAGGTGGTTGGAGGATGCTTTAGCACAGAAAGACCTTGCTTTTATTCGTTAAGTTAACTTTATATTTTCCATTAGTAAGATGAAATATGCAAACAATTGTAAAGGGAATCAAATAGAGAAGATGCCAAAGATTAAATTGGTATCTTTTTTGTTTTTCATCCCTACAGGTTTATCTTTGATGCAGTATCAGTGATTATTTTGTACACAAAATGAATGTAACTTTATGCAAACATAGAGGTTGATGGGCCTTCACGCTTGAAATATAGGATCAGAAAAAACAAAGAATTGCAAAACGTTAGGCTCTCCATTTTTTAACCATAATTCATATAAACGTAAAGAAATGGTGCAAAGTGAATATACGAGTGTAATGAAAATAAGCTTTCATAACCAACGATATGGATTCACTATGTTGAGGGCCTAATGGAATGAAAAGAAGTCGGAATTTTAGACCGGCTTCTATGACATTATTTCCCCTTCGCCTTCTTCCGCTTTTCCTTCTCCGCCCGGTAAAACTCATGGAACATCTTCATCAACGCCCGCTTCTCAATCCGCGACACATAGCTCCGCGAAATCCCGAGCTCTTTCGCGATTTCGCGCTGCGTCTTTTCTTTCTTCAAATCAAGGCCGAAGCGGCCGACGATGACTTCTTTTTCTCTGCCGTCCAAGATGTCGATGTATTTTTTCACTTTTTCAAGCTCCATGTTGAGCTGGATGGTGTCGATGACGTCTTCGTTTTCTGATTTGAGGACATCGATGAGGCTGATTTCATTAGCACCTAGATGTTATCCGTTTTTGTTGCGTTATTTGTTATTTTACTCAATTCACCAGGGGAATAAAGGCATCTTGTCCATATCATAATTGATTAACACGACAGCTAAACAGACTGCTCTGTCCATTTTGACAAATTGAATTTTAAAAACTGATTTTTAAGAATGACTGTTATGTTATACCACTAGTTAATGGACAAAAATTGAATGTAAGAGTACTATTTCATTGGTATGGATAATGGACAGTATTTTATGGGAGGAAATTGTTATTAAGTGTCGAATAATTAAAAACAATTGGAGGTGAGAATAAATGAGTATAGAGATGGAATTTCCAACTTTATTAATTAATCATTTAATTGATAAAGGAGCTAAAGAGGAAATCACAGTTGTTAAGGAAAAAAGCTTAAATCGAACTCTATTTACCTATTTAGGGAAAAAATATGATATGCCTGATTTAGCTGATTTTGCAAACAAATCAGAAACTGAGGAATATCTTGAAGGTTGGTTTAACACTTACAATGGCAGTGATTATAAAAGAAAATTCAATGTAGAAAACAATGGATTAAATCTTCTTGTTGCAGCATTAATATTTTCATAAATAAAACATGGGTTCAGCTTGTAGTCAAATATCCCGCCGCGCTTTACAAGCTACGTGCCGAATGATATCAGTGACCCAGAATCAGTTCTTTAAGTAGTTTATTCTTTCTTTTTAGTACTATTTATGGATTTAATGTAAAAATAGGGGGGAGCTATGTCAAACTATGATTTTTATTTGAATAGTTCTGTAGGCCATTTAAAACAATATATAGCTGATATGAAAAGTAGGCCAATTTTTTTCATTGGTTCGGGTTTTTCCCAAAGATATATAAATTCTCCGACGTGGTCTGGTTTATTAAAGCAGTTGATAGAAGATAACCCAGAAATTGAAATGCCTATGCAGTTTTTTATTCAAGAGCATAATGGTGATTATGCAAAAATTGCAACAGAACTAGTAGATTTTTATCATACGTACGCTTGGAAAAATTATTCTGATAAAGAACGATTTCCTCCATTTTTATTTGAGTCGTCTTCAAGAAGCATTCACTTAAAATATAAAATTGCGAGTATATTAATCGAGCTTATGGAACAATTTGATGCAGATAATCATGAGTTAAATACAGAAATTGAGTTGATCAAAAAACTAAACCCTCAAGCTATCATTACAACTAACTATGATACTTTATTAGAAACATTATTCCCTAAATACGAAGCTATAGTTGGTCAACAAGTTATTCGCCAAAAGAAATCAACGAGTATTGGTCATATTTTAAAAATTCATGGATCTGTTGAAGATAGTAAAAGTATTATTATCGAACAGCAAGATTACGACAATTTTTTTAAAACGCAAATCTATTTAATTGCAAAGTTATTTACATATTTCATGGAGCATCCAATCCTTTTTATTGGATACAGCTTAAGCGATGAAAATATTAAATCAATTTTATATAATGTCAAACAAATTATTGACACAGAAACCGAGCCAATGATTGGGAATATGTGGTTTATTGAGTGGAGTAGCGAACCAATTAGTAATACCATACCACCGAAAGAAAAATCAATATCTGTTGGAAATGGCGAGTCAGTTAGACTTAATTATATAAAGTTACATTCATACGAAAAGCTATATGAAGCTTTATATCAAGATTCTGTAGATATAGAATTACTTAAACAAATTGAAGAGACGGTGTATAATGTGGTAAAAAGTGATTCCATCAAGAATCTTGAAGTAGATATCGCTAGCTTACGATATTTAACAGACCGAGAAAGTTTCTTAGACTTATTTACATCATCTACAGTAGATGGAAACACACTCGTTACTTTTGCTGATATTCAAGATCCAAATCAACTAGCTGTTCAATATACTCTCACAGCAACTGAACTGTGTAAACGAGTATATGATGGGGAGCGCTCATATTGGTCTCACGCTTATGATTTAATAAGGGATATTAGTATTAACACTGGTGTAGACTTACGTGCGAGTAATAATATTTATCATGTTTATATGAATGGAATAAGCAGGTATTCAATGAATATGGTTCACTTGTTGAAAAAAGTGAAAGACATGGAGCCATATGTAATAAAAATTGATGAGCGAGAAATAGCTTATCCGCCTATTGAAGAGTAAAAAATGATGCTACATTAGGTAAGGCGAAAGGTCTGCTTGTAGCTATTACGGTGAAGATGAGTGTATGGGGGGGGAATTTCACATGTTAAGCGCAAATACAATCGATATAACTCAATGCAGATATCATGCACTAAAGGTATCAGACGATCAAAAATTAGTTGATGCTTATTTTACAGTCTTTAGGGAATTTAGAAATAGTGCTGGATCATGCCATGTTTCTTCAGCTATTTTATTTGTCATTTTAAAAGAATTAGGATATGATGCAAAGCTATGCTTAGGTGTAGTAAGGAGTGGGGCATTTCATTTTGATCATTCGTGGATAGAGATAGATGGAAAAGTATATGATTCAGCCATTAATATGGGGCTTCAGGGAGTAAGAATGGCAGAACCGGTATTTGCAGATTATTACTTAGAGTCTGGGCAAAAAATGCACGATATTGAGTACGGACAAGAAGAGGGAGGAACTCCTGATATAGGGGTAGCCACAATTCTGAAAATAGGGTTTGTCCGATATATGGATGATGCTCCTAGAAAAAATGGGTTGTGGTCCGTAGTCAAGAAACTTGGAAAGGAAGTTCATTTGAAGCTAAACATTCAAGAGCTAAGACAAAAATATCGAGAGAATCAATGGATTGTTAAATCAAAATATACAAATTAAAGAAGTAGGTGGCTAATGCTTTTTTAAAGAACCTTTTAAAACCAATGAAAAACAGTAGTAGCCCAAGTGAAGGTTTCTATTACAAATTTAACTTAAACTCGGGCTATTTTAATTTAAATAGGAAAAGAGGCCAGGTTTATATACTCCTTCACCTTTTCATTGTTCTTATTTCCCCTTTGCTTTTTTTCTTCTTCTCCGCACAATAAAAATCATGGAACATTATTCACAAGTGCCTATTTAATTCGTGAGACATAACTCCGTAAAATAACCAAGCTCATTAATAATTTTCTTTTTGTTTTCTCTCCAGTATCAACCTACTCGCAATCATTCTTTTTCAGACAGCCAAAATATCGATGTATATTTAACTATGCAACTGGATCATGTTAAGTCTCTGCTCTCTGGTTTTAAAATGTCAGTTGAAGTAATTTAAAGGAGCACTCGGAAGTTATCTGTTTTTACTCTAAAATAAAAGGCGTATATTTTCTTATGTGAAATTTTTTTGTTTGGAATGATGATCATTATGCATTTTATAGGAAACTAACATCTCTTATCCTTGGATAAAGTTTATTACTACCTACATTTTGCTTTTGTCATACTTTTGCCACCTATTTATGAAAGGCTATAGCGTTTAGAAGTTAACTATGAATCTATTAAATGTTTACATTGAACAGAAAGATATAAGTACCCACAATTCAAAAATAAAAATTAAAAAAGAAGGTGAATTAAATGATTATTATAGCTTTTATTTTATACTTAGTTTCTATACCATTAGCGTGGTTCATGATCAGGATAGGACATCAAAGAGTTTATACAAACATTCCGCCACAGATTTCTGACATTTTTTATGTGTTTCTTCCCTTCTGTAATACAATGATTGCATTTTTTTTTGGAGTTGAGATTGTAAAAATAATGTTGTTTCGAGGAGTTGATACAAGAAAATTTTTTAGGTTGCCAAGTAAAAAAGAGAAATGAATCTCAGTTTTAAACCGAATTTCAGTAAAAACATGCCTTAGATTATGTAGATATGATGGAAATTAAATAAGGCAGTCTAGTATAATAATAACCAAAAAGTATACAGAAAGGGATTATTATGAACTGGACTCAAATTTTAACGGTGGTCATCACTGCTTTATTATCTGCGTTTTTTACCAATCTAGGTGCTTATGCAAAGGATAAAAAACTAAGAAATGAAAATGCAACTTCCAAGTACACAGAAGATGCATTGATGAAAATCTACTCACCTCTATATAAAATTGTGACAAGCAAAAGATATACCCCGAAAGGATATGATGGTTTGACACATGAGCAAATGATTAAGATAAAAGGTATTATTGAAAGTTTTCCGGAACTTTGTCCTCCTGATTTAGAGGATTTGGTAGGTGATCTATACGATGACTCAATCCGGCTGTACCAAATGAATAAAATGGGTTATGGTAGTGAACCAAAAGTAGATGAAGATAGGAGGCTTTTAAATTACATAACAAACAGCTTTAATAAAACAAGAAAGGAATTGGGGATTATATCCGATAAATGATTCCGAAGAGAATTTGCAAAGTGGCATTGTCCCTGTCGCTGCTCTTTCCTGTAATAATATGATGGGTTAAAATGTTTGCTGCTAGATCAAAATTAAACGGGAAAATCTCGAAAGTTTTTATTTTTTCCTTTAAAATTTTGTTTTACCATTTAAATAAAAAGAAGGCCAGGTTAATATAACCCTAAGCCTCTTCATTGATCTCACTTCCCCTTCGCCTTCTTCCGCTTCTCCTTCTCAGCCCGATAAAACTCATGAAACATTTTCATTAGCGCGCGCTTCTCAATCCGCGACACATAGCTCCGCGAAATCCCGAGCTCCTTCGCGATTTCGCGCTGCGTTTTCTCTTTCTTCAAATCAAGGCCAAATCTGCCGACGATGACTTCCTTTTCCCGTCCGTCCAAGATGTCGATGTATTTTTTCACTTTTTCAAGCTCCATGTTGAGCTGGATGGTGTCGATGACGTCTTCGTTTTCTGATTTGAGGACGTCGATGAGGCTGATTTCGTTTCCTTCTTTGTCTTGGCCGATCGGATCGTGAAGGGAGACGTCTTTTTTCGTTTTTTTCAAAGCGCGAAGATGCATGAGGATTTCGTTTTCAATACATCTCGCTGCATACGTGGCAAGCTTTGTTCCTTTTCCGGCCGAATAGCTTTCGATCGCCTTGATCAGCCCGATCGTTCCGATGGAGATCAGGTCTTCGGCATCTTCCCCGGTGTTTTCAAATTTTTTGACGATATGGGCGACAAGCCTGAGGTTATGCTCAATCAGCATGTTTCTCGCGTGCTCATCCCCTTGGGCCATCAATTCTAAGTACTTCTTTTCGTCACTGCTTGATAGCGGTTGTGGAAAGGCATTGTTTTTCACATATGATACTAAAAAAACAAGTTCCTTGATGACATACCCGAGCGCTGCAAAAACACCTGTCATTAATCGGCACCTCCACAAAATGTATGTAGGCAGAAGCCTATATATAAATGTATGTGGGAGGGGGGCTGTCTGTGTCTGTACGGGGCAAAATTACTGTTGATCAATTTAGGCGGATATGAAAGCTGCATCCATTTCTCATCTATGGAGAATTAGCAATAGTTAATAATTGTGATATTTGACTCAATTTTAAATTAGACTAAAGTCGGATTGACTTGTTTCTATTAAAAGTAAAATATTTTTTCGACATCGATAGACAAAACTAGGCAAAAATCACTGTTGAAATTCAGTATGTACTAAAATACCATTTACAGTAGATTTGATTGAAGGGAGGTAGAAATATGCTGAATAATAGCGTGAAAAAACTCTCCGTTGCCGCTTTCTGTCTTGCACTTAGTATATTGGCAGTAGGAACGGGGATTTTTGAAGCAACAAAAGTATTAGGTTTAACTTCTGCAACTGCTGCATCCCTTTATTATTCCTTACAGGTGATTGGATGGGGGATGACGGCCGCTTCAATCGTGTCAACCTTTGGATTGAGCACTGTATTGACGGGAGCCATCGTACGAGCGGTAAGCAGATACGGATTTAAAGGATTTGTTTCTTGGTAAAAAATGAAGGCTTACTTTTGTCAGCACGGCTGCCATTCCGGTGATCAATTGGCGGCTGTGCGGCCGTAAAGGATTGAATGGATTGTGTCTCGAATAGAAATACTCATCTATCTTATGAAACACTATAACCGGCAGAGCCGTTTTATGCTGGAATTTAAGCTGAAGCAACTGTCACCGGAATTAGAGGCGTGGGCTCCTATGATCCGTTTTTTTCAGTTGGCTTTCAATCTGGTTTATCCAATATTATTGATGTTCGTCCATATAGACCGCATTCCTTATGTTGATAACGTAGATGCCAAATGGGTAGTGCTTTTTTTGGTCAGCTGCTTCATCGGTTTTAGCTATCATGGACTTTCTTTTAAAAACCCGGTTCTTGAGCGATATCATTTCAAGCTTTACTTATTAAATGCGATCTTTAGCAAGCGAATCTTATTTTTGAATCTCTTAGCTATTCATATTGTCTGTTTTAAATTTTTCGTTTATCAATCTATCGCCGTTCTGCCGATTTTTCTCATAGAAATTGGGATTCTTGTAATATTGCTGATCTGGAAAAAAGCGCGATTCAAACATATCAAAAAGATGAGCTTAAGCGTTTCAGGCATTTTGGCTTTGTTTTTATTGTTGTCTTCTTTCAATACATATCAGCCATTTTTCGAAAGCATACTGAAAAGTTTGGCAGGAGAAACGGTTATCGCCGTTATCCTTATGTTTTCCGTTCTGAAATTCATTAACGGCTATTTGAAGCGGCATAGGATTGATGATGTTGAGTTGAAACAGATTTCCGGTGACCCAAGCTATACTGCTATTATCTTTTTGATGATGATCGAACTCATGAAAGCAAATGCTTTTTTCGCAAACTTATCTGTTGAACTCGTGTTTTTTGCGTTTTTCTTTATTGTGCTACTGAAAAAAACAAAGCTCTTTTATTTGCTGAGCTATGAGGGATATCAATCTTTTTTATTCTATTTGAAAAATATCGACTATCCTTTTAAAAAAATCATTATTAAAAAAATACTGGTATTCTTTTATGTCATGGGAGCGGACTGTTTATTGTTCGTTTTTTATTTAGTTTTTGAAGGGAAGATAAATTTTGCTTTTATCTTTTTGCTATTGACGGCTTTAGATGTTTCTTTGGGGTTAACTTTATCGTTGATCTATCCAACAAAACTAGATGCGAAAGACAGGCTCCAGCTTTACCATCATTCCAAGTTCCAGTTGTCAACTGTACTTATCTTAATCGTAACTATGGGCATAGTTGCACAAAAAATCCTTTTCGTTTTACATATCAGTTCATTGCTTGAAGTGATAAATCACAAGACGCTGGATTTAATCGAATTGTTCGTCGGCACCTCGGTTTTCATCATCAATTTATTTGCGGTTTATTTTTTGATCATTTGGACAAAGACCTTTTTCAGTAAACTGTATGCAGATCAATATGATTCGGAAAAAGGAGGATGAGCCTTGCTGAGTGTCGACAATCTTTCATATAAGATAAATAACAAAGACATCTTAAAGAATGTCAATTTCACCATTGCAGAGCAAGCCATAACAGCAATAGTCGGTCCAAATGGAGCTGGAAAAACGACTCTTATTGAAATCCTTGCAAGGATTAGAGGGGAAAAAGTGAACATTGATTTTCCGAAAAACAAAAGGATGATCTACATTCATCCAGATATGCTCGTGCTTGACTTTTTAAAGACGAAAGAATATATCGACATGATGAAGTCTTTAAACGGTATTTCTGATCAAGAATTTGCGAAGGTTTTAGATGATTTTACCCCTTTAAAAATCAATGATTTTCAGGAGACTGAACTAAGGCATTTGTCTCTGGGTCAAAAGCAAAAAGTTCTGTTATTAAGTGGTTTTTTATCCAAGCCTGATCTGCTTTTATTTGATGAACCATTTAATGCACTTGACATCAATGCTTATAATGCGGCTGTTGATTTGTTTCAGCAATATAAGCATAAGTTCGGCATCTTTTTTTCTACCCATGAATTGCAAGGGTTGTCAGAAATCTCTGATTCAATCATTTTCATCGAGAATGGAACAATTAAAAAACAGCTGCAAAAACATAGTGGTGATCTAAAAAATGATTCTGAATTTCTTCAGCTATTTTAATATTCGGGGCAAATCAATGCTCAGAGACACAATGGTGATGTTGTTCTTTTTGGCGGCAGGATATGTTTTGGCAAGTTCTTTTGGACTTGACGTACATGTTGCTGCCAGTTCTTCCTTAAGTCCATTAAAGATATTTGCTAATAATATAGCGGTTGCCATTTTAAGTGTACTTGGAACATGTTTTTTAGCATACTTTATTTTTTTTGTTAACAGCTTGTTTCTAGGGATGAATATTTATTTTTCATTAAATGTGTATTCATTTTCTGAAATGATGCGCTTACTGTCTTTTCACGCGCCAGTAGAGGTGTTTTGCTGGCTGTTGACGCTTCAGATCAGCGTTCAGTTTACAAAGTTTTTGTTTGTGCAAAAAGATATTTTTCCAAGAAGGAAAACGGTTTTATTGACATCTATATGCTTTTTTTTAGCTGCTGTTATTGAAAGTTTGATTTCAAGGGGGTGAATACATGCTGACACGATTAAAACGGCATGTTAATACGATCATTTTGATTTTGCTATATACAGTGGGGATTCAGATTGTATCTCAATCCATCCTGTATTCAAAAATAGATGAATTAGAAAACTCAAATATTCAAAATATTGACCTTTTTCTTTTTGTGATCAATTTGCTTATCGTTATATTTTCTGTGTTGTTTATTTTCTTTCAATCTTGTTTGTATAAAATCTTTTTAGTCTTTTTTCAGTTTGATAAAACGATATCTTTTATGAGAAATTTTTCACATGTATTAAAAGGAACAATGCCGTTTGTGATTGTGTGTTTGATT
>NZ_MRBK01000024.1 GCF_001969815.1 Bacillus swezeyi | reverse complement strand
CAGATTGTTGACAAAATCCTAAAACGGTTTAAAGTTTTAGGATTTTGTCATCCTTTTAGCGTGACCCGAAACCTTTGCAGTCTAGGAAGGGCGAGCATCGGAGCGGACTTTCACAGGATGTGATGACGTCGGTGTTTGGACAAGATGTCGTTGCACTTAACCGACGTTCCTTCCTGATTCGTGAGCACCGACTCAGCAGGCCTGACAACGAATGCGAGAGTTTGTCGACACGCTGAGAACCCGTTGTAAAGCGGGTTCCTTTTGTTTGTTTCAATGTCGTCAATTCGTGTATGGCTGGATTGCAAAAAAACTTCCACACTCTTTTCCTTTATTTTGACTTCATTTACACTAAAGATATCAATCCTTTGAGATGAAAAAATCGTCAAAAGAGCGAAACGGTTTGACCTCATGCTTTTCTTTAAGCGGTTTCATAGCCGCTTTTGAAGACAGTACGATGATTATACATAAGAGGATCAGAATAAAGATACCCATTTTTCTTCTCCTTTCCAAATTGAAAACGTGTTCAGCACCGGTGCTGTTTATATTCTAAAGTATGAAACGCATTCCAGATCAAGAAAGAATTGAAAGAAGGGAAAACGAATGGCGAATATCAGGGAAATAGCCAAAGCGGCGGGTGTTTCAATTACGACTGTTTCAAGGGTTCTCAACGGACATCCCTATGTAAAAGAAGAAAAGCGGAAAAAAGTCCTTGAGACGATTGAGCGGCTTGAATATGCGAGAAATATGCATGCCGTCCATTTATCAAAAGGCTTTTCCAACATGATCGGCGTTGTACTTCCGACAATCAGCCTTCCGTATTTCTCTGAATTGATTGAAGGAATTGCCGAAGAGGCGGCCAAAGCCGGCATTCACTTTGCGCTTTATCAAACAAATTATCAATTGGAAAAAGAAATTTTTGCATTGGAGCAGTTGAAGCAGCGGCAGGTCGACGGCTTGATTTTTTGTTCAAAAGCGATGTCTGATGAGGAGCTTTTAAACTGGCGGGAAACAGGGCCGTTCATCCTTTGTCAGGATTCGAGGGAACAGCATTTTTCAACGATCAGCATCCCGCATCAGGAAGCGTTCCGCTGCGGATTGGATTTTCTGATTGAAAAGGGGCATAGAAAAATCGCGATCGGCTTGGCGAGGAAAAATGGAGTGAACAGCCACTTCCGCTTGACCGCTTATAAGGAAGCGCTCGCCGCCATAGGGGAAACATACCGGGAGGACTGGGTTTTTGAGAGGTCATTAACGATTACCGACGGGCGAAAGCTGTTTTCGGAATGGAGCAGAATGGAGGAGAAACCAACGGCGGTGTTCGTTGCCAATGACCAAGTATCAGCAGGGCTCTATCTTGAAGCTCGGCATCACAATATAGATATTCCCGGCAAGCTCGCTATTTTAAGCTGTGATAATCAGCCGATCAGCGAAGTTCTCGGTATTTCAACGATCGAAATTAAGATAAAAGACATGGGCAGACACGCCTTTCGCCTCCTTCAAAAAAGAATCAGCGGACATGATCCTGAAAAGCAGATCATCTCCTACAAACTGGTGAAACGATTGACAGTCTAATAAAAAAATCAATCATTTTCCAGTCAGTGATCAAATTTCGACATTTTTCATCAAAATCGTTGAAATAAATTGACGCGCTTTCATGAGTTTTGTACGATATGAGAGATTGATGACAAAAAGGAGCTGAGGATCGTGAATAGATCCTTTACCGTTGAAAAGGTACTCAACAACAACGTTTTAATCGCTCTGCACGAAGATTACAGAGAGGCTGTCTTGATTGGAAAAGGGATCGGATTTGGCAAAAAACGCGGAGATCTTATCGATCATGAGAACTATGAAAAAATGTTTATCCTCGAAAATGATAAAGAGCAGACGCAGTATAAGAAGCTCCTCACATATGTCGATGAGAAAATGGTTGATATCGCCAATGACGTCATTTACCATATCGCGCAAAAGATCGGCCAGCCGCTTAATGAGCATATCCATGTCGCTCTTACAGACCATATTGCATTTGCAGTTAAGCGCTTAGAAAAGGGTTTTGATATGAAAAACCCGTTTTTGCTTGAGACGGAATCGCTTTATCCGCAAGAATACGAAGTGGCCAAAGAAGCTGTCAAGATGATCAATGAACAATCCGACATTCAGCTCCCTGATGGGGAAATCGGTTTTATTGCGCTTCATATTCACAGCGCGATGACGAACCGGCCGCTGTCTGAGGTCAATCAGCATTCACAGCTGATCTCGCGGCTTGTTCAGGTGATTGAAGATGCTTTTCAGATGAAAGTCAACAAAGAAAGCGTTAACTATTTGCGTCTGATCCGTCATTTGCGGTTTACGATTGACAGGATCAAGCGGGAGGAACCCATTCAAGAGCCGGAAAAATTAATGTTGTTGTTGAAAACGGAATATCCGCTGTGTTACAATACTGCTTGGAAGATGATAAAAATCTTGCAGCAATCGCTCAAGAAACCTGTTCATGAGGCAGAAGCCGTTTACTTAACATTGCATTTGTACCGTTTAACTAATAAAATTTCATAACGCCTTTATAACGTGTTACTGATTCGATCAGGCATGAGTGAAAAAGGGAAGAAATGAAGACGCTGTCTTTTGTTTCTTTGTGTACCCGCTTTCACCCATGCCTTTTTTGTCGTTTTAAAAACGAAATGTAAACGGTTTAATTGAAAAAAAGAATGCCTTTTGTACGAAGTTGTCATGAATTTTTGCTGTAAGGTCAGACTATCCTTAGAGGGGGTAAAAACAATGTTTAAATCGCTATTCGGCGTTCTGCAGAAAATCGGGCGGGCGCTTATGCTTCCTGTTGCGATCCTGCCGGCTGCAGGGATTCTGCTTGCCTTAGGTAACGCCATGCAAAATCCGCAAATGACAAAGGTTGCGCCGTTTCTAACAAATGATGCGGTTCAGCTTGTTGCGAAAGTGATGGAAAGTTCAGGTGATGTTGTTTTCACCAACTTGGCGCTGTTATTCGCAGTCGGTGTTGCGATCGGCTTGGCCAATGGTGACGGTGTCGCCGGTATCGCCGCGATCATCGGATATCTTGTCATGAATGTCACGATGAGTGCGGTACTTCTTCAAAACGGCTCGATTCCGAGCGATGCTGTTGAAAGAGCACAATTTTTCACTGAGAACCATCCGCAATATACGACAATGCTCGGTATTCCGACTTTGGCGACCGGGGTGTTCGGCGGTATTATTGTCGGTGTTCTCGCCGCTGCGATGTACAATCGCTTCTTTAAAATCGAACTTCCGCAATACTTAGGATTCTTTGCCGGAAAACGCTTTGTTCCGATTATCACATCAATCAGCGCTTTGCTTCTCGGACTAATCATGCTTGTGATCTGGCCGCCGATCCAAGGTGCGTTGAACAGCTTTTCAACAAACCTGCTGGCCGCCAATGAAGCGCTTGCAGCCTTAGTTTTCGGAACGATTGAACGTGCACTGATTCCATTCGGATTGCACCATATTTTCTACTCGCCGTTCTGGTATGAGTTCTTCAGCTATACAAACCAGGCTGGAGAAATTATCCGTGGAGACCAAAGAATTTTCATGGCGCAAATTAAAGACGGTGTTGAATTGACAGCGGGAACATTTATGACTGGTAAATATCCGTTCATGATGTTCGGTCTTCCTGCCGCAGCGCTTGCGATCTACCATGAAGCAAAACCGAAAAACAAAAAGCTTGTCGCAGGTATTATGGGTTCAGCTGCGCTGACGTCTTTCTTAACGGGTATTACTGAACCGATCGAATTCTCATTCTTGTTTGTTGCACCGATTCTTTTTGCGATTCACTGTGTGTTTGCCGGGCTGTCATTCATGATGATGGACATCCTGAATGTCAAGATCGGAATGACGTTCTCCGGAGGTCTGATCGATTACTTCCTGTTCGGCATTCTGCCTAACCGTACGGCCTGGTGGCTTGTGATCCCTGTCGGCTTAGTGCTGGCTGTGATCTACTACTTCGGATTCAGGTTTGCGATCCGAAAGTTCAACATGAAAACGCCTGGACGTGAAGAAGAGACAGAAGAAGCTTCAGGTGGCGGCTCGGAATCAGCCGGAGACCTGCCATACGAGATTCTTGAAGCAATGGGAGATAAAGAAAACATCAAGCACCTTGATGCATGTATTACAAGACTTCGTGTAACCGTCAATGATCAGAAGCAAGTTGATAAAGAGCGCTTGAAAAAGCTTGGCGCATCAGGCGTACTTGAAGTCGGCAATAACATTCAGGCGATCTTCGGACCGAGATCAGACAATTTAAAATCACAAATGCAGGATATTATGTCAGGACGCACACCGCGCCCTGAAAAAGCTCCGAACGCCGCTGAGGAAGTGGAGCAGCAGATTGAAGAAGCAATGGTTGAGCCTCTTCAAAATGAAGCGGGTGAAGAAGTATTCGTTTCACCGCTTGCAGGAGAGCTTCATCCGATTACTGATGTACCCGACCAAGTTTTCTCTGGAAAAATGATGGGTGACGGATTCGCGATTCTCCCTTCAGAAGGCACAGTCGTTTCTCCTGTAAGAGGAAAAGTGCTGAACGTCTTCCCGACAAAACATGCGATCGGTCTGCAATCTGACGGCGGCAGAGAAGTTCTGATTCACTTTGGAATCGATACTGTCAGCTTGAAAGGTGAAGGTTTCACGTCGTTTGTTTCTGAAGGAGACCACGTTGAACCAGGACAGAAGCTGCTTGAAGTCGATATTGAAAAAGTGAAGGATCAAGTTCCTTCTCTGATGACGCCTGTCATTTTCACAAACCTTGCAGAAGGCGAAAGTGTGAGCTTGCAGGCAGAAGGCGATGTCAGCATCACTCAGGACGAAATCGTCCGCATTGAAAAATAAATTCACAAAATGGCCGTACTTGTCAGATGACATGTACGGCTGTATGATATAATATTGTGAATGTATTAAAGCTTTAAATTAAAAGGAGATTGATAAAAATGGCACAAAAAACTTTTAAGGTAACTGCAGATTCTGGTATCCACGCGCGTCCAGCGACAGTTCTTGTACAAACGGCAAGCAAATATGATGCAGATATCAATCTGGAATATAATGGCAAAACCGTAAACCTTAAATCTATTATGGGTGTTATGTCACTTGGCATTGCAAAAGGTGCCGAAATTACGATTTCTGCTTCAGGCGCTGACGAAAATGATGCTCTTTCCGCACTTGAAGAAACAATGAAAAGCGAAGGACTCGGCGAGTAATGCTTGAATTGAAAGGAATAGGCGCGTCAGCCGGTATTGCGATCGCAAAAGCATATCGGCTTGAGGAGCCTGATCTAACGGTTGAAAAGAAAAATATCTCTGATTCTGAGGCGGAAATAAATCGTTTTGAACAAGCCATCGAGCATTCGAAAAAAGAGCTTGAAACGATTAAAAGCCATGCTTTAAAAGAGCTTGGAGAAGATAAAGCGGAAATCTTTTCTGCGCATCTTTTGGTTTTAAGCGATCCTGAACTATTAAATCCGATTAAAGATAAAATCAAATCAGATTCCGTGAATGCGGAGTTTGCTTTAAAAGAAACGGCTGACATGTTTGTCACAATGTTTGAGTCAATGGATAACGAATATATGAAAGAACGCGCCGCAGATATCCGCGATGTCACAAAGCGTGTCACTGGACATCTTCTCGGTGTTGAAATTCCAAACCCGAGCCTCATTTCCGAAGAGGTCATTATCGTTGCCGGTGACTTGACTCCTTCTGACACAGCTCAATTAAACCGCCGTTTTGTTAAAGGGTTTACAACAGATATCGGCGGACGGACATCCCATTCAGCTATCATGGCCCGCTCTTTGGAAATTCCTGCGGTTGTCGGAACAAAAGCGGCGACGAAGGACATTCAAAATGGCGTAACTGTGATCGTAGACGGGATCAACGGCGATGTGATCGTCGATCCTTCACAGGACATCATCAGCCAATATGAAGAAAAGCATCAAAGCTTTTTGGCGCAGAAAGCGGAATGGGCCAAGCTAGTCAACGAGCCGACTGTAACAAGCGACGGCCACCATGTTGAACTTGCCGCGAACATCGGGACTCCTGATGATGTAAAAGGCGTTCTCGAAAATGGCGGGGAAGCCGTCGGACTTTACCGTACAGAGTTTCTTTATATGGGCAGAGATCAGCTTCCTACTGAAGAGGAGCAATTTGATGCCTATAAAACCGTTCTTGAGCGTATGGAAGGCAAGTCAGTTGTCGTTCGTACCCTTGATATCGGAGGAGACAAAGAGCTCCCATATCTTGAGCTGCCAAAAGAAATGAATCCTTTCTTGGGGTACAGAGCCATCCGTCTCTGCCTTGATGAGCAGGACATTTTCAGAACACAGCTTCGCGCGCTGCTTCGGGCTAGTACATATGGAAACCTGAAAATCATGTTCCCTATGATTGCGACTGTTAATGAATTTAGACAAGCAAAAGCGATTCTTTTAGAAGAAAAAGAAAAGCTTCAATCTGAGGGGCAGACAGTTTCCGACGACATTGAAGTCGGAATGATGGTTGAAATTCCGTCTACAGCAGTGATCGCTGATCAATTTGCTAAAGAAGTCGATTTCTTCAGCATCGGAACGAATGACCTGATTCAATATACAATGGCTGCTGACCGGATGAATGAACAGGTATCTTACCTTTATCAGCCATACAATCCTGCGATTCTCCGCTTGATTACACTTGTCATTGAAGCCGCTCATAAAGAAGGAAAATGGGTCGGCATGTGCGGTGAAATGGCTGGAGATGAAATTGCGATCCCGATTCTTCTAGGCCTTGGCCTTGATGAGTTCTCAATGAGCGCAACTTCAATCCTTCCGGCGAGAACGCAAATCAGCAAGCTTTCCAAAAAAGAAGCAGAATCGTTCAAAGAACAAATTCTGTCAATGAGTACAACAGAAGAAGTCGTTCAATTCGTAAAAGAAACGTTCAATCGGTCGTAAATCATCTGTAAGAGCCCAGACGGCATTCCATTGCCTGTCTGGGTTTTTTGTTTTGCAGGAATGAGCCTTGATCCGGACGGGGATAATACATGTTATCGATCTGGAAGAAGGGGGTTTTTTTATGTCAAGACAAGATTTCAAGGCGGGAGATCAGGTGTATGTCATTTACCGGAATCCGCATGCCGTAAACGTAGCCCATATTAAAGAAGCTGAAGTTGTCGAACACCCGCTGCATGAAGGCGAACTGGCATTGTTTCTGTATGATACATACCACGCGCTCGCAGAAGATGATGCTGTTTTTTCTTCATATGAAGAGGCAGAGCGGATTTATCGTGACTTATTTGACGGGCTTTAACATTTTCTAAGTATATCAAATCCGGTTCATGCAAAAGGTATTGGAAATAAGGTAAAGGATGTGTCAGCTTCCAATGATTAAACCGTTTGTTCCCCAGCTTGTCTACATTGAACCGAAGGCTTTGGAATACCCGCTCGGCAGAAAACTGAGAGATCAATTTTTACATATGGGCCTTGAGATCAGAGAAACGACTTCCCACAACCAGGTGAGGAACATTCCGGGAGAAGGCCACCTGCAAAAATACCGGAATGCAAAATCGACTTTAGTCATCGGCGTCAGAAAAACGCTGAAGTTCGACTCATCAAAACCGTCCGCAGAATACGCGATTCCGTTTGCGACTGGATGCATGGGCCACTGCCACTACTGCTATCTGCAGACGACGATGGGCAGCAAGCCTTATATCAGGACATATGTCAATGTTGAGGAAATCCTTGATCAGGCTGATGAGTACATGAAGGAGCGCGCTCCTGAAGAAACACGGTTTGAGGCCTCCTGCACATCTGACATCGTCGGAATTGACCATTTAACACATACATTAAAACACGCGATTGAGCATTTCGGAAAAACGGATCTTGGAAAGCTGCGCTTTGTGACAAAGTTTCACCATGTCGACCATTTGCTTGATGCTGAACATAATGGAAAAACAAGGTTCAGATTCAGCATCAATGCCGATTATGTCATTAAAAGCTTTGAACCTGGCACTTCTCCTTTGGATAAACGGATCGAAGCCGCCGTGAAAGTGGCGGAAGCAGGCTACCCGCTCGGCTTTATCATAGCGCCCATTTATATATATGACGGGTGGCAGGAAGGCTACAGGGTGTTATTGGAAAAGCTGGATCGTGCACTGCCGCAGCACACCAGAAATGACATCACCTTTGAAATGATCCAACATAGATTTACAAAGCCTGCAAAGCGCGTCATTGAAAAAAATTATCCGAAAACAAAGCTTGAACTTGACGAAGAAAAACGCCGCTATAAATGGGGCAGATACGGAATTGGAAAATATATTTATCAAAAGGATGAAGAAGCCGAGCTTCGGCATGCGCTGGAATTATATGTGGACAAATACTTTCCGGAAGCAAAAATCGAATATTTCACATAACAGAGCCTCTCCTTGAAAACAGGCTCTGTTTCTTCTATTTAATTACCGTGAGCAAAATAGCAAAATGAATGTGGAGATGAAAAAGGGATGGAAGAACTGAACCGGGCGATTGAACTGCGGAAAAACGGCAATCTGAAAGAATCCAACAAAATGCTTCTGCAATTTGGTAAAGGCTGATCCAGACAATGCGCCTGGAGCTTTGATGTCATGGGAGAAGAAGCAAAAGCTGTTAACAGGCAATCAGACTGGGATTGTGCAGATAGAACATTGGGAGAAAAGGAGACAGTTCTGAAAGGAATCGAATCGTTTCCGAATAACAGTGTCATCCAGATGTTTACATAATACAATTTAAAAGAGCACCATCAAGCCATGGCGCTATTGCTGCAGGTGCCTGCTGATACAGCGGCAGACAGCGAAATTCTAAGCTATAAACGTGCAATCGATTTCTATTCTGATCAATTGGACCGCATTTGGAAATAAACAAACCGGGGAAACACCTGATACGACAGGAGTTTCCCATTTTAATATGGAAGAAGGATTTCCCAGTCTGGAATCACACAAAGAGTCGGAACGTCCGCAATGAAAGGGAAGGAGCGCGTTTTACTCCGTCCCATACAGCCAGCCATATTGTTCATCTGGCTGACTTGTGATCATGCCGTATCCACCCGCCGCCCAGCAGCCGCTTCAGCCCTCTCATAACCAATTCGTATTAGGGGTACGGAAAGAGTCTCTATTTTTTGATGTATGTGAAAGTACTCCCTGTCTGTCACTTATTTCTCATTTGTGATGAAGAAGGATTGGAGTGAAATCGACAAGCCCCAAGCAGAGCCGGTCTTCTGCAACCGCCCGCAAAGCTCCCTTCCGGAAATATATCAATGTGGGAATGAAGCTCTTTTCATTCCATAAAAGTTCTGCGGTCGGTTTCCCTCTGCAAAAATACCCGCGCGGAAACATCATCATCTGAATTATTGCGGATTTCAACCTGCTGATCAGAAGTGCCGTGATCGACGTAAAATCGTTTTATTGATCGAACCACCACATTTCCCGCATGATATCGTTAAATTTGCCTCTAGTCTTAAACAATCCAGGAGAAAAGCCGATAAAAAAAGTATGAAAGTGTACGTAAAGGAGGGATTCGCATGTTTAAAAAACTGCACATTAAAATAGCCGGATTCGTAGCTGTCTTACTGATTCTGACAGTGATTGTTCTCCAATTGTCAACAACGTTCATACTGAAATCCATGCTTCAGGAAGAAGCGGAACATTCAACCTCAAGCCTGCTCAACTCGATTAAAGGGAATATAGAGCTTCAATTGAAGAACTATGAAATCGCTTTAAACCGTATGAGCGACGGCCAAATGAGTCAGTCGTTTTTAGAGAACGATGAAGATAAAACGCTCGTTAAGCTTGTTAACAATGAATTAGAGCAAATCAAGGAAAAAAATGAGTTTGTCAATTTTGCTTATATCGGTACAGATAAAAAAGAAACGCTTATATACCCGGAAACTACATTTGATAAAGATTTTGATCCGACGACCCGGCCTTGGTATACACTAGCTGAAAAAACACCTGACCAGGTTGTTTGGACTGAACCATATGAAGATGTTGTGTCAGGAGAGATGATGATAGCGGGGGCAAAAGCAATCGTTGTCAACAATAAAGTAAAAGCTGTAATCGGCTTTGACATTTCATTAAATTCATTAAACAAAATCATTGAAAACCAAAAGATGCCTTATGACGGATATGCATTTATCATCGACCAAAACGGGACAATGCTGGCACATCCATCAAAACAGGGTGAAGACATGTCACAAGATAAGACGTACAAAGACATTCCTTCCGCAAAAGACGGGATCAAGATAGGCAAAGACAATGTCATCGCTTATCAGACGATCGACGGCACGGGCTGGAAAGTCGGGACGCAGTTTCAAACTGACAAACTGCTGTGGGTCGCACAAGAAATGAACAAAATTGTGATGATCGTCTCAGTCATCGCTTTAGCGGTCGCGATCATCTTGAGCTATTTCTTGGCCAAAACCATTACAGGGCCGATCAAACAGTTGATTGGCAAAACCAAATCCGTCTCTGAGGGAGATTTGACTGTTCAAACGGCCGCTAAGTCAAAAGATGAAGTCGGAACGCTTACAAAAGACTTTAACAAGATGGTCGAGCACATGAAAGAGATGATTCTTAAAGTGAGAGCGTCATCTGGAAAGGTAGCGGAAACAACCGATCAATTGCGGACTGTCTCTGGAGAAACGGTATCAACGAGCGATGAAATCGCCAAGGCGATTGAAGAAGTCGCGACTGGTGCGACAGAACAGGCGGCAGAAGTTGATACCGTCAATGAAAAATCCGAGCGGCTGTCTGTCAAAATGAAAGGAATCGAAAATCATGCCGACAGCATCCAGAAGCTTTCAAGAACATCTGAAGAAGCAAGCTACAAAGGAATTGACGCGCTCGGGCAGCTCTTGGCGAAGTCAAATGAGGCCAACACCGAAACGAAAAAAGTGGAGCATATGCTTCAGCAGCTTGAAGACAAAACGAAGAATATTGAAGATGTCGTCACAGCGATCTCGGCGATATCTGATCAGACCAACCTACTCGCTCTAAATGCGAGCATTGAAGCGGCACGAGCCGGAGAAAGCGGACGCGGTTTCGCCGTAGTCGCAGAAGAGGTCAGAAAGCTGGCCGAGCAATCGGCAGCCTCTTCACAGCATATCAGTGAAACGGTCAAACAAATTCAGCTTGAAACAAAAGAAGCCGTTTCGGCGATGACTGAAGCAAGCAAGATGAATGAAGAACAAAATGACATGATCCATGAGACAGGGGAAGCGCTCAGCAAAATTACCGCCGAGATGCAGAACCTTGTCAAATCGATTGATCACATCTATGTAGAGATCTCGGATATGAGCGGAGAACAGCAAAGAATGACGGACTCGATTCAGAGCATTTCAGCGATTTCCCAGCAATCCGCCGCTGCAGCCGAGGAAGTCAGCGCCTCCACAAATGAACAGCTGACGGCTTTGGAAACGATCGCTACATCAACTGAAGCGCTAAGCAGCGCAAACAAAGATCTCTTAGATGCGATTAACAAGTTTAACGTATAATGATAGCTTCGGCTTCGGTGGTAAAGCCCCTTCTTGTTCAAGAAGGGGCTTCATTTTTTAAAATCTCAGCATCCCAATTTTCTGAATATACATGTTACACTAGAAGAAAGAAGGGAGTTGATGTCTGGTGGATTTGAAGATCAAAGGCAAAACCGCGCTGGTCGCGGCCAGCAGCAAGGGCCTCGGAAAAGCGATCGCTGCGGCTCTTGCTGAAGAAGGCGCCAATATCATGCTGTCCGGCCGAAATGAAGCGGCATTAAAAAATGCCGCGGAAGAGCTGAGCGGCCTTGGGAGCGGTACGGTTTCATACGAAGTATGCGACCTCGCGAACGGGGAAGAGATCAAAGCGCTTGTAGAAAAGACAGCTGAAGTGCACGGCACGGTGGATATGCTTGTCAACAATGTCGGAGGGCCTAAAGGCGGCAGCCTGTTAGAGCTCACAGACGATGATTGGACATCATCGTTTGAACTTCATCTGCTCAGCTATATCCGCTTGATTCGCGAAGCTTTTCCATACTTAAAAAAGAATGGCGGGCGCATCATCAATATCGCTTCATCATCAGTCAAACAGCCGATCCCGGGTCTTCTGCTTTCCAATACGTTTCGGATGGGAATTGTCGGTCTCACAAAATCTCTCGCGGAAGAATTGGCGGAACACCGCATCTTGATGAACACGCTTGCTCCCGGAAGAATCGCGACAGACCGTGTGGCAGATCTTGACCGGCAGAAAGCCGAAAAAACAGGCCTTTCCGAGCGGCAGGTGAAAGAAGATTTTGAACAGCAAATTCCGCTTGGCGCCTATGGAAAACCGGAAGAATTTGCACAATACGCAAGCTTTCTATTATCTGAGTGCAATACATACATGACTGGACAAACGCTGCTCATAGACGGCGGAATGGTCAAAGCAATATAAGGGGGAAACAACATGAAAAAAACAATCGGATTTATCGGCCTCGGTGTCATGGGAAACAGCATGGCCGCGCATATTTTGGCTGAAGGCTATCCCGCAGCCGTCTTTACGAGAACAAAACAGAAGGCGGACAACTTGGTGGAAAAAGGTGCGGTATGGAAATCGTCCGTGAAAGAACTGGCACAAGCGGCAGATGTCGTCATTACAATGGTCGGTTACCCCAAAGATGTTGAAGAAGTCTATTTTGGCAGCGGCGGAATTATTGAAAATGCCAAAACAGGTTCATATCTCATTGATATGACAACATCCAAACCTTCGCTTGCCAAAAAAATCGAAGCAGCCGCAAAAGAGAAGGGGCTATATGCTTTAGACGCTCCGGTGTCCGGCGGAGACATCGGTGCACGTAACGGCACGCTTGCCATTATGGTCGGAGGAGAAAAGAAAGCCTATGATGAATGCTTCCCGATTTTTTCAGTCATGGGGGAAAACATTCAATATCAAGGTCCTGCAGGAAGCGGCCAGCACACGAAGATGTGCAACCAGATTGCGATTGCCGCGGGTATGATCGGTGTTGCCGAAGCGATGGCCTACGCCAGGAAATCAGGGCTGGAGCCGAAAAACGTTTTAAAAAGCATTACAACAGGAGCAGCGGGAAGCTGGTCGCTTTCCAATCTCGCACCAAGGATGCTGGAAGGCGATTTTGAACCGGGCTTTTATGTCAAACATTTTATTAAAGATATGGGGATCGCGCTTGAGGAAGCGGAGCTGATGGGTGAGAAAATGCCCGGTCTGGAGCTTGCCAAAACCCTTTATGACAAGCTGGCGGAAAAGGGAGAAGAAAACAGCGGCACACAAAGCCTGTACAAGCTTTGGAGCGATTACAGGTAAACAAAAAACCACTTGCATTTCCGAATGGAAAGCAAGTGGTTTTTTAGATCATGCTTATTTTCCGATGAACTGCTGAGTCCAGTAGTTGCCGTCTTTCACATATCCTACACCGATATGTGTAAAGTCAGGGTTCATAATATTTTTTCTGTGGCCTTCACTGTTCATCCAAGCTTTGACAACTTCTTGAGGCGTTCTTTGGCCTTTTGCAATGTTTTCGCCGGCAGTACGGTATGAGATGCCGAATTTCTTCATCATGTCAAACGGAGAACCGTAAGTCGGACTGTTATGGTCAAAGTAGTTGTTGTCTTTCATATCTTGAGATTTTGTGCGGGCTACCTTGCTTAATTTTTCGTCTAAAGTAAGAGGTTTTAAGCCCTGTTTCTTTCTCTCAGCATTTGTCAGCTCAACGACTTCTTTTTCATATGCGCTGACTGAAGAAGAAGCTGAAGTTGTGTCTTCCTTTTGCTCGGAAGTCTGCTCTTTTGAAGCCGCAGGCTTAGAAGCTTCCTGTTTTTGAGTCTGAGTGTTTTCAGGCTTAGAAGCTTTAGGCTTAGAAGCTTCAGGCTTAGAAGCCTTAGGAGCAGAAGCTTTAGGCTGCTGAGTTGCTTGTTTCATATAAGATTGAAGCAGTGACTGAATTTTTTCTTGATCAGCTTTAGAAAGCTGGTTCGGATTTTGAATATTCAGTTTGCCGGCCAGATCAGAAACATTTATAGAATGGATGGTTTTGACTTGAACTTGTGGCTGTTCCTTAGCGTCTGCGTGCTGAATGCCGCTGAATGTAAAGATTGATGCAGCAGCAGCAGCTGTTAAAAGAAAAGCTTTTTTCATAAACTATTATCCTCCTAAATGTTGTGTTTTGTTTCGTACAGTAGCATCATAACACGGTTTTTTTGAAACAATAGATCCATTAATTCCCTTTGACAAGCGATAATTGTTAATTTTGACATAAAAAAATGAAAATCCCATTCCGGCAAGGTGTAACCAAATCTCTTTTTTACACGTCTTGTCATAAACGTACCAAATTTTAAATATGTTAGATAAATTTTAATATAAAAAGAGATTGACAGCTTTTTATGAAACTTTAGATTGTAACAACCATTACAAAAG
>NZ_MRBK01000023.1 GCF_001969815.1 Bacillus swezeyi | reverse complement strand
TCGTTGTCAGGCCTGCGCGTCGGTGCTCACGTTTAAGGAAGGAACGGCGGCTAATCGCTCAGGCGTCCTGCCTGAACGCCGCTGTTACCACATCTAAAAGTAAGGAACGACGGTTAAGTGCGCGGACGTCCTGTCCGAACACCGTCGTCATCACGTCCTGTGAAAGCCCGATACTTGTCCTTCCTAGACTGCAAGGGTTTTCAATCACGCTGAAAGGATGACAAAATCCTAAAACTCAAAACCGTTTTAGGATTTTGTCAACAATCTTAAGCCAGAAAGGGAAACTTTCTGGCTTAAGCGTAGTAATTTGCGCTGACTTTTTTTACATAATTTTGCGTTTCTTTAAAAGGCGGAATACCTCCGTATTTTTGGACATTTCCGGGCCCCGCATTATACGCTGCCAATGCGAGTTGGACATTTCCGCTGTATTTGTCCAGCATTTGCTTCAAATATTTCGTCCCGCCTTCAATATTTTGAACGGGATCAAAAGCGTTGCTGACGCCGAGCGCTTTTGCTGTTGAAGGCATGAGCTGCATCAGCCCCATGGCTCCGGCCTGGCTGACCGCTTTCTGCTGGTAGCGCGACTCTTGTTTGACGACAGCATGAATCAACTTTTCATCAACGCCGTATTTTTGAGCAGCTTGTTTGATGATCTCATCAATATGTTGATTCTGGCCGCCGAATGAGACGGTTTTCTTGGTGACAGACGGTGCAGACGCAGCCACCGGCGCCGGCGCGGTTATTTCCGCTGTCAGAGACTGAGCTTCTGTCCGAACCGGCGGAAGCGTACCCGTCTGCTGCTGCAAGCCGCCGGTATTGCTTAAATACTGATTTAAAATAGAGCTGAAATCAAAATCCGTATCTTCGGAACCGCTGCCGGATGTTTGATAAAACGACCGAATGGCCTGAAGTTCCAAAAGGGCGGCCAAATGATTGATGTTCATTGTTTCCCCACCTTATTTATCCTTAAGTTTTTGCTCGTAAAAACGGACGATTTTGTTTTTGGTATCGCGCGGCGGGATGCCGAAAGACTTCAGAATGGCTGTGAAATCCTGCTTTCCCTGTTCATAATCTGTGACTTCAAATTCAACTTCGTAGTCCTCTACCATTAAGTATCGGCTGCGATCCAAAACAATTAAGCCCTGGGGCAGTTTTTTTTCGGCGCGGTCTGTTGTCAGCGTGCCGAAATATTGAAGGCTCTCAGATTCAATGCCAAGGTCTCTCAGGCGGCCCAATACAGGGCCGTCCGGGATGTGAAATGATTCGACATCCGGCTGAAAGGGCAGGCTCTGGTGGGTTTCCGTCAAACCGACGGGAGCAGGCTCTTTTAATGTCAGCACATGCCGATCTTGTTTTTCGCGAACTCTTAACGCCGCTCCTTTTTCTTTTAACGAGAAGGACGGTGTATCGTAATAATGGTTTTTTTGCGTGACAAATTGCTTTGGAGAAAATTGATAATATAATTTCATTTGGTCAAATTCTTTTTTTGTGAGCAGATTTTTAAATTCTATTTCGAGTTCTTGGCTCATTCTTTCATTTTTCATCCTTTCAGCTGGCAAAATGACATTTTCTATATTATCTCTTGAGAAGGAACGTTTATCAATATTGAACCTGATATGATAAAATGAATCTGTACTTTTTATGTAAAGGAGAGCATTATGCAGAACAGAATTGAGATTACAGAAGCGGATCTGCGGGATGACCGGCTTATATTGGCCAGCGAAATCAATGACGGAGCGGAGCGAAAACCGGCCGGACGCATGCTGGCAGACTCTGATCATTTTGCATTTGTATACATACTTGAACAAGGCGAATCCTTCCAATACGTCATTTTAAATGACAGCATCTGGCCCGATGTTAAAGCGGCATTTGATCAAAAGCTTCCGGTGTTTTTAATTACTGGAAACCAGCAATTGGAGCTTAGCGGGTTCCATGATGAGCTTGCATATTTAGTAGAAAATATTAAAGATAATGCAAATTACGGTGAAGAAATGGAAGAGCGAGTAAAACGGGTATTCCTCTAGAAAAAAAGGCGATGAAATTGGGGGAAGATTTATGGATGAAAAACAATGGGAGCAGTTTTTAGCGCCGTACAGGCAGGCCGTTGAAGAGCTGAAAGTAAAACTGAAAGGGATGAGAGGCCTTTACGAATACGAGGATGGGCATTCACCGATAGAGTTTGTGACAGGACGTGTCAAACCTGTTCCGAGTATTTTGGAAAAAGCCAAACGAAAAAACATCCCATTACATCATATTGAGGACATACAGGATATTGCGGGTCTCAGAATCATGTGCCAATTTTTTGACGACATTCGCATTGTCGTAGAGATGCTATTGGCCAGAAAGGACTTCACCGTTGTGGATAAACGCGATTATATCGCAGAACATAAAGAGAGCGGCTACCGTTCCTACCATCTGGTTGTGTTATATCCTTTGCAGACGGTAAATGGAGAGAAACAGATTCTGGTTGAAATTCAAATTCGAACGCTGGCGATGAATTTTTGGGCGACGATTGAGCATTCTTTAAATTATAAATACAGCGGCAATATCCCGGAAAAAGTGAAATTAAGGCTTCAGAGAGCTTCAGAAGCGGCTTCACGACTTGATAAAGAAATGTCTGAGATCAGGGTCGAAATTCAGGAAGCCCAAGCGGCTTTCTCGCGAAAGAAAAAGGACGAGGATGACGGCTAGGGGAAAGGAGATGGAATGATGAAGTTTGCGGTATCGTCTAAAGGAAATCCGGTTTCAGATTCATTGAAAAGCAGAATTCAGACGTACCTGCTCGACTTCGGTCTTGAGTGTGATGAGGAAGAGCCGGATATCGTCATTTCCGTCGGCGGTGATGGCACGCTGTTATACGCGTTTCACAAATACAGCAGCCGCCTCGATAAAACGGCGTTTGTCGGAGTTCATACCGGACACCTGGGGTTTTATGCCGACTGGGTGCCGGATGAAATTGAAAAACTGGTGATCGCGATTGCCAAAACCCCGTTTCAAATCGTCGAGTATCCGGTTTTAGAGGTGATCGTCCGCTACAATAACGGCGGTGATGAAGCAAGGTACTTGGCGCTTAATGAATGTACAATCAAAAGCATTGAAGGCACGCTTGTAACAGATGTCGAGATTAAAGGGGAGCTTTTTGAAACGTTCCGCGGAGACGGACTTTGCCTCTCAACTCCGTCAGGAAGCACCGCATATAACAAAGCGCTGGGCGGGGCGATCATCCACCCGTCCATCAGGGCCATTCAGCTGGCTGAAATGGCGTCCATCAACAACCGAGTGTTTCGGACGGTCGGTTCGCCGCTCATTTTGCCTGAGCATCATACATGCCTGATCAAACCCATTAATGATGTTACTTTCCAGGTCGCAGTTGATCATTTAACATTGCTGCATAAAGACGTTAAATCGATTCAATGCCGCGTCGCGAACGAGAATGTCAGGTTTGCCCGTTTCCGGCCGTTTCCGTTTTGGAAAAGGGTGCAGGATTCCTTTATTGGCGCGGGAGAATAGGAAGGATTGCTGTGAACGACTTTTCGATGAAACAAATCATAACAGAGAAAGAGCATGGCATGTTGTTGAAAGAATATGCACAGCGTCTGGGCATTTCAAAGAGAATGCTCGCAGATATCAAATTCGGGGGCGGAGACCTTTTGGCAAACGGAGAGCATGTCACGGTAAGATATGTTCTTCAAAAAGGAGACGAGCTCCTCATTCAGTTTCCGCCGGAAAAAGTGAGCGAATCTTTGCTGCCGGAGGACATTCCGCTTGATATTTTATTTGAGGATGATCATGTTCTCGTTGTGAATAAACAGCCCTATCTATCTTCAATCCCATCGCGGGAGCACCCGGCAGGCAGTCTTGCAAACGGACTCATCCATTACTATCAAAAGACAGGCTGCCAGGCGACCGTTCATCTGGTAAGCAGGCTTGACCGCGATACATCGGGTGTGATGCTTGTCGCCAAGCACGGCTTTGCCCATTCGCTTTTATCGGGATTGCAAAAAAAGGGATATGTCAAACGGCAGTACCGGGCCGTCGTTCATGGCCTGATCTGTGAAGAAAGCGGAACAATCGATGCACCGATCGGCAGAAAAACGTCAAGCATCATTGAGCGCGCGGTGATTCCGGACGGCCAAAAGGCGGTCACGCATTTTCGGGTGAACAGCAGAATCGGCCGGCTGACAGATGTTTCCCTCGATCTGGAAACCGGAAGAACCCATCAAATCCGCGTCCATATGAGTCATATCGGACATCCCTTGTGCGGGGATACACTTTACGGGGGAAACCGTGACTTCATCAAAAGACAGGCGCTTCATAGCGAGAAGCTGACATTCATCCACCCGCTGACGAAGGAGGAGATGGCGTTTCAAGCGCCGGTTCCGCACGATATCAAACAATTGTGGGAGAGCTGAAAAAGCTCTCTTTTTTTATGGATTCAGGCGAAATCTTGATTCATCATAAGGCATTGAGGATGGGACTGATTCCGTCTTCAGTTCTGGAAATCGGAAGGCGGTGAGCCGGTTGCCGAATACACATCCCGTATCAATATTAATCGTATGATGAATCATCCTCGGGCTTTTGACGGGCGTATGGCCGTATACGACCCATGGCTCGCCCTGATAATGAGCGGCCCAGTCCCGCCTGACAGGCCTTCCGTCAGGCAGCGTTTCCCCGGTTATATCTCCGTAAAGCACAAATTGCTTTACCTTTCCAACGGGCTTCTTCCCAATGTCTTCAGCTTTTATGCCGGCATGGGCGACAACAAGCTCACCTTTATGGAGAATCTCATAGAGCGGAGCGCGTTCATATAAGCGCATAAAGAGCTCTTTGACCTGTGTTTGCTTATGTTGAGGCAGCTGTCTGTATTCGGCAGCCGTCGTTTCAAGACCGTGCATCAGCTTAACCGGATTTCCTTTGAAGAAGCGGTAGAGCTTATTGCAATGATTGCCAGGAACATAACGCACAGCTCCTTCTTCATAGGCGCGTGCTACAAATTCAACAACTTCAATCGATTTTGGCCCTCTGTCTGTCAAATCTCCGAGAAAGACAAGCATTCTGTGTTCAGGGTGAACAGGTAAACCTGATTTGAAAGAATAGCCGAGCTTTTTAATTAATGCGATCATCTCGTCATAGCAGCCATGAATATCACCAACCACATCATATTTCATGTTACTTCACCTCCTACTCGGACCTAGTCCGGCAAAAATTCAAAGGATGCTGCTGATTTTCGTATGTTTATCATTACCCGGCGCCATTCATTCATGAGCTTTGTTTATTGGAAATCATAGCTTTTTTTAGCTTCTTAAATTTTTAGAGAAGAAAATCAGGCATATCACTTTTTTTTCTTGGCGAGCATTGTTAAAATCGATTTTTACACCTGTGAGAAAAGGAAGGTTTGCATCTCTTTTCTCACATGAATTTCTAAAATATGGACCTTTTTTATGTTAAAAAAGGGAACGCTAATTATACCCGGAAACCGGTTTTGAGGAGGTACCAGTTTATGGAGCATACATCTGTTTCATCTTTAGTCGTCGTACTCATTTTTGCATTTTTGACTCCCATTTTGCTGCATCGATTTAGGCTCAGTATACCTGTTGTCGTCGCGGAAATCATCATGGGTCTTATCATCGGAAAAAGCGGATTAAACCTTGTAACAGCCCACGATACATGGCTGGAAACATTATCGATGCTTGGATTTATATTTCTAATGTTTTTAAGCGGACTTGAAATTGATTTTTCCGCATTTGAAAAAGGAAAGAAAAAGCAGCTGCTTCCAAACGGAAAAGCGGCGCCGAATACATTTAAAACGGCTGCCATCATATTTATCGGAATTTTTATTTTGTCGCTCGGGCTATCATACAGCTTCGTGCTGGCCGGCTTTATCGACAACGCTTTTTTAATGACGCTGATTATTTCCACCATTTCTCTCGGCGTGGTCGTTCCGACTTTGAAGGAAGAGCGGCTCATGAAGACAAATATCGGCCAGGTTATTTTGCTTGTAGCGGTGATTGCCGATCTTGCGACGATGATTCTGCTGGCGGTGTTCGCATCAATCTATGGTGATGAAAACAGCAATATGTGGCTGTTGATCATATTATTTGCCGCAGGCGTCGTTCTGTATCTTTTCGGGAGAATCTTTAAAAAGCGGTCTTTTGTCGAAGTGATGTCAAAAGGGACGATTCAAATCGGCACAAGGGCGATTTTTACTTTGATCATTGTACTGGTCGCACTCTCGGAGTCGCTCGGCGCGGAAAACATTCTCGGCGCATTTTTAGCCGGGGTGCTCGTATCGCTTCTTTCTCCGAACAAAGAGCTTGTTCAGCAGCTTGATTCGTTCGGCTATGGATTTTTGATCCCGATCTTTTTTGTCATGACGGGGGTCAAATTGGATATTTGGTCGCTTTTTGAGAATCCGAAAATTTTAGTCATGATTCCGCTGCTGTTTGTTGCGTTATTAATCAGCAAGGTTCTTCCCGCATTGTTTTTGAAAAAATGGTATGACACAAAAACGGTCCTGGCTTCAGGTTTTCTCCTGACATCGACGCTGTCCCTTGTCATTGCTGCGACAACGATCGGTGAACGCATTGGCGTTATCGATGCGCAAATGTCTGGAGCGCTGATTTTGGTGGCTGTGATCACATGTATCATTACACCGATCGGCTTTAAAAAATTGATGCCGAAAGCGGAAAGCGAAACAGAGAAAAAGACGATCACCTTTATCGGCGCCAATCAAATGACGCTGCCGGTCACGCTTGAGCTCTCTTCTGAAGAATATCATGTCAGAATTCTGCATGTGCATCAGGAAAAGAAAGAAGAAAAGCTGGCTGATTCCGTTTTTGATGTGGAAATGCTGCCGGATTATGAATATAGCACACTTCAATCGTTTAACGTTTTTGAAACGGATATTCTTGTCGTGGCGACAGGAAATGAAGAGCGAAACACCGGGATTGCGCTTTTTGCAAAGGAGCAAAAGGTCGACAGAATTATCGCCAGCGCAGATTCGCCTAAAGCCGAAGCTGAATTAAAAGAAAACGGGATCGATACAATCTCCATTCTGCTGTCAACGAAAACATTGCTTCGCGCACTTATTGAGGCGCCTGGCGTCATGAAATTGCTGACCAACCAGGATGCATCATTGTACCAGATCAACATGAACAACGAACGGTTTGACGGTGTGCTGTTAAGGGAGTTTCCTTTTACCGGGGATGTCATTTTTGTACGGATTTTCCGAGGCATCGACAGCCTTGTGCCTCATGGAGATACAAGGCTGCAAATGGGTGACAGGCTGATCGCCACCGGTTCGCGCGGATATATCACAGAACTGAAAAAAACGCTTGAAGACTGATGCTTGACCATTTTCTATTTCGTGTTAAGATAAAAGTATAACTGAATGAAAAAGAAATGTTTTCCACTAGGGGAGTCCTTGATAAGGGCTGAGATAAAAGTGTGACTTTTAGACCCTCATAACCTGAACAGGTTCATACCTGCGTAGGGAAGTGGCAAGGTATTTGAGTATGTATATATGCAAATTCCAAACCACTTTTCCTGCGGGGAAAGTGGTTTTTTCATTTTCAGAATTAAAGGAGGAGCCTCGATATGAAATTTTCAGAAGAATGCCGAAAAAGCGCTGCAGAATGGTGGGAAGGCAGTTTTGTCCATCCATTTATTAAAGGAATCGGTGACGGCTCTTTGCCTGTTGACTGTTTTAAATACTATGTTCTGCAGGATTCCTACTACTTGACCCATTTTGCCAAGGTTCAATCCTTTGCTGCGGCATATGCAGATGATCTGTATACGACAAGCCGGATGGCAGAACATGCAAAGGGCACTTATGAAGCAGAGCTGTCTCTCCATAGGAAGTTCACGGATTTATTGGGGATTACAGAAGAAGAAATTGAAGCGTTTCAGCCGTCGCCTACGGCTTATGCCTATACTTCCCACATGTACCGTTCCGTGATGAGCGGCAATTTTGCAGAAATTCTCGCTGGTTTGCTTCCTTGCTATTGGCTTTATTATGAAGTCGGAGAAACTTTGCAAACATGCAAACCTGAGAACGGGGTTTATCAAGAATGGATTGCCACATACGGTGGAGACTGGTTTAAAGAGCTTGTGACTGAACAGATTGATCGTTTTGATGAGCTGGCTGAAAAAAGCACTGCTGAAACCCGCGCGAAAATGAAGGAAAACTTCGTGATCTCAAGCTATTATGAGTATCAATTTTGGAATATGGCCCACCGGCAGGAAGGCTGGTCAAAAAGCGGGGTGGAACAGCTTGCGGCTTCACGTGATCACCGATGACAGGCACTCTCAGGAAGAGCTTGCTGCGAAAATCATTTCAATCAAGGATATAGTCGATTTTATCCATATCAGAGAACGGTCAAAAAACGTCAGCGACATATCAGATTTAATCAGCCGCCTGCTCATCGGCGGGGTCGATAAACGGAAGCTTATCATCAATGACAGGGTGGATATCGCTTTGTTTTACAATATACACCGCGTTCAGCTGCCTTCTCACAGCTTTTCTGTCAAGTGTGTGAGAAGTCGTTTTCCTCACTTGAAAATTGGCAAATCCGTGCACTCCGTTCAAGAAGCGGTTCAGGCTGAAAAAGAAGGTGCAGATTACGTGTTGTTTGGCCATATTTTTGAAACGGACAGCAAAAAAGGCCGGACAGGAAGAGGGATCGGCAGCCTGGCTGATGTTAAAGCGGCTGTCCATATTCCAGTCATTGCGATCGGGGGAATCACCGAAAAGCGGCTGCCTGAGGTGCAGACGGCAAACCCTGACGGCATCGCCGTCATGTCAGGGATCATTTCAAGCGACTGTCCGGCTGAAGCAGCGGCGCGGTTTGCCTGTTACGTAAAGGGAGATTCATATGAAAAAGCGTTATGAGACCGTTGTGGTCGGAGGAGGCATCATTGGCGCTTCGATTGCTTACCATCTTGCAAAGGCAGGAATCAAAACGGCTGTTTTTGAAAGCGGAGAAATCGGACAAAAAGCGACCAGGGCGGCAGCGGGCATGCTCGGCGCCCATGCCGAATGCGATAAACCCGGAACATTTTTTGAATTTGCCAGAGCCAGCCAAAAGGCATATCAGCGGCTGGAAGCTGAATTAAAACAGATAAGCGGCATTGACATCAGAAGACGCGACGGCGGAATTTTAAAGCTCGCTTTTTCTGAAAGCGATCGGGAGCGCCTCATGCAGATGGCTGTATTGGATTCTGCGGAATGGCTGACACCCGGCGAAGTATATGAGAAAGAGCCTTATGCGGCAAAAGGGATACTCGGCGCAAACTTCATCCAAGATGATGTTCATGTCGAACCCGTTTCTGTTTGCATGGCGTTTGCCAAGGGAGCCAAACTGTCGGGCGCCGATATTTTTGAATACACTCCTGTCACTTCGATCGAAACCGGGCCAGGCGCAGTCACGGTCAAAACGGCTTCAGGAGAGGCGGAAGCCGAGCACGCGGTGATTGCAAGCGGTGTATGGAGCGGCGTTTTCTTCAAACAGCTCGGCTTAAATAAAAGATTTTATCCTGTAAAAGGCGAGTGCCTGTCTGTTTGGAATGAGGGCATTCCTTTAAACCGGACGCTGTATCATGATCATTGCTATATTGTTCCCCGCCATAGCGGGAAGCTTGTTGTCGGGGCAACGATGAAGCCGGGAGACTGGAATGAGCAGCCTGAGCTCGGCGGAATCGAGGCCGTCATCAAAAAGGCGAAAACAATGCTGCCAGAGATCGAAAAAATGAAAATTGATAAATGCTGGGCCGGGTTGAGGCCGGAAACCGAAGACGGCAATCCGTATATTGGCAGGCATCCTGAAAACGGCCGGATTTTGTTTGCGGCCGGCCACTTCAGAAACGGCATTCTTCTGGCGCCTGCAACCGGCGCGATGATCACCGACATGATTCTGGGACGCCCCGTTAAAAAAACGTGGGAAGAGGCGTTTCAAGCGGAGCGAAAGGAGGCTGTTAACAGGTGAACATTCAGCTCAACGGAAAGAAAGTAGAATGGAACGATGACGGGGGAACGATTTATGATTTGCTCGCATCCTACAAGCTGGAAAACCGGGTTGTCGTCGTCGAAAGAAACAGACAGATTATTGGAAAAGATCAATATCAAACAGTCGAATTGGAAGAAAATGATGTGATCGAAATCGTTCATTTTGTCGGAGGGGGATAAACATGTTTAAAATCGCTGATCAACAATTTTCATCAAGGCTTTTGCTTGGTACAGGAAAATATCCGTCATTTGAGATCCAAAAGGAAGCCGTCCGTGTATCGGAGTCAGACATTCTGACCTTTGCCGTCAGACGGATGAATATTTTTGAAGAGTCACAGCCTAACTTTTTGGAACAGCTTGATTTAAGCCGCTATACGCTGCTGCCGAATACGGCTGGCGCAAAAACCGCTGAAGAAGCTGTGCGTATTGCCAGGCTTGCGAAAGCGTCCGGCCTTTGCGACATGATTAAAGTAGAAGTCATCGGCTGTGACCGTTCGCTTCTGCCTGACCCTGTCGAAACATTAAAGGCGTCTGAAGCTTTGCTTGAAGAAGGCTTTATCGTGCTGCCGTATACATCAGATGATGTCGTGCTGGCGAAAAAGCTTGAAGAGCTTGGCGTGCATGCGATTATGCCGGGGGCTTCTCCGATCGGTTCAGGTCAGGGAATCGCAAATCCGCTCAATCTTTCTTTTATCATCGAACAGGCTCAAGTCCCGGTCATCGTGGACGCCGGCATCGGTTCTCCTAAAGATGCGGCATATGCAATGGAATTGGGAGCTGACGGGGTACTCTTGAACACCGCTGTCAGCGGTGCGAAAGATCCGGTGAAAATGGCGCTGGCGATGAAGCTCGCCGTTGAAGCGGGAAGGCTCGGGTATCTGGCCGGAAGAATTCCTGAAAAAAATTACGGCATCGCCAGCAGTCCTGAAGAAGGGAAGTTGACAATTTGACCGGCAGATATTCAAGGCAGGAGCTGTTCAGACCGATCGGACCGGACGGCCAGAAAAAATTGCACAGCGCTCATGTGCTTCTCATCGGAGCCGGGGCTTTGGGGGCGGCAAGCGCCGAAATGCTGGTGAGGGCAGGAATCGGCTCGCTTACAATCGCAGACAGAGATTATGTGGAATGGAGCAATCTCCAGCGCCAGCAGCTCTATACGGAGCAGGATGTGGCAGACCAGCTGCCAAAGGCGGCAGCTGCTGAAAATAGGCTTCGCCTCATTAACAGCTCTGTCCGCGTTAAAGGAATTGTCACTGATGTAACAGCCGAGAAAGTGCTCAGCCTTGCTGAAGGCGCCTCTCTGATCATCGATGCGACAGATAACTTTGAAACCCGGCTGATCATAAACGATGCAGCCGTTAAATTGGGCATTCCTTTTCTGTACGGGGCGTGTGTGGCAAGCTATGGCATTACCTATACCGTCATTCCGGATCAAACACCTTGTCTTCATTGTCTTTTGGGGCATCTGCCGGCAGGCAGTCTGACATGCGACACAGCCGGTGTGGTAAGTCCGATCGTCCAGCAGGTCGCCGCGTTTCAAGTAACAGATGCCCTCAAGCTGCTGACAGGACATGAGACATCAGGTATGCTCCGCTCCTTTGATATATGGACAAATGAAAGGTCTGAAGTCCGGGCTGATGCTCTTAAAAATCAAGCTTGCCCGACTTGCTGCACCCGAAAGTTTCCGTTTCTTTCAGTTGAAAATGAAACAAAAGCCGCTGTTCTTTGCGGCCGGGAAACGGTACAGATCAGACCGGCCGGCGGTGAGCCGCCGGAATTGCAAGAGCTGGCCGCCAGGTTAAAAGATGCAGGCTTGGATGTGACGGGTAATCCTTATTTGGTATCCTGCCAATCAAGAGACTTCAAATTCGTCATTTTCCGGGACGGCCGTGCTTTCATCCACGGAACAAACGATGTGAACAAGGCAAAAATGTTATATCACAGATGGATTGGCTAAAGGCCGAAGGGAGTGCAGACAACATGAGTATATTTAAAGCGTTGACGATCGCCGGATCTGATTCAGGCGGCGGAGCCGGCATCCAGGCCGACCTTAAAACATTTCAGGAGCTTGAAGTGTTTGGGATGACTGCTTTGACGGCGATTACCGCGCAGAACACGACAGGGGTTCACGGCGTTTATCCGCTGTCTCCTGAAACGCTTGGCAAACAGATCGAAGCGGTTGCCGAAGACCTAAGACCTGATGCCATAAAGACAGGAATGCTCTGGAGTGCGGAGATGATAGAAGTCATTGCTGAAAAAATAGCAGCATACGATTTGGAAAACGTCATTGTCGATCCAGTCATGATAGCCAAAGGCGGAGCTTCTTTATTAAATGATGAGGCTGTTGAAAAATTGACACGCCGTCTTCTGCCGCTGGCATATGCGGTGACCCCGAACATTCCGGAAGCGGAAGTGCTGACCGGAAGAAGCCTCAAGACGATGGATGACCGAAAAAAAGCTGCGCAGGATTTGTGTGAAATGGGTGTCCGCTACTCGATTATCAAAGGCGGACATCAGCCGGAAAACGAAAAAGTGACCGATCTCCTCTTTGACGGCGAAACATTCATCGAAATCTCGAACCCTTATATTGAGACGAAAAACACGCATGGAACAGGCTGTACATTTGCCGCCGCCCTCACGGCGCAAACAGCGAAAGGGAATGGTATTCATGAAGCTTTCCAGGTCGCTGAGGCGTTCGTTCACGAAGCGGTTGCACACAGTCTGGATATCGGGGCTGGACACGGACCGACCAATCATTTTGCATTTAAAAAATCTTTCAAAGGCAGTCTGCGGGTGTAGCCGCTATAAGAGGATATGGCAACGGCAGTGTGTTTTAAGGAACGCCTGCCGTTTTTTGATTGAAGAAAAAAACGCGCTCATCCATTCGGAAATTGTCAGCCTGATATAAATTGTGATAGTATATATTATGATCAGGTACTAATAAAATGTTAATCATTAGGAGGATTTATACATATGAATTTGTCACTTGAAGGCCGGAATATTGTCGTCATGGGTGTCGCAAATAAACGAAGCATCGCTTGGGGAATTGCCCGTTCTCTTCACAATGCGGGAGCAAGGCTGATTTTTACATATGCCGGAGAGCGGCTTGAAAAATCGGTTAAGGAATTGGCTGGTTCTTTGGAGCGTAATGATTCACTTGTTCTGCCCTGCGATGTCACAAACGATCAGGAGATTGAAGAGTGTTTTGCCAAAATCAAAGACGAAGTCCAAGTGATTCATGGAATTGCTCACTGCATCGCTTTTGCCAACAAAGAAGACCTGACAGGTGAATATTTGAATACGACTCGCGACGGTTTTCTTCTCGCACACAATATCAGCTCTTATTCACTGACAGCGGTCGCCAAAGCGGCGCGCGGCATCATGACTGAAGGCGGTAGCATTGTCACGCTTACGTATCTTGGCGGAGAGCGCGTCGTTTCAAACTATAATGTCATGGGCGTTGCGAAAGCCTCCCTTGATGCAAGCGTCAAATATTTAGCGAGCGATCTCGGAAAAGATGGAATTCGCGTCAACAGCATTTCTGCGGGTCCTATCCGGACATTGTCCGCTAAAGGGATCAGCGACTTCAATTCAATCTTAAAAGAAATTGAAGAGCGGGCACCGCTGCGCCGCACGACAACACCGGAAGAAGTCGGCGACACAGCTACCTTCTTATTCAGCGACCTTTCCCGCGGCATGACCGGTGAAAACCTGCATGTTGACTCAGGATATCATATCATCGCGCGATAAAAAGATTCACTAAAAAAGCAATCCGATCAGGATTGCTTCAGATTGTTGACAAAATCCTAAAACGGTTTAGTTTTAGGATTTTGTCATCCTTTCAGTGTGATTGAAAACCTTTGCAGTCTAGGAAGGGCGAGCATCGGAGCGGAGCGAATGTTGGAATTCGTGAGCACCGACGCGCAGGCCTGACAACGAATGCGAGGGTTTGTCGACACGCTGAAGCAATCCGATCAGGATTGCTTTTTCTTTTCTTCTGATTTTTCCTTTCCCGTCATATAGATATACCATGAACAGATCGGAGGGATAAAGATGTCTCATAAGAAAAGCGACGCGGAGCAAAAGCCGCTCATGTATATCGTACAGCCGGACTATGATACGGCAGAAGTAAACATGCAGGATATTGTCATCAAAAGAAAGAAAAAATCAAAGCCAAATGCTCCCGAAAAAAAGGAAAAACAAAAAGAAGAGCATTCAGAAGCGCAACAGTCCAAGGAGAAAGACGGAGCTGAAGCGGTGCTTAACGAGGTGGGGGACAGACCTGAAAAAGGGATAAAACCGATTAAGAAGCCGCTCAGCAAAATGTCAATAACCGAAAAAATTGATTTTTTAACAAGCCTGCCGGGAAATATGCCGAAAACCCTTTGCCTGATTGAAGCGGGCGGAAAAACATACAGAGGCACGATCGTTGAAAAAAAAGGCGATTCCGTTTTTGTTCGGACATCGAGCAAAGGCTCGCCGGCAGAGCTGAAGGTCGAGAACATTACCTCGCTGCACCCGCTCGGCTTTTAAGCTAAACAGCACAAAAAAAGTCCCGGTTCAGGGACTTTTTATTGCGCTCGGTTGATCAATTGCGGATTCAAACATTCGATCGCACAGAAGCATTCTAAATCCACTTCAATACAGAAGCTTGTTTTTTCCAATCGGAACACATCACAAATTTTATCTTTATCATCTGTGAAATCGAGCACGCGGCGATGTTCATCAAAGGCGATCAACAGTCTCAGCGTAGCGCAGCAGTTGTCGATGTTTTCAACTCTGAAAAAAACGGTGCTGAAGCAAGGACCGGTTTGAAGTTCTCCCACATTTCCGAACGCTACAAACGGCTTTGACTTTGATGTGTACAAAATAAACGGAATGGTATCCCCTAAATGTCGGGTAGGAGACAGCAGATTGCTGAAACAGCTTGTCGGGCAGCCTTCCTCTTCGATGGCGTTTTGCAGGTCATGGATGTTTTCGACTGCTTCACAAACGCAATTGTCGGCTGAAATTTTAGTCACGTTATGATCCCTCCTAAATCAGGATTTTAAATTTCGTTTCGAAACGGCCGGGTTTTTATTGGTAAAAGGAGCTGCCGAGAGCCGGCAGCCTTCGTGAAAGAGTGCACCAAGCCATCCTTTAGCCGAATCGGCTTGATGCAGTCCAACATCTTTTAACCGTTGTGATGGTGTTTTTTGTCTGCTGCGCGATCAACTAGATCAGGTGACAGACATTGAATCGCGCAGAAACAAGTCAAGTCAACCTCGATGCAAAAGTCCGTTTTTTCAAGCCCGAAAAAGTCAGGGTCACAAGGGTGGCAGACACTTAACGTGTCGCCGTTTATGTCCACAGGCCTCAGGATTGAAAGAGTTGCACAGCAATCTTCTAGACTTTCTGCCCGGAAGAAAATAGATTCGAAACACTGCATATCATCTAAAAATCCGCCGACATTTCCAAATGTTGAAAACAAACCGCCTTTTTTGTCGTACAAGAGGAACGGAATCGTGTCTTTACCGGAAACAGTCGGACTCAGCAGGTTGCCGAAGCAGCTCGTCGAGCATGCTGTTGTTTCCTCGACTGCATCCTGCTCTTTTATAATCTGCTCAACTGCTTCGCATACACAATTTTCATGCCGGCCATGGTTTTTTCCGCAGCTCATGGATTTCAGCTCCTTTGTATAGGATATTTGACTTTAGTCTTTAACAACATATGTATCCGTGCCCTTGTTGGTGTGGGTAATCGTCTATAAAAATGAAGAAAAGCAGAGCTGGCTGGCTCTGCTTTTTGTATTAAAGGATGCCGACAATAAGCGTTGCGATGACAACTGTAAGCGTTTGGACCGCTGTGCTGACCAATGTTGCAACATCTGTATCTTCCGTTGTCACTGTTACATCGCGGGAATTGTCGATCACGAGTTTTTGGCGGTTTGCTTGTTTATTGGCTGTTACCTGAAGTAGGTCTTGCGATACAAGCTCTGCAAGATCAGCATCATCGATGATCGCCAGAACAACTGTGACAATCGCTGTCTGAATTGATGTCAGCACAGATGTAACGACTTGAGTGTCCTCAGTAGAGACTCTGATGTCGCAAGAGTCTTTGATGATGATCGTTTCATCTGAAAGCTGTTTGTTAAGGTTGAGCTGATCCAGCTCCTGATTAATAAAAGCCTCATCTTTGCCGCATTTGCAGCTGTAATCATCACAAAGCTGTTTCTTAGGGAATCTTGGATAATGCTCAGTTCCCGGATGCTCGCATTCAGGATCAAGCGCAACCCATGAATATGGTCTTGGTTCCATTTGATTTCCTCCTTCCATTTACTATTATTAAATGTTGAAACTCCTGAACTTGTATATGGCAGATACCCTACTCCAAATCCCCATTTTTTTCTTCAGTATCAGCTGGAGTCTCCTGTTGCCTTCTCTGTCTAAGCTTTTCTCTTAGTTTATTTTTATTTGAACGGTTTCTTCTTCGCCTTGGCCTGTCTTCAGACTGTGAGGATGCTTCAGACTGGTGCTGTTTTTCTTGCTGTTTTTGAATGACGGCTTCAGATTGTGCTTTCAAATCTTCGAGCATTTTTAAAATGTTTTCTTTTTCTCCCTCAGAAAGCGTCCGTACACTATCTTTTGAGACGCCGTGTTTTCTGAGGATATTCGTCACAAGCGTATTCATTAATGGATTGACATCTGCTTTTAGTTTTTCTTTGTCTGACAATTAATTCTCACCTCATTTTCTAAAAAATATTAGAAAGAAAGAAGGTTTTAAAGTATGTCAAGTTCTGTTAACAGCACGATCAGCACTTCGGTTAAGATCTGGACGGAAGCTACGATTTCCAATGAAGAAAGTGTAATGGTGACATTTCGGCTGCCTATAACTTGGATGATTGTCCTTTTTCTATTTTGCAGTCTGTGTACGGCCAAAACGTGTTCTGAGACGATGTCTGCCGTATCCTGATCATCGATCGCAAGCTGCGCGGACATGATAATCAATGTGATCACTATAGCTTGTAAAGAGAGAGCGGCTGTTATGTTTGCTGTGTTTACTGTGACATGTTCCGAATCAATTACTTCAATGAGCTGGTCAAATTCCCGGGATAATTCATTGAACGTTTTCTCGTATAGCGCTTCGGCATTTTCATGAAATGACATAACTTTCACTCCTTTCTTATCCACACTTTATTAAATGCAGCCTGGTTCCTTAGCGGAATGAGGAAAACATACAATTCAGCACCCAAATTTGCATGAGGGGGAGGGGGGTGTGAATCATCTTCACTATTGAAACGGCATATATTGGGAAGCAGACTTTTTTAAAGGGGGAGCCCGGTGATACAAAGCTGGCTATTGTTCATTTTATTGTCGATTGCGGTGTTTCGGCTGACGCGCCTGATTGTTTTTGATACGATCACGGCCCCGCTGCGCAGCCTTTTTCACGAGGAGATTGAAGAAAAAAATGAAAAAACGGGAGAAATGGAAACCTATATTGTCATGAAAGGAAAAGGCGTAAGAGCCTGGATCGGTGAGCTTTTGAGCTGCTATTGGTGCACAGGGGTGTGGTGTACGGCCTTTTTGCTGATCTTTTACGCATTGATTCCGGACGTCGCCCAATGGCTGATCTTTCTGCTTGCAATCGCAGGCTTTGCCGGAATGCTTGAGACGATCGTGTCAAAATGGCTGGACTGAATGGGGGTTTATCACTAGCAACTTATGAAAAGGAGATTCATATAATGGCACATAAGAATGAGAAAGGAAGGAATGGCAATGAGACATGTGAAAAGACGGCAGCAGGGCCGATTAAAAAATGCTTCCAGCAACAATCAGTCCACTTTCTCAAAAAAAGTGAAGAAAAAAGGCTGCGGATGCGGCAAGAAGAGAAGAACTCAATGATTTTTCAAAAAAGCCGGAAATGATCCGGTTTTTTTGTTTCCATTTTTCCTCCGCATGCATACATCATTGGTGAGGAGGAAAATCTGCATGAATCTTTTTGAGAAGCTGATCGAGTCGATATACGAGAAGCATCATCATCAACAGGCCGGGCATGAGTGGGTCATGCACGGGCAAGAGACAGAATTAAAGCAATTTGACCGCTCCGCGGAACAGTTTGGAAAACAGTTCGAACAATTCGCGGAAAATGCTGAAAAATGGCTTGGAGAGGACGGGAGTCTGCCAGGCATTTTTAAATAATCCACACTGGCCCTATGCATCTATCCAAGCGAAACCTATTTGTTTTCATATTGTGTAGGGAGAAAAGGAGGTGCTTTAGATGGGCTTCTGTTATGGAGGAGGCTATGGCGGCGGCTATGGTGGCGGCTACGGCGGCGGTTATGGCTCAACATTTGTGCTGATCGTTGTTTTGTTTATTCTTTTGATTATTGTCGGCGCTTCTTTTAAATACTAGTTTTCAATTTAAGAGAAGGGGGCGGCGGTTAGAGGTTCCGTGCTCTCTTCTTTTTAAATGGAAAAGCACAGCACTGATCAGGTACGCATAAGATAGCGTATCACTCCCAAAAAAGGAGGCATAGGTATGGACAATCAATTTTTCAAAAACATTGAAAAGAAAACGGGCGTCAGTATGACGGATGTGATGCAGCTCGCAAACTCTCTGCAAAATGCCAACTTCAAGGATGAAAATACGGTCCGCAGCGTGATCAAACGCGTTGCTAAATTAGCGAACAAACGGGTTCCGAAGGAAATGGAAGATAAGATTGTCGAATCGATTGTAAGCGGAAAGGAAAAAATGGATTTTAATACAATTTCTAAAATGATGAACAGCAAAAAATAAACACCGAGCCTTCCGATAAAGGGAGGCCCGGTGTTTTTTAACGCAGCTGAACTTCAGGCTTCGGCCTTAAAATCGGCTGCAAAAATCTTGAGCGGTATGCCGTTCTGTTCCTTCTGACCGAAGGGACGCTGATATATAAATGTTGTTCAGCGCGGGTCATCGCAACATAAAGGAGCCTTCGTTCTTCTTCAAGGGCGGTTTCGTCCCCTTTTCTTGCCGTCTCCAATGCAAAATCATGGGGAATGGAACCGTCCGCCGCTCCTAAAATATAGACCGTGTTGAATTCAAGTCCTTTCGCGCGGTGGATCGTCAAAAGCTGAACACCTCTGCCGTCAGGTTTATTTTTCTCAGCGGCTCTCATATGATCGACATGCTCGAGAAAATCCGGAATTGTCTTGAATTTTTTCGCTGCTGTTTTGAGATCGCGCAGATCATCTGACCCTTTTTCAAGCTTGTTTCCTTCGTTTCCGCGCTTTTTTAAGTAATCGGAAAAACCCATCTTTTCCTCGGCAAACGTGATCGCTTCAACGGGTTTCATCGTCTTCAGGCCAGCGAAGAAAGGGACGATTTTTTTAATTTTTTCAAGCTGAAAGGGTTTGATATCGGTTAATTTTTCGAGCGCACCGACCATTGTGCAGTCTTCCGTAATCGAGAGTGCTTTTAGCGTATTCAAAGCCGACTGTTTTAAAAACAGAGCCGGCAAAATCTGTTTGACGGCTTCCGCATCGTCTTGATTTTGGCTTAAATACAAAAAGCTCAGCATCTGCCGGACAATCCGCCTGCTGTAGAATGTTCGGACGCCCTGTTCAGCCGTGTAGGGAATGGCTGATTGGTGAAGCCGCTCAAAAATAGCGCGGCCGCTGCTGTTTGTCCGATAAAGGACGGCGAAGTCATCCGGTTTTGCGCCCATCTCAATTTTTTCCTGTATGTCAGAAACAACCATAATCGCTTCTTCTTCTTCATCATATGGATAAAATAAAAGCGGTTTTTTCAGGTCATCGTTGACAGCTTTCAACATTTTCGGCCAGCGCTTTTTATTTTTTTTCACAACCGCGTCCGCGCTTGCCACGATCGAGTGGCTTGACCGGTAATTGGTTGTGAGGTGGATCGTCTTCGCGTTTGGATAGTCTTTTTCAAAATCTAATATAAAAGACGGGCTGCTGCCTCTGAAAGCATAGATCGACTGATCATCATCTCCGACACAGGTCAGGTTGTCCTCCGGGCTGGCAAGAAGTTTGATGATCGCATTCTGAACGGGGTTGATGTCCTGAAACTCATCAATCAGAACCGCGTGAAACCGCTCCTGGTACCTTTTTAATACATCTGGCCGCTCTTGAAACAGCTCATAGCATGCAGACGCCATATCGTCAAAGTCGAATTGCCGGCGCTCTCTTTTTTGCTGTTCATAATGGCGGTACAGCCGATGAACCCGTTTCTCCCATTCATCTTCAAGCGGGATATGTTCCCCAGGCAGATAAGCGTTCTTCCAGTAGCCGATCTGCTGGATCGCCTGGTCAATCGGGAAATCCTTTTCATCAAGTCCTTCCTCGGCCAGCGCCATTTTGATGTACTGTTCTTTTTGCCACTCCCATTTCAACAAATGCTCTCCATTCCACTTAACAGGATCATGGTGGCAGAGAATTTTATAAAAAAGACTGTGAAATGTCCCTGTCACAAGGCGGCTGACGATACGCTCGGAAAGACCGTACTGCGATGCCATTCGTTCTTTCATTTCCTTTACCGCTTTTGTCGTAAACGTCACAAGCAGAATAGCAGACGGCGGAATATCCAGCTGGGATATCATGTACGCCGCGCGTGCTGTTAATACCCGTGTTTTTCCGCTTCCCGCACCGGCCAGGACGAGAAGGGGAGCTTCAGGAGCTGAAACGGCTTCAAGCTGTTTTTCATTTAAAGGGACATTCGGAAAAATCGCTTCCGGCAGCGCTTCCGTTTCTGGAGCAAAATGGGTGTGAACGGATGCTTCCCTCGGCGCCTCCCAAAAGGCTGCTGGAGACTGCTTTTCTTCGGTTATTGCTTTTCCCTTTGGCAGGCGGAATACTCCGCTTTCCGTATAGCCCGCTTCTTTTGTTTGATCTGTTTCGTCTTTCAAGCATGCCGCTTCACATTCAGAAAAATCTCCGTTTTCTCTATGGAAAAAGTGCGGTGCTTCATGGATCGTCAATTTCAGCCTCAGCGGTGAGCCGCAAAATTTGCATGTTATGCGGTCTTTTCTTGCCTCATCAAAGAGGAATTGAAGATGTTCTCGCGAATATGTATGTATATGAATGTCTCGGTTATTCAATCGGGCGCATTTCAAAAAGAGTTCCTCCAATAATTGGTAGTCGTCTGATTATGAGACAACGTCTATCATATCAAATGAAAACCGTTTAAAACAATAGATTTTTGGGAATGCGAGTGATGAGGAGGAGATACGATGGGATATTTGCCGCCGGTTCACAATGATCAGTATACACAATACGCCAATCGCAGCATCAGCCAGAAATCCAATTATGCATATATACAAAAAGCCTCCTATATTCCAAGCGAACGGTCATATCGCGAAGTGGAAAAAAGAGAGGAAAATCAGACTGTGATCGGCAAGAGGATTCAGGAAAAGAAGCGGAGAAAAGCGCTGAACCGCCGGATCGCAGGCAAAGGAAGCAGCGGCCGCTATGTCAATGAATCGATTTAAAGCAGCCTTCGCATAGGTGCGGGAAACGATAAATTCCAGGGCAAGCTTAAAACCCCCGGCGGGAAGACCGGGGGTTTTGTTATTTTTTGCGGAGCTTTTTAAGTCCGAAATAAATAATGACCAAGGCGGCAGCCGCAAACATAATCGGTGTTGTGTACGTTTTGGCGACATTTTCAATATGATCCCACCGGCTGCCCAGCTGTATCCCGAGGTAAATGAATAAAATCGACCATGGAATGATGGCGAGCACCGTCAGGCCGGTGAATTTCAAAAGCGGCATTTTGGCGATGCCGGCCGGAATGGAGATGGCGTGGCGGACCACCGGGATGAAGCGTGCAGAAAACACCACTCCGCCTCCGTATTTCTCAAACCATTTTTCCGCTGTTTCGATATGATGCTTTTGAATCAATAAGTATTTGCCGTATTTATATAAAAACGGCCGTCCGCCGTAGTAGCCGATCCAATAAAGAAACAATTGGGCGATCGTTCCCCCGATGACGCCGGCGATCACGGCTCCCGTTATGGCGATGGAACCGTTTGACACCATATATCCTCCGTAAGCCAATACGATTTCACTGGGGATGATTTCAATCATTAAACCGATTGCTATACCAAGATAGCCAAGGTCGGTCAGCCACATTAAAATATCATTCACTATGTTTCCCATTTTCGTTTTTTCACCCTGCCTTTTCACTTTCATCAGCCGAACGTCAGATCAGCTGCAGAAAATGCCTGCCGCTGACGACGGAAAACAAGCGAATGTCAAAACCCGTTCGGATGGGCTTTATGCCACTCCCAAGCGCTATGAATAATGGTCTGTAAATCGCTGTATTTCGGCTTCCAGCTGAGCTGCTCCTGCAATGACCGGCTGTCTGCCACAAGCACCGGCGGATCTCCGGCTCTCCGCTCATCCGTTTTTTGGGCAATGCTTCGTTCCGTTATTTTTTCCGCTGTTTCAATGATTTCTTTTACGGAATGTCCGGCCCCTGTTCCTACATTATAAACATTTTGTTGGAGCCTGTCTTCAAATATCCCATTGAGAGCCGACAAATGGGCCGAGGCTAAATCCAAAACGTGAATATAGTCCCGGATGCATGTTCCGTCAGGTGTCTGATAATCATCGCCATAAATTGAGATTTTGCCCCGCAGGCCTAGAGCCGTTTGCAGGACGAGCGGAATGAGGTGGCTTTCTGGATCGTGGTCTTCGCCGATGGCCCCGTCCAAGGCGGCGCCTGCTGCATTGAAATAGCGGAGGGCGGCCCACTTGACATCATGTTTTTTGGCGACCCAATACAAATATTTTTCGATCATCAGCTTTGATTCCCCATAGGGATTAACAGGTGCAAGCGGATCGGTTTCTTTAATCGGTTTGTTCCCGGTCATGCCGTACACGGCTGCGGTTGATGAAAACACGATGTTTTTGACGCCTTCGCTGATGATATTTTCAAAGAATGCACAAGACTTCAGCGTATTCTCCCTAAAGTATAGCTCAGGTTTTGCGATTGATTCAGATACAAGGCTTTTCGCGGCAAAATGGATGACCGCATTGACCTCATGCCGCCGGATAATGGATTTGACCAATTCGCGGTCGCTGATATCGCCTTCGTAAAAGTGAGGAACGTGGACGGCTTCCCGGTGGCCTGTCGAAAGGTCATCAAGAACGACGGCAGCTATGTTTTGTTTTTTTAATTCAAGAACGGTATGGCTTCCAATATATCCGGCTCCGCCGGTCACCAGTACAGTTTTCATTGCAAAGCCCCTTTCTGCATTTCTCTTTTTAAGACGTTTTCCAAGTAGTCTAATAGTTTCGGCCGCAGCTCGTCCCGCATCAGACCGATCTCCGTGCTCGCTTTAAAGCAGCCTAATTTATCGCCGATATCAAAACGGCTTCCCTCCAATTGGCGGGCATATATGCTCCGTACCCCGCAGATTTCCCTTAGGGCGTCAGTCAGCTGTATTTCATTTCCTGCGCCTCGTTTGGTTTGGTCGAGAATCGGAAATATCGAAGGCTCTAAAATGTAGCGGCCCATGACTGCGATATTTGAAGGCGCTTCTTTTACAGAAGGTTTTTCTACGAGATCCTGAATATCATAGACTTTATTTTTTTGCACAGACGTCTGAATGATCCCATATTTGCTGACGTCAGCAGGTTCAACAGTCTGAACGCCGATGACTTCTGTCTGGTATTGTTCATAAACATCGATTAACTGCTGCAGTGCCGGTTTTTCGGAAACCATGATGTCATCGCCGAGCAGGACGGCGAATGGTTCGTCGCCGATGAAATGACGCGCTGACAATACGGCATGTCCGAGTCCGAGCGGCTCTTTCTGCCGGATATAATGGATGTTTGCCATATCCGCAATATCCCGTATTTCCTTTAAGGTATCGTCCTTTCCTTTTTTTAAAAGGCTTTGTTCCAACTCAACCGAACGGTCAAAATGATCTTCAATCGAGCGTTTGTTTCTTCCTGTAATGATCAAAATGTCTTCTATTCCTGATTGGACGGCTTCTTCCACGATGTATTGTATAGCTGGTTTATCGACAATCGGCAGCATTTCTTTCGGCTGTGCTTTTGTTGCCGGCAATAACCTCGTTCCCAGCCCCGCTGCCGGGATGACGGCTTTTTTTACTTTCATGATCATTCACTCCTGTTCTTTTTCTTATGAATCTGTTTCTGGATCTTGAAACACCCAGAACCGGTTTCCGATAAAATTGATGACCATTCCTGCGGCTGTTGCTGTCATTTTGCTGAAAAAGAGTGACAAGCCCCCTTTTTGCAAAGCGTACAGAAGGAGAAAAGTGATTCCTGAAGCTGCAAGGTTGATCATAATAAATCGGAAAGCTTCTCGGCCATGGGCTTTTTCTTTGACTTGAAATGTCCATGTCCGGTTCCAGATATAGCTGTTTGCCACCCCTGCCGAATAGGAGAACACCTGTGCAAGAAGGTAGGGGACATGGAGGGCCGTCAGAAGGAAAAATACTCCGAAATCAATGAGTGTGTTTCCGACTCCGACGGTTCCGAAACGAAATAATGTGACGAGTTTCTTATTGATCATAACGGCATACGATCTTTGACCTCCCATCAGAAGAAGCGCACGCCTTTTTAGCGCTTCCTTCAAGCTTAGAAACAACTTTAAGGGATAATGTTGAATAAACGATAAACAAAAGATGAACAAACTATGAAATGTTTGAGGGGGAGGGGGGAAAAGAAAAACCGTTCCAATTAGATTTGGAACGGTCAGCGTGTCGACAAACCCTCGCATTCGTTGTCAGGCCTGCGCGTCGGTGCTCACGAATTCCAACATTCGCTCTGCTCCGATGCTCGGCCCTCCTAGACTGCAAGGGTTTTCAATCACGCTGAAGCTAAAAAGGATGACAAAATCCTAAAACTTTAAACCGTTTTAGGATTTTGTCAACCATCT
>NZ_MRBK01000022.1 GCF_001969815.1 Bacillus swezeyi | reverse complement strand
AGAGTAGGACGCCGCCAAGCGCTTAGGAAGACCAGCTGATATCAGCTGGTCTTTTTTGTTTTTATTTATTTATCCAAAGGTTTTATGATAGTCAAAAGTGGAAATAATAAAGATGGAAGAGCAATTAGTTGAAAAAAAAACGAAAACCACTTATAGTAAAGTTAAAGTCAAATATAGTCAAAGTCAAGTGAAGGAGGGGGCTGAGTGGGGAAAAATATTTCTGATATCATCGAACAGTATTTAAAACAAGTATTAGAAAAGAACGGTAAGGAAATTTTGGAGATTAAACGGAGTGAAATAGCCGACAAGTTTCAATGTGTCCCTTCCCAGATCAATTACGTCATCAATACGCGATTTACAAGTGAACGGGGATATATTGTCGAAAGCAAAAGAGGCGGTGGAGGCTATATCCGGATCATTAAAATTAAAATGAACGACAAAATTGATTTGATCAATAATATTATAAATCAAATCTATACAAGACTCTCACAAGCTGCCTCGGATGACATCATTTTACGGCTGTTAGAAAATGGCGTGATCACAGAAAGTGAAGCAAAATTGATGGTCAGTGTAATGGATCGTTCTGTTTTATATATCGATTTACCTGAACGTGATGAGTTAAGGGCAAGAATGATGAAGGCCATGCTTACGTCACTTAAATTTAAGTAAAGCGGGTGAAAAGCGTGATATGTCAAGAATGTAATAAAAGGCCGGCTACTTTTCACTTTACAAAAGTCATAAATGGCGAAAAAAAAGAAATGCATATTTGTGAACAATGTGCGAAAGAGAACAGTGAATCATACTCTATGAATGAAAATGGCGGATTCTCCATCCACAACTTGTTATCCGGACTTTTAAATATTGATTCGTCTTTTACAAACAGCAGTGAGGCTCAACTTTTTAAACAGCCTGAACAAGTCCTTCGATGCAAAAAGTGCGATATGACATTCTCTGAATTCAGAAAAACCGGACGTTTTGGATGTTCGGAGTGCTATAAAACATTCCATTCATACATCACGCCAGTTTTGCGTAAAGTCCACAGCGGAAATACCGTCCATGCAGGAAAGATTCCGAAGCGAATTGGAGGAAACCTGCATGTGAGAAGACAAATCGAGACATTGAAAAAAGAGCTGAAAGAGTTGATTCAGCAGGAGGAGTTTGAAAAAGCGGCCAATATCAGAGATCAAATCAGGTCACTTGAGCAAAATTTGAATGCAAACAAGAAGGAGGGAGAAGACTGATGTCACTGCAGCATTTTATTCAGGACGCGCTAAGCAACTGGATGCGGCAAAAAGGCCCTGAGAGTGACATCGTGTTGAGCAGCCGGATCCGCCTTGCGCGCAATTTTGAGAAAGTTCGTTTTCCAACGCTTTTTTCAAATGAAGAAGCAGCAGCTATTATTGCTTTATTTGAAGAACAATTCACCGGATATGAGGTTCCCGGCATCGGGAAGTTTGAGCTGGTGAAAATGGAGCAGGTTCAACCGTTGGAAAAAAGGGTGCTTGTAGAAAAACATCTGATCAGCCCGCATTTAACAGAAGCCTCTTTCGGTGCATGCCTTCTTTCTGAAAATGAAGAAGTCAGCATTATGTTAAATGAGGAAGATCATATACGAATTCAATGTCTTTTCCCGGGATTTCAGCTGTTTGAAGCTTTAAAAGCGGCAAACCAAGTGGACGATTGGATTGAAGAGCGGGTCGACTATGCTTTTTCAGAACAAAGAGGCTACTTGACGAGTTGCCCTACAAATGTCGGAACTGGGCTGAGGGCATCTGTCATGATGCATCTCCCTGCACTAGTGCTAACTAGGCAAATCAATCGAATTATACCGGCAATTAATCAATTAGGGCTTGTTGTTAGAGGAATTTACGGTGAAGGCAGCGAAGCATTAGGAAATATCTTTCAAATTTCAAATCAAATAACCCTTGGAAAATCAGAACATGACATTGTTGAAGACCTTAACAGCGTCGTTGCTCAACTAGTCGAACAAGAACGTTCAGCAAGAAAGGCGCTTTATCAGACTTCACAAATTGAACTTGAAGACCGCGTCTACAGATCCTACGGCGTTCTTTCCAACTGCCGGATGATCGAATCGAAAGAGACAGCACGGTGTCTTTCAGACGTTCGTCTGGGAATTGACCTGGGAATAATAAAAGGTCTTTCCAGCAATATACTTAATGAACTGATGATCTTAACTCAGCCCGGCTTTCTGCAGCAATATTCAGGAGGTGCACTAAGGGCAAACGAGAGGGATGTCAGGAGAGCCGCTCTTATCAGGGAGAGGTTAAAACTAGAAAACAACGGCAATAGACAGGAGGATGAATCAATATGATGTTTGGAAGATTTACAGAAAGAGCACAAAAAGTATTGGCGCTTGCTCAAGAAGAGGCTCTGCGTCTGGGTCATAATAATATTGGAACTGAACATATTCTCCTCGGCCTTGTTCGTGAGGGAGAAGGCATTGCGGCGAAGGCATTGCAGGCGTTGGGACTCAGCCCTGACAAAATTCAAAAAGAGGTTGAAAGTCTAATTGGCCGCGGCCAGGAAATGTCCCAATCCATTCATTACACACCAAGAGCCAAAAAAGTAACTGAGCTTGCGATGGATGAAGCAAGAAAGCTGGGGCATTCATATGTGGGAACCGAACACATCCTCCTGGGCTTAATTCGCGAAGGAGAAGGCGTAGCGGCAAGAGTGCTGAATAACTTAGGCGTCAGCTTAAATAAAGCGAGACAGCAAGTATTGCAGCTTTTGGGCAGCAATGAGAGCGGCGGAACTTCAGGTGCAAACAGCAACGCTAATACACCTACATTAGACAGTCTTGCTCGCGATTTAACGGCCATTGCCAAAGAAGACAGCCTCGATCCCGTCATCGGCCGAAGCAAAGAGATCCAGCGCGTCATTGAAGTATTGAGCAGGAGAACGAAAAACAACCCTGTTTTAATCGGAGAGCCCGGTGTCGGTAAAACGGCGATTGCCGAAGGTTTGGCCCAGCAGATCATCAACAATGAAGTGCCGGAAATTTTACGCGACAAGCGGGTCATGACGCTTGATATGGGAACAGTTGTCGCAGGCACAAAATACCGCGGGGAGTTTGAAGACCGCCTTAAAAAAGTGATGGATGAAATCCGTCAGGCCGGAAATATCATTCTGTTTATCGATGAACTGCATACTTTAATCGGAGCCGGCGGAGCAGAAGGCGCCATCGATGCATCCAATATCCTGAAACCGTCACTGGCACGGGGCGAGCTGCAATGCATCGGTGCTACAACCCTTGATGAATACCGTAAATATATCGAAAAAGATGCTGCCCTTGAACGGCGTTTTCAGCCGATTCAAGTCGATCAGCCGTCACCTGAAGAAAGCATTCAAATTTTAAGAGGGCTCAGGGACCGCTATGAAGCTCACCACCGCGTATCGATTACAGATGAAGCGATCGAGGCGGCTGTAAAGCTGTCAGACCGCTATATTTCAGACCGTTTCCTGCCTGACAAAGCGATCGATCTAATCGATGAGGCCGGTTCAAAAGTTCGCCTGCGTTCATTCACAACACCTCCTAATTTAAAAGAGCTTGAACAAAAATTGGATGAGGTGCGTAAAGAAAAAGATGCCGCTGTCCAAAGCCAGGAATTTGAAAAAGCAGCATCTTTACGTGATACAGAACAGCGTCTGCGGGAACAGGTGGAAGAAACAAAGAAAACATGGAAAGAAAAGCAAGGTCAAGAAAACTCCGAAGTAACGGTTGAGGATATCGCGATGGTCGTATCAAGCTGGACTGGAGTGCCGGTTTCAAAAATCGCGCAAACTGAGACAGATAAACTGCTGAACATGGAGAGCATTCTCCATTCACGGGTAATCGGCCAGGATGAAGCCGTTGTCGCGGTAGCCAAAGCTGTCAGACGTGCGCGTGCCGGATTGAAAGATCCAAAGCGTCCGATCGGCTCATTTATTTTCCTTGGTCCTACAGGGGTAGGTAAAACAGAGCTTGCCCGCGCGCTTGCCGAATCTATTTTTGGCGATGAAGAAGCGATGATTCGCATTGATATGTCAGAGTACATGGAGAAACATTCAACATCAAGACTCGTCGGTTCACCTCCGGGATATGTCGGCTATGATGAGGGAGGACAGCTGACTGAAAAAGTGAGAAGAAAACCTTATTCAGTCGTCTTGCTCGATGAGATTGAAAAAGCGCACCCTGACGTCTTCAATATTTTGCTTCAAGTGCTTGAAGACGGACGTTTGACTGATTCAAAAGGGCGCACAGTAGACTTTAGAAATACGATTCTCATCATGACATCCAATGTAGGAGCCAGCGAGCTGAGAAGAAATAAATACGTCGGGTTCAACGTGCAGGATGAAACCCAGACATACAAAGATATGAAAGATAAGGTCATGGGTGAATTAAAACGCGCTTTCAGACCAGAATTCATTAACCGGATTGATGAAATCATCGTCTTCCACTCTTTGGAGAAAAAACACTTAAAGGATATCGTCTCGCTCATGTCAGAACAATTGACAAAGCGTCTTAAAGAACAAGATCTTTCAATTGAGCTGACGGAAGCGGCAAAAGAAAAGATTGCCGAAGAAGGAGTGGACCTTGAGTACGGAGCCCGTCCACTCAGAAGAGCCATCCAAAAACATGTCGAAGACCGGCTGTCTGAGCAACTTCTGAAAGGTCAAATCGATAAAGGGCAGAACATTGTTCTCGACGTAGATAATGGAGAATTTGTCGTAAAAACAGAAGCAAAAACGAATTAATATAGAGACAAAGGACAGAGGCATACGTTTCATAAGTATGCCTCACTTTCTTATAAAGGGAGCGTTTTGAAAAACCAATGGCTAAAACAAAAACTAAATTTATCTGTCAATCATGCGGCTATGAATCTGCCAAGTGGATGGGGAAGTGTCCGGGATGCGGCGCATGGAACACGATGGTCGAAGAAACGGTTAAGAAACCGGCCGCCAACCGAAGAACCGCTTTTTCGCATTCCGTTCAAACGGTGCAGAAGCCTTCCCCTATTACATCAATTGAAACGACGGAAGAGCCGAGGATACAAACGAAATCGGGCGAATTTAACCGCGTATTGGGCAATGGCATCGTCAAAGGTTCGCTTGTGTTAATCGGCGGCGACCCCGGCATCGGAAAGTCGACTTTGCTGCTGCAGGTGTCTGCCCAGCTTGCTGATTCGAAGGAAAATGTCTTGTACATATCAGGGGAAGAGTCAGTTAAACAAACAAAGCTGAGGGCGGACCGATTAGGAATCAACAGTCCAACTCTTCACGTTTTATCTGAAACCGATATGGAGTATATTACGTCTTCTATAGAAGAGATGAATCCTTCATTTGTGGTGGTTGACTCGATTCAAACCGTTTATCAAAGCGATATCACTTCAGCCCCGGGCAGTGTGTCCCAAGTCAGAGAATGCACCGCAGAGCTGATGAGAATGGCCAAAACAAAAGGGATTCCTATATTTATCGTCGGGCATGTGACGAAAGAGGGTTCGATTGCGGGGCCGAGACTGCTGGAACATATGGTCGACACCGTCCTTTACTTTGAAGGGGAGAGACACCATACTTTCCGCATTCTGAGAGCCGTCAAAAACCGTTTCGGCTCGACAAATGAGATGGGAATTTTTGAAATGAGGGAAGAAGGTCTGACAGAGGTTCTGAACCCGTCAGAAATTTTTCTGGAAGAACGCTCGGCGGGGGCGGCCGGATCAAGTGTCGTCGCTTCAATGGAAGGCACGAGGCCGGTCTTAGTCGAAATACAGGCGCTCATCTCACCTACGAGCTTTGGAAACCCGCGCCGGATGGCAACGGGAATTGATCATAATCGCGTCTCATTGCTCATGGCGGTCTTGGAAAAAAGAGTGGGCCTTCTTCTTCAAAATCAGGATGCCTATTTAAAAGTGGCCGGCGGAGTGAAGCTGGATGAACCGGCAATTGACCTTGCCGTTGCGGTCAGCATCGCTTCAAGCTTCAGAGATACCCCGCCTCATCCGACAGATTGTTTTATCGGAGAGGTCGGCTTAACAGGAGAGGTCCGAAGAGTATCTAGAATTGAACAGAGGGTTCAGGAAGCCGCAAAGCTTGGCTTTAAGAGAATGATTATTCCTTCTGCGAATGCGGAAGGCTGGACCAAGCCGAAAGGAATTGAGATCGTCGGCGTTGAAAATGTAGCTGAGGCGCTTCGGGCTTCATTAGGAGGATCATGATAAATGGAAAAAGAAAAAAAAGGAGCGAAACAGGATCTTTCGGAAATATTGCAGTTTGTCGCCCCCGGCACGCCTCTTCGCGAAGGAATTGAAAATGTACTGCGGGCAAAAACGGGCGGATTAATTGTTGTCGGCTTTAACGATAAAGTAAAAGAAGTGGTTGACGGAGGATTTCACATTAACTCTGCTTTTTCTCCGGCCCATTTGTACGAGCTGGCTAAAATGGACGGCGCAATTATTCTCAGCGATTCAGGACAAAAGATCTTATATGCCAATACGCAGCTCATGCCCGAGGCAACGATTCCCTCTTCAGAAACAGGGATGAGACACAGGACAGCTGAACGTGTGGCCAAGCAGACCGGTTGTCTGATCATCGCAATATCTGAAAGGCGGAATGTCATTACGCTCTATCAGGAAAATATGAAATATATTCTTAAGGATATTGGCTTTATTTTGACAAAAGCCAATCAGGCTATTCAGACTCTTGAAAAATATAAATTAATTTTGGACACCGCGATTGCCACTTTGAGCGCTTTAGAGTTTGAAGAGCTTGTCACATTCGGAGACGTCATTTCCGTTATGCATCGATATGAAATGGTGCTGCGAATCAAAAATGAAATTAATATGTATATTAAAGAGCTCGGAACGGAAGGCCACCTTATCAGGCTTCAAGTAAGCGAGCTGATCACAGATATGGAGCAGGAAGCGGCGCTGTTTGTAAAAGACTATGTCAAAGAAAAAATTAAAGACCCATTCGTCCTGCTGAAACAGCTTCAAGATATGTCGAGCTTTGAATTGCTGGATGATGTCATTCTGCTGAAGCTTCTCGGTTATTCAGCTTCAACGAATATGGAGGAATACGTATTTCCTCGAGGCTTCAGACTGCTTCACAAAATTCCCCGGCTGCCTATGCCGATTGTCGAAAATGTTGTCGAAGCGTTTGGCCATTTAAAGCTCATCATCGAAGCGGATGTAAAAGAATTGGATGAAGTGGAAGGAATTGGGGCTGTTCGTGCCCAAAAGATAAAGAAGGGTTTAAAAAGACTTCAAGAAAAACATTATATTGACAGGCAGCTGTAAGAAATTTTTCTAAAAGCGATTAAAATATGCAATTTATGGGTATATTATTCTTACTTTTTGTTTTCCCTTTACAGATTGACACAGCTGCATTTATAAAAATCTAACCATAAATAAAAGGAGGTGAAGGTATGTTAAAACGAATAGTTCAATCGTTCTTTGCGATTTTGGGAGGCGTTATCGGTATTTTTCTCATACCGGAATTGTTTGTACTGTTAAATGTACAGGACATACCTTTAGTAACAAACCCGTATGCGTCCGCTTGTTTGGGAGCTATCATCTTTTTTCTTCTGGGCATCTGGTGTGCGGATCATGTCATTAACTGGGTGAAACGGATTGAGGATTCTCTAATAAAAGCTCCAGTATCAGACTTGTTGTTTGGCTCTTTGGGATTAATCTTCGGACTTATGCTAGCTTATCTTATCGTCAACGTTATTCCGTTAAAAGACTTCCCATATCAGCTGATCAGCACGGTGATTCCGATTGTGCTTGCAGCTTTCCTGGGCTACCTTGGATTCCGGGTCGGCTTTAAGAAAAAAGACGAGATGCTCACCCTTTTCTCTTCCCGAAAGAAAAAAGGCACGACTGAAGAAGAGCGTACAGAAGAAGACAAAAAGCTGAAAATTTTAGATACAAGTGTTATTATAGATGGGAGAATTGCTGATATTTGTCAGACCGGTTTTCTTGAAGGCGTCATCGTGATTCCGCAGTTTGTACTGGAGGAACTTCAGCATATCGCCGACTCTTCCGATGTCCTCAAACGCAACAGAGGACGACGAGGGCTTGATATTTTAAACCGGATCCAAAAAGAACTTGATATCAAAGTGGAAATTTACGAAGGCGATTTTGAAGACATTCAAGAAGTTGACAGCAAACTCGTCAAACTTGCAAAGCTGACTTCAGGTGTCGTCGTCACAAACGATTTCAACTTGAACAAAGTATGCGAACTTCAGAAGGTAGCCGTATTAAACATAAACGACCTTGCCAATGCCGTCAAACCTGTCGTGCTTCCGGGAGAAGAAATGAAGGTACAGGTGATTAAAGACGGAAAAGAACATAATCAGGGCGTGGCTTATTTGGACGATGGCACAATGATTGTCGTTGAAGAAGGACGAAACTATATCGGCAAACATATCGACGTGCTTGTGACCAGTGTGCTGCAGACAGCAGCCGGCAGAATGATATTCGCCAAGCCGAAACTGCTGGAAAAGGCGCTTTAAAAAGGGAGAAAGCAGATGAATTATGAAGTCGTTATTCCTGCTGCCGGACAAGGTAAACGAATGAATGCCGGGAAAAACAAACTGTTTATCAAGGCAAAAGGAATACCAGTTATTATTCATACACTAAAGGTGTTTGAAGAGCATGATGCCTGTAAAAGGATCATTCTCGTCATCAATGAACAAGAGTTCAGCGAATTCAGCACCCATTTAAAACAACATCATTTTACAACTCCGATCGAGGTCGTACCTGGCGGCAAAGAGCGCCAGCAAAGCGTATTTCAAGGCATTAAAGCTGCCGGACAAGAGGAGATGGTCCTTGTTCATGACGGAGCGAGGCCCTTTATTAAACAGAAACATATCGAACAGCTAGTTAATAAAGCCAAACAAACAGGTGCAGCCATCGTTGCTGTACCTGTTAAAGACACGATAAAACGCGTTCAAAACGATGAGGTAGCCGGAACGATTGAACGCTCAAGCTTGTGGGCCGCGCAAACCCCACAAGCTTTTCGTCTTTCTATTCTGATGAACGCTCATCTTGAAGCTGAAGCAAAGGGCTTTTTGGGAACGGATGATGCCAGTCTGGTCGAGGAAGCGGGAGGCAAGGTTTCGATCGTTGAGGGGGATTATCAAAACATCAAACTGACGACTCCCGATGATCTGCTTGTCGCCGAAGCGATATTAGAAGCGGAAAAGAGGAATGAACATGTTTAGAATTGGACAAGGGTTTGACGTTCATCAGCTTGCAGAAGGCAGGCCGCTCATTATAGGAGGGATCACGATTCCTTATGAGAAAGGCCTTCTCGGACATTCAGATGCTGATGTGCTTTTACATACGATTGCGGATGCTTGTCTCGGTGCAATTGGCGAAGGCGATATTGGAAAGCATTTTCCCGATACCGATCCGGAATTCAAAGATGCCGATTCATTCAAGCTCCTTCGCCACGTCTGGTTGCTTGTGAAAGAAAAAGGCTATACACTTGGAAATCTTGATTGTACAATCATCGCCCAAAAACCTAAGATGGCCCCATATATTGAAGACATGAGAGCCAGAATTGCCGAAGGATTGGAAGCGGAGGTTTCCCAAATTAACGTAAAAGCGACCACGACAGAAAAGCTCGGGTTTACGGGAAGAGCTGAAGGAATTGCCGCTCAGGCTTCCGTTCTGCTCCAAAAGGCATAATTCATTTTGAAGACCGATTCATTTGATGATAGAATAAGAATAAATTTGAACTCTGATTGAGACGAAAGGAAGTAGACAGATGGGAAACGAAGTTCGGGTTCGTTATGCGCCGAGTCCTACAGGCCATTTACATATCGGCAATGCAAGAACTGCACTCTTTAATTATTTGTTTGCCCGGAGCCAAGGCGGGAAATTCATCATCCGTATTGAAGATACAGACCGAAAGCGCAACATTGAAGGCGGGGAGCAAAGCCAGCTTAACTACTTAAAGTGGCTCGGCATCGACTGGGATGAAAGTGTGGATGTCGGCGGAGACTATGGACCATACCGCCAATCCGAAAGAAATGACATTTACAAAACATATTATGATGAGCTTCTTGACAAAGGTCTCGCTTATAAGTGCTACTGTACAGAAGAAGAGCTTGAGAAAGAACGGGAAGAACAGACGGCCCGCGGAGAAATGCCGCGCTACTCCGGCAAATGCCGCAGCTTGACAAAAGAAGAGCAGGACAAGCTGGAAGCTGAAGGAAGACAGCCGAGCATCCGCTTCAAAGTTCCCCAAGGAGAAGTCATCAGCTTCAACGATATCGTAAAGGATGACATTTCTTTTGAAACGGACGGTATCGGCGATTTTGTCATCGTGAAAAAAGATGGAACTCCAACTTACAATTTCGCTGTAGCTGTCGATGACTATTTAATGAAAATGACACATGTGCTTCGGGGAGAGGACCATATTTCAAACACGCCGAAGCAGATTATGATATACAATGCGTTTGGCTGGGATGTTCCGACATTTGGACACATGACACTGATCGTCAACGAAAATCGCAAAAAACTCAGCAAACGGGATGAATCCATTATTCAGTTTATTGAACAGTATGAGGAGCTTGGCTATTTGCCGGAAGCGCTCTTTAACTTTATCGCGCTGCTTGGCTGGTCCCCGGCAGGAGAAGAAGAGCTGTTTACAAAAGAACAATTTATTGAAATATTTGATGTGAAGCGTTTGTCAAAATCACCAGCTGTGTTTGACACGCATAAACTGAAATGGGTTAATAACCAGTATGTGAAAAAGCTTGACCTTGATCAGGTCATCGAACTGACTGTTCCTCATTTGCAGAAAGCCGGCAAGGTATCAAAAGAACTTTCCGGAAGCGAAAAAGAGTGGGTTGGCAAGCTGATTTCACTTTATCAGGAGCAGCTAAGCTTCGGTGCAGAAATTGTCGAGTTAACAGAGTTGTTCTTTAAAGAGGAAATCCAGTATAATCGTGAAGCAAGAACAGTTTTAGATGAAGAACAGGTTCCGGAAGTGCTGCGGGTGTTTTCTGAAAAGCTTGAACAGCTGGAGGAATTCACGGCAGACGAGATCAAAGCGTCGATCAAAGCCGTCCAAAAGGAAACGGGGCATAAAGGGAAAAAGCTGTTTATGCCGATCCGCGTGGCGACAACCGGCCAGTCCCATGGGCCTGAGCTGCCTCAGTCCATTGAGCTATTAGGAAAAGACACCGTTTTGAAACGGCTGAATAACATTAATCAATAAGATAAATCGTTGATAGGGAAAAGTATAAAGCTATGGCCTTTAAAGAGAGAGTCTTCATCGGCTGGAAAAGACTTAAGTGCCCGGCTTTAGAAATGCGCCTCTTGAGACCTTTGAAGAACGTTTGATGACAAGTATTCAAAGGCGGTATCCGCCGTTATGGATCAAAGTTGAGGAAACAGCTGTGCCGTTTTCTAAACAGAGTGGAACCGCGCGTCAAAAAGCGTCTCTGTCATCAGACAGAGGCGTTTTTTATATGGTTTGATAAAAAGATGAGAGACAGAAGGAAGCGGGGAACGGGGGGAATCATGTGTTCTTTAAAATGTTGAAAGAAGATGTAGATGTCGTTTTTGACCAAGATCCGGCTGCGAGGAGCTATATCGAAGTCATATTAACATATTCGGGTTTGCATGCTATATGGGCGCATCGAATTGCACATGCTTTATATAAAAGAAAAAGATTTTTCATGGCCAGATCAATCTCTCAAATCGCCCGCTTCTTTACGGGAATCGAAATTCATCCGGGCGCAAAGATCGGCAGGAGGTTTTTCATTGACCACGGGATGGGGGTCGTGATCGGCGAAACCTGTGAGATCGGAAACAATGTCACGGTTTTTCAGGGAGTAACGCTCGGGGGAACAGGCAAAGAAAAAGGAAAAAGGCATCCCACAATCGAGGATGATTCGCTGATATCAACGGGAGCCAAAGTGCTTGGCTCCATTACGATCGGAAAAGGGTCGAAGATCGGCGCAGGCTCCGTCGTCCTGCACGATGTGCCTGAATGCTCCACCGTTGTTGGCATCCCGGGACGCGTCGTTGTGCAAAACGGCAAGAAAATCAGGCGCGACCTGAATCATCAGGATTTGCCGGATCCGGTGGCTGACCGCTTTAAAGAATTGGAAAATGAAATCAGGCAGCTGAAACAAGAGCTCCAGAGAAAAGAAAGGGAAGATGAGCTGTGACACTTACACTGTATAATACACTCACACGAAAAAAAGAGCCGTTTGTGCCTCTTGAAGAAGGAAAGGTTAAAATGTATGTATGCGGTCCGACCGTATATAATTACATTCATATCGGAAATGCAAGGCCGGCTATCGTTTATGATACGGTCAGAAAATATTTGGAGTATAAAGGCTATGACGTTCACTACGTCTCCAATTTTACAGATGTGGACGACAAATTAATTAAAGCGGCTAACGAGCTTGGTGAAGAGGTGCCTGTCATTGCTGAACGCTTTATCAATGCATATTTCGAGGATGTCGGTTCACTTGGCTGCACAAAAGCGGACTGCCATCCGCGCGTCACTGAAAACATGGACGATATCATCGACTTTATCCGGACGCTGATTGACAAGGACTATGCTTATGAAGCGGACGGTGATGTTTATTACAAAACAAGGTCGTTTGAAGGCTATGGAAAACTATCGCATCAATCGATCGACGAGTTGAGAACAGGCGCGCGGATACAAGTAGGCGAGAAAAAAGATGACGCTCTGGATTTCGCATTATGGAAAGCGGCCAAAGATAACGAAATCTCTTGGGATAGCCCTTGGGGCAAAGGGCGCCCGGGCTGGCACATTGAGTGCTCTGCAATGGCGAGAAAATATTTGGGCGATTCAATCGACATTCATGCGGGCGGCCAGGATTTAACCTTCCCTCACCACGAAAACGAAATTGCTCAATCAGAAGCCTTAACAGGAAAGCTTTTTGCGAAGTATTGGCTTCATAACGGCTATATTAATATTGATAATGAAAAAATGTCAAAATCACTCGGCAATTTTGTGCTTGTGCATGACATTATTAAAGAGCATGATCCCCAAGTGCTGCGGTTTTTCATGCTGTCCGTTCATTACAGACATCCGATCAATTATTCGGTTGAGCTTCTGGAGAACACAAAAAACGCTTTTGGCCGCTTAAAAACCGCTTATAGCAATTTGCAGCATCGGCTGAAAAGCAGTACAAATTTAACAGAGGGCGATTCCGAGTGGCTCGAAAAAATCGACGGGCAGCGAAAAGCCTTCGAAACGGCAATGGATGATGACTTCAATACAGCGAATGCGATCTCCGTCTTGTTTGATCTGGCTAAACACGCCAACTACTATCTGCAGGAAAAGAACACCGCTGAACATGTGATTCAAGCATTCCTTCAGCTGTTTGATGAGATTTGCTCTGTGCTCGGCTTCTCACTGAAGGAGCAAGAGCTTTTGGATCAGGAAGTCGAGGAGCTTATCGAAAAGAGAAATGAAGCTCGCAGAAACAGGGACTTTGCTACATCTGACCAAATTCGCGATCAGCTGAAAAGCATGAACATCATCTTGGAGGATACTCCTCAGGGGACACGCTGGAAAAGAGGAGAATCATAAAGATGAATTTAGAAACCATAAAAGACGCCAAACAATTAAATGGTTTGGCGCTTGCTTATATGGGTGATGCCGTTTTGGAAATATACGTAAGGCATCACCTGTTAAAGAAAGGCATGACCAAGCCTAATGATCTGCACAAGCAGTCGAGCCGCTATGTCTCAGCAAAATCACAGGCAAACATGCTGTTTGCCCTTGAGGAGCAGGGATTTTTCACCGAAGAAGAGAAGGCTGTGCTAAGAAGAGGGCGGAATGCAAAATCCGGAACGGTGCCTAAAAACACGGATGTCCAAACGTACCGTTACAGCACAGCTTTTGAAGCCGTTATTGGGTATCTTTTTCTTGAGAACAAGGAAGCGAGGCTTGATGAGCTCATCAAAAAAGCGTTGGAAAAACGGGACGGCAGGGAGGAAATCAAATGAGCCAGCAGCATGATTACGTCATAGGAAAAAACGCGGTCATTGAAACGTTAAAATCCGGCCGTGAACTGTATAAGCTTTGGATGGCGGAAAACACAGTAAAGGGACAGGCTCAGCAAGTCATTGATCTCGCAGTCAAAAAAGGCATCACGATTCATTATGTCCCGAGAAAAAAACTCGATCAAATGGTCACTGGCCAGCATCAAGGTGTCGTCGCCCAAGTGGCGGCTTACGAGTATGCCGAACTGGACGACCTGTTTCAAAAGGCCGAAGACAGAAATGAACAGCCGTTTATTCTCGTGCTAGATGAAATCGAAGATCCGCATAACCTAGGATCGATCATGAGGACGGCTGACGCGGTCGGCGCCCACGGCATCATCATTCCAAAAAGGCGTGCCGTCGGCCTTACGACGACTGTCGCCAAAGCCTCGACTGGTGCGATTGAACATATTCCGGTGGTAAAAGTGACGAATCTATCGCGGACATTGGAAGAAATGAAAGAGCGGGGCGTCTGGGTCGTCGGCACAGATGCATCGGGGCAGCAGGACTACAGGTCGCTGGACGGAAACATGCCTCTTGCGCTGGTCATCGGAAGTGAAGGAAAAGGTATGGGAAGGCTGGTTAAAGAAAAATGCGACTTTCTCATCCGTCTGCCGATGGCTGGAAAAGTCACATCACTGAACGCCTCTGTCGCAGCCGGTCTGCTGATGTATGAAGTGTACCGGAAGCGAAGCCCTTTAGGGGAATAGAAAAGGATGGATATCCTGCTAGTCGACGGTTATAACATGATTGGGGCATGGCCTCAGCTGAAAGACCTAAAAGCAAACAGCTTTGAAGAAGCAAGGGACCTTTTGATTCAAAAAATGGCGGAATATCAATCATATACCGGTTTTCGTGTCATAGTTGTCTTTGATGCACATCTTGTCAAAGGGATTGAGAAAAAAAGAATCAATCATCGCGTAGAGGTGATTTTCACAAGGGAAAATGAAACGGCCGACGAACGGATTGAGAAGCTTGCGTCAGATTTAAATAATATTCAAACACAGATCCATGTTGCCACATCCGATTATACTGAGCAGTGGGCAATCTTTGGGCAGGGAGCGCTGCGCAAGTCGGCCAGGGAGCTGCTCAGGGAAGTTGAAGCGATTGAAAGGAAAATCGAAAAGAGGGTGAAAAAAATCACCTCAGAACGTCCTGCCGGGAAAATTCCTTTATCAGAAGATGTCCTGAAGATATTTGAAAAATGGCGGCGGGGCGATTTGGATTAGGTTGACGCTTTTTTGTCCATTACTGTATAATATTTCTATCTACGTGCGGTCGGGGGGATCGGAGTGAACTTACAAAACAACCAGGGAAAATTCAGCAAAGAGCAGTTCAGCAAAGAACAGTTTTGCCAGTTGGAGGACGAGCAGGTCATTGAAATGGTTCATGTCGGAGACAGTGATGCGTTAGATTATTTGATTACAAAATACCGTAATTTTGTAAGGGCAAAAGCAAGATCCTACTTTCTGATTGGGGCTGATCGGGAGGACATCGTTCAGGAAGGCATGATTGGACTCTACAAATCTATCCGCGATTTTAGAGAGGACAAGCTGACTTCATTTAAAGCTTTTGCAGAATTATGCATTACCCGCCAGATTATTACCGCTATAAAAACAGCTACTCGCCAGAAACATATTCCGCTCAATTCTTATGTGTCGCTGGACAAGCCCATTTATGACGAGGAGTCAGACCGGACGCTTCTCGACGTGATTTCAGGAGCCAAGGTCATGAATCCTGAAGAGCTGATCATCAATCAGGAAGAATTCGATGATATCGAGCTGAAAATGGGAGAATTGCTCAGCGATTTGGAAAGAAAAGTTCTTGCGCTCTATCTCGACGGAAGATCCTATCAGGAAATATCTGAAGAATTAAACCGCCATGTAAAATCAATCGATAATGCGCTCCAGCGTGTCAAAAGAAAGCTGGAAAAGTACCTGGAGCTCCGCGAAATCAGCCTGTAGCAGCTGCTTATGGCATATTGACAGTAATTTTAGGACTGTGATATGTTACTTAAGAAATGATAGTCCAGAAAAAGGTGTAAACATGAAGAAAAAAATAACGTTGGCCTGTAAAAATTGCGGGAACCGTAATTATACGACAATGAAAAGCTCCGCAGCTTTGGCTGAACGGCTCGAAGTAAAGAAATACTGCAATAACTGCAATTCACATACAGTACATCTGGAAACAAAATAGGTTTTGTTTTTGGGTTGTGGAGGTTTCTTATATTATGAAATTCTTGAAGAATGTCGGAAAAGAAATGAAAAAGGTCACATGGCCTAAAGGAAAAGACTTAACGCGCTATACGATCACTGTCATCACCACTGTTATCTTTTTCGCCATCTTTTTTGCACTAATCGATTCGGGTATTACGCAATTAATTCGTTTAATAGTTGAATAATGATCAGCATAACGTGTTATAATAGATCTAAATATGACTTGCCAAAAAACCCGTTTTACGGGTTTTTTCATTGTTTCGAAATATGAGGCTCGTATAAAAGAAGTGTCAATTTCCAATAAACTTTTAAGGTGTGGGGAGGGAAGGACTTAAAGAGTCCTGAATGAGAATGGAAAAGAAATGGTATGTTGTTCACACGTACTCCGGCTACGAAAATAAGGTAAAGGCGAATTTGGAAAAACGGGTTGAATCGATGGGAATGCAGGATAAGATTTTCCGCGTCGTTGTGCCTGAGGAAGAAGAGACAGATTTTAAAAACGGCAAGAAAAAGGTTGTCAAAAAGAAGGTATTCCCAGGCTATGTTCTTGTGGAACTGGTCATGACGGACGATTCCTGGTATGTTGTTCGGAATACGCCGGGTGTGACAGGTTTTGTCGGTTCAGCGGGATCTGGTTCAAAACCGACGGCTTTGCTTCCGGGCGAAGCAGAAAGAATTCTGAAGCGAATGGGTCTTGAAGAACGTAAAACAGAAATTGACTTTGAATTGAAAGAAACCGTTAAGGTCATTGACGGTCCGTTCGCTGATTTCACAGGGACGATTGAGGAAATCGACCATGACAAAAATAAGGTCAAAGTATTTGTTAACATGTTCGGAAGAGAGACCCCGGTTGAACTCGAATTTACTCAAGTTGACAAATTGTAATGGAAAAGCGCTTGAAATCACTATATAAAAGTGGTAATATACAAAGGTGCGTCTTGGCAAAATGGCCAAGGCAGCTAGCTTGATATTTTCATCATTCATATAAAGAATGAGACCTTGAGTGGGAGGGTTCACCCTATTACCACATCACGGACTTAAGGAGGTGTGTCTCGTGGCTAAAAAAGTAGTTAAAGTTGTAAAATTGCAAATTCCTGCTGGGAAAGCGAATCCAGCTCCGCCAGTTGGACCTGCATTAGGTCAAGCCGGTGTTAACATCATGGGATTCTGTAAGGAGTTTAACGCTCGTACATCTGACCAGGCTGGTCTTATCATTCCTGTAGAAATTTCGGTTTACGAAGACCGTTCATTTACATTTATTACAAAAACTCCGCCTGCTGCTGTATTGCTTAAAAAAGCGGCTGGGATTGAGTCGGGTTCTGGTGAGCCTAACCGTAATAAAGTCGCAACCGTTAAACGCGATAAAGTACGTGAAATCGCCGAAACAAAAATGCCTGACTTAAATGCGGCAGATGTTGAAGCGGCTATGCGTATGGTTGAAGGAACTGCCCGCAGTATGGGTATTGTGATCGAAGACTAATTTTTTGTTTCTTTGATGGGTTGCGAGTTTGGATCAGACAAGTTCGCAACCCTTATTCGTGGGAGGTTATTCCGCTAAAACCACTAAGGAGGAAATTTTCAAATGGCTAAAAAAGGTAAAAAATACGTCGAAGCTACCAAGCTTGTAGAGCGTACAAAAGCTTACGATGTAAATGAAGCGATTGAGCTTGTGAAGAAAACAAACACAGCTAAATTCGATGCTACTGTTGAAGCGGCATTTCGTTTAGGTGTTGACCCTCGTAAAAACGACCAGCAAATCCGCGGTGCAGTTGTTCTTCCAAACGGAACAGGCAAAACTCAGCGCGTCCTTGTTTTCGCTAAAGGAGAGAAAGCGAAAGAAGCAGAAGCTGCTGGTGCAGACTACGTAGGCGATGTTGATTACATCAACAAAATTCAGCAAGGCTGGTTTGACTTTGATGTCATCGTTGCGACTCCTGACATGATGGGTGAAGTCGGTAAAATCGGACGCGTGCTTGGACCAAAAGGTCTAATGCCAAACCCTAAAACAGGAACAGTTACATTCGAAGTTGAAAAAGCAGTAAAAGAAATCAAAGCCGGTAAAGTTGAATACCGCGTTGATAAAGCAGGGAACATCCATGTTCCAATCGGAAAAGTGTCATTCGAAGAAGGCAAACTTGTTGAAAACTTTGCAACAATGTATGACACAATTTTGAAAGCAAAACCTGCTGCCGCTAAAGGCGTATACGTGAAAAACGTATCTGTTACATCTACAATGGGACCTGGAATCAAAGTGGACCCATCAACTTTCAACGTAAAATAATATTGACTCTTATTATACGTTCTGATATAATTCAAAACGTTGTATAATAAAATATGTCATTTATACCGTAGACAGTAGGTGCCCCCAAGGCTTAATTTCCTACCGAGGTGTATATATATCACAGCTCTTACGTTACGTATGCTTGTATATACAGCCTCCATGTCGAATGGAGGCTTTTTATATGGACCCCGTCGTTCAAGAACGTGATCACCAAACGGTATAAGTGTTACACAGATGAATCTTACAGGAGGTGTAACCATGAGCAGCGCAATTGAAACAAAAAAAGTTGTTGTTGAAGAGATTGCTTCTAAACTGAAAGAAAGTAAATCAACGATCATCGTTGATTATCGCGGCCTTACCGTATCTGAAGTAACAGAACTTCGCAAACAGCTTCGCGAAGCTAACGTTGAGTTCAAAGTTTATAAAAACACAATGACTCGCCGTGCGGTTGAACAAGCTGAACTTGATGGTTTAAACGATTTCTTAACTGGACCGAATGCAATTGCATTCAGTACTGAAGATGTTGTTGCTCCAGCTAAAGTTCTTAACGAGTTTGCTAAAAAGCACGAAGCGCTTGAAATCAAAGCCGGTGTTATCGAAGGCACAGTTTCTACTGTTGAAGAAGTGAAAGCTCTTGCTGAACTTCCATCCCGCGATGGCTTGCTTTCTATGTTGCTTAGCGTACTTCAAGCTCCAGTTCGCAACCTTGCTCTTGCAACTAAAGCTGTTGCAGAACAAAAGGAAGAACAAGGCGCTTAATGTAATCAGTATTTAAAAAATAAACAAAATGGAGGAATTACAAATGGCTTTAAATATCGAAGAAATCATTGCTTCCGTTAAAGAAGCAACTGTACTTGAATTGAACGACTTAGTAAAAGCAATTGAAGAAGAATTTGGCGTAACTGCTGCTGCTCCTGTAGCTGTAGCTGGCGGAGCTGCTGGCGGCGGTGCTGCTGAAGAACAAACTGAATTTGATCTTGTTCTTGCTGGTGCAGGAGACCAAAAAATCAAAGTCATCAAAGTTGTTCGTGAAATCACTGGTCTTGGCTTGAAAGAAGCTAAAGAACTTGTTGACAACACTCCAAAACCTCTTAAAGAAGGTATTGCGAAAGAAGAAGCTGAAGAGCTTAAAGCTAAACTTGAAGAAGTTGGCGCTTCTGTAGAAGTTAAGTAATCTTCACCTAATCTTTAGGGGAAAGCTCGCTTTTAAAAGCGAGCTTTTTCTTTGCTAATTAATTGTAGTCCCTTCCGCATAAGAAAAGCCATCTTGTTTCAAGATATCTGGAGAGTTCACCAACTGAGGAGGTTCTGTGATGACTGACCATTATTATTCGGAAAAACCTTCAGCAAAAAGCAGCAGAAAAACGTGGACATTTCGTTTAAGAAACCGGACGTTTACTTTTATCAGCGACAGCGGGGTCTTTTCAAAAAAAGAGGTTGATTTTGGTTCAAGACTGCTGATTGAAGCTTTCCGTGAACCTGATGCAGAAGGTGATTTTTTGGATGTAGGCTGCGGCTATGGCCCGATTGGTCTTTCGCTTGCTGCGGATTTCGAAGATCGAATGGTTCACATGGTTGATGTCAATGAAAGAGCTGTCGAACTTTCGAAGGAAAACGCGTTAAATAATCAGATCGAAAATGTTGAGGTATACCAAAGCGATCTGTTTTCAAACGTCGAACCTGCAAAAAAATTCGCTTCCATTATTACAAATCCCCCCATACGAGCCGGGAAAAAAACTGTACACGCCATTTTTGAAAAAAGCGCTGAATATTTGCGGCCTTCAGGCGACTTATGGGTCGTCATTCAGAAAAAACAAGGCGGGCCTTCTGCCATTGATAAATTAAAAGAACTTTTTGCGAACGTAGAAGTCGTTCAAAAAAAGAAAGGGTACTATATCATCAAAGCAAAAAAAGTTTGACTCGGATTTTCAGCTATGTTAATATTATAAAATGCCAATGTATATATTTTGCTGACATTTTTAAGAAACGCCTTGGTTTGTATAAAATATACATTTTTGGGAAGACTAATAAAATCGGTATTTTGTTTTTGGATGTGGTTTTCTAATAAGAAACCCTTTTTTCTTTTGTCTTGTAAAAGTATTTCTTACATATTTTTAGGAAGAAATGCTTGTTACACATATATTACGCATGATTTGAGGGGTGAATCAGTTGACAGGTCAACTAGTTCAGTATGGACGACACCGCCAGCGCAGAAGCTATGCACGCATTAGCGAAGTGTTAGAATTACCAAATCTCATTGAAATTCAAACCTCTTCTTATCAGTGGTTTCTTGATGAGGGTCTTAGAGAGATGTTTCAAGACATATCGCCAATTGAGGATTTCACTGGTAACCTCTCTCTGGAATTTATTGATTACAGCTTGGGTGATCCTAAGTATCCGGTAGAAGAATCAAAAGAACGTGATGTAACCTACTCAGCTCCGCTGCGGGTTAAAGTTCGCTTAATCAACAAAGAGACCGGCGAGGTGAAGGATCAGGATGTCTTTATGGGGGATTTCCCTATCATGACAGACACTGGAACCTTTATTATCAACGGTGCAGAACGGGTCATCGTATCTCAGCTCGTTCGTTCTCCAAGTGTATATTTTAGTGGTAAAGTAGACAAAAACGGTAAAAGAGGTTTTACCGCGACTGTCATTCCAAACCGTGGCGCATGGTTAGAATACGAAACTGATGCGAAAGATGTTGTGTATGTACGCATTGATCGCACACGTAAGTTGCCGGTTACGGTTCTTTTGCGTGCTCTTGGCTTCGGATCTGATCAAGAGATCATTGATCTTGTCGGTGAAAATGAGTATTTGCGCAATACGCTTGATAAAGATAACACTGAAAACACCGATAAAGCGCTTCTTGAAATCTACGAGCGTCTTCGTCCTGGAGAACCGCCTACAGTAGAAAACGCAAAAAGCTTGCTTGATTCAAGATTCTTCGATCCGAAAAGATATGATCTTGCAAGTGTAGGACGTTATAAAATTAATAAAAAGCTTCATATCAAAAACCGTCTTTTCAATCAGCGGCTTGCCGAAACGCTTGTCGATCCTGAAACAGGGGAAATCCTTGCCGAAAAAGGCGCGATTTTGGACAGAAGAACACTTGATAAAGTGCTGCCATACTTGGAAAGCGGAATCGGATTTAAAAAGCTTTATCCAAATGGCGGAGTAGTCGAAGATGAAGTGACACTTCAATCTATCAAAATCTACTCACCTACTGATCAAGAAGGCGAGCAGACAATCAATGTGATTGGAAATGCTTTTATCGAGGAAGGCGTTAAAAATATTACACCTTCTGATATTATCTCTTCGATCAGCTATTTCTTTAATCTGCTTCACGGAGTAGGCGATACAGATGATATCGATCATCTAGGAAACCGTCGTCTTCGTTCAGTAGGAGAGCTTCTGCAGAACCAGTTCCGCATCGGTTTAAGCCGAATGGAGCGCGTTGTTCGTGAAAGAATGTCTATTCAGGATACAAACACGATCACACCGCAGCAGCTGATTAATATTCGCCCAGTCATCGCTTCAATTAAAGAGTTTTTCGGAAGCTCACAGCTTTCTCAGTTCATGGATCAGACGAATCCGCTCGCTGAGCTGACGCACAAACGTCGTCTATCAGCGCTTGGACCTGGCGGTTTGACCCGTGAGCGCGCCGGAATGGAAGTGCGTGATGTTCACTACTCCCACTACGGCCGGATGTGTCCGATCGAAACGCCTGAGGGCCCGAACATCGGATTGATCAACTCGCTTTCTTCATTCGCGAAGGTTAACCGTTTCGGTTTTATTGAAACACCGTACCGCCGTGTTGATCCTGAGACAGGAAAAGTAACGCCGAGAATCGACTATTTGACAGCTGATGAAGAAGACAACTATGTTGTTGCACAAGCGAACGCACGCCTTAATGATGACGGCTCATTTGTAGACGACAGCATTGTCGCCCGCTTCAGAGGGGAGAACACTGTTGTTCCTAAAGATCGAGTCGATTACATGGACGTTTCGCCTAAGCAAGTTGTTTCTGCCGCGACTGCATGTATTCCTTTCTTGGAAAACGATGACTCGAACCGCGCCCTGATGGGAGCGAACATGCAGCGTCAGGCTGTGCCGTTGATGCAGCCTGAGTCGCCGGTTGTCGGAACAGGAATGGAATATGTATCTGCGAAAGATTCCGGTGCAGCCGTCATCTGCCGCTATCCGGGAATCGTGGAACGGGTGGAAGCGAAGAATGTATGGGTGCGCCGCTATGAAGAAATCGACGGCCAAAAAGTAAAAGGAAACCTTGATAAATACAGCCTGCTGAAGTTTATTCGTTCCAACCAAGGAACTTGCTATAACCAGCGTCCGATCGTAAGCGTCGGAGACGAGGTTGTAAAAGGTGAAATTTTAGCTGACGGCCCATCTATGGAAAAAGGCGAGCTCGCCCTTGGACGCAACGTCATGGTCGGCTTTATGACATGGGATGGCTACAACTATGAGGATGCCATCATCATGAGCGAACGCCTTGTAAAAGACGACGTTTATACGTCTATCCATATTGAAGAATACGAATCAGAAGCCCGGGATACTAAACTCGGACCTGAAGAGATCACACGCGATATTCCGAACGTTGGTGAGGATGCGCTCCGCAATCTGGATGAACGCGGAATTATCCGTGTCGGTGCTGAAGTAAAAGACGGAGACCTTCTCGTCGGAAAAGTAACGCCAAAAGGTGTTACCGAGCTTACAGCAGAAGAACGTCTGCTTCATGCTATCTTCGGTGAAAAAGCGCGCGAAGTCCGCGATACGTCTCTCCGTGTACCGCACGGCGGCGGAGGTATTATCCTTGACGTGAAAGTCTTCAACCGCGAAGACGGCGATGAACTGCCTCCTGGCGTGAACCAGCTTGTCCGTGTGTATATCGTTCAGAAGCGTAAAATCTCTGAAGGGGACAAAATGGCCGGACGCCACGGTAACAAAGGTGTTATTTCGAAGATTCTTCCTGAAGAAGATATGCCGTATCTGCCTGACGGAACACCGATTGACATCATGTTAAACCCGCTTGGCGTTCCATCCCGTATGAACATCGGGCAGGTATTGGAGCTTCACCTTGGTATGGCTGCACGCCGCCTTGGTCTGCATGTCGCGTCACCGGTATTTGACGGTGCCCGTGAAGAAGACGTGTGGGAAACACTCGAAGAAGCCGGCATGTCAAGAGATGCGAAAACCGTTCTGTATGACGGCCGTACTGGAGAACCATTTGATAACCGGGTTTCCGTGGGAATCATGTATATGATCAAACTGGCCCACATGGTTGACGACAAACTGCATGCCCGTTCAACAGGTCCTTATTCACTCGTTACCCAGCAGCCTCTCGGTGGTAAAGCACAGTTCGGAGGACAGCGCTTTGGTGAGATGGAAGTGTGGGCGCTGGAAGCTTACGGCGCGGCATACACGCTTCAAGAAATTCTTACTGTAAAATCCGATGATGTCGTGGGTCGTGTGAAAACTTACGAAGCCATCGTAAAAGGCGACAACGTTCCAGAACCAGGTGTTCCTGAATCGTTCAAAGTATTAATCAAAGAACTTCAAAGCTTGGGTATGGACGTTAAAATTCTGTCAAGCGATGAAGAAGAAATTGAAATGAGAGACTTGGAAGACGATGAAGATACGAAACAAAACGAAGGTCTTTCTCTGTCAAATGAAGAAGAAACCGAAGAGTTTGTTTCTGCTGATATAGAACGAGATGTCGTGACAAAAGACTAAATAAATTTTTGACGCAAGTGACATGGGTATAACCCGAAGATAAAAAGGGAGGTAGGCCCCTTGCTGGATGTGAACAATTTTGAGTATATGAACATCGGTCTCGCTTCACCTGATAAAATCCGTTCATGGTCTTACGGAGAAGTGAAAAAGCCTGAAACAATCAACTACCGTACTTTGAAACCTGAAAAAGATGGTTTGTTCTGCGAGCGCATTTTCGGTCCTCAAAAGGACTGGGAATGCCATTGCGGGAAGTACAAGCGAGTTCGTTATAAGGGCGTAGTCTGTGACCGTTGTGGAGTTGAAGTAACCCGGGCTAAAGTCCGTCGTGAGAGAATGGGGCATATCGAACTGGCAGCCCCGGTTTCTCACATCTGGTATTTTAAAGGAATCCCAAGCCGCATGGGTCTTGTGCTGGATATGTCTCCGCGTGCATTGGAAGAAGTCATTTACTTCGCTTCTTATGTCGTTACAGATCCGGCAAATACGCCGCTTGAGAAAAAACAGCTTCTTTCTGAAAAAGAATATCGGGCGTATCTTGATAAATACGGCAGTAAGTTTCAAGCTTCTATGGGTGCTGAAGCGATTCATAAGCTTCTTCAGGATATCGATCTCGTAAAAGAAGTGGATATGCTTAAAGAAGAGCTTAAAACGTCTCAAGGACAGCGCCGCACACGTGCGATCAAGCGTCTTGAAGTGCTGGAAGCATTCCGTAACTCCGGAAATAAACCATCTTGGATGATCCTTGATGTTCTTCCGGTCATTCCGCCTGAACTGAGACCAATGGTACAGCTTGACGGAGGACGTTTTGCGACATCTGACCTTAACGATCTTTACCGCCGTGTCATCAACCGTAACAATCGTTTGAAGCGTCTGTTGGATCTTGGAGCGCCAAGCATTATCGTTCAAAACGAGAAGCGCATGCTTCAAGAAGCTGTAGACGCCCTGATCGATAACGGACGAAGAGGCCGTCCTGTAACAGGTCCGGGAAACAGACCGTTAAAATCCCTTTCCCACATGCTGAAAGGTAAACAAGGCCGTTTCCGTCAAAACCTTCTCGGTAAGCGTGTTGACTATTCAGGTCGTTCGGTTATCGTCGTAGGTCCGAACCTGAAAATGTACCAATGCGGTCTGCCGAAAGAAATGGCTTTGGAACTGTTTAAGCCTTTCGTCATGAAAGAGCTTGTAGAAAAAGGTCTTGCCCACAACATAAAGAGTGCGAAGCGTAAAATTGAACGCGTTCAGCCTGAAGTATGGGATGTGCTTGAATCAGTCATCAAGGAACACCCGGTTCTTCTAAACCGTGCACCTACGCTTCACAGACTGGGAATCCAGGCGTTTGAACCAACGCTTGTTGAAGGCCGTGCCATCCGTCTTCACCCGCTTGTATGTACTGCATACAACGCTGACTTCGACGGTGACCAAATGGCGGTTCACGTACCTTTATCTGCCGAGGCGCAAGCTGAAGCGCGCATTCTCATGCTCGCTGCGCAAAACATCCTGAACCCTAAGGACGGAAAACCGGTTGTTACGCCGTCTCAGGATATGGTACTTGGAAACTACTACTTGACGCTTGAACGCCCTGGCGCAGTCGGCGAAGGCATGGTTTTCAAAGATACGGATGAAGCGCTGCTTGCTTATCAAAACGGATATGTTCATTTGCATACGAGAGTGGCCGTTGCGGTTAACTCCTTGAAAAATGAAACATTTACAGAAGAACAGCGTTCCAAGCTGCTCATTACAACTGTAGGAAAACTGATCTTCAACGAAATTCTTCCGCCGTCGTTCCCATACATGAACGAACCGACGAAGAGCAACATTGAAGAAAAAACGCCTGACCGTTTCTTCTTGGATTACGGTACAGATGTTAAAGAAGCCATTAAGAACCAGGAAATCAACGCACCGTTCAAAAAAGGCATCCTTGGTAAAGTCATTGCGGAGATCTTCAAAAGATTCCACATCACAGAAACGTCAAAAATGCTTGACCGCATGAAGAATCTCGGCTTTAAGTATTCAACAAAAGCCGGAATCACGGTCGGTGTTTCCGATATCGTCGTTTTGGATGACAAAAAGAAAATCCTTGAAGAAGCGCAAGGGAAAGTCGATAACGTTCTGAAGCAGTTCAGACGCGGTCTGATCACTGAAGAAGAGCGCTATGAACGCGTTATTTCCATTTGGAGTGCGGCTAAAGATACAATCCAAGGCAAGCTGATGAAGTCCCTGGATGAAGTTAACCCAATCTACATGATGAGTGATTCAGGAGCCCGGGGTAACGCATCAAACTTTACACAGCTTGCGGGTATGCGCGGTCTGATGGCCAACCCGGCCGGACGAATCATCGAACTTCCAATCAAATCAAGCTTCCGTGAAGGTTTAACGGTTCTGGAGTACTTTATCTCCACCCACGGTGCTCGTAAAGGTCTTGCCGATACAGCACTGAAGACAGCTGACTCAGGCTACCTGACACGCCGTCTCGTAGATGTTGCTCAAGATGTTATCATTCGTGAGACAGATTGCGGCACTGACCGGGGAATTCTTGCAGAATCTATCACAGAAGGCACAGAAGTGATCGAGCGTCTTGAAGAACGTCTCATCGGCCGTTTTGCGAGAAAACCAGTTAAACATCCGGAAACCGGCGAAATTCTCGTTAAAGAAAACGAGCTGATCGACGAAGACAAAGCATTAGAAATCGTTGAAGCCGGTATCGAGGAAGTGTGGATCCGTTCTGCATTTACATGTAATACGTCACATGGAGTATGTAAACGATGCTACGGCCGAAACCTGGCAACGGGAACCGATGTTGAAGTCGGAGAAGCGGTCGGAATCATCGCTGCCCAATCCATCGGTGAGCCTGGTACACAGCTGACAATGCGTACCTTCCATACGGGCGGGGTTGCCGGAGACGATATTACACAAGGTTTGCCGCGTATCCAGGAATTATTCGAAGCGCGTAACCCTAAAGGTCAGGCCACGATTTCTGAAATTGACGGTGTCGTAGCTGAAATCAACGAAGTGCGTGATAAACAGCAGGAAATCGTTGTACAGGGTGAAGTTGAAAGCCGTTCATATACGGCCCCATACAACGCCCGCCTAAAAGTATCTGAAGGAGATAAAATCTACCGCGGCCAGGTGCTGACGGAAGGTTCAGTCGATCCGAAAGAGCTTCTGAAAGTAACAGACATCACGACGGTTCAAGAATATCTTCTACATGAAGTGCAGAAGGTTTACCGTATGCAGGGTGTTGAAATCGGGGATAAACACGTCGAGGTTATGGTCCGCCAGATGCTTCGCAAAGTGCGTGTGATCGATGCCGGCGATACAGAAGTACTGCCTGGCACACTTCTCGATATTCATCAGTTTACTCAAGCAAACAAAAAAGTGTTGCTTAAAGGACAACGACCTGCTACAGGCCGTCCGGTGCTGCTCGGTATTACAAAAGCATCTCTTGAAACGGATTCCTTCTTGTCTGCCGCATCATTCCAGGAAACAACACGCGTCCTGACAGATGCAGCAATCAAAGGAAAACGGGATGAGCTTCTCGGTCTGAAAGAGAATGTCATCATCGGTAAGCTTGTTCCGGCTGGAACAGGAATGCTCAACTACCGCAAAGTGAAGCCGGTATTGCAAGTTCAATCTTCGGATGAAATGGTTCCGGCAGAATAAATTTAAAATGTCCTAAAGAAGGATGTCACTAAAAATTGTCATACTGTGTTGACATCCTTCTTTCAGGATGATAATATAACCAAGGTGCTCAATTTAAACCTGTTACTTTGGAGGATGTATGATGTCTTATGATAAAGTATCACAGGCTCAATCCATTATTATCGGTACGAAGCAGACAGTTAAAGCACTCAAACGCAACTCTGTAAAGGAAGTTGTCGTAGCAAAAGACGCAGATCCTTGTCTGACGGCTGGTGTCATTAACCTGGCGAATGAACAAGGCGTTCCCGTCACATTGGCAGAGTCAATGAAAAAGCTCGGCAAAGCTTGCGGAATTGAGGTCGGTGCGGCAGCTGTTGCCATTATTCAATAACGTACTCGTTGTTTTTGCTTCCATGCAAAGGCATTGTTTTTTGCTTTTAAATGAACCACCTGGGTATGTGGGTTATAAAACATGATGAAGGGAGGAATACAACATGCCTACAATTAATCAGTTGATACGCAAGGGACGCGTGAACAAAGTTGAAGCTTCTAAGTCCCCTGCACTTAACAAAGGATACAACAGCTTTAAGAAAGAGCACACTAACGTATCTTCACCACAAAAACGCGGGGTATGTACTCGTGTTGGTACAATGACACCGAAGAAACCGAACTCAGCGCTTCGTAAATATGCCCGTGTTCGCTTAACAAACGGAATCGAGGTTACGGCTTACATTCCTGGTATCGGACACAACCTGCAAGAGCACAGTGTCGTATTGATCCGCGGCGGACGTGTTAAAGACTTACCGGGGGTACGCTACCACATCGTGCGTGGCGCGCTTGATACTGCCGGAGTTGAAAACCGTGCACAAGGCCGTTCAAAATACGGTACAAAACGTCCTAAGAAAAAATAAGTCAGTTTAAATACAAATAAAAGGGTTTTTAAAAGCAAGGAGTTCTGGCAATGCTGATAAAGGCATGAGCTGCGAAATCCCTCTGCTTGTTTAAACCCGTAACAAGAGAAGGGAGGATAATCAGATGCCACGTAAAGGTCCTGTAACAAAAAGAGACGTTTTACCTGATCCGCTTTACAACTCTAAGCTTGTAACTCGTTTGATCAACAAAATGATGATCGACGGTAAAAAAGGTAAAGCTCAAACAATCCTATACAAGTCATTCGATATCATTAAAGAACGTACCGGCAACGATGCAATGGAGGTTTTCGAACAAGCATTGAAAAACATCATGCCAGTACTTGAAGTTAAAGCACGCCGTGTAGGTGGTGCGAACTACCAAGTGCCTGTAGAGGTTCGTCCTGAAAGACGTACGACTCTTGGTCTTCGCTGGTTAGTAAACTACGCTCGTCTTCGCGGAGAAAAAACGATGGAAGAGCGTTTAGCCAACGAAATTCTTGATGCAGCTAACAACACTGGTGCTGCTGTTAAGAAACGTGAAGATACGCATAAGATGGCTGAAGCAAACAAAGCGTTCGCTCACTATCGCTGGTAATCTTGTACGACAAAATATTATTCCCTAAGAAGGAAGGAGAAAAGACCCAATGGCAAGAGAGTTCTCCTTAGAAAAAACTCGTAATATCGGAATCATGGCTCACATCGATGCCGGTAAAACGACGACAACTGAACGTATCTTGTTCTACACAGGCCGTATCCACAAAATTGGTGAAACTCATGAAGGAGCTTCCCAAATGGACTGGATGGAACAGGAACAAGAACGTGGTATCACAATCACATCTGCTGCAACAACTGCACAATGGAAAGGATACCGCGTTAACATCATCGATACACCAGGACACGTAGACTTCACAGTTGAGGTTGAACGTTCCCTGCGCGTACTTGATGGTGCCGTTGCCGTCCTTGACGCACAATCAGGCGTTGAGCCTCAAACAGAAACAGTATGGCGCCAAGCAACAACTTACGGAGTTCCGCGTGTCGTATTTGTCAACAAAATGGACAAAATCGGCGCAGACTTCCTTTACTCTGTAGGTACTTTAAGAGACCGTCTTCAAGCTAACGCCCATGCAATCCAATTGCCAATCGGTGCTGAAGACAACTTCGAAGGTATCATCGACCTTGTAGAAAACGTTGCGTATTTCTACGAAGATGATCTTGGAACTCGTTCTGATGCGAAAGAAATCCCTGAAGAGTACAAAGAACAAGCCGAAGAGCTTCGTAACAGCTTAATTGAAGCTGTCGCAGAGCTTGATGAAGAGCTTATGGAAAAGTACCTCGAAGGTGAAGAAATCACAATCGACGAGTTGAAAGCTGCAATCCGTAAAGGTACTTTGAATGTTGAATTCTATCCAGTACTAGTCGGTTCTGCTTTCAAAAACAAAGGTGTTCAGCTTGTACTTGATGCAGTTCTTGACTACCTTCCTGCACCAACTGATGTTGCTGCAATCAAAGGTGTACGCCCGGAAACTGATGAAGAGATCGTTCGTCATTCTTCTGATGAAGAGCCATTCTCTGCACTTGCATTTAAAGTAATGACTGACCCTTATGTTGGTAAGCTGACGTTCTTCCGTGTGTACTCTGGAACTCTTGATTCCGGTTCATACGTGAAAAACTCAACGAAAGGCAAACGTGAGCGTGTCGGACGTATCTTGCAAATGCATGCCAACAGCCGTGAAGAGATCGCTACTGTTTACGCAGGAGATATCGCAGCTGCTGTAGGCCTAAAAGATACATCTACTGGAGATACTCTATGTGATGAAAAGGATCTTGTAATCCTTGAATCAATGGAATTCCCAGAGCCGGTTATCGATGTAGCGATTGAGCCTAAATCAAAAGCTGACCAAGATAAAATGGGTATCGCTTTAGCTAAACTTGCTGAAGAAGATCCTACATTCCGTACTCAAACAAATCCGGAAACTGGTCAGACGATCATCTCTGGTATGGGTGAACTTCACCTTGATATCATTGTTGACCGTATGAAGCGTGAATTCAAAGTAGAAGCTAACGTAGGTGCTCCTCAAGTTGCGTACCGTGAAACATTCCGTACAGGTGCAAAAGTTGAAGGTAAATTCGTACGTCAATCTGGTGGACGCGGTCAGTTCGGACACGTTTGGATTGAATTCCAACCTAATGAAGAAGGCGCTGGATTTGAATTCGAAAACGCAATTGTCGGTGGTGTTGTTCCTCGTGAATACATCCCAGCCGTACAAGCAGGTCTTGAAGACTCTCTTGAAAATGGTGTCTTAGCAGGATTCCCTCTAATTGACATCAAGGCAAAACTTTTTGATGGATCTTACCATGACGTTGACTCAAACGAAATGGCGTTTAAAGTCGCTGCTTCAATGGCATTGAAAAATGCAGTCAGCAAATGTAACCCTGTTCTTCTTGAACCAATTATGAAAGTTGAAGTTGTTATTCCTGAAGAATACATGGGAGATATCATGGGTGATGTTACTTCTCGTCGCGGACGCGTAGAAGGTATGGAAGCTCGCGGTAACGCACAAGTTGTTCGCGCGATGGTTCCTCTTGCTGAAATGTTCGGTTACGCTACTGCACTTCGTTCTAATACGCAAGGTCGCGGTACGTTCACTATGTTCATGGATCACTACGAAGAAGTACCGAAGAGCATCTCTGAAGAGATCATCAAAAAAAATAAAGGCGAATAATTGATTTTGCCTCTTCATTAAAGTATAACTACTATTGTAAGATGAGAAAGTGAAACAAAGCTTTCACTTTCTATCACTCTATATAATCAAAAATAAACCTTTTTAAGGAGGATTTTCAGAATGGCTAAAGAAAAATTCGACCGTTCCAAATCACATGCCAACATTGGTACAATTGGACACGTTGACCATGGTAAAACTACATTAACAGCTGCTATCACTACAGTACTTCATAAGAAATCTGGTAAAGGTACTGCTATGGCATACGACCAAATCGACGGTGCTCCAGAAGAACGTGAGCGTGGAATCACAATCTCTACTGCGCACGTTGAGTACGAAACTGATACTCGTCACTATGCACACGTTGACTGCCCAGGACACGCTGACTATGTTAAAAACATGATCACTGGTGCTGCGCAAATGGACGGAGCTATCCTTGTTGTTTCTGCTGCTGACGGCCCAATGCCGCAAACTCGTGAGCACATCCTTCTTTCTCGTAACGTAGGTGTGCCTTACATCGTAGTATTCTTGAACAAATGCGACATGGTAGACGACGAAGAGCTTCTTGAACTAGTTGAAATGGAAGTTCGCGATCTTCTTTCTGAGTACGAATTCCCTGGTGATGATGTACCAGTAATCAAAGGTTCTGCTCTTAAAGCTCTTGAAGGTGATGCTGATTACGAAGCTAAAATCTTCGAACTGATGGACGCGGTTGACGAATACATCCCAACTCCAGAACGTGACACTGAAAAGCCATTCATGATGCCAGTTGAGGACGTATTCTCAATCACTGGTCGTGGAACAGTTGCTACTGGACGTGTAGAGCGCGGACAAGTTAAAGTCGGTGACGAAGTTGAAATCATCGGTCTTCAAGAAGAAAACAAGAAAACAACTGTTACAGGTGTTGAAATGTTCCGTAAGCTTCTTGATTATGCTGAAGCTGGTGACAACATCGGTGCACTTCTTCGCGGTGTATCTCGTGAAGATATCCAACGTGGTCAAGTACTTGCTAAACCAGGTACAATCACTCCACACCAAAAATTCAAAGCTGAAGTTTACGTTCTTTCTAAAGAAGAAGGCGGACGTCACACTCCATTCTTCTCTAACTACCGTCCTCAGTTCTACTTCCGTACAACTGACGTAACTGGTATCATTCAGCTTCCTGAAGGCGTAGAAATGGTTATGCCTGGAGACAACATCGAAATGACTGTTGAATTGATTTCAACAATCGCGATCGAAGACGGAACTCGCTTCTCTATCCGTGAAGGCGGACGTACAGTTGGTTCTGGCGTTGTTTCTTCTATCACTGAATAATACTTATAAAATAAAAAAACGAGATCCAGCCGGGTCTCGTTTTTTATGTGCGGTCTGATTCTGGTGTTCTTCTTTTCTAAGAGGGTTTGATACAGGGATTTATTTTCCGGCTGTAAATCCTTGATTAACAATGTCTGAATCTGTATAATAAGAAAAGTGTGCAAAACCGGGTAATATTCAATATTGCCTTGCATTATGCCTATAAATTTTGTATAATAGTGCATGTTGGTCTTTGACTGCGATGAAGTGAGAGGTTGCTGACACACCCGGCCGCTTTGCCATGGCAAGGTGAATCAGGTTTTTCTCACGGAGAACTGTCTAATGTAAGTAGGCGAAAAGGAGGGAAAATAATGGCAAAACAAAAAATTCGTATTCGATTAAAAGCGTATGATCATAGAATCCTTGATCAATCTGCTGAGAAGATTGTTGAAACGGCAAAACGTTCTGGTGCCAGCGTGTCTGGTCCGATTCCGTTGCCAACTGAGAAATCAGTATACACAATTCTTCGTGCGGTGCATAAATACAAAGATTCTCGTGAGCAATTTGAAATGCGTACACATAAACGCTTAATCGACATTGTGAACCCAACACCGCAAACTGTCGATGCTTTAATGCGATTAGATTTACCATCTGGTGTCGATATCGAAATCAAACTTTAATCTAAAATATAGAATGATCTTTATAGGAGGTGTGACGAATGACCAAAGGAATCTTAGGAAGAAAAATTGGTATGACGCAAGTTTTCGCAGAAAACGGTGATCTTATTCCGGTAACTGTTATCGAAGCTGCAGCTAACGTTGTACTTCAAAAGAAAACGGCTGAAAACGAAGGCTATGAAGCGATTCAGATCGGTTTTGACGACAAGCGCGATAAGCTTGCCAACAAGCCGGAAAAAGGCCACGTCGCAAAAGCGGAAACTGCACCTAAGCGCTTCGTTAAAGAATTACGCGGAGTGGAAATGGATGCGTATGAAGTTGGTCAGGAAGTCAAAGTTGATATTTTCTCTAACGGAGAAATCGTAGATGTAACAGGAACATCGAAAGGTAAAGGTTTCCAAGGTGCAATCAAGCGCCACGGACAATCTCGCGGACCTATGTCTCACGGTTCCCGCTACCATCGCCGTCCTGGTTCAATGGGACCGGTAGACCCTAACCGTGTATTCAAAGGAAAGCTATTGCCTGGACGTATGGGCGGAGAGCAAATCACTGTTCAAAACCTTGAAATCGTAAAAGTTGATGCTGAGCGCAATCTTCTTTTAGTTAAAGGAAATGTTCCTGGTGCAAAAAAATCACTAGTCACTATTAAAAGTGCTGTTAAATCTAAATAATTCTCTTAGGAAAGGAGGAAATTGATCATGCCAAAAGTAGCATTATATAACCAAAACGGTTCTACTGCTGGCGATATCGAATTAAACGACTCTGTATTTGGAATCGAGCCAAATGAGAGCGTAGTATTCGACGCTATTTTAATGCAAAGAGCTTCCTTGCGACAAGGAACTCATAAAGTAAAAAATCGTTCTGAAGTTCGTGGCGGAGGTCGCAAACCTTGGCGTCAAAAAGGTACTGGCCGTGCGCGTCAGGGATCTATCCGTTCACCGCAATGGCGCGGAGGTGGTATCGTATTCGGTCCTACACCACGCAGCTATTCTTATAAATTACCGAAAAAAGTTCGCCGCTTGGCAATCAAATCAGCATTGTCTTCAAAAGTGAATGACAACAACTTGATCGTTCTTGAAGATCTTTCTCTTGATACGGTTAAAACAAAAGAAATGGCAGCTGTTATTAAAGGGCTGTCTATCGAGAAAAAAGCTTTAATCGTAACTGCGGATCAAAACGAAACAGTTGCATTATCTGCACGTAATCTTCCTGGAGTTACAGTTGTTGAAGCAAACGGAATCAACGTACTCGATGTTGTCGGTCACGAGAAGCTTGTGATGACGAAAGCAGCGGTTGAAAAAGTAGAGGAGGTGCTTGCATAATGAAAGATCCTCGTGATGTTCTTAAGCGCCCCGTCATTACTGAACGTTCTGCTGATTTAATGGCTGAAAAAAAATATACGTTTGAAGTAGATGTAAGAGCTAATAAAACAGAAGTGAAAGATGCAGTTGAAGAAATCTTTGGAGTGAAAGTTGAAAAAGTCAACATTATGAACTACAAAGGGAAATTCAAACGTGTCGGCCGCTACTCTGGTATGACGAACAAACGCAGAAAAGCAATTGTCAAGCTTACTGCAGACAGTAAAGAAATCGAAATTTTTGAAGCTTAATTACTTGTAAAAAGAAGGAGGGAAATTCAAAATGGCGATTAAAAAGTACAAACCGACCTCTAACGGACGTCGCGGCATGACATCTTCTGATTTTGCTGAAATCACGACAGATCAGCCGGAAAAATCCTTGCTTGCCCCGCTTCACAAAAAAGGCGGACGCAACAACCAAGGTAGATTAACTGTACGTCATCAAGGCGGCGGACATAAACGCCAATACCGCATTATCGACTTCAAACGCGATAAAGATGGTATACCTGGACGCGTTGCTACAGTTGAGTACGACCCAAACCGTTCAGCTAACATTGCTCTAATTAACTATGTAGACGGAGAAAAACGCTACATCCTGGCTCCTAAGGGGCTTCAAGTAGGCACTGAAATCATGTCAGGTCCAGAATCCGACATTAAAGTAGGGAATGCACTGCCACTGATCAACATCCCAGTTGGTACAGTTGTGCACAACATTGAAATGAAACCTGGAAAAGGCGGACAGCTTGTACGTTCAGCTGGTACATCTGCTCAGGTTCTTGGTAAAGAAGGTAAATACGTTCTTGTACGTCTTAACTCTGGTGAAGTTCGCATGATTCTTTCTGCTTGCCGCGCTACAATCGGTCAAGTAGGTAACGAGCAGCACGAACTGATCAACATCGGTAAAGCAGGACGTTCACGCTGGAAAGGCGTTCGCCCTACAGTTCGCGGTTCTGTTATGAACCCTAACGATCACCCGCACGGCGGTGGTGAAGGACGCGCTCCTATCGGACGTAAATCACCTATGTCTCCATGGGGTAAACCAACTCTTGGATTCAAGACTCGTAAGAAAAAGAACAATTCAGATAAATTCATCGTACGTCGTCGCAAAAATAAATAACGGGGTTGTCTACGGTTCATATCGGACCGTAGTGCAATCACGAAGGGAGGTTCCAAAATGGCTCGCAGCTTAAAAAAAGGACCATTTGTCGATGGACATCTAATGACAAAAATCGAGAAATTAAATGAAACGGATAAGAAACAAGTTGTGAAAACTTGGTCTCGCCGTTCCACTATTTTCCCACAATTTATCGGTCACACAATCGCAGTCTATGACGGACGCAAACATGTGCCTGTTTACATCTCTGAAGATATGGTAGGCCACAAGTTGGGTGAATTCGCACCAACTCGTACTTACAAAGGTCATGCTAGTGATGACAAAAAAACAAGACGCTAATGAGAGGAGGCTTTTAAATGCAACAAGCTAAAGCTGTCGCAAGAACAGTCCGTATTGCTCCTCGTAAGGCACGTCTAGTAATGGACCTGATTCGAGGCAAGCAAGTAGGTGAAGCAGTATCGATCTTAAATCTCACGCCAAAAGCTGCTTCCCCGATTATTGAAAAAGTTTTAAAATCTGCTGTCGCTAATGCTGAGCACAACTATGAAATGGATGCAAACAACCTGGTTGTTACTCAAGCTTACGTGAACGAAGGCCCTACGTTGAAAAGATTCCGTCCACGCGCTATGGGACGTGCAAGCCAAATCAACAAACGTACGAGCCACATTACTATCGTTGTATCAGAAAAGAAGGAGGGATAACTCGTGGGTCAAAAGGTAAATCCAGTCGGTCTTCGTATTGGGGTTATACGTGATTGGGAATCTAAGTGGTACGCTGGCAAAGATTACGCTGACTTCCTTCACGAAGATCTAAAAATCCGTGAATTTATTAATCAACGCCTGTCTGACGCTTCTGTTTCTAAAGTAGAAATCGAGCGTGCGGCAAACCGTGTAAATATTTCGATCCACACAGCTAAGCCTGGTATGGTTATCGGTAAAGGCGGTTCTGAAGTCGAAGCGCTTCGCAAAGCCCTTAACAGCCTTACTGGCAAGCGTGTACACATTAACATTCTTGAAATCAAAAGAGCTGATCTTGATGCTCAGCTAGTTGCAGATAACATTGCTCGTCAATTGGAAAACCGTATTTCATTCCGTCGTGCACAAAAGCAACAAATCCAACGCACAATGCGCGCTGGTGCACAAGGTGTGAAAACAATGGTATCCGGTCGTCTTGGCGGCGCTGACATCGCTCGTTCTGAATACTACAGTGAAGGAACTGTTCCATTGCACACATTGCGTGCTGACATCGACTATGCTACATCTGAAGCTGACACTACTTACGGTAAGCTTGGTGTGAAAGTCTGGATCTATCGTGGAGAGGTTCTTCCTACTAAGAAGAAAACTGAGGAAGGAGGAAAATAATATGTTAATGCCAAAACGCGTTAAATATCGCAGAGAGCATCGCGGAAAAATGCGCGGCCGTGCGAAAGGCGGCACTGAAGTGCATTTCGGTGAATACGGTATCCAGGCGCAAGAAGCTTCTTGGATTACAAACCGCCAAATTGAAGCTGCACGTATTGCGATGACTCGTTACATGAAACGTGGCGGTAAAGTTTGGATCAAAATTTTCCCTTCTAAGCCTTACACAGCTAAGCCTCTAGAGGTTCGGATGGGTTCCGGTAAAGGTGCTCCTGAAGGATGGGTAGCTGTTGTAAAACCGGGCAAAGTTTTATTTGAAATTTCTGGTGTGTCTGAGGAAGTCGCTCGTGAAGCTCTTCGTCTTGCATCTCACAAATTGCCAATTAAAACGAAGCTCGTAAAACGTGAAGAAATTGGTGGTGAATCAAATGAAAGCTAATGAAATTCGTGACCTTACCACTGCTGAAATTGAACAAAAAGTAAAGTCTCTTAAAGAAGAACTTTTCAATCTTCGCTTTCAATTAGCGACAGGACAACTTGAAAATACTGCTCGCATTCGTGAAGTGCGCAAGTCAATCGCGCGCATGAAAACTGTGATTCGGGAAAGAGAAATTGCTGCCAACAAATAATTCCGGAGGGAGGTTCTCTAAAACATGAGCGAACGCAATCAGCGTAAAGTCTACCAAGGACGTGTTGTTTCTGACAAAATGGATAAAACCATTACTGTCGTTGTAGAAACGTACAAAAAACATTCACTCTACGGTAAACGCGTAAAGTACTCTAAAAAATTCAAAGCACATGATGAAAATAATCAAGCTAAAATCGGTGACATCGTAAAGATCATGGAAACTCGTCCATTATCTGCGACTAAACGTTTTCGTCTAGTTGAAGTTGTCGAAGAAGCTGTTATTATCTAATAAAGTTCGGAAATCCTTTTTCCGAAGGGAGGTAACAAATAATGATTCAACAAGAGACTCGTTTAAAAGTAGCTGATAATTCTGGCGCCCGTGAAGTTCTTACGATCAAGGTGCTTGGCGGTTCCGGTCGCAAAACAGCTAACATTGGTGATGTCATTGTTTGCACGGTTAAACAAGCAACACCAGGAGGCGTTGTCAAAAAAGGTGAAGTCGTAAAAGCTGTTATCGTTCGTTCTAAGAGCGGAGCGCGCAGAAATGACGGATCTTACATCAAATTCGATGAGAATGCATGTGTTATCATCCGTGACGACAAAAGCCCGCGCGGAACTCGTATCTTCGGACCTGTTGCACGTGAACTTCGTGACAACAACTTTATGAAAATTGTTTCTTTAGCTCCAGAAGTACTTTAATGATATCAATGCCGGACTTGAAGGAGGTGCGATCAGGATGCATGTTAAAAAAGGCGATAAAGTAATGGTTATCTCTGGTAAAGATAAAGGGAAACAAGGATTGATCCTTGCAGCATTCCCTAAAAAAGACCGTGTACTTGTTGAGGGTGTCAACATGGTGAAGAAGCACGCTAAGCCGACACAAGCAAACCCTCAAGGCGGAATCTTAAACCAAGAGGCGCCAATTCATGTGTCAAACGTAATGCCGCTCGATCCTAAAACAGGTGAAGTGACTCGCGTAGGATACAAAGCAGAAAATGGAAAAAAAGTTCGTATTGCAAAAAAATCTGGGCAAGTTCTAGATAACTAGTAATAAAGGAAGGGAGGTCTATCTCATGAACCGCCTTAAAGAAAAGTACAATAAAGAAATTTCACCTGCATTAATGTCTAAGTTTGACTACAATTCTGTGATGCAAGTGCCAAAAATCGAAAAAATCGTAATCAACATGGGTGTTGGTGACGCTGTTCAAAACGCTAAAGCGATCGATAGCGCAGTTGAAGAACTAACGTTTATCGCTGGTCAGAAACCTGTCGTTACTCGTGCGAAGAAATCTATTGCTGGATTCCGTCTTCGTGAAGGAATGCCGATCGGTGCGAAAGTAACTCTTCGCGGAGAGCGCATGTACGATTTCCTTGATAAACTTATTTCTGTTTCTTTACCGCGTGTACGTGACTTCCGCGGAATTTCTAAAAAGTCTTTTGACGGACGCGGAAACTACACTCTAGGAATTAAAGAACAGCTGATCTTCCCTGAAATTGACTATGATAAGGTTACTAAGGTTCGCGGTATGGATATCGTTATTGTAACGACTGCCAATACGGATGAAGAAGCTCGTGAACTATTAACTCAATTAGGTATGCCATTCCAGAAATAATCAATGAAAGGGAGGCGAAATCGTGGCTAAAAAGTCAATGATTGCGAAACAAAAACGCTCACCGAAGTTTAAAGTACAAGAGTACACTCGCTGCGAACGCTGCGGACGTCCACACTCAGTTATTCGTAAATTTAAACTTTGCCGTATTTGTTTCCGTGAACTTGCATATAAAGGACAAATTCCTGGCGTTAAAAAAGCTAGCTGGTAATCCCCATTTATGGGAAGGAGGTTATTAAATAATGGTTATGACAGATCCGATTGCAGATATGCTGACTCGTATTCGTAATGCAAACATGGTACGTCATGAGAAGCTTGAAATCCCTGCTTCTAAGTTGAAAAGAGAAATCGCTGAAATCTTGAAAAGAGAAGGTTTCGTCCGTGACGTAGAATTTATTGAAGATAACAAACAAGGCATCATCCGTGTTTTCTTGAAATACGGACAAAACAACGAGCGTGTCATCACTGGCCTTAAAAGAATCAGCAAACCTGGTCTGCGCGTTTACGCTAAGTCAAACGAAGTGCCTCGCGTACTGAACGGACTTGGAATCGCAATTCTTTCTACATCACAAGGTGTGTTAACAGATAAAGAAGCCCGCGCTAAACAGGCTGGCGGAGAAGTATTAGCATACGTTTGGTAAGAAGTTTAACATGAATGGAGGTGTTTGGTATGTCTCGTGTAGGTAAGAAGCTACTTGAGATTCCTTCAGGCGTTACAGTTACATTGAACGACAACACTGTAACCGTGAAAGGACCAAAAGGAGAATTAACTCGTACGTTTCATCCTGATATGAAGATTAAAATTGAGGACAATGTACTGACTGTAGAACGTCCTTCTGATAATAAAGAACATCGTGCGCTGCATGGCACAACTCGCAGCATCGTCGGAAACATGGTTGAAGGTGTATCTAAAGGTTTTGAAAGAGGTTTGGAATTAGTCGGTGTCGGTTACCGTGCTTCTAAATCCGGAAACAAACTTGTTTTAAACGTTGGATACTCTCATCCAGTAGAAATCGTTCCTGAAAACGGAATCGAAATCGAAGTTCCATCTCAAACAAAAATAGTTGTTAAAGGTACAGATAAAGAACGCGTCGGTGCTACTGCTGCCAACATTCGCGCTGTACGTTCTCCAGAACCTTACAAAGGTAAAGGGATCCGCTATGAAGGAGAAATGGTTCGTCGTAAAGAAGGTAAATCTGCTAAGTAAAACCGCTTAAAGTGAGAAAGGAGTGACCCAGATGATTACGAAAACAAGCAAGAATGCTGCACGTCTTAAAAGACACGCTCGTGTTCGTGCGAAGCTTTCAGGAACGCCTGAAAGACCTCGTCTAAATGTTTTCCGTTCAAACAAACATATTTACGCACAAGTGATCGATGACGTGAACGGTGTTACACTTGTGAGTGCATCTACTCTTGATAAAGACTTTAACGCCGAAAGTAACGGCGATACGTCTGCGGCTGCAAAAGTTGGAGAGCTTGTTGCAAAACGCGCTTCTGAAAAAGGTATCACAAACGTCGTGTTCGACCGTGGCGGTTACCTTTATCATGGACGTGTAAAAGCATTGGCTGATGCTGCACGCGAGGCTGGATTAGAATTTTAATAAAAGAAGGAGGGACATATGAATATGCGTCGTATTGACCCAAGCAAATTAGAGTTAGAAGAACGCTTAGTTACCGTTAACCGCGTAGCGAAAGTTGTTAAAGGTGGTCGTCGTTTCCGTTTCGCAGCTCTAGTCGTTGTCGGTGACAAAAACGGTCACGTTGGATTCGGAACTGGTAAAGCACAAGAAGTGCCGGAAGCGATCCGCAAAGCTGTTGAAGATGCGAAAAAGAATTTGATTGAAGTACCAATGGTTGGAACTACAATTCCACACGAAATCATCGGACGTTTCGGTGCAGGCAACATCTTGTTAAAACCTGCTTCTGAAGGTACGGGAGTTATCGCTGGAGGCCCAGTACGTGCGGTACTTGAGCTTGCCGGTGTAGCTGATATCCTTTCTAAGTCTTTAGGTTCTAACACTCCGATCAACATGATCCGTGCAACAGTCCAAGGTTTAAGCGAACTGAAACGCGCTGAGGATGTTGCTAAGCTTCGTGGAAAATCTGTAGAAGAACTGTTAGGATAAGGAGGGAACATTAATGGCTAAATTAGAAATTACCCTCAAACGCAGTGTAATCGGACGCCCGGAAGACCAGCGCATCACTGTTAGAACGCTTGGTTTAAAGAAAACAAACCAAACAGTCGTTCATGAAGACAACGCTGCAATCCGCGGTATGATTAACAAAGTATCTCATTTAGTTTCTGTTAAAGAACAATAAAAATAAACGATAAGCTAAGGAGGTGTCCTAATGAAACTTCATGAATTAAAGTCCGCAGAAGGTTCACGCAAAACGCGCAACCGCGTAGGTCGTGGTATTGGTTCTGGCAACGGTAAAACAGCTGGTAAAGGTCATAAAGGTCAAAACGCTCGTTCTGGCGGCGGTGTACGTCCTGGATTCGAGGGTGGACAAATGCCTTTATTCCAACGTCTTCCTAAACGCGGTTTTACAAACATCAACCGCAAGGACTTCGCTGTAGTCAACCTAGACAAACTCAACAGCTTTGCAGAAGGGACGGAAGTTACTCCTGAACTTCTTTTAGAAACAGGTGTAATTAGCAAGTTGAAATCTGGAGTTAAGATTCTTGGCGACGGTAAATTAGAAAAAAAATTAACTGTTAAGGCCAATAAATTCTCCGCTTCTGCTAAACAAGCAATTGAGGCTGCTGGCGGTACAGCTGAGGTGATCTAACTTGTTTAAGACAATCTCCAATTTTATGCGTGTGAAGGATATTCGGAATAAGATTATCTTCACTCTTTTAATGCTTATCGTCTTTCGTCTCGGTTCATTCATTCCTGTGCCGCACGTAAACACAGAGGCTTTGAAGGCACAGGATCAAATGAGTGTATTTGGAATCCTAAACACATTTGGCGGCGGTGCATTATTCAACTTCTCCATTCTTGCGATGGGGATCATGCCTTACATCACAGCTTCAATCATCATCCAGCTTCTGCAGATGGATGTTGTGCCGAAGTTTACTGAGTGGTCGAAGCAGGGGGAAGTTGGTCGCCGAAAAATAGCTCAGTTCACAAGGTACTTCACAATTATTCTTGGATTTATCCAAGCTTTAGGTATGTCTTACGGGTTTAATAACATGGCCGGTGGCGCGTTAATCAATGACCCGGGAGCCGGTACTTATTTGATCATTGCGATTGTACTGACCGCTGGAACTGCTTTTTTAATGTGGCTTGGTGAACAAATTACGTCCCATGGAGTTGGCAACGGAATCTCGATTATCATCTTTGCTGGTATCGTTGCCGGTATTCCGCAGACGATTAATCAGATCTACGCTCAGCAGTTTGTAGATGCTGGAGATCAGTTATTCATGCAAATCTTAAAGGTTGTCATCATATTGTTTGCGATTTTGGCGATTGTCGTGGGTGTTATTTTCATTCAAGAGGCAGTAAGAAAAATCTCAATTCAATATGCGAAAGGTTCAGGCCGTTCACCTGTTCCTGGCGGTCAGTCAACACACTTGCCGCTGAAGGTTAACCCGGCGGGTGTTATTCCAGTCATCTTTGCTGTTTCGTTTATCATTACACCGCGGACTGTGGCTTCGTTCTTTGGTTCCAATGACGTTACAAATTGGATTCAAAAGACATTTGATTACACCCATCCCGTTGGAATGGCAATCTATGCAGCATTGATTATTGCCTTTACCTATTTCTATGCATTTGTCCAGGTAAACCCTGAACAAATGGCCGATAATCTTAAAAAACAAGGCGGCTATATTCCGGGAGTTCGTCCAGGAAAAATGACTCAAGATAGAATTACGAGCATTTTGTATCGACTTACATTTGTAGGCTCCATATTCTTGGCCGTGATTGCCATACTTCCTGTCTTGTTTGTTAATATTGCTGGGCTGCCTTCTTCCGCACAAATTGGCGGAACAAGTTTGCTGATTGTTATCGGTGTCGCACTTGAAACAATGAAGCAGCTTGAAAGCCAGCTGGTGAAACGAAATTATCGTGGATTTATGAAGCACTAGAGGAAATGGGGTGCGCCCATTCCCTCTTAAAATAGAGAGGACGGGGAATCCGAAATGAACTTAGTCTTAATGGGACTGCCTGGAGCCGGTAAAGGAACTCAGGCTGAACGGATTGTTGACGATTTTGGGATACCTCATATCTCAACAGGAGACATGTTCCGCGCTGCGATGAAAGAAGAAACGGATCTGGGACTCGAAGCCAAATCATATATTGATAAAGGCGAGCTTGTTCCGGATGAAGTAACAATTGGTATTGTCAGGGAGAGACTTGGCAAGAATGATTGTGACCGGGGTTTTCTTCTGGACGGATTTCCGAGAACAGTCGCTCAAGCTGAAGCACTTGAGGAAATTCTTGAAGGACTTGGCAAGTCGATAGACCATGTCATCAACATTCAAGTCGATAAAGATGCATTGATGGAACGTCTTACAGGACGCAGAATCTGCAAAAACTGCGGTGCAACATATCATTTAGTCTTTAATCCGCCTGCAAAAGAAAATGTATGCGATAAGTGTGGAGGAGAACTCTATCAGCGTGAAGATGATAACGAGGCTACTGTATCCACACGCCTTGAGGTCAACTTGAAGCAAACCCAGCCTTTACTCGATTTTTATGCGGATAAAGGGTATCTTGTAAACATTGACGGGCAAAAGCACATCAATGAAGTATACAGCGATATTAAGGAGCTTCTCGGAGGCCTGGACAAATGATTATTTGTAAAACTCCCCGAGAAATCGAAATCATGCGGGAAGCGGGACGGATTGTTGCTTTAACTCATCAGGAGCTAAAAAAACACATTAAACCCGGTATCTCGACAAAAGAATTGGATCAAATTGCCGAACGTTTTATTACAAAGCAAGGTGCAATCCCATCTTTTAAAGGGTATAATGGTTTTCGCGGGAGCATTTGCGTTTCTGTCAACGAAGAGCTGGTTCACGGGATACCGGGAAGCCGGGTGCTTCGTGACGGTGACATCATCAGCATCGATATCGGTGCAAAGCTAAACGGTTATCATGGCGACTCTGCATGGACTTATCCAGTGGGGACGGTCAGCGCTGATGATCAAAAGCTGCTGGAAGTGACAGAGGAGTCTTTATATAGAGGCTTGCAGGAAGCAAAACCGGGAGAACGTTTGTCGAATATTTCCCACGCCATACAAACGTATGTCGAAAGCGAACATTACTCAGTTGTCAGGGAATATGTAGGGCATGGGGTCGGCCAGGATTTGCACGAGGATCCGCAAATTCCTCACTACGGTCCGCCGAACAAAGGCCCGCGGTTAAAGCCCGGCATGGTCTTGGCTATTGAGCCGATGGTCAATGCAGGCACCCGGTATGTCAAAACATTGGCTGATAACTGGACGGTTGTAACAGTGGACGGGAAAAAATGTGCTCATTTTGAACACACGATCGCGATTACGGAGACGGGTTTTGATATACTGACAAAAGCCTAGGTGGAATGAGATGAATCGGAAAACGCCTGAAATTGGACAGTTCGTACGTGTTACGCGAGGAAGCGAATTGGATCAATACGCAGTTGTCATTGATATATTCGATCATCAATATGTGCTGGTAGCAGACGGAGAAAAGCGTAAATTTCATTCTCCTAAGAAAAAGAATATCAATCATTTAACCTTTTATGATTGCGTATCTCCGGAAGTTCAGAACAGTATAAATGAAACTGGGCGTGTGACAAACGGAAAATTGAGATTTTCTCTTTTGAAATTTGTCAGAAAGCAAGTTACTGATTTGAAGAAGGGAGAACACTTGAATGGCGAAAGACGATGTAATTGAAGTGGAAGGTACTATAGTCGAAACGCTGCCCAACGCAATGTTCAAAGTTGAACTTGAAAATGGCCACACGGTTTTGGCTCATGTATCTGGTAAAATCCGCATGCACTTCATTCGCATTTTACCTGGAGACAAAGTTACGGTAGAATTATCTCCATATGACTTAACTCGTGGTAGAATTACGTACCGTTACAAATAAAGCACTCCGGAAGAAGGAGGTTGGAAACACATGAAAGTGAGACCATCAGTTAAACCGATCTGTGAAAAGTGCAAGGTCATTCGCAGAAAAGGAAAAGTAATGGTGATCTGTGAGAATCCAAAGCATAAACAAAAACAAGGATAATTTTTAAGGAGGTGCCAGAGAGAATGGCTCGTATTGCTGGTGTAGATATTCCACGTGATAAGCGTGTTGTTATTTCTTTAACATACATCTTTGGAATCGGCCGTACAACGGCTCAGCAAGTTCTAACAGAAGCTGGTGTTTCTGAAGATACTCGCGTTCGCGATTTGACTGAAGAAGAACTTGGTAAAATCCGTGATGCGATCGACAAATTGAAAGTTGAAGGTGACCTTCGCCGTGAAGTGTCTCTTAACATTAAACGTCTGATCGAAATCGGAAGCTACCGCGGAATTCGTCATCGTCGCGGATTGCCTGTTCGCGGTCAAAATACTAAAAATAATGCGCGTACTCGTAAAGGTCCGCGTCGTACTGTAGCTAACAAGAAAAAATAAGTAAGGGAGGTAACTAAACTATGGCTGCTGCTCGTAAATCAAACACGCGTAAACGCCGCGTAAAAAAGAATATTGAAGCTGGAATCGCTCATATTCGTTCAACTTTTAACAACACCATCGTTACTATTACAGATGTTCATGGCAATGCTCTTTCTTGGTCAAGTGCCGGAGCTTTAGGATTTAGAGGTTCTCGTAAATCCACTCCATTCGCTGCACAAATGGCTGCTGAAACAGCTGCTAAAGGTTCTATCGAACATGGACTGAAAACTCTAGAAGTTACTGTTAAAGGACCTGGTTCTGGCCGTGAAGCTGCTATTCGTGCTCTTCAAGCTGCCGGACTTGAAGTTACAGCAATCAGAGACGTAACTCCTGTTCCTCATAACGGATGCCGTCCGCCAAAACGTCGCCGCGTGTAATTTGTTTGTATAGATTTTGTGTCCCTGTCAATAATGGGTTATGATACAGTTAATTTATAAAACGAATGCACACTCGTTGCCTGAGCACATACGGGACTAAACAATGGGGAATTTCGGATAGAATGAGAGACATTCTTTCCGGGGTTTCGACGTTTTGAAGGAGGGTTTTATGAAATGATCGAGATTGAAAAACCAAAAATCGAAACGGTTGAAATCAGCGACGATGCCAAGTATGGTAAATTTGTCGTAGAGCCACTTGAGCGTGGATATGGTACAACTTTGGGTAACTCCTTACGTCGTATCCTTTTATCCTCACTCCCTGGTGCCGCTGTAACATCGATCCAGATAGATGGTGTACTGCATGAATTCTCGACGATCGAAGGCGTTGTTGAAGATGTTACAACGATTATCTTAAACATTAAAAAACTTGCACTGAAAATCTACTCTGAAGAAGAGAAGACGCTTGAGATTGATGTACAGGGTGAAGGAGTTGTAACAGCTGCTGATATTACCCACGACAGTGATGTTGAGATTTTGAATCCTGATCTTCACATTGCGACTCTTGGCCAAAATGCGAGTTTTCGAGTTCGCCTTACCGCTCAAAGAGGTCGCGGGTATACACCAGCTGATGCGAATAAAAGAGACGATCAGCCGATTGGCGTCATCCCGATTGATTCCATCTTTACACCTGTTTCTCGTGTATCTTATCAAGTTGAGAATACTCGTGTGGGTCAGATTACAAACTATGACAAACTTACGCTTGACGTATGGACAGATGGAAGCAATGGACCAAAAGAAGCAATTGCGCTTGGTTCAAAGATTTTGACTGAACACCTTAATATTTTTGTCGGTTTGACTGACGAAGCTCAGCATGCTGAAATCATGGTTGAAAAAGAAGAGGACCAAAAAGAAAAAGTTCTGGAAATGACCATCGAAGAACTTGATCTTTCTGTCCGTTCTTACAACTGCTTGAAACGTGCGGGCATCAATACGGTTCAAGAGCTTGCGAACAAGACAGAAGAAGATATGATGAAAGTTCGCAACCTGGGTCGCAAATCACTTGAAGAAGTAAAAGCGAAACTTGAAGAACTTGGACTTGGCCTTCGCAAAGACGATTGACTAGTTTCCATGTGAACTAGGGTTTCGTGTGTTTTTTATTTCAGATAGAGTATTTCAATAAAGGAGGGGACACCACATGTCATACAGAAAACTAGGACGCACTAGTGCACAGCGCAAAGCAATGCTGCGTGATCTTACAACAGACTTGATCATCAACGAAAGAATTGAAACAACAGAAGCTCGTGCGAAAGAACTTCGCTCTGTTGTAGAAAAAATGATTACACTTGGCAAGCGCGGTGATTTACACGCACGCCGCCAAGCATCTGCATACATCCGCAATGAGGTAGCGGACGCAGAGAAAGACCAAGATGCACTTCAAAAACTTTTCTCTGATGTAGCACCTCGTTATGAAGAGCGCCAAGGCGGATACACTCGTATTATGAAGCTTGGTCCTCGCCGTGGTGACGGAGCACCAATGGCTATCATCGAATTGGTTTAATCACATATTTTGTGTGTCTAAAGAAGGGCGGGACAGTTTTTAACTGGATCTATGCCCTTTTTTTAGATACTGGAAAAATTTCCATTATAAAAGAACAGTCAGATCAGTTGAGCTTTAGAGGAGAGGAGGCCGGATGGGCAAATGAATCAAGAACGATTAATTGCTGTAGAGGATATTACTTTCCGCTACCAAAAAGACGCAGACAGACCTGCGCTTGATCATGTATCTTTCCATGTTTCAAAGGGAGAATGGCTTGCGGTTGTCGGTCATAATGGTTCAGGGAAATCGACGCTTGCCAGGGCTTTAAACGGTCTGATTATGCCTGATGAAGGATCGATTGAAGTCGGAGGCATCGAGCTGAAAGAAGAGACGGTCTGGGATATCAGAAAAAAAGTCGGCATGGTCTTTCAAAATCCCGATAATCAATTTGTCGGGACAACCGTTCGCGATGATGTGGCTTTTGGTTTAGAAAACAACGGAATTCCAAGAGAAGACATGGTGGAAAGGGTTGATTGGGCTGTTCAACAAGTGAACATGCAAGAATTTCTCGATCAAGAGCCGCACCATCTCTCAGGAGGACAAAAGCAGCGCGTTGCGATTGCGGGAGTGCTTGCCGCCCGGCCGGATATCATGATTCTTGATGAAGCGACTTCAATGCTTGACCCGATGGGAAGAGAAGAAGTGCTCGAAACGGTCAGACGGCTAAAAGACCAAGGAATGGTTACCGTCATTTCGATTACGCATGATTTAAATGAAGCGGCAAAAGCTGACCGGATCATTGTCATGAATAGCGGAAAGAAATATGCCGAGGGTCTTCCTGAAGAAGTCTTTCGTCTCAACAAGGACCTCATTGATATCGGACTCGATTTGCCTTTTTCTTTTCAGCTGAGCCAATTGTTGAAAGAAAACGGCCTGGGTGTGAAGGGCGATCATCTGACACAAGAAGGATTGGTGAGTGAGCTATGGACATTGAGATCAAAGATGTAGAACACCGATACCAGATGAAAACGCCTTTTGAACGCTTGGCGATTTACGATGTCAATGCTGTGATCAAGGAAGAAAGCTATGTCGCCGTTATCGGTCATACAGGATCGGGAAAGTCAACATTGCTTCAGCACTTGAACGGGCTGTTAAAGCCGACAAAAGGACAGATTCGCCTTGGCAAAGATGTGCTTGAACCAGGCAAAAAGAATAAACATTTAAAAGCCTTGCGCAAGAAGGTCGGCATTGTTTTTCAGTTTCCCGAACATCAGCTGTTTGAAGAGACGATCTTAAAGGACATTGCCTTTGGGCCCATCAATTTTGGGATGAGCCAGGAGAAAGCCAAAGAAAAGGCCAGAGAAATGCTGAAGCTTGTTGGGTTGGATGAAGAATTGTCAGACCGTTCTCCATTTGAGCTGAGCGGAGGACAGATGCGCCGAGTGGCAATCGCTGGAGTGCTGGCGATGGAGCCGGAGGTTCTTGTTCTTGATGAACCGACGGCAGGTCTTGATCCGAGAGGACGCAAAGAGATCATGGACATGTTCTACCGTCTTCACAAGCAAAGGAATTTGACGACGATTCTCGTCACACACAGCATGGAGGATGCGGCCGCTTATGCAGATGAGCTGATCGTGATGCACAAAGGCACTGTAAAAGCAAAAGGATCGCCGCGCGGGATCTTTTCAAAGAGTGATGAATTAGCCGCTTTAGGCCTTGACCTGCCGGAAACGATTAAATTTCAGAAGCGGCTGGAAGAGGCGCTCGGCGTTACATTCAAAGAGCCCATCCTGACGATTGAAGAGGCAGCCTCTGAAATAAAAGCGCTCTTTCAGGAGGAAAATGCCTTATGATAGACAGTATCATTATCGGCAAGTATGTACCCGGTTCCTCGTTCATTCATCGTCTTGACCCGCGCGCTAAGCTGTTGACCATTTTCCTTTTTGTCTTTATCGTTTTTTTCGCGAACAATACAGAAACATATGCACTTCTCGGCGTATTTACGCTTCTGACAGCCGCTTTGTCAGGCGTTCCGGCCCGTTTCCTTTTGAAAGGAATGAAGCCGGTTATCTGGATTGTGCTGTTTACTTTTCTGCTGCATATTTTTATGACCCGGGAAGGGCCTGTGATCGCCGAGCTCGGTCTATTTAAGATTTATGAGCAGGGGCTCGTACAAGGAATTTTTATTTCGCTTCGTTTTATTTATTTGATCATGATCACAACACTTTTGACATTAACAACCACTCCGATCGAAGTAACCGATGGGCTCGAGACTTTGCTCGGTCCGTTTAAAAAACTGAAGCTGCCCGTTCATGAACTCGCTTTAATGATGTCCATTTCACTAAGATTTATTCCGACGCTTATAGAAGAAACGGACAAGATCATGAAGGCGCAAATGGCGAGAGGTGTAGATTTTACAAACGGTCCTGTCAAAGAACGCGTCAAGGCGGTCGTCCCCCTTCTCGTGCCTCTGTTTGTCAGTGCGTTTAAGAGAGCTGAAGAGCTCGCAACCGCAATGGAAGCACGCGGGTACCGGGGAGGAGAGGGCCGCACGAAGTACAGGCAGCTGACGTGGAAATGGAAGGATACTTCCGTGCTCCTGATGTTAGGTGTTCTTGCAGTTTTACTAATCCTTTTGCGGACTTAGGTGATAGACATGAGAATAAAGTGCACCATTTCATATGACGGACACCTTTTTTTCGGCTACCAGGTTCAGCCTGGGCAAAGAACTGTTCAAAACGAGCTGGAAAAGGCGCTAAAGACCCTTCATAAAGCGAAGGAATGTATTCCCGTTGTTTCATCCGGCAGAACCGACAGCGGCGTTCACGCGGTCGGACAGACGATTCATTTTGACAGCACGCTCTCCATCCCGGAAGCAAAATGGCCTTATGCTTTAAATGCCCTGCTTCCTGATGATATAGCTGTAAACAAAGCGGAAGCCGTCGATGATCAATTTCACGCGAGGTTTTTTGCGAAGAAAAAAGAATATCGCTATATGATTTACAAAGGCAGATTTCCAGATGTCTTTAAACGATATTATGCATACCATGTTCCGTATGAGCTTGATATGGAGAAGGTGAAAGAGGCATCCCGTTATTTGGTCGGCACCCATGATTTCACAAGTTTTTGCACGGCCAAAACCGAGGTGAAGGATAAGGTCAGAACGATTTACGAACTGGAATGGTCTGAAACCGAAGAAGGTCTGCAAATGAGGATTGTGGGGAGCGGATTTTTGTATAATATGGTCAGAATTATCGTCGGAACACTGCTTGATGTCGGGACTGGGAAATTTTATCCGGATGATATCAAAAAGATGATCGCCGCCCAAAATCGCGATGCCGCGGGGCGCACTGCACCGGCTCATGGACTATACCTATGGAACGTAATCTATGACAACTAAACCAGGTGTAACATTTTCTTGACAGAGAGTACAGAAAGTTATAAGATATCATATGGTATGTATTTCAACCCCACGATAAGCCCCGGAACTTATTGTGTTGTGAAATAGAACGTAATCAAAGTTTATTGAAATTGACAGATCTTTTAGGAGGGAAATTCAATGCGTACAACACCTATGGCTAACGCAAGCACTATTGAACGCAAGTGGTTAGTTGTTGATGCTGCTGGAAAGACTCTAGGACGTCTTTCTACAGAAGTTGCATCTATCCTTCGCGGAAAACACAAACCGACTTACACACCACACGTTGATACTGGAGATCATGTGATCATCATCAACGCTGAAAAAATCGAGTTAACTGGTAAAAAGTTAACTGACAAAATCTACTACCGTCACACTCAACATCCAGGCGGATTAAAATCAAGAACTGCTCTTGAAATGCGTACAAACTACCCTGAGAAAATGCTTGAGCTTGCTATCAAAGGCATGCTTCCAAAAGGTTCTCTAGGTCGTCAAATGTTCAAAAAATTGAACGTATACCGTGGTTCTGAGCATCCACATGCAGCACAAAAACCTGAAGTTTACGAACTTCGCGGTTAATTAAAAAGGAGGTTACCAATTTGGCACAGGTTCAATATTACGGTACTGGCCGTCGTAAAAGTTCTGTAGCGCGTGTGCGTTTAGTTCCAGGAGAAGGTCGTATCGTCGTTAATAATCGTGAAATCAGCGAACACATCCCGTCTGCAGCTCTAATCGAAGATATCAAACAACCATTAACTTTGACTGAAACAGCTGGAACATATGATGTTTTAGTAAACGTACATGGAGGCGGCTTATCTGGTCAATCAGGAGCAATCCGTCACGGTATCGCTCGTGCTTTGCTTGAAGCAGATCCAGAATACCGTTCAACTCTTAAACGCGCTGGTCTTCTGACTCGTGACGCTCGTATGAAAGAACGTAAAAAATACGGACTTAAAGGCGCACGCCGTGCACCTCAGTTCTCAAAACGTTAATTATTGGCGTTTCAAAGACTCTCAATCCTTTGGATTGGGGGTCTTTTTTTCGGCTTTTGAGATGTTGCTGATAAAAGGTCTTCATTTAAAATGATTCAGGCCGGGGTGTCTTCCCCTGTCTAATGCAGTATGCCGGCGAAGTACATTTGGAATCTGCTCAACCGTTCACCAGGATAAAAGGGTGCTGTGCTGCTGGGGCTGTAAAAGCTGGTGAAGTAAAAGGCTGACAGCTCTGTTTACATTCATATTCATAAAATCCGCCGACACCTTTGCTCTACTAAGGACAATCCGTATAAGAATCGGCTGTTGAAGGAGAAATCATAATCCTTTCTGCTGTAAGGCGGAAGATGGTCAAGGCAAATCGCTTCTTATCATCGTTTTCATTCAAGATCGTTTATTCTGCTGTCTAAGTCCTAGATGATTGTCTGTTATTGATTTGAAGGGGGATTTAATTTGTACAATATCAGCCGTTGGGAACAAACAGGGCCGCACGGTTGCTCCTATAACATCTCCTTCTAATATTTTCGGCTTCTTCCTCCGTTTCCCTTCTATAGACAAGCATGATTTCCGCCCCCTGACTGCACAATACAGGGTAAAAAGGAGGCGGTGTTATGGGGACGGTATTATCCTTCATTAATGAAAAACAAAAGAAGCAGGTGAATTTGGAAAAGAAGCTGCTTCGTGAACTCTCTTTAGAAAAAATGATGACAACGGCAGAGGAATGCTTTGCTCCTCTTTTTCATTATTTTTCAAAACATACCGACATCTTATATGACGGCTGTATTGATTTTGCGATTGAAGCCTACTTGCTGGGCGCTGAATACGGAAAGTTCGGCTATCACGGGGAATCTGTACAAAAAGCAATGGTTCGCTCAGAGAAGGAAGAAAAGCTGCTTTTGCATGAGCTTTATGAATATGCTGTCAGCTGGTCGGAGGCATTCAATAATACAATCGCCCACGAACTGCTGTATGATGCTTGTGAACACTTTATTCAAGGCTGGTGGAAGGAAGGCTTCAGCCAACGGGAAAAACGCTTTAAGCTCCGTCTCAAATAATCGGCGTCCGCACAAAAAGTTTTGTCCAAAAGGCGGCCAAGCCGAATCATATTTCCCTTCCTTGTCCCATATCTTGTAGTAAGGACAAGCGGGAGGGAAAGGGATGAAGAAAAAAATAAAATGGCTCGGGTTTTTACTTGGCTTTGTCGTTTTATTATGTTTATTTCAGTATCAATTCCATAATGATGATTCATGGAAATCATGGAATCTGCCATTAAGCGGAAAGATCATTTACATTGATCCGGGTCATGGAGGCGCTGACGGAGGCGCTTCAGGGGGAGACCTTCTCGAAAAAGACGTGGCGCTCGAGGTTTCTTTGAGAATCAGGGACTATCTTCAGGAGCAGGGAGCTCTGGTGATGCTGACCCGGGAAGACGATCATGATCTTGCTCCAGAAGAAACGAGAGGGCTGAGCAGAAGGAAAGCGGAAGACTTGCGTAAGCGGGTGGATATGATCAATAACTCAGAAGCCGACCTTTACCTCAGCATTCATTTGAATGCTATTCCTTCTGCAAGGTGGAGCGGAGCGCAAAGCTTTTTCTACGGGCAGTATGAAGAAAATGAACGAGTGGCCAAATTTATTCAGGATGAACTAAGGCATAACCTTGAGAACACAAAACGAAAAGCAAAGCGGATTCACGGAGTTTACCTGATGCAAAATGTGAAAAAGCCGGGTGCGCTTGTTGAAATCGGGTTTTTATCTAACCCTGAAGAAGCGAAACAGCTGGGCAAGCCCAAATATCAGGACAAAATTGCCGCATCCGTTTATAAAGGTGTATTACGCTATTTTACAGAAGACAAAGAACCTCCTGAATAAGGAGGGTTTCTTTTTGTGTCAAAGACACTATAAGGAAAGATATGCTATACTTATTTTGTAAACGAATACAACAAAGGGTGAGATTCAATGATGCGAGAAGACGATGTAAAAAAAATAGTCGGCGATTTGTACGAGCCTTTTCTTCATAAGCCGCTCAGCGAGCTGGGTGCTGTCAAAGACATTAAAATAAAGCCTGAAAAACAGCATGTCAGCGTAAAAGTGGCGCTCGCAAAAATGGGATCTGCCGAACAGATGCAGCTGCAGCAGGAAATCGTCACACGGCTCAAGGAAGCCGGTGCAGAGACGGTGGGACTGCGTTTTGAAGAGCTTCCGGAAGAAGTCGTGATGAAATATCAAGAGCCTGCTCCAGATCAAAGGACATCAATGTTAAACAGCGAAAAACAACCCGTTTTTTTAGCGGTTGCAAGCGGCAAAGGCGGAGTGGGCAAATCAACGGTTTCGGTTAATTTGGCTGTTTCTCTTGCACGTCTTGGGAAAAAAGTCGGTTTAATTGATGCCGATATTTATGGTTTCAGTGTGCCTGACATGATGGGAATTACCGTTCGGCCGACAATCGAAGGCGAAAAAGTTATTCCTGTTGAACGGTTTGGAGTCAAGGTGATTTCCATGGGATTTTTCGTTGAAGACAATGCACCTGTCATTTGGAGAGGCCCGATGCTTGGAAAAATGCTCAATAATTTCTTTCATGAGGTCGAATGGGGAGATGTAGATTATATTATTTTAGATCTTCCTCCGGGTACCGGTGATGTGGCGCTCGATGTCCATTCAATGCTTCCAAGCTGCAAGGAAGTGATTGTTTCGACTCCGCATCCGACTGCTGCCTTTGTCGCCGCCAGAGCAGGGGCAATGGCCTTGAAGACCGACCATGAAATCGTGGGTATTGTGGAAAATATGGCGTACTATGAAAGTGTCAAAACAGGAGAAAAAGAATATGTTTTCGGCAAAGGCGGGGGAGAAAAGCTCGCTGAAGAACTGAGTGTTCCTATATTGGGAAAAATTCCGCTAAAGCAGCCTGATTGGGACGATGACGATTTTGCACCATCTGTCTATGATCAAGACCATCCGACAGGCGTCATCTATTTGGATATAGCTAAAAAAATCGATGAATCGATCAGTCAAAAAGCCTGAAAAGCACGGCAGCATGAAGAAAAGCTTCTTCAGGTGAAGAAGCTTTGGTGAGGAGGACAGGCGTAGCGTCTTAGCTTTGTTTCTCCTCGCCCCCCTTTATTTCTTCTTTCATGCTTTCGGCAGCCGCTTTTTTCAGCTCTTCTTCAAACTTCTTTTTATATAGAGGGCTTGTCAGGGTATCGGTTATCACTTCTTGAAGGTGGGTTCGAAATTCCTGGCTCTTGACCAGTTCGCCGTATTTTTTTGCCATTTCCGGATCCTGCATAACCTGCATCATCATTTTTTGATATTCCGGATCCTTCATCAGTTTCTTCAATACCTTTTCATGTTCATTTTGAAGCGTTTTGGCAAAGCCTTCTGCGAACTTAGGGTCTTCAAATACCTTCTTCCAAAATTCCGTTCCTTTTTTGGAAGTGAGTGTTTTTTCAACCGTTTCTTTGACGGTCTTTTCATCCATGACCAGTGTTTCATTCAATTTGTCATCATTTAAAATTTCTTGAATCGCTTTTTTTCCGTCATCTGTTTTTAATATATCGACAACCATTTTTTTTGTTTCATCATAGTCCATCTCAGCTGCTTGGTCCTTGGGAGCACAAGCTGTTACAGATAGAAACAGAAAACAGCTTATCCATAGCATTGTGGTTTTTAACATGCTTAAGCTCCTTTCGATAACTCGTCTTACCTTTAATATGAATGTCTTTAATAAATTTATACATAACAAAATATCGCTGCTGAAGCGGCAACATAGGGGTTGGGAAGTCTACAATGAAAAGCCGTAATCTTGTCCGATTTTTCTTTTCTGTGTTGGGTGTTGGAGCTTTGACTACAAGTATTGTCGGTTTTGCTATAGAGTGGGGAAGATACAAGGAGCTGTTTCTGTCCTTCGAGGTTCTTGAAATTCTTTCTGTTTTATTTTGGTTTATTGGAGTAGGGATGATTTTTAGCGTCATTGCCCAAATGGGATTTGTGATTTTTTTAACGGTTCACCGTTTTGCACTTGAGATATTCAGATCTCATTCTTTGTGGAATTCGATCCAGCTGTTTCTCATTATATTTGTCACGTTTGACTTGATTTATTTACGCTATTTGTTTTTTGCAGAAGACGGGGGGCCGTTCATCCCGTATATTTGGCTGCCCTTGTTTATATTGGCGTTTGGACTTGCGGCCGCTTATATGAAGCAAAGACAGTCCTCAAAAAAAACGTTTGTTTCCGCATTGTTTCTAATGATCGTTTTTACGATCATGGAATGGTTTCCGGCGTTAAGAGTGAATGAAGAGGACTGGCTCTACTTGATGCTGCTGCCATTATTAAGCTGTAATGCTTTTCAGCTTTTAATGCTGCCGAAATATCAGAGTCATGCATAAAATTTTTATTTCACCTCAGAAGATTTAGCGTCAGTATTGGCGATTAATTCGCTGACGGTTACATTTTTGAGCCCTTTGCTTCGCAGATGATGAACGATCTCAGGCAGGGCTTCTTTTGTCTGCTTCGCCGAATCTGAAGCGTGAAAAAGAACGATATCACCGGCATTGACTGTCTCGTTGACGTTTTGAACAATTTTCTGAACGCCCGGATTTGTCCAGTCATCGGAATTGATACTATAATGAACAATTGTGTAGCCATACTGTTTTGCGACATCAAGTACATCTTTATTGAACTGGCCGGTCGGCGGTCTGAGCAGAGTGAGGTCGTCAATCCCTAGTTTTTGAAAGGAATTTTGCGCTTTTACCAGGTCTTTTTTGATCTCGCTTTTCTTCATTTGCGAATAGTTTTTGTAAGCATAGCCCATACTGCCGATTTGATGGCCGTCTTTTTGGATTCTTTCCACAACATCCGGATGACGCTCTGCCCATGAAGCGGAAAGAAAGAATGTAGCATCCTTTATTCCATTTGCTTTTAATGTATTTAAAATCGGCATCGCTTTTTGATCTCCCCAGCTAATGTTAAATGTAAGGGAAACTTCATTGGAATTCGCGTCTCCTCTATATACTGCTTTTGACCCGCTTTCTGTTGAAAACACAGGAAGAGGGAGCAGGTTTTGCATATAAAAAAAGCTTGCTGTAGCAAAAGCGGCAATCACAATAATGATTAGCTGCTTAATCCGTTTTATATGCCACACATAAAAATGATTCACAGAAAAACTCCTCCTTGTCCATGCTGCTTTGTTTTCATCCTATGCTTGTTTAAAATAGAACATAACAATAATTCATCATTAGAAATAATTTAAAAAGATGGTTGACTTCATTTGATCAATCGTGATATATTATTATTCGTCGCTGATGAACAGCCGACATGAAAAAGCTCCAGAAAATAATTTTTAAAAAGTTATTGACAATAAAGTGGGCTCAATGTTATATTATTAAAGCCGCTGAACAAAGCGGAAATGATCTTTGAAAACTA
>NZ_MRBK01000021.1:16716-68478 GCF_001969815.1 Bacillus swezeyi | reverse complement strand
AAACATGATAAATAAAGAAAAGAAAAAATCAGTGACTCCCGAAAACGTCCTTAACAGATTGGGAGAAAACAATGTACTGATATTTCCTGATTCGGAAATTCTGCCAAGAATATAGCCCTTTTCTTTCTTATTAATATAAAATAAAGGTGCTTCAATAAGATTACTTATCATAGATAATCTAATTTCGTTTACAACATTCTGTTGAACTCGAATAAATAAGTATTCATATACTATTGAAGCTATGTAATGAATAAAATAAATTATAGTCAACAAAAAAATAGTTTTAAGTAATTCATGATAACTTTTATCCAATAATATTATCTTATCAATTATATAACCTATAATATAAGGTATAGGAGTTGTAATCAAAGAGCTGATAATCATACCAATAATTCCAAAAGTAAGAAATGCTTTTGATGTTTTTAAGTAAGGAATCAGAGTTAATAGCTCATTGTATTTGACTTTGTCTTCATCATTTCTCTTTGATTTCTTCTTCACCTTCTTTCACTCCTTTGCTCTCCCAAAAAATACTCTCGGGAGAAAAGGGCATTTTTTTCAAAGTTTTTCCCCCGTATAGTCAAATCACTTTCGAACGTCCTAAAGTCGAATCCTTATAGGGTTAATTTTGTCCAATTAATAACGGTTCTTTTATTATTTCTGGCACACGTTTTTTGAACCATGCACATTTGTCTCCTATTTCTTTTGCTTTTAAAAAGCTTCTTAAGAAACAAGTACTGCAAAACTGTTTATGTTCACAATTTTTACATTCCTCTGAATCTATTTGAGGTGCTTGTAAATTAAAAAACGCATTAATATATTTGATTTTTTCATCATAAATCTCTCTTATATTTTTTTCGAATACATTTCCTATTCTATTACTTAAATCATCTAAACTATGCATTGTGCAAATCTTTATATCACCCGTAGGGGATATGACAACATGAGAGGTTATCGCCCCACAATTTCGAATTTCTGAACGTACCCCCTGATAAAGTGTCAAAAATTTAGGATATTTATTATTTATTTTTAGTAATGCTTCTCCATATGTCTTGAGATCCTTTTCATTTAGATATAAATCACTGCAGCCATGCGCTCTTCCCATGGGGACTACCGGTGAAACCCCAAAACTTTCTATACCCAAACTGTGCACCCATTCAGCAATGTCTTCCACCTCATGAACATTCAAGTGAGTAACTATTGTTGCAATTCTCAAGCGTACATTATTTTCCGCCAATTTCATTATATTATTTTGAATTTTAGCAAGTGTTTTTGGAACTTTGAAAAACCATGTTAAATAATTATTATCTAAACTATGCATATCAATTTGTACGAATGTTCTTGATGTGTTTTTTATAATGATATCCATTACCTTATTTGAAAGAGCTATACCATTTGTTAATAAAGATATTTGAGCAAATTCTAATTCAAGAGCATATAACAATATTTCTTTAAGATCAGGGTGTACAGTTATATCGCCTCCTGTAAGTTCAATTAATTGAACACCTATTTCTTTTAAATCGTCTAATAATGATTTCACTTGATCTAGACTCATGACCGCTGGTTTTACTTCCCCGAAATCTCCATAGCAATGTCTGCATCTTACATTACATCTGTTTGTAATTTCAATAGAAGCAACTTTAGGATAAATAGTCTTTTCTTCTATTAGATTAACAGGTACCTTTTTAGGCTGCTCTATGGTGTCTATATTTAAATTATATAATTTTGATACATTTTCAAAAAAACTTGTTAATTTTTCTTTAACACTTAAAGGATTTTCATTATATTTTGAAGATAATAAGTATACGATCTCATTATATGTTTTTGTACCATTTATTAATTGAATGATTTCGAGGGCCGTTTGATTGATTGTAAAGGTATTCTCATTCTTAAGGGTGGGCGCTGTTTCAGTTGGATTCCTTTTTACCACCAACATAGCCTCGTAATTGTTTGCAAATTTTCTTATTAGCAGCTTCTCATTCCAAACTAAATAACCTTTCAATTCAATCATCTCCTATAGCTTTCAATGTATAGTCCTTTTATGTGCTGCCTTAATTGAATGATAGGACTTATTCTAGACACACAAATGGGTTATAGAATAAGCCCCAAGGTTAAACCCGCCGGTAATAATCGTCAATCAAGCATTAACTTGTAGTACTAGCTCCAGTGGCAGCAGTTAAAAGATTTAAGAGCTCAACAGAACATCCTGCACAAACCAAACAACTCCAACAAGTCCAATCTCTGGGTTGTACTACTGGTGTATCCATAAATAACACCTCCTTTTGTGTGATTCAATTAAATTGTAACTCTTTTCCTATTGAAAAAATAAGAAAATTGTTGCTATTCTGTGTTGAAAATATTAACTTTTTTGTCTTATTTTATCAAAATATTATATTGTCAATTTGTATTGAATATTCGAATTTTAGAACGTACTTTATTTGAGAGAGGTTATTCGAAAGACCTTCTTGATAATCTAATGATATTACTGTATAATTCCAATTGTGTATGGTGTGTATGATGTGTATCTTGAGGTATAACAATTAAAGACAATGAGGTTGTTTAATGAAAATAATTTTAAGTAATGTATCAGATCAACCTTTATACCAGCAGATAAAGGACCAAATTAAAACTTCTATTTTCAATAATGAATTGACAGAAGGAGAACAACTGCCCTCTATCCGGTCCTTGGCAAACGATCTGCATGTGAGTGTCCTAACAACAAAAAGAGTCTATGCCGAACTGGAAGCCGAAGGGTTTATTACAACGAAAGTAGGCAAAGGCTCATATGTAGCATCCGGAAATTCAGAGATGTTGATGGAATCCAAACATCACATGGTAGAAGTCAAATTAACAGAAGTTTGCAGAATGGCTTTAGAATTAGGTATGTCCAAAAATGATCTTCATTCAATTCTGGATTTAATTTTAGAGGAGGAAAATGAAAAATGAACTCTATTCTAGAAGTGAAAAATCTAAATAAAGCCTATGATGATTTTTCTTTAAAAGATGTTACCTTTTCACTTAATAAAGGATGCATTACAGGGTTTATTGGTGTTAACGGTTCTGGAAAAACGACTACAATTAAAGCAATATTGGGTCTTATTTTAAAGGACTCCGGAAAAATTAATTTTTTAGGTGAGGATATGGATACCAATGAGAGAAGGTCGAAAAATAAAATCGGTATCGTCTTAGATGAAGGTTATTTCTATGAAGAATTCACCATGAAAGAAATGAAAAATGTGATTGCACCTTGTTATACAGAATGGGACGAGATTGTTTTTTTATCTTACATAGAGCAATTCAACTTAAATTTAAACCAAAAAATTTCCACTTTATCAAAAGGTATGCGAATGAAGTATGCAGTCGCTTTGGCACTCTCTCATCATGCGGATTTATTGATCATGGATGAACCAACAAGCGGTTTAGATCCATTGGTGCGAAGTGAATTGATGGAGATTCTTCTCGATTTTATGAAAGAACCAGGTAAAAGTGTCTTTTTTTCAACTCATATCACTTCCGATTTAGATAAAGTTGCTGATATGATTATCTTAATTGATAATGGAAGGATTCTAGTTAATGAAGATAAAGATGGACTATTAGATACACATGCTTTAGTAAAAGGAGACAATCACTATATTAATGAAAAAACGAAAAAACTATTTTTATCTTTGCATCAATCGCAGTATGGATTTAAAGGGATTACAAATAAAAAAGAAGACATAAAAAGGCTTATGCCTGGTGCAGTGATGGAAAGACCAACGATAGAGGATATTATGCTTACTTATATCGGAGGGGATCATCATGTTAATTAATCTAATCATAAAAGATTTTATGTTAATTAAGAAATATTTGTTAATTTTATTAGCTTTTACTGCTATTGCTCCCATTTATCTTTCTTCCCAATTACAACTAAGCGACGGTGGTCTTGCCAGCTTTCTATTAACAGTACTTCTTGTAGAGTATATTTTGTTTGGTACAATATCCAAAGCTGAAGATAAATATAAAGGGGCAGCTCTGCTTTGCGCAACTCCGTATACACGAAAAACGTTTGTAAAAGCAAAATATTTTTTTGTTTTTGTCATTTTTATGTTTATCGTCGTCATTCGTATTATTACAGCGATTATTGCCCCCCTCAGTATAGAAAAATTAAGTGTTGATGCTCTGGGAATAACGTTTTTAACGCTAAGCATCATATTTGGAGTGCTACTTCCGCTTCAATTTAAATTTGGCTATGATAAAACAAGATTTATTTCATTTTTTATTATCTTTTTAATACCTTTTGTTTCTCCAGTTTTAATAAGAGAGATACAGTCAAATCCATTTAGTTTTACAATCACGCTCCCATTTCCTCAAATAATTCAAGCTTGGCTTCCTTGCTTGGTTTCACTAATCATTGGTTTCATTTCAATGATTATATCTCTAAAGATATATGCAAAAAAAGATTTATAGAGATAGCTAAATCACTTAAATATTATATTAGATGTCGTTTCAAAACTCCGTTTGGCTTGATAAACATGGGGTACTGCCATTGCTAAGGGTCTTTAAATCATTTTAGCTGCAGGTTAATTTTTATTTTTGTAAAAGTAGATCATCTTGATAAATTGTGTTGGTTTTCATTGATGTTCCTAGGTTGAAGTGCCATACAAATGATGTGGTATCATTAATGTTTACTTATGCCGGGCACAAACCAAAAACCCACCAAAAATCACATTTGGTGGGTTTTATCTTAATGATAAAAATATTCCTGGTCCGCAATGTTTTCTGCAAGCTTTTTCTTGATTTCTTTTTATTAAAAACTTAGCTCTGCTTATTTCTGGTTGGAATGAGATTACTAAAGGAGCCCCACCAAAGTCTATTCTGTGCCGTTTTGAGCACAAGCAGTTTTTTTACATTTAACCAGACAACTTGGAACACTAGTGAAAGATGTATTTAGGAATTTAATTGCTTTCTTTATCATGCCGCTATAAAAGTGACCCAAAGATAAAAAAAGCCTCTTGAAAAATGTCCAGATTTAGTTTAAAGTAAAGAACAATCAGAAAATTAAAGAGATTCTTATCATGAGAGGTGGAGGGACTGGCCCTTTGAAACCTCAGCAACCGGTATGCACTGATTTTGTCAGTGTACCAAGGTGCTAAATCCAGCAAGCGGATGCTTGGAAGATAAGAAGAAGCGTATAATCCCCTTCTTCTTATGAAGAAGGGGTTTTTACTTTTTAAAGGATGGTGTCATATGACTGAACATGTACAAACAACACTGGCGCAAATCGGAAACCGAAGTGATGAAATAACAGGAACCGTCAATCCGCCCGTTTATTTCTCATCTGCCTACAGACATAAAGGAATCGGAGAATCAACCGGATTCGACTATATCCGTACAAAAAATCCAACAAGACAGCTTGTGGAAGATGCAATCGCGAAACTCGAAGGAGGGACGCGCGGTTTTGCGTTCAGTTCTGGTATGGCTGCCATTCAGACGATCATGGCTTTGTTTCAAAGCGGTGATGAACTGATTGTCTCCTCAGATTTATACGGAGGAACATACCGCCTTTTTGAAAACGAATGGAAAAAATACGGCCTTCGCTTTTTATATGACGATTTTTCAGATGAAGACTGTATCAAGTCGAAAATCACGGAAAACACAAAAGCGCTGTTTGTGGAAACACCGACAAATCCGTTAATGCAGGAAACCGATATTCAAAAAGTCGCAGAAATCGCCAAGGCGCATGATTTGCTTTTGATCGTCGACAATACGTTTTATACACCTGTTTTGCAAAAGCCGATTGAATGGGGCGCTGATCTCGTCATTCACAGCGCGACAAAGTATTTGGGCGGCCACAATGATCTTTTGGCAGGGCTTGTCGTCTCGAAAGGCGAAGCGCTGTCCGAAGAGATGTTTCAGCATCAAAACGCCATCGGGGCGGTCTTATCGCCGTTTGATTCCTGGCTTTTGATGAGGGGCATGAAGACGCTGGCTCTCAGAATGAAGCAGCATCAGGAAAACGCCCGCGAGCTCGCGGCCTTTTTGGAAGCGCAAGAAGAGGTTGCCGATGTTCTTTATCCAGGACAGGGCGGCATGCTGTCATTCCGCATCCAAAAGGAAGAATGGGTCAACCCGTTTTTGAAACATTTAAAAACGATCTGCTTTGCCGAAAGCCTCGGCGGGGTAGAAAGCTTTATCACCTATCCGGCGACCCAGACCCATATGGATATTCCTGAAGAAATACGCATCGCCGGCGGCGTCTGCAACAGGCTCCTGCGCTTTTCAGTCGGAATTGAGCATGTATCAGATTTGAAGGAAGACCTTCAACAGGCGCTGCAGAAAGTAAAAGAGGAGGCGGTTCCGCATGAGTAATGGAAATTGGACGTTCGAAACAAAACTCGTCCACAATCAAAATAAAACAGATGAAGCGACCGGAGCCGTCAGCGTGCCGATCCAGCATGCTTCAACCTTTCATCAAGGCTCATTTGACCAGTTTGGCGAATATGACTACAGCCGTTCCGGAACGCCGACGAGGAAGGCGCTTGAAGACACGATAGCAGAGCTTGAAGGCGGGACGCGGGGATTCGCGTTTTCATCCGGCATGGCCGCTATTTCCACCGCCTTTTTGCTTTTATCAAAAGGCGATCATGTCCTCGTCACAAAGGATGTCTACGGCGGAACGTACCGCATGATCACAGATGTGCTGAGCCGCTTCGGCATTGAACATACTTTCGTCGATATGACCGATTTAAATGAAATTGCTTTAAACATAAAAGAAAACACTAAAGTCATCTACCTTGAGACACCGTCAAATCCGACGCTCGGCATTACGGATATAAGAGGCGTCGTCAAGCTTGCCAAAGCGCACGACTGTCTGACGTTCCTTGATAACACATTCATGACCCCGGCGCTGCAGCGTCCGCTTGAGCTCGGCGTTGATGTCGTGCTTCACAGCGCGACGAAATTTTTAAGCGGCCACAGCGATGTTTTATCAGGACTTGCTGTTGTTAAAGACAAAAAGCTCGGGGAGGATCTTTATAAACTGCAAAATTCGTTTGGAGCGGTTCTTGGCGCCCAAGACTGCTGGCTTGTGTTGAGAGGATTGAAAACATTGCAGGTGCGGCTGGAAAAAGCGAGCAGAACGGCTCAGCAGCTAGCCGAATTTTTTGCGAAGCATCCCGCTGTCAAACAGGTTTATTATCCGGGGCTGTCTTCCCATCCGGGCGCTTCCGTTCATAAACATCAGTCAACTGGTGCAGGAGCGGTGCTTTCCTTTGAGCTTGAGGATGCAGAAGCTGTTAAAAAGGTTGTGGAACATGTCTCACTCCCAGTCTTTGCTGTGAGTCTTGGCGCGGTCGAATCGATTCTTTCGTATCCGGCGAAAATGTCGCACGCCGCCATGCCGAAGGAAGAGCGGGAAAAACGGGGCATTACAGACGGTCTCCTGCGGCTGAGCGCCGGTGTAGAGAATGCCGATGATTTACAGAAAGACTTTGCACAGGCCTTGCAAACCGTAGCGGGAACGTTTGCCCGTTCATAGTCGGAAAGCGTGAAAAGCCGGTGAATTCGTGAAGAATCTCCGGCTTTTTGCATCTTAGACAAATGATGAAAACCATGTTCCGAGCAAGGTTCCGACATAATTGCCGATCAGATAGCCGAACGTTCCGACCAGCATGATCGGGGCGACAAGCTCCCGCCAGCCTTTTGCAATCGCCATCGCAGCCGCAGTCGTCGGACCGCCGACAGAAGCGTTGCAGGCAAGCAAAATTTCTTCAAGCCGAAAACGAAAGATTCTTCCCGCTGCCAGCGAGACGAGCAGATTGGAGATCGCGACAATAAAAACAAATGCCAAGAGAAGCGGAGCATTTATCAGGATGATTCGCAAGTCCGCAGGAATGCCGATTACCACAAAAAATAAATAAATCATATAAGTGCCGATTTCTTGTGTACCGCGCATCTTTTCAAAGTAACGCGGAAAGGCAAAAGTTGCGGCGAGCGTCAGCGTTGTCAGAACAAGATACTGGTCGCCGAGAATCCCGGATAATAGCCGAACGATAAACGAGTCGCTTTCAGAAGGGAACAGCCCTTGAAAAAAAGCGGCCGTTTTAACAGAAACAACGACAATCGCAAATGCCGTCCCCATATTCAAGGCAATGTCCCGAAGAGACATCTCGTTTCGCTTCCAGTAAGATTCAGCTTGATTTTTTTCGGGAGCAGCTATTTCAGATACGGAAAACTGTTTTTGAAACCATTTTAACGCAGGGATGCCCATTAAAATGAAAAAGAGCAAAGCCATCATAAAATTATCGGCAACAACTGTCGAAGATACGTACTCGCCCGGAGTTTGAAATTTTGCCGCCATTGCCGCAAAGTTCACGCCTCCTCCGATATAGGAAGCGCTGATCATCCCGCCGATTTTGTCAAGGTACGGGATTTGCTGTTTAAAAAGGAAAAATGCGATCATGCTTCCGATTACAGTACCGACAGAGCTGATGCAAAAAACAAACAAAAGCCGTCTGCTTTCTCTGACAATTTTCCGCAAGTTGATTTGAAAAAGCAGCAAAGGAATCGCAAGCGGAACGACATATGTCCAAACCGCATCATAAACAGGTGACTCAGTCGGAAGAATCCCCGCATTCGTAAACGCCATCGCCCCGCCAAGCGCAAGCACGGCCCCAGACACCGCGGCAGCCCAGCGAAACCGCTGCTCCAAATAAATGCTCACAGCCGCCCACATCGCAATAAATCCCCAAAGCACCCATACATCATCAGGTGAAATGAATGAAGAATTCATGAAAATCCCCCCGTTTCAGTTTAGTATTTTGAATAGTGTGATAATTAAATAGTGTAATAGGGGGGATGGGATTGAGCAATAGGGGGAGTATAAAAAACAGCAGAACAGAGGAGAAAATCTTTTATATCTAACTCTTTTGTGGTCATTTGTAAAATCAATACAAGAAAGAATTTGATCACCCCGCCCGTCTTGAAGATCACCTTGTGAATGACCCTTTTCCCGATGTTGTCATGTAAAACACAAAAAAACAAACCCTTGATTCGCAAGGGTTTGTTGGTATGATTTCGACTGGGGGGTACCTCAAGATTCCTTCTTAAAGCAAAAAGGCACCGTCTCTCACTTCACCTCAAATGAGCTCGATCCCCATGCTTCCGGAAACGCGGGTGCTCGGGAAGTATGGAACTTCTCATTTCTTTTGCTACAGGGTGTTCTGAGGTGAAAAACTGATGTTTTGATTGGTAAAGCTCGACTAATTCTCCTTTTTCCAGTACACCCAATGTGTCGCTAATCTCATAGGCGGCTTTAATATCATGGGTAATAAAAAGATAAGATAAGCCGAAGTCTGCCTTTAATTCGTTTAATAATGTTAAGATGAGTGCTTGGTTCACCATATCTAGACTGCTGACAGCTTCGTCTAGAACAATCAGTTTTGGTTTGAGGGAGATCGCTCTTGCAATATTGATCCTTTGCAATTGACCGCCGCTAAATTGGTGCGGGTATTTTTTTAAGTCCTTTTCGCTTAGTCCGACCCTTTCCAATAATTCAACAATGGTTCTTTTTTGTTCAGCTGCTGTAAGCTTTTCGTAGTTTTCTAAAGGCTCTGCAATAATACGTTCTGCGGTCATGCGGGGGTTGACCGATGAGTATGAGTCCTGAAAGACAGCTTGAAGATTACGGCGGATTTTTTGACGAATAGGCTTATCCGTAGTATAAATATCATGCCCTTGAAACAGAATTTGTCCATTTTGCGGTCGTTCCAAACCAAGAATTACTTTTCCTAACGTACTTTTACCTGCTCCGCTTGAACCAAGCAGTCCCAAGCATGTTCCGTCTTCAATAGAGAAGGAAATATCGGAAAGTACTGTTTTAGAATGATCTTTCCAGTTGAAAAACGTTCGCGAACCGTAGCTATGAGTGACTTCCTTTACTTGTAATAAACTCATTTGTTCACCCCTTTCAAGTCAAATGGATGATCGGATCATCTGCGTGTAATAGTGAGCGGGCATTTAATAGTTTCTTCGTATACTCATGCTGCGGCTCATCAAATAGCTGAAACACATCCGCTTTTTCTACTACTCTTCCACTATGCATCACGACGACTTCATCTGCCATTTCCGAAATGACGCCGAGGTCATGAGATATTAATAAAATGGCTGAACCAAATTCAGAGCGGATTTTATCCAAGTGGCGAAGCACTTTCTTTTGATTATGAACGTCAAGTGCGGTTGTTGGTTCATCAGCAATAATAACGGCTGGGTGCAGGCAGGCTGCAATGGCAATCATCACCCGCTGAAGCATACCGCCGCTCAATTGAAAAGGATAGTATTTTAAAAGTTGTCTAGGATTCGGAAGGTTCACATGATGCATGGCCTCAATGGCAAGTTCTCGTGCTTGTTTTTTACGATAAGATGTATGTGAGCAAATGGTCTCGATAAAATGATGGCCAATTGTAAAAACGGGTGTAAAAGCATTCATCGGATTTTGCATAATAAAGGCTAGATCCTTGCCGCGAATCCTGCGCATTTCTTTTTCACCTAAACCATTTAATTCGCGGCCTTGTAAAGCGATACTGCCTTTAATCGTTGTTGTTTTTTGATCAAGAAGCTGAAGAATGGACATACTGGTAACGGTTTTACCGCATCCGCTTTCCCCGACAAGGCCAAGTACGCTCGCACGCTTTAGATCGAAATTGATATCTTGAACAAGGGTCGCAGTACCGTTTTTTGTTTTTACCTGTATGTGTAAATCCCTGACTTGTAACACATTGGACTCTGTTCCCAACATACTCATTCCTTTTTAAAATCGTCGTTTGACACCGTACCGTTCTGATAAAGCTTCACCCAGCAAATTGAATGTTACAATAACAAGCATAATCATTAAACCTGGATAAAGCATTAATTCTGGATTCGTCCGAATATACGATTTTCCTTCGTGAATCATCGCTCCCCATTCAGGTGTAGGGGATTGTACTCCTAATCCTAGAAATGACATGGCGGATATATCCATAATGGCCCATCCCATTTCTAATGTACCCATTACGGCAAGCGGGGGAAGTACATTAGGGACAATATGATTTTTCATAATCTTCCATTGGGAAGAACCGCTTATTTTCGCAGCTGCAATAAAGTTTTGTTCTTTTAGACTAAGCACCATTCCCCTGAACATTCTCGCGTAGTAGACCCATTGCACAAGCATTAGCGCTAAGACGACTTGTGTAAGGCCAGGCCCAAATATTCCGACCAATCCAAGAATAAGAATCAGATTTGGGAAAGCCATCATTCCATCGCAAAACCTCATTAAAACATGATCAATCCAACCGCCTTTATATCCGGAAAAGATTCCAACGATTAAACCAATCACGATGGATGAAAGAAAGATAAGCATCGCAAAGCCTAACGAAATGCGTGCCCCATATAAAATGCGTGATAGGTTGCATCTTCCTAAATGATCGGTTCCGAGCGGGAAAGCCCATGAAGGCGGCTGTAGCTTATAAGCTAAATTGACAGCAATAGGGTCATTTGGTGCGATCCAGGGAGCAAATATGGCAATGATAAAAAGAATACCTAATATGATCGAACATATGGGAATCACTTTTTGACTTCTGAATATCTTACGTATACTTGTTATCATTGCTGGTATCCTTCTTTCCTGGAAATGCGCGGGTCAATATATATTTGAATCAGATCAACGATTAAATTGCTGACGATAAATAAGACAGCTGCAATTAGCACATAGCATTGAATGACAGGTATATCACGATTAAAAATCGCTTCAATAAAATAACGGCCAAACCCGGGCCAGGAAAACACGGCTTCAACGATAATCGTTCCAGTCAGCAGTTTTCCAAGATTCACCCCAAGTCCAGTAATCATCGGGGAAATGGCAATCTTTAAAACATGCTTTGCCATAATGGTTTTTTCAGCAATTCCCCTCGCCCTGGCAAATCGCACATAGGGCTCTTGCAAATGTTCAAGAACGCTGGCACGCAACAATCTTGTATAGATTGCAATTAAGGGAAGAGCCAGTGTCACGGAAGGTAAAACAAGGTGCTGCCATGTTCCAATTCCTTCAACTGGAAAAAGGTCAAGTTTAATAGAAAAGAAAAAAATCAATATATAACCTAGCCAAAAAGATGGAATCGACGCCCCTAAAAAAGAGAGAATACGGCTAAAGTGGTCGATTACGCTATTTTTCTTTACCCCAGCAAGAAAGCCTAGAGGGACACTGACGAGCAATGCTAGGATGATGCTACCTATAGCCAGCTGTATCGTAGCTGGCATTCGGTATGTAACCTCATCCCAAACCGGCTTATTCGAAACATAAGATATGCCAAAATCAAGTTGGCATATCTTTATAATAGAGTTTACATATTGAATGAAGAAAGGTTGATCTAAACCGAACTCTTGTCTTTTCTGAGCCAAAATCTCATCGGTCGGCTGAATATGAGCGGCTGCTAAATAAGCCTCAGCCGGATCCACTGGTGAAAGGTGGATCATTCCAGTCGTTAGAAGTGTTGCCAAAAGAAAAACCGGGATAATCGATACGATTCTTTTCAATATATAGGTGCCCATGAAAGCCTCCCGCTACTTACTATTCGATGCTAATTCCTGTGAATGGATGTTCGTCACGATTAGCAGGGAAAGTAAAATTCGTCACATCTTTTTGATAAATCGCTGTTTTCTTAATATAAGAAACAGGAATAATCGCACCTTGGTCTTGGATTGATTTTAAAATAGAAGAGTAAAGCTTTTGACGTTGTTTCTCATCTATAGTTTGAGGGACCTTTGCGATTTGTTTGAGTAATTCTTCTTTGTTCGAATATGCTGAAATCGCCTCATTAAATCCAAATCCTTCAGACGCCACAATGTTTAAGAACGTATGAGGATCATAAGGAGCTCCATAGTTACTAAAGAAATTAATGTCAAATTCATTTCCTTTAAACCGTTGAATTTGCTTTGTTAATTCAACACCGACAATGTTTAATTTAATACCAATGGCTGCCCACTCGGCTTGGAGGGTTTCCGCCATCGTTTTTTGAATCGATTCTGCAGAATTATACATGAGCTCGATTTCAAGCGGTTGTCCGTCTTTTTCACGAACTGTCTTCCCTTTAGGAAGCGTCCACCCAGCTTCGTCTAATAACGATTTCGCTTTTTCTGCATCATAATCGATTACATCAGCATCAATGTCTTTTGTGTAAGGCAGATTTGCCGGTAAAATATAATCTGATTTCTCTTCGTAGCCAGATGTATTCCCTTCAACCATTGCTTCTTTATTAAAACCGTAATGTAACGCCTGGCGTACCCGTTCATCCGAAAGCTGTTCTTTCTTCGTATTGATGACAAGTTGTCTCGTTGCGACCGGCTCGGAAATACGAGTTTCATATTTTCCGGTTGATTCTAATTGTTTAAAAGCGTCTAAACTAATGATACCTTCTCCATAAATAATGTCTAGATCACCTTTTTCAAAAGCAAGTACCCTTGTTTCCGCATCAGGAATGATTTTTACTTTGATTTTTTCTTCTTTAGGGAGCTCACCCCAATACTTTTCATTACGTTTGAAAACAGCATATTCATCAGCTTTATACTCTTCCAACACCCATGGACCTGTACCGACCGGTTTAACGACACCTTTTGAAGTATCACCATCTTCAGGGAATCCGGCTTCACCTAAGAAACGAACCGGTCGAACAACAGCTAACTCTTGAATGGTTGGATAATAGGGTTCCTTTAATGTCAATTGAAATGTATTTTCGTCGATCACATCTGTTCGTTCTATTTTCGTAATGAAACCTAACCAGCTGTGTAATTCAACATTCTTTAAAAGCGTATCAAAATTCTTTTTCACAATTTGTGCATTAAAGCTTGTTCCGTCTGAAAACTTCACACCTTTACGAAGATAAAACGTATATACTTTACCATCCTTGGAAATGTCCCATGATTCAGCAAGATGCGGTTTTAGATCGCCCCCATCTTGATAGCTTACTAACGGTTCATACACCATTGACTGAGCAAATAATTGCGAAGGATTATAAACATGAGGATTCATTTCCCCTACATCCTGCGGCCAAGCGATCGTAAGCATGTTGTCGTTTTCTCTTTTGGCCGCAGATCCTTCGCCAGCGTTAGTACAACCAATTAATACAGTTGATAATAATAAAATAAAAGCAGCTAAAAACAGTATATTTCGCCTATTTGCTCCATTAAACATTGTGCTTTCCTCCTGCTTGATGTTGATAATCATTTTCAATTGTATGCACAATGCAGGATACTGTCAATAAAGACTTGGAGGGGAGGGGGGTTCTTCTGATTTTTTGGAAATATTCAGGTGTTGGAGCCGCAACATTTTGGACACATAAGAAGGAATGAGCAGTCCGGTTTGAATTTGCTCGCTCCGCAAGCCGTGAGATCAATCTGGATGGTGAATGGTTAATTCATAGCAGAAGACATAGCAAAATATAAAGGAGATTAATGGTATTAAATTCCAAGATTGGTACTTAGAGATACAAGAAAATATTGATATCACAATAGATCAGCAGCAAAACAAAATCGTATTGCTGAATGATGAAGCAGATGAGATACATGCGATTATAAGTGTTTCAAATACTGGAGAATTGATGATTAGTCCTAGGTGGAATATAAATTTGGCGGTCAAAGACAAAACAATAAGGATATTCACAAACAGTTAGAAAAAAGAGGGAGATCTTTAATGTCTTCCTCTTTTTTTCATACAACGCAAACCCGGTGAAAAGCGGAGTGGTGAAATGTAATGGAGGGACTGTCCGAGACGGGATGAAGATCTTTTTAGATGTTAAAAACCAAGCAGAAAACATCTGCTTGGTTTAAAAACTAATACTTCGGCCAGCCTTTGGAATCCCAGTTTAAATCATTGATCAGCAGCTTAGGCGCCCCGTTGTCAAGCGCATCATAACCATGTCTGACGATGATGTTGCCGTTCACGATATCTGCGCCGCCTGGGCCCTTCCATTGGTCGTTTCCGGAGTCGAGGATTGTGCCTCCGCCTTCCGTCATTTTCTTGCCGCTTTTGTCATAGTAAGGTCCCGTAATTTTTGTTGAACGGCCGTAAGCCATCTTATAGGTGCTGTTAACACCCTGACAGCATTTATCGAATGAAACGAATAAATAATAGTAGCCGTTTTTGTAAGTAATAGACGGTGCTTCAAGCGCTCCGCCATTGCTCGGCCTTGAAGCGATGGAATAAAGCTTCCCTGTAGGTTTCATCGTGTTTTTATCAAGCTTTGTCAGCTTAATGCCGCTCCAAAATGAGCCGAAGGACAGCCACGGATTTCCTTCTTTATCAACGATCATTTCAGGGTCGATCGCATTATAATTGTTCGAGGTCGTCGTCCGGGTGACAAGTCCGTCGTCGCGCCATTTTCTGGAAGAGAGTCGGTCTGTTGAAGCCAGTCCGATCGCCGAAGTATTCGAGCCGAACGCGGATACCGCATAATAAAGCCAGTAGCGTCCATTATAATAGCTGATATCAGGCGCCCATTGATTTTTTTCATGGTTCGGTACATATTTTTTCCACCATGATAATGGAGTTGAAAAAATGCTTGGCGACGCACTCCAAGTTTTTCCGTCTGTAGATTTGATGACACGGATGCCGTTGCCAATGCCCGTTCCAAATGTATACCATGTATTTCCTTCTTTGATCATGGAAGGATCATGAATGGTATTGTCCCCTTTGGTATTCCAAAAAGTCGCTGATGTTGGTTCAGCTGCCGAAAAAATAAGCAGAAATAATAAAATAAAAGCGGATATGATAGACTTAGACACAGTCGTTCTCCTTTCAATTTTCGCGTTTGTTATAAAAACTCGGCCCTCCTCTTTGAGTAAATAGAATTTCCTTACATTCCGCACCTTATTTTAGCAGGCGTTTATGATCCCTAAATCGGACATTTGACTTGTTTTCTAGTCCCAAAATAAAACTGACACCCAAGAAAATGGCTGTCAGAAGATTGCAATCAGTCAAAGGTAATTTTGTTGTTCAACAGTTTAATGATTATGATGGTTATTTCGACCTGTTGTTATAATCAATGATAGAAAAAATAATTTGCTCACCTTTTTTCGTTCCGACGCATCTCACGCGTACCGACATTATGAAATACTTTGAACATGAAATGAAGAGCCGTCTTAAAGGGCATCATTCTCTATTAATGACCAGAACCGGCGAAATAGCTTTTACTTACCCTATGATGAGCAAGCCTGCAAATGAATTTACCCGAAATCGCCTTACCTGTCCTATTCGGAATATTGTACGCTTTTTAAGACAAAAAGACAGCCGTCTTAAAGTCCGTCTGTCTTTGAAAAAGGAGTTTGCCAATAATTCGATTCATCCAGTTGTTGTCAAAGCTAAGAATAAAAAAACAAACCCTTGCTTAGCAAGGGTTTGTTGGTATGATTCCGACTGGGCTCGAACCAGCGACCTCTACCCTGTCAAGGTAGTTGATGGCTTCTGAACTAGTATGTGCGATTCTGATATGTTCCTTTATTTCAAGGGTTGTTGAATCTCGTATCCGATAATATCTGAAAGAAAATGATGTTTGTTGGCAGTGTTGGACAACAATTCGCCAACAGTTTTCCATATAATTGTATATGATGGCGAAGAAAAAACCCCCTTGAATTAAGGGGGATCCGGGCAGGGATTGATACCATTGCACATTTAAAATAGCTTAGCATTTTGATTATTAAAGCAACGTTTCAATCCTTTTTAGGATTAAATTGATTAAAATATTCAGCAGTTTTATTTTCGAGTTCTTCTGTGACATGACCATAAATATTAGAGGTAATTTGTGGACTTGCATGACCAGCTCTTTTTTGAATTGCACTCATATTTTCTCCAGCTTCAATAAGTAATGCTACCATAGTGTGCCGAAGATCATGCAAACGTATATTCTTCACATCATATTTCTTTTTAAATTTTGACCACTTATTTGTAGGTGTAGTGTAGTAGTATGGTTTTCCTTTCCCGTTATGAAAGATGTATTGATGATCTTCGCCTTCCCAAGCATCTCCAAGTATATCTTTTTCTTTTTGCCACATTCGATAATATGCTGCCAATTCTTTCATGTAAAAATCGGGCATTTTCACAAAACGTTTTGAACTCCATGATTTTGGGTCTTTTACGAGGGGATTCCCATTAATTGTTTTTGGAATTGATCGATTTACACGAAAACCACCTTTCTCCCAATCTACATCTAAATGCCATTCAAAGGCTGTTCCTTCACCACGTCTAAAACCGCCGATCATAGCTCCTAAAAAATATAATCGCCATTTCATTTCTATTTTATAAAGAGCCGCAATGCACTGTTTTGCTTCATGGGCTTCGAAGTATTTCATTTCTTTTTTTTGTACTTCGGGAGGGGTCAATCCTTCCAAAGGGTTAACACTTATTAATTTCCATTGCTTTACTGCGACATTAAACATCGATTTTAATACTTTGTATATGTCTCGTCGTGTGGAATCTGCAAGACCTCCTGTTTTTCCATCTATTCGAATACCGTCTTTTTCTAAGCTATCCATAAATTCAACAATATGCATGGTTCTTATTTGATCAAGTTTAAGATGGCCAAGGGCAGGTACTATATAATTTTTTAAATGGGATAGATGCATTTCAGATGTTCTATATGCATATTTTTTAAATATAATTTTTTCTATATATTTATTGGCGAATGATTCAAATGTTGTCTTCTCAGGTTTGATATATTCACCAGCTTCTACTTCAATTTTAAATTTGTAAAGCTGATCATCAAGGTGGTTTTTAAGTTTTCTCTTTGTTTTTAACAAAGCATCTTCTACTCGAATTGTTTTTGTAAATCGTTCTCGTTTCTTTTTTATTGGATTGAATCCTGTTTCAACAACAAGTAACCAAGAATTCTTACCTCTTTGCTGATAATGAGCCACACTAATTCCTCCTACGAATTGAAACGTATGTTCTGTTTTCGATGAAAATAAAAAGCCCAAAAAGGGCATTTTTATTTTGTTTTGAAATACATTTCTCCTGGTTCGTATAAACTTTTATAACCAATAAGGAAATCATCACCTTGCTTCACCTGCTGCACAATAAAGCCTTCCTTTGAAGTTCCTGCGTAAATGTTTCCTTCTAATCCATTGGAGATATAAGGCTTTTCTGCATTATAAATTTGGCCATCATGAGATACAAAATCAAAACTAAATTCTTGAGCAATTGTAATCGGATATTTTTCGTTTTCGATTTTATCTAATCCGAATTTTACTTTGACAAGTGCCCACTCATAACCCTCTTCAGCTTTAGAGTTTGTGCTACTCTCTTCTTTTAAAATTTCATATGCTTTTTTTCCTCTAATCACCTCTTCAACAGTGATACTTATTTCAGCTTCATATTTTTTACCGTCATCCCCAAGAACAGAATCGATAATTACCTCGGAGTCTTTAAATTTAAAGGGATTCTTTATGCTACCAAGTTCAGCAGTTTCGCTCTCTTGCTCCGAGGCTTCATTGTCAGCTTTATTGCTTGTGGTGTTATTGCAAGCGGCCAATGAAAGAAACAATATCAAACTTACAGTAAAAATAATTGATCGATTTTTCATATGTATTTCCCCTTTTATATGAATATTTACCCTATCGATTGATATGACATATGATCCAAATTTCCTATTGTGTGTCAAAATTTTTTTAGGTGACATAACTCTTTCGGAACGCCATAGATTCCGGCAATTTCTTTCAGTGATAAATTAGTATCTTTATAGCTCAAAATATATTCATCAGGTAAAAGCATTTCAACTGTGAACTTGTTAGCTTCGACTTCTATTTTTTCAGATGCATAAAAGGTTCTGCTCTTTAGAAAGGGAGCATTTGAGTTAGGGTGAAGTACGGCATGTCCTAATTCATGACAACAAACAGGCCGATGATACGTTTCATCAAGCCGGTTGTTAATATGAATAAACTGATATCGTTTATAAGAGCTGTAGTACCCTAACGCTTTTCCTAAGTCTTCAAATAAGATCATGATATTGAGTCTTTCCGCAATTTCAAATGGATCATTGGTATTGAATCTCTTAATAAGTTCATTGACCTTCCCTTTTATAAAGTGCATTACTCTTTCTCACTCCTACTTTCTATATTTTTTCGGGGTGAATTTTTGTTTTGCCATCCGTTTAGCTAAACGCATAGAATTCTTTAGCGACTCGATTAAAAGTTCTTTATCCTCGGGATCCATATCATCGATAGTTTGACCATCGTAATGAGAGTAACCATTTTCACTTTCGAGATTGTTTATAATCTTTTCTAAATCCCGGGCAATGTCTTTCTCATCTTTTTCAGTTAGTTCAGGAAGATTTGAATCCCAATCTGACTCTTCTTTCTTATCTATATAGCCGGCGGCTCTTAAAAGCTCCTCATAAGGATAGTCATATGCTTTAGCAAATCTTTTTAATGTCTCGGGGGAGGGTTTTACAGGTGTCTTTGTTCCGTGTTTAACTCCTTTTTCAACATCAGCAATATACGTATGACTTAATCCCGTTAATTCGGCTGCTTTTCTAAGTGAAAGCTTTCCGCGTAAGTTCCTAAGCAGGCTACCCAATTCATTCATAATATTATTTCTCCTTATGTTGCCTTTGTATAACATATTGTAAACCAAAACTGACAAATAAAAAAATAGGGAACAAAAACTTTTTTGTTGTACTTAGTTGACAGTTTGTTGCCTTAGGTGTACAATTTGTATCGTAAACAACAGGCAACAAAAAAGTGAGGTGAATCCATATTGAAAAATAGAGTTAAATATCTTCGCAAAAGTGAAGAGTTTGATTTAACGCAAGAACAGCTGGCTAAAGAAATTGGTGTATCTAGGTACACTATTGCTGCTATTGAGAAAGGTTCAAATACTTCAGGTGAAATTGTGATTAAAATCGGAAACTTTTTTGATAAAGATCCAAGAGAAATTTTTTTTATAGATGATGTTGCCTACAGTTTACAAAATGGAAGCAGATTTGATTCAGCTTAGGAGGTTAAATATGACACGCAATACTTTAACTGTACAAGAAGCTGCTGACTATTTGGGAGTACACCATGACACCATCTACGCAATGGTTAGAGAAAATCAGATACCACACTTTCGTGTTCGGAAGCGCATCTTTTTTACAAGGCCTAGTATTGATGCCTGGATTAATGCTCAAGAAAACAAAATTATTGAGAAGGCATGTGAGTCACTCTAACCAATATTAGCCCTACCCTAAATAAAGCTTACATCCATTAATTGTATATAAAAATGAGGAATTCTATACAAACGAAAGAGAGGAATTGAAATGTCAAAGATTAGCCGCTCAATACGTCATCTTCTTGATGCTGAGAAGATGACCGGCAGTCAATTAGCCCTTGACTTGAATGTGTCAGAACAAATGGTCAGTCATATGAAAAATGACAGACGAAAGATGCCTTTTGATGTTGCTGAAGCAGCTTTAAGGAAATTTGATCAACCATTTTTTGCAATGGGAGTCATGTTTCATTTTTCAGATGGATGTGCGCCGCCTGTTTTTTCAGGCGATAGTGTTGAAAGACATCGTTTGGCTTTTGAAGAAATCATGGTCAATGAGGCGCAAGAGGTAATTCGGACCCTTCACGAAGTCAGCTTTGTAAAGAACCCGAAAATAGTATCTGTTGAGGAAAAGGAGCGTGTAAAAGAAGCCATAAAAGAGCTCCTTGACGTTGAGGCGTGGGCAAAAAATTTAGCTGCTTTGCTTTGCAAGGAATATGGGATTTCTCTGAAAGAATGTTACCGAAAGCGCGGGATAACGTGGAAAGCAAGGGGATGGGTTACGGAGTGAAAATAAATCTAAATCAGTTTCTTCAATCAGATTTGAGACAAGCAGCTATCGAGATGATTTGTATTGAAGAGTTAGCAAGAATGTTGATCATAGCAATACATGAAGGCGATTCAGGAAAGGCAGACAATGCGATTAGAGATATTCAAAAATCACATAACGAGCTTAAGAGATTAAGAGAAAACAAGCGTAAATTTTCAAGTGCTATACAGATTATAAATCAGTCTCAATCTCCAACAGAACTAATTGAAAAATTGGAAAGGATGTTTTAAATGAACTTTGTTCTTACTGCAAGTCGATTAATGAAAGGATCACAGGTTCGTGAAGATTGTAAGAGAGCGAGAGAAAATCCAGCTCTGGTTTTACTCGCAGAGGCAGAAATCAAGAAGTCATTAAATGAAATGAAAAAGCAGCAAGCCGGCACGCTCACTGCTTCAACCAAAGATGTTGTGAATTCATTATAAAGCTTTATCTGAAAATCGGCAAGCGTACTTGTGCTTGTCGTCATGGCCGGGGACGTATCCATTCCTTTTGTATACCCTCCGTTTTCTCCGTTCCTGGCTGTGACGATGCGCACAAGCATCGGAAAGAAGGTGAAATTATGGGTGCAACATTTGATTCTGTAGAGGAATTGGTTCATGCCACGAAAGTTGTTGGAGAACTTCGTATGGCCATCTGTGCAGCAAAGACTAGAGCCGAGTTGTTTTCATATGAGGTAGGAGAAGAAGTTCTTCAAGAGGCAATGGGACAGACAGCTTTAGAACTTTCCGAGGCGTTAAACAAACACAAATTGTAAGGAGGGCTAGTATGGAGCATCCGTTAATTACTCAAATTGAGCGGACTGGTTATCCTGCGTCTTTTCCGAAAAAGGATAAGACGGTTAGGGATTTCTATGGGGAAGAGGTATCGCTTGTTCATGATGATTATGTCTTGGATAAAAACCAAGGCGAAATCATTTATATCGATAATCTTCCGCGCTATTTAAAAGAGGAGCTTGAATTTGAATTTTATACGGGCAAATAAAAAAAATCCCACTCTGCACAAGTGGGTGGTGAAAGGGCTTAAGTGGGCTCTTTCGTAATACACACGATTCTTGATGATAGTTTATCAAAATGCCTCATGAAAAACAAGGAGGTTTCCATACATGGCAAAACCATATGGAATCATTAATTTTAGTTCAGATCGATTTGATCAATGGCGTTTATCAGAAGTAAAGGGTGTAATCACTGTGAAAGACCGTAAGCCTGCTTTTCAATTCGATACAAAGGAACAGTTTGAACGTTACCTTCAATTGAATAGCTTCCGTGGAAGGGTGGGTGTTTGATGCTGGCACAGGTTTACATGCCAACAGAGAACATGACAGAGGAACAATGGCTTGAAGCGCGGCGAGCAGGTATCGGTGGATCTGACGCCGCGGCCATTGCCGGGCTGAGTAAGTGGAAAACACCAATGTCTGTCTATCTGGATAAGGTTGGGCAGGCTCCGAAAGAGGATTCATCAGGCGAGGCAGCATATTGGGGCAATATTCTCGAGGAGACGGTTGCCAGGGAGTTTTCAAAGCGGACGGGTAAAAAGGTACGCCGTCGCAAGGCCATTCTGCAGCATCCTGATTATCCTTTTATGCTTGCCAACGTAGACAGGCTCATTGTTGGTGAACAGGTGGGTCTAGAATGTAAAACAGCGTCAGAATACCTCAAGAACGACTGGGACGGTGAGGAAGTTCCAGAAGCCTATCTGGTCCAATGCCAGCATTATATGGCGGTGACAGGTTTTAAAGCTTGGTGGATTGCTGTTTTAATCGGCGGAAACAAATTCGTTTATAAGAAGATAGAACGGGACGAAGAGCTTATCAAGTACCTCATTCAGGTTGAAAAAGAATTTTGGGAAAACCATGTCCTGAATGAGATTCCCCCTATGTTTGATGGTTCTGAGGCTTCCACAGAGCTTTTAACTTATATGTATCCTGTTGGCCTTGAGGACGAAAAAGAACTGCCTCTTGCGGCGAATGAACTGATTGATCGCTATAAAGAGGCCAAGGCCGAAGAGAAAAAAGCAAAAGAACAGCTGAAAGAAGCAGAAAACCAATTAAAGGGGATGCTAGGGGAATATGAGACCGGGAATGTCGGCAATGTCCGAGTCATCTGGAAAACTGTCACGGCTATCCGTTTTGATAAAAAAGCATTCGCTGCTGAACACCCTGAACTCTTTGAAAAATTCACTAAACCTTCAACTCATAGAAGATTCAGCGTAAAGGAGCTTAAAGAAAATGGCTAAAAACGCAGATATTCGTAATCAGTTAGCAAATAAAGTTAATGCTGTTCAAACACAATCAGAGGAAGAACCTAAAACTATTGCAGGTTATCTTAAGAAACTGCAGCCAGAGCTTCAAAAAGCTTTGCCGAAACACATTACACCAGAGCGAATTACAAGAATTGTTTTAACAACAATTAGAAACAATCCAGCATTGCAAGAGTGTTCACCAGCTTCATTACTTGGTGCAGTTATGCAGTCTGCCCAGTTAGGACTCGAACCCGGGATAGTAGGACACTGTTATCTTGTACCATTCAATAGAAAAATTAAAGGTCAAAATGGAGCGCCAGATCAATGGGTAAAAGAGGTTCAGTTCATCATTGGTTATAAAGGCATGATTGACCTTGCCAGGCGATCAGGACATATACAAAGCATATATGCTCATACTGTCCATGAAGCCGATGATTTTGTCTATGAATTGGGGCTGCATCCCAAGCTGATTCATAAACCGGCTACAGGTCACAGAGGGGCTATGACTCATGTTTATGCAGTTGCCCACTTTAAAGACGGGGGTTATCAATTCGAGGTATTCAGCAAGCAAGATGTTGAAAACGTGCGTAAACGGAGTAAATCGAAGGATAACGGCCCATGGAAAACAGACTATGAAGAAATGGCAAAGAAAACTGTCATTCGTCGTATGTGGAAGTACCTTCCGATAAGCATAGAAATTCAGCAACAAGTTTCTCAGGATGAGACGGTTCGTAAGGATATAACAGCAGAAGCACAGTCAGTATATGATGATGAATTAGTTCACGGGAGTTCAGATGTCCCGGTTATCAATGCCCCTGAACCCGAACAGACAAAAGAAGAAAATCAAGAAGTAAAACCAAGCGTGCAGGACGACGCTGATCCATTCAATGGCGAGCCTATAAACATCAAGCAGGATGAGTTCCCATTCGATGATTAAGGTGGCAATTCCCTTCTGTTACAAGTGGATGACGGAAGGGGCTTCTAACCGGGCTGAATTGTTCCGCGCCTATGTTGAGGGATACCTAAGGGCAAGTGAACCTAATTTATATTTAGTCCGCATCAGCGGCATGACAGCTCTTTGTAAACAGAAAGGAGGAGATTGACGTGCAGGGATGGATTAAGCTACACCGGAAGATAGTTGATCATGAAATATGGAGTGATGTAACGACATTTCGGCTGTTCACCTTACTTCTGCTTAAAGCAAGTCATAAGGACGGAATAAAAATTAACGGTATTGAACTGAAAAAAGGTCAGTACATAAGATCCTATTCAAAATTATGTGACGACCTTGAATTTAAAGAAGGACGGGCGTTTAAAAAAGTCTCAAAAAGCACCATTTTACGTTCTGTGAAAAAACTCGTGAAAAACGGAATGATCACCGTTAGTGAAACGGATAGCGGAACGTTGTTTACCATCGTTAAATATCAATTGTATCAAGGGTTTAGCCTTACAGATGAATCGTTTCACGAAACGGATAATGAACCTTTAGCGAAACGACCGCAGAACGATCACGGAACGATCGCGGAACAAAAACAAGAATTAAAGAATTTAAGAAGAGAAGAAGAGGAAGAGAAATACTCAGCTTTTCAACAAATTGAAAACAAATTTCTGCAGCGGAAAGGTAGCTTGTTTTTATCGCCTATGGATTCTCAGTCGATCAATCGACTTCTTAAAGACAAAATACCTTTGGAATATATCTTGAAATGGATTGATGAAATATTCGATGAGTACAAGCTGAAACATCGTGCCGACACCATCAAATCTTTTGCTTACTGTGAAAAAGGCATTCTTGATCGATGGGCCAAGCTTCAGCGACAGCAATCGAATGTCAAAGAGTTCCCTAATAAGAAAAAACAAAACAGCTTCGATGCATTGGCCGAATACGCCAGAGAGCACGGCATTCAGATGGGGGGATAAACGTGGAAGTGAACCAGGCAATGGAGATCCTGCAAAGAATAGCTGCTGCTTATACAAAATTCGATTTAACCGGCGATGTTGGTAAAAAGCGAATTGAACTCTGGATTGATCATCTTAGCAAATTGCCATATGAGCCGGTTCTCGCGAAAGTGGACGAGCACATTTTAAATAATCGATTTCCACCATCTATTGCTGAGATTAAAGTCAGACAGCCAGAGAAAAACGAATTTTTAGCAAAACAGAAAGAGTGGGCACGCAATGCAAAATATTCTCCAAAACGTTGAGGCTGAACAGGCTCTGCTCGGCTGTATTCTCGTAGAAAGTGACCTGATTAAAGAATTGTCTCTTCAGCCCGAGCATTTTTCTGAAACGAGACATCAAGTCATTTTTAAGGCCATGCGTGAGGTTGAAAAGCTCGGCAAGTCCGTTGATATGGTTACCACGGTTACAAAATTAGGCGATTCCGTTGAGCAAGTAGGCGGCCTTCAATATTTAACGGACTTAGGTAGTGCAGTGGCCAGCACCGCCAATTTCTTGGCCTATCAGACATTGATTTACGAAACTTATAGATTACGAGAAATGAAAAAGATTGCGATTGAATTCGCAAATACTCCGACCGACGACGGGATCACGGAGCTATATAAACGAGCGATGGAGCTTCAAGAAATCGGAATTGAAAAAAACCGTACGAAACAGGATGTCCTCATGGAGATTTACAACGACATGCATGAGGAGAAGGAGGACATCACAGGCATAAACACTGGCTTAATCGATCTGAACGCCATGACAGGCGGCTGGCAGGATGGTGACTTAATTGTGTTAGCCGCTCGCCCATCGATGGGAAAGACCGCTTTTGCATTACACATGGGGAAATCAAATTGTGAGAAAGGCGGAGTGACCGACATTTTTTCACTTGAAATGCCAGACAAGCAATTAACTCACCGTCTACTCAGCAATCTTGGGAACATCGAGGGATCGAAGTGGAAGAATCCCCGAAAATTCTTTAGCGATCACGATTATGAGAATGCAACCAAAGCCATTGGAGAGTATGAAAGTTGGAATATCAACATTCACGATCAACCTGCTCAAACACTGGCAGATATACGTTCAAAAATTCGAAAGACGAAAAAAGAAAATCCGGATAACCAAAAGCATTTGGTCATCATCGACTATCTGCAGCTTATCAGAGCTATAGGGAAGTATGAAAGAAGGGACTTAGAGGTCGGGAGCATTACTGCGGAATTGAAGGAAATGGCCCGAGCATTCAAGATCCCGATCATTCTTCTTTCTCAATTATCCAGGGCGGTAGAGCAGCGGCAGGATAAGCGGCCAATGATGTCTGATTTAAGGGAGTCCGGAAGCATCGAACAAGATGCTGATGTCGTCATGTTTCTTTACCGTGATGATTACTACAACAAAAATTCTGAACTAAAAAACATTATTGAAATTGATCTTGCCAAGCAGCGGAACGGTCCGACCGGCATGATACAAGCAAGCTTTATCAAAGAATACGGAAGGTTTTTAAACCTTTCCAGGCAGATGGATGCCGGTTTGGCCGGATAAGAAAGGAGAAATCGTATTGAGTGAAAAATCAACGACAGACACCGTCAGTGAGCGGCAGGATTATTTGATTCATGAGCTTATCAGATATGGTCAATATGAATCAGATGATGGCCGTCAGCTCTATGAGTTATCGCTTGCAGAGCTTGAGTGGCTTCACATAAAAGTGAAATGTGATTTTGGCCGTAAAATGACATGCGAGGCGGGAGATTGATGAGAGTGTTTCAATCACTACGATGTTTAGCATTTATTACATTCACGCCAGAAGAGAAGATTCAAAGATTCATTCATAGCTGGCTATCTGATGACGGGAGGTAGAGGTTAGTGATTAGAATTGGCGATTGGATTTATATAAGTACACGGAAATACAAAGGAAATGCATTTGTGATGGACAAAGCACAAGATGTGCTTTTAGTCCAGATTCCTTCTGGCACTCTACCGCGAGTTTCTATCCATTCTGTAACGAAACTCGATGAACGACTGAGGGACAAAGATTTTCAGGTGCTCATTGATCTTGCCTTGGATTTGGGAGATAAAAAATGGTTTGACGAGTTGGCAGAGCGACGCCGGGAGGTCATGAGATAATGCCGAGGTTTTTCCTTGCAATCGTGCTTCTGAATTGGAATATCGGCTGTGAAATTCATTTAGTCAACGGAATGAGGTTGGTCAGATTGACCTTTCTTCCATTCACATTATTTATCAGAATAGGAGAGCCACAGAAATGATTGAATTCACGATTTACGGAGAACCAGTTGCGCAAGGTCGTCCCCGTGCGACGACTATCAACGGAATGGTGTGGATGTATGACCCTAAGAAATCAAGAGATTTCAAGCAGTATGTGAAATTGGCCGCTTCTGATCATCGCCCTCCTAATCTATTCAAAGGGCCGTTGGAGTTAGAAGTAAAGGTTTATAAATCGACTCTTAAGAGTTTTAGCAAGAAAAAGGCCGCTGCAGCTGAAAGAGGGGAGCTCCGGCCCAGCAAAAAGCCGGACGTTGATAACTATATCAAGGGTATCAAGGACGGCCTTAACAAAGTGCTATGGCAAGATGACAGCCAAATTGTAGATTTGCATGTCAGTAAATTTTATAGCGAGAAACCAAGAATTGAAATTAAAGTCACCCCATTATCCCAGGAGGAGGAACAATTATGTCTTTCATTGATTTCAAAGCAATTGTAAAAAAGGTGAATATGAAACCGAAGGGCTTAACGGAAATTACCTTGGAGGTCAATAGCGCGGATTTAGACGGGAAGATTCAACACCTCTCTGAAATGATTGATCAAAAAGTGGAATCCCAACTGGAATCAACACTGGTCAATTATAACGTTGAAATCAATCCTAACACAAACCAACCTACAACCAGATATAAGGTTGACCAGCATGGAGTAGTATCAGAGGTTGAGCCGCAGCCAGAACAGCTTGAGGCTGAGCTTGGGCTGCCTAAAGAAAACATTCCAACCAAAAAAGAAAAGCGACAGATCGAACGAGCAATTATAGAGGAGTTTATTGCAAGCGGAATGGCGCCCAATTTCGAGGAGTTTCCGTGTGACTTCCCTAATTTCGTGAAGCGCAAAATTGAAGGTGAATCCTATAGAAAATTGGCATCTGAGCTTGATATATCTTCAGGCAAAATTGTTGATCTAATGGATCAATATTTCGCGAAAGTTGCGCCGCTTGTAGATACATGGTGGGACTGGAAGCAAGATCAAGATGCAGAAGCGGAGCCGCTGTTCAAGCAAGAAAACGATGCGCCGGCTGAAGAAGTCTCGTCAGCTGAAAATGACAGCCAGGATGACCAGGAAGATGAGGAACACGGTGCTGCATGATCAATCGCTGCATAGAGGGGGGACGAGCCGTCCACCTCTAACTTTGATATTGGTCAAAAAAAGGCGAAGCAAAATTGCCCCGGTGCATGACGTGAATTTCAACAAATTTATTATACAAGGGGGCGTTCTGCTTGGCTAGAGGGAAAGAAGTAGACGTTAATTCAGATCTAACTTTTATAGAGCAAGTTGAAAAAGGAAAAGTGACTCTTCTTGTGCTCGATGGACACAGCGGAAAGGTGAAAAAATATGAAGCTGTAGAACATGGCTCCACGGTTGTTGAAACAACAAAAGGTAAAATTTTTAGAGTCAGGTTTGATGATTATGAACTTTTTTAAATTAGAAAGATAAAGGTTTAGAGAGATATGTCATGGAGCATTGCTGGAAGAATAGGTGTTAAAAAAGCAATTCCGATGAAAACAAAAAGAGCAGGTCTTACGCCTGCTCTCTCTTGCTTTGTTTTATATCTTTTCCACATTTCATCAAGTAAAAAAACAACTATTACAAGAAAAATAAAAACAACCGTTGTTACATTGGGAGAAAAGTGCTCTTTAACGTTTAACATGAGTAGTCCTCCCAGGTCTCCAAATATAAAGCTTAAAAGTGCTTTCATTGAAAACTACGCCTTTTTTATAATATCATGCAAAGGTTTAAGTAATAACTCCTGCCTATATTATTCCCTTAATGAATAAATAAACAAAGCTAAATAAAAAAATCAAAATCCCTACTACAACACTATATCTTTGAAGTGAGTTCTTATCGTAATCTCTAGAGATAAGAATTAATCCAACAGATAGATAAGTGATAAACATACCAATCTCAAACTTAAACAAAAGAGCAATGATGATTCCAAATGCAAGTGAAACTCCAAGAAAAACCTTCAATAATGAATTCAAAATATATCTCTCCTCTCTTGAAAATTTTATTGCGTTTTGCCGGAAATTTCAATATTTTTACGCAATTTTCTAATTTTTTCTGGTACAATTAAATTGCTTCAAAATAAAACATAGGAGTGAACCAGTTGAAACTACGTAAAAATCTTATCACATCCAGTCTAGCAGTTACAGTGGCTTTAGGTACATTCTCATTTGCAGAAACAACTCAAGCACAAGAAAACAACAGTATTGTTACCTCACCTAAAACGGTAACCACAGAATTCCAAGGGCAGAAAGTAGAGTTTAAAACAGACGAAAAAATTAATTCCAAAACAGTAACAGTCCTACAAGGAAATAAGAAAACTGTAGTTACATATGACAAAGTAAAAGATACATTGTCTATTGATGGGAAGGTCGTTCTTTCAAAAGCAAGTCAAAACATTAACACATTGTCTACCCCATCGGCCTCAACTAGTGGAACTTTCCAAACTATGAAGATACCAGAAGGGAGCGGATCAGGTGGTTCTGGAAGTTGGAAGTTCATCCACACGAAGTATGGACAAACAAAAACTACTACTGATAACATTGCTATCCTTGCTGCAGCTATCGCAGCTGTAACTCCATTCCCGGCTAATGCATTAATGGCAGCAAGTTCAGTTATTTTGACTACAAAAGTAAAGAATACTTACTGGACTATGAGAGAATGGGGCAGAATGAGTGGACTTACTTATCAACGTAAAGCTACCATAGAATTTTACAGAGACAGTAAACGAAAAAAATTCATTACATCAGAAGAGATGTACTTTTATGATAAAGGCGGTCCTAAATAAAAACATCTTTTTTAAAAAGCCTGGTGTCCATTCCCGGGCTTTTTAACCATTAGATTATGTGATTTTACATTTTAGTATATCGATAAGGCATAACCAGAACCAGAGTGAACCTTTTGCTACCTTGACATTGCCTCTTTCATCTTAACCAAATCACTTCTACATCTTAGAAATCAAACTTTTTTATTTCCTTCAGCAGCTGCCACTGCTAATTAATCATTCAGAAGGACTGTATCCAAATAATACGCTGATTAGTATTACTTAGAACCCTAAAATTTTGGTATAATAAAAGAAGTTGAAATAAAATGTCAGTCCAAGATGGAGAGCCTGCGGACACCAAATCGACGTTGTATAACGTTTATTTGGTGTCTGTTTTGTTTTTAGGAGGGATTTATTATGTCAGCTACACAATTGACTTTTCTGCCGCCTATAGACGAAAAAGAAGTCGGAAATACGATTATAAGGGAGCTAAAAAGATATAAGGCTTTGAAGGTCCAGCTTGAAAACCGGAAAGAACGGGAAGCAGCCGGGATGAATAACCTTTTCCCCCTGCTCAGAGACCAGCACTCTTTAAATGAATTGAAAGTTTGTCAGATGGACAGAGCGCTCAAACAAAGCCTTGATGATGATGAATTAAAGATCATAAAGGCCAAGTATCTCTCTCCCCAAAAAATAAAGGACATTGAAATTTATATGGAGATGGGGCTGAAAAAGGACAAATATTATCAGATAAAGCGACAGGCCATTTATAATCTGGCGACAGCTCTCGGTATTATCTGAGGGCTGTTAAGAACAAAAAAGCAGACTCTTATGAGTCCGCTATTTATTATTTGATTGCTTAAACCATGAGTCTTTCTGCAATATGATAACTGCTTGACACTACATTCATAAACCCAATTGAAAGCAAAGCGGCTGTTACGGCCAAAGATGTTGTTATTGCTTTAAACTTCAACTTCATACAAACAATCCCCCCGCTGTGTTTGTTTTCGTGCCTCTTCAACTTTTAAAAAGTAGAGAGATGACATTTCAAAACATTTGTTTTCATGATAGTATTTAGCCACATCTAGTGACATATCCTCTACATCAGGGTACATTTTTTTTGATTCCAAATGAAGTAAGCAATGATCAATTTTTTTGTTATCCGGATCCCCCATATAAAGACCCTTTAAAAACTCAAACTTTAAGCCATAAATTGAGTCACCAACCTCATTTGAATGTTCGTATCCCTCATCAAAGAAGAGCTGTGCTTTTTTCTTATTTTTTTGTTTAAATTGAATTTGTGTCATTAAAAAGTATGCTTGCGGGAGGGATTTAATGAAGCCCTCTTCTTTAAAAATTGAAATTGCTTTTTGAAAATTATCAACCGCTTGCTCGTACAAATCTTGATTATAGTAACAAACACCGATGTTATAAAGAGCCCGGGCAATCATTGGTTTGTTTTTTTCTTCTTCAGCCATTTCCAAGGCTTTCTTTAAATGAAGGACTGCTTTTTCATATCTGTTAGCATCGATCCAGTTTCCGGCCATTATTGTATGGCACTGGATAATTCTCAAATTGTATGTTTCTTGTTCTCTATATCTCTCAAGAGCTTTTTGTGCATAATGCATTGAAAAATATGTCTGTTTCATGTAGTAATAGACTTCTGCAATTTTAAAGAAAAACTCCGCTTTTTCCACTTCGTCTTCAACAAGAGCAAGTTTATTCTCTGCCTGTTTATAGTAAGTAATGGCGGATATGTACTCTCTTTTTTCATTTTCATACATACCACGGAAAAAATTATAATAATATTCAAGGATGCCTATTAAACGAGCCTGTTTGCTGTCTATATTGCGCGACAATTCTGAAATTGTCGGACGCGAGGAAGAATTGTCGCCAGGTGCAATGTATTCAAGCATAATGCGATGCCTAAAGTCCATTAAAGAGTAATACAAAAGCAAATCTTGATCTTCTTCCATTTCTTGAATATCTCGTTTAATCTCTGCCTTTAATATTTCGGCATCAGGCACACTAAAAGTCCTTATATACCTATACCATTCATTTATCTTCACACCGACAGACGCTGAAGAAATCTTTTCAGTCAAATTGATAACCCCTCCTCAGGATAACCGTTTTCCATTTTCATACTTTCTTGTATTTTACAGAATAGTTGAGTTTTTGACAATCATTTTATGTTGAGGACATTTCAAAATCATCAGGGTGTTTTGACCTAAACACTTTGATTCATTTTCAAGGATAGACAGGATTTATTCACCAATTCTTTTCCGTATAGTGGTAAAATCTATACTGATTGTAACTTTAGTATTAGAGGGGAATGCCATGAAGACTCTTGACGTTCAGGCGTTGCACAATGCAATTGATCAAACGCTGGAACAATTAAAACATCAATCAGACGAATTCGACAAAGTCAAAAAAGCCGTAGAGAGCATTACATCACTTGATGATGCTTTAAAAGGAAAAGGCGGCGACGCGATCCGCGCCTTTTACGAGGAATGTCACACCCCTTTTCTACAGTTCTATGATACTTTCATAGAGGAATACAGTTCCACGCTAAAGAAAATGAAAAGCGCGCTGAATTCTCTTGAACCAAACCATAACGGGGTTATTTCGCAAAACTTTCTTGAACACGAGTTGGAACAAGGATTGAATGCGGCCGATCGAACAACCAAACATTTGGTATCCAAAGCGAACGCTACGATCGCGAAGGTCAGCCATATTGTCGATTTACCGGAATTGAACGACAGTGATTTTCATGAACAGAATCAGAAAGCCTTAAAGGAAATCAATCAGACAATTGAAAAGCTGCACACTTTTGACCGCGAACAGACAAACTCTCTTAAAACCGCTGAAAACGACCTGGAAACGATGCAGAGATACATAAGCCGGCTTGAAAAAATGTACACAGGCCCTAAAATTGAAATCACCGGCTATCAAAAAGGTTCGATTTTAAAACCGGATGAGATGGATACTTTGCGTGGTGGCCAAGACACAGCGATGGGCGTCATGTTGGATAAGCTGGATAAGAGATCAAAGCTTGAAAAAGAAGTTAGCAAAACAAAGCCTGTAATGCATACAGATAAGTTAAATAGGCTTGATAAGCTGCATGATAATCCAGATGAGTATCTTAATGTTGCAAAAGAGATTGGATATGATAATCTTACATCTGAACAAATGGAATACGTTTCATTTCTTGAAAGACGCCAGGCAGTCATGCAAAATCCTCTTGAGGTAACCTCGGAAGATGGGAAAGAGGCTTTGCAGAATATAGGTAATGGCATAAAAGGTTCGTTTGATGCTCTATATGAATTGGGAAAGGATATTAAAGATGGCACAATACAGCTAGGGTGGAATATCGGATGGACAATTGACCATTTACATAAAGACCCGAAAGTCGTTTTAGACACAGTTCTTGGATACGACTATAAAGGTGCCTTTCAAAGTATGGTTGACACGCTAGCAGAGAAATGGGATGAAAAAGTAGTACATGGGGATGCGTATTCAAGAGCGCATTATTTTACTTATGCGATCGGCAGCCTTTGGGGATTAAAAGGCGGAAAATCTTCTGTTTCAACAGGCTCGAAAGATCTTGCAAAAGCGGGGAAAGCTGCGGCTAGCGAAGCGAAGAAAGCTGGTAAGACTGTAAAACAGTCAATTAAGCCACCTAACAATCGATACACTCCTGCATTGCAAGGGATTCTTCAGGATGCACAGAATTCTATTAACGTGAAGAATACACCTTTGCTGAAAGAGCTGCTTGAGGATAAAAAGAAAAGCGTGCTTGTACAAGCTGCTCCGTATACTTATGAAAATTCTTCCGGAGTAACTAAAACGATTAATTTAAGAATGGGACACCTTAAAAATAAAAAACATCCCGTCACGGGTGTTCCTTATGATAAAGATGGTTTTCCTATTTTCGAATCTAAGTATACTACTAAGCTTGATGAGAGTGATTTTAAAAAAAGCAGGGATCAGCATTTCAACAAGTTAAATAAGGAGCTTTATAAAGAAATTGAGGCAAATCCATCTATTATTAAAAAACTTGATCTATCTGAAGATGACCTATTAGACTTAAGAGACGGCATTACCCCTGAGAAATATACATGGCATCATCATCAAACACCGGGGAAAATGGAACTGGTTGATCGTGAAATTCATTCAAAGACTGGTCATACTGGTGGATATAAAATTTGGGGTAAAGACGAAAAATAAGGAGGTTATTATGCAGAATGTTAAATGGAGAAAACGCAGCACATTTAAAGAGGCAACTAATGAGCAAATTCATAGTCTTGAAGAAACTCTCAACATTGAATTTCCATTAGATTATAAAGAATACATAAAAGAATTCAATGGCTGTTCTCCAGTAGATAAACGTGTTGTTGTTATTGAGGGATTCAGAGAATCAATTAATAACCTGCTAAGCATTGGAGACCCGGAGAGACCAATTGATCTTTATAAAACATTCAACAATGTTAAGGATAGATTAGTTGACAACGTTTTTCCTTTTGCAACAGATGCAGGGGGCAACTTATTTTGCTTTGATTATAGAGAATCGGTAAAAAAACCCACTGTGGTTTTTTGGGACCATGAAGAAGCATTTGAGAATCCAGATGCTGCGCTAACCTATGTCTGTGATAATTTCATTGAATTAATCAACAGTCTCCAGGAATATGAGGAAGAAGAATGATTACAGTTTAAAGCACTTAATCTTTGATTGAGTGCTTTTTTGCGTTCAAATCCGAGAAAAATCCGACAAAAAGGGGGATAAAATGGGGGACTTTTTCTATTTCACTTTGTCATACGATAGAGACAAGAAAAACGAACGTGAATATCGAGTCCAAGACGGAGAGCCTGCGGACACTGATCTTTTGCACACGGATGTTGTGCAGCTGATTGGTGGCCGCTTTTTTATTGGCCAGAATGGGAGACGCACCTTTCCCTTATCAAGTGTGTACCCGGATGTATCGAATGATGATGAAGGTCGTCAGCTTCACAGGAGGAGCGGCTGGAGTCTATGCAGGATTGCGCGCGATAGTCACGGGGAACGCAAGCGGTGAGATCCCGTTTGCACAGGAAGTCATTTTCACATGGCTCCAATAATCTTTGCGTCCTTCTGGAGATTATCCGGAGTCATTTTTAATTCAAAAAAGCGAATAGCGCAAGGTGGTGTTTATTCGGTAAGGAGAATGAAACATGAAGATGAGAGATGTTTTATCAGCTGACACGAAGCATCAGCTTAAAAAAGTATTAAGCTACTCAACGAAGGAAGATGAACATTTAACCAGGCGGGATTGGGAAGAGATCATGGGAGTCAGGAAAGACACCTATAAACGACTAGGCGGGCGCATTCGCCGAAAACAGTAGTAAGAAAGCTTTTCCCGGCAACGAATGCTCCTAAATATTGAAAAACCACTTCCGATATATACAGGGGGTGATTTTCATGAATGATAGTAATGAAAAAATTGAATTTGGTGAGATCAAAAGTGTCCTTGGTTATTTGGAACAAGTTAAAGAGGATGTCCATAAAAAAAGCTTATCTGAACAAATTGCATTTAAAGAAGAAATAAAAAAGCACCATGATAAAAAGCAAATTCAAATGTTCTTGGGACGACTTGAAGATCAGTTTGAAATTAAAAAAGCCATCAGTTATTTGACCGCAGCCTTTTTTGCAATTATATCTTTGGCTATAGGAAGTACAATGGATCACAGTCTAAGTATTATAAAAGAATACAGACTCAATTTAGCTCTAGCTTCTGACGTAATAATTTTTTTGTTTTTGGTTTCAATAGGGGCATGGGCTGTTCTATCAAAAATGGAAGCTGGGAGACTTGGAAAAATAAGCGGTTATAAAAGATTATTACAAGAGTGTTTAGATGAATTACCGGAAAAAAGACATTTTAGAAGAGTACATAAAAGCACCAGACACCTTACTAAATAAGGTGTTTTTTTATTGGAGGCGATACATCATGGATATTAGAACTATACCAGTAGAAAAGATTAACCCTGCTCCATATAATCCGCGCATTGATCTGCAGCCAGGTGATCCGGAATACGAAGCACTGAAACAATCTATGAAACGGTTTGGAGCAGTTGAACCGTTAGTTTGGAATGAAAAGACGGGAAACCTTGTCGGCGGTCATCAGCGGTTTAAAATTCACATGGAGGAGAAGCCGCGTACTCTCCAGGTGTCAGTTGTAAATCTGGATGAATCCGAAGAAAAACCGTTAAACCTGGCTCTTAATAAAATTAGCGGCGATTGGGACGATTACAAACTTGAACAGGTTTTGGAAGACCTGCAGCACAATGATTTTGATCTATCCCTTACAGGTTTTTCAGAAAATGAAATAGATGAAATCTTGGGAGAGCTGGCTGAGTATGAAGGCAACGGAGGAAAAATCAATGACAGCCAGGAATTAGACCTGGATGATTATGAAGATGATCATTTCCAACATACTTGCCCCAAATGCGGATTTTCATTTAATGAATAGGTGATTACATGGAAAAGAAAGAATACCGTTGGAAGTTGGCCGATTTAAAAAACATCAAGAAAAATGGCCTTAAAGTATTCAGTACATTCTCTTGCGGCGGGGGTTCCTCTATGGGCTATAAGCTCGCCGGCTACGATCTTTTGGGGAACTGTGAGATCGATCCGCAAATGATGAAGATTTATAGGAAGAATCATAATCCGAAATATCCTTTTCTTATGGACATCAGAGACTTTAACAAAATGGAAAATCTGCCTGATGAATTGTTCGATTTAGATATTTTTGATGGTTCCCCGCCCTGCAGCGTGTTTTCTATTGCGGGTGATCGGGAAAAGGCTTGGGGAAAAGAAAAAGCCTTTCGTGAAGGACAGGCCAAACAGTCACTTGATGATCTGTTTTTTTATTACCTTGATGCTGTTGAAAGGTTGCGGCCAAAAATCTTTGTGGCCGAGAATGTCAAAGGAATGGTCAGTGGAAATGCAAAAGGTTATGTGAAGCTGGTGATTGAACGGGCCAAGGAAATTGGATATGATGTTCAACTGTTCTTGTTGAATGCTGCCACAATGGGAGTCCCGCAACGTAGAGAGCGGGTCTTTTTTATTGGCCGAAGGAAGGACTTGAATTTACTACCGCTTAAATTGTCCTTCAATGAGCCACCGATTGTATATAAAGAATTCAGAAGTGGCCATGGTGCAAGGCTTAAAGAAACATCAAAGCTTTATAAAAGATGGGTGAAGCGACGGCCGTCGGATAATAATGTGGGAGACATCACGAAAAGGATTGAAGGGAAAGAATCTAATTTCAATACGATTTTAGTGAAAAATAGCCTTGTCCCGCCTACTCTCGCGAGTGGTTCGGTCTTTGTCCGTTATGATGAGCCCTACTATATCTCTGAACGAGATATCATTTTGATGCAATCTTTCCCACTCGATTACGATTTTATGGACGCATCTGTTCAATATGTTTGTGGGATGAGTGTTCCTCCGGTCATGATGAAAAAAATATCGGAACAGATTTACAAACAGTGGTTTTAATAATTCTCACTACACTTAGAAAAATGGTATTATTTTTCTAAAAAGGGTGGAGTATATGACCGTTGTGCCGGAGAAATTGTACTGTAGAGCTTGTAAGAGAAAAACAAACCATCACATAGTTAAAAATGAGCATGACAATGAACTAAAGTATTCAATAAGCAATTCAGATTATGATGAAGAAATTGATTTTCAATTTAATGAGGATTATGCAATAGTTCAATGCAGAGGTTGTGACGCTATTGCTTTTCTAAAAATATACGGCGATGAAGATATGTTTCATATAGTCGGTTCAAATTATCATACTGATAGAGAATACTTTGTCGAATACACTGTCTTTCCAGAAGAGCCAAAAAAGGAGGATCCGGTAGAACAGTTATTACAATTCAAAGAAAAATATGAATTCGATCACTTACCTAACTTAATAAATGGAATTAGAAATGAAACAATTAATGCTTATCGCCAACGTATGAATTTATTATGCAATACGGGAATTAGAATGCTTATTGAATCAATATGTATGGTAAATGGAATTGATAAAAGACCGAAGATTAAGAAGGGAGAACCAGTGTTAGATGGTGATAAAAACCCGGTAATGGTCAATCTAAATTTGGTTCAAAAGATAAATAAACTTAAAGAAAAGAATATAATTGATGAGGAACAACGAAGGATACTCTTGGAAATTAAAGATGTAGGAAATCAGACAGTACATGAAATATTTCGACCGAAACGGAGAGATTTATTGTTATTTCTAGAAACATTAGATTTAATACTATTTAATATTTATGAATTACCTCATATTAAAATAACAAATTCACCAAGCCCTAGTTAGGGCTTATTTTTATAAAGAGGGTGCTGACAACACCCTCCCTCAACCAAGGCCATCACCCTGGTAAGAGCGTGATGAAGACGCGGCCGCGTTTCGTGGGAAAATCACGCTCTCATCTCTATTCTATTGGAGGACCAGGCAAATGGCAATAGAAAATACAAACATACGTTCTTATGATGATGAAGAAAAAGAAGAACTGCTTCTCCTTCATAGTGCTGAATTGCTTGAAAACATCAGTCAATCTAAAGAGAAATACCGAAAAATTATTCAGGCAGGGATCACCCAATGGGTCAAAGATTTTCAAAGCGGCCATATTAAGGTGAACACTGTTGAAGATTTAAAAAAGCTCATTGAGCTCGATATACAGCTTCAGAAAGATGAAGAAATTTAAAAACAAACTCAAACTCAATTCAGGTTGCGGAGGTGGGTGAAATGTAATGGCGAGACCGCGTGATCCAAGACGTAACGAAGCGTTCCGTTTATGGAAAGAAAGTAGCGGAACCAAGAAATTAAAAGACATCGCGGATGAATTGGGCGTCTCAAGCAGCACCGTCCGCAAGTGGAAAGCAACAGATAAATGGGAAGATAAAATCAAAGGGAGCGCTCCTAAATCGAATGGGAGCGCTCCTTTTCGTCCCGGCGCTCCGAAAGGTAATAAAAACGCCAAAGGAAACAAGGGGGGAGAGGCACCCACTGGAAACGAAAATGCAAAAGGGAATAGGGGCGGTGCCGCTCCAAAAGGGAATAAAAATTCCGTCCGTACCGGCGAATATGAAACGATCATGTGGGATTTTTTAAATGAGGATGAGCGACAGCTGTTCGGAAAAATCGAAACGGATCCGCTCTTTCAAATTGATTTAACGATCAGGGAGTTGAACCTTCGGGAGCGGAGAATGATGCAGCGGATCAGCAGGATAGAAAACGGCCTATCTGAAAAACAGCGCCGCGTGCTTCAACAAATGCGTAAGGTAAAGGATATCGTTCAGACGCCAGATAAAAATGGACTTGTTAAGCCGGTCCCAGTCATGAATGAGCGTCTTGTCGTGACCGAAATTGAAGAAACCGAGATGAGGGCGATTGATGATATCTTGAACATCGAAGAGGCGCTCACTCGTGTAACGGATAAGCGGCTGAAAGCCATTCGTCAGAAATACGATATGATCCGCTTCATGGATGAGCATGAATTGAAGCTCCGGGGCAACTATCTTTCAAATGAGACAAAACAGGCAGAGCTTGAACGCCTGACCGCCCGCCCTGTGGATAATTCTGTGAATATCACAATTACTCGTAAGGGTGACGGCAAATGACGGTAAAAGAAGTCAATCCACATTTCGAAGACTTTCTTTTTGACTGGAATCAAAAATTTCAGCTGCTCGTCGGTGGATACGGATCATCCAAAAGCTATCATATTGCTCTCAAGCTCATCTTGAAGCTTCTTGAGGAAAAACGGACAGTATTAGTCATTCGTGAAGTGTATGACACTCATCGGGACTCCACTTTCTCGCTTTTTGAAGAGATCATCAATGATTTAGAGATTGATCATATTGTGAGATGTATGACGTCCCCGATGCAGGTCAGGTTTCCAAATGGCAGCCGGATCATTTTCAAGGGGTTGGATAAACCGGCTAAACTGAAATCGATCAATAACATTTCGATCATTTGGATTGAGGAATGTTCAGAGGTTAAATATGAAGGCTTTAAAGAGCTTCTCGGCCGTCTGCGGCATCCTACGCGACCGCTTCATATGATTTTTTCCACGAATCCGGTCGGGGAAGACAACTGGACGTATAAGCATTTCTTTAAAGACGATCTGAATAATCGATTTGTCCTGGATGATAAAGAGCTTTATGAAAAGCGAACGATTGTTTTAAATGACACATACTATCATCATTCCACGGCAGAAGATAATTTGTTTCTACCAGAAAGCTATGTAAGGCAGCTGGATGAACTGAAAGAATACGATCCAGACCTTTACCGCATCGCCAGGAAAGGTCATTTTGGTGTGAATGGGGTTCGGGTTTTTCCTCAGTTTGAAGAATGGCCACACGATGAAGTAATGCAGGCCGTCTCGAACATTGACTGCCCGATTAAGCGGGTAGGAATGGACTTCGGTTTTGAAGAATCCTATAACGCCGTTGTACGGCTTGCGGTAGACCATAAGAAAAAATATCTCTATGTCTACTGGGAGTATTACAAGCGAGGAATGACCGATGATCGAACGGCAGAGGAACTCCAAGAATTCAAGAAAACCCAGGAGCTTATCAAAGCTGATTCAGCGGAGCCTAAAACGATTCAGTATTTCCGGCAGCAGGGTTTCAATATGGTGGGAGCCCACAAGTACCAGGGTTCACGCCTACAGTATACGAAAAAGATCAAGCGGTTTAAAAAGATCATTTGTTCCGACCAATGCAAGAACACCATTTTTGAACTCAAGCCGCTGACCTATAAAAAGGACAAGCTGGGTAACATCATTGAAGATGAATTCAAGATCGATCCCCACACTCTTTCGGCCATCTGGTATGCCCTCGATGATTACGAGGTCACCGATCTGAAGGAGAAACCGAAAATCCGGCCGCGGCCAAATAGAGAGAGGAGGTAAAGCATGGCTCAACAATCTGTGAAAGCCACCGTGTTCAAAGCGAATGCGTCGAGCGAAACGACTAAACAGATTTATGAAGATCAGTTCACCTATCAAGAAAATGACATCATTGCGCCGCCTTACAATTTGAAGGAACTGAAAAGTATCGCAGAATATTCGACGATTCTGCAGCAATGCATTCATGCCTATAAGACAAATATTCTCGGTTTTGGCTTTGATGTGGAATACACCTTTGATATCAATGGGGATGATGTACAGTCTGAAAAAAAGCAGGCTGCGGAAAATGACTGGACACGGCTTGAGGAATTTATCCGCTACCTTCATTTTGACGAATCGGCCGAAATTGTTGTCGGGTATGCTGTAGAAGACCGGGAGAAAACCGGGAACGGATTTCTAGAAGTCCTCCGCAACGGGGCCGGGAAACCAGCGGGAGTTGAATATCTGGACGTTAAAAACATGAGGGTGTGCCACTATACGGAGCCTATCGAAGTAGAATTCACATTTCGGGAGCACAATGAAATCAAAACGATGAAGCGGAAGAAAAGATTCCGGAAGTATGTTCAGATGGTTGATGGAAAACAGGTCTTCTTCAAGGAATACGGGGATCCGCGAATTATGAATTTGCGGACTGGCAAATATGAAGCCAACACTCCAGAGGAGCTTCAAGCTAACGAAGTCATTCACTTCAAGCTCGGCAGCGGTGCTTATGGCGTTCCCCGTTGGATTGGGCATATCGTAAATCTATACGGGGCCAGAAAAGCGGAAGAACTGAATTACATGTACTTTAAGCAAGGGCGCCATATCCCAGCAGCCATCACAGTCGAAAACGGGATGCTTTCTGAAGCCTCTTATCAACAGCTGCAGGAATACATGAATGACCTTGAAGGCACAGAAAACGCTCATAAATTTCTCCTGCTTGAGGTTGAGGGGATACCAACTGAAAAGGGCATTACCGGGGAAGAGGATGTATCCTCCGTCAAGGTTGATATTAAGTCCCTGGGCGAAATTCTGCAGCAAGATGCCCTATTCCTTGAATATGACGAGAAAAGCAGAAGCAAGCTCCGTTCTGCCTTCCGTCTGCCGCCGCTTTATACAGGGGAAGCACATGAGTATAACAAAGCGACCGCGGACACCGCTCGAAAAATCACAGAGGAACAAGTTTTTCAGCCGGAAAGGAAGATCATAACCGGCAAACTGAATAATTTGTTTCTGTCTGATTTGAATATTTATCATGCTCAGCTTACTTTAAAAGGTCCAGACTTCCGTGATCCGATGGAGATTGCCAAAGTGTTGGGGCCTTTTATTAATGCCGGCGCTGTATCTCCCAACGATCTACGGGATCTGGCTGGCCGCGTGCTTGGGAAAACACTTGAAGAATGGCCGGAGGATGAATACAGCCGGCCGCTTGGGAAAGCTCAAAACAATTCTTCTGATCCGCTACAGGCTTTTTTTCAAAAATCAAAAAACAATCGCTCAGGAGATTTGATTATGTTGCTGAAGGATATGAGAGATGTCCTCGAGGAGCTGAAGCAAAATGAATAAGACCGATCAGCTTTTAAACAGTCTGAATGCCTTTATTCAAAAAGCCGAGGAAGATGATGAAAAATCACTCGTGGAGGTTATACCTGATTTCCCCGGCCTTTCTAAAATACCCGGTTATGTCCAGGGATATGAAAAAAAGGTCGCCAGATTGCTCAGGCGCCAGCGTAAGAAGTTTTTAAGTGGTCTGAATGATTTTGTAAGCAAAGACTCAAAAGAGACGTTAGAAGCCATTCTGGTGTATTTTACGCAGAATCTATTTGCAGGGGACGACTTCGAGGAGCAATTTCAAGAGCTGACAGAAGGTTTCCTTCAGCAGACCATTGAGGAGCTGGCTTCTGTCATCATGGATTCATTAGATCCGGAAGTACCGTTTAAAGCTCTTTCCAGTCGCTCGACTAAATGGATCAAAGGCTGGTCTGAAGAGCTGGCCGAGATCATGAAATTGAATACCCATGAAGCGGTAGAAAACGTGCTGACAGATGCCATCAAGAACGGCTCATCAATCCAGGATATCGAATTGATTCTCCGGGACCTGCCGCAGTTTGATCGAGCACGGGCTCGAACTACGGCTATAACTGAAGTGCTTGCCGCTTCCTCTGCCGCGCAGCAAGAAGCTTATACTCAATCACCGGCTGTCATCGCGAAAAAGTGGAGGCACAGCGGAGGAAAGAAGAACAATCCGCGGGAAAATCACATTGCTCTCGATGGAACTGTTGTTGGAGTAGACGAAGAATTCACGATTCCAGGCAGCGGTGAAACATGCATGCATCCAAGGGATTCAAAGCTGTCAGCCAAAGAGCGGGTTCATTGTCATTGTGTTTTATCACCTGTGGTTGATTACAAAATTTTAGGGTTGTCAGCTGAGGAAAAAGAAGAGGTTAGGAGTGAGGCTCTCTTGAAAATGGTATGATGGTTTTGATTAAATATATTAAAACATCGTTAAGGAGGAAGCCTTATGAGTGGTTATTCGCTATCAGTATATACTAATCCTGGAATAGTAGATGGGAACTATGGACCTCATGTTGGTTTTTTTTATCCTAATTATGATTTTCCTCAACATATTGATTTTTACACTCCGCATACAGATAACCTTGATTTAAATGATTCAGATGTTGCCTATGCTAGATTAAAATCGATTTTTAATCTTGTTAGAGGAGTTTTCAGTATCTTGAACTATCCTAAAGTATGGGAGGATGGAAAATTAAATTATGATCATGGAACGCACTGGTCTAAACCTACATGGAGGAAACACCCTCTTTTTTCACACATTGAAAAGCAAAATCCATTTGATGATGAGATATCATTAAAACTAACTAATAAAGAACAATCTAAGGGGAGATTTGCAACTTTTTTTCAACTTGTCGTAGATCATTCTCATATTAGAGATGTAATGAACCTTTATGTGGACGCGATCGACAATAATGAATTGATGTATATTAACGCATATAAAATTTACGAGACAATAAAAACTGATCTGGGGATATCGGGGAGAAAACAAGAGGAACAGTTGAATTCATTAGATATTCCTCTTAATTTAAAAAGAAATATGAATAAAATTAAGTCATCCACAAAATTACTCAATAATGATGGGGGTATCTTTTATAAAAGACATGGTCACAATCCTTTTAATCCGGAGAATCCTAAAAGTGAGGAAGAGTTGAACCAACTTAATCATATCAAAGACCATATGAAAGAATTAGTATATGAATGGTTTAAATACAATATTGAAAAAAAAGAAAGAAGCAAATAAAGATGCTTCTTTCTTTTTTAAAGGGTGTGAACACATACCAAGAGAGTTGGTACAAGAAGATTTAGAGTTGTCAACTGAGAAAAAAGAAAAGATTCGAAGAGAAGCCTTAGCAAATATGGAATAAAGTAGTATAATAACCTCATTATTTAATGGGGGTTTATTATGTATAAAGAACAGTTAAATTGGGGTGAAGTGTTGGGTGGTTTATCAAACTTTATATCCTCTATACTGAATTCGAAGTTTATAATTAACTTACTTACATCTTGGCCTTTAGCAGTGATTATTGTTGTAATTCTGCTTCGGAAAGGAATATTAAAGAAATTAGAACATATACAGAGTCTTAATTATAAGGATGGGAATATAAACTTTCATGATCAGATAAAGGCTATAGACGAACTGCAGGAGACAGGTGATGAGTCTAAGTACAAATCAGAAGATATTTATGATCCTTTGGAAGATATAAAACACTATCAGGAATTTGATCTTATCGCCAAAGAATCTCGGAAAGCCGCAATTTTATCAGTATGGGCAAAACTAGAAAGGGCAATTGATGATGCTTGTAGAGAACTTGATATTAACGAAAAAACTTACACTCAAAAATTAATTGCTATTATGGATAAAGGACGTATTAATAAAAAAAATTTTGAAACAGCAATGCACCTCTCACGAATTAGGGCTAACTTAGAGTTTGTAAAGGAAATAGACATAAGCTTATACGATCTCAAAGTTTTTAATACATTATGTCTAGGTCTAATGAAAAAATTGTTAAGACCAAACTAAACCTCAAATATTAATATTTTGAGGTTTTTTATTTTGAAAGGAGGTGAACAACATGCCACGTGAATTGGTAAACGCAAAAATCACACATGTTTCTTACGTAGACAAGGCTGCTAATCAAAAGCAGTTCTTTTTTATGAAATCAGAAAAGCAGCCGGACTTTCAGAAAGAAATCAGGGTCCTGACAAAAGCCGATGATGAAAAAAAGCTTGTATACGGGATTGTGTATGAACCAGATACGCCCGACGCTCACGGGGACTTCATGACAGCTGCAGAAATCGAGAAAGCGGCCCACGGCTTCCTGAAGGATGCGAGGGAGATTGATAAGCAACATGATTTTCAAGGCGGCGTCGGTGAAGTGGTGGAATCCTATGTCGCGCCGGCGGACTTTGAGGTCAATGGCGAAACCATAAAAAAGGGATCTTGGGTGCTTGTCACAAAAGCTTCGGATGAGGTCTGGGAACAGATCAAAAAAGGCGACATCACCGGGTATTCAATGGCCGGAACCGCTGAGACAATTGAAAAACAAAAAGAGAAGCCTTTTTCTCCTTCTGCCAATGAAGAGAAAGGGCTTTTTAATTTGCTTAAAAATTTCTTTTTAGGCAAACATGAGGAGCCACAAACACCAGTAGAAAAAGCCGGCCGGAAGTTTTCGGCATCCAACCTGAATGAAATCAAAAACGCTCATGCCGCTCTCGGCAAATTGCTGAGTCAGGCTGAAGCCGACGAGGAGGAAGACGAGTTGAAAAAAGAAGATATTGAGAAATTGCTTGATGACAAATTAAACCCGATCACCAAGCGTCTTGATGAGATTGAAAAAGAAGCAGATTCGACGGCAAACGAGTCACAAGATGAAAAGCAAGAACGGTCCGTCATCAAACAAATGGATGAACTGCTTGAACAAAAGCTCTTACCAATTCAAGAACGTTTAGAAGCCGTTGAAAAGAGACGCGGAATTTCAAAACAAGCGGGATCTGATCAGGAATCAGACAAAGAAGAAGTGAAAAAGTCCGTTTGGGACGGCTTACTTTAAAGGAGGAATACGATGAGAAATCAGGAGATTATCAACAAAGCAGAAATGACGCTTGCTTCGCTAACAAGCGGCGGTCTGATGAATCCGACCCAAGCATCAACATTTATCCGCATGGTACAGGATACCCCCACTATTTTAAATGATGCCCGCGTCATTCCGATGGACCATGATGCACAGAAATTTGAAAAGATCGGCTTTGGCCAGCGTATTCTAAGAGCTGGTGAAGAGGGAAAGTCGCTTGCTAGCGGTGACAGAGCTGTTCCAACTACAAGTACCATCGGTCTGAACGCAAAAGAAGTCATCGCAGAAGTTCACATCACGTATGACACTCTCGAAAACAACATCGAAAAAGATGGCCTTCAAAACACCATCATGCAGATGCTGGCTGAGCGTGCGGCAGTGGATATCGAGGAACTAATCGTTAACGGAGATTCAAAATCGGACGATTCATTCCTTGCGCAAATTGATGGGATCCGGAAGCAAGCCACATCTCACATTGTGGATGCTGCAGGAGAGGAATTAACAAGGCAAATTTTCAAACGCGGATATAAAGCTGTTCCACCTAAATATTTGCGCGTGCCGCAGGAATTCCGTTTCTATACTTCACCTGGCATTGAAGTTGAATGGAAGGATAAAGTGGCCGATCGTCAAACCAACTTAGGGGATGCTGCTGTTCAAGGCGGGCTTTCTTCTGCTTTTGGTGTGCCGATCAAGGGAATTGCAAACATGCAGCCATATTCCGCCGGCGAAGGAGAAAAAGCGATCGACGTATCAGATGTCATTTTGACGCATCCGAAAAACATCGTGCTCGGCTTCTCCCGAAATATCCGAATTGAAGTCGATAAAGATATCCGCCGCCGAAAATTCATTATTGTTTTGACGGCAAAACTGGACAGCGTGTTTGAGGAAGAGGACGCGGTAGCCAAAATCATCAATGTCAAAGAGTAGGTGAAGACGCATGGCTGATACCTATAAAGCGCAACTGATCAAAGGGAAAACTTACGATGTTATGGACCATGTTTTTACCCTGGGAGCAGAGCGAGACGTCAAGAAATCGGTGTATCTCTATCTTAAAGACAATGAACAATTTGAATGCAAATTAATCAAAGAAGAGACCGAGGGCGAAGGTGACGGATCGAAGGATGGCGGATCGAAAGATGACGGAGAAAACGCCAAAGAATCAACGGCATCTGCTACTCCGAAAATATACACAGAATCAGAATTGAGAGGCATGACGAAGGCAGGACAAGAGGCCATTATCTCTGATCTTGGCGGCGATCCTGCAGCGTTCAAAAACGCCGATGAAAGGATTGCCTTCATCCTGCAGAAACTAGGGGAGTGACGCTGCATGTTGATCACTCCTGAGGAAGTGATTGCTTATTCTGTTTTCGAAGCGGTAAAGTCTCGGCCGGAGAACCTGCTTCAGCACGATATTTTAGAGGCTGAAACCGAGATTCAAAGCATTGTCGGGCATAATCTTTCTGATGAGAAATATCAGCCACTGCCGGAAAAGGTCAAGCTTGCCTTATTAAAGATGGCACAATATTTCGCTTTGATCAATTCTGATGAATCTATCGTCAAAGGCTATAAATCTGAAAAAATCGGAGACTATTCCTATACGCTCGGAGACGGTCAGACCATTCAAAAGCCAGAAGTCGAAAATCTATTAAAAGATTTCGTTGAGGATCCAAATGTCCCACCTGATGGTAAAGGATCTGTTCTCCTTAGGGTGAGGGCATTATGAGCTACAGCCGGCTCTTAACACACCGTTGTGACATTTACCATCTAGAAGAGGAACAGCCGGCGGAATCCCGGTATGGTGTTCCGGTTCAGGATGGCCAGCCAGAATTCTCTTATCCCGATGAACCGGATATTTTGGATCAAGCTTGTTACTTTACGGAGAAAAATCAATCCGTTGTGCAGCAGGAGCCGAATACACTGTTTGTTCAATCCCTTTTGGTCCATTTTCCGATTTCATCGGATATCCGGCTGAATGACAAAGTGATATGGGAAGGTGCTTCTTATAAACTGCAGAAGCCAAGAAAAATTAAAAATCATCACATTGAAGTGACAGCAGTCAGGAGTGACAACCTATGAGAATTGACGGCTTGGATGAATTTATTCAGGCACTCGATGAAGCAATTGACGGAGGGCTTCAAAGTCAATATGAGCTCTGGCTTGAGGCGATGGGCTATGAGTTTTTGGATATTGTGCAAGATGAAATTATGAAAACTGAAACCGTCGAAACGCGCCGCCTATTAAATTCCTTTGAGAAAGGTGACGCAGACAATATTTTCTCTACGACCGCAGGCAATCTGACATTGGATGTAGGGACCAACTTGGAATACGCTTCTTTTGTAAACGACGGGCACTTTACCATTGACCCATCCAAGAATAAAGATCGACGGTGGGTTCCTGGGCGATGGAAAGGTGACCGCTTTGAATATGATCCCGCTGCGGAAACCGGAATGCTGCTGAAGTTTCAATGGATTGACGGATCCGGGTACTGGGACAATGCCCTAGCGATCTTTGAGCGAATGTTTGAAAGAAGCTTAGACCGCAAGCTTCAGGAATGGCTGGATGAATTCTAAAGGTGGTGATGGCTTGAACGATGAAGTCGGGTCCATTATGAACTTCTTTTATCGGGTGTTTCCCGTCCAAATATATGACCGGGAGATTCCTATTCAAATTAAAACCCCGTCTCTCTATTTCCCGCCGCCTTCTGTAGCGGATGGGAATGACACAGTTTCAACGTATATGAAAACGTACAGCCTCAATGTGAAGCTGTTTCATAAGGATTCACAACAGGCTCATGATGAAGCTGAGAAGATCGCGGAGGCTGTACGTGAAAGACGCAGCATGATTCCTCTTGTTGATACTGAAGGAACGGAGACCGGGGAATCCTTGCGAATCAATCGGATAGAATCACGAATATCTGATAAAGGGGTCGCTGTGTTAGTTGTTCAATGGAACAGCCGGTATTGGTACAAAAAAGATGAAAAGCCGGCCCTTCAAGATTTTGATTTTACAAGCGGGGTGAAATAAGTGGACACAAAGAAAGCAAAAAATGAAGAGGTTGAGGGGCTGAATGCCACGCGCCGCCCAGAATCTCTCTTTCATATTCAAGATTTACGGGAGCACAGTAAAGAGCTGTTCGGGGTTAAACCGGAAGTTCTGGACGGTGCTCTTTTTGGTTTGAACCAGAAGCAAGTGACTAAATCAGAAGCGAAGAAACGCATTCGTGAATTTCTTCGGAAGGAGGCTAAATAAATGAACGGCGGAACATTCACACCAGGCAAAGAAAAAGAACGTGCCGGCATCTATTTTAATTTTAAAACAACAGCACAGGAACGTGTTTCTCTCGGCGAACGTGGGATTGCAGCTGTACCTGTGAATACAAGCTGGGGAGAAGCAAAAAAATTCATTTCAATCTCAAATATCGAGGATCTGAATAAAAAGGTTGGATTGCCGATAGATGACCCATCCCTGCTTTTATTCAGAGAAGCCAAGAAAAAAGCCCAGACGGTTCTCCTGTATCGCTTGAATGAGGGAAACCGCGCAACAGGAGATATTGGTGAGGGCGTGAAGGCAACCGCCAATTACGGAGGCACAAAAGGAAATGACATCATCATTCAAGTCAGTGAAAATGTCTTGGATTCTTCAAAGTTTGATGTCACCACGTTTTTTAATCAGTCTGAAGTGGATAAACAAACGGTTTCTAAAGCAGAAGAACTGCAAGCCAATCAATATGTCACCTTTACCGGTAAGGGAGAACTGACGATTACGATTCCACTTTCGGGGGCTGAAGGTGATGAAGAAGAAGGAAAACTAAATCCTTCTGCTGGAGTCCGGCTTTCAGGCGGTACAGACAAGACGGCCACGAATGAGGACTATATGGATTTCTTGGAGGCAGCTGAAACAGAATACTTTGACACCATCGCTCTCCCGATAGAAACAAGCGAGCAATTGAAAGCCACATTCGTTTCATTTATTCAGCGTTTACGCGATAAACAAGGGCGTAAGGTCCAAGGTGTCCTTTCCGGATATAAAGTCGATTATGAAGGCATTATCAATGTGACAGAAGGCGTTCTGTTGGAAGACGGTACAGAGATTGCGCCGCATCAGGCTACAGCATGGGTAGCCGGGGCCAGCGCGGGAGCTTCTTTCAATCAATCCTTGACCTTTGTTGAATACGAAGGCGCGGTGGATGTCCTGAACCGCCTTGACGATGACACAGTCATTGAGAAGCTGAACAACGGGGAGTTCTTATTCACATTTGACGCTCGCGATAAATCTGTCAGCGTTGAAAAGGATATTAATTCTCTCACGACCTTTACGGCCGAGAAAAATAAGAAATTCTCTAAAAATAAAATCATCCGGGTACTTGATGCCATTAATAACGATTTAACGCGAGAGCTGAAGGCGCTAATTAAGTCCAAAAAAGGAACCGGCAACGACATCCCAGCTTCCGATGACGGATTGCAGTATGTCAAAACGCTTATCATTCAATATCTGACGACACTTCAGGACGGAGACGGGATTATAGGCTTTGATTCAGAAAACGATCTGACTATCAAGCTGAACGAGGAACGTGATGGATTCTTGATTGACCTGGCCGTTCAGCCGGTTGACGCAGCTGAAAAATTCTACTTCAATGTGGAGGTGAAGTAAGATGGCTTTTAAGGCGCAAAACACGATTTCAGGAAAAGAGGGCCGTCTGTTTTTGGATGGGGAAGAACTGGCCTTTATTAAAACATTTGAAGCAAACGTGGAGAAAAACAAAGCAGAGGTCAATGTCATGGGTCGCCGAATGACCGGCCACAAAACAACGGGGGCAAATGGAACGGGAACAGCGACATTCTATAAAGTCACATCACGATTTGTGCAGCTGATGCTGAACTATGTGAAAAAGGGAGAAGATCCATATTTCACATTGCAGGCTGTCCTCGATGACCAGTCTGCAGGTCGTGGCACTGAACGGGTCACATTGTTTGACGTGAATTTTGACTCTGCCAAGATCGCGGGGCTCGATGTGGATTCAGAGGCACTGGAAGAGGAAGTACCGTTCACTTTCGAAGATTTTGATCTTCCGGAAAAATTGAGTGACTCTTTTTAAGCTCTAAAAAGTAAACAAAAATATGTTTACAAAATACACACCTGTGATACGATAATATATATTGAGTGTGTATTTAATGTACACTCAATGCAACCACATCTAGAACTGATAACTCATGTAAAAAATGCATTCCTTCTTCAGGAAATGCATAAAATAAAAAAGACCCGACTGCTGCGAACAGTCGAGTCGGTGTACACAAAAGCGACCCATCAAGGGCTTGCTCAGAGAGGTGTTTTAAATAGACCTATCCCTTTAAGTTTTCCAGGCTCAAGGGAGGTCTATTTTTCTTTCTTTGACAACACGGCAACTAACATGCCAAAAGCAATCATTAAAGAGATTGTTTCAAATGTTGTCATTTGCATCACCCCCTTTCAATCGGGGATGAGCAAGACTTCCCTTGAGTGAGCAAAGCTTTTATGTACAAGAAATATTATACACTAGACAACCACATTGTGGTTGTCCTTTTTAGTTGGAAAAGTTGAGATGACATTTTCACCAAGATCGAAAACAGGGCCG
>NZ_MRBK01000021.1:0-16582 GCF_001969815.1 Bacillus swezeyi | reverse complement strand
AGAACCGTAAACAAGATCGATTTTATACTACAAAACTACGTAATAATAGTGTATAATTCATTTATGTAATGCATTACATTTTTCGTTAAACAAAAGTATTGCAAATTGTGGTTTGTTTTTTAAGCATCTTGCATAAACTAAAAAAGACCTGACTGCTGCAACAGTCAAGTCTAAAATTGTACACAAAGTAAATGATCAAAGGGGCCTAGCTCCTAGGTACACAAACATTTGGCCACCCTTAAAGTTTAGTAGCTCAAGGGAGGTCTACTTCTTTTTAAGGTATGTCAAAAACGCAAGGATAAACATCCCGAACATGAACATCAAAGATAAACTTTGAAACGTTGACATCATAGGCTAAACCCCCTTTCATTAGGGAGTGAGCTAGTTTACCTTTGAGGAGTTATAACTTTATGTACTGCGTCTATTATACATGATTTATTTGGAAAGCACATTCTTTTTTTGAATGTGCTTTTTTGTATTTCAAAAATTTTAAAAACAAAGGAGCCAATGAACATGAGCGAAAAACAAAACGAAAAAGTATACGATCTTTCTTTCTTTATGCCAGGACAGACAGAGGAATCGGAGGAAGTTAAAGTGCCAATTTCAAAGCGTTTTAAAGACAAAGACGGTAACGTTATTCCTTTTGTTTTTAAAGCCATCACGACAGAGCGCATCGATGAGCTGGAAAAAGAGAATACAACCTATAAAAATGTGAAAGGCCGAGGCCGCGTGAAAGACCTGGACACTCAACGTTTCTATGCACGAATTGCGGTTGAATCTACTGTTTACCCAGATTTCTGTTCAAAGGAATTGAGAGAAGCGTATAAAACACCTGATCCGGTGGAAGTTGCCAAACGTGTGCTATCCGTTGGTGGTGAATACGCGAACTGGCTTCAGAAAGCTATTGAGATTAATGGTTTTGAGGATGACCCCGAAGATTTAGAAACAGCTGTAAAAAACTAATCAAGGATGGGAATAAGGAGGCCGTGTATTTGTATTACTGCATGCATGAGCTTCATTATTCTCCATCCCAATTACTAGAGATTTATGAAGCGCCGCGAAATTTCAAGGCGTTTTTATTTGGGCTTATTGGTCACAAGCTTGAAGTGCTAGAAAAAGAGGCAAAGAAGGGAGGTAAATAGATTATGGCCAGATTATCCGCACGATTTGATTTGCAGGATCGCATTACCTCTCGTTTACGTGTTATCCGGGGTGAGATGACTCGTATTGATAGACTCAGACAAAGGACTGAGCAACGCCCTTTTGTTATTCGTGTAAGAGACAGGGCCAGTCAAACGTTGAGAAGAATTCATATGTTCATTCTCCGAGATATCGGGAGGTCTCATCAGCTTGTGTTGTCTGTGAAGGACTTGGCGACACGATCAATGCAAAAAATCAATCGGTTTATTGCTCGGAGGATGCCGCATACCCATGAAATTATGATGAGAGTCGTTGACCGGGCAACACCACCGATTCAGCGCCTTAGACGCTATTTGGATCGTCACTTATCCGGCCCACGCCGAATCATTATTGAGGCAAATGATCGGGCGACGGCCGTCATTCGCCGTATCTCCAGGTATGCAAGGGATCAGCTGGGAAGAGGCTATAATGTCACGGTTCGCGCGGTAGACATGGTAACGAGAACCGTCAATCGTATTGTCTCAAGCGCAAGGCGTGAAATTCCTGAATACTACAGGTCAAGCATTCAAGCCATTGATCGATTTACGGCACCTGCCCGTCGAATTACTTCTTTTGCAAATGAGCATTTGAATCGCACATGGACCACAACAGTTAAGGTGTTAGACCTTGCAACAAAACCCCTAAGAGCGATCGCTTCCGCGGCAACTTCAACACTTGGAATTCTCGGTGTAGGGGCTGGGTCGACAGGCGGAATTGTGGTTCCTTTAAAGATGGTCGCTGATCGTCAAAATATGACGACGGCATTTGAAACCTTGCTCGGAAGCCGAGATGCGGCCAATAAAAGGTTGGACGAGTTAACAACTTTCGCCGGCCAAACTCCGTTTACACGGGATGAAATTTTCGAATCAAGCCGAGTGCTGCAAGTCTTTACCGGAAATGCTCTTTCAACTGCAGAAGGGATGAAACTTGTCGGTGACGTGGCTGCAGGTGTGCAGCGGCCATTCTCGGAAGTCTCTCTTTGGATGGGTCGCCTTTATGATGGTATCAAGTCGGGCCGTCCGATCGGGGATGCTACGGCAGCCCTGCAAGAAATGGGGGCCATTTCTGGTCAGACGAGAAACAAACTTGAGAAATTAGCGGAGAGCGGAGAAGACATTTCTAAAACTTGGCCGCAGGTAACAAAGGAATTCAGCAAATACAATGACATGATGGTCAAGATGTCTGACAATCTCGCTAACTTATTTTTAGGAGTAAAATCATTTATCAATAACTCCATCCTCATGCCATGGGGAAAAGGGCTGGCAGAGGCTTTTCAGCCTGCTCTTGAAGCGTTTAGAGAATGGCGCGGTGAATACTCTTTTGTACTGACAGACCTTACAAATAAAGCTCAGAAGGCAGGAAAGGGCTTTGCAGAAAGCTTCTTGAATCCGACGAAAAATGTATTTGGCTTCATCGGTGAACAGTTCAAAATCCTTTTTCCAGGAGAGCTCACAAAAAAACAAAAGAAAGAGTTCGAACTGAAATTTAAAGAAGATCCTGAACTGAAAAAACGGTTTGATCAGCTGCAAAAATACAGGGATATGGATTTTGAAACCCGCTGGCATATTGTTCTCGACAATACGAAGGATGTCTTCGGAGAATGGTGGAGAAAAACAGGCGAACCCGGCTTAATTAAAATGGCGGGCAATCTCGGTAGTACCTACGGCGGTGTTATAAACGGAGTGATAAATGGTCTCTTAGGGATAGATGATAAATCATCCGAAAATGGCTTTGTCAATGCAGGAACAAAAGCCGGCCGTCAATTTATTATCAGTTTTGTTGATGCTCTTGATCCAGTTGAACTATCAGTGCGGATTGCAGGAAAGCTGGCCAAATTAAATTGGGATGCGGTCACTGGACAAGGTTCTGTCGGCGGCGCTCTTCTCGCTGATGCCTTCGCTCTAGCTTTTATCGGTAAGATTGGCCACCTTCTAAAACCTGTTGGGAAGCTTATTTCTGGTGTTTTCGCCGGATACAAGTGGTTAAAAAACAGACCGGGTTCCGGCGGAGCAGGTGCTGGACCACTCACATCCTCCGGTAGGAACAGGAGAGGTGGAAGAAGGGGAGAGTACCGAAACCCTTGGTTTGGCCGAGATGAAAGGGTTTCTCCATCTAATCCAAATCAAGCCAGAGGTGGCGGCTTCTTACATAGAGCAGGCAGAGGGGCAAAATCAATCGGTAAACGTGTTCCTATCTTGGGAAGCGCACTCGCAGCAACTGAGCTAATCGGCATAAATAAGGACAACGCGGGTGAAAAATTAGGCGGTTTTGGCGGCGGTCTTGGAGGATCAGCTGCTGGAGCAAGTGCCGGGGCTTCACTTGGAACCCTAATTGCGCCGGGAATTGGAACCGCTATTGGTGGTGTTCTTGGAGGTGTCGCCGGCGGTATCGGTGGTTCGGACCTTGGAAAAAGCATCGGAAAGTGGTTTGATGACGGCGGTATCCTGAAAACATGGGATTCTCTTGTGAAAAAATCAGAAAAAACATGGGGTGAAATTCAAAATACATGGGAGAAAGTATCTGACTGGTTCAAAGATAATGTGTCAGATCCAATCTCTAAAGCTCTTGATGATGCCCTCACCTGGATTCAAGACACATGGTCAAGCGTCACATCTTGGTTCCAGGACAACGTTTGGACTCCTTTGATCAAACCCGTCGTTGATTTTGCCATTCAGGTCTGGGATTGGTTCGTCCAAGCTTGGACTTGGATTCAAAACACTTGGAACGCCGTATCAACCTGGTTTAATGATAACGTTTGGACTCCTTTCTACAATGTCGCTGTAAGAGTCATTAACAATGTCGTTGGTTTCTTTACGGTAGCTTGGTACACCATTCAGCTGGTATGGGGGATTGCTTCATCATGGTTTATGGAATATGTTTGGGATCCAATATTGTCACATGTCGTTCAGTTTGCAATAGATGTGTGGGGGTGGCTTGTCCAAGCATGGAATTGGATTTCTGAAACATGGTCCACTGTCTCAGCATGGTTCATGGATTATGTTTGGAATCCAGTATTGTCACACGTAGTCCAATTTGCAATAGATGTGTGGAATTGGCTCGTTAAAGCATGGAACTGGATTTCTGAAACGTGGTCCACCGTTTCAACTTGGTTCGTCGAAAACGTCTGGGACCCAATTCTTGTTCCGGCCATACACACGGCAACCACCATTTGGGACTGGCTTGTTAAAGCATGGAATTGGATTCGTGAAACTTGGGAAACCGTATCAACATGGTTTGTTGAATATGTCTGGGACCCCATTTTAAAACCAGTCATTAAACTGGCTAAACTGATCTGGAACAAGTTTGAAGAAGCGCTAGAAAATATTAAAGAAACCTGGAAGGGAATAGATGAGTGGTTTCATAAGCTTCTGGATCCCGTTTTGGATCTTGCTAATGATATAGGCACTGCTTTTCAAAATGCATTTGGTTGGGCCGGTGAGGTCTGGAAAAAAGCACAAGAATTAGGCGGATTTTTAAAAGAAGGCTGGAACAACCTTATATATGGTGACAATGAAACAACTTTTGAAAAAATCGGTAAAGAAAAGACTGGTTTTGAGCGGAAGAAGAAACCAGACAAAAAGGCTACAGGTGGATATATCACAAAACCAACTATCTCCTGGATCGGTGAAGCCGGAAACGAGTTCGTCATCCCAACTCAAAATAACCGCGGTCGCGGAAAAATGCTTATTTCACAAGCAGCAACTCAGCTTGGCATGCAGGTTGTCGATGATATTGGTTCGGCATCCACTGATGCAGGAACTGTAACACCAATTTCAAGTGCTGCATCTTATTCTGCTTCAGTCACGCCTTCGATGAATGCGGGCGGCGACATTACCAATCAAGCAACGTCTTTTGGTCAGCAATTTACAGAAGGGTTTAATGAAGGATTAAATTCGAACGTTGTCTCTATGGAGGATTGGAAGCAGAAAAATATTCAAATGCCATTTAACAACCTTATTGCGATTTCTCCATCCTTTGGGAAAAATGTTGTAACCGGATACGCGGTGGGGCAAAATGCAACGGCGACCGGAACGGATGGTTTCCTGCAGTCCAAAGTCAAAACACCATTTCAAAATACGGTCAATACGTCTTCTTCTTGGGGCGTGAATACTGTCAAAGGATTTGCAGCTGGTCAAAATGCAACACATACAGGTACGAACCAATATGTCAGTACACATATCAATAAACCATTCCTTGATGCTAAACAGTCATCAAGCGGTTGGGGATCTGGCATGGTCGGCAATTTTGTGACGGGTATGAATTCAAAAGCCAGTGAAGTGAAAGAAGCCGCCAAGGAATTGGCGAAGAAAGTGGAACAAGCCTTCCGCGATGAATTGGATATCCATTCTCCATCCCGAGTCATGATGAGCCTCGGGCGTTTTGCGTCTGTAGGTATTGTGAAAGGTCTAAGCTCTATCGATGTGAAGAGCTTCGCCGAAAAACAAGCCGGATCTCTTGCTGCAGCTTTCGCAGGGATGGGGTCAGTCGGGGGTAACGTAAAAGAATGGCTGGCTAAAGCCCTTATGATCACAAGAACCCCATTGGGTTGGCTCGGTCCATTATCTCAGATGGCTATGCATGAATCAGGTGGGAACCCGCGGGCCATTAACCTATGGGATAGCAATGCCAAGCGCGGTACGCCGTCAAAAGGGCTAATGCAAACAATTGATCCAACCTTTAACGCCTATAAGATGAAGGGGTTAAATGATATATGGAATCCGATTCATAATGCTGTGGCGGCCATTAATTACATCAAAGCTCGATATGGTTCAGTTTTTAATACACCGGGAATGAGAAGTAAGCGAAATGGTGGCGGCTACAGGGGTTACGCGAACGGCGGGTTAATCTCCGATGAACAAATTGCCCGCGTCGGCGAAGGCGGAAAGCGAGAATGGATTATTCCAGAAGAGCGGGGCATCCGCGGCCGCTATCTGCTTTCCCAAGCAGCGCAAGCTCTTGGCCTTGATATATATGATCCGTCAGCTTCGCAGAATGGCATGTCGTCTGATCAAGTGGATATTGCTACTTCTGGTCAGTCCGGGGCAACAACTGTCGTACCTTCTGGAATGAAAGAAATCAATGTCAATTTTAATGGTGACCAGCATTTTCACAATGATCAAGATGTTGATCGCTTGATTGATAAAATTAAACAGGCCTTAGTTGATGAATTAGAGGAGGACATCAACATTGGAACGAAGGGAAGTGTAGCTTTTGACTAAATCTGTTTATGAATTTTGGCTATCGCAGGGGAAGGAAAAGCTTCGCTTCCCCGTTCTCCCTGAAAAAATAGACGTGACCAATAACATGGCGAACGAAACCGTCAAAGTGGCCAAGTTTGGCGAGGTCACATTCATCAATGATCCGAACACCAAGACAATTTCTTTTTCGTCTTATTTTCCGAAAAAGTATTCCCCTTTGGCTGAATACAAAGGATTCCCTTCACCGGAAAACGCGATTGCAACGATCGAGCGGTGGATTAAAAATAAAAAGCCGGTTCGCTTTCTCGTTACCGGAACGAAGATCAATTTAAATTGCAGTATTGATTCCTTTACTCATCATGAAGGCCAAAAAGACATTGGCGATCGTGACTTTGATATCACATTAAAGGAGTATAAAACAGCGTCTCCGCGAAAGATCAAGCAAAAAAAGATGACGAAAAAGAAACGGCCGTCAAAGTCAGCCCCAAAGGTATACACCGTGAAAAAAGGAGATACCCTTTGGCATATTGCTGGCCGGTTTTATGGAAACAGCCTGAAGTGGCGAAAAATCTGGAATGCAAACAAAAAAGCCATGATCAAGCGGAGTAAGCGGAACATTCGGCAGCCTGGTCATTGGATTTTCCCTGGCCAGAAATTAAAGATACCTCAATGAGGATAGGTGAGCCGATATGATTGAACTATTCGTGATTACAGAAACGGAGTGGCGGGAGCTTGTCACTGAAAGTGTTTCGCTTGAAGGACAACGATATAAGGCTCCGCGTTCCATTCAGGCGACAATCGTAGTCAAACAGGGTGATCAGACATATTACAGTGTTCAGGAAGGTGATACGGTCTTATTCAAGTGGAAAGGGAAAGAGCTTTTCCGAGGAATTGTGTTTTCCCGGATTCCAGATGAACATACATTGGTGTTCACTGCCTATGATATGCTGCAGTATCTTGTGAAAAATAAAGATGTCTATGTTTTTTCAAACAAGCGGGCAGATCAAATTGTCCGGCGGATTACCAATGATTTTCAGATTCCAAAGACCTCAATCGCAAATACAGGGTATACGATTAAATCTCTTGTTTTTAAAGATGATACATCGCTTTATGACATCATCTTTAAGGCATTAAAGGAAACGAAAAAGCAAACAGGGAAAAACTATCAGCTCTATTCATCCAAAGAAAAGCTAGGTTTGCGGGCATGGCCCGATCCTTCAGAAATATGGGTGTTAGAAACCGGCGTCAATATTACGGATTATCAGTATAGTACATCTATAAATGACACAGCGACACGCGTAAAAATGCGCCGGCAGAAAGACAATAAAACCTATACGGCCACCGCGAGCGATAGTTCCGGAATGAAGAAGTATGGGGTTTTGCAGTATGTCGAGACGGTATCAGATAACATCAACCAGGCGCAGCTTCAGCAGCGGGCCAAGGTCAGGCAGTCGCAGAAAAAAGGTGTCAAAAAAGAGCTGAAAAGTATTCAGGCTCTTGGGATTCCGGATCTTCAAAGTGGTATGCCGGTGTATATCTCTATTCCGGAAGCCGGCATTAAACAAAAGTATTGGGTCGATAAAGACAAGCATGAATTTAAAGGCTCTAAGCACACCATGACAATTGATGTCGTCTCTAAAAATAATACTCCTGCAGGTGTTTCATCATGAGGTTAAGTGATGCCATAAAGGAATTGGCTCTCGGTGCTGTTGAAGCTGAGTCACCAGTCGATGTGATGCCCGCGAAAGTCGTATCGGTTTCACCTCTGAGCATTAAAATCCGGGACAACGACAAATTAGTAATCCCTTCAGATTTACTGGTGGTTGCTGAACATTTAACGGAACATACGAGAGAAATAGAGCTTGATGGAGAGAAAAAAACGATTCGTTTTTACAATCAATTGAATACAGGAGACCATGTGATGATTGCGGCCATGCCAGGCGGGCAATCTTTTTATGTGATCGATAAGATATAGGAGGTGTCTGACTTGGCGCTTTCCCCGGAAGTAGAATTTGAAGATATTGAAGATGACAGTGACGTTATTGAGACCTCAAAAACATTCAAAATTGATTTTAAGTCCGGCCGAATAACAAATGAGATGATAAAGGGGCTTGATGCCATTAAACAGATGGTCTATATGGCCCTTCGAACGGAACGCTATGCTTATCCCATTTATAGTCACGACATCGGAAATGAGCTGCAGGAGATTCTTTCTGACAATGAAACAACCGATGCCTATAAAGAAATGGAGATCCCGCGGCTGATCGAGGAGGCTTTGATTTTCGACGAAAGGATCACGGCCGTAAAAGATTTTGAGATCGAGAAGATAGAAGACGCCTTTCATGTGTCGTTTACGGTTGAAACGGACGAAGGGGCCTTGGAAATCGAGGAGGTGATCGGTGAAGATGTTTGAAGATCAGACGTTTGATGAGATTATGGAGCGCATGCTCGATCGTGTTCCTGCTGATATTGATAAGCGGGAGAATAGCGTCATCTGGAACGCGCTGGCTCCTGCGGCCGCTGAACTTGCTCAATCCTATATCTGGCTGGATACAGTGTTAGAACTGGTCTTCGCAGATACTGCGCAAGGTGAATTTTTAGACAGGCGGGCCGCTGAAGCAGGATTGGAAAGGCAGCCGGCAACGAAAGCGATTAGAGCCGGAATATTTACGAAGGGCGTCCGCCTACCTGTCGGTTCTCGCTTCTTTGTAGATAATTTATATTTTCAGTTTACGAAGGGTGGAAATTTAGAATGTGAGACGGCTGGAGAAGCCGGGAATGCCAATTTAGATGGGCGTTCTCTCCTTTCTCTCGATACGATTCCTGGACTCGAGTCAGCTGTCATGGGGAAACTTTTGGTACCAGGTAAGGAAGAAGAAACAGATGAAGAATTGTATGCGCGATATTCCGTTCGAGTCCGAAGGGAAGCCGTAAGTGCAAATAAACAGCACTATAAGCAATGGGCCGAAGAGGTAGACGGCGTTGGCCGGGCAAAAATATTTCCTCTTTGGGATGGAGACGGAACAGTTAAAATCGTGATTACAAATGCCAAAATGGAACCTGCTTCGGATACCTTGGTCGATAAGGTAAAAGACTATATCGATCCTGATCCCGGTAAAGGGGAAGGGCAGGCCCCGATCGGTGCGACGGTTACCGTAGAAAGCGCAGTATATAAAAAGGTTAACATTGATGTCACTGTTGTTCCGGAGCCTGATTATAAAATAGAGGATGTCCAAAAAGAAATCGAAGAAAAAATACAAAGCTTTTTTAAAGAAATTGCATTTACGGAAAGTATTGTTCGGCTTTCAAAGATCAATAACATTGTGTTTAACGCGGACTCCGTCAGCGATTATTCTGATGTGAAAATAAATGGGGATACCAAAAACTTAGAGCTGAAGGATGAAGAAATTCCGAAGCTTGGGACGGTGACAATCCTTGAGCAAGATTGAAGAAATGGAAAACTATTTGCCACCCTTTCTCACAAAAATAAGAGAAATGAGTGAGATTCTGCATGCTGAAGCACCGGAATTTGAGCAGCAGAACAGCGATATTTTTGATCTAACAGATCAGCTGTTCATTACAACAGCGACATGGGGCCTTGATCGATGGGAGGCCCTTTTAAACGTGGCCAGAGAACCCGGGGATTCAACAGAAATTAGGCGTTTAAGGCTCATTTCTAAAACATCGAATATTCCGCCGGCTACTTATCAGGCGATTGAACAAGCCTTGAATCGATTTTTAAAGAATCCTTCGGCCCAAGTCCGGTTGCTTCCGAAGGAGTACCGGTTTAATGTAGATATCGACATTGACGACCTGCAGAATGTCAGAGAGCTCATTGAAACACTTGAAAATATGAAGCCTGCCCATCTTGCCTATACATTTCGGCCGGGCTTTAATGAGCACCTGAAAATCAAGGATACAGTCACGATGAATCGTCGGAGATATCGAAAAATAAAAGAACTCCGGGTCGGTTACTCCGTTACACTCGATAATAATGAGGTGGTTTTAACATGATCACAAAAGATTACAGGGCGCGTGTGGCTGCCGATCTGAAAAGCAGGATCAAAAAGGTTTTGTTGAATGGGAAAGAAACCAAAATTGCCGATATCACGATCAGCGGCACGACCGTCACGGTTCTGACCAAACGTGAGGAAGATGTCAACCATATTGAAAGTGTCCAGATCGTCGATGATCAAGACAATGTGATCACAGAACGAAGCCCCGATCTGGATGTCAGCACCAACCGCACACTAGATTTCCGGTTTACTTTTGAGGTGGTGGAATAAATGGCATACCAAGCAAAGACTGACTGGCTCCCGGATGACCCCATAAACGAAGATGACGTCAATCGCTGGGAAAAAGGCATTAAAGAGGCGCATACCGATTTGGCTGCCCATAAAAATGATCTAAATAACCCGCACGAAACTACAAAGTCTCAAATTGGGCTTGGGAATGTTGAAAATGTTAGGCAAGCCTCTAAAAAGGAATTTCAGCAGCACGCAGGTGATACAAAGATTCATATATCAGAAGATGAAAGGATAAAGTGGAACGCCAAGGAAACGCCTGCTGCCGCCCAGAAGAAAGCAGATCTCGCGGAAGAAAACGCCAAAACATATGCAGATCAGACGTTCACAAATGAAAAATTAACCGTTTTGCCGGCTTCAAAGTCTATTCAAGATGCAAGAACACCAGGAAGTGAATATCCTATTGGCATCACCATCATGGATATCGGGCAGGACAACACAACAGGCTATCCGCTTGCTTATGGTTTTGTAAAAAACGAGAATTTTTCAACCTATCGTTTTACGCAGTATTTTTATGGAAACGGAAATGGCTATTTGAGTACATGTGTCTGGGTAAGACAGTGGTATATCTCTAAAGGGTGGACAGGCTGGCATAAAATCTCAGGGCTCGCATATACCAGAGCCACCATAAATGTCAAACAAAAATTAGATAAAGGGACATATAACAAAATAAAATTCAATCAGAAGATCACCGACAGCCATAATGCTTTTAATACAAGTAACAATCGATTTGTGGCCCCAAATGACGGCATGTACTTAGTAGAATCCGGTTTGTATATAGATAGTTTCCAAACCTATTCAAATTTTGAACTGACGATTTATTTGAATGGTAAACAGTATAAAAATATTGCCCATTATAGACATAAACCTGAAGGTCCATCGACGTCTAAAGAATTTGGAGTGGGTGTTTATGGATCTGGAACGGTTCCTATGAAAAAGGGTGATTACCTTGAAATGTATATGTACGTTGGGTACGACGACGTGACCCGTTATATTTCAGACAGAAATGAAGCCTATAATTATTTTGAAATTAGAGAAACGGGGGGCGTAAATCCATCACTTTTTTAGGGGGAGGTTTTTTTGATTTTATATGATGCGATTAAGTGGAAATATCCTGATGCCACACCCAACAAAGACTTTGTACTAAGAAACGACGGGGATGGCCCATATATTGAACAGTGGAATGTAAGAGCACCCATTCCGACAGAAGAGGAATTACAGATATGGTGGAAAGAATCCCAAAAGGGTCGATCTTTCGTGCCGCCTGATTCATTTTAAAAGTGAGGACCAAGAAAAGCCATGAACGAGGGCTTTTTTATTTTGCCTTTTAGGGGGGTGATCTATGGAGGCGTGCTTCATCCATTCGATTAGCCTGAATCAAATATACAGAAATAGAGGAGGATGAACATTGGCTAAATATAATTTTTTGTTTCCATTGGATGCTGATTCAAGAGCAGGTGCGGTGAAACCATTTCGAGAGGGAGAAACTGATTTTGTCGTTCCTAACATGAATGTCAGCGGTGGCGCAGAGCTGCTTACCAATCTACCTTTAAAAGCAACAGAGGTTTTTAACCAGTATGGGCAAGACCGACTTGGAGATGTGCTCATTTCAAAAGTGAGAGGCTTTGCTTTTGCAGATCAGGCAGGCTCTTTATATGTAGAAGAAAGCGATAATATGAATTCTTGGTCCACAGTGAAATCTCTTGATGTATCAGAAAATGCATTGGGTGATACAGGGTGGGTTTATCTATCTAAAAGATACTATCGTTTCCGCTATGTAAATGGCAACCTGGAGCAGTCTGACTTTGCCCTTTATCAGTCACTTGGTGCCGGTGAACAGGATGTCCGTGTTTCAGGAGGATTAGAGACTCCCTCATTAGAGATTCCGGCTGACGGTCTTCCTATTAAAGCACTTAAAACAAATATTTCAGAGAGCTTTTTAGAAGAGGAAACGATCGCAGCAGGCGACTCCGTTTATCTAAACATTGACGCAGTCGGTCACCAGCTTGGTCTTGCGGTTTACCTTTATGAAAAGACGAATCTGAGCATTCGTATGACCTACATCATCCCAGGGACAAGCAACTATACATTGAAGGAATATGAAGATGTCATCGTTTTAGAAAATAATGACCGGGACGCTCAGAAGGTTGATCTATTGTCTGCTTCCCCGCGGATCATGCTGACCAATAATGGAGAAACAGATGTAAAAGTGAAAAATCTTGTGGTTACTCATTTCTTGTAAGGAGATCACACCGTAAAAAACGGTGTTTTTATTTTGCCTCAAAGGAGGTGAAACCGATGTGAGAACAGGAGGATTAAGGGAGATGTCGCAAACAAACGAATACGATGTATTTCAGAAAGAGATCACAGAGATCAAGGCGGATCAAAAAACGCTTGAGAAGCGTGTCAGCACCCTAGAAAGAACATCTGAACGCCACGATCAGCAGATCATTTCAATTAACGAAAAGCTCAACAAAATTGAAGAAAACACAACATGGATTAAGCGCAGCATCACGGGCGCAATCATTACAGCGGTCAGCACTGGCATCATCGGAGGCGCGATCGCTGTTTTTTATAACCTGCTTCAAAAATAAGGAGGAAAACATATTATGAAAAACCAAGACAAAGGCACGGTCGTCCGGACGGTGCTTCTTTTTATTGCATTGGTAAACCAAACGATGATCATGTTTGGGAAGACAGCTCTGCCAATCAGCGAGGACCAGGTCAACACGTTGGCGGATGCTCTATACTTAGCCGGCTCCACGGCGTTTACAATCATCACATCGGTTGTTGCTTGGTGGAAACACAACTATGTCACAAGTAAAGGAAAACAACAAAAAGAAGTTCTGAAACAAAAAGGATTAACGAAATGAGGTTGCCAGCTGGCAGCCTTTTAATTATTTTTTTAATAATTTTAAGGAGGATTTTTTATGAGAATTAAAGGCATTGACGTATCACACTGGCAAGGGAATATCGATTGGAAGAAGGTTGCAGCGGATGGGATCAAATTTGCCTTTATTAAGGCGACAGAAGGGACAACTCTAAAGGACGAGAAATTTGAAACGAACGTTTCAGGTTCAAACGCCGCGGGGATTAAAACGGGAGCTTACCACTTTGCACGATTCGGTTCCAAGTCAGAAGCATTGGCAGAAGCCGAGTTTTTTCTGTCAGTTGTCAAAAAGGTCAATCTCTCTTATCCGCTTGTACTTGATCTTGAAGTGAATCAGAGGAATGTCAGCAAATCGGTTTTGACAGATGCAGCAGTGGCCTTTTTACTGGAAGTTGAAAAAGCCGGTTACTTCGCTATGTTTTACAGTGGCAAGTCTTTCCTTGAGAACTGTCTTGATGAATCCAAACTGAAGCCTTTTGCGTTATGGGTTGCCCGTTATAATTCCGTACTTGGCCGTCATGCAGATATCTGGCAGTATTCTTCTAGCGGAAAGGTATCAGGCATTTCCGGTAATGTTGATATGAACATATGTTATCGAGACGGGTTGCGGGCGCAGGCATCTGTAAAAACAGAAAAAACATATGAAGTAAAACCTATTTCAAACAAAAAGTCAGGGAAATCCAACACGACTTACACTGTCAAAAAAGGAGATACACTTTCAGGCATCGCGCAGAAATATAAAACAACTGTCAAAGCTCTTCAGAGCCTAAATAACATTAAAGATGCGAATAAGATTTATGTTGGCCAAAAATTAAAGATTAGCAGCAGTGCTTCAACAGCATCGAATAAAAAACAGTATTACACAATCAAATCTGGCGACACTTTATCAGGAATCTCCAAAAGTTTCAATACATCAATTAAGACGCTGCAGTCTTGGAATAGCATCAAGAATGCAAACAAGATTTATGTTGGACAAAAGATTCGTGTAAAATAAAGTTTTCTGAAGCCTCTTCTCGCATGTGAGAGAGGCTTTGTTTTGTCATACGTTTGCCACCTATAGGTGAAGGGAACTAATGTTCTTTTTTTCTAAAAATTTAAGTTGAACTGTTTTATTTTGTTTCATTATTGGATATAATATAATCTAACTATGTGCTGTGGAGGGGTTTCGAATGAATGCTCAATATTTGTCTGTTCATGTGGTGCATGATTTTATTGTTAATCGTCCGCCCTCCGTTAACAGTTTAGACGATCGTGTTATTGCTCAAAAAATTGTTTATCTGGCTGGACAGATGGGTGTTCAGTGTGGAGACTATGAATTTTCTTGGTATAAAAAAGGACCATATTCTCCAGCATTGACTCGTGTCCTATATGATGAAAGACATAATCAAAGCAATATTGATACATCTCAATTTAAAATTAAGGATGCGCTTAAGGATCAATTATTGCCGTTAAAACAGGCTATTGAACAAAATCGACTGGGTTTATCGGAAGCTGATTGGATTGAGCTTCTGGCTTCAGTTCATTTCTTATATGAAGAATATTCATATTTAGGATTAAAGTTTGTGTTGGATAAATTAGTTTCGGAAAAACCTAAGTATGAAAGGTTTCAAGCTAAATATGCCTTAGATATTCTTGCCAAAATTGGTATTGTTGATTAAGATTAAGATATAAAGTCTTAATCTTTTTTAATTGGAGGAAGAAATGCATATCAATAAGGCTATAGATGCATGGAATGAACTAGAGGAATCTGTTGATTTTTTTAATGATATAAATTTGTCCGAAACAGATCTAAGATGCAAAATTATTGATCCACTCCTAACAAAGGTATTATCTTGGGATGAACCACATATTAAAAGAGAACCCAAAGTTTCAGCTGGGTTTATTGATTATTACTGTAAAACTACTCGCAATGAGTTTGTTATAGAAGCCAAAAGCAACAAAGTAGATTTTTGTCTTAATCAAAGATCTAGTCCCCAACCTTTAATTTCAAGTAATCTCCAAAAAACTAAATTGTCACTTTATAATGCAATTGAACAGGCGAGGAGTTATGCCAAGGAGAAAAATTGTCCTTTTTGTGTTGTTAGTAACGGACTAAATATTATTTTTAGCAAAACATATTCACCACACGATAGAAGTATTGATACTATCGCCTTTGTAGGAAAAGATTCGATAAACAGGAATTTTCATAAGCTATATGAAATGCTCTCTCCTTTCAATGATGGTTATTCGTATTTCGTAAATCTCTTAGAAGAAGGAAAAGTCGTTCGACAAAAGCCTCTTTTTAGTAAGTCGATATCAAATGAAACGTACAGAAAAGACAGGGTCGGATATAATCCATTATCTGCTCCTTTGACACCTATACTTACTAAATATTTTAGAGATATAACCCACGATAAAAAATTAATGCAAAAAGTTTACTGTAATAATCAAAATCTTGATTCATATGGGCAAGACCTAAAGAAATATATTAAAGGACGTATTCCCCTACTAGGACTTCCTTTTGAAGCTGTAGATCAATTGGAAATTTCTGATGAATCAGCAGGTAAATTTGAGCGAGATTTAATAATGCAGTTTCAAAAGAATAATGATTTAAAACAGGGACATGTATTTGTTTTATTTGGAAATTTAGGTGCAGGGAAAAGTACATTTATAGAACGATTTCACTCCCAATTATTAAGAGGATTACATAGGAACTTAATTTGGTGTTATATTGATTTTCAAACCTGGTATGGGAATGTAGATGATGTTGAAACAAAGATATTATCAGATATTGAGAAACAATTAAAAAACATCGATCAAATTGATATTAATGAATTTGATACATTACAGGAAATATACAAGGATGAAATATCAGATAAGTTAAAAGGAACTTGGAAGGGCTATAGGAATGAACCTGATAAACTGGAACAAAAAATAGGAGATTTTATAGAAAGATATCAAGAGAATAAAAAGATACATATTGAAAAAATCATGAACTATTTAATAACTTCTAACTTTGAAGTGTGTCTTGT
>NZ_MRBK01000020.1 GCF_001969815.1 Bacillus swezeyi | reverse complement strand
TTACTCACCCGTCCGCCGCTAACCTAAGGGAGCAAGCTCCCGTCGGTTCGCTCGACTTGCATGTATTAGGCACGCCGCCAGCGTTCGTCCTGAGCCAGGATCAAACTCTCCATAAATGGAGCGCAGATTAAGTTCGTCACATCCTGTGACAACATCTGCATGACCTGCATCGTGCAGGCCCCTGACTACGCACATTCGCATGTGCGATTTATTTAATGAATTAACAGGTACGTTTGTCTTGTTTAGTTTTCAAAGATCATTTCCGCTTCGTTGTGAAGCGACTTTATTAGTATAACATTTTCAACTAGGCGTGTCAAATGTTTTTTTGTTTTTTTCGTCGCTGCTGCTTTCAGCTGGAAAACCGTTTCGCTAACAGCGACGTTTAATACTATATCATCATCATTATTCATCGTCAACACTTTTTTTTATAAAATATCCTCGATGAAAAATCTTTTGGCCCTTTGTTTCAATTTCTTTTACGCATACCAAGTCCTTTTCCGTCAAAAATTCAAGGATGACTCCAAGGTCTGCGGTAAAGTATTTAAGCTCGGGATGATTGAGAAGCTCGGCAAATTGCCAAACCGTTTTTTCATTCATCACATCAAGAATGTGGGCCGCCCCAATTTCAGCTTTTGAATGAATGAGAAAATCGCTTGCGAGAAATAATAATTCCAGCCTTTTATGCAGGCTTTCATTGCTTTCAATCAGTTCCTTATACAGTTTATATACCTGCGGCTCCATATGCCGCACTTGGTTCCATACCGTCACTTCAGGATGAAAGCCTTTATCTATCACTTCAATTCTGGCCAAATGATGGAGGGCATGTACGATGGAATTATACGCATCCAAAAACTGACCATCTTCAAAGAACGCTTTTCCTTCTATATACCTTCTGATTAGCTTTCCGTATTCAAGTCCAATTTTTAATTTTCGTTCTGAAAATGGAAAAGTATTGAGCTGTTCTATCAGCTTTGCGATAAATTCATTTCTGTCAAAAAGAACTTTTCCATTCAAGATCCAATCTATTATTCTTCTGTTCGTGCCGAGCAAAATCCATTCTTGAAGCTGTTCAACAGAAATAATATGAAGAGAAGCCGTTTTCCCGTCAAACTCATAATGCTTCACGAATACAGGTTCTTCAGTTTTGTTTACAATAACCAGCAATGCCGCATCAAAATTATCTGTCGCAGATGACGTTTGATTTCTCCTCTCGATGATCATTACAGCTAACGTGTCAGGGCGGCTTGCTCTTTCTTGGTAAATCGGACGGAGAAGATTTTCCATCACCATTCCTCCAATACGATGTAAAATACATGCTTTAAAAGCTTCTCTTTTGTTTCTATCTACTTCTACGAGCCAATAAAAACTCCTTTATTTTGAAAACACATTGAAATATTATAATCAATCTCCCCAAAACTCTCTATAGAAAATTCCAATTCATTCTCATTAATTAAAGAATAACACATCTTTGTTATGCTATATTAGAGACAGGGGGATGGATATGGCCAAATATTATAGCAAAATCAACAAAATCAGAACGTTTGCGTTAAGCTTGGTTTTCGTCGGCTTCATTATTATGTACATCGGAATCTTTTTTAGGTCTTCGGTCTTGCTGATGTCGGTGTTTATGGTCTTGGGGGTTTTATCTATCATGCTGAGCACAGCGGTTTATTTTTGGATCGGCATGCTTTCGACCAAAGCGGTTCAAGTCGTCTGTCCGAACTGTGAAAAACCGACCAAAATTTTGGGCCGGGTCGACATGTGCATGCACTGCAGGGAGCCTCTTACACTAGACAAAAACCTTGAAGGTGAAGAATTTAATGAGTCGTATAATCGAAAGTCTCTCAGGTAATATCTCAAAACAAAAAATAAGCTGACCGTTAAAAAAGCGGCCAGCTCTTTTTAATGGCTTTCTTTTTTGTCGCATTCCTGGCATAAACCGTATATTTCCAGTCTGTGGTGACTGACTTTAAATCCTGTCACATGTGAAGCAAGCTGCTCCACTTCGTCAAGGCCGGGATAATGAAAATCGACGATTTTTCCGCAGCGTTCACAAATTGCGTGATAATGCTCGGAAGTTACGAAGTCAAATCGGCTGGAAGAATCGCCATACGTTAATTCTTTCACGAGCCCTGATTCCTTAAAAACCCGTAAATTGTTATAAACCGTTGCTACGCTCATGTTTGGAAATTTCCCTTCCAGAGCTTTATATATATCATCTGCAGTTGGATGAGACATAGAATTGACGAGAAATTCCAGAATGGCATGACGTTGAGGAGTAATTCGCACCCCGGTTTCCTTCAACGCTTCCAACGCTTCTTTCAGGTTATGTTCAGCCATCGTCATGCACCTCTCTTCTAAAAAAAATTCTTACATTATAATGTTTATAATTAGTGTAACTCCTGATAAGAATCTTTGTCAATTCCAATCCCTGTGAAAAAGCGTTTTTTTAAGCCAAAAAGACCTATTATTAAAATGATGGCCAAACAACCGGCCGATTATGACCATAATAATCCTTTCAGCGTGACCCGAAACCCTTGCAGCCTAGGAAGGACGTCCGCGCACTTAACCGCCGTTCCTTAATGATGGCGGCACTCAGGCAGGACGCCTGAGCGATTAGCCGCCGTTCCTTCTTGAACATGAGCACCGACTCAGCAGGCCTGACAATGAATGCGAGGGTTTATCGACACGCTGAGAGACCGATCCTTTTCAGTTCGGCCTCAGGGCTGTTTTTATTCAGCAGAAGCTTCTTTTACAGCTTGAAGAGCGTCTGCAACATGGTCTTTAACCTTTACTTTGCGCCATTCTTTCACAAGTTGGCCTTCTTTATCAATCAAGAAAGTTGACCGCTCAATTCCCATATATTCTTTGCCGAAGTTCTTTTTCAGCTTCCATACATCAAATGCTTCAGAAAGCTTATGTTCATCATCCACAAGCAGCAAAAACGGAAGGTCGTGTTTTTCTTTGAATTTTTCATGGCGTCCCTGATCATCAGGGCTGACCCCTATAATGACGGCATCAAGTTCTTTAAAGCTCTCATGGCTGTCTCTGAAATCACAGGCTTCCGTGGTGCACCCCGGGGTCATATCTTTCGGATAAAAATAGAGCACGACATACTTACCTTTAAAGTCTGACAGCTTTACTCTTTCATCGTGATCGCCCAAAAGTTCAATATCAGGTACTTTTTGTCCAATTTCTACAGTCATTGTTTTTGCCTCCTGTTTATCATTAATCGTCTACTTCCCTCATTATAAAAAACAGTTTCCTTCTATTCAAATAATGGCGGCTTCTTTTTTTGCGCTCTGTCCACATATGTTACAATAAAGGAATAGACAAAGGTGTGAGAAGTGAGGAGGATATTATGCAACACACACAAACCGAAAAGCTTCATGAAGAAGCTCTTCAACATATAGTAGGCGGAGTCAACAGCCCGTCAAGATCATACAAAGCCGTCGGCGGGGGATCTCCGGTCGCGATGGAAAGAGGAAGCGGCGCATATTTTTGGGATGTAGACGGCAACAAATACATAGATTATCTGGCGGCATATGGACCGATCATTACCGGCCATGCCCATCCGCACATTACGAAAGCCATTCAAAAGGCGGCAGAAAACGGCGTCCTCTACGGAACACCGACAAAACACGAGGTCACTTTTGCCAAAATGCTGAAGGAAGCGATTCCTTCATTAGATAAAGTGAGATTCGTCAATTCAGGTACAGAAGCTGTCATGACGACGATCCGCGTCGCACGCGCTTATACCGGCAGGACCAAAATCATTAAATTCGCAGGCTGCTATCACGGGCATTCGGATCTTGTATTGGTAGCGGCCGGTTCAGGCCCATCCACTCTGGGTACACCCGATTCAGCCGGGGTTCCGAAAAGCATTGCAAATGAAGTCATTACCGTTCCATTTAATGATATTGACAGCTATAAAGAAGCGCTTGATAAATGGGGCGGCGATATTGCAGCCGTACTCGTTGAACCGATCGTCGGAAACTTCGGGATCGTTGAACCGAAAAGCGGATTCCTTGAACAGGTGAACGAGCTGACGCATGACGCCGGGGCATTGGTCATTTATGATGAAGTGATTACCGCTTTCCGCTTTATGTACGGCGGAGCCCAGGATCTCTTAGGCGTCAAGCCTGATTTGACGGCGCTCGGCAAGATCATCGGCGGCGGACTGCCGATCGGCGCCTACGGAGGCAAAAAGGAAATTATGGAGCAGGTGGCACCGCTCGGACCAGCGTATCAGGCCGGGACAATGGCCGGAAACCCGGCGTCCATCTTATCCGGCATTGCCTGCCTGGAGGTGCTGAAGGAGAAAGGCACATATGAAAAGCTTGACCGCCTCGGCGCCATGCTTGAGGAAGGAATTGTGACACATGCGAAAACGCACGGCATCGATATCACCGTCAATCGTCTAAAAGGCGCGCTCACCGTATACTTCACCAAAGAAAAAATCGAAAACTATGAGCAGGCTGAAAATACGGACGGCGAGATGTTCGCGGCATTTTTCAAACTGATGCTTGAGAGGGGAGTCAACCTTGCCCCTTCCAAATATGAAGCGTGGTTTATAACGACCGCTCACACCGAAAAAGACATTGAGGATACATTGAAAGCCGTAGATGAATCATTTCAACAATTAAAACAGCGTATATAAAAAAGAGAGCGGGCCGCTCTCTTTTTTATCAATACGCAAGCGTTCTGAAACACTAACAAAAAGGCACATTCAGGTTCGGAAGCCTCAGCTTGTTTTTCTTTTTTTGTCAATGATTTGTTTTTTCTTAGAAATGGGTTGAATATTTCAGGAGATCGCTGTATATTACTTTATTGTTTGGCAATTTAGCAGAGAGGGAATGTTCAGGTACAATTCATTTTCTGTAAAGAACGAATTTTATTATAGAAAGGGATGCAAGTAAAGCCTAATGAAACTTGGTGCCCGTATTTTCAAAACAGGCGTTGCCATTACGCTCGCACTATACATCGCAGAATGGATCGGCCTGCCCACTCCGGTTTTTGCAGGCATCGCGGCTATTTTTGCGATCCAGCCTTCGATCTATCGTTCATTTTTGACGATTGTCGATCAAGTGCAGGCGAATATTATCGGCGCCGCAACAGCTATTATTTTTGGACTTATATTTGAACCCAGTCCGATTATCATCGGATTGACGGCGGTTATTGTCATCGCGATTAACCTGAAGCTGAAGATCGAGAACACGATTTCGATCGCTCTTGTCACCGTTATTGCCATATTGGAGAGCTCAGGCGACAACTTTTTATTGTTTGCCTTGATGAGAACCGGAACGGTTATTCTGGGCGTTTTGTCCGCGTTCTTGGTCAACCTGATTTTTCTGCCGCCTAAATATGAAACGAAGCTCGCCAGCCATATTGTGGAAAATACAGATGAAGTCATCAAATGGATCCGGCTGTTGACCAGGAAGACAACAGAGCACTCCATGCTGAAAGAAGACATCGAAAAACTGAAAGAAAAAATGATGAAAGCCGACTATCTCTACTTGCTGTATAAAGAAGAAAGAAGCTATTTAAAAAGATCAACATATGTGAAACAGAGAAAGCTCGTACTTTTCAGACAGGCGATCATTGCGTCCAACCGAGCGCTTGATGTTCTGAAAAAGCTGCACCGTCTTGAAAACGACTTTTACCATATGCCTGAGGAGTTTCAAGAAACACTGGTCGAAGAGCTTGATTATTTGCTTCACTGGCATGAACGCATTTTAATGAGGTTCGTCGGCAAGATCAAAACACAGGATACCGTTGATCTTCATGAAGAAGGAGATGTATATAAACAGCATTTGACCGAATCGTTCCTGAAAAACCAGGACAAATTAAAAGAAGACTTATTGGACTACAATATGCTGACCATTATGGCAAGTGCAGTGGAATACCGCGAACAGCTCGAGCATTTGGAAACATTGATTACAAGCTTTCAAACTTACCATAAAGAAGACAGCGAGCTTGAAGTTGATGAGTAAAACCGGTTAACGACGTCGTTAACCGGTTTTATTTACCTTCTTTCAGCTTCGGGTCAAGGGTATCCCTAAGCCCGTCACCCATTAAATTAAAGCCGAGCACCGTCAGCATGATCGCTATACCTGGGAAAAGTAAAGTCCAGGGCGCCTGTGCCAAATAAGGCCTGGCATCTGCAAGCATTTTTCCCCATTCAGGGTTTGGAGCCTGCGCCCCCAATCCCAAGAAGCCGAGCGCTGCCGCTTCAATAATCGCGGTTCCGATATTGAGCGTAGCTTGGACGATAACCGGAGCCATGCTGTTCGGAAGAATATGTTTAAACATCATTCTCAGATTGGTCATACCGACAGCCCGTGCCGATAATATATACTCTTCCTGTTTGATGCTGAGCACTTTTGAACGGACAAGCCTTCCGAATGTCGGGATGTTGATGATGGCGATTGCGATCAGCGCATTTTCCAATGAGGGTCCAAGGATCGCGACGATCGCAATCGCGAGCAAAATGCTTGGAAAGGCAAGCATGATATCAAATATTCTTGAAATCACAGCATCCCCCCATTTTCCGTAAAATCCCGCAATCAGCCCTAAAAGGGTTCCCGCCAAAGCTGAGCCCAAACACGAGAAAAACCCCACCCATAACGAGAGCCTTGCTCCGTACAGCACTCTTGAAAAGATGTCCCTGCCAAAATCATCCGTTCCAAAAAGGTGTTCAGCGGACGGAGCCGCAAGCCTGTCTGACAGCGACTGGTCATTTAATCCGTAAGGAGCGATCAGCGGTGCGAAAATGGCCAGCAGGATAAACAGCGCGACTAAAATACTGCCGGCTGCAGCCAATTTATGTTCAAAGAAACGCTGAATATTTTCTGACAGAGGCGAGCGGACTTTCATTTCTCCCCTCTGCCGTTCATTTTGCAGCACAACCACATTCTCCGCCTCCTAATATTTAATTCTCGGATCGATGACGGCATAAAGCAGATCAACGATAAAATTGATCATCACGAAGATGAAGGCGATCACGAGGATCCCCGATTGAATCACCGGGTAGTCGCGGTAACTGATCGCATCGTAAATGTAGCGGCCGATGCCCGGCCAGGCAAAAATCGTCTCCGTCAGAATGGCACCGCCTAGTAAAAGTCCTGTTTGCAGACCAATGACAGTAAGGATCGGAATAAAAGCATTTTTTAAGCCGTGCTTATAGATCACGAAAGGCATATGAACGCCTTTTGCTTTTGCAGTACGGATATAATCAGACTGAAGGACCTCTATCATACTCGCTCTCGTAATTCTCGCGATGATCGCCGCCGGTATGGTGGCAAGAGCTGTTCCCGGCAAGACTAAATGGCGGATCGTTTCAATAAACTGATCTAATCTTCCATGCCATAATGTATCGATCGTATGAATGTAGGTGACGGCTTCAACCGGATTTCTGACATTTTCCCTTCCAGTCGTTGGCAGCCAGCCAAGTTCAATTGAAAAAAACCATTGTCCCATTAATCCCAGCCAAAATATCGGCATGGACACCCCGATTAAAGCAACCAGCATGGCGATATAGTCAAACACAGAGTTCTTAAACCACGCGCTGATGATTCCGGCATTTACGCCGATAAACACCGCGATCACCATGGCGAAAAAAGCAAGTTCGAGAGTGGCGGCTAAATACGGCTGCATTTCTTTTGTTATCGCCGCTCCCGTGCGGATTGAAGTGCCTAAATCCCCTTTCAGCAAATCTCCGATATATCTTCCGTATTGCATATACCAAGGCTGATCAAGACCGAGCTGAATGGTCAGCTGCTCGACCGCCTCCTTTGTCGCTCGCTGGCCGAGAATCACCTGGGCCGGGTTGCCGGGAATAAAGCGGATGATCGAAAAAACGACCAGTGTCATGCCGATCAGAACGGGGATCAGCATGACGGTCCGTTTTAAACAGTAAGCAAGCAATGGCTGTCACCACCTTGTGAACTATTTAAACTCTACGCCGGATAATACTTCACTTCCTGTCGGGTGCGGGACATATCCTTCAATTTCTTTTGCACCGGCCAAAATCGGTGTCGAGTGGACAAGCGGAACCCAAGGCGATTCTTCATGAATGAGCTCCTGCGCTTTTTCATAAAGCTTATTTCTCTTCTTTTGATCAGGATCTGACTGAGCCTCGATTAACATGTCATGAAGCTTGTCATTGCTGAAATACGTATAGTTGTTTCCGCCGATATTGTCTTTATCGAGCAGTGTGTAGATAAAGTTATCCGGATCGCCGTTGTCCCCGGTCCATCCCATCAAAAACGAATCGGCTTCACCTTTGCTGACTCTGTCTATATATGTGGCCCAGTCATAGGTGACGATTTCCGCTTTGACTCCGATCTTTTCAAAGCTTGATTGTATCACTTCGGCGATTTTCATACCGTCCGGCATATATGGACGCGGAACAGGCATTGCCCACAGCTGCATCTTAAATCCGTCCGGATATCCGGCTTTTTTCAAAAGCTCTTTTGCCTTTTCAAGGTCATACGGATAAGGCTGGACTTGCTCATGATAGCCTTCCAGCGACGGAGGAAGCGGATTTTTTGCCGGTTCGGCAAGCCCTCCATAGAAAGAATCGATGATCGCCTGTTTATCAACAGCGTGATTTAACGCCTGGCGCACAAGCTTATTGTCGAGCGGCTTTCTTGTTGTGGTCAGCCCGAGGTAGCCGACATTCATCGAAGGTCTTTCAAAAATTTTCAGATTGGCGTCTGCTTTAATACTTTCAATATCTGACGGATTTACACCGTCCATTAAATCGATTTCGCCTGTCTTAAGCGCATTCAGGCGGGCTGAGTTTTCAGGAATGGCTCTGAAAATGATCTTTTTCAATTTCGGCTTGTCTTGATCCCAATAGTCTTCAAATTTTTCAAGGACAATCCGGTCGTTCGGCTTCCATTCTGCAAATTTATAAGGGCCCGTGCCGACGGGGTGTTCTCTGAATTTATCCCCGTATTTTTCAATTGCTGCCGGGCTTGCAATCCCAAAGGAAGTCATCGCAAGGTTCTTTAAAAACGGCGCCTGAGGGCGTTTTAAAAGAAATTGGATTTTATGATCGTCAAGGACTTTTATTTCTTTAATGACATGCCCATCATCTTTTTTATAGCCTCCAAACATGCCGTAGTAAGGAAATTTTTCTTCGTCCCCATTCATCCATCGTTCAAAATTATATTTGACAGCTTCTGCATTAAAATCGGTTCCGTCATGGAATTTCACGCCTTTTCTCAGCTCAAGCGTGTATGTCAGACCGTCATCTGAAGCATCCCATTTAACCGCAAGCCCTTCCTTAAGCGTTGTGTCCTGCTCCCCGTAGTTGAGCAATGTTTCAAACATGTTGATGGTTACTTTAAATGCCTCTCCTTCAGTTGTCGTGATCGGATCAAGCGAAGTTGAATCACCGCCTCTGCCAACAATGAGTGTATCTTTTTCATTTTTCGCCCCGCCGCCGTCTTTTTCGCTCTCTTTACCCGAGCACCCCATTAAGAAAGCGGAAATGATCAGCATAATCCCCAATCCTTTTAACCAGCTTTTTCTTTTCATTCTATAGCCCTCCTGTTATTTAAATGGCATGCCGCATAATGCCCTTCCGATATTTCATCCAGGAAAGGCTCCGATTCCCTGCATACCGCTTCGCGCTTAGTACACCGCCCGTAGAAAGGGCATCCTTTCCCGCTTGCATCCGGAGCGTCCCCCTCCAGCATCGCTTCATTAGCCTGCCCTTTGCCGATAACCGGAACAGCCGCTAAAAGAGCTTCTGTGTAAGGATGCTTCGGTTCTCTAAATAATGTTTCAGCATCTGACACTTCGACGATTTTTCCAAAATACATGACAGCGACCCGGTCGCTGATATAGCGAACAACCCCAAGATCATGAGAAATAAAGAGAAAGGTTAAGGAAAATGCTTCCTGCAGATCAGATAATAAATTGAGGATTTGCGCCTGAACAGATACATCAAGCGCGGATACGGGTTCATCGGCGATGATCAATTTCGGTTTGGTGATCAGCGCTTTCGCAATCCCGATCCTTTGCCTCTGTCCCCCGCTGAATTGATGAGCATAACGCTCTCCATACGAATCATCCATCCCAACGATCTCGAGCATCGAACGGACGACTTCTTTCCGCTCCGCTTTCGTTCCTAAACGATGAACAATCAGCGGTTCTTCTAAAATATCTTTGATTTTCATGCGCGGATTTAATGAGGCATACGGATCTTGAAAAATCATTTGAAAATGCCGCCTCATCCTGCGCAGCTCTTTTGCATCAAGCCCAGTGAGCTCCCTTCCGAGAAATGTCACCTTGCCTGAAGTCGGTTCAGTCAGCCGCAGTATGGATTTTCCCAATGTTGATTTTCCGCATCCCGATTCACCGACAATGCCCAAGATCTCGCCTTTTTTGACTGAAAATGAGACGTCATCTACCGCCTTGACCGTTTTATTTCGGGCAGCCGAATAATGCGTTTTCAGCCTGTTGACGCGCAAAAGTTCATTATCCATTTGCCCCACCTTCCTCCTCAAAGAGAAAGCACCTTACTGAATGATCATCTGCCAGTTTGCTCAAATTCGGCTCCTCCTGAATGCAGCGCTCAATTTTGTGAGGGCATCTTGGCGCAAACATGCAGCCTTTTTTGATCGCCCCCGGCCTTGGCACCTGCCCCTCAATTGAAGACAGCCTTTCAGATTTGCTGGTAAATGCGGGAATCGAGGCGAAAAGACCTTTCGTATAAGGATGTTTCGGACTGTCAAAAATGGCTTTGACACTGCCTTCTTCAACTATGCGGCCGGCATACATGATCATCACCCGCCCGCAAATGTTGTGGACGACGCCGAGATCATGGGTGATCAGCAGAATCGCCGTCTTAAATTCGGCATTCATTTTTTTCAAAAGAGAGAGAATCTGCGCTTGGATTGTCACATCAAGAGCTGTTGTCGGCTCATCGGCAATCAGCAGCTTCGGCTCACAGATTAAAGCCATCGCGATCATGACCCGCTGCCTCATTCCGCCCGACAGTTCGTGGGGATACTGCTTCAGCAGCTGGCTGGGCCTCGGAAGGCCGACGGTTTCAAGCATTTGAACGGCTTGTTTGTTCGCTTCTTTTCTTTGAATGTGTGTATGGCTGGAGAGTGCTTCTGTCAGTTGATCGCCTATTGTAAAAAGAGGGTTGAGAGAGGTCATTGGCTCTTGAAAAATCATCGCTAATTCATTGCCGCGCATATGTCTCCATTCTTTATCAGACTGCAGGAGAAGATCTTTTTTCTGAAACAGAATCCGGCCCGTTGTATTGGTATTTGCGTTCAGCCCCATCAATGCCAAAGATGTGACGCTTTTGCCGCAGCCTGACTCCCCGACTACTCCAGTGATTTCTCCATGATGGATTGTGAAAGAAACGCCTTGAACAATCGGGATTTCGGTTTTTTTCTTTTGAAACGAAATAGATAAATCCGATACTTCAAGCAATTTTTCTTTTGTCACTTATACACCTCCGGAGCTTGTATTTTTTAAATTGTATTTAGACAAGCTAGGAAATATGAACGAAATTTATAACGAGAAAAAAGCCCGACCTCCGTTTGGATTCAAACGAAAGTCAGGCTTTCTGACGATTCAGCTTAATTTTTGGATTGTGAATAGATGTTTGTAATGGCCGTCTCGGTTCATTAATTCCTCATGCGTGCCGGCTTCTGCGACCTGTCCGTTTTCGATGACAACGATTTTATCTGCGTGAGTAATAGTTGACAGTCTGTGGGCAACAATAAAAGTCGTCCGGTCTTTTGCGAGCTTTTCCATCGCTTCCTGAATGTAGTGTTCGCTCTCAAGGTCAAGCGCTGAAGTAGCTTCATCCAAAATTAACAGTGGCGGGTTCTTCAGGAACACCCTTGCAATTGAAATCCGCTGTTTCTGTCCTCCGGATAGTTTTACTCCTCTTTCTCCAACCTTTGTATCATAGCCGCCCGGCAGCTCCATGATAAAATCGTGGGCATTTGCAGCTTTTGCCGCTTCAATGATTTCTTCCATTGATGCTTCCGGATTTCCGATGGAAATGTTTTCGCGGATCGATTCGCTGAACAAAAAGGTGTCCTGAAGCACCATGCCGACCTGGTTTCTTAAGCTTCGCGCCTGATAGTCCCGCACATCGATCCCATCAATATATAAGTTTCCGGCAGTGACATCGTAGAATCTCGGAATCAGGCTGACAAGCGTTGATTTTCCGCCCCCGCTCATCCCGACAAGTGCGATCGTTTCTCCCTGCTCGGCTTTTAGAGAGAGGTTTTGCAAGATCATTTCATCCGTTTTTTCATATTGAAACGAGACATTCTTAAATTCGATCATTCCTTTTAAACGATCTGCATTCACGGCATTCGGTTTATCTTTCAATTCATACGGCTCATCAATAAATTCAAACAGCCTATCCATGGACGCGATGGATTGGGTTAATGTCGTCGACGAATTGATCAGGCGACGCAATGGATTGTAGAGGCGTTCGATATAGCCGAAAAACGCCACCATCGTTCCCACCGTCAGGGACCCGTGAATCACATGATAACCGGCGACCGTAATGATGATCAGCGGGGCAAGATCGGTAATCGTATTGACAACGGCAAACGTTTTCGCGTTCCAAGCCGTATGGCGGATAGCCTTTCCGAGAAAATTGCCATTCTCATGATCAAACTGCTTTTGTTCATGATCTTCGATGGCAAAGCTTCTGATAACAGGCATCCCCTGAACCCTTTCATGAAGATGGCCCTGCACTTCGGCCAAAGCCTGTGAACGCTCCCTCGTCAAGGTTCTGAGCCTGCCGTAGAAAAATTTGACAGACAGCCCGTAAAGCGGGAACAGCACGATCGAAATCAGCGTCAATTTCACATCCATCGTCAGCATAATGGTGATGGCGATAAAAATCGTCATGACGTCAAGCCATACATTCATAAGACCAATAATGACAAATTCCTTCGTTTGCTCAACATCATTGATCACCCTTGAAATGATTTCACCAGTGCGTGTATTCGCATAATACCTGAGGCTCAATTTTTGAATGTGGGAAAAAAGCCTGTCCCTGATATCATACAGCACCTTGCTCGCCGTCCATTGTGCGAAATACTGCCTATAATATTCGACCGGCGGCCTAAGCACCAAAAAAATGGCGAACATGACCGCCATTACGATAAATAAGGTGGATGTTTTTTCTTCAACGGTTCCGCTTCCCTGAATGATATCATCCACAACATATTTCAGCAGAAGCGGAATCGCAAGCGGAATAGAGAATTTTATAATACCAATCAGAACCGTCAAGATGATTTTCCATTTATATGGCTTGACAAATTCCATATACCTTTTGATTACACCCACACGTCATCCCCCCCTCTTTATATTGATGGTGTGAGTTCACTGCAAAAAACCTGTTGAGGTTCAACAGGTTTTTTGGCTTATTTTGTATAATGCAAAAACCGTTCATACCAAATATCGATAAACTCTGAAGCAAACGGGCCTTTTCTCTGATGAATCCAATGCAGCAATGTATTTAAGTGGAATCTTAAAATGCCGTCTATTTCCTTCGGATAATTCATCGCCTTTTTATGATCGGCATATTCATCTTCATCAAGGATATGATACGTCATATCCGGAAAGACCTTCACGTCCAGATCATAGTCGATGTATTTGATGGCTTCATCATCCAAAGCAAATGGCGAGCTGATATTGCAATAGTAATAAATCCCGTCTTCACGAAGCATGCCGATGACATTAAACCACTGCTTTGCATGGAAATAACAAATTGCGGGCTCTCGCGTCACCCATGTCCGGCCGTCAGATTCTGTGACCATTGTCCGGTCATTGGCGCCGATGATGCACAATTCCGTTGCTTTTAAAATCGTCGTTTCACTCCATATCCGATGGATTTGCCCATTGTGCTTATAGCTATGAATTTGAATGGTTTCTCCTTCCTTGGGAAAGTCCATGTTTCTCCCCTACTTTCTTTGCAAAAGCCTTACAAGTCAGTGTGTCACATTGCCTGTCCGACAGTTCTTTTATTTATTATAACGTTTGAAAATAAAAAATGAAAATAAAACAGCCACTCCGGATCAGGAATGGCTCCTTTTAAGGTAGCTATAAAGAGAGACTCACGCTTCAATTTTTTGATAAGCTTGAATCACCTGCTCCGTCTGCTTTTGAAACAAATCCTGAATAGCAGCAAGATCTTTTCGTTTTTGAGATATCTCTTCCCGAATCGCTGAAAGCTGCGCTTTTTTTTCAAGAGACGCAAATTCTTTTTCGATCGCCTGACACCTCTCGATCTCGGATTGAAGATACAACAGCTCATCCATAATCTCCATCTGCCCCTGAACCAAATTTTCAAATTCCGGCATTCAGATCCTCCATTCTATCACTACTCCATTTATTGCCTATGTATCATTTCTCTATACCTTCAGAATGTCCTTTGACTGATTGTGCCTAAGAATCGGAAATTTTGTCGGACCGCAGAGCTAAAAGAAAAAAGCACCTCATCCGATGGTGAAGTGCTTTTTCCTGTTTCAGTGATTAGCTGTTTTGCTGTTTGTTTTGCTCAGCTTGCTGGTTATTTTTTCTAACTTGCTGCGCGTCAGTTTCGCTGGCAAATTCAGTGCCGAACTGACCACCTTGTGCAGAAGCTTGGTTTTGTTGTCTTACTTTTTGTGCGTTTGTTTTGGATTGTTGTTGTTGTTGGTTAGCCATTGTATATCACCTCCACGACAATTAGATTGTGCAGGAGGCTGATATCCTATTCACTTTGGCCAAAAATAATTAAACGAGCAGGGAACGGCCGCCGTCAATGATGATGGTCTGGCCGCGGATCATGTCCGCTTTTCCAGAAGTTAAAAATTCAACCGCATCAACCATATCATCGATCTCAACCATGCGGCCGGCAGGCGTGTTTTGCCGCGCATCTTCGAGAAGCTCTTCACGATTTGGAAAATGTTTCAGCGCGTCTGTATCGATCGCCCCGCCGGATACGGCATTAACGACAATGTTTTTCGCTGAAAGCTCAACGGCAAGATATCTAGTCAATGATTCCAGCGCCGCTTTTGAAACGCCGACCGTCGTATAGTTTTCCAAATAGCGGATCGAGCCGAGCGAGCTGATGCTGACAATGTGGCCGCCTCCTGTTTTCTCCATCAGTTTTGCCGCTTCTTGGGCGCAGAAAAGCAAGGCTTTGGCATTGATGTTCATCGTCCAGTCCCAATGGCTTTCTTCAAGCTCCATGACCGGGCGCAGTACGCCTGAAGCGGCATTATTGACGAACACATCCAGCCTGCCGAATGCTTCTTCAATTTGCTGAAACATATCGTTTATTTTCGCCGGCTGTCCGACATTCGCTTTGACGACTAATGCTTTTACGCCAAGCTTTTCAATTTCTTCAGCCGTTTCAAGGGCTGCTTTTTTGCTTCTTGCGTAGTTGATGACAATATTGTAGCCGTTCTTGGCTAATCTGAGAGCGGCCGCTTTTCCGACGCCGCGGCTGCTTCCTGTAATAAGCGCACATTTTCTTTGTTCCATCTGTTTTTCATCTCCTAGTATAGTTATTTGAATTCGTTTAAAAATAAAGAGACATCATCAAAAAGGAGGCTTTCGCCTTATGTACGTAGGACGGGACATGAGTGAACTTGATCAGACCCCGAAGCATGAGTGGAAGGAAACAGAACTTCTCTTTTTCCACCACGCCTTCCAGCAAATGATGCCCTTCTTAAATGAGGAAGGACATGCCGAATACTTGGAAGTTGTCAAAGAAATCCAAGCAAGAGGCGGATTGCACCGCCATGAAGCCGACTATACGCACGGCACAGACATTCCATATGACTAATGGGCAGCATGCACAGTCAAGCTGCCTATTTCATATACATATTCCATATTTTCTGATGCGAAACCGGGAAAGCGTATTCTTCAAGCTCTTCTTTCGTTACCCTTTTCAAGTAGGATTCATCCGGCTTGTTCATTGTTTTCCCGAAAAACACGGAGATGTTCCAGACAAGGTGGGTAAAGACATGTTCAACGACCCCTTCAAGCGGGCCGATTTCCGCCTCAACCCCGGCTTCTTCTTTTAAGAAGGCGGCAAGCTGCTCACGTTCGGGTTTGAGACCCTTTTCTGTTTCGGTATTTGGAAATTCCCAAAGATTCGCTAACAGGCCGCGTCCAGGTCTTTTATGGATGTAAAGGTATCCTTCTTCATCAGTGAGGACTACGGCAGCCAGGCTTTTGAGAGACGGTTTCTTCTTTTTGCTTTTGACCGGAAGCTCTTTTTCACAGCCTTCTGCAAACGCGGAACAATGTTCGCGGACGGGACAGAGAAGGCAGGAAGGCGATTTCGGAGTGCAAATAACCGCTCCGAGCTCCATCAGCCCCTGATTGAATTCAGACGGTTTTTCTTTTGAAATAAAGGCTTCGACAATTTTTTCAAACACCGTTTTTGTTTTTGGTTTTGCGATATCATCCCATACAGAAACAATTCGCGACATCACCCGCATGACGTTGCCGTCGACCGCCGGAATCGGCTGATCGTAGGCAATGCTCAGCACCGCCCCTCTTGTGTAAGGGCCGACGCCTTTTAGACCGCCAAATTCCTCTTTTGAAGACGGAACCGCTCCTCCGTATCGTTCATGGACTTCTTTGACTGCGCTTTGCAGATTCCGGACCCTTGAATAGTATCCCAGTCCTTCCCATGCTTTAAGCACTTTTTCTTCGTCAGCTTCAGCAAGCGCCTCTACGTTCGGAAATTTTTCAATGAAGTTATTGAAATACGGGATAACGGTATCCACCCTTGTCTGCTGAAGCATCACCTCAGAAACCCATACCTTATAAGGATCGCTGTCTAAACGCCAAGGCAGATCCCGTTTTTCTTTTTCATACCAAGAAATTAAATCTTCTTGAAACTGTTTAATGTTCTTTTGCTCTAATTTCTTTTCTAAATCATTCATGAAACTTCTCCTTGCCGGTCATCGTCACATTAACATACTATACTTTTGCTGCATCGGCTTTTTGTTGTAAACTGTATGCATATACGATAACATGTTACATTAAAAGTGAGGAAAGCAAAAGCGTTAAATATTTCAGGCAAGATCCATATCATTGCTCTTCTTGGTTTTGCTTTTGGAATTTGCTTTTTGGGCAAGCTGAACATGATTTCTAGCACCATTAGGAGGTCACCAATGGATACTGGCACACATGTTGTCATGGGGGTTGCGCTCGGCGGCATTGCGACTTTAGATCCCGTCGTCGGAACGGATCCTTCAATGGCCCAGGCCGTGATGATTGCGGCAATCGCCGGATCACAGGCTCCGGATATTGATACGATTTTAAAATTAAAAAATAATGCTGTATATATAAGACACCACAGGGGATTCACGCATTCCATCCCCGCTGTCCTCGCTTGGTCGCTGATGATTCCGGGCATTCTGTTTTTGTTTTACCCTGAAGCAAACTTGCTTCATCTGTGGCTGTGGACGCTTGCCGCAGTCGCGCTCCATGTGTTCGTTGATATCTTTAATGCATATGGGACACAGGCTGTCAGACCGTTTTCAAAGAAATGGGTGGCGCTCGGTCTGATTAATACATTTGATCCGTTTATTTTCACCAGCCATCTTGTGGCGATTGCCGCTTGGCTTGCAGGCGCCCATCAAGGATATACATTTTTGGCCCTTTATATCGTCTTAGCGGGATACTACCTGCTGAGGTTATTAATGCAAAGAAGAATCAAACGGTCGCTTCACGCTAAAATTGATGATATTGAAGAAATTATCATTTCGCCGACAATGAAATTCAGACAGTGGCGAATCGCCGTCAAGACTAAATCCGCTTTCCACGTCGGAAGAAGCATTGAAGGGAACGTCGTCATCATCGATACATTCAACAGGGTGCCGATGCCCGAATCAACTGTTATGAAAGCAGCGAAACAGGATAAAAACATTTCCGCCTTTCTCTCTTTCTCACCGGTTTACAGATGGGAAATCGATACGTATAAAGACCATTATGAAGTCCGTTTTATCGATTTGAGATACCGCAGCAAAGGACACTATCCGTTTGTCGCCATCGCCCATATCGAACGGGACAATTTGGATTTGATCACATCCTATACGGGGTGGATTTTCAGCGAAGAAAAACTTCAGAAAAAATTAAAGCTTGGCTCTGTTTAAGAGCCAAGCTTTTTTCTTCTTCTGCTGTACCATATGCCTGCGGCAAGACTGATGATAGTGATCGCCAATGTGGCTTTAAAATATGGCGGGTAATAGACAAGCTGAATGTCGTTGTCCCCTTTTTCGATGGAAAAGCCGATAAAGGAATAGTTCGCTTTTTCCACGTCTTGTTTCTTTCCGTTCACCATCAGTTCCCAGCCTTTTTCATACGGAATCGGGAGCACCATGTAGCGGTCTCCGCTTTTGTTCTCATAGCTGATGGACAATTTATTTTGTTCCCAGCTCATGTCGGCTTTCGGAGCGTTTTTTGCCGCCGCTTTTTTTAAGGTTTGATAGTCTTCCTGATATAAGTTCAGATTGTCCAGCTTATATTTTCCTTTTGGAAGCCTGATTGAAATCTTTTCCGCTTTCGGAACCCTGATTGTCAAATCATAAATTCCTGTCTTGTAAATCGACTGATTTGATTTTCTTGACGTGACATAATCGTTGATCTGCAGGTTAAAAAACTGGTCTTTAGCAAGGCTTTTCAAATAAAATTCAACATAATAGTCGCCTTCATTCGGAAGTCCGCTTTCAGGGATGAGATCAATCCCTCCCTTTTCCGCTGTTACTTCGAGCACACCGTTTTGATACCTTGCTCCCTTTGTTTTGATCTTCGTCTGCCCGATCAAATTCGAAATTTGAGGCGGCTGTTCTTTTTCTTGATGGTTTTCCAGCACAATCCCTTCAAGCATCGCATGCTCTTTAGCCAAAACGGGAGCTTCGGCTAAATCTTTTTCAGTAAACACGGTTTTAGCCGTGCGGATAAACGGCAGTGTGTACTTATTCTTATAGACGGCATAATGCTCTGATTCATCCGTTTTCTCAAATCCATATGGAACATCAGGGGCATTCTCTTTTTCCGTCATATAATATTTTCCGTACAGCAGGCTGTACAGATTGGCGCGGTCCCCCATTGTTGCATAGCGGCTGACGCTTTCTCTTTCCATATCAATTTGCAGGTCTTTCCAATAAAACAGCAGCAGATGCTGGTTGAGAATGCTTGAATAGGCGCTGAAACCGTTAAAGTGCTGGATCAGCGGCGTATTGTTGCGAACGCCGTTCATCCAATCGATCCTTGTGTATTGATCCCCGCCATCATCTTTCTTCATGTTTTCCAAAAGTTCACGCTGCTCTTCACCATTATACTCATTGCTGGTCAGATAGCTTTTCGTCACGCTTTTAATATCGCTCGCCTCGGACAGAACGTATTTCTGGTATGTATTGGCAACCAATACCGCTGATGCCAAAAGACATCCGTGTAAAAGCAGATGCGCTTTTTTGTATTTTATGCCGGCTGCCGCAAAGGCGGCAATCGTCAAAAACAGCAGAACAAGAATGCTCCAGTTTTTGACCAAAGACAAATCAAGATCTTTGTGCCAGATCGCGGCGATATAGATGAAGAGGACGAGGAGGCTTGAATATAAAATCTCTTTCCTGCTGATATTTTTAAGCTCTTTGATCCCGATTGCAATAGCGCCGCCTATCGTAAAAGCAAGCAAATATTCAAAGCGGTTCTGCGGTGCGGAAAACCCGTTGAACACACTAGCCGCAAGCGGACTGTAATGCAGGATCACCAGCAAAACACTGATTCCGGCAAACAGCCTGAACGTCTTGTTCTTATAGAAAGAAAACACGAATAAGAACAGCAAAAAGACGGACGGCAGAAGAATGATACGGCTTGAGAATAAAATGTTGTCTGTGAAGTCATACAAAGCGACCGCTTGATCATACGGAGGACGCAAATTGTTCAGAAAGCCGTAAACAGCCGGCACAAAGGAAACAGCGCTGATCCCAAAGGAAATCAGACAGGATACGGCAAACAGCCTGAACTGCTTCCACCTTGTCTCCTCTTGTTCATCAAGCCTGATCAGCCAGCGGAAGATGACATAGATGGCAATGAAAATCAAATTGATATACGCAAAATAAAAATTGCTAAACAGCGTCAAGGAACATGCTGTAATAAACAGGCCCGTCCGCTTTTCCCTGATGATTTTCTCGGCTCCTGCAACAAGCAAAGGAAGCCAAAGCATGGCATCACTGAAAAATTCCCAGAACACCGTATGGCGAAAATAGATAACAGATGTTCCGTATAAAACGGCACCTGTAAAAGCGGCCAGCTTATGTTTCACCATATAGTGAAACGCATATGACGCGATTAAAATGATCAGACCCAGCTTCACCACACTGATAAAAACGGCGGCTTGCGCCCAGAACAGGGTATCCGCATCTCCGGCTAAGTGCATGATCTGCATCAGAAAAACAGCGGCGAAAGAAGCGATATATACAAAAGATGTCGTAAAATAATAGCCCAGCTGACTGTAGATCCCGCCGCCGAGACCGAAGGAATACGAGTAAAAAAAGCTGCCGTTTTTATACTGATCATACAGAAATGATTTAAAGACGATCATTTGTGCAAGTCCGTCACCGTTTCCAGTCATATAACGGTCATTTGCCCATTCGATTAAAAAAAAGGAATGGGCGATCACAGAAATTGCAAAACTTGAGATGGCAAATAAGAAGACTGTTTTTTTCATACTCTTCCCCTGTCTTTTTTCAAAATCTTCCCTGTCAGCAAAAATGTCAGAGGAACGGTTAAAAACATGGAAGCCAGAGGAGCTGCCGAACTGTTCATCTTCAAAAAGTTTACAAAAACATACACAAACAAAGAAGAAGCGGCCAAATTAAACAGCTGTGTCAGCGGAAACTGCAAAAATTTCGAAAAGGTCGGTTTGATTTTAAAAGTAAAATAACAATTCAGGAAAAATGAAATCACAAGGCTGACAAAAAAAGCGGCAATATGGGACACCATATAATTCATTTGCAGCAAAATATGCAGCAGCAAATAAACCGCATAGTAATTCAAAGTATTCACGACGCCGACAGCGGCAAAGCGAATAAATTCAAGATTCATTTTTCTCATGAGTTTCTCCATGGCTGATGTTTGCCTCCTGTATTAAATAATGAGGCCGCTTTTTCGTCTCATAGTAAATTCGCCCAATGTATTCGCCTATGATTCCGAGGCTGAGAAGCTGAACCCCTCCGAGAAACAGCACAGCGGAAATAATTGTAAAATATCCCGGAACAATGACACCGTATTTCAAAATGCGAATGAAGGTTGCAGCGATATAAATAAGAGAAAGAAAAAGAATAAAGATTCCAGTGTAAAAACACATTCTCAGCGGTTTGTTGTTAAACGAAACAACTCCGTCGATTCCATAGTTAAGCAAGTGGCGGAACGACCACTTCGTCTTTCCGTTTTTCCTTTCGACATTTTCATAATATATAATCTTCTGGTCAAAGCCGATCCAGCAAAACAGCCCTTTTGAAAAACGGTTTCCTTCACTCAGCTTTAAGAGCGCGTGGACCGCTTTTCTGCTCAAAAGACGAAAATCCCCGACACCGTCCCTTAGGTCTACTTCAACCGCATTGTTGATAAAACGGTAATAAAGCGAAGACAAATAGGAGCGCAAGGGATTGTCCCCCTTTCTGTTGCGCTGGGCGACCACTTGGTCATAGCCTTCCTCATATCCTTTAATAAAATCGTGCAAGAGGTACGTCGGGTGCTGCAAATCCGCATCCATGACGACGACGGCATCGCCACGGGCATGCTGAAATCCGGCAAGAATAGCCGCTTCCTTACCGAAATTTCTTGAAAAAGAAATGTATTTGACCCGCTCGTTTTTTTCTGCCAGATTTTTTATTTCCTCCAGCGTTTGGTCTGTGCTGCCATCATTTATGTAATAAATTTCATATTCATAATCAATGGTTTGAAATTCGTTCCTTAACGATTGATAAATCAGTTTAATGTTGCTTGCTTCATTATATGAAGGAATAATAATTGAAACGAATCCTTTCTTCACTTAAAGGCACCTCTTTTAGACATAATAAAATCGCATCCGGCATCTGTTTGATCGGCAGGATACTGATCCGTGCATGTTCGTCATCCGCACAAAAGGAAAACTGTGGGTATGCTGCACTATTTTCTACAAGATTATTTTGTCATTATATCAGACATCTATGAACAAGTGGTAAAAAAATGATATCCCTAGGGAAGAACAAGGGTTAATTTGCCATTTTATGAAGTTTGCCTTGTTGGGTCATACTTTTTCAAATCAATGCCAGGATCTTCACCATATGCTAAAGATGCAGCGAGCGCCCCGGCTACGACCCGGGAATCGGCAAATGACACGATATAATGGTCTGTATCCGGTAAAACAACCGGCCACTTGTCAGTATCTTGATCAGGCATCTTTAAATGAACAATCTGCCCGCGCTGGGGCTCTAGATGAAGGTGAATACCCAAAGGCTGGGTCAGTTGATTCGTCCATGCCCCGGCGGCCAATATCACTTTGTCTGCACAAATAAACTGCCCGTCCACCCTCGCCCCGTTTAGGCGGCCCTGATGAAAAGACAGCTCTGCCTTGCCTTCTTGCAGAACGGCGCCGCGCTTTACGGCTGCCTGAAGAAGAGCATTCCGCAGGAGATGGCCGTCAACGCGGGCTGCTCCGGTTATATAAATGGCTTCCATCCCTTCTGCAAGCGGGGGAAAAAGCTTTCTTGCTTCCTTATTCGATAGTCGGGCGATTTCGCCTGCTCCCGGCTCAGCTTCTGTTTGTTCTCTTAATTTTCTTTCAATTCGGCCGAGTGCTTCCAGATCCCTGCTGACGCGAAGCGCACCCGTTTTTCCATACCCGAATTCGGCTGCTCCGTCTTCTTTAAGCTGTGAAACAAGTGAGGAATAATATCCGACTCCCTCTTTTGCCAAACGATACCAGTCTTCACCTCTGGATGAAAACCACGGACAGATAATGCCCGCTCCAGCCTTCGTTGATTGGCCTTTATGCCCTTCATCCAAAACCGTCACATCTGCTCCTTTTTTCACTAGATGATATGCTGCGCTTGCACCGGCAATTCCCGAGCCAATGACGATCGCTTTCATTTCATCATTCCTTTCTGAAAGAAACGTTTAATGCAGCAGTCCATGATCTCCTGTCAATAGATCCACAAACGAAGACTTTTCGGTCTGAAATAAATGCAAATGGCTGCCATAATGCTCAATCCATTCTAAAACAACACGCTCTGTCAGTTCTTTTCCTCTATACGGATGGCCGGCTTTGGCAAATGTCGATTCGAAATCCTCCCACAGCAGTTCAATCCATGTTCTGGCTTGTGCATAGCTCAGCATATGATTTTTTTCGAGAAGCGCATTTGTCAGCTTTTCAAAGTGTGCTTCCACCTTGAATATTCCCTCCTTCCCTTAGGAAAAAACTTTCTTTTTGAAAACGTCGTCCATTTCATATACTAACCTTACGTCTTCTGAACCGAAGACGCAAACATTTTGGACTTGAATGGAGGAGCCCTAAAAAGATGCGAAATAAATCGAGAGGCTTTCCGAACATGAATAACAATAAATTTGAAGGTGAGCCCCGGGCCAAAGATGATTTTGCTTCAAAGCGCCCTGACGGAAGCACAAATACTCATCCGCAAGAAAGAATGAGAGCTTCCGGCAAACGCTAAATTATTCTGGGATGGAGTGATTTTCTTTGTGTGCAAACCGCAAGCCGTATACAAATGATTTTTACCAGATGAAAACGCAAAACTATCCGCAGCCATGGGCCAACACAAAGCATGCGCGCGCGCAGGTAAACGGAGAAACGCAGCAAACACAAGACCTTATGATTCTCCAGCGCAACACGCGCATCCGTACAAGATAACAAAATACGCATGAAAAGGGTTAAGCTATGTCTTAATCCTTTTCTTTTAACAAAGAAATCGGCAGGGCCTCTTCATGATCGGGTGTATTGAGTCGGTGCCCCCAGGCGAAGACGCCGTTTAAATAGCGAATGTAAAAATCCTCTTCCGCCCCTTCAATTTCGTAAATGACATCGGGTTTAAAATCGGCCGGATCGAGAAGATATGCTTTTGCCATTGCAATTTTCCGCTCATGGACGGCCAGTTCATTGACGATTCCCATTTGCTCAGCCTTTCTCGCCTTTTCTGTCAGGACTCCGATTTCCCTTTGCAATTCGTGCTCTGTCATTTCGCTGTATCTTTTCTCCATTTTCCTCATCCCTTTTCATCCAAAAATTGGTCAATCATATCAATCGAAAAACCTTTTCTAAACAAATACTGCTTGACCTTCATCTTCGTTTCGTAAGAACCATCATAGCTGTAGCGCCGCATGGCTTTTTCTCCCTGCTTATACAGAGCTTCTCTTTCTGCATCATGTTCGTTTTCATAATCCGTCTCCAAAAGAGCGGCCGAGATGACATCGAAGGAGAATCCCTTGCGAATGAGCTGCTGTTCGATCGCTTGTTTCGTCTCTTTAGAGGATAGCTTTTTTCCTTTTTTTACTACTTTTCCGGCATGCTTAACGGCTGTTTCAACCTGTTCTGAAAAGGTAAATGAGCCTAGCGCTTCCTGGATGATGTTATCATCAACACCTTTTATTCGAAGCTCCCTGTAAAGAACGTCTGGTCCTTTGCCGCTCGTTTTGCGGTGGGTGCTGACATATGCCGCCGCAAATTCCCGGTCGTCCAAATATTGATATTCGTTCAGCATATGTATGATTTCTGTCACCGCAGAATCTGGGACGCCTTTTTTCTTGAGATGGTCTTTGACTTCTTTCGTTGAGCGCATCCTGTAGGATAAATAATCAAGCGCTTTATTAAACCCTTTTCGGATGTCATCGCCATACTGGATTTCGATGACGTCAAGCTCATCGAGCTCCTTCCCTTTCCGCAGATCAAATTTGACGAGAATATCCAGGTCAACGCTGAACGCGTATTTTTCATCCAGAAATATATTAACCCGCTCTTCATTGTTTTTCTGAGAAGAAATTTTTGTAATATAAGGCATAAAAGCTCCCTTCTTTCGTTTTCTTCTTTTAAAATGAGGTAAAGGATCTCCAAAAGGGAGTGATCATGATGAAAATTGCAATCGCCGGCGGAACAGGCTTTATCGGCAAGCACCTGTCAAACGCTTTAACCGCCGGGGGACATCACGTTTATATTTTATCAAGAAATCCTGCGGAAACGGAACAAAAAACCCTTTCTCATGTTCTTTGGCAAAGAAACGGCGCCCGGCCTGAAACCGAACTGCCTGAAATCGACGTGTGGATCAATTTGGCCGGAAAATCGCTTTTCGGCCGCTGGACTGAAAAAACAAAGACGGAGATTGTGAACAGCCGCCTTCGCTCTGTGCAGGAGTCCGCGCGTATTATCGAAAAGCTGGATGCAAAGCCGAAAGTCCTCATTCAAGCAAGCGCTGTCGGGATCTACGGGACGAGCCTTGACCAAACATTCACAGAAGATTCGGCTGTTTCAAACCGCGATTTTCTGAGCCGGACGACGGCTGCCTGGGAAAAGGAAGCGGGACAAATCGAAGCGCTTGGAATTCGCACCGTATACATGCGTTTTGGCATGGTCCTCGGAAAAGACGGCGGAGCGCTTCCGAAAATGGCGCTTCCTTATCAACTGTTTGCAGGAGGGCGAATCGGTTCAGGCACCCAATGGATACCGTGGATTCATATTGATGACGCGCTCGGCTTGATTCAGTCGGCGATGGATAACCAGCAGCTGTCAGGCCCGATCAATGCCACAGCTCCAAATCCCGTGCAGATGGAGGCATTCGGAAAAACAATCGCCAAGGTGAAAAAACGGCCGCATTGGATTCCGGTTCCCGAATTTGCGATAAAAGCCGTCCTGGGTGAAATGAGTCTGCTGGTGCTAAAAGGACAGCGCGTTCTGCCGAAAAAGACCCTATTAAACGGTTATCATTTCTTGTATCCCGAATTGGAAGACGCCCTGAAGGATCTTCTTGTATAAGATAATGTATTTCCCGCAAAAGCCTTGTCGCTTTTCGCCTCCCAGCTGCGTAAAATGTAGAAACCATTAGCAGCAGATGTGAATAGGGAAGGCAAATGGTGCGCCACCAGATCTTCTGGTTTTAGTGGGTTCGATTCCCACCCCGAATTTTTTAATGCTTGAGCAAGAAACGGCGGATGTTTTTTCCGCAAATTAAAAAATTTCGAGGGTGGCTGGAGCCTGTTTGCAACTGGAAGACCGCCCTCACATTAAGGAGGGGCTGCCATGCTGAAAAAACGAGAAATGACCGACTGCTCTGCGCTTTTTGAACTTATGATCCATCCGGAAGTCTTCCCTTTTGTCAGAAATAAAGCAGCGACCATTGAGGAATATATGTTTCACGTCAAAAACATGATGGAAGAGGAAGAACAGGGAAAGCTGATATCCCGTACGATTCTCGATGAATGGGAAAATCCGATCGGCTGCATCAGCTTGTATGACATAGAGGGGAATGAGGGGTTTCTTGGCACTTGGCTCGGCAGGACTTTCCACGGCAAAGGCTATAACCAGCGGGCAAAAAACGCGTTTTTCTGCGAGCTTTTTTACGAGAAAAATATTGAAACGGTTTTGATGAAAATCAGAAAAACAAACACACGCTCACTTAAAGCGGCAAAAAAGCTGCCATATGCCATCCAGGCTGCCCCTGAAAGGCTGAAAGAGGCTGATTGCGGAGCATTTTACCTATTTGAAATACCGAAAGATTTGTACTCTTTATACAGCATGAGAACGTTTGAAGACGAAAACCGCCGGCTAAAAGAAGCTTAATCCTGAATAAATGCCTCTGAAACGGACAGCCTGTGAATAATCTGATCTTATAGGAGGCTTTAAAAATGGCTGACAAGAAAAAACGGGAGCGCTTCAAATCCCCCCTGAACAAAACGCAGGAAGTCAGATATTCGCGGGAATTTAAAAGAGCGGAGCGCGCTGCCAGGGAAAAATCGTAATGCATAGCGGCTGTCTGATCAGCGAACAATAATCACGACCGGCTGATTATTGATGAGGAGTGATCACATGGGCAGAAATGCAATCCACAAAAACCGGGATAAAAATAAACAAAAGCTTCCGCAAGTCCCTGATCAGTATAAAAAAGAAACTGACGGTGTTTATGAGGAATATTCAGCAGAACTCGCAGATCAGGATGACCGCGAAGCCCAGGCCCGCATGCAGGCGGCCGACAAGCGCGCGGAGCAGCGGCAATCAAAGTAGCATAGAGAAAGCCCGGAGCTGCCGGGCTTTCTTTTTTATAAAATTTCAGTCAATAGCTGCGCCGCCGGCGTGCGTTTTTCCCCATTAGGAATTTCCGCCGGGTATCCGATCTGCAATAAAGCGGCAACCCGTTCATCACTGTGCAGCCCCATTAATTGATGAAGCGTTTGGCTGTAGAGCACTTCTCCGCTTTTCCATACCATGCCGATGCCTTTTTCCCAGGCAAGCAGCTGAAAGTTTTGGATCAAACAGCTGACGGCCGCGAAGTCATCCTTTCTGATCCGCTCATTTTCGTCTTCTTTCATCATGACAAACAGAAAAGCCGGAACACTTAAGATATGCTCCCTGAACTTTTGGATTTGTTCCTCTTTCATATTCGGCTTAAGCTCTTTAAATGCTGCTTTTAAATTGTCGGCATGCTTCTTTTTTCCGCTTTCCGACCCGATATAAATAAACCGCCACGGCTCTGTCAGCCGGTGATTCGGAGCATAAACCGCATCTTCCAGCAGCTCAATGACCATTTCTTTAGGTACCGGATCCTGCTTAAATTTACGAATCGTTCTTCTATTTCTGACGCAATCGCGTATACTTTGAGTCTGCAAAGTGTCGTTCATTTTGCCGCCCCCTTAAATGAAAATGATTATCATTTTTGATTATAAAGTTTTATTTTCAGGTTTGCAATCATCATCCATTCCATAAAAAAGACAGCGCTCTATCCGAGCGCCGGCCTATTACACCTCAAAGCTTTGTTTTTCCGCAAAAACAGCGGTTCCTGTCATTTGCACCTTCATTTCTCCGTTTTTTTCAATGACCTCGATTTTCACCTTTCCGTCTTTGCCGATTTCCTGGCCTTGTTCGATGAGAAACACTGTCTGCCCTTCTTTGCTGAATGTTTTTCCGTACGTTTTCATATAAGCGCCCATCACGCCAGACGCCGTTCCGGTAACAGGATCTTCACTTGTTCCAGAATAAGGCGATGAAAAATGTCTGCCGTGAAGATGGCAGTCCTGATGGATCGTTTCTAAGCAGAATGGGTGGACAGATGCACGGGGCATATCCGCTAAAACGTCCGGAAATTCAGCCTGCACCGGTTTCATCCTCCGGCAGGCCGCCAAATCTTTAACAGGTACAAGCAATGTCCAAATCCCTGTGCTTCCGTAAACGATGGGCAATGCTTCATGAAAGTCTTCCTCACTGATCCCAAGGACTTCCGCCAAATTGGCGCGGTCTCCTGTAAATGGCCGAAAGCTTGGCGGCGCCTGCTCTAATGTTGCGAAAAAACGTTTTTCCACGTCATCATAACCGGTCTTAACGGAAAGATGGCCCGCTTTTGTTTCAATTTTCAGCTCCATGCCGGGTTCAACCCCGCCTTTCTCATAAAGCGCATAGAGCGAAGCCACAGTCGCATGTCCGCATAAATTCATTTCATGGCCGGGCGTAAAATAGCGAATCTGAATGTCAGCCGAACGGCTCGGCAGCAAAAAAGAAGTTTCGTTGTATCCGGTTTTTTCGGCGATCTGCTGCATCTCCTCAGCAGCCAGATGCTCTGCGTCAATGACGACCCCCGCCGGATTCCCTTTACCCACCAGCTTTGAGAATGCGTCATATCTGAGTACTTCGACACGTTTCATTTCCATCCCCCGTTTGTTCCATATCGATTTCCAGTCATTTGCAGTATATCGTTTTAAGCCGCTCCTTACAACGAAAAGAGCCGTTGTCAAACGGCTCTCACTTCGCTCTTCTCCCAATCAGCCTTGTCACCAGAATCATCGTCACAGGAAGGGATCTGTTTTTCCGGTAGGCTAAATATTTCCCCCGCCATACCGGCTTATATTTTTCTTTAAAGGACCGCAGGCCGCTGAAACTGTACATATAGCTGACATTGTTGAAAATTACGGCGGCAAGCCGTTCCGTCCAAAACGACTGCAAGGATGTGCCCACATTTGATAAAGGAGCCATTCCCATATTGAATGCCGTGTAGCCCTGCTCTTTTCCCCATTGAAATAAATAGATGAACAGCGCATCCATGATTCCTTTTGGCGCTTTTTCCGAGTAGCGCATCAAATCGATGGACATTTCACCTTCACGGTACATCGGCATGATATTCATAAATGCGATGATTTCGCCTGCTTCATCTTTTAATACAGCAATTGGCGCTTTTTGCAAATATTCTTCTTTAAAAAACCCTAGTGAAAAGCCTTTTTCTTTTTTTCGTCCGAGCCATTCATCAGATATGTGCCGCAGTTCATGAAGGAATTCTTGGGAAAATGGAGGTTCTTCGACATGAAACGTATACCCCTCCCTTTCAAAACGATTGTATATCGCTCTTAAGCCGGCCCGTTTTTTGCCGCTGATCGTAAACGTGTCGAGATCGACAATCGCCTCTTCTCCGAGCTTGAAAAAACGGTAGCCGAAGTCGTGGTAAAGCGCCATATCTTCCCGTTCAATCTGATAGAAGGTGACGAGATATCCTTTTTGATCTGCCAGATGCAGAAATTCTTTTAAAATAAGCGGAAAGGATTCCTTTAGTCCGGATGGGTCGCCGAGAACAACGAGGCGCTGGCCGATTTTGGCAAACTGAATCAGCGCGTTCCCGTCGCTGGAATAAAAAAAGCGCTTGTCTCCCAAAAAACCTAAGTGGCTCAAAGCATTACCGCCTTTTTCTTGCAAAAATTTCTCCAGTTTCGCAGGATCGGGCTCTTCGCCAACCTCTTTTGTTTTTCTGTTGTATATGGTGATCAATACGGCAAAAAACAGCGGTACAAAGAATAAAGCAAAAACGGTCGCAAAGTTGACATGCCGTTCACTGTGAATAAAATAATCTCTGGTCAGGATATGGCCGAGCCCCTCCCAAATCTTTGAGGCAATGATATTGTAGTTCAACAGGGTAAAGAGAAAGATGAATGCCCCCCATGCGATTTGCCCAAATGTGTATACCGTCCGCTCTCTGGTGAATTGCCCTCTTAATAAAATAAACAGAATAAATACGAGAGGAATCAGAAAAACCGCGCTGATATTAAAGCCTTTAAAAAGGCTGAAAACGAAAGCAAACGCTAAAGCGGTCAGCGTCATATAATAAGAACGCTTTGTCCTTCTGTAGAGTTCCAACGGAAGAATCAGCAATATCAAGGCAAAGCTGAGAGACAGGCCGTTAAAAAACGTCAGCATATGTTTGGAAACATGCGGTATCAGCGTGACCCTGTCGATCGGCAGCGCAACCGAAACCAGGACAATCGCTCCGCAGCAAAATGAAATGACGGCAAGCGAACCATTCAGCAGCCTGAACAGCAATGCCCTATGTAAAATCAGCAAAATGTTGGTCGTTTCTATTGCCGGGGCAATAATCGGTTTTTCCTCAAGCTTTTTCATCGTATTTCCTGTCAAATCAGCCGCAGCAAAAACAAGGCCAAGCCCGAAAGGAATAAATGAATAAGCGATCCGATAAAGGACAACGGCAGTCAAAGTGATTTCTTGATCGATCCCTAATTGGTTCATGCCAATTAAAAAAAGCAGGTCGAACGAACCGAATCCGCCGGGAACAAGACTGATCATTCCGCCGACCGAAGCGATGGCAAAAACGCCGAGCACGGTTCTGACATCCAACTCGATTCCCATCGTCACAAGCGAAAAATACATCACCGTTCCGGCTGCAAGCCATTCGATAACCGATGCACTTAAATACGAAAAAAAGTCGGACAGCTTTAAGCCTTTTTCAATGCCGCCGCTTCTTTTCTTTCTGATGATTAAAACAGCGGCCGCAGCCGGCGCAATCATAGCCATTCCGGCAACAGCCAGAAGAACCCAAGCCTTTTCAGAAAGCAGGCCTCCTGAAGGCAGCAGCCTGACAAGGACGAAAATGCTGAGAACGGAGAGGCCGAGGAGAATTGAGGAGGCTAGCCATGCGATACCTTTGATCAGCTTTTTCACATCGCTGACATGCTCCTTATAAAGAATCGTTCGCAAACCGGCTCCTGACAGCCCGCCGAAGCCAAGGACATTGTTAAATGAGTTGGCGATCCATGAAATCTTGACCGTTTTCCATTTGGATATCCGCATTCCAAGAGATCGAACCAAAACAAAGTCATATAAAGACATCGCCGCAATGGCAGCGAAGCCGAGAAAAACCAATATAAAAAGGTCGATTCTTTCCACATTGTTGATAATCAAAAATGTCTCTTTAAAAGATAAACCGGCCAGCTCTTTTTTTGCTTGATAAATGACAAACAGCAGAACAGCCGCGGGAAATACGATTCTTAAAACTGACAGCGCATATTTTTTCATAAAAACCACTTCTCTCCATTGCAATCCATTCATGCCGAACATGTTGAAACAAAACGGCATATTTCAGGTGTTATTGGGTGATACCCTCATTATCTTACTGCAAATCACCAGCAAAAAAAAGCGGTGCCCACAGGTGTCCTCTCCCCACCTCAGCTTTAACGATCTTTTATAAAGAAAAAAACGCGCCGCGGCGCGTTTTCTTATTTCCATCCCATTCTGTCACGAAGCGATGAAATATGGGCGATATGGTGTTTCGAATGCCACACATAGAGTGCAAGGGCATGATAGAGTCTGATCTCTTCCCGGCTGTCGGGATGAAGGTACGCTTTTTCAAAATCCGCGTCTTCCAAGGCTTCAAAAAGGTCAGCCCAGCGCTGATGCAGCGCCTCTAAAAGCACGATTGACAAGTGTGGATCAAATGTCTTTGCATCAGTCAGCTCCGACCACTTTTGTTCATCAAATGTTCGGATCAGCGGCGTTTTTTCCGTCAATGCCAGTTTACAGCGAAGATAACCATTGATGTGGCTGTCAGCGATATGATGGACGACTTGCCGGACTGTCCAGCCTCCTTTTCGATAAGGTGTGTCCAGCTGTGTCTCACTCAAGCCTGACACGGCTTCTTTCAGTAATGCAGGCGCTTGCCTCAGCGCCTTAATCAAATCAGCCCGTTTCCTTTTGTCCATCTGAAAGGGCGCGGTAAAGGCTCCGATTGGATATTTCAGCTGTTCCAATATCACTCCCCCTTTAATCACAGTACACCCTACCGGAATCGCTTTTTTCCTCAAACAGAAATTTGATCTGCTCATATGTATTTCTGGCTTCTGATAATTCAGGCAAGTGCTCCAGCGGGAAAAAACCGATGTTTTTCGTTTCCATTCCGGCGGCAGCCTCTCCGCCAACAATGTCACAGGCTATAAACATTTTATACACATGAAATGCGGAAGGCGGATGATTGTGGCATTTTTTATCCATGACAGCTAAAAGCTTTTGCGCTTGTACTTTAAAGCCTGTCTCTTCAAGCGTTTCCTTGACGGCGATTTCTTTCGGAGAAAGTCCGATATCGGCCCATCCTCCCGGCAGCGCCCATTTCCCGTCTGCTTTTTCCTGTACGAAGAGCAGCTGCTCTTCTTTAAAAATGACGGCTCTGACATCAACTTTAGGCGTTTGATAGCCTGACTCGCCTGCAAAAAGGTCTTTCACTTTTAAAAAACCGGCATCTGAATACTCAGCGATAATTTCACAGCTTAAGTCGCGAAGTCTCTCAAAGCGTTCTTTATCAAATTCATCTTTTGTATAGGCAAGCCCCGCTTGGGCGATTGCCTGCATTTCCTTTGCCCAGTCCAGCCATTTCAGATTCTTTGTCATCTGCTAATACACCTCACCCTTCAAATGATGCCGACCGATATACACGATCAAGCCATTTTTTCCGTTTTTCCTCTGAGCTAACCTTTACACTCGGAAACAGCATGCGCCTCACTTGGCGTACACCGCAAAATTTTAAAATGGCGTCTTTTGCTGTAATCCAATCCGCATCACGCCGCCAAAGCCGCAAGTACCAGCCAGGAGCGTCAGCCGTATAGTAAACCGAAGCCGTGCGCGCCTTCAGCAATCCTTTTGGCAGCTTTCCTTGATATGTATAGGCTTCACCGGAAACAAACACGCGGTCTATGAAGCCTTTTAAAATCGCCGGCATTCCTCCCCACCAGAGCGGATAAATGAAAATGAGGTGATCCTCTTTCTCTTATGGAATTATATTGTTTATTTCAAAATATTTAAAGAATTTACACTTGGATATTGTCAGCTATTTCACAGAACTGTTGCAGAAAGGCACGGACAGCGGTGAATTTCATCCTCTTCAGCCGCTGGAAACAATCGTGAAATTTTTCATCAGTACAAACGACGCCATCATCATGCAGACGATTTATTTAGGAAAAACAAAGGCTGATACAGCGGGCCAGATCGAGGCATTGACAAACTATTTGAAGCACGTTCTGCAAGTACGGTGATTGTCCGCGGTCCAAAAACCCTTTCCGCCATTCGCTCAGGAAAGGGTTTTTCACATTTTATTTCTGATGCTGACGATCCTCATTCAGCTCTCTGATCATCTCTCCGCCGCCCTGTTTCTCCCATTTCCCGACGGCCTGATCAAAGCCTTTTTCATCTATTTCCCCGAGAATAAATTGAAATGCCGCATCATCGATAATCTTTTTTAATTCTGTACCCCTGGCCGTCTGTACCGCAGAGTAAAGCGGTTCCGCCGGATTCAAGACGGCGATGGAACGATTGTCTTCTTCAAGTCTTTCGTTTTTTGCGCGCAGCGGATCTTCAGCGCTTTTTAAAGATTGTTTATTGACGCCGATCAGCTGATTCAGCGGCTGAATTTCCGTTTCCCATAAATGATAGTTTTCTTGTTTTCGAAAATAGCCATCGTCTCCCTTTTTTTCATAATGGACGCCTTCGATTCCGTATAACATTAAATTGTTAAGGTCTTCTTCGGCGATTCGGTCAAAAAATGCGAGGATTTTCTTCACTTCTTCTTCTGTCTTGACGCTTGATTTAGAAATGGCGAACATTCCGCCATGGCCCCCGAGCGCCCATGTATGCTCTCTGCCGTCCGGACCCTTGATTCGGTTTATGATATCGATCTGAAAATCGGAGTTCAAGCCAAGCCCCTGATCACGCAGATTCATCGCGTCGCTCATTGCTCCGATATAAATCCCCGCTTTTCCCTGAATGAATAATTCCTGCTGCTGCGTTTTGCTTGTAACCGCAAAATCCCGGTTCATCAGCCCTTCGTCATAAAACCTTTTCATATATTTCATTGTCTCTTTGTAAGCGCCGCTTTTGAAATCGGGAAACAGGCTCCCGTCTTGGGCCGTCCCCCACTCATTAGGCGCTCCAAAATATGATGCCAGGGTTTTGAAGGCTCCGAATGTCAAATCATTGCGGTCGGCAAGACCGATCGTGTCATCCTTTCCATTCTGGTCAGGGTCCTGTTTTGTGAATGCTTTTGCTATTTGATAAATATCATCTGCGGTCTCAGGCATGTCCAAACCGAGATTGTCAAGCCAGTCTTTTCGTATCACAACCCCCTGTCTCGCCAAAGGCCTTTCTCTATAAATCCCGTAAACTTTGCCATCAACCGAGATATTTTTTAAAATAGTTTTATCAAGATGTTTCAAATTCGGATAGTCTTTTAAATACGGGCCGATTTCCCAAAACATCCCTGACCGCAACGCGTTTACAACAGCTGAATCTTCAAGATTCGGCAATGTGATGATTTTAGGCATACTTCCGCCGGCAAGCGTTGTATTGATCCTTTCTTCTTTTGTTGAATCCGGAACCCAGATGAGACGAAGCTTTGTATTCGTTTTTTCTTCAATGATTTTCAGCGCTTTATCTTTCGGCGGCTGCGGCGTGTGCAGCGGGATTAGCCAGTCAAGCTCAAGCACCTCTCCCTCTTTCGTTGACGCCTGCTGCTGATGAGCACAGCCGGCTGATAAAGCGAAAATTAAGATCAGACAAAAAAACCTCTTCATATGATTTCCCCCATCCCTTGATTGGAAAACGTTTTCAAAAGGAGGAATGCCCGATGCTTCATCCAAAATATTTTATCGCCGAGCATTCTTTTTCGATTCAATATATGCAAAGAAAAGGATTTACCGAGATGAACGCGCCACATGTCCACGAAAGCTATGAACTGTATTATTTGCTGAACGGAGAACGCACCTATTTTATCAATCAAAGCGTGTATAAAGCTGAAAAAGGCAGCATGATCATCATTAATCCCCATGACCTGCACAGAACCTCCAGTACAGAAGTTCAAGAATTTGAGCGCATCTTAATTAATTTTTCTCATGATTTCATTGAGCCTTTTCTTCATTGCAGTCATTTTCCGCTCCTTCCGTTTCCGGAGAGTACAAATGTCGTCTCCTTCACCCTGCGTGATCAGACATCTGTTGAGCATTTGCTTATGGAAATAAAGAAGGAATGCAGACTGAAAAAAGAAGGATATGAAGATGTTGTCAGAGCTTTACTGCTTCAATTGCTGTTCACCATTTACCGAACCCTGATCAGCGGCAGGCAAAACGAGACCTGTCCGCTTCATCCAATGGATGAAAAAATCTCTGAAATTGCTTCATACATTCATGACAGCTTTCAAGAAACGCTCACATTAAACGGATTGGCCGAACTTTTTTTTATCAGCCCTTCCTACTTAAGCAGGGTGTTTAAAAAAGTGACAGGCTTTCACCTTCCTGAATATATTCGGCACATCAGAATACGCGAAGCGAAAAAATATCTTCGGGACACGGACGAGAAGATCTTGAATATCGCTGAAGAAACCGGGTTTAAACATATCAGCCATTTCAATAAAGTCTTTAAAGACATCGTCGGCATCCCGCCGCTTCAATACCGAAAAAAAAGCAGGGATATTTAAAACGGCGTATAGCCGAACCAATCAAAATCAGCAGCAAGCCTTCTCCCGCTCCCGCCGTTGTTGGCGTACATCCCGACCATTGTTCCTGTGTGGCCTTTTGGATCGCGCGAACCCTCATCGCTTAAAAAGCTCGCGTTTTCTATAGAAACGGCGTGATGCCAATGTTTTTCTTCATAGCTAAAATAAAAAGCTCTCCTCTGTTTATTCATGACGGCTTTTAAGAATACCGGGCCTTCTTTTGCGTTTTGTTCCCCCAGCGTTTTCAAAACGCCGTTTCGGTTTTCAACCACCTTGATTTTCAAACGGTCTTCATAGATCAGACAGCATTTTAAAAAGTTGTTCGTGCTGTAATAACAGGTGAGGCCCGCTTGCTCTCCGTTTTCCGAAGGAGCAAAATCCAATTTCACGGTTGCGCTGTATTGGTGGTGCTTTTCCCTTCTGACAACGGTATTTTTCGCCTGAAGGTCGTGCAAATCAGCATCACCTGTCCAAAGTCTGAGAAAGCCCGGTCTTTCAGTGAGCGACCAGCCGCACGGATCTGGATTTCTGACAAACTGCCACTGCAGATCAAGCGATGATTCCTGGAAATCATCGATATTCTTTTCATCCCATATGACTTCAGGAAGATTCGGCGCTGTTTGAATAAGACTGGGGCCGTTTAGGCTGTTGATGACAAACCAGTCGTCTTCCTTCCATTGAACGGGGTCCAATGCGGTTTCTCTGCCAAGAGTTGTAAAGTTTCCTTCATTGGAACGGCCGCAAAGATAAAGAACCCACCACTCGCCGTTATGCGTTTTGACGAGCTTTCCGTGGCCGGCTCTCTGAATCGGCGCCTCAGGATCAGCCTGGGTCAAAATCGGATTATACGGGCATGGCTCATACGGGCCGTACAAATGTTTTGAGCGGGCGGTCGTGATCGTGTGGCCATAGCCGGTCCCTCCCTCTGCCAAAATGGCATAATAATATCCGTTCGTTCGCAGAAGATGCGGGCCTTCCGGGGCTCTTCTTCCCGTTCCTTCCCAAATCTGCACCGGTTCACCGATAATTTCTGTGCATTCATCATTTAAAGGAAAGAGCGTGCAAGCCGGACTGAGCAGCATATAATGTTTCCCATCATCATCGACAAAGTGTGAAGGATCGATACCGCTGCCTTCATCTATAAAAACGGGCTTTGAATACGGCCCTTCAGGCCTTCTCGACTTGATCACAATCTGCCTGCGGATCAGTTTTTTGCCATTGATCACGGTCGGACCGTTCAGTCTGTGCGTCGCAAAAATGTAGTAAGTTCCGTTGTGATACGATATATCAGGCGCCCAAATGCCGTGTGAATCTTTGATATCAGAAAGATCCAATCCGTCATTTTCAGTGATGCCGTGTCCAATAATCTTCCAATTCACCAAATCCTTTGAATGTGAAATGACAATCGCCGGGAAATACTGAAAGGTTGAATTCACCATGAAATAGTCATCTCCGACCCTAATGATTGACGGATCTGGATGAAAACCCGTTAAGACGGGATTCGTATATAGCCTGCCATGATTCATTTATGTCCCCGCCTTTCCGGCTCAGCGATAAACCAATCGATGTCACAGTAGCTGCCATCCGGTCCGTCTGTGCCGGCATTGACACAGTACATTCCCACTTTGGCTCCCGTCCACAATCCGGGAACGGCTTGAAATGGATCTCCGACTTGTGTGAAATGATGCTGGTCGATGCTGTAGCTGAAACGGCATTCCGCTTCTTCACTGACTGTCACGCGAAGATAGACCGTCTCCTTTGAAACCGGGTGCTCCTCTGTTTTAATGTCTTCTAGATCATCTTCGATTCGGCCTGTATACACACCAAGCTTATACAGGCCGTTTTCTCCTTTTGAAAAGCAGAGGGACGCATATTCTTTTCCCATGACCGCCAGTCCGGCTCTGATGGTTTCTGACAAAGCGCATAACGACAGTTTGATTGTGGCTGTAAAGCTTGGTCCGGAAAATTTCTGCATAAGAAGATTCGGAATTCGGCTAAGCTTGAAACGATGAACAGAACGGCGGCTGTACAAACGAAGGCGGCCCGGTCTGGCATCAAGGGAATACCACTCTTGCTTAGGATTGGCTTCCCATTGCCATTGAAGGGCAAGATTTTCCGAAGAAAAATCATCACTGGCCTGATCAAAAGGCTCTTTCAAATCTTCGCTATTCGTCTTCGGTTTTTGCCACTCCAAAACCGGTTCGCCGATTCCATCCTTATTGATGTCTTTGCCCATCAACGGCCAGCCGTCTTCCCAGCTGACAGGCTGGAGGTGGACAATCCTTCCGAAGGCCCCGCGATCTTGAAAATGAATAAACCACGACTCCCCTGAATCAAGCTCAACCCAGCCCCCCTGGTGCGGACCGTTGATGACCGTGTTTCCTTGGTGAAGGACAATCTTATCTTCATAAGGACCGTAAATCTGCCTGCTCCGCAGAACCGTCTGCCAGCCGTTCTTCACCCCGCCGGCCGGAGCGAAAATATAATAATAGCCGTCCTTTTTATAAAGCTTTGGCCCTTCAATCGTAGGGTGGTTGAGTGTCCCGTCAAAAACAATTTCCCCATCGTCTTCCAAGGCCGTCCCGTCCTTTTTCATTCTGCATAAATTTAATTTGCTCTTAATGCCGATTCTGCTGTTGGCATACGCGTGTATCAAATAAGCTCTTCCATCATCATCCCAAAACGGGCAGGGATCGATCCAGCCTTTCGTTTCTTTTACGTGCACAAGAGGTTCCCAGCCGCGAAACGGGTCCTTTGTTTTGCTCATAAATATCCCTTCATCAGGGGTGGCAAAATAGACCCAAAATTCGCCTCGATAATAACGGATGCTTGGCGCCCACGCCCCTTTTCCATGAGCAGGTAATTCATAATCTTTAAAAGGCAGTTTGTCAAACACGTGGCTGATTAATGTCCAATTAACCAGGTCGGTCGAGTGCAAAATCGGAATACCTGGAAAACTGGAAAAACTTGAAGCCGCCATGAAAAAATCTTTGCCTTTCCGAACGATATCAGGATCTGAGTAATCCTTAAAAAGAACGGGATTGCGAAAGCGGCCGCTTCCAATGTTCGGATTCCAAACAGACTCATGTTTCAGCTCTTCAGTCAACTGTCTTGCCACCAATTCTCACCCCTTTTGAACCTTCCAAATAAAAACAATTTGCGAGTTCATGTTAGCACAACTGCGGATTCTAAATCTTTGTTTTAGATGTCTGTTTTTCTCATTCTTTGCTTTTTTTGTCCTTTATGATTAAAAATGATCAATAAAAAAAGGTGAAACATTGTTTCACCTTTACTGAACCGTCAATCTAATATCAACACCCGAAGCCGGATCTTTGACAAACCATGCGTCTGCTTTTTTCTCAGCAATACGGCCGGAGCTTTCAAGCTTTTTCAAGACACTGTCAAGCTCGGCTTCATTCGGCAAAAGAATCGTGTAATATGCCATTCCGGCGGCATTCGCGGGAGCAAATGGCGCGTGGCGTCCGGCCCATAGATTTAATCCGATGTGATGGTGGTAGCCGCCCGCAGACACAAAAAGTGCTGACATATTTTGATAATCCCCTGTTATATCAAAGCCCAGCACAGAGTGGTAGAAATCTTTCGCCAGTGTTAAATCCCTGACGTGAAAATGCACGTGGCCGATCTTTGTTTCCGGGGGGAGCCCTTTCCATTCCTGATCTTTGGCTTCATCGAGAAGGCCGCTCACATCAACAGGCTCCGTTCCCATCACATAATGCCCTTGGTCATCACGCTTCCACCCTTCACGCGGACGGTCCCGGTAGATTTCGATTCCGTTTTGATCCGGGTCCTGCAAATAAAACGCCTCACTGACAAGGTGGTCTCCCTGGCCGATTTCAATGCCGGAACGGATCAAATGCTTCACGGCCGCCCCGAGATCTTTACGGGTTGGCAGCAAAATAGCAAAATGATAAAGGCCTGCCGCCGATCTTTCAGGGAGCACGACGGCATTTGGAATTTCTTCAATTACCAGCAGCGGCTCCCTGCCGTCCGTCGTGAATTCAGCTGTTTTTTCGCCCAGCTTTAAGATTTGAAAACCGATAAAGTCCCTGTAAAAGGAGATGGATCTTTCAAGGCTGGCCACCTTCAGTTTGACATAGCCTAGCTCTGTGTTTGGATGTATTTGCTGGGTCATCGGTTTTTCCTTCTTTCCTGCTTTTTTAATCTAAAGACAATTCTTCTTGCCGATTAGCACGGAACAAACTGTCCAGAGACAGCAGGCCGCTTCCGTTTAAAGCAAGGTAAACAGACATCGCGAGCAGTGTTAAATCAAATTCATAGCCCGCCCCTCCGTCAGTTCCCATAAAACCGGCAGAAAGCTTCACTGTGAAAATAGCTCCGATCATCACAAGCGCAAATAAGACGCCAATGATTCGCGTACCAAGGCCGAGAATCATCAAGGCTCCTCCAGCAAGTTCGATAATCGCTACGACATAAGCAAGAAACCCCGGAATTCCAACATTGCTGAAAAATCCTACAGTATTTTCAATACCGCCTTGAAACTTGGAAATCCCGTGAAGCAAAAATGTAAGTCCTGTAACCAATCGTAAAATCAATGCACCAATTTCATATTTGTTATTCATCATTTTCTCCTCTTTTTTAATTTTTTTTTGACAAAACCAATCACTATGACAAGCTTCCAACCTTATCTATCTATCAACATATCATCAGCATGAGACGGTAAAGTCCTCCTTTTTTCGTTCGTTACTTACTTTGTGTAAGTTAGTATATATAAATAACAAACTTACGTCAAGACATTTTATGATCTTTGCTCATTCATTGATATACCGTTATAATATACCTAGAGAGGTGAGAAATATGAGCCTATCATCTTTATGTCCCAAATTTGAAAAAGGAATGAAAATGATAAGTCAGCGCTGGAACGGATTAATCATTTACCAGCTACTTAACGGCCCGCAGCGGTTTTGTCATATAGAATCTTCCCTCCCCATAAGCGGGAGGCTGTTATCAGAAAGATTAAAAGAACTCGAGCATGAAGGCATCATTCACCGGCACGTATACCCTGAAACCCCTGTACGGATTGAGTACTCTTTGACCGAAAAAGGACAGGCTCTTGAATCGGTCCTTAAAGGAATGGAAGAATGGTCACAGGAATGGGTTGAACTCAGTGACCCAAAAGAAAATAAATAAACTAAAAAAGGCAAGCATCTGCATTGCCTTTTTGTTTGGCCGTTTTTAGTTTTTCCTTTAGTCAATTATACGCTTTCATACCGCTAAAATACCGTTTCTCCTTTTCTGCTGTATTTCAATTCATGATATATTTGAAGAGCTGAAAGGAGGCGAAAAAATGAGTCCAGCACTCGAACAAACCATTAGAAACGTATTCAGAGAAGAGCTTCTTCCCTTTAAAAAAGAGCTTATTTTGATTAAAGATGAAGTCGGTTTGATTCAAAAAGACCTGTCCTCTGTTAAAGGTGAAGTCGGCGGTCTGAAGAAAGATCTTGCTTCTGTTAAAACCGAAGTCAGTTTTATCAAAAAAGACCTGTCTTCCGTCAAAAGCGAGATTGGTGAGCTGAAGAAAGATCTTTCCTCCGTTAAAAGCGAAGTCGGCGGTCTGAAGAAAGACCTTTCCTCCGTTAAAAGCGAAGTCAGCGGTCTGAAGAAAGATCTTTCCTCTGTTAAAAGCGAAGTCAGCGGTCTGAAGAAAGATCTTTCCTCTGTTAAAAGCGAAGTCAGCGGTCTGAAAGAAGACCTTTCATTGGTTAAAAGTGAAGTTTTCGGTCTGAAAAAAGATCTTTCCTCTGTTAAAGGGGAAGTCGGCGATCTGAAAAACGGTCTTTCCTCCGTTAAAAGCGAAGTCGGCGACCTGAAAAAAGACCTGTCCTCATTTAAACAAGAATTTAACTCTTTTAAAACCGAGACCTTGTCACATCAAGAACATTTCAATGCTTTTAAAGCCGATACCCTTGCACATCAAGAACGTTTTCAATCTTTTAAAACCGAGATATTTTCAATGTTTCAAGCGATGAAAGAGGCTCAAGAGAAGACCCACGCCGAACTGATCGCATTCAAAATGGATACGGGAAAAAAATTCAAAGAGTTATTTAAAAAAACCGCCTTCTTTGATCATAATCTAACTGAAATGACCAAAGAATTGGCGGCAAGTAAACGAGATATAGAAAAGTTAAAGTTTGAGGCTTAAATGTGTCAAAAGAAGCTGCTTTTAGCCTTGAGTTCTAGAAGACGCTCTATAATTAAAATAGAATTTCATTACAAAAGGCAGCAGCATTTTTTCTTCGCTGAATTGTCAGTCTATCAGCAGCTTCTCAACCCTTTCACGGACCTGCGGAACCGAAAGGCCGATAATAATTTGCAAAGCCTTTCCATTCCTGACGACACCGTGAGCGCCAAAAGACTTGAATACGCTGTCCGGTTCCACTTTTGACTCGTCGTACACACTGACTCTCAGTCTTGTTGCACAATTTGTCACTTCGGCTATGTTTTCTTTCCCGCCAAGTGCCTGGACGCAGAGGACAGCCTGATCCTGAACCGCATCAACCTCCTGAGCCGCAGACACCTCTTTTTCGGAATGCTTTTTTGCCTTGTAGTCTTGTTTTGAATAAAACTTTGTTTCTTGCTCCTGGTCTTTTTCACGACCAGGAGTCGCGATATCCATTTTTAAAATCAAAAACCTGAATACGAAGAAGTAGATGACCGTAAATGACAGACCGATCAATATTTGAAAAAGATAAGTGCTTCCGTGCTGATGAAAGAGCGGAATCCAGTTGAGCGTCAAAATTTCGATTAAACCTCCGCCCATATTTCCGACAACCCCTGATACATACATCAGCGTTGCCATCGAAGCCGCTAAAAGGCTGTGAACAAAAAACAGCAAAGGCGAGATGAATAAAAAGGTAAACTCAATCGGCTCGGTGATGCCGGCTACCATGGCCGTCAAGGTAATCGGAATGAGCAGACCCGCTACGATTTTTTTCTTCTCCTTTTTCGCCGTCACATAGATGGCGAGCGCAATTCCAAGGATGCCGAAGATCTTTGAGTTTCCGTGAAGCGCGAACCCGCCTTGCGGAAACAGCTCCTTGAGAGACTGCGTGCTTGCAGCGTATTCACCGAGGTGCTGTGCCCAATGGGTGACAATCCCGCCTTCGACAACAGCCGGACCGAAAAGAAAAGGCGTGTAGATAAAATGGTGTAGCCCCGTCGGAATCAAAATCCTTTCAAGGAACGTGTAAACCCATACGCCAAATGCACCCGATCCCACAAGAAAAGTTTGCAGAGAGGCTATGCCTCCTTGGACCATCGGCCAAACGAATGCTGTTGCCAAAGCCACCGGGAGCATGACGGCAAATGAAATGATAACAACATATGAAGACCCTTGAAAAATCCCCAAAAAGTCGGGCAGCTTTTTATCAAAGTAGCGATTGTGGATATAAACGACAATTGAAGAAATTAAGATGGCGCCAATGATGTTCGTATCAAGCGTTTTGATGCCGGCAATTTCTGCAAGTCCGCTCGTTCCTCCGGCCTCCTGACTCATGTCCACACCGAAAAAATCGCCCCAGACGGTCAGGATGGCGCTGACAAAGTAGTTGAAGGTCAAATAGGTAGTAAGCGCTTCCAAACAAGCGCGCGCCTGAGCCTTCTTCGCCAACGCGATCGGAATGCCGACCGCGAACAGCAGCGGCATTTGCCTAAAAACGGTCCAGCCCCCTTCTTCAATGACAAACCAGAATTGATACCAAAAGGTATCAGGTGCGGCAATCGCCCCCATTAACTGCTCATTTTTAAATAGAGTGCTGAGCCCCACGACAATTCCCGCAAAAGCAAATAGCAAAACCGGAACAAACATGGCGCTTCCGAACCGCTGCACTTTTTGCATCAATGTGAATTCCCCCCTGTTATTACTGAATTTTCTTTTCTTCAGCATAATCGACATAACTGCGAAACAACGCTTCCCCGACGAGAAAAAAGGGAGCAAAAGCGATCAGTTCTGTTTTCGGATAAACTGTTACCGCCTGGCTTGTTGCATAGAGATTGTAAGGCGTTAATTGAGCGAGCAGATTATTTTTCAAATTGGTCAAAGAGATAAAAGGAATGCCTCTTGCAGACAATGTTTGCGCTTGCGGAATCAGCGACGGGGTTTCACCTGAAAGCGAAATGATGATGATAAGGTCGTCCGTGCTCAAATCAGGAAGCATCAGTTCAAATTCGATCTGATCTCTGATCACCGTCAAATAGCGGTGCTGGGAAATAAACATTCGCTGCAGCTCAAGAGCGCACGACGTTTGCGCGGTGCCGGAACCGTAGACAAAAATTCGGTCGGCTTCATCAATGAGCTTGCATATATTCCGCATATCCGTATTTTTCAAATATTTAATGCTGGACTCCATATCTCTCATCAGGCTTTCGAAAGAACGGCAGTCTTCCCGCTCCTCTTCCTGTTTCTCGGCTTCCCATTTCAAAAACACGCGAAATTCGCTGTAACCGCTGAAATCAAGCTTTTGAGAAAGCCTTAAAATAGACGTGCGGGATACATTGCACTTTTTAGCCAGTTCATTTATGCCCAGCTTGTAGCAAGTATCTTGATGATTTAAAATATATTTCAAAATATGAAAGTCATTTTCATTCAGTTTTTTATAATGTTTGTTCATCAGTTCTTCCAATTGCATCATCTTTCTTCACCTCATTTATCTCTATTATATAAAATACGAGAATAAATGAGGAGATATGCCTGGATTAACCGGCGGCGCTTCCCAGCTGGGCGGGCCGCCGGCATTGGGAAACATTACAACAACGGCTGAAGGCTTTTCTCAGTCAATTCCGGCCAATACTCTTTGTTCGCTTCAATGAGGTCTTCTAAAATCAATTTTGCGGTTCTGGCATTTGGAACCGTCCGCGACAAGATCAGCGCCTGCCATAGCTTTTGATACGATTTTTCAACCCATCCTTCAACAACAAGCTTTTCAACGGATACTTGCTGCTCCATCAAACCTTTTTGGAATTGCGGAATTTTCCCGACGGTGATCGGCTCGGGACCATTCTTTCCAACAAGACAAGGCACTTCAACCATTGCCGTCGGGTCAAAGTTTTCGATCGCTCCATTGTTCTCGACAATTAAAAGCATCCGTTCCCCGGTATTATATGCGAGCGCCCGTGCAAGGTCGACGATATATGAAGCATGGTCATCGATTTTTATTTGGCTGTCTGCGCTTGATTGCGCTCTGACGATTTTTTCGCATTCGCTGAAAATGAATGTTTCCCGTCCCTCCATTACCTCATTGGCTCTGGTATGCTCAGGGTTGGATTTTTTGACCATATCTTCCGGATAGAAATAATATTGCAAATACGTGTTTGGAAGTGTTTCAGGATCAAGCTGGTATACTTCCCGCGCTTTTTTGAATGTATCATTCCAGCTTGCCTCTGCCTGTTCATGTTCATCTTTTGGAATATAGCCGAATTTCCGGACATGTTCCTGAATCGCCGGCATCAGATCATTTCCGTTTTTATCGCAAATTGACGTCCACCAGCCGAAGTGATTGAGGCCGTAATAACGGACAACCATCTCTTTCCGTGAAGACAGCCCGAGGATCTGAGCCATTCTGTCTTCAATGCCGATCGGCATATCACAAATATTTAACACCTTTGATGTCGGCCGCAGTCTTCTTGTCGCTTCTGCGACAATGGCTGCCGGATTGGAATAGTTCAGCATCCACGCATCTGGTGAATAAGTCTCCATATAATCAATGAGTTCAAGGACTCCGCCAATAGATCTCATGCCGTAAGCGATGCCGCCGGGTCCGCATGTTTCTTGGCCGATCACTCCGTATTTAAGAGGAATTTTTTCATCAAGCTCGCGCATCGCGTATTTTCCTACCCTGATATGGGCCATCACAAAATCAACATCAGAAAACGCCTCTTTAGGATCAGTTGTTGCCAAAAACTGAATATGCGGCGCCCTTTCTTTAATCAATACTTCACATGCGCCCGCTATCTTGTTTTGACGCTCTCCATCATTATCATAAAGCTTGAGCTGGCGGATTGGAAAATCCTCGAGATTGTCCAGCAACATCAATACAATGCCTGGGGTAAACGTGCTTCCTCCACCTGCGATGACAATTGAATAAGATTTATTCATGTTTAAAGCCCCCTTATAAGCGTTTACAATTTACTTATATCACGCTTGCTTTCGGCATCCAACAGGTTCGGAGAAGACAGTTCCTATAATCGCGTTCTGTTTATTTTCCCGAAATGCGGGAACTTTCCCGGTCTATCCGAAATCATGTACAATAAAAGCCTCGACATCATAATTGGAGTGTGTTGTTCATGCTGATCACAATCATTTTATTTTTGCTCGCGGGCTTGGCTGAAATCGGCGGGGGATACTTGGTTTGGCTTTGGCTGAGGGAATCCAGACCTCTGTGGTACGGAATAACCGGAGGCTTGATTTTAATCATATATGGAGTCATTCCGACTTTTCAGGCATTCCCTTCCTTTGGGCGCGTCTATGCAGCTTACGGAGGCGTTTTTATTATTCTTGCAGTGCTTTGGGGTTGGTGGGTCGATAAAAAAACCCCTGACCTCTATGACTGGGTCGGGGCTGCGGTCTGTTTGGCAGGTGTCAGCATTATGCTCTGGGCGCCGAGGGGTTAGCTAAAGGTTATATTTTCGAAGCCGTTTGTAAAACGTGCTTCTCGGAATGCCCGCTAACTTTGCCGCTTCTGACACATTGCCTTTCGCTTTTTGCAAAGCATCCATCATCATATGTTTTTGAATGCGCTCTCTGAATGACAATCCGCTTGAAGGCGGCTGACCGCCTTCCGCAGACGTTTTTCCGCTTTTCCAGTCAAGAACGTCCAAGACCGAAGCATACTGGGACGGACTGATCAAACCGCCGGCGGGAAATAAAACCCTTAATCTCTCGAAAATATTGAAGAGCTCACGAATGTTTCCAGGCCAATGGTATTCTTGAAGCCGCTGAAAAAACCCTCGCGGAAACTCAGCCTCCCACCGGTGCTTTTCCTTGTAATGGCGGAATAAATCGGGGATGTCTTCTTTTCTTTCTCTGAGCGGCGGGATTTTTACCGGGTAAACATGAAGACGGTAGTAAAGGTCTTCACGGATCTTCCCTTGCTGTAAAAGTTCGTTCATATCGCGATGGGTTGCGGTTATAATGCGGATGTCTAAAGGAACTTCATGAGCCCCGCCAATCGGAGTGACCTTTCGCTCTTCGATAATCCGAAGCAGCGCCACTTGCATCTGAAAAGGGATTTCACCGATTTCATCCAAAAAGATCGTTCCTTTATGAGCCTGCTCAAACTTCCCCTTTGAACCGCGGCGTTTCGCCCCTGTAAACGCGCCTTCGGCATAGCCGAACAATTCGCTCTCCATTAGGCTTTCAGGGATGGCACCGCAGTTGACCGCGAGAAAAGGGCCGTTTCTTCTGGCGCTTCCCGCATGGATCGCTCTTGCAGCAAGATCTTTCCCAGAGCCTGTTTCCCCCCATATGTATACATTTGCATCAGTTTGAGCCGCCAGTTTCATTTCATTGAGTGCGTTTTGAAACGCCTTGCTTGTTCCTGTTTCTCCCGGAAAGCTGAAATAGGATATAAATGTTTTGGCCGGATCTTTTCGCGGAGCTTCTGCTAATGAGACCGACACTCCGAGCGTCTTGCCGTCTGTTTCTGAGCGGATGGTTCGCTCGCGCAGAATATGAAATCCTCCTTCAGACAGCTTATTGACCTGCATGCCGCGCCACCCGGAAAACCGCTCCCGAACCGGACTGCTTGCCGATACAATCTGTCTTTTTTCATCACAGACGACAAACGGTTCATCTGATTCAACCTTCTCGAGACAACTGCTGACCAGCTCCATTTCTTTTCTTTTCGTGTATACATGAACCTCTCGTTCAATGGCATGCGCGGCTGTTGCAGCCATTCCCAGCATAAACGGGTGCCTCCTGTCAGTCAGACAGGAAATGTCGATCACCCCCATGGTCATTCCGGATTCATCGCGAATCGGAGCGGCTGAACAGCTCCAATGATGGGAAGCAACTGAGAAATGTTCAGAGCCGTTAATCGTCACAGCCTCACCGATTTCCAGCGCTGTTCCGATTGCATTCGTGCCGACCTCCGCTTCCGTCCAGCGGACACCTTCAACAAAATTGATTCTTCCCGCTTCAGCAAGCGTCCTTTGACTTCCGGCCAAGCTTAAAACATAGCCATCTGCATCGATAAGAAGGGCCATCATTTCTGATTCTTTTAATTCTTGGCTGATTTTGTTTAAATAGGGCAGCGCCACATCAAGAAATAATGCATGTTTTTCTTTTTGAACGCTTAATAATTCCTTTTGTAAAATCGACTGTCCTTTATCTAAATACGGATTCACATTTGCTTTTTTGCAGCGGTACCATGACTCCATCACTCTTTTGTTCAGGCGGGACCCATCAAGCAGTCCCTCCTGAACAAAGCGTTTCCACGTATTTAAATAGCAGGGCGTCGGATTCATTCCATCCTCTCCTAAGGGCTTTTATCTCATTATAGATAATTATAAAAGCGCTTTCAACACCGTTTGTCAGCCCATGAAAAAACTTCGCACAATGAAATATGCGAAGTTTTTATCCTGAATCAGCAATGGATCGCATGGCCGCTTGTTTGCAGCAAGGCTTCGTGGACGGCCTCTGAAAGAGTCGGATGTGCGGCGATAAAATTCTCCATTGTGTCAGCGGTCAGCTCAGCATGCATCATCACGGACGCCTGCCCGATCAGCTCGGTCGCGTTCGGTCCGATAATCGACACCCCTATGATTTCTTGATATTCCGGTTCTGTAATGATTTTCACTTTGCCGACCGGCTGATTTAAAATCAGCGCTTTCCCATTTGCGGAAAACGAAAACTCCCCAATTCGAATATCTCCATAGCGTTCCCTGGCTTTTTGTTCATTTAAGCCTACGCTTGCGATTTCAGGAGATGTATAGATGCAGCGCGGTATAACTTTGTCATGAACCTGCACATCTTGGCCTGATGCGTGGGAGGCGGCAACCGTTCCTTCATGGAAGGCGGCATGGGCAAGCTGGACTCCCCCTGCAACATCCCCGCAGGCGTAGATGTGCGAAAGGTTCGTCTGCATATGCTGATTGATATGAATGCCTTTACTGTCATATTGAATGCCGATTTGATCAAGATTCAGCTCTGTCACTCTCGGTTTTCGGCCAATCGCGACCAAACAAACATCTGAGTGTGCCTCAACGCGTTCATCTCCATTCTTCAGAAGAAAGGCTTTTTTCAATACCGGATCAAGCCGTTCCACTGCAGCAGATGTCAAGATCTGTACTCCCGCTTCCTCAAGCTTGCTTTTTAAGCATTCTGCAATGTCAGGATCTTCTTCAGGCAAAATCTGTTCTGCCTGCTCAGCCATAACAACCTTTGTACCCATTCTGCTAAAAATGCTTGCGAATTCACAGCCGATAATTCCTCCGCCAATGATAAAAAGCGAATCGGGAATCGACGGAAGGGACATCGCATCACCGCTGTGAATGATCCACTTTCCGTCGAAAGGCGCAAAGGGCAGAGCAGCCGGTTCCGATCCTGCCGCGATGATGATATGCTCGGCTTTGATGACTTCAGGCTTTCCTCCGCCTTCAATCAAAATGTCGTGTTCGGAAAGAAAAGACGCTTTTCCTTTCATTACCTTGATTTTGTTTTTATTCATCAAGTATCGGACTCCGTCTGCAAGCTGCCTGACGATTGATTTTTTTCGGTTTTGAACGGCCTGCCAATGAATGACCGGATTTTCCCGGGAAAGGTCGATTCCGAACTCGCTGGCCGACTTGATTTTTTCGACCATATCCGCGCTTTCCAAAAGCGATTTGGTCGGAATACAGCCTTCATTTAAACATGTTCCCCCCAAATCTCTTTGATCAATCAAAATGACTTTCCTGCCGCGGCGGGCGGCTGTAATTGCCGCCACATACCCCGCAGGCCCCCCTCCGATAATGGCGAGTGTCACAGTTTCTTCACCTTCTTTCTATAAAAGAATCGCTGCCGGGTCCTCTAAATAGTTCTTCACCGCTGCAAGAAATGCTGCCGCCGGCGCTCCGTCCAGTGCGCGGTGGTCAAATGTCAGGCTGAGCGGGAGAATCGCGCTTTTACACAATTCCCCTTCTTTGTAAACAGGTGCTTCATACATTTTGCCGACCCCGAGAATGCCCGTTTCCGGCGGATTCAAAATCGGTGTAAAATGCTCTACACCGTATGCACCGAGATTTGTAATCGTAAAGGTTGAGCCTTCGATCTCATCATGAAGAAGTTTCCCCTCGCGCGCTTTTTGGCCATACCACTTGATTTTCTTTGCCAGTTCAATCAATGGCAGGCGCTCCGCGTGCCGGACAACCGGAACAGCCAAACCGTGATCCAAAGCGGCTGCAATTCCTAGATGAACATGCTCAAAAACCGTCACTCTGCTGTCTTGATACATGCTGTTCATGCCGGGATGCTCCAACAGTGAAAGCGTCGCTGCCCTGGCGGCAAAGTCGGTGATTGTCAGTTTTGTATCATACCTCGTTTTCGCTGTTTCATTAAGCTGATGCTGCAAGTCTGTTAGTTTTGTGACATCAGCTTTCATGGTCAGCGTAAGCTGGGCGCTGTTTTGCAGGCTTTCTGTCATCCTTGAGGCAATTGTTTTCCGCATCATGCTGACAGGCGGATCTTCCGCTTCGTTTGTTTGCTGCTTTTGCTGATCAGGGAGCGCCTTCAGTACATCTGCCTTCGTAATTCTTCCGCCCGGTCCGGTACCTTCAAGCGTTTTGATGTCCACATTTGCGCCTTCGGCAATTTTACGGGCAGCAGGGGAAATTTTTATTCGCTTTCCCGCAGTTTTTTGCTTTTCCTCTTTTTCTTTCTTTTTTTCAATCTGTTCGTTTGCTTCACCGATATAACAGATGACGGTTCCGGGCGGTACGCCCTCTCCTTCAGAGACTTTAATATCTAAAACGGTGCCTTCTGCGGGCGACTCGATTTCCATTTCGATTTTTTCAGAGTTGATGCTTGCAATGCTTTCGCCTTTATCAACTGCTTCTCCGACTTTTTTGTTCCATACGGAAACTGTGCCTTCTTTCATCGACATTCCCAGTTTCGGCATGACAACCTCGACAGCCATATTCCCCTCTCCTTTCTTCTGTTACAGACCTTGAGATGATGTCTCACCGAGCATCTCCAATACGGTTGCAGCGACTTTTTCCGGTGTTGGCAGATAAATGTCTTCAAGCGGCGGTGAAAATGGAACCGGTGTATGAGGCGCCGTCACCTTTTTGATCGGTGCATCGAGTGCATCAAAGCCTTTGTCGGCGACTAATGAGGCGATATCTGCAGCGATGCCGCATCTCGGATTCGCTTCATCCACAATGACGAGCCGGTTCGTTTTCTCTACTGACGCCAGAACTGCTTCTTCATCAAGCGGCGACAAGCTGCGCGGATCAAGAACCTCTGCATCGATCCCCTTGGAGGCCAGCTGTTCTGCCGCTTGCAGGGCTGTGTTGACCTGTTTGCCGACCGCGAAAATCGTGACATCAGCACCCTCCCGTTTCACATCAGCTTTGCCGATCGGCAGTGTGTAATATTCTTCCGGCACATCACCGGTCATGTTGTATAACGTTTTGTCTTCAAAAAAGAAGACGGGGTCCTGATCTTCAATCGCTGCCAGCAGCAAGCCTTTGGCATCATACGGAGATGACGGCACGATCACTTTCAAACCGGGAATGCTTGTAAAAAGGGCGTACAAGCTTTGCGAATGCTGGGCCGCCGCTCTGAAGCCCGCCCCGTGAGTCGTTCTGATCGTGATCGGCACCTCCGCTTTCCCCCCGAACATATAGCGGAATTTGGCTCCTTGGTTCAGCACTTGATCTAGACAGCTCCCGATAAAATCATTAAACATCAATTCGGCAATCGGTCTGAGGCCCGTTGAAGCAGCCGCCATCGCGGCGCCGATGTATCCCGCTTCACTGATCGGCGTATCAAGGACGCGCTCGCGTCCGAATTCCTGAACAAGCCCTTTTGTCACACCGAGGACACCGCCCCATGCTTCATCATCCTGCAAATGATCGACATAGGCTCCGCCGGCAACATCTTCCCCCATTAAAATGACATGATCATCTTTTCTCATCGCAAGTTTGATCGCTTCATTCAGTGCGCCGGACATACTCAATTCTCTCGCCATTTTTTCTTCCCCTTTCTGATCAATTAATAAGATACATAAACATCTTTCAGTAATTCCGCATGATCTGGATAAGCGCTTTCTTCACTGAATTCAACCGCTTCATCTATCGCTTCTGCCACCGCTGCTTCAATCTCGGTCAGCTCCGCCTCATTCAAAACCTGTCTTGTCAATAAGTCGTGCCTGAAAGCTGAGATCGCGTCTTTTTCTTCTTGATGTTCCGTTTTTTCCTCATTTGTTTTATAGCGCTGGGCATCCCCCTCAAAATGGCCGTAATTCCGGTATGTCATGCATTCAATTAATGTAGGCCCCTCACCGTTTTTCGCCCGTTTCACCGCTTGCTCCGCTGCTTGATAGACGGCCAGCACGTCTTTTCCGTTCACTTGGATGCCCGGAATTCCGTAGCCGGCTGCACGGTCTGCGATCGATTTGCAGCTTGAAGCATAGGAAAACGGTGTCGCTTCTCCATAACCGTTGTTTTCAGCTACGAATATGACCGGCAGCTTCCAGATGGCGGCAAGGTTGATTCCTTCATGAAATGTGCCTTGATTGTTTGCACCGTCGCCAAAAAAGCAAACGCTTACATTTTTGGTCTTTTTGTATTTTGCTGTCAGGGCCGACCCGCAGGCCAATGGAAAACCGCCTCCGACAATCCCGTTGGCGCCGAGCATGCCTTTGTCAAAATCAGCGATGTGCATCGATCCGCCTTTTCCTTTGCAAAGCCCTGTGGCCTTTCCGTATATTTCAGCCATCATCCCCTTGAGGTCACATCCCTTTGCAATACAATGTCCATGGCCGCGATGTGTGCTTGTGATGCTGTCCTTGTCATTCAAATGGGCGCAGACGCCTACTGCAACAGCTTCTTCCCCCGCATAAAGGTGTACAAAGCCAGGCAGAATCCCTTGGGCAAAAAGCTCATGCACCCGGTCTTCAAATCGGCGGATCTCCAGCATTTTCTTGTACATCCATACCGCTTTTTCCTTTGTCAATGCCGCTTCCATTTTGCAAAACCTCCTGTCTTTTTTCATCACACTCTTTTTCTTGCAAAAATCGTGCCAACGGAAAAAAGCGATGACAGCGGTGTTGTGTCTCAAAACCATCATGAGAAAAATGAGACAAAACGAGACACGGGTCTCATTTTGTCTCTGAAGCGGTTGCGATCATATCTTTTTCGCCGTTAGAATGAAAATGGAGGAGGTTTTATCATGAAAAAAGCGTTTGTCTTTTTAATCGAAGGTTTTGAAGAAATTGAAGCCATTGCAACGATCGATATTTTACGTAGGGCTGAAGTGGAAACCGTCACGGTCTCTCTTGATCAGACGCGCAATGTAAAAGGCGGACATGACATTGTCGTTGAAGCCGACCGAATGTATGAGGATGCTGACTTTGATGTGGCGGACATGCTGATTCTGCCCGGCGGAAACGTAGGAAGCAAGAAAATGCTTGAACATCAAGGCTTGCATCAAACGTTAAAAGAAGCTGCAGCTGCAGGAAAATATGTCGCTGCAATCTGCGCTGCGACAATGACGCTCGGAAAAACAGGGCTTGTCAGCGGCAAAAAAGCGACCTGCTATCCGGGTGTTGAAAAAGAACTGGCCGGGGCAGAAGTCAACACAAATGAACCTGTCGTGACAGACGGAAATATCATCACCTCCAGGGGACCGGCGACAACGATTCCGTTTGCCCTCAAACTTGCCGAACTGTTAAGCGGAAAAGAAAAATCCGATGAGGTGGCAAAAGGAATGCTCGTCTTCTAAGGCGGGTATTTTCCTTTTACATCCAAAAAACAATCCGGTATTGACATGATAAATCTTAAAAGCTATGATATTAAAAAAGTAATTCCGTAAAGTCAATCATCGTAATCTCATGCAAAAGAGCTTTAGCATTCGGCTATAATGGCATTATGGCCGCGTGAAAAAGTCATCTTTACCGTGTATGACATTAACATTTTGATAGGACGGTATATTTCGTTTTCCCTATATTTGTGTATACGGAAAAGAAATATACCGTTTTTTTAGGAGGATATAACATTGGCAAAACAGAAATTGACGAAGGGGTCTTTGGAGGCTGAGATCAGCAAAGCCTTAACCCAATGGGAAAAAGACTACTTGGGACGGGGGTCCGTGTCTGTGAAATCAGATATTCTCAGAAATATGGTCATCGTTTCCTTAAACGGGATTTTGACGCCCGCCGAGTATGAACTTTGCAGTGCAAAAGAAGGCCTGTTGTCAATTAAAAGAACCCGCTCCGGCTTGGTGGAATCGGGTATGGAACACCTGAACCGCTTGATGAAAGAGCTGACCGGTGAAGATACGATCAGCTTTCATACGGATATCAGCACGCGCACAGGCGAACGGATCATGGTGTTTAAATTGGCAAACGACCTGCAAAAGAAATTATCATAGAAAAACGGAAGATCTTTAAAGCATGAACATGAGTTGAAGATAAGCCGGTATTATTCAGAAAGATTGGCTGAAATGGGTCAATCCTGAATATACCGGCTTTTTTACGTTTTTAGAAAGGAAGGCCAGACATGAAACAGTATGTTCTTTTCCAAAACGCCGACGGAGGGATGTCGGGTGTTTGATCTAGTAGATTCTTTATTTTGGCTGAAAATATTTTTCGCGTCGCTTGCGCTTTGTTTATTCAGCGCACTGCTCGTGCTGAATCCAAAGGTTCCATTGCCTTTTGTACGGATCCACGCCAAGATCATCGCCCTGCCTCCGCTCGCCGCACTGGCGGGCATGATGACTGCAAATGCCGGGCACACTGCAGCTCCTTGGCGCTTGGATTCGCTGGCCTGGCTGATCGCCTTGTTTGTCCTGACCATCGGCTTCATCGTTCAGCGCTACTCCGTCCGGTATTTGTTCGGGGACCGCTCCTACCGTAAATTCTTTTTGCTGCTGACTCTTACGACAGGAGGAGCTTCATCCGCCTGGATTAACGATGATCTTCGCTGGCTCCTCTTTTGCTGGGGAATCACTCTGCTCGGCTTGACTGCGCTAATCGGCTTAAACAGCACGTGGCAGGCGGCGAAAAATGCCGCTTTGTATGCAGGGCGGATCTTTGCGCTCAGCTGGCTGGCTATAGCGGCAGCTGCTCTTTGGCTCTCTCTCTCGACCGGGCACTGGCAGTTATCATCCGCCATAGCGGAAGAAAGCCTTGCACAGCTCAGCTCATGGGAGAAAATCGGAATCGGACTCCTTGTCATCTTAACGGTGATGATTCCTGCGGCTCAGTGGCCGTTTCATCGCTGGCTGCTCGATTCGGCGATTGCACCGACTCCCGTTTCCGCAGTCATGCACGCCGGACTCGTAAATGTCGGCGGGGTCATGCTGACCCGTTTCGCACCGATGTTCAGCGGTGATGCATTGCAGCTTATCCTGCTTGTTCCCGCCGTTCTTTCAGTCTTACTCGGAACGGGCATGATGCTCGTCCAAACGGACTACAAACGGCAGCTCGCAGCTTCAACGGTCGCGCAAATGGGTTTTATGCTCATTCAATGCGCATTAGGCGCCTATATCGCGGCTGTTATTCATCTCGTCTTGCACGGCCTGTTCAAAGCCGCTCTTTTTCTGCAAGCCGGATCAGCGGTGCGCCGTTATGAATCATTCGCATCTAAACCGGGCAGGCCGTCTCTTTTTTGGAACATCTTAGGCGGCGTCTTCGCTCTTATTCTCGTAACCGGAATCTGGGTCACAGCCGCGGATGATGGCTATCAAATGATCAGCGCCCTTGTATTAGGGTGGTCACTGTTTGTTGCTTGGCGACAGCTTGTCACAGCCGGGCACGGACTCATCACACGAATTGCCGGACTTTTCATTTTAACGGGGGCTTCTCTCGCGTTTGCCATCATTCATTTCGTTTTACACGGGCTCTTGAAGGAAGCCGTTGTACAAGGGGCGCAGCCGCCGGCAATAGCGGTTGTTTTAACGGCCGCCGTTTTGTTGTTCGGCAGTGCGGCCGGCGCCTTGATCGTTCGGCAACGCTTTGCATGGTCCGGCGCACTTTATCTGCATCTTGTGAAAACGGGTGAGCCCCATTCCGATTCGGTCGAAAGGCGGCCGAATTATCTAGACCAATATCTTACTCAAGGAGGTCGTCAAGGATGAAAGTAGCAGCCACATTGTCTAAACAATTGATCTTCAAATACGAACATCAGGCCGATGACCTTAATATGGACGAATTGGTGCAAGCAGCAGCACGGGTCATTGCGCCGCTTTGGCCTATTGAAACCTTTGCCGCGCGCCATCCGTGGATGGGTCTTGAAGAACAAACATTCGAACAGACAGCGCGGCGCCTTAAACAACAGCTTCTTGTTGACATCTACCCAAAGCCCTCCATTTTCCGCTCCGCAAAACAACGGGGAGAAATTGATGAGGCGATGCTTGAAAAAAAGCTGATGTATTGGCTTGATTCGCATCCGTCCGATCTGCCCAGGGAGACAGCAGAAGCGTTTTGCAAAGCCGCGCTCAAACTGGACGAAATACCTGAAGAGCTTATGTCATCCCCCCATGTAAAGAAGCTTGCCAAACAAGCCTCCAGCGGGGTGAAAGCTGATCGGGAAACCAGTTTCATCAAACCGCTAAGTGTTTTTGCCGGACAAAAAACCGCTCACCTCCTTGACCATCATGTGATTAAATGGTGCAAGCTGTACCTTGATGAGTCACAATCGGCATGGCGGCTTCCACATCGTGAAAAAGGGTTTTACAGTGCATGGCGGCGGCTTGTTGAACATGATCCAGCCCTGTCGCGTGCGGAACGCCAACGGCTGAATAGGTGGCCGGAAGAACCGAGGGACGCATTAAAAAGAGCGCTCGCAGCACTTGATATTTCTAATGGAGACATGCAGGACTATCTCGAAGCTCATTTGCTTTCTTTGCCGGGCTGGGCGGGGATGATGCTCTGGCGTTCCCGGCAATCGCGAGACGAAGAAGAGCTGTTGCTCGAGTATCTGGCTGTCCGGCTTTCAATGGAATGGATGCTTATTGAGCCTCATTTGCCGCTGTCTAAGCCAAAACTTGAAAAAGAGAGGCAGCTCGTTCCTTTGATTGCAGCCTGGCTGCATTGGGGCGATCTCACTCCTGACGAATGGCTCGAACTTTCTCCAGCGGAGCAAAAAGCGCGATTAACACTCGCCCGCCGCTTTGATGGCATGACGTGCAGGCGCCTCTGGCTGGAAGCCTGGGAGCAAACATATGCCGCCGAGATCAAGAAGGTCACGGCAAACCAACCGGCAGCTGCCGAAACAAGTGAACCGGTGCTGGCCCAGCTCGCATTTTGTATCGATGTCCGTTCAGAGCCGTTCCGCCGCGCATTAGAGAAATCAGGACCTTTTGAAACGTATGGGACGGCCGGCTTTTTCAACCTGGCAATCGAAACGTGCGAACTTGGCAGCAAACACAGCCACAGCTCTCTGCCGGTCATCCTTAAACCGCAGCATCGCGTCAAAGAAACGGCTGAAGAATCCAGTTTTAAATCGTATCAAGAACATCAAAAAGCGGCTGCTTCGCTGAGCTCCGCCTTTAAAACGATGAAACAGAATCTATTGGCGGGTATGCTGCTTCCCGAAGTAAGCGGTCCTTGGCTGAGCCTGCAAATGGCCGCGCGCAGCCTGGCTCCCCGCAAGGCAGGAGAAGCTTTCCGGAAAGCGCGGAAAACGTGGCTGAAGAAGCCTCAGGCAAAGCTCTCGCTTGACCGCATGGAAACGTCTGAAACCGGCATTCCGGTCGGATTTACGGAAGAAGAAAAAACCGCCTATGTCAGACAGGCATTACAGATGATGGGGATCACAGACCGGTTCGCTCCGCTGGTTGTCATTTGCGGGCACAGCAGCAGAAGCACGAATAACCCTTATGCCTCGGCACTGGACTGCGGCGCCTGCGGAGGCGCATCAGGCGCTTTCAACGCACGCGTCCTTGCCGCTTTATGCAACCTTCCAAGCGTCAGACAGAGGCTCCGCTCCGACGGCATCTTCATCCCGGATGATACGGCATTCGCTGCCGCAGAGCACATGACAACATTGGATGAATTGCATTGGCTCTATGTGCCTGAGCTGTCGGAAAAAGCTCAAAAGGCGTTTGACCGCATGAATTCAGCGCTTCCCGATGTCAGCCGCACTGTCGGAGCAGAACGCTTAGCCGAATTGCCTCAGTTCGGATATAAGAATCCGCGGAATGAGATTGAGCGCTTTGCCGAAGATTGGAGTGAAGTTCGCCCCGAATGGGGACTAGCCCGAAACGCTTCATTCATCATCGGCACGCGCCGGCTTACGCGGGGAGCTGATCTTGAGGGGAGGGCTTTTCTGCACAGCTATGACTGGCGGAATGACCAAGACGGCTCCATCCTTAGCGGCATCATTTCTGGCCCGGGGACGGTGGCCCAATGGATCAATCTACAGTATTACGCGTCAACCGTTGCACCGCATTATTATGGAAGCGGAAATAAAGCGACTCAAACCGTCACTTCTGGCCTTGGCGTTATGCAGGGAAATGCAAGTGATTTGCTGACAGGCCTTCCTTGGCAGTCTGTCATGCTGTCAGATCAAGAGATTTATCATGCGCCTCTCCGGCTGCTTGTTGTCATTGAGGCGCCCCGGGAACATATCGAACGGCTACTTGAACAGGATCACGGCTTCCGAAAAAAAATAGAAAATACCTGGATTCTCCTTGCTTCGATTGATCCGCACGGAAACTGGGAGAACTGGACAAAACAAAATGATGAATGAGGTGAATGTTATGGACGTAACTGAAAATAAAAATGTGTTGTTGATTACCGGGATGGAGGATAAGCTTGAACAATCAATCTGCCATGCGGCATCTATTCGGCCGGAAAACACGGTCATTCTAAAAAGCGTATTCCCTCACATTTCACAGCCCTACAGCGATTTAATGAGGGACATCATCACGCTTGTCTTCCAGAAGAAAATCGAGGAAATATTTATTGTCCGCTCCAAAAATGAAGAGCAGGCTGATATCGATCTTGACAATTTCATGCTGAGAAACCCGCATGTAAACGATAGATTACAGACCATCGATTACCTTTTTCAGAATGGCAATCCGGAGTTTCCATTCAGCAATCTGAATGAATGGCTGAATGGGGGAAAACCCGTTGCTGTAGGGATCAAACAAAGCGTCGACTTGATTCGGCGGCACCTGTTCATCCCCTCGCATGTCAAAGTCCGTGGCTTTTTAATAGATACGGAACATGAAGTATTAACAGAAATTAAAGCTGAATAGAAAAAAGGAGCCGAGTCATCTTCGGCTCCTTTTTTCATTAATGGCTGTAAGAGCAATTCCGCTCCTTGCTACACAAGCGCAGACCGCTGATAAAATCTCTGAATATGCATGGTAATATAGCATAGCTCTTTTTCCGGAAATGCAAAACCGTACTCATTCTTGACGAATTCTCCGATCTCCCGAGCACACAAAAAAGCTTGTCTAAACTTCTTTTTAATAAGGTTGATCATGTCAGAATCGAGTTCATAAAACGTCTCTCCCGCCTCTATATGCTGAATCGCAAAGCGAAGATGGGTGACGAGCCGCTCATATGAAATGGTTTCATCTTTAATCGTAATGTCCAATTTGTTTTCGATGACCCCGATAATATCCCGGATCATCGTTGTCAGATCGAGCGTTTTTGTCATATCCCCGGCGTTTGTTTTGGCTGTGTGAATATGCAGCGCGATATTTGCTACTTCATCTTCGGGAATTTCGATCTTAAGCTTCTCTTTGATGAGCGCTTTTGCCCAGCGGCCGATTTGAAATTCTTTCGTATAAAGGACTTTGACTTCATCGAGCAATGGATTTTTAATCACCATCCCTTTGCTTAACCGTTCAATTGCAAAGGACAGGTGATCTGAAAAGGCGACATGAATCCGTTCATTGATTTTAATCCCCAGCTCATGTTCCGCATGGGAAATAATCTCTTCTGCAACCTGAATATGGTCTTCCGGCAGTGTTTTTAAGATTTCTTCAAATTGGCGATACTCTGATGAGTCTTTCATGACAAATATTTTCTCAATTTTAGACCTGTCAACAATATCATTCTTCTTTTTCTGAAATGCGATTCCGGACCCTAAAACAATTTTTTCTTCGTCATGATCTTTTACCACTAGTGCATTATTATTTAAGATTTTCTTTATTTTCATAGCTTCCTTCCTTTCATCCTGTTTTGATGAATGAAAACGGAATTATTCTTTTTCATCTTTAAACCCAAGACACAAAGTCGCAATGAAAGCAGAAATCGCCGCAATCGCAAAACCGATCAGATAATGAATGAGATTGGCGGTCCCAAGCGGGAGAATAATTGAAATCATCGGTATGCCGGATAGTCCGTATGAATTTGCTGCCACATGCATAAAGACAACATATGCGCCGCCGAGTGCGCCGCCGATCGATGCGCCGATAAACGGCCTGAGCAGTTTCAGGTTGACGCCGAACATGATGGGTTCGACAATTCCTAAAAAAGCGGTAAATGAAGCAGGAATGGAAATCTTTTTTAGATTTGCATTTTTTGTTTTTAAACATACAGCCAGGCCTGCTCCTCCTTGGGCGACATTGGCCATTGACCAAATCGGGAGCAAAAAGTTGACGCCGTATTGAGGATCTGCGAGCAGTGATGCTTCAATAACGTAAAAGCTGTGATGCAGACCGCTGAAAACGAGCAATGAATAAAGCCCTCCGAATAAAAATCCGGCTGCCGGCCCCGCATATTGATAAACAAATCCCAGGCAGCCGCTCACCAAATGGCCGATGAGGAGGGAGAGCGGCCCCATGATAAACAGTGCGGCAAATCCGGCTGTCATCACAGTTATAAAGGGAATGACGAGCAAATCTAAAGAGCGGGGGACTATTCTTTTCAATATCCTCTCAAGTTTACTCATAATATAGACAGACAAAAGAATCGGGATGACTGTCCCCTGATATCCTATTAAAGGCACTTGAAACCCTAAGATGTCTACTGATGAAGGCTTTTGGCTGCCAAGCATTGAAGGATCGAGCAAATCCGGGTGAGTCAAGATTCCGCCGATGACGGCCCCTAAAAATGGATTGGCTCCAAACTGTTTGGCTGCGCTGAACCCAAGCAGCACAGGCAAAATGATAAAAGCGGCACTTGAAAAAATATCGAGCAATTTCATGACCGGGCCGTCATAGGCGCCTAAGCTGAATTCCTTCAGCACCCCGATAAGGCCCATGAGCAATCCGCTTGCAACAATTACCGGAATGATAGGGACAAAAATATCAGACAATGTTTTTGCAAATTTCGTCAATAGATTTATGTTAGATTGGGATTCCGGCTGAATCTCTTGGCCTATAGGACCGGGAACACTATAGTGGGCCATTTCTTTATAAATTTTATTCACGACGCCTGCACCAAAAATAATTTGGAATAAACCATATCTAAAAAAAGTCCCCTGTACAGACTCCATCTTTTCGACAGCAGCTATATCTATTTTTGTTTCATCCCTGACATTGAATCGCAGCCTTGTCGTACAATGGCTGATGCTGATGACATTTTCGGCGCCTCCAATGAGAGGCAGCAGTTCTCTTGCAATCTCTTTATGCTGCACTGCGGTATATACCTCCTCCAATTTTTCTATCCTATCAAATCAGCAGAGGACGATCAAAATGAAAAAAGTGTCAAAGCGTGAGAAGCTCAAGGACAAAGCGCCCCATTCTTCTTTTCACCTGAAAAGAAAAAAGACCTAAAACACACTAAAGAAATCAGCCGATAGGCACAAAAAAGCACACTAAGGGCATACGTTCCTTTAGCACATTTTAGGTCTTGCCTGCATAACCAGTAACAATCCCGGCAATATTTGTTCTTATTATGATTCTAGTCTGTTCAGCCATTGACATCAATAGTGCAATGAACCTATATATCCACAAACAATTTTTGCATCAAAAAGAGAAGGCGTTTCACACCTTCTCCAGATCATGATTTGGCCAATAGCTGTACATCTTCAAGCGCAATCTCGCTGCCCTTTTCAATACGCACACTGTACTTCACATAGCCGGGCCGGTCTTCCCCGTCCAAGCCCATGCCGTTAATCTCGATGTTTTCATAATGATAGTCTTTTAATGCTTTTTTGACCGCTTTTGCCTGCTTATAGACCTGCTTCTGACTATCGCGGCCGGTATTTAAAGTGACAGTGACATCGATCATTTCTGCTTGTTTCAGCTTTTTCCATTCTGCGCTTTCTTTAAAAGAGCGGCTTCCTGAAAGCGACACTTCAACATCCATCACGTTTTTCAGCGATTTTTCAAGTTGGGACTTCATCTCTTCCGAAGCTTCTTTGCTTATTCTCGCTCTCGTTTTTTCCTCCCTGGCTTCATTGATGCCGTCATTTGTGACAGCCGGGCGGAAGCCCCCTTTCACACTGAATATGTACTCATCTTCCCTCTGATCGGTAACATGGATAACGTATTCAGCGTATTTGAAATTATAGAAGCTTTCTTTAATGTTCAAGTTTTCACCATGGTGTGTTTCCTGCAAATACGCCGCCAGTTTTTTTTCGGCCAGCGAGCGGCTGATCGGATTCCCGTTGAAGGCGTTATAAATGTAAAAGCCTATCACGAGAATTAAAAACAAAAGACTTGCATATATTGCTTTCTTTTTCACTTCAATCAGCTCTTTCCAGATTCTGCGTCTTTATATTATGGCGCAGTTTCCAACCGTTAAGCAAGCTCTTTTTGCTTCGTTTCCGCCCCCAAAAAGAAAATAGCGGCAACTGCTACTAAAACCGCAATGCAGAAGATGAGGAAAATCATTGAAAGCGCTGTGCCCTGGCCGACGAGATAGCCGACAAGAAGCGGGCCTAAAATACCGCCGATTCTGCCAAATGCGGCTGCCATTCCTGAACCTGTTCCCCTGATCGCCGTCGGGTACTGTTCCGGCGTATAGGCGTAAAGCGCTCCCCAGGCTCCGAGATTGAAAAACGATAAAAACATGCCTGCCGTCAGCAGAAGCGCCAGCGATTCAGCCGTTCCGAAAAAGTAGGCGCTGGCAGCGGTGCCTAATAAGTAGAGAATCAGCACCATTTTCCGTCCGGCTTTCTCAATCAGCCAAGCTGCTGAGAAATAGCCTGGCAGCTGAGCCAATGTCATGACCAATACATATTCAAAGCTTTTAATCATGCTGAATCCTTTCATAACCATTACACTTGGCAGCCAAAGAAACATGCCGTAGTAAGAAAAGACCACGCAAAACCAGACGACCCACAGCATGACTGTGGAACGGACATAGCGGCGGGACCAGACGCTTTTCACATTTTCCAGAACAGTCGGCTTTCTTTGTTGATCAAGCTTTTCGTATTTTGGCGAATCCGGCAGCGCAATGCGTAAATACAGCGCGTAAAAAGCCGGAAGCGCGGTAATCAGCAAAGCAATCTGCCAGCCGTAGGTTGGAATAATAAAATATGAAATAAGTGCTGCGGCCAGCCAGCCGAATGCCCAAAAGCTTTCAAGCAATACGACGATTCTTCCCCGACGCTCCGGCGCTACGGTTTCAGAAACAAGCGTGGAAGCGACGGGAAGCTCTCCTCCCAATCCCATTCCGACAAAAAAGCGCAAAATCAAAAATGCCGTTAATGTCGTTGTCATAGCGGACAATCCGCTGCCGACCGAGAAAAATAGAAGGGTTATCATAAAGACATATTTTCTTCCGACGCGATCAGCCAAAAGGCCAAATACAAAAGCCCCGACAGCCATGCCGATTGAATTGACACTGCCAATCCAGCTCATTTGCTCTGGTGTCAAATTCCATTCCGCATGTAAAGCGGCGATAATAAACGATAATATTCCAACGTCCATTGCATCAAATAACCATCCCAGACCGGCAATGCCAAGCAGCTTCCGTTCTGAAACAGGACGTTTTTTCTTCATACTCACAACACCTCTTTGCTCATATAGCTGATTTACATGAGTATTAGTTTACACCTGTCTTTACACTTTTGTCACGAAGAAAATGAGGCTTCAGTATAAAAAGGCCTGGTTTTAATAATGAATACGATGTCTATAAATCTTCTCTTGATGCCCCCATCTTGGCATAAACCCGTTCTTTTTCTCTTTTTCATACCGTTGTTCAATATGTGATTTGATTTCGTTCCCTTTTTTTTGCTCTATAATTCCGTACTCCACATATTTATTGATGAGCTGTTTTTTCTTTTCCATAATGTCTTTTTGCATCGATGCCAGCTCATTCTTTTGTTTCTCTGACAGATCTTGATACACATGTGTTTCTTCTCCATTGGCAGCAGACATTCCGGCTGTGAAAGACAGCGGGATGACGAGGAGCAGACAAATCCATAATTTTCGCATCAAACAACATCCTTTCTTTTCATATGTTCATTCCTACTTTTCTCTTTTTTGTATCATTTATGCATAAAAATAAAGAAGCCGCTATTTACATAGCGGCTTCCTTTTATGATTGCAGTGATTTGCTTCGGACGATATATTGATCAATCAGGTCCAGTGCTTCTTTCATGTCCATACTGTTTCTGAAGCTTTCAGCAATTTTTTGAATGCCTTCTCGATATGTCCTGTCATTCAGTACTTGGTCGACAGCATGTCTTAAAATCTGCTCGTTCACTTCGTCTGTTGCAATCGGGTAGCCCGCATTCAATTCGGCAAGTCTTTGGGCCACCATCGGCTGATCCTTATCGTGAGGAAGCACGACCATTGGAACTTGATAATGAATGCCTTCATTTACACTGTTCATACCACCGTGTGTGATGAATACATCCGCTTCCTGCAAAACGTCCAATTGTGGAACATACGGCGCAATGATAAAGTGCCCGGGAGCTTCCTTCATATCTGTATAATCAGATCTTTCTCCCGCAGCGATGACGACCTTTCCTTCGAAATCTGAAAAAGCGTCGATGCACATGTTGAAAAAGTCCGTTGTTTTATCCAGCACCGTCCCCATTGAAATATAAATGACTTTATGCCCCTTTAACGCGTCGATCGGAAAATCGGTTTTCCCCAACCGTTTTGGAAAACGCGGACCGATAAACAAACATTCTTCGCCAAACCGGTCGCTGTCAGGCTGAAAATACCGGCTTGTATATACAACGGTCAGTTCCGCTTGATTGCTCATAAATTGCCCCGTATGCCGAGGTGAGACGCCATACTTTAATTTCAGCTCTTGTAACAAGTCTTCACATTCTTTGTCCAATTCCAGCTGCACGCCTGAATCCGGATGCAAAGGCAGGATCTTCAGATGCTCTTCCCCGAAGAGAAAAGAAGCCGATGAAGCGATCCCCGGGATGTTCAAATAGTCTCTGACCAATTCACCCGCACCAAATGTATCATAATAAACGGCATCAAACTGAATATGTGTTGATAATTCCTTTACGACTTCAAGAATGTACAGCGAGGTTTTAAGATGTATCTTCAAAAACTCAAGAATGCCGGACGGAGAATTTGGGTCAATATGCGCGTTCCTCACCAGATCCTCACACAAGTGGACTGTCGCCCCGACGCCTTCCAATCTGTCTTTATATTTTTCCGTTGAAATATAGTGAACATTGTCTCCTCTGTCAGCAAAGGCTTTTGTAATCCCTAATGTAGGATTGACATGGCCTTCCGCCGGAAAATTGACGATTAAAATATTTGTCATGAACAAAACTCCCTTTATCCTTTTTGAGACGGGTTGACATCCAAACAGCGCCTCATTACACTGATGTTAGTTACCACTAACTATCATCATAAAAGTGGAGGGGACACCTTTGCAAGAGACTAACGACCGAGTCATTACCGCTGCTTTAGACTTAATGCAGCAATATGGATTCAAATCCGTTACAATCAAAGACATCGCGCTTGCCGCGGGCGTCAGCGAAATGACTGTCTACCGGCACTTCAAAACAAAGCTGGGACTTTTGGAAGCCGCCGTTCAAAAATTTTCTTATATTCCCGCCTTTCAACACGTATTTGAAAAGGAAATCACATGGAACCTGGAAAAAGACTTAACACTGATTGCCGAATCATATTTGCTCAACATGGGAAAAAACAAGCCGCTATATCTCATTGCCGTCCAAGACGGCGGGAGAGTGACTGAACTTTTCGGCTCCATTTTGAAACACATAGAAGAACTCCTTCGTTATTTAACAGATTATTTCCAAACGATGCAGCATAAAAACTTGATGGCGAAAGGAGACGCTGATTCACAAGCTTACGTTTTCTTGACGGCTTTATACGGATTTTTCTCTTCATCGGCGCTTGCTGGAGGCCGGTTTCAAAAAGTCGCAAAAGATGCTTTTATCAAACAGATGATCGCGGGTTTTTGTAATGGCTTAAAAAATGAATAACGGAAAATCCCTATCTCCGGGCGTCGGAAATAGGGACATGTTCTGTTTGACATCAATCATTGATTTTCTTCTTCAACATCTCTCAGCTTGATATCCGTGTTTTTTTCAAAGGATGTACTATATTTTACATAGCCGATGTCCTCGTCTTTAACGTCTTCTCCATCAAAAATATTGGCATTGATACTGACATATTCATAGTCATATCCTTCTTTGTTCAACAGACGGTGAATTTTTTTTGACGTATTGTATACGGATTCCCGGTCGGCATTTGCGGCATCAAGTAAAATATGAATCTGCATCGGCCCGTTCAGATGGATGCTTTTCTCCCATTTCGCATCATCTTTGATCTTTTCTTTTAGCACTTCCAAATAAACATCGACATCTTCCACATTGTTTATGCTTTTTGATATAAGGGTTTTGATTTCTTTTGATGCTTCACTTCCCAACCGCTCCATCAGCGGTTCATTGAGATTCTCATCATAAATCCCGTCAGCGTATACTTCAGGTTTGATAAATCCTCTTAAAGAAAATACATACGGCTCAGATCGCTTTTGATCACTGATGTCTGTGACTTCAAATGTATATTCGGCAAACTTAAAATTGTAGCTGCCCTCATCGATCCTCAAGTTTTTTTCAGGATAGCGGTCGGTCAAATAATGCTCAAGCGCTGTTTTGGAGAGCTGCTTGCTTACTGGATTTCCGTTAAAAGCGTTGTATGCTGCAAGCACGAATGAAACGAGCAACAGAATCAGCACACTGGATAAAAGTTTCTTTTTCATTATGATCAACTTCCTTCTTTCAGCTTTACGCACAGCCAGCCGATCAAGCTTCCGGCAATGGCGAATAAACAGTGAACCAGAGCGAGCATGAATGCTCCTAAAACGGAATTCAGCAGCTGTTCTGCAAATCCGGTTCCGTCTGCGGCATCCCAGCCGCCCAGAATATCGCTTATTCCCCAAACAAATATCGGAACAAAGGAGAGAAGCAGAACGATTTTCATATCGCGATAGAAAAGATACGTCACAAAGCCGAGCACGGCATACCATAAAATAAAGCCGAAGCTTTCATTTAAAAGCGACGTTTTCATCGCAAGAAAAAACGATATCACAGTAAAAATGATTTGATAAAGGGAAAGCTTTCGATTGATTCGCTTAAACATTTGCCCCTCATGAACAGACGATTCAATGTCTTCTGTTAAGAGCGCGGCACCTGACATTTTCAAAAGCTTTTGAAGCTCCTCATCGTTTTCGGCCTGTTCCTCGATCCATTCAGCCGTCTCTTTGCTTAACAGCCCCTCGTGATATAAAGGAAGCAAATCTTCGAATATACTGCGCGCCTTATCCTTCATCATACCCCTCCATTTCTTGCTGAAGCTTGAGCTTCGCCCTTGTGAAATGCAACTCTGGCATAGTTTTCGGTTTTGCCTGTGAGCATGCCGATTTCTTTAAATGACAGTTCTCCGTAGATGCGGAGGGTGACGATCTCCTTTGAGGTTTCATCAAGCCGATTGATTTCGGCGAGAAGCTGCTGCTCTTTCTCGGATTTTAGCAGGTGTTCCTCCGGGGATAAACCTGCCGTTCCCTGATGCTGAATGAACGTGTTTAACCCCGATCTGTACGCCCCTGAACGAAAGTGCTTTTTCAGCACGTTTTTAGCAATCGAAAATACCCATGTTTTGATCGTCGATTTTCCCGAAAATGTATTGAAGCTTTTCACAGCCTGATAAAATACTTCCTGTGTTAAGTCCTCTGCCGTTTCTTTATGAAATGTTTTCACGTAAAAAAAGGCATAAACGGCAGGCTGAAGTCCTTGTAGACTTCCTCAAGTTTCATAGAGCCCCTCCCGGATGGGCATACTGATATTTTTTCCATTCATTTATTAGTGCCGCCGATCATTTTTTTGTTACACAAATACATACAAAAAAAGAGACAACATGTAAAATTCATGCTGTCTCCCAGTTTCCAGGCGATCTACATCGTTTGTCCGGCGCGGCCCAACACCCATTGAAGCGGGTTCTCTATGCTGATGATTGCTCATCAGGGAGCGCAAATCCTTCTGCAAAGCAGGCAAAAAGACGTCATTAACTAAGATATCGGTTCAGATGGTCGATCATCATCTGCCATCCTTCTACGGCATCCGCCTTGTCGCTCAAGGTGAAACCGTGGCGTGAGCCCTTGAAGCATTTATAGGTGACATCAACACCCGCATCAATCAATTGATCCTTGAAATCCTCCGCTTCTTTACAGAGGGAATCCTGACCTGCTGTTAAAATGAGCGTGGGAGGAAATGCTTTCACCTGATCGGTTGAAGCATAAACAGGAGAGATGAATGGATTTTTACGTTCCTCTTTGTTGTTGCAATAACATGCGTCAAATATTCTGCACATCTTCGGATTCAAAGAACCCTTCGGCCGCGGCTTCAAATATGCGTCAGTATACAGATCAAGGGGCGGATAATCGAGGATGAGGCATTTGATTCCCAGCTCTTTCGCTTCGGCATCCCTCAAGCAAACGGCAGCGCTCAAATTTCCTCCCGCACTATGGCCGCCGACAGCGATATTCTCAGAATCTATACCAAGCTCCTCTGCATGTTCTTTTGCATACTTTACAACGGCATAGCATTCGTTCAAGGCTTTTGGAAATACTTCTTCAGGAGAGAGGCTGTAGTCAATGCTCAAGATCTTCACATTGGCGTTATCGGCCACATTCATCATATACGGATCATCCATGTCCGCACTTCCGAGAATGAAACCGCCGCCGTGAATATTCATAAACAGCGGAAGTTTTTCGAGTTTTTCCAGATTGTAAGAAAGCACCCGGATTTTGCCTTCCGCCGTTTCCAGAAAAAGCTCCTTGCCGGCCCTCTCGTTCCGATGACGCCCTGCTCTGGTTGAACGGGCGGCCAGCCATTGAAAAAGCTTCACTTTCTTTTGCAGCTGTTTTCTCGAATAAACCTTCTCCTTTGGCACACTTCTCATCAGTGCATCTCCTCCGTCTCCGCTTTAATCGTCTAATCGACGTTTTCCATGTGCATGGTGAAATCCATAAAATCTATGTCATATCTTTCGGTGTAATCCATAAAAATACTCCGCTGCCGCTCTCTGTCTCGCATACCAAAACAGGCAAAATGAAAGTTTCATTTTGCCTTAATCTCCCGGCCGTCATCGACAGCCTTTTTCAGCGCCTGAAGCATGTATCCGATTCCCCGGTATCCGGCCAGTGGATAGGTGATCTGCCGGCTATCGCCAAACACGCTTTTCAGGACAGGCCGGTATTTTTTTCCGCCGAGCATGACAATTTCGTCATATGCCAGCAGTTTTTTCTTTTCAGCCTGCGCTTTCAGCTCGTCATTCGGCATGATCTCCGGGTGGCGCATCCCAAATGTTACATCATAGTTTTCCGGAACGATATCTTCAGGCCGCAAAAAACCGTGTTTTGCTGAAAGGATTACCCAATCTGTAAAAAATGTTTGTGCATATGCGCGGCACGCCCGGTGAAACGGGCTCAGATAGACATCCTTTGCGGCGGACGGGCCGATGTCCGGATCGACATCCCAGATTTTCTTCGCGCCGCAGGGGATGATGCAAAGTCTTTTCATCGTATGTTCCTCCTTCCCGTTCCACTAAAAAACGCCTTCAAAAAAGGCGTTTTATTTCAACTTCAGCGATACGACCGATTCCACATGCGCCGTCTGCGGAAACATATCGACAGGCTGGATGTATTCGACATGATAATCTTTCGCCAAGTACTGCAAATCCTTCGCAAGTGTTGACGGGTTGCATGAGACGTACACGAACCGCTTCGGTTTGACTTTTTTAATCGTATCCAAGAAGGTGCGGTCACAGCCGGTTCTCGGCGGGTCGACGATGACGACGTCAGGACGGAAGCCTTCTTTCGTCCATTTCGGCAGCCAATGCTCAGCAGTTCCTGTGACATATTGGGCGTTTTCGAGTCCGTGCTTTTTCGCGTTTTTGTTGGCGTCATCGATCGATTCTTTAATGACGTCCATGCCGCGAATTTCTCCTGCCCCGTCGGCGATCCACATCCCGATCGTACCGACGCCGCAATAGGCGTCGACGACTTTTTCGCGCCCGGTCAGCTTGGCGGCTTTTTTGACTTCGTCATAGAGCTTGACGGTTTGAATCGGATTGAGCTGGAAAAAGGCGCGGGCGCTCAGCTCAAAAGAGACATCACCGAGAAATTCCTGTATGACCATGTTGCCGGCTAACAGCCTTGTATCCTCGCCGAAAATAACCGATGTTTTGGCTTTATTGACGTTTTGGATAACCGATGTCACTTCAGGGAGGCGTTTTTTGATTTCCTCTATGATCAGCTTCTTGCGGGGCAGATCTTCTTTAGCAGTAACAAGGACGACCTGCACTTCTCCCGTTTCAAAGCCGACTCTTGTCACGATCGTACGGACATCGCCGGTCCTTTTCCGTTCGTTATAAACCGAAATGCCGAAGTCTTCAAGAATCTGCTTGACGGTCTGCGTCGTTTTATTTGTCGCCGGATGCTGGACGATGCATTCCGTAATCGGGACGAGGCTGTGCGAATCAAGCCCATACAAGCCGGCAACCATTTTCCCGTTTTTCGTACCGAGCTGGAATTGGCTTTTATTCCGGTAGTGCCACGGATTTTCCATTCCGATCGTCGGTCTGATCTCCATCTTGCCGATGTCGAAGCGCGTATGGCGTTCAAGCGATTGAATGACGATGTCCCGCTTTTCTTTCAGCTGCTGGTCATACGCCAGGTGCTGAAGCTGGCAGCCTCCGCACTGTTCATAGATGATGCAGGGCGGTTTCACGCGGTGCTCTGAACGTTTGCGGACCTTCTTGACCCGCCCTTCAGAAAATTTCGGGTGAACCTTTGTCGCTTCGACGACGATCTCTTCACCTGGCAGAGCACCGGGGACGAAAACGACTTTTTTCTTAAAATAGCCGACGCCTTCGCCGTTGATGCCAAGGCGTTTGATCGTCAGCGGAAATTGCTGTCCGACTTTTAATTCTGCTGATGATCCTGTTCTTTCACGTTTCACTCATGTTCTCTCCATTTCTACTCAATGCTCCTCCACAAATACAAGGAAGCATAGCTTAAATAAGGGTGCCATTCTTTGCTCATTTCAAGCATTTCTTCTTTAGTCGGTTTATCTTTTAAACCAAAATGGCGTTTAATCGCATTTTGGATGCCGATATCGGCTATCGGAAAAAGGTTTGGGCGGCCGAGCCCAAAGAGCAGGACATTTTGCACCGTCCACGGGCCGATGCCTCTGATTTTCACCAGTTTGTCCATGATGTCTTCATCCGATAATAAATCAAGCTCATCAAGGTTTAAGCTTCCGCCTGTGATCATTCTTGACGTATCGATGACATATTCGGACTTGCGCATGCTGAACTGAAGCTCGCGCAGATCGCCGTAGTCCAGCTTCGCGATCGTTTCGGGAAGCGGATAAAACCAGACGCCGTCTTTTTGTTCGCCGAATGTGTGAACAAACCGTTCGGTCAGCGTATATGCGAACGACAGGTTCAGCTGCTGGTGGATGATGCATTTCATCATGCAATGGTACAAATGAAAATCAAGCACTAAAGGTGTCCCCGCGTGCTCTTCAAACAGCTTTGACAGGCTCGTTGCTGAAAAATGATCCAAAACAGGCTGCAGGTTTTCTTTCCACCTGAAAATCCGTTTTACTTCTTCCATCAGACCATCTCGATCTTCTGTTCCGCTGACGATAAATTCCGGTGCATCCGCCGTGCCTGCTGCCTGCACCGTGACAATACAAGGTTTTTTCTCTTTGTTGCGAAGCGGCAGCCTGACTTCCCGTTTTTCGAGGCTGACTGCATTGAGCGGATCGAGAGAAAGCCTCTCCAGGACACGGTCAAAATGATAAGGCGGTGATACGCTTACGGTTTCCTTCCACATGGCTTCCCATCCCTTTTCTTCTTTGTCCACAGTATACCATGTTTGCTTTTCACTTAAAAAAGAGAGAATTTTATTTTCAAACCGAATGATTCCCGGCGTTCGGCAGCATGCTATGATGAAGGTGGAGGGTTGCCAATGTTCAAACATATTGCGATTACAAAAGACGGACAGCTTTTATCCGACATCTCTGCAGAAAGACTGGCAGATCATGATATTGAATGGTATTGGACCGATTTTGATCAGCCTTCAGATGAAGAAGCTTCTTTGCTAAAAAGCCATTTTCACTTTCACCCTTTGTCGATTGAGGACTGCTTCCATCATTTGCAGCGTCCTAAGCTTGATCAATATGAACAATACCTTTTTTACGTGATACATGCTTTAAATCAAAAGACTTTGGCTTCTGAAGAAGTGGACTTATTCGTCGGAAAGGATTTTATCGTTACATTTCACCTTCATCGTTCGGCCGGCATTGAAAAAGTGAAAAAACACTTTTTCAATAACAGGGACTTGTGGAAAAAAGGACCGAACCATATCGCCTATATGGTCATGGATCAGCTTGTTGACGAATACTTTCCAATCCTTTATCAAATTGAAGACAGGCTCAATGAAATCGCTGAAAGCGACAGCCGAAAAACGTTCGGAACACTGATGAACGAAGTGTTTGACATCCGCGGCGATCTTCTCAAGCTCAGAAGAACGATCATCCCGATGCGGGATTTGCTCTATAGAATCTTAAATATTGAAAATCTAAAAGAGAACCGCGAAAGAAAAGCCTATTACAGCGATATTTATGACCATCTGCTGAAACTGACCGAAATTGTTGAAAACAACCGCGACATGACCGCTGATTTAAGAGACAGCTACCAGACGCTGAACTCCAATCGGATGAACGCCATCATAATGACGCTGACAATCGTGTCAACGATTTTCATTCCGCTGACTTTTATCGTCGGGGTCTATGGCATGAATTTTGACAACATGCCTGAACTGCATTGGCGTTACGGATATTTTTTCGTCCTTGGAATGATGGCTGCCGTGGTTGCCGGGATGATCTTCTGGTTCCGCCATAAAGGATGGTTTGACATTTTTAAGTAAATAAGGAAGCTTTTTAGGGCCCCCTTCGACTATTTCTATAGTTAAGGAGGGAAAAACATGGAGCTGCACAAAGGATCGGCTGGAATCAGCCTGATTATTTTCGGCTTATTGCTTGGCGCCAATACTCATCAGCAAGTGTCGGCTGGCGAAGCGATTTTTTGTTTTTTAGGCGGACCTGTCCGGAGCTCTGCCGGGCTTCATTATATTTCTGTGATGGGGCTCGTTCTCATGATCACCGGATTTGTGCTTGCCTCGCTCTATTACAGGAAGGTGGCATGGATTCGCTTAAAGCTCTTGCTGTTTATTATAGGGTTTACAGCGCTCTATCCGCTTGTCACAGAGGAATTGATGTTCTTTCTGAAATGGAACGCGCGCGGTGCGGATGCCCTGGAATATATCACAAGAGAAAGTTCATGCGGCTATTCGGACGACCAAGAAGAAGGAAAGATGGACTGCACGGTTAAGGTGAACAATTACGGAAAAAACGCCCAGCTCGTCTCTCTATCGCCTGAAATGATCCATGAGTTTGAATTTAAGGCGGAGACGTTAACAGCGCCTCCTCATTCACAAAGAACATATGAGATCACGTTCACGGCACCGGGAAACGAGAGTGTTTCAATGACAGGTTTCTTGGAGGAACCGGAGTTTGAGATTGAAGTTGTTCAATAGTTGCACTTTGCAGGTGTACTGCTGCAAAGGCTTAGTAAAAGAATGATGCCCTTAATCGGGAAAATTTGGATAATCAATGTCTAGTTAATCGATCACGTCGTTTTGCTTTTATGTAACCATCTGCAGAAGATTGAGAAAACAACCTCAAGAGCTGCGACCTTTTGAAAGAACTTAAAGAAGAGCAGAACTCCGATTGAAAGGATCAAAGAAGGATATCCATATATTTTCCCGGCTAAAAGTAACCGAAAGCAGGAATATAACATGAACGAATTTACACCTAAAGGCATTTTCCCAAAATCACAATTGGTTGGTTCAGCGTTTTTTTCTGTACAGGTCTTTTTTTTATACTTAAAAAGAAAACTTTCATTTTACTGCTTATTCACTCAGACTAGTATTTTTTACAAGAGGCAGCATTATCTTTTCATAACTGAAATGATTCAATAGAAAAGAAAGCAGGCCCGCACCTGCTTATTTTGCCTCTGCCTCACATGCCAATCAAGAAAAAAGCCGCTCCATCACGGAAACGGCTTTTTCTTGATTAATCGTGATAAGACTCGGCGATCGCATTGGCGGCGATGATCGCGTTGTAGACGTCGTCTGGTGTGACAGGGAATGGCATGTTGCCCATTGTGTCGCCTTCCGCACAAGCGGCTTCTGCGACTTGGCGCCATTCTGCTTCTACAAATTCGTCGACTCCCAAGTCTTGTAATGTTAATGGTAGACCGACACCTTTAATAAAGTTGATGACCGTTTCCAGTTCTTCTGCCGGTACGTTTTCAAGGACAAGCTGCGCCAGGAGGCCGAATGTTACTTTTTCGCCGTGCTGCGCTTTGTGCAGAGCAGGTACGGCTGTCATGCCGTTGTGGATGGCGTGCGCCGCGGCGAGGCCGCCTGATTCCGCACCGACACCGCTTAAATAGATCGTGGCTTCGATGGTGTCTTCGACAGCTCTTGTTGATACTTTGCGCTGAACGGCCTGCATCGCTTTTACGCCGTTTTCCAGCAGCGTATCATAGCAGAGGCGGGCCAGTCCCAAGCCTGTTGTTGAAGGTTTCATCAACACGAGGTTGTCTCCGTTTGAACGGTAGCATGCCCGCGCTTCAAAATATGTAGCCAAAGCGTCTCCGATTCCGGCGGCGAAAAAGCGTGCAGGTGCGCCTGATAATATCTCTGAATCTGCCAGCACGACATCAGGGTTCGTCGGCAAAAATAAATAACGGTCAAATGCTCCGTTTTGTTTATAAATAACGGCAAGCGCCGTACATGGGGCGTCTGTTGATGCGATTGTCGGGAAAATCACAACCGGCAGCTTTTCATAATAGGCCGTTGCTTTTGCGGTATCGAGCGTTTTTCCGCCCCCGATTCCAACGATGATGTTCGCGCCGGCTTCGCGTGCAAGCTCACGGTTTCGCTCGATTTCCTCTTGTGTGCATTCATAATTAAATTTTTTAAAAACGGCTTGATTGCCGGCTGTTTGAATTGAATCCCCGGCTTCTTTTTTCGCCCGGTCTAATATAAACTCGTCGCAAATGATATAAGCCTTATCGCCAAAATCTTGAATGTAGTCATTCAAATTCTTAAGCAATCGTTTTCCTGTAATAAATTTTTTGGGTGATGTAACTGATTTTACTGAATTTGTCATGGTAATTCCCCCTTCTATTCAATGATATACCTATTTCTTTTTTAAATCTAGTAATATATGTATATAAATTGGTTTTTTATTCTATGGAATTGACTGGAGTAAATGAAAGAGTCTGAAGCCTCAATTTTTGAACAAACGAAAAAAACCTCGGTAAACGACCGAAGTTTTTTCGTTTAAAGGGGCTTTAGCATCACATATTTTTCAAACATCAAATCATCAAGGCTTTTAAATGTATACCCTTCTTTTTTTAAATCGGTGATGGCTTGGTCAAGCGCTTCGGCATTGTCTCTTGATACAGTATGAAGCAGGTAGATGGCGCCGGGATGAGCCTGTTTCATCATATTGTCGTAAGCATATTTCCAGCCTTTTTGGGAGTTGATTTTCCAGTCGACAAACGCGACTGACCAAAAAACGGTTTGATAGCCGAGTTGTTTTGTCTCTTCAAGCACCCGCTCGCTGAATACGCCACGCGGCGGACGCAAATAGAGATTGTCCTTTTTGCCGGTGATTTTCAGCACTTCTTCTGTGACGGATTCCAGTTCTTCTTTAATGACGCGGCTTGTTTTCGTTGTTAAATCAGGATGGTGGAATGAGTGATTGCCGATGATGTGCCCTTCCTGGGCCATGCGTTTAATAAGTTCGGGTTGGTCTTTGACAAAATGGCCCGTCACAAAAAAAGCCGCTTTCACGTTTTGCTTTTTCAAGACATCGAGCACCTGAGGCGTATAGCCGTTTTCATAGCCGTTATCAAAGGTTAAGTAGATTGTTTTTTCTTTTGTGTTGCCTAAATAGAAGGCGTCATACTGCTTTAAAAGGCTGTTCAGCTCTTTTCCCGCATCAGCCGGCTCATGGTTTTTGCTTTTGGAGAAGCCCCAATGAACAGCCTTATTGGATATCGCTTCGGCATTTCCTGCAAAGGTCAGCATCAGCAGAAATCCGCAGCATATGGCACAGATTCGTTTCATCATTTTCGCTCCCAGTTTCATTTTTCCTTATTGTGCTAAACGGTTCTCTCTTTCATACCAAGCAACACTTGGAAAACAAAAAACCGCGGCGAAAAATGCAGCGGTTTTACTTCCAGTCTTTTTTAAAGCGTTCATATTTGTCTTCAAGATCGTCAAGCATACTGATCAGCCTGTCAATATCTTCAATGTCCGTTGATTCAGGGTCTAGAGAATCGATGACAGACATAAACATATCCAATCTGTTTTTTAAATAATTGACTTGCTGTTCTTTGTCATTTACTGCGTTACCCATGCTTCTCCTCCTTTTGTTCCTTATATGGTAGCCTATAAACCGGCTTTTTTCAATCATCCATCACTTGCGAAGCTTTAGGATGAGGTCTAAAATGAATAGTTGGGCTATATTAGTATGTCCTATCGATAAAGGAGTTAGATATGCCATGACAGAAAAAACGCAGGTCCGTCCGATTTCCCCTGATTTTGATCCGTGGGAAGCCTATATGGATGTTGACCAATATGGAGATATACAGCTGACAAACGTTGAATTTACGACGACAACGCTTTGCAATATGCGCTGTGAGCACTGCGCCGTCGGATATACGCTCCAGCCGAAGGACCCGGACGCGCTTCCCGTCAGCCTGCTTTTAAAACGGCTGGATGAGATTCCGCGGCTCCGTTCATTAAGCATCACCGGCGGAGAGCCGATGCTTTCATTAAAATCCGTAAAGGAATATGTCGTTCCTTTATTAAAATATGCCCATGAGCGCGGCGTCCGGACGCAGATCAATTCAAACCTGACGCTTGACATCAGCCGCTATGAGCTGATCATTCCTTACTTGGATGTGCTTCACATTTCCCACAACTGGGGAACTGTTGAAGATTTTGCCGAAATCGGCTTTGCCATGATGGAGAAAAAACCGACGTTTGCACAGCGGGCCCGCTATTTTGAGAAAATGATCGAAAACAGCCGGACGCTTGTTGATGAAGGGGTGATGGTTTCTGCTGAAACGATGCTCAATAAACGGACGCTTCCTCATATCGAACATATTCACCGTCAGATTGTCGATGAGATGAAATGCCAGCGCCATGAGGTACACCCGATGTATCCAAGCGATTTTGCAAGCGCCTTAGAAACTTTGAGCTTAAAGGACATGAGAAAAGCGATCCACCACCTTCTCGACATTCGCGATGAAAATACGTGGATGCTGTTCGGCACCCTGCCTTTCTATTCGTGCAGCTCTGAAGCCGAAGACCAGCTTCTTTTAAAAAGGCTGCGCGAAGCCAAAAATGTCACGGTCAGAAATGATCCCGACGGCCGTTCACGCCTGAATGTAAACATTTTTGACGGCAATATTATTGTGACGGATTTCGGGGACACTCCGCCGCTCGGCAATATTCAAACAGACAGCCTTCCGAGCGCATATGCCAAATGGAGAAAAACAGAGCTGGCCAGGGAGCTGAACTGTCATTGCCCGAATGTCAGATGCCTCGGCCCAAATGTACTGGTGAAAAACAACTATTATCAAGATATTGATTTTTCTTCCCGGAAAGCGAAAGTATGAAGAAAAAGCAAGCCTGTCCATAAGGCTTGCTTTTTCTTATTTCAGCTGATGGCTCAGCTGAAAACCGAATGTAAGGTGGTCCTGTACAGGAATCCATGCCCCGATTCCCTGTGAGGTGATATTTTTGACGACAAGCTTTCTTTTACTTCCTTTTAAAACGAGATACACCTCGCCATAGGTGACTTTTCCTTTTTCATTGACGGCCGGTGCGTAAGCGTTCAGATATCCGAGTTTTTTCGGCTGCACTTTATACACTTGATCCCGTTTTGTTCCGGCTCCGACCACCGTTTCAAAAGCGAGCGGCAGCTTTGTTTTTTCCATGGCTTTCAGCATCATCATGTTTTTTACATCTTCAGCTTTGGGCACTTTTGCCGTTAAGCCGCCTTTGATTTTGCTTGTCTGATCTTGCGAATAGGTGATTTCGGCAGGTGCTTTTCCGCCTCTGTTATCAAAGCGGTTTGTGTTGATTTTGCGATATTCCCAATTCGCGACGGTTTCATTTGATGTGTACCCAAGCGCCCATCTTCCCAAATAAATCGTCGCTCTGTATCCGATCGCCAGCGGTGTACTGGAGATGCTTGATTCATTCAGCATTTTAATCAGATGCGGATTCTCGATCGTGATATCGGATGTTTGCAGCAGCTCGTCCGCCAATTCGCTCGGCTGAAGCCTCGGCTGATCCTGAGAAGCGTTGGGGTATGTGTTTTCTTTGGAAATGTTTGTGACAGAGCTTGGAATTTTGATCGGTTTAGCTGCATCAGCTTCCTGTACAGCGAAAAAACTAAAGGATAAAAACGCAGTCAGCGTAAAATACAAAAGCTTTTTCATACTATCACTCTTTCTGTTCCTTTTTCCTTATTGTTTTCCGGATGAGACGCTCTTATCCCAATTTTTTTAAAGAAGAAAGAAACCGATTCCCATAATGATATAAGCGGCCAGCAATGTCGCGCCTTCAAACCAGTTGGTATCCCCGTCATTGGAAATCACGATCATTAAAAGAACGGCAGATGCCATCGCGACAAGTTCAGGCAGTGTAAAGACAAGCGGCATGGCTTGTTGAAAAAACAAAGAAATAATCACAAGCACCGGAGCGACAAACATCGCGATCTGCAAAGTTGATCCGATCGCAATTTCCACTGCCACATCCATCTTGTTCTTATAAGCCATAATCACGGCAGAAGCGTGTTCTGCAGCATTGCCGACGATCGCAACAATGATGACGCCGATAAACAGCTCAGTCCAGCCGAATTGTTCAGCGACCGTATCAAAAGTATGGACAAGGTTTTCGGAAATATAGGCGACGGCAAGCGTTGCTAAAAACAAAATCAATGTCGCGCGCTTTCCCGACCATTCCGGCTCCTCGTGGTCTTCTGCAGCCTCGTTTTTGTTCGTCTGGTAGACGCCGCGGTGGCTGACAAGCTTGAAATACAGCGCCGCCAAGTAAAGCACAATCATGATGATGCTGATGCCAACGCTCATCGACAGCTTCCGCGGCTCCGTCATTTCCGCTGAAAACACTTCAGGAATGACGAAGGCAACAATGATCGCAAACATGAGGAGCCCTGAGTTATGTCTGGCATCATACACATTAAATTCCTGCCGCTTGTATTTAAGACCGCCGATGAAAAACGACAGGCCGGCGACAAGCAGCAGATTGCCGAGTACAGAACCTGTCAGGGAAGCGAGGACGATGCCGATCAGCCCTTCCCTCAATGCGAAAATCGAAATAATCAGTTCCACGGCATTGCCGAATGTGGCATTTAACAGCCCGCCGATTCTGGGCCCTGCAATAATTGCAAGGCTCTCAGTGGCCCTTCCCATATAGCTGGCAAGTGCAATAATGGAAAGACAATAGATGATAAACAACAAGGTTGACGGCCAATGCATAAGGCTTCCTACAATTGAAAGGGGAACACCCACAGCCATGATCAGAAAGAAAATACGGCCCATTTTCCATTCCTCTTTTCTTTACTTTTTTCGTCGTAGGTTATTGTTGTACGAACCTTTCAAATTATATACAGGCATACTGATCTATTCCGCATTGGCGAAAGCTTGAAACATTACTGAATCTCAAATGTTTCCTTGATGTCGATGCTGTTTTCGACAGACCTGGCCATTGCGCAGTTTTTCAAGGCCATTCGCAGCGTTTTTTGTATTTGATCAGACTTCAGATGTTCCCCTTTTAAAATAAAATGAAGATGGATGCTTTTGATGCGGCCCGCTTCTTCAGGGATGCGTTCTTCTTTTGCCTGAATGATCATATCCTTCAGCTGTATCCGCTTCTTTTCCAATATGTTATGAAGAACGGTTCCGCTGCATGCTGCGATTGAAGCTATCATGAGCTGATAAGGCCTGAAACCCGCTTCTTCGCGGCTTGAAATATCGAGGCGGCCAAACGCCAGATCTGCATGGAAACCGTTTTGATTCCATTGTATATCCATGGTTCTCACCTCTTTTCATGGCAGTGAAAGAAAAACCATCTTGCCTAAAAACTTCCTAAAGTTTACGATCAAAGAAGGATGACGGATAAGGAGAATGGGCGATGTCAAGATTTCACTTTTTCATACTCGTGTTGATAGTCAGTATATCAGGTTTTTCACAAGGGATGCTTTTGCCGGTCATCTCTGTCATTTTTGAACAGGAAGGTCATTCCGCTGCATTGAACGGACTTCATGCGACAGGGCTTTATATCGGCGTGCTGATCGCTTCCCCGTTTATGGAAGCGCCGCTTCGAAAGCTTGGATTTAAACCGTTGATCATTATCGGGGGCGTAATGGTTGCCGCCAGTTTATTCAGCTTTGTTTTTATCAAGTCTTACCTCACTTGGTTCTTTTTGCGGCTTTTGATTGGCATTGGTGATCATATGCTCCACTTTTCAACCCAAACATGGGTAACGACATTATCGTCTGAACAAAACCGCGGGCGGAATATTTCATTATACGGGCTTTCTTTTGGTTTGGGATTTGCTGCCGGGCCTTTTTTAACGCCGCTTGTAGAGATTTCGCCATCACTGCCGTTTATCATCTCAGGCGCGTTCAGTCTGCTCGCTTGGATGTTTGTGTTTTGCCTCGGGAATGACTTTCCTGAAAAAAGCGCCGTCTCTGACACCCGTGCCGATAGTAGCCTGAAGCGTTTTTCCCATGCCTTTTTGCTCGGCTGGGTCGCTTTTTTGCCGACATTCGGCTACGGTTTTTTGGAGACCGCGCTGAACGGAAATTTCCCGGTCTACGCGCTCAGGTCCGGCATTTCTGTTGAAGGCGTATCAATCATTCTTCCCGCCTTTGCGATCGGCAGCATTGTCTTTCAGTACCCTCTCGGCATCATGAGCGATACCTTCGGGAGAAGAAACGTCCTGCTCGTCATTTTGGCAATCGGGGCCAGCTGTTTTTTTGCGGCCGGCTTATCTGAGTCCGTTCTCTTTTTAGCGATCTGTTTTTTTGTGGCGGGAATGGCTGTTGGCTCGACTTTTTCGCTCGGCATCAGCTTTATGGCCGACCTGCTTCCAAAGCACCTTCTTCCTGCCGGAAACTTGATGTGCGGCATTACCTTCAGCATCGGCAGCATTTTCGGACCTGTCGCAGGCGGCTGGTATATGCAAAGGTTTGAAAACGGGAATCTGTTTTATTTGATTACTTCTGTCATGGCTGTTATTTGGATCGGGGTGCTTTTTGGCAAGTCGAAGAACTTAAAAGGCATTGTCGAACAATCTAACGCGGAGTTTCACAGGACGTGATGACAGCGGGAAGCCCGTGCACTTAACCGCCGCTCCTTTCACCACACGCAAAAAGAGCCGCCTGCTTACAATGTGCAGACGGCCCTTTTTTAGCATTAAGCGCCTTTTTTAATGATATCCGTTTTGTCCGTTGGCGCTTCCGCTCGTTTTGTGTTTCGGACTTTGCTTTGCATTTTGTTTATTATGGCTTCCGCCTTTTTTCGTATGCTTTGTCATGATCATCCCTCCGCTTTTGAACTTAACGTTCTTTATTAGATTGCTCATTTTCGCGGATTTTCTTCAGGAATGATTTTACGTTTATGTAAAAGGGCGTTGATTTCCCCTCCTAAAATAATCATCATTCCGCTTAAGTAAAACCAGATCATCAAGACGATGATTCCTCCGAGGCTGCCGTATGTGGCGCTGTAGTTCGCAAATTCGCTGACATAGTATGAGAATAAAACGCTGACGAGAATCCAGCCGGCGGTTGCTGCCATCGCTCCGGGAATGACAAATTTAAACGACAGCCGTTTATTCGGAGCAAAAAAGTATAAAGCGGTAAATACAATCAGCAACACAAGCGGGCTGATTCCCCAGCGCAGCGCCGACCATGCGGTGAGAAACATCTCGGGGGTGCCGTCCAAATTGGCGATGAAATGGCCGATCGTCCTTCCGAATACCGGCAGAAGGAGCGCGATCAATATCGTGAAGACCATCGCAGCTGTCAGAAGAATCGATGTCAGGCGGACCGTAATAAATGAACGGTTTTCCTCTACTTCATATGCATGATTGAAGGCTCTCACAATCGCGTTCAATCCGTTTGAAGCGGACCAGAGGGCAGCGATGATCCCGAATGAAAGCAGCCCCCTGTTTCCTGTGTTTAGCGTCTCTTTGATGACAGACATTGTGTCTTCCGGGGCGTACTGCTCGATCAGTCCGATGACATCTCCTGTTTTGACAGGCAGGTAGCCCACCAGCGTCAGCAAAAAAATCATGAACGGAAACAGGGACAGGAGAAAAAAATAAGCAAGTTCAGCTGATTTGCTCGGCCCTTCATGGAGCAGGAAGCGCCAACCAAGCTCTTTTAAAAAGCCCATTACGTTTCTCACTCCTGACGATTCTTGGATTTAGAAGAGAAGTGCTCCCTCGTTTCTTCGATCAGTTCAATCACCTTCGGGGTGGTTTCTTGCAGTTCTTTGATCTGCCGATTTAAAAAGCTCAAATCATCAGAAATAGATGCCGAAAGCTTTTTGGTTTCTTCCATTTTCTCTTTTGCACATTCGGTGAGCATACCCGGATTTGCGCGGTAGAGCCTGATCTTGTTTTTGCATGCCGACAATTTTAAACCGCACGCTTCCCTTGTCGGTTTGTGCAGCAATGACATGACGGCCCCGACCGATGCGCCGAGGAGGATGTTTCTGATGAAAACGCGATCGCCTTTCATAAAAAATCTCTCCCTTCGTTTTTACAAATTGTGCTCTTTTTTAATGTCTGTCAGCAATTGGCGGCAGCCCTCTGCTACAAGTTCGTACACCTCTTCAAAATTCCCCGTGTAATAAGGATCTGGAACGTCTTCCGTATGACAGTCATTCACATCATCAAGGAGCCGCCTGATGACGGCTTTGTGTTGATTGCCGGCCAGATTTCTTATATTTCCGGCATTTTCAGCATCCATTGCAATCAAATAATCAAACTCTTCCAGATCCTTTTTGGAAATCTGTCTTGCGTACAGCCCTTCACAGCTTATCTTTTTTTCTGCCAGCAAAGTCCTTGTACCTTCATGGGGCGGTTTTCCGATGTGCCAGTTTCCGGTGCCGGCTGAATCAGCTTGAATCTGATCACTCAGTCCGGTTTTTTTGAGCATATCGTTAAACACCGCTTCTGCCATCGGTGATCGGCAAATGTTGCCGAGGCAGACGAATAAAACTTTGATCATCTTTTGCGGCCTCCTCTATTCTTTCCCCTCTTTTCAGAAAGAAAAACGTACATGATTTTATACTAAAGATTTTTCTGTTTTTTTCAACTTCAGTAAGAAAATATAACAGCCCTATTGACAAATCTGACAAACTTTCAGAATATTCTAGTTAGACACAAAATTAAGAGGGGGAATTTTCGCCTATGAACTTGCTCTCAAATATAGTCGATCAAATGAACGGTTTTTTATGGGGACCGCCGCTTTTGATTCTCATCGTCGGAACGGGTGTCTACTTGACATTCAGACTGGCTTTTTTACAGATCAGACTTTTGCCTTATTCCTTAAAGCTTGCCTTTAGCAAAAGCCGGGATAAATCATCTGAAGGAGACATTTCTCATTTTCAGGCTTTAATGACCGCTCTTGCCGCCACTGTCGGCACGGGAAATATCGTCGGTGTCGCTTCCGCCGTCATTGCCGGCGGTCCGGGCGCCGTGTTTTGGATGTGGCTGGCCGCTTTCTTCGGAATGGCGACGAAATATGCTGAAGCCGTTCTCGCCGTCAGATTTCGCGTAAAAGATAAAAAAGGCGAAATGTCAGGCGGTCCGATGTATTATTTGGAGCACGGGCTCAAACAAAAGTGGCTCGGTGTATTATTTGCGATATTCGGGGCTTTGGCCGCCTTCGGAATAGGTAATATGGTTCAAGCGAACTCTGTGTCAGGAGTCATGAAATCAACGTTTTCAGTGCCTGTTTGGGTAACGGGCATGATCGTGACGATATTCACAGCGCTTGTCATTCTCGGCGGGATTAAAAGCATCGGAAAAGTCACCTCCGTTTTTGTCCCGATCATGGCTTTATTTTATGTCATTGCCGGATTGATCATTCTGATCACAAACTTTGAACTTGTCCCCGGCGCCATCGGCTTAATTTTCTCTGACGCCTTTACCGGTCAGGCTGTAGCCGGAGGAGCAATCGGGACCGTCATCCGCTGGGGTGTCGCAAGAGGGGTATTCTCCAACGAAGCCGGACTGGGCTCCGCACCGATTGCCGCCGCCGCGGCGAAAACGGATATGCCGGCACGGCAGGCGCTTGTATCGATGACCCAGGTTTTCATTGATACTTTGGTCGTCTGCTCGATTACGGGAATCTCCATCGTCATGGGAAAGATGTACTTGTCGGAAAAGAATGATGCACTGACATCGATGACCTTTGAACATTTTCTTGGTCCGGCCGGATCAACCATTGTTGCAATCGGGCTGCTCTTGTTTGCCTATTCGACCATATTGGGCTGGTCTTATTACGGAGAAAAATGCTTTACTTATCTGCTGAATGAAAAATATGCGATTGTTTACCGTGTCATTTTTGTTATCGCCGTCTTTTTCGGTGCGATCTTCAAGGATAATTTCGTTTGGGCGCTTGCAGATATGCTGAACGGCCTGATGGCGATTCCAAACTTAATCGGACTGCTCGGCTTAACAGGCATAGTCATTTACGAATCAAAACAGATCCTCGCTAAAATCAAGACGGAAAAACAAGACAAGCAAAACAGTCTTTCCGTTTGATGAAATATGCTTTTTGACAATGGTTCTTTTCTTCTCAACCATTTCTGTTACAATAAAGACTACGAAATCACCAGAGAAAGGAAGTGCCTTATTGTCTGAGCAAAAAACAGCCGAGCTGAATCAAATGATCGAAGAGATCTCGCAAAAATTAAACATGCTGAATATCGGTGTCATCAAAGCTGAAGATTTTAGCGATGAAAAACTCGAGGATCTTGAATATCTCCATCAAATGGTCATGAAAAAGAAATCTTTCAGCCCGAGTGAAATGCAGGCGATCGCCGAGGAATTGGCTGCGCTTCGAAAATGATAACAGCGGCGGACATTTGTCCGTCCTTTTTTCTTCATAAAAAGAGACCGGAAGCGCGGGTTCCGGTCTTTTTTCACAAATATCAGCCAAGCAAGTTCAAAGATTCCCGTGTAAATGCCGGGATGTCATCCGGTGTCCGGCTTGTGACAAGCTGGTTCTGGCAGACGACGGCCTCTTTGTCCTGAAATTTGGCGCCCGCGTTTTCCAAATCGACACGAATGGATGTATAGCCCGTAGCGCTGCGGCCGTCCAAAGTCTTGGCCGTGATTAAAAGCTGAGGTCCGTGGCAGATCGCGAACACAGGTTTTTTTTCATCCATAAAGGATTTGGCAAATGATACAAACCGTTGATCGGCTCTCAGGATATCTGGCGAAAACCCGCCCGGAATCAATAATGCGTCAAAATCCGCAGGGCTGACTTCATCAATGGATGCATCAACATCCACTGATGCCTGTCCCTGCTTTCCTTTCAGCGTTTTTCCTTTTTCTTTTTCAATGACCGTCAGCTTGTGTCCGGCCTCTTTGAATGATTGGGCTGGTTCAGTATACTCGGAATCCTCAAAGTAATCCGTCAGTACAACAGCTATATTTTTGCCCATATCCTTGCTCCCTCCTTGCATCTTTTGTCTACATAAATCCATTTACCCCTGCCACACTAAATAAAACATTCAACGATTCGCCGGACAAAGTACCTAATGATCCATTTCGGCAGACAGTGACTTTCGAATCATTTTCAGATTGTTTACAATATTCGCAACGAAAGTTCTACAAAACTTTACAAAAAGTTCTTACAATAGAGATTGTTACTATAAACGGAAAGGTGGAGAAATGGTGCGAATACAGAAAAGACGGTTTTCAAGTAAAAACATTCTCCGTATTCTGCTAACCTCAGTGATGATACTCAGCTTACTCATTCCAAACACCCAGACTCATGCAGAACAACAAACCGAACACCCGCTCATCAATCTCAGCATTTTGGGAACGACGGATATTCACGCACACATTATGGATTATGACTACTACGCCGACAAAGAAACGGGAGAATTCGGACTGGCCCGAACGGCGCAGCTTATTGAAAAATACCGAAGCCAGCATCCGAACACGCTTCTTGTCGACAACGGCGACTTAATTCAAGGAAACCCTCTTGGAGAATATGTCTCCAAATATGAACGTGATTCGATTATCTCCGGAACGAAAACACACCCTATCATTGATGTCATGAACAAACTGCAATATGATGCCGGCACATTGGGAAACCATGAATTCAACTACGGCCTTGAATTTTTGGAAGGAACGATGAAAGGTGCCGACTTCCCCATCGTCAACGCCAATATTAAAACAATGGACGGGCAGCATAAATACAAACCATACCATATAGAAGAACGGACATTCACTGATGAAAACGGACAAAAGCACAATCTCGACGTCGGCTACATAGGCTTTGTTCCCCCGCAAATTTTAACGTGGGACAAAAAGCACCTCGACGGCAAAATCAAGGTGCAGGATATAGCAGAATCCGCGAAAGAGATGGTTCCGAAAATGAAAGCCGAAGGGGCGGATGTGATCATCGCCATCGCGCATACCGGCATTGAAAATGGAGAACAGCCGGCAGGCGCGGAAAACGCGGTGTTTGACCTGGCTGTCAAAACAAACGGAATTGACGCGATCATCTCAGGGCACCAGCACGGTCTTTTTCCCGGCCCTGATTATGCCGGAAACGCGAAAATCGATATTCAAAAAGGGACAATCAATGGCATTCCGGTCGTCATGCCGAAAAACTGGGGCAGCCATTTAGGGATGATCGACATGCAATTGGAGCAAAACGACGGAAAATGGACGGTGAAAGACGCCAGCGCCAAAACGGAAGCGATTGCTGGAAATGTGACATCGCGAAATGAAACCGTCGTTTCAACGATTAAGGATACGCACGAAAAAACCTTGGCATACGTCCGCGCGCCAGTCGGCCAAACGGAAGCCGATATCAACAGCTTTTTCGCTCAGGTAAAAGATGACCCTTCGATCCAGATCGTCACAGACGCACAGAAATGGTATGCGGAAGATGTGATGAAAGGAACCGAATATGAAAACCTGCCGATCTTATCAGCCGGAGCGCCGTTTAAAGCGGGAGGCCGAAACGGTCCTGAATATTATACAAATATAAAAGCCGGCGATTTGGCCATAAAAAATATCGGCGACCTGTATTTGTACGACAATACGCTTTATATCGTCAAGCTGACGGGAAGCGAAGTCAAGGACTGGATCGAGATGTCCGCGGGGCAGTTTAACCAAATCGACCCTTCTCAAACAGGCGAACAGGCACTCCTGAATCCGGACTTCAGATCGTATAATTTCGATGTGATTGACGGTGTGACATATCAGATCGATGTCACTGAGCCGGCAAAATACAATGCTTCAGGCGGGATCAAAAATCCGCAGGCAAACCGGATCAAACATTTATCCTATAACGGAAAGCCGGTGAAAGATGATCAGGAATTCCTTGTGGTCACTAACAATTACCGCGCTTCCGGAGGCGGCGGATTCCCTCATCTGACGCAGGATAAAGTGGTTTATGCGGCGGCTGATGAAAACAGGCAGGTGCTGATGAACTACATTATGGAAAAAGAGACGGTTAATCCGGCAGCAGACAACAACTGGTCCATCGCGCCGCTCAAAAGTGCCGAAGTGACATTCGAATCTTCCCTTCTTGCCAAACCGTTTGCGGAAAAAGCAAAAGACATCGATTTTGTGAGGGAATCTGCAAACAGCGGATACGGCGTCTATAAGCTGAATTTTGACGAATCAGAACCGCCGGCAGATGAGGAAAACTGGACGTTAACAGTCATGCATACAAATGATACACACGCCCACCTCGATGATGCGGCAAGGCGCGCTGCAAAAGTGAAAGAAATCCGCAGTGAAACGGAAAACAATGTTTTGCTTGATGCCGGAGACGTCTTCTCCGGAGACCTGTACTTTACAAAATGGAACGGACTCGCCGACCTGAAGCTGATGAACCTGATGGGCTATGACGCGATGACCTTCGGCAACCATGAATTTGATAAAGGGCCGGAAGTGCTGGGCGATTTTCTCAGCGGAAACGGGTCAGCGGTTGACCCGGAAAACAGACACCATTTCGAAAAACCGGCCTTTCCGATCGTCAGCTCAAATGTCGATGTTGCAAAAGAGCCTGAGCTGAACAGGTTTTTAAAAAAACCGGCAGTCTTAAAAGCGGGTGAAAAGAAAGACAGCGGCATTTACCCTTACATTCTGCTTGATGTAAACGGAGAAAAGGTGGCCGTATTCGGGCTGACGACAGAAGATACGTCATATACGTCAAGCCCAGGCGCAAACATTGCCTTTCATGATGCTTATTTGTCCGCAGAAAAAACCGTCAAAGACATCAAAGAAAAAGAAAAGGTCAATAAAATCATCGCCCTCACTCACCTCGGCTACAACCGCGACCTTGAGCTGGCCAAAAAAGTGAAAGGAATCGACTTGATCATCGGCGGGCATACACACACCCTCGTCGATCATTTGGAAGTGGTGCAAAATGAAGAACCGACAATCGTCGCACAAGTAAAAGATTACGGACAGTTTTTAGGAAGAGTCGATGTTGCATTCGATGAAGACGGTGTTGTGCAAACGGATCAATCAAGATTTGATTTGATCACGATCGACGATAAAGTGGAAGAAGAGACAGCTGCCAAAGACGTCCTTGACGGCTTTAAACAAGACATTGAAGAACTAAAGACGAAAGAAGTCGGCTATGCCGATGTTCCGCTTGACGGAAAGCGCGAGCATGTCCGCTCAAAAGAAACCAATCTCGGGAACTTTATCGCAGACGGCATGCTCAGAAAAGCGAAGCAAGCCGGCGGGGCTGACATTGCAATCACAAACGGCGGCGGAATCAGAAGCAGCATCGACAAAGGAAAGATTACACTCGGTGAAGTGCTCACTGTCATGCCGTTCGGCAATACGCTATATGCCGCTGATTTGACGGGAGCGCAAATTCAAGAAGCGCTTGAACACGGCGTCAGCCAAGTCGAAGAAGGCGGAGGCGCGTTCCCTCATGTAGCGGGTTTGACATATACTTTCACATTGAACAAGCCTAAGGGAGAACGCATATTGGATGTGAAGCTTGTCAATGAAAAAGGAGAGGCTGAGCCGCTCGATCCGGAGAAAACCTACCGTGTCGCGACGAATAACTTCATGGGCGGCGGCGGTGACGGCTATTCCGTCTTTAAAGAGGCGAAAAATGGCGTAGACCTCGGGTTTACCGATTATGAGATTTTTACCGAACAGCTCGAATTATACGATTCCGTTTCGCCGAACATTGACAACAGGATCACTGAAGTTTTCTTGCCTGAAAAACAGGCAGACGGCACATGGACACTTGCTGAAAAGCCGTTTCAAACATACGCGAAAAACGCCAATCAGGCGATCGTCTATTTTCCTGAAACAGAAAAGGAAAACATGAAACTGAGCATGACAAAAGCACAGACTGATCTGATAAAGGAAAGATCAAATGATCCAAACATCACTTTGAAAAACGATAAAATCGCCATGCTTCTGCCGGCCGTCAACCTGGCGAGCGAGGACACAAAGATTGGCATCAAGATCACAAAGGACATCAAGCAGGCGGTCACAAAGGTGTACGACTTCAGCATTCGGCAAAAAGGAAAAGCCGTCAGCTCTTTTAAAGAGCCGGTCGGACTGTACTTCCAAGTGGATGCGCCTGACAAACACTACAGCGTTTATTATGTTGACCGGAAAAAGAACAGCTTCACCAAAGTGAAAAACGGCTACAGCAAAGACCATACCGTCGCCGGCTATGTGGACCATTTCAGCGAATATACCGTTTTGAATGACAACAATGCCGTTCCTCCGGGCTCAGGCGGCGGGGACAATGGCGGCGAATCTCCCGCGGCGCCCGGCAGCGATCCTAATGGCGGAGGGCATGGGTCAGACGGTCAAGGCGGAGACGGTTCCGGTGACGGACAAGCTCCGCCGTCTAACGGCTTTTTGCCCGATACGGCCGCAAACATCTACAATTGGCTGCTGCTCGGCTTGCTGTTGCTCACATCTGGAGGCGGACTTTACCTTTATCAACGAAAAAAACGCAATCTAAGCCAAATGTAAAAGATTCAAAAAGGCGGTTCTGCCTTGATGCAGACCCGCCTTTTTTCTTATTTTACCCATTCCACGACTTGATCAAGCTCCCGTCTTGTTTTAGGACGCGGCTCTTTGACACGGTAGCCGAAAGCTGCCATAACTGAAATGTCAAATTTCCCTTCTTCAAGCAGCCCCTCTTTTTCCAAAATTTCATGCACTTGATCATAATCAAAGCCTTCAATCGGACAGGAGTCAATACCGATCATCGCTGCGGTAGTCATCATGTTGCCGAGCGCGATATACGTTTGCTTAGAGACCCAATCAAATATCGCTCGATCGCTTTCAAGCAAATGAAAATCCGACTCTTGAAATTTACTCAATACGCCGTCTTTTTTAATCATGTTCTCCATGATTTCAGGCGGCATTTTTTTGACATCGTTCAGCTGATGGGCGATATAGTCGGAATCATACTTCATTTCCTGCGCCGTCCGGCCGAGCAGCAAAACGAAATGGCTTGCCGTCGGAAGCTGTCCTTGCGCTCCCCATGAGACTGTCCGCAGCTTTTCGCGCAATTCTTCGTTTTGAATGACAAGAAATTTCCACGGTTCAAGACCGAATGAAGTCGGTGATAATCTGCCCGTTTCTAAAATAAACTGAAAATCTTCGTCTGAAATCTTTTTATTGGGGTCAAATTCTTTCGCGGCATGTCTAAAACGAAATGCGTCAAGAATTTCTTGTTTTTTTATTTGATCTGCCATCGTATTCCCTCTCCTTTAAGCGTAATTTCTTTCTCATTTACATTTTAATCTTTATAATGAAACATAAAAAGTACGCACATTTTTGTGGCATAGTATCATTTTTTATACTAAGGAGAGATGATGATGGAAAAACATGCGGCAGACTGCGGAACACAGGGAGGATATTCATGCCCGGTGGAAGCGACGATTGATATTATCGGCGGCAAATGGAAAAGTGTGATTTTGTTTCATTTAATCGATGAGAAAAAACGTTTTAATGAACTGCGCCGTTTAATCCCCGGGGTGACGCAGCGGATGCTGACCCTCCAGCTTCGCGAACTGGAGCGCGACGGAATCGTCCATCGCGAAATTTACAAACAGGTCCCGCCGAAAGTCGAATACCGATTAACAGCGTTCGGCGAGACTCTGATTCCGATCATTCACCAAATGATGAACTGGGGAATGTCATATGCGGCTAAAATCAGTGAAGCGCGAAACAGATCGGCTGCTGAAAAGCTTTAATTTCAGTTGGCCGGTTCAACTTTTAATAAAAAATCTTTAATTTTTTTGAAATACTCCTCCGGATTTTGGCGAAACCCGCCGACATGCCCGGCTCCTTCAATTAAATAGAGCCTTTTGATTCCTTTTTTTCGTTCATATAGGTTTTTAGCCATTTGCGAAGGTACAAGCTGATCATCTGTGCCGTGAATAATGAAAAGCGGCGTGTCTGTTTGTTCAAGATCGCTGACTGGGGAAATATCGGCAAGCCCCCATCCATGCCGGCGTTTAATCAGGCTGCTTGTCAATGGAATGAGAAACGGCACGGCCAATTTGACGGCCGCTTTCAGCTGAAAGCGGCAAAGTTCGGTTAAATCGCTGAAACAGGAATCAGCGATGCAAAATTGAATTCTGCGGTCTTGCTTCATCAGCTCAATGGCAGCCGCCGCTCCCAGCGATTCACCGTGCACCCCGATCCAAAGATCTTTGCCAAGCTTGTTTTCAAGCTCATCCGCCCACATCGCCAAATCATTTTTTTCATAAAACCCGTAAGAAACGTGTGATCCTCCGCTTAACCCGTGGCATCTGCTGTCGCAAAGCAGGACATGGTAGCCGAGCGACTGGAACAGCTCGACATATTTATAGCCGCCAAACAGCGACCATTTGATACCATGGGCGATCATGACGGCTTTCCTGCTCTCCGGAACGGGAAAAAGCATCGCATGCAGCCGGCAGCCGTCTTCAGAGGTCAAAAACAGCTCCTCTTTTTGGCTTGAATCAAAGACATCATCAATGATTTCCCCGTTTTTGACTCCGCTAAAAAAGGTCTCCTCATAACTGCTCCTGTTCGGCAGTACAAACAAATAACTGACAATCAGACTGACGGCGAAAATGCTGAGCCCCAGCCCCAAAATAATCAACAGAATTCCGATCCACACGGTCCTCACCCTTTACATTCTGTTTTATCACATTGTATTCTGAATTGATTTGGGCGTGAGTGTGAAGAATTTACATTTGACCTATTCCTGTATATAGCACCTATCGTACCGATTTCTCGGAACTAGAATGGGGGCGGCTGACTTGAAAGAAACATTCACCTGATTCAGCAAAAAGGATTTTACCTTCACGATAAGCGATCCGGCAAAACAATTTTTAGCATTCAGCAAACGCACGATTTATGTATGTTTCCATTCAAAGGACGAACTCATCATCATTGCTTGGAATTGGTCGTTTTTGCCGCTCGATCTTTTGATTTCAACCAGCGGCCTCATCAGCATATATTTACACAAAAATGAGCGGACGTTATGAAAAAACGCCGCCCCTATTTCTCTTGTTTTAACAATCTGTTCCTGACTGCAAGCCATCGCATTTTGGGTATTCAGCGGAGATTTCGATCCCGTTTGCTGATCTTTCAACCTATTTTTAACGATTATCCGCATTCTGATGATCGAAGACATCGTTACGAAAGACCATTTCCAAGCTGAACGACTTTAGCCTTTCCGGAGCTGTCTCTTAAAACCCCCCTCGTATCAAATACGACTTTTGCATGTTCTAAAAGCATTTCTTTCGGGAGTTCGGCATGGTCTGTTAAAACAACGACACAGTCATATTCTTTCAATGTCTTGGAATCTATCGGCCTGCTGTACAGCTTTTTGCCGTGAAGATCAAGCTCAGGAACGTGCGGATCATGGTAGGAAACATCTGCCCCCATCCCGATCAGCTTCTCTATAATATCGAGGGATTTCGATTCGCGGACATCGGCCACATTCCGTTTATAAGTAACGCCGTAGATTAATATATTCGCTTCTGTCGTCTTTTCTTTTGCGGCTAATTGCAATGAACGTTCCGCAATATAGCGGACGATTTTGTCATTTGTCACTTCTGACAGCTCAATAAAATCGCTTGACAGGCCGCTCTTTTTAATAATAAATTGCAGATACAAAGGGTCCACAGGGATGCAGTGGCCGCCGATTCCCGGTCCGGGATAGAAGGCAGCAAATCCGTAAGGCTTCGTGCTTGCCGCTCTGATGACTTCCCACACATCCACCCCGATCCGGTCGCAAATCATCGCAAATTCATTAATAAATGATATATTAATGAACCTGTACGTATTCTCCAACAGCTTTGTCAGCTCGGCTGTTTCAGGAGATGTCACCGGTACGACCTCTTGATAAATGCCGCTGTATAATTGATGGACCTGGTCAAGGCATGATTTCGTCGTTCCCCCCACCACTTTCGGAACGACTTCGATCGGGAACTGGTTGCCGGGATCTACACGTTCGGGGGAATAGGCCAAATAAAAATCCTTCCCGCAAATCAGACCGCTTGTTTCCAAAATCGGTTTGACGAGCTCTCTTGTCGTACCCGGATATGTTGAGCTTTCCAAAACGACGAGCTGTCCTTTTTGCAAGTGCTCGCTGATTGATTGCGCCGCTTTTTTCACATAAGCCAAATCTGGCCCCGAGTCATCATTAAGCGGAGTCGGCACGCAAATGATGACCGCATCAGCTTCTCTGATCAGCCGATAATCTGAAACAGGGTGAAAAAAACCGGCATCTATGCCGCTCCGCACCGTTTCGCCTTTAATATCAGATATATAGCTGTTTCCCTTTTTCAAAGATTTGATCTTTGCTTCGTCCAAATCAACACCGATAACCGGCATTCCTTTTGATATCAATAACATGGCCAAGGGCAGACCAACAAACCCTAGGCCTATGATCGCTATCTTTTTGTTTTGGCTTTCTTGATTGTTGTTCATTTATGAAATCGCCCCTTCTATACACTCCTTCAATAAAATATGTTTCTTATCTTTTTTTGAAAGGGACGATTTACCATTTTGCAAACCTATTTCTTTTTCATATCAGCCGTTTGAAATGATGAAAGAGGCAGTTCAACAACCCGCCTCAACAATGCGGATTGATAAATACCAAAGATCGTTTCCAGCGCTTTTTTTCCCTCATGTCCGTCAATTAAGAGCGGTTCGTCTGACTGCACGGCATTTATGAAAGTTTCGTACATCAAAACCTGCTCATCCTGAAGAGCGGCCAGCTTTGCCAGTTCTTCGAAATCGGTCTCTTCCCCGTGAATAAACCAGCGGCTGATCCGGTTTAAAGAAGGACCTTCCAAAGAAATCGTGCCGTTTGCGCCAAAAATAGACAGCGAGCTTCCGAGATTGTTCGGCTGTGTGATGATATTGGCTTCGATCACACCCTTTGCCCGGCTGCCGAAAGTCAGGACACCCACTGCCACATCTTCTGTTTCCTTTTCAGGAGCGGCGGCCAGTATGTCTCCGTAAACACTTTCCACATCTCCCAGAAACCATTGCAGAAGATCAATCAGATGGATTCCTTGATTGACGAGCATACCGCCATCTTTTTCCCAGCCGCCCCGCCATGATGCTGCTGCATAATAGGCAGGAGACCGGTTCAGACGGAGCGTAACCGTCCCTAAGTATGGCCTTCCTAATTTTCCTTGCTCTATCGTTTCTTTTATTTTTTTCATGATCGGCCGGTGGCGCATTTGATGGCACACCATAAGCTTCAGATTGTTTTGCTCTGCCAGCTCGATGATGTCATCCGCATCTTTCAATGACAGTGTCATTGGTTTTTCCAGAATAACATGCTTTCCCGCCAGCAAAGATTGTTTGGCCATTTCTGCATGCAGTCCGGAAACAGCTGCAATGATAACAGCATCTATTTTTTGGTCGTGAAGCATATCTCTATAGTTCTGATAGCGCACAATGCTTTCGATGCGCCCTGAACAGACGGCATAATATTCACCCGCCTCATCCATCCTTTTTTTTTGCAAATCACTCACGGCTGCTAATTCGGCCTTTTCGCATTTACTAAGAGCATGCAGATGTTTTCTTGAAATAGATCCGCAGCCGATGACTCCAAATCGCACACTCACTTTAACCCTCTCCCCTTTTCAGCAGTACGGAAATAATTTGATCCTGCTCTTCTTTTAACAAAAAAGGGTGCATCGGGATAGCGAAAAGCTTTTCTGATAAAGATTCAGCAACCGGGAAATCCCCTTTTTTATATGGCAAAAAGGAGTAAACGTCTTGGAGATGAAGGCAGCGCGGATAATAAATGCCTGACTGGATCTGATATTCTTGCAATGTATTCATCATCTCATCGCGTTTTTCCGCTCCGAGGCAATAGAGATGGTAAATGTGGGAGCGATCTTCTTTTTCTTTCGGCAGCTCTAAATCGGAAACCCCTGATAAGGCCCGCTGATACCGCTTGGCAATGTTTCTTCTTTGCTCGTTCCAGCTATCAATTTTCTCCAAGATAATCAGCAAAATCGCTGCGTGCAATTCATCCAGACGGCTGTTAAAACCGATTTGGTTGTGAAAGTATTTTTTCCTTGTACCATGTGTTCTGAGCGATCTTATCTTTCGGGCTGCATCACGATCCGAAGTCGTCACCATTCCCCCGTCACCAAGTGTTCCTAAGTTTTTGGTAGGAAAAAATGAGAAACAGGCCGCATCCCCGAGGCTGCCGACGGGACGGCCTTTATACTCCGCCCCAAATGCTTGGCAGGCGTCTTCAATGACAAAAAGCCCGTGTTTTTTAGCAATCGCCATGATGTCGTCCATATCAGCGGGCTGGCCGAAAATATGAACAGGAATGATCGCTTTTGTTGCCGTTGTGATTTTTTCTTCTATTTTTGCCGGATCAATATTGTATGTTTCCGGATCAACATCCGCAAACACAGGCGTCGCACCGACTCTTGAGACGGCTTCAGCACTGGCGAAAAAAGTGAATGGAGTGGTGATGACTTCGTCACCCTCCCCGATGCCGTAAGCTTGGAGTGTAAGCACTAAAGCATCCGTGCCATTGGCAACCGCGACCGCCTCTTCTACCCCGAGCCTTTCAGCTATCCTATCCTCCAGCAATTTGACTTTTGGCCCCAATATATATTGCCCGCTTTCTAACACACATTCGAACTCATTTAAAATATCGTCTTTTACCTCTTGAAACTGCTGTTTTAAATTGATTAGCGGAATCATTTATTTTCCTCCTTGTTCGACAGAATCCCAAGATAATTTATGATTCCATATCGCAGCTTGCCACGGCTGAAGAATTTTTCAAAAGCCAAATTCTGCAGCTTTGCATGTCCGATGCGGCTTATAGCGGTAAATAGACAGCCTATAGCAATAAAAAAAGAAATTCATAACATATTAAGAAAAATAGAAAGAGAATTGCATAGGTATTCTTCAAGCAAACAGGCATCCAAATCTAGTCTGCATTTTCAGAGAGCAGCCAAAGTTATTTACATCAGAAGAAAGGAAGGTTGCTTTTATGCAAAACAAAATAAATTTGCGAAAGAGATGGATTGATCAAATGAGACCCTATTTCCTTTTTTTAAAAAACGCCTTGTCCCCTGATCCTGATCAGCGAAAACAGCCTGTTTTCATTACAGATTGGATGAAATCTCTATGAACCAGCCGCCAAAAATATTAATCACTGGAGCAGGCGGATTTACCGGCCGACATGCATGCCGCCACTTTTCGCAAGCGGGATTTGATGTAACAGCTATAGCAAGAACCAATACCCCTGACAGCCAAGTCAAAGTTGAGTATTGCAACCTAACAGATCAAGATGCTGTAGCCAGTTTAGTGAAAAAAACAAAACCGAAGTATTTGCTTCATTTAGCCGGACAAAACCATGTCGGGCAGTCTTGGCTTGATCCTGTTTCATCTTTGGAAAACAATCTCTTATCCACTTTGTATGTAATAGAAGCACTTCGCCATGAACATCCGGAATGTAAAATTTGTGTAGCCGGCTCAGTTTTGCAGTTTGATCTTAACGATCTATCTGCTCTTCCACACCCATACAGCTTAAGCAAAACACTGCAAGTCCTAATTGCTCAGGCATGGGAGATTCTTTATAACATGCAGATTATCATTGCCAAGCCTTCGAATTTAATAGGACCTGGCTTTTCAAAAGGCGTTTGCTCGATTTTTGCTCAGAAAATTGCGGATATGGAAGCAAGCAAAGCGGATCAGGTTCTTGAAATCGATAACTTGAACGTTCAGCGGGATTTTTTAGATGTAAGAGATGTTGTACGCGCCTATGAAATTCTTTTAACAAAAGGAGAATCAGGGGAAGTATATGAGGTCGCCTCTGGCAGGAGCTATTCTCTTAACGAAGTGGTCAGCAATTATAGAAAACTGACAGCAATAGATTTTGAGATAAAGTCACGAGTAAATGAAAAGATCAATACAAAACTGGACCTGAATCCTGCGAAAATGATGAGCTTAGGCTGGAAACCAGTTATTCCGCTGGAATCATCACTAGCAGATATTTTGAATTTTTATCGTTGCAAATAAGTGAATATAAGTACTTGAGAAAAACTGTGGAGAATTTATTAAGCGATGATCAGCCGAAAAGGAGGGAAAGCATTGAGTCCAAATCAAACAAGACCTTTACCCCGAGTACTGGTTAATTCATTGCCAAAAAGCGGAACACATCTGCTGCTGCAAATGATTCTCGGTATTCCGGGAATGATCATTACTCCCGAATGGATCATAGAAGATAAAGATTTAGACTTGATCAATTCAGGCAGCGTAGGGCCAGGTCATCTCGTTCATTCAGCCGAACGGGCACAGCTTTTAAAACAAAAAGATATAAAGGTGATTTTTATCAGCAGAGATCTTCGGGATGTTGCTGTATCACTTGTTCACTTTGTGATGTTAAATAAATGGGGCAACCACCCTTGGACTCCATATTTGAAAAATTTAAAAACACATGATGAACGGCTGCTTGCAATGATAAACGGTGTGCATTTAACGAAGGAAGAGCAAGCTGAATTTCAGATCACACATATTCCAAATATAAGACAAATTTCTAAAGATAAATTGGAGTGGCAGCATCAGCCCGGCATTTGCACTGTAACGTTTGAGGAGCTTGTATATGATGAAGATTCCCAAAATCAGTCTATCATGAGAATCCTGGATTATTTATGGGAGGATCTGAAGGATTTACATTTAACAAAGTTCGAATTGTTACAAAAAATAAAACAAAATATCGTTCCAGAGAACTCAGGAACATTCAGGAAAGGAAGAATAGGGGATTGGAAACATGAATTCACAGAAACACACAAAGAAGCTTTTAAAAAAGTTGCAGGTGAGCTTCTTATTCAATTGGGATACGAAAAAGATAATAACTGGTAAAGGAAACAATGTCTATGATTCAAAATGCAGCAATATGTCTCTCACCCTATACAACATATGACACCTAGTCGATGGTAATTTTAAAATTTCATCGAAGCTTGAATTGTTTTCTGTGATGACTTTTCGACGATATTCGATCTGAAAAAGCTAATCTTCATTTGAAAGGTGGAATATAAATTGAGAGATGTAGGAATTGTTATGCCTGTTTATAAACAAACCCCTGAATATTTAAAGCTGGCGCTGCAGTCGGTTTTGCAGCAAAGCTATCAACATTTTGATTTTGTGATCGTTTCGGACGGCGCTCCGCCTGAAACCGTTGCTGTCATCAAAGATATAACAAAAGAAGACGACCGAGTGCACATCATTCTAAAGGAAAAAAACGAAGGTGTGGCCAAAACCTTAAACATTGGGTTTGATTATTTGATGAAGAAAGAAGAGATTAAATATTTCACATGGGTTTCAAGTGATAATATTTATTATTCATCTTTTATCGAAAAGCTCCGGCATGCATTGGAAACAGCGTCCGACAATGTTGGGCTGTCTTTCAGCAGCTTTCGGCATATTGATCATAAAGGGGATGCTTTAAAAGAACCAAGCTTAGAGGAATTTTACAAATATCAAAATCAGCCGAAAGAGAATCTCCTTGATGTTTGTTTTATCGGTGTATCCTTTATGTACAAGAAACAATTCGCGATGATGATTGACGGATATCACCTTGAGCCTGTCGAAGATTATGAATACTGGCTTCGACTGACAGAGCATTGTGATATTGTCTTTATAGAAGAGGTTCTAATGGAATATCGAACCAATTCCCCGCTGAGTGTATCAGCTAAACTCAGAAACTCAAAAGAAGAGCATCGCAGATGGAGATATGCTTTTAACCTCGCTAGACATCAAGCAAGAAACCGAAGACATATCCCTTACCTATTAACAATAATATATCCTGTTCAAGACGGATCGGAAAATACAATCGAAAGGCTGGAACAATTATTAGAACAATCATTTAGCAATTATAAGCTCATTATTATTGATCGAACATTGGATCAATCTGCCATTCAATCAATCCGGAATATAGAAGATCCGAGAGTTGTCCTGATTGACCTGCCGGGCGGCTCTGAAAAAGAAGCGATTCGCAAAGGCATAGTTAAAGCGGATACACCTTTCACGTTAATTTATGGAAAAGGGGCATTTCCGTCTTCAGTCCTTGCATTGTACGACATGATCATTAAAGGAGTCGACTTGAAAGAACAACCCGAACAATCTCCGGTTGCGATTATTGATAATGGTTATCGCCTTACCGGCACTCGTTCTATTATATTGGGAGAAGATTATGAGTTTGGGGAACTTTATGACACAGCAATATTGAAAATCAACTTATTTCAAAACAAGCAGCACATCCGCTTACCGAAAGTATTAGTCAATTCCGTACCAAAAAGCGGAACTCATTTACTGCTGCAAATTATCCTCGGAATTCCCGGAATGAGACGGACCGATTTCTGGGTTTTCGAAGAAAAGCATTTAAAAGATCTTAAACCAGGATACACAGCCACAGGCCACTTTGCACATTCAGCAGATCGAGAAAAAATAATAGATGAAACAAATATCAAAACAATATTTATATATAGGGATTTAAGAGATATAGCAGTTTCACTTGTCCATTTTGTGATGATCAACAAATATAATCATCCATGGAATCCATTTATGAAAAATCATTTAAAAAACCACGATGAACGGCTGATGGCTATCATAAAAGGAGCTTCACTAAATAAAGAAGAACAAGCTAAATATGGAATTGGCTTGCTGCCGAATATATATGATTTCACAAAAAGATTTTTACAATGGGCGCAAGCTTCCGGAATCTGCATCGTGACTTTTGAAGACCTTATGCGCGATGAAGCTTCGCAAAATAAAACCATCACGAACATCATCGATTTCTTATGGGATGATCTTCAATCATTAAATTTATCAAAACAACAATTGCTTCAAAAAATGAAACAAAATATTCATTTCAGTGCTTCGGATACTTTTAGAAAAGGGAGTATAGGTGACTGGAAAGAAGAATTTAATGAGAGACATAAGGAAGCGTTTAAAGAAATCGCTGGCGACGCATTGATCCAATTAGGATACGAAAAAGATAACAACTGGTAAAAGGAAAAGCAGAGGCAGCTGGGAACATCAGACCGTTCAGGCCGGTTCCCGGCTTTTTAACAGCTTAAAATCATGATGATCTTTGCAGTGTTTGAAATATATCTCAACATAAAAAATCCCTTTGAAAGGGATTTTTTAATCATGTTTTAACTGATGAATCATATTCAAAAAATGTTCCGCGTATTTTTCCGGCGCGAAATGGTCTTCAATGTGTTTTAGAGCATTCTGTCTAATCTCTTCTCTTAATGCAGCAATTGAAATGAGCTCTTTTCCTTCTTGTACCGCTTGATTGATGTCTCCGAGTTCAAAAAACTTCCCTGTTACATTATGTGTGATAAAACTGCGTACTCCGTCGGAATCGGTTGTCAGGACGGGACACCTGCAAACCATCGCTTCAAGCACAGCATATCCGAACCCTTCTACTTTAGAGGTGGAGCATAAAAAACCTCCTGAGTCGCCAATGATAGAAAAGTATTCGGCCATTTTTTGATGCGGCTGGTTTGCATAAACGGTCAGATGCTCTTTCAAATTCAGCTCATTTATTCTTTCTTCAAAAGCGCTTCTTTCTTCTTCTTCCGCCAATGTACTATCTTCAAACATCCAAAGCTGAATAGAAGGATTTTCTTGAACTAATTTCGCTCCGATCGATAAAAAATCTTTCCAGTTTTTATTTTCTTCAAGCCGTCCCACCCAGCCGATTATAGGTCCGTTCTTTTTTGGAAGTGCTTGATAATGAAATTCGTTTGTATTGAAGCAATTATTAAAACAAAATTTAACTTTGTCAGGAAAATACTTTTCAAATGCTTGCTGAAGGTGCGGCGTCTGCGGATATAAAATCGCATCACTGCATTCATTGACGATAGAATAAGCATGTATTTCCAAAAATTCATCTACGTACTCTTTGCTGTTTCCCAACCCCTGCACTTCATAAATCAAGAGTCCTTGATAGCCAAATTCCCTTATGGTTTTCAATAGAAGAAGATCTGAGCCGACTACAATGGCATCATAATTCCCTTTTGATATAAGCTCTTGAATTTCGTCTACATAATTCGTTATAAAAATAGAAGTATTCACTGTATTTTGCAGTCCTGTTCCTTCTTGCAAATACAAAAAGTCGCAATTTACCCCATATTGCTTAAGAGCGTAAAAACGCTGCCGGTTTAACGTTTCCACGCCTCCGCTCGGTACAAAAAAGGTAAAGAGAATCTTTAATGCGGGTTCTTCAATTGTTCCGTCAGCATCATGGATAGTCGTTTCGCCGGCTTCACTCAATTTCCAGCAGCCAAACAGACCAGATTCGTTTTCAGCCGGTTTTCTGTTCATATGTTCCAAAATTTCAGATTGTGTTTTTGCTTTACTCCAAATTCTTATTTCTTCAAGTTTTCCGATAAAGTCGCGGGAGCCAGATCCCTTAAAAACTCCCGATGGGACAACCGTTTTAAAGGAGCTGACATTTCCCTTTTTAACAAATTGCCCGTTTATATAGAGTGATGGTATTTTATCATGATAGACCAGCGCAACATGCGTCCAGTCATATAAAGGCGAGGGGAAGGTAAAAGCCAAAGTCTCTGTTAGAACCGCTTCATGTTCGTATACTTTAATCCCTTTTACTCCAAGTGAAATCCCAACACCGGCCAGGAAAGGACCACCGTCTTCTCCATGTACGCCGGAAACTGGTATCACTGCATACCGTTCCTCCTTTGCTTCGGGAACTGGTTTGGCCCAAAACTCTATTGTGAATGTATCTTGAATATCCACGAATAGATGTTTTGTTATACTTTTATGATTATCATGAAATGTATGGTACAACATCACAGAGATCCCTCCAACATTCTTTTTATCATCATATGCTCATTCCAGTTTTCGGAGTAGACCTCTGTCCTTTCTCCATTAAAACAGCCGATTCTCTCAGACAGCTTCATTATTTATCAGAGAACCTCCGGTGTTTAACCATACCGCGAAGCTATCGAAGCATAAAATAACTTAGACATCATATATGTTGTCCTCCTCACCTGTTTTTTGTATTTTTTACAGGGGGAATGGCTATGAGAAAGCTGATCATTTTTGCAGTTATAGGATTTTTCGCCCAGCTTATTGACGGTGCGCTGGGAATGGCTTACGGCGTTACTTCGTCATCGCTTTTGCTGACGCTCGGAATCGCTCCGGCGGTAGCTTCGGCATCGATTCACCTTGCAGAAGTCGTGACCACCGCCGCTTCAGGTGTTTCTCATGTGAAATTTGGAAATGTCGACCGCTCGGCTGTATACAAATTGATCATCCCCGGTTCTGTTGGGGCATTTACGGGGGCATGCTTTTTGAGCAGCCTGCCGGGCGATGCTGTCAAACCTTTTATTTCCTTGTTTCTATTCATATTAGGGATATATGTCCTGTTTCGTTTTTTATTCAAATTTAATCCAAGCGGTCAGAAAAAATCGATTGATTTGACTAGAAAACAATCAATCGCTTTAGGGCTGGTCGCAGGATTTGCGGACGCAACCGGCGGTGGCGGTTGGGGCCCAATCACGACCCCTGTATTGTTGTCAAAAAAAGGAGCTTCCGTTAGAAAAACCGTCGGTACAGTAGATACAAGCGAGTTTGCTATTGCGGTTTCTGCTACTGCCGGTTTTTTGATTTCATTAGGCTGGGAAGAAGTTAATTGGACATGGACGATTGCCCTTATGTTAGGCGGAATTGCTGCAGCCCCTATTGCCGCCTGGCTTGTGCGGATTCTGCCTGCATATTTGCTGGGGGTTCTTGTTGGAGGTTTTATTATCATAACCAATGTCCGGACTCTGATTCTTTTCTGGTCGATCAACGGCATATGGAGTGCCGCCATTTACACAATCTTATTGATCGGCTGGGGGCTTTCCATTTTTTACGCGGTACGCCATCATCGAAAGAATATATAAAAAAGCACAAGATATCCCTCCATATGTCCGCTGACTTTTTGCCTCAAAACAAAAGCCTACTTGACAAGTAAGCTTTTGTTTTTTTATCTGTTTAATTTTCCTTCTAATAACTGTTTATTATGAAGAACAGACTTATCATTAGGACGATATTTCCGCGCCTTTTCGTTATGTTGATACGATTTTTCAAAATCCCCTAAGTTATAGTAGCAGACACACATTTGCAGATGAGGATACCAAGTGTAGTAGGCAGGATAGCTGAAACTCCATTTATTTGTGTCGGGAACCAATTTCGTCGCCTGATCGTACCAGTATATGGCCGCCTGAAATTCACGTCTGCGCTGAAAATTATAGCCGATCCTGCTGCACGTCTCAGCACGCGGTGTTTTAGAAAATTCAAATGACTGAAACAGCGATCTCAATTCATTGTCCAAATCTCCGAGAAAACGATAGCAGTCGCCTTTATTTATGCACGCATAAACTTTATCTTCAATCCAGCCTTCTTTCATTTCTATGTTTTGATTATAGCTTTCAATCGCTTTTTCATAATGCCTGTTTTCTCTTAATTCATTTCCGTAGTAAAAATAATCTCTCGGAGAAAACTCATCGCCCCGATCAATTTTCTGCTGGTAGATATTGAGATTTCGTCCGACGGAATGGCGGATTTTTTTATGTGTGACAGAGATATCGGCATTGATAATATGACCGTAAACCTCGAGATACTGGTGGCAGTCGCCTCTCCATTTAAAGTTTTTCTCCCTTTTCACCAAACGGTTGCGGCGGTATCTCAGTGTCACATTTCCGTATTCGTCCGTCCCTGCATCATAGTACATCGACACTGAATCAACCGATGGATCAAGCGTTTCTTTCAATTCTTTTAATTTCTTTTGATCTTCTTCATGCAGGACATCATCCGCATCTAAATAAAGGATGTAATCTTTCGTGGCATGCTTAAATGATTCGTTTCTGGCTGCCGCAAAATTGCCGATCCATTCAAAGAAAAAAACGCGGTCTGTGTATTGCTTCGCGATTTCGACCGTTTTGTCAGTCGACCCCGTATCGACAATATTGATTTCATCTACGATGTCTTTCACGGTATCAAGACATCTTGCCAATACTTCTTCTTCATTTTTTACAATCATACATAGACTGATCGTGACCAAAATGTTCACTCCTTATCGTTATATCTTCACCTCAATAGATTATGAGTGAAGCAAGCTTCTTGTTTGTACCATTATCATGGGTCATCCTTCGAAAAGAGTTTGGATGTATAACACGGAAACTTCCATTCATCGCTGAATATAGATAGTACTAGGGAAATTTCGTTAATAGGAGGATACCAATGGCTCAAAAAAATGAACTGGATTTACTTTTAAGTTTGCTGGAGCTTGCCAGTGAACATGAAATCACTCAAATGACGGCAGAAGAAAACTGGGAGGAAGCTGAACACATCATCAAAGATAGACTGAAAGCCGATCCATTTGATATTGTCATGCTCATCAGTTTAGGTTTTATATATGAAAAAAAGAATCACATTCAACAAGCGATTGAACTGTATGATGATGCTGCTTTTTTTATGAATCTCGTGCAGAAAGAGAAATTGTATCGGGAGAAAAACAGTCTTTTCCGCAGCATTGAAAGAGTTCGGCCGAAAATCGTCTTTTTTGTCAAACCGAATTTGGATACGTTTATAGACCCTGTAATCGACCATCTTTCCCATTCATACAGAACGGTGAAAATGGTCGTGACAGACCTAAAACAAATCGACAAGGGCATGAAATGGGCAGATATTTGCTGGTTCGAATGGTGTGACAACTTAATCGTTTATGGAAGCAAACTGCCTCTTGCCCATAAAAAAGCATTAATTTGCAGGCTTCACAGCTATGAAGCTTTTACAGCATATATTTATCAAGTTCGCTGGAATACCGTGGATCAAGTCATTTTTGACGGAAAACACATGGAGCAATACGTCGTTCACCAAGTGGAAAGTCTGAAAAATACACAGACTGCTGCAATCCCAAACGGGGTAAAATTAGACCAGTATACGTTTAAAGAGCGTGAAAAAGGGTTTCATATCGCATATGTCGGATACATCAATTATAAAAAAGGTCCGATGCTTTTATTGCACGCTTTCAAAGCTATTCATGACAAAGATCCAAGGTACAAATTGTTTATCGCCGGCCAATATCAAGACATTCGCTATCAATTATATTTTAAACAGATGATTGAAGAGCTTCATCTACAGAACAGCGTTCAGATGGACGGCTGGCAGAGCGATATCAACCGATACTTGGAAGATAAGCATTATCTCATTTCAACAAGTCTCTTGGAAAGCCAGCAAATGTCGGTCATGGAAGCGATGGCAAAAGGGATTAAACCTCTCGTCCACAACTTTTACGGCGCTAAAACAATTTATGATGAAAACTTTGTATGGAACACGATTGATGAACTGGTCGACATGGTCACTGAACATAACGATTCAGCACATCAATATCGGGCTTTTATTGAAGAGCATTATTCGTTTGAAAAACAAATGAAGCAAATAGAAGAAACCATATCACGGTTGGCAAAATCGGCAAAAATGAGCGTCCGCACAGCCATTCTTACCCCGCCTAAAATTACAGTCGGAATCGTCAATTACAATTACGCCCGTTTTTTAGATCAATGCCTTCAGTCTGTGATCAATCAGACGTATCCGAATATGGAAATCATCATTGTGGATGATCATTCTACCGATGGTTCGATTGAAAAAATAAATGCTTTTAAAGAAAAGTATCCCCATATTAAAACGATATACCACCAAGAAAATTCAGGTATGGCGGATACGGCATTCGCAGAGATTTTCGAAGAAGCAACAGGGGAATATGTGATGCCTGTCAGCGCAGATGACTTTTTGGCGCATGACAGTGTGCTCTGTGATTTAATGGAGTGTTTTGATGAACAAGAGAATGTAGATTATGTATACGGAGATTTTTTATTAGTCGATTCTGACGGCAAAACGATCGGAAGCTGGACTTATCAATCATATACAGACGATGAAGTGATACGTCGTGTGTTTGAAAGAGGAGGGTCCGGCGTGTATCCAATGGTAGGATTGTTCAAATTGTCTTTTTATCGCAACCATAACTACTCCTGGGTAGCCGATTGTAAGAATCTATATGCCGGTGACACGCTGAATAGTATCGTCAATATTAAGCGCGGCTGGAAATACCATTATTTAAATAAACCTGTTTATTGCTATCGAAGACATCAAAAAAGTTTCACTTACAATATAGACAAAAGAATACCGTCTATTATTCATGTAATGGAATATATTATTGAGCATTTTAGTGAAGATGTCTATTTGCCTTACATCAATTGGAACGAACTTGAGGAAACTCACCGAAAAGCATTGAAATATTTTACCATCGGCAAAATCTATGCAGATACAGCAAAGGATTATCAAAATAACGGATTTACACGGCACCTTGACGAAGAAGCGAAGAAGAAGTGTGTCCGGCCTTTGGTTGAAAAAATGCTTAGCTATTTTAATTTGAGTCTGGTTTCCGGAAAGTCAGTATATAAGAAAGACATCGATCATATAAAAGAGGAGATGGACCAGTTGCTGATATCAATCTGACTGACCTGCATTTGAATTAATATGAATCAGAGGGCTGTCTGATAAGCATGAGCTTATCGGCCAGTCCTTTTATTTTTGAATTCCGTTCTTCATAAAAAAGAGGCGCATGAAAGCCGACGGCTTTCATGCACCCCTTCTAAAACACATTAGAGGGTTTAAATGCTATATTCATAGCTGCTGCTACAATCATAATTGAGTCCCAGAAACAAAGTTAAGTTAACTCAATCTTGATTGATTAAGGAACTGTCGGGTTTGTTGCAATGCTGCACCGCCAGTTGGACCTGTCGGGCCTGTTGGTCCCGTTGGACCTGTCGGGCCTGTTGGACCTGTCGGGCCTGTCGGGCCTGTTGGGCCTGTCGCTCC
>NZ_MRBK01000002.1 GCF_001969815.1 Bacillus swezeyi | reverse complement strand
AAAAGATATAAGGCTTTGAAGGTTCAGCTTGAAAACAGGAAGGAGCGGGAAGCAGCTGGGATGACTGGCCTTTTCCCAAGGCTGAGGGATCAGCACTGTATAAATGAATTGAAAGTTTGTCAAATAGATAGGGCGCTCAAACAAAGTCTTGATGATGATGAATTGAAGATCATAAAGGCCAAGTATCTTTCTTCAAAGAAAATCAAGGATATTGAAATTTATATGGAGATGGGGTTGAAAAAGGACAAATATTATCAGATCAAACGGCAGGCCATTGATAATCTGGCGACAGCTCTCGGGATTATCTGAGTTAAGACTCTTCAAAAGCCCGCAATACCATTTACTTTAGTAGCCTAAAATCATCTCCTTTAAATCAATGATTTTCAATCCCTTATCAATTTGCTATTGCGGTGGCCCAATACCTTTTTCAAATGGTGAAATATTGTTAAAATTTTACATATTTAGCATGCTTAATGGAAGGGTGAAGAGGTTGGATGGAATCTCATCTGCAGAAGTGGGGATGAAAAATAACTGAGTGGTATCATTACACTCAGAAATTCAATGAAGACACACTTAATTTAGACCAACATATGTACATGATCTTTACACGCTGTCGCTTCGATAATCTCCACACCTTTTCTTTCATATAATGTACGTAGTATTTCTCCAATGTCCTTTTTAATTTCCCCATAAATAACTTGTCTTCGGTACTTCGGCGTAAATACGATGTGATACTTACAATTCCAAGTTGTGTGCTAAACTATTAGTGTCTTTTGACATAAAAACTTCTCCGTATGCTGATATTTTGGTTGGCGAACCCAAAATATTTTAGCACCCAGGGGGAGTTTTTCTTAATACCACGCTGAAAGCTTTTTGGAACCCTAGGCTTAACCTAGGGTTTTCTTTTTCATAATCAAAAACGGAACTAACTTACCCTTTCAAAGTTAGTTCCGTTAGAATGACTAGTCCAAATTTTGATCGATAGTCCCTTCAAAATAGTCATCACTGACCTGTTCATGAGTTTCAGCCAATCCTTTTTCCAATTGCGTGGTTCCTTTATAATCCGAGGCGTTGAAATGTTTCCCAGCCACATCAGTGGTGTCATTTATGTTTTCTTTGTTATGAGTTTGTGTTTCAGTGTTTACATTCTCTGTCTTAGCGCTGCTATCTAAAGATTGCTGAAAATCATCATCCTTGTCTAATGAAGAAAATCTTTTGTAATCATCCGGTCTGTCTGCTCCATTTTTTTGAGTCACGTTACTCACTCCATATTTGAAATTTTACTTTGTCAGATGGGATTAAGACAAAAACTTATTTATTTTGTTCTTTTAGGATCATTTGCTTTGAAAGCTGTTTCAGTCTCGCGGTCATTTCTATTTGAATTCCTTTTTACTCAATGGTTTCACTCCTTTACGAAATGTGTTGAAATATCAACTCTTCTTATTCTGTCTGTTGAGATGGTATTCATTCGCTTTTTTTCGTTGACTCTTTCCCATTAGGCAAGAGAGTAGTTTCAAGCTAGCGTATTAGAACCCATATCAAGGTCATTTTGATACTTTTCATTAGCCCACTGCGTATATGAAGAGGCTTAAGAGAGGATGTTACGAAGGGATGCTTGATATTAGTCATGAGGTAAGGGTTTATAACCAAATATTGTATTTTGTTCATTAAATAACTCTCTACAGTGGAGTGGATTTTGATTGCTTTATTTAGCTCACTTAAATGAGATTGGGTTTTTTGACCTATCTCTAAAGATTCATTTTCATGGATAGATAGGATTTATTCACCAATTGTTTTCCGTATAGTGGTAAGCTCTATACTGATTGTAACTTTAGTATTAGAGGGGAATGCCATGAAGACTCTTGATGTCCAGGGGTTGCACAATGCAATTGATCAAACGCTGGAACAATTAAAAAAACAATCAGATGAAATTGCGAAAGTCAAAAAAAGCGTTGACGGTATCACATCACTAGATGATGCCTTAAAAGGAAAAGGCGGGGACGCCATTCGCGCCTTCTACGAAGAATGCCACACCCCGTTTCTGCGGTTTTATGAAACTTTCATCGAAGAATACGAGTCAGCTTTAAAAAAAATCAAAAATGCACTGAACTCCCTTGAACCCAATCACAACGGATATATTTCGCAAGCCTTTCTCGAACACGATCTGGAACAAGGCTTAAACGCGGCTGATCGAACAACGAAACATTTGGTTTCCAAAGCTAACGCCACGATCGCGAAAGTCAGTCATATTGTCGATTTGCCGGATTTGAATGACAATGATTTTCATGAACAGAATCAGAAAGCGCTAAAGGAAATCAGCACAACTCTTGAAAAGCTGCATGCGTTTGACAGGGAGCAGACAAACGCTCTGAAAACTGCTAAACAAGACCTTGAGACGATGCAAAAATACATCACAAGGCTTGAAAAAATGTATACAGGCCCTAAAATTGAGATTGCCGGATATCAAAAAGGATCGATATTAAAGCCGGATGAGATGGATTCTTTGCAGCTTAATGAAGAGACACCGATGGAAGTCATGTTGGATAAACTCGAAAATAAATCAGAACTTGAAAAAGAAATTAGCGAAGTTGACGAACAGGATATTAAACTTTACAAGTTAAAGAAAAAGCTCGAAAATGCCTCCGATTCAGAGGAGTATATTAAGATTGCTAAAGAGATTGGGTATGAAAATCTAGATTCAGATCAGAAGCTATATGTATGGCTGCTGGAGAAAAAGAAGTACATAGAGTTCGATTCGATTGGATTTGTTGGGGGTGTAAAAGATAATCTCGTTGATACAGGTATTGGTTTATGGGATTCTGTAACCCACCCTAAGGAAACACTGGAGGGCATCGGCAATGCAATTATTCACCCCGTAGATACCTTTAACATCATAAAAAAGGATATTGAGGAATCCTTTGAGCGAGATGTGATCAATGGCGATTCCTACAGTAGAAGTCATTGGTTCGGATATGCCCTTACAACGGTGGGAACATCGATAGTAGGCTCAAAAGGTGCAGACAAATTAAGCAAAGTCTCGAAAGCCGGGAAAATTGGAAAAGCTGGATCTAAAGTAAAGGCAGCTACTAAGCAAGCAACGAGCAAAACGATTAAGGTTTCGAAGGAAGCTTTAGAAAAAAATGTAGCGTCTTTCAAAAAGTCGATGCAAAGGGTTGCTTCAAAAATAAAAGGGATACATATACACAATCCTTTTGCACCTCAAATTCAGTTGGCTGGTGGGGGCAAAGTACCTTATCATGTTATTGAAGGTGAAAATTTTAAAAAGACGCTTATTCAGCGTATTGAGAAAGTTTTCGGGGGAGAGAAAGGTGCGAAGACAGCTAAGAAAGTTTCGAAAGTGGAGAAACTACCTAATAACTTTGCAGATAAAGAGAAATTAGTGGGCCATTTTAAAAAGCATGGGAAAGAGTTTCGAGGTATGTATAGAAATGCTGATGAATATTTAAAAGGGGCTCAAGATCTAGTTAAGAACGGAATAAAAGTTCAGTATCGATATAAAGTAAAGGGTGGAAACATTGAAATTCGAACAGGGTATGTTAAGTTCATGGGGAATAAAAGGAAAGGCGGGGAAGCTAAGTTTGCGTTTGTAGGTACGAATAATCAAGGATACATTACTACTTATCATGTTGAGAGTGGTAAGGACTTTTGGAAGATGTTGAATGATGATAAGAAGAAAAAAGTGATTAATCCTGTTCATAAATAAGAGGTGACTATTCTGTGATATATAATGTATTTGTAAAGGGATTTAATGAACATATAGAAGAAGAAGTTATAATCGAAATAAATGGTATAGAGTTAGTAGGGTTTATGCCATTCGGTATCTCGTTCGAACCTGAAAAAGGTAAACAATATCCAATCACAATTTCTTTAGTAGTTTTAGATGATTTAGAAGTCCAAGAGGAAAAGGATGGGGAAAGCGGGTTCTTTCGTATTGATGATAGTTTCTCTTATATCATTAAGGGTACCTTTAACCTTGAAAAGAAGACTATTAATGCGGGATTGGAACTAAGCCTTGAAGATGAAATTGAGGAATTTATAGATGAAATGTGGCCATACGATGGCAAAAAAATTCAAATTAGAGTTGATAGAATTAATGTCGAGTTTTTAGAAGAATAGTTAAAAAACCCTTGATTGGCTATTGCCTTTCAAGGTTTTTTTATGTTCAAATCCGAGAAAAAACCGACAAAAAGGGGGATGAAATGGGGGACTTTTTCTACTCCGTTTTGTCATACGATAGAGACAGGAAAAACGAACGTGAATATGGAGAGCCTGCGGACGCTGATCTTTTGCACACTGATGTTGTGCAGCTGATTGGTGGCCGCTTTTTTTATGGTCAGAATGGGAGACGCACTTTTTGATTGTCAAAAAATGACATTTTTAAACGTGGGATTTAATTGCTTTGCGAGCAGAGTTTGCATTAAAAAAACCCGCCACCAAAACGATCAGAGATACATCATATGCCGATCAGGAACGATAAACAAAAAAAGAGGCAAACCCTTTGTATGCAAGGGTTTGCCTCTTCACATTTAAAACGTCCCAGGAGAGATTCGAACTCCCGACACACAGCTTAGGAGGCTGTTGCTCTATCCACCTGAGCTACTGGGACACAGAACAATATTATAGTATAAAACACTGAAAAAATAAAGGGGGACGGCATCTTTTTTTGTGCCTGAATGGAAAAACATGCATCCAGGTTCTGAATGCATGTTTGATTTCTAGCCTTTCAGGTCAATATTGTGGCCTGAAACAGGGTGAGGCGCTTGCATCATGTCGATCAACTGTCCCGCACTTTGCTCAGCGGTGTCTAAAGCCGTCTTTGTCAGCGACATGTGAACGTTTTGAGCAAGTGCGGATTGACTCAATGCTACAGATAGAGCAGCAATATCCAAAGTAACCACCTCCTTATCATCTAATATCGGATGAATAAGGGATGTCTTTATTCCTGTTTTTTAATCTGAATATTCAAATGATTCCATCGGTTTGCTAATATAATTGTACAACGGGCAGTGACTCCATGAGCAAGAAAAAGTCCGCATTTGCGGACTTCAAGTTAGTACAGTTTAGACATTCTTGCCAAGTTCAACAGCGTCTTCGTTTGCTCCTTCACGTATGCGGCTGTCATTTTATCCTTATCAATAACGGTTTGGCCCGCTGCTTTCACAGTGTATTCTTCTAAAATGGCACAAGATCTTGATCGGGTTTACTGTATTTGAGATGTTTTCCGATTGAGTTGAAGCAGAGAAGACAGTCTGCAATTCCGGCCAATACCTTTTGATGCTGTTTTGTATCCGCCATTTTTTCAGAATCCCTTTCACGTCGTTCTAACGTTTTTTGTTAGATTCCTCTTCCAGCAGCCCGATGATTCTATCATTCTGTTTTACGAGTGTTCTAAGGAGTGCAATCATATTTCCGGTAAACCCAATCAAAACCAACAGCAGCACGGTCATGATCCACATTGCAGATGCACCTCTTGATTTGAAAATTATTCTTATGGCTGCAATATATCACCCTGGATTCAATATGACAACAGCAAACCGGCAGCTTTTTAAATTTGAAATGGAGGCTGATTTTTATGAATTGGTTTGAATTTGTATCCGCGATCATCCAGTCATTGGCATGGCCTGTCACATTGATTATGTTCGTTTTGCTGCTTAAGGAGCCTTTATCTGAACGGATGAAGGAATTAATTAAATTGAAATATAAAGACTTCGAGTTGGAATTTGATCAAAGGATTCAGGCGCTCGCTTCTGCGCGGAAAAAAACTCCCGCTGTCAAGGCCGCGGGCACAGCGGGAGCCGTAATTGAAAACGCATGGTTTGAGGTCGAAGAGGCATTGCGCCAAGCTGCAAAAAGGCTTGATGCAAGGGGTGAGCATCAAGAGGTTCAACTTTTGATTCAAATGCTTCATGAGCAAGGAGCTTTAACAAAAGAAACGGTGTTTATGTTATCGGAACTTTCGAATTTAAAAAGGCATGCCGTTTTAAACGAAGCGAGTTTCGAGGGTGCTTTGGCATACAAAAAGCTTTGCAGGGAGGAGGCGGAGAAAATTCGCTCGATGGCTGAAAAACAGACAGCTTTTTGAAAAATGCTTTTTCAGGATTCATTTCGCTGTTTTTGTCAGGGTGATGGTCTGTCGGCTTAAATATGATATGATGGAGGAACAGAAAGAAGAATAACTAAAGAGAGGTTTTCATTTTTATGCTAGAGAAAGCCGAAGCATTATTACAGCAATATTTTGGCTACCCGTCACTGCGGCCGGGACAGCGAAAAGCCATTCAATCTGTTGTTTCAGAAAAGCTTGACACAGCGTGCATTATGCCGACTGGCGGGGGCAAATCGATCTGTTATCAGATTCCCGCGCTGCTTATGGAAGGAACGACCCTCGTTATCTCTCCTTTAATTTCACTGATGAAGGATCAAGTGGATGCTTTGAATCAGCTTGGAATCAGCGCTTCCTATGTGAACAGCTCCCTTGACTATAACCAAACTGCTGAACGTCTTTCCACTTTGAAGAAAGGCGGCTATAAGCTGTTTTACGTCACACCGGAGCGTTTAACCTCTCCTGAATTTATTCGCGTGATCTCCGATATTCATATTCCGCTCACAGCGATCGATGAAGCCCATTGTATTTCACAGTGGGGGCATGATTTCAGGCCGAGCTACAGACATATCGAAGGTTTTTTAGACGAACTCGGCACCCGTCCGGTCGTACTGGCCCTGACGGCTACCGCAACACCTGAAGTCCATGAAGATATTTGCGCACAGCTCAGCATTAAAAAAGAAAATACCATTTTCACCGGCTTTGCAAGAGACAATTTGACATTTAAAATTCTCAAAGGCGAAAACAGAGACCGTTTTATCGCGTCATATATTGAAAAAAACCGTTCCGAGGCAGGGATTATCTATACGGCGACAAGGCGCGAGGCCGAGAGAATAGCGGACAACCTTTCTAAACAGGGGATAGCGGCCGGATATTATCACGGCGGAATGCATGATGAAGAAAGAGGGCGGCAGCAGGATCTCTTTTTGAATGACGGCATCAGCGTGATGACCGCGACATCCGCTTTCGGAATGGGTATCAATAAATCCAATATCCGCTACGTTATACACTATCAAATCCCAAAGAACATGGAGAGCTACTATCAGGAAGCGGGACGGGCAGGGCGCGACGGCCTTGACAGTGAGTGCATCCTCTTGTTTTCCCCTCAGGACATACGGCTTCAGCGTTTTTTAATCGAGCAATCGACCGAGGATGAAGATATTCAGGCGCAGGATGTGAAAAAGCTGAGGCAAATGGTAGACTTTTGTCATACTGAAGGCTGTCTTGAGCGGTTTATTCTCTCTTATTTTGGCGAAGAACAGGCAGAAGACTGCGGAAGATGCGGAAGCTGTCTTGATACGAGAACGTCGACAGATGTCACGAAGGAAGCGCAGATGGTATTATCGTGCATCATCCGAATGGGGGAACGGTTCGGAAAAACGATGATTGCACAGGTTCTGGCCGGTTCCAAAAATAAAAAAGTGATCGAAAACCGCTTTCAGCAATTATCGACTTACGGTATCTTAAAGCACCAGTCGGTTCCCGAAATCAGCGATTTTATAGAATTTTTAATAGCGGATGAGTACATACAGATGTCAGACGGCACATATCCAATTTTGTTTGTGACAAATAAAGGCCGAAATGTTTTGCTTGGACGAACTGCGGTGGCCCGCAAAGAAAAAATGAACACCGCTCAAATCGTAAAAGATGATGAATTATTTGAACGGTTAAGATTGCTGCGCAAAAAGCTTGCCCATGAGCAGGGCGTACCTCCTTTCGTCGTCTTTTCAGACGAAACATTAAAGGAGATGAGCGGCAAAATGCCCCAGACAGAAGAGGAGCTCATGTCTGTCAAAGGAGTGGGAGAACAAAAGAGAGCAAAATACGGTGCAATGTTTCTACAGGAGCTTAAAGCCTATAAAACTGAAAAAGAAGCATAAAAAACCCGATTTTATGATATGTAAAAATTTTTTTAGTAAATCTCTTTTTTAAGAATATGATCATGAAAGAACCCTTGATATGACTGTGTTTAAAGCTTGTCATGAAGATTTTACCATGGGTGAAAAATCTTTCTTGTAAAATAACTGTAATCAAAAACAAATTGTTTTGTTATTGAATTGACATTTTCATATGTTACGATTGCTCCTGTTAGCCGGACAATAAAAAGCTAACAAGGGAGGATTTACTTATGAAGAAGACGTTTGTGTCGGTTGTTGCAGCTGCAGCATTGTCGACAACTGCATTCGGAGCGAGTGCCTCTGCAAAAGAAGTAACAGTCCAAAAAGGTGATACACTTTGGGCGATCTCGCAAAAACAAGGTGTTAACCTGCAGGATTTGAAAGAATGGAATCAGCTTTCTTCAAATGTCATTATTCCTGGACAAAAGCTGAACGTTTCTGAAAAACAGACAGAAAAGAAACAATATACCATCAAAAAAGGGGACACTCTCTGGAAAATCGCCCAAAAATACGGCGTTACAGTGAATGATCTCAAAAGTTGGAACAACATAAAATCAGATATTATTTACCCAAATACATCAATAGCTGTCGACGGACAGGCGACAATTCAGGCAGCAGCGAAGCCTGCGAAAACAACAGCTTCCGTTCAAAACGAAGCGAAAACCGAACAGCCTGCACCTGCTCCTAAGCAAGAAAAAGAGACGGTATCCCGTTCAAATACATCTCAAAGTGCGGCAAAAGAACTGACGGTTACCGCGACAGCATATACCGCTAATGATGGCGGAATGTCCGGCGTCACCGCGACAGGAATTGATTTAAAAGCCAATAAGAACGCCAAAGTGATCGCGGTTGATCCAAGTGTGATTCCGCTCGGTTCTAAAGTGCATGTAGAAGGCTACGGAGAAGCGACTGCTGCAGATACGGGCGGCGCTATTAAAGGGAACAAAATCGATGTATTTGTTCCTAGCAAATCCGCTGCAAAAAATTGGGGCGTTAAAACCGTCAAAGTAAAAGTTTTAAAATAATAGATTGATGATTTGCAAGGACACTGAGCATAGGACATGGCCAGTGTCTTTTTTTATTATGCATCACACTTGTTATGTTTTTTCAGATTGGCAAATGGGTAGTTGAATAGATAAACCCATCAAAAGCTGATCAAAGGAGATGTGGAAGTTTTGCTGTGGATTGTCATCACTTTCTTACTGATCAATGCAGGTATCTTTATTTTTTCTTGTCTGAGGACGAAAGATATTAATTTGAAAACCTCAGACGGATATTTTCTCGGCGGCCGCAGTTTGACCGCTCTTTATATCGGAAGCTCTTTGCTATTGACCAATTTATCGACAGAACAAATGGTTGGATTAAACGGGCAAAGCTATTCTGGAACGATGAGTGCGATGGCCTGGGAGGTCACAGCTCCGATTGCGCTCATCATGCTGGCGTTCGTGTTTTTGCCGCGATATCTCAGCTCCGGGGTTTCGACAATACCCGACTTTCTTGAAAAACGATATGATCAAAGGACGCGGCAAATTGTCTCAATCCTCTTATTATTAGGCTATGCGACATCTTTTCTGCCGACGGTCTTATACTCTGGAGCCCTCGTTTTGGATCAAGTATTCAGCATATCTTCCGTGCTAGGAACCAATACGTTTACAACAGTATTTTTGATTTCGCTGTTCATCGGTTCTGCCAGCTGCTGTTACATATTTTTCGGCGGACTTAAAGCTGCGGTATCCGCTGATGCCATATATGGCATCGGTTTAATTCTCGGCGGGCTGTTCATATTTGTGCTTGGGCTCATGGCAATAGGGGACGGCAGTCTGCTGAACGGCTATACGGAGCTGACCAGTGTCCATAAAGAAAAGCTGAATGCCATAACAGCGGACAACTCTGCAGAAGTTCCCTGGCCGGCGATTTTGACCGGTCTCTTGGTTAACAATTTGTTTTATTGGGCAGTCAATCAGTCGATCGTTCAGCGGGCGCTCGGAGCCAAGAATTTGGCGGAAGGGCAAAAAGGGGCTTTGCTGGCCGGGGTTTTTAAGACGATCGGCGTGTTTTATCTCGTCCTTCCGGGTGTTATCGCTTTCCACCTATATGGGGGAAACATAGCCAATCCCGATACCGTCTATCCCAAGCTGATTGTAGATTTGATGCCGACCGCACTTGTCGGAGTTTTTGCCGCTATTTTATTCGGCGCAATTCTCAGCTCGTTTAACGGGGCGCTCAACAGTACGATTACATTGTTCACATTGGACTTATACAAGCCGATTTATAAGCCGGATGCGAAAGATGAAGAGCTTGTCACAACAGGCAGGGTATTTGTCGTTGTGCTCGCGGCCGTATCTATTATCATCGCGCCTTTTATTTTGTTTGCGCCGTCAGGGCTTTATAATTATCTGCAGGAGATGTTCGGGTTTTTCAATGTGCCAGTTTTAGCGGCCGTCGTCGTCGGATTCTGCTCAAAAAAAGTGCCGGCATTAGCCGTGAAATGGGCCATTCCCGCACATATTGCTCTGTATACCGTTTCAAAAGTTTTCTTTGGCCATATCCATTTCTTATATATTTTAGCCGTTTTATTTCCGTTTTCGGTGCTGCTTATGCTATTCATCGGCAAGATTCGGCCGCGGGCCCGGGAGTTTAAGCTTGAAAGAAACGCCCGTGTTGATCTGCAGCCGTGGAAGCATGCAAAACTGTCCTCTATTTTGGTCATTTGCTTAATGGCTGGTATTTATCTTTTATTTTCTCCATGGGGGCTTGCTCAATAAAGAAGAAAGGCAGAGGACTAAAGCCTCTGCCTTTAATGTTTCGTGATATGAAGGCGGACTTTGCCTTTTCGTGCAACGATCCGACAACGTCCTCCGATTGGAAATGTAAAAAACGGAATTGTGTGGCCAAAATCGATATTTGCGATGACTGGTATTGAAGAAAGTTCTTTTTTGGTTTGAATGATTTTTTTGAGCAGGCCGATCTACACGCCGGATGCTTGCTGAAAGCGGCCAATGACAACTGCTTTAACAAAAGAAAAATCGTGAAGCTGAAGCAATGACTGCAAATCCCGGTCAAAAAAAGCCGCCGAAGATTCCCAGTCATCTTCCACAAACAAAACAGCGTCTTTTAAATCAGGGAAATATTCCGTTCCTTGAAGAAGGTTGAGTGTACATCAATTTCCTCCGAGGATCTTGCCGTCTGCTGCACCTTCATTGATCACAATCGGGCCGTCATTGAGCTGCGGCTGTTCTTTTGTCCAGATTTCATCGCACCGCCATTCAGATGGTTCAATTTCGAACGGACTGTCTGAATAGATACACTTTAAAAAATAATCTTTCGTATAGTTCAAGCCCTGTTTCATTGAAAAACTGGAAAAATGAGGACCAGAATAGGTGACAAGGCCTGTCTTTTGATATATTGCCGAGGCGAGGGCGGTCATATCCGAAAAACCGCAGAAGATCTTAGGTTGGACTTGATCAGCCCTGTAATCCAAATGGGTCAGAAGCTGATTGCTGTTATAACCGCCAAGGACACCCAAAATCGCTTTGACTTCCGGGTCTGAAAATGCTTCATGAAGATCGTTGACTCTGGATTCAATGCTGGAAGAGGCAAACGCATCAATCTCTTCTGCATGGGCTGAAAATGAGACATGAAACCCAAGACGTTCGAGAACCATTTTTGCTTGTTCTATTTGCTCTGTCTTTAAAAGGGACATGCTTCTTGAAGGGGCGACCACTCTGATTTGATCGCCGGGTTTTAATCTGGAAGGATACATATGCTTCACCTGCTTGTCTGTTTCCTTCCATTTCATCATAAATCGGCCATCATTTAAACATCATACCATTGAATTTCTCCTGATTTGGCGTCAGGATCAATCGTGACATCAAAATGATGCTTTTCATAAAAATGAATTAAGCGGTTTACATGATCCCAATCCCGTTCGGCGATGTCTCCGGTAATGACTGGGATGTTATGTTCACGGGCTTTTTCTTTTAAATACTTCATACAGATGGAACCGTAGCCATAGCCTGCCGGTCCTTTAATATCCCCAATATGAATCGCTCGTTCTTCTGCGCTGTAGGAGGCCACGAGCGAAAAATCGCATCTGCCGCGATATGGCGACTGGCAGTCGCTGAGCATGATCTTGCATGTCCGGCCATCATCAATCGAATGGACGATCATCCATTCATCATCTTTCGATTGATCAATGCCGAGCACCCGCGAATCTTTTGAAATATCCTTCATATTTTCTCGCATCCGAAACAGCTGAAATTGCAGGTCATTCAATTCCTTCTGCAAGTCGGAGCTGTCTTTCTGCAATTCTTCTTCTGTTAACATAAAATATGCTCCTTTCCATAAAAAACATACAGTTTTCGATTATAGTAGAAAGAATATGAATTTGCAAATCGATCTCTAAAAATAAATTTTAATGTAATTTTAAGCAAAATTTTCACATTCTATTATTTTTTTTATGATAGAATGCTTATGACTTCTGGTGAAAATCACTGGGATACATGACTTTATATCCTCTTAAACCCAGAAAAAAATATGACAAAAGGAGCGTTTCATTTTGAAGAAAAAAAATTGGTTTCTATTTTTGCTGCTGTCAGCTTTTGTTCTAGCATTGGCTGCGTGTCAGCAGGCTGATCCAAAAGGATCATACGCAGCTGCTTATAAAAAGCTTCTTGCTGCGGATTCATACGAATTTTCGAGTGATATCGGATTGAAAGTAGATGCTTCCAATCTGGGAGCTGAGGATAAGCAAATCGCTGACATGCTAAACAATGCCAACATCACAATCAGCGGAAAAACAGATGCGAAAACAAAACAGTCAGAAGCTGTGATTAAAGCTCAGCTCAAAGTTCAAAATATGTCGTTTGATTTCGACATTCCGGTTTATATGGACGAAAAGAAACAAGTCGGCTATATCAAAATTGACAGTGTGCTAGACAGCTTCGGTATTTTCCTTGGAACAGCCGGCATGAATTTTGACAGTGTGAAAGGAAAATATCTTGAATTCCCGCTTGATGAAGACAAATCTTCTTCAAAAGATACGGAAGAAATTCAAAAACAAGTGATGGAATCCATCCAAAAAGCTGCGGACAACCTGCCGGCAGATAAATTTGAAAAGGCAGACTTGACAGATAAAGAAAAAGAGCAGGGCGCTAAACAGAAAGTCGCATTCAGCTTTAGCGACAAAGAAATCAAAGCAGCGGTTGTCAAGTTCATCGAGATCGCAGGAGATGCTACAGGAGAAGCGGTTCCGAAACAAGAGCTCGACAAGATTAAAGATGGATTGAAAGATATCACGTTCAAGAAATTTGATGTGACATCAACAATTGATGACAAAGAAAACCTTTTGACTGAAAATGCGGATATCTCAATAGGAGTTGACAGTGAAAAAGCGCCTCAATCATTCGGCATCACGACATCAACGACTTACAAAAATATTGACGGTGACGTGACATTCGATCACAAACCGAAAAAAGAAGATATTGTGACAGAAGATGAATTACAGAGCCTGATGGCAGCTGACGCAATGAATTTCTAGGATTTTGACCCTTGATCCTCTCCAGGTTTTTACTTGGAGGGGATTTTTGTCTATTCTATGTCTAAATTCTGACGAACAGAGCGAAAACGTTGACATTCCTCTTAAATTTGCATACGATTTGGATAGCTTGCACAATAGGAGAGATTATTCACTATGAGTCATACAGAAAAAAATAAAAACTATACAGGCATCGTTGTTGCTTTGACGCTCATCATCAACGGCGTCATCGCGCTGCTGTTTTTCATGCCGAAAAGCGACAAGTTTGCCCACTTGGACTTGACTTTTTTGCCTCTGCTCAACGCGGTCTGCAATAGTTTTACATTTATTTTTTTAGTTGCCGCGCTGATCATGATCAAGCAAAAAAATATTAAAGCGCACAAACGGTTTATTTTTGCCGCTTTTACCACGACGACAATCTTTCTTGTTTCATACCTGACGTATCATTCGCTGATGCCTGACACTCATTTTGGAGGAGAAGGGATCATAAGGCCGATCTACTTTTTTATCCTGATCACACACATTGTGCTGTCGGCTTTGATCGTTCCGCTCGCATTATTTACTTTGTTCCGGGGCTTGAGCATGCAGGTTGAACGCCACCGCAAGATTGCCCGCTGGACGATGCCGCTATGGCTGTATGTCAGCCTGACAGGTGTTCTCGTTTATATGATGATTTCGCCTTACTATTAAAAAATGAAAAAGCCGCGCGAAAAACGTCGCCGGCTTTTTTTTTGCCTTCTCATCTGCAAAACATTTTCTTCCTTAAAAAATATTGCGCTTAAAAATAGATAATCGTCTACACAAGATATAGAGATAGTAAATATACATAATTAGAGCATTTTAAAAGAAATGAAAAAGGGAGATGCATATGAAAATACTTCTTGCCACTTATTGGAATATACCCCATGTAGGTGGTGTATGGACATATATGGTCCAACTGAAAGAAAAACTTGAGTCATTAGGACATGAAGTAGATTTACTCGGATTTGGGGACGACAACAGCATTGTTCATATTGTGAATGAAAATCGCAGCATAGAAACAGATCAGCTCCTTCCTTTGGTAAATACAATCATGAAGGATATTCCAGAAATTCAAGTAAATCAATTGGTCAATTATACCGAGATTCAGCGTTGTGTTTATGAGCTGGCAGCCGCTTATTTAGGCTTAGAAAAATATGATCTGATTCATGCGCAAGATGTCATCTCTAGCACAAGCCTCAAAAGGGTGCTTCCCAAAAATACGGCACTTGTCACAACACTTCACGGTAATGTCGCTTACGAAATCAGGGACCAGCTTAAAACGATCCACAAATCCTCCACACCTCATATGGCAAGAGCATATTTTGACCATCTTGAACAAAAGGGTGCCACATCAGCGGATACGACAATTGTCGCCAACAATTGGCTAAAGAACATTTTAACGGGAGAATTTTCGGTTCCTAAGCGGCAAGTCCGCGTCATGCAGTACGGATATGATATTGAAGGTTTTATAAAACGGATGAACACAAAAACAGCGGAAGTGCCTCAGACAGACAAAAAAGTCATTCTATTTACCGGAAGGCTTATTGAAAACAAGGGTGTTCATCATTTACTGTCAGCGCTGGGCCAGTTAAAAAACACTCGGAATGACTGGGTATGCTGGATTGTAGGGGAAGGGGAGAAGCTCGCAGGGCTTAGAATTCTAAGTGACCAGCTTGGTCTTTCAGATGACGTCGTCTTTCTGAAAAATCGTGATGATGTACCTTATCTACTGTCCCTTGCCGATATGTATGTTCTTCCGAGTCTATTGGATAATCAGCCTTTATCTGTAATTGAAGCACAAATTGCCGGGGTTCCTGTTATTGTTAGTGATGCCGGAGGCCTGCCTGAAATGGTGAATCATGAAGTGACTGGTCTTATCGCGCCTAAAGGGGATGAGAATGCTTTAGCACATTTGCTAGGCTGCTTACTGGAAGATGATGATTATAGAACAACATTAGGAGCAAACGCCAGTGAGTTTGCCAAGAAACATTGGGATATGGATCAAGCTGTCAGAAATGTCCTCGATGTTTATCAAAATACGAATAAGTATTAAGGAGTGAGGTCAAATGAAAAATCAAATTATCAATCATTTGCTCGAGACTTTAAATAAAGAAATGGATGCAGATTGGTGGGCGAAGTATTTGGAAATGCTTTTCGAATTGGCTGAAGAAAGGGTAAAGCAACCACAGGACAGCTCTTTGGTTTCCACGGAAGAACCGGATTTAGGAGATGTTGACGACAGCATTAAGCCTTTATTGACAGATTTATCTTCCATCTTTAATGATATGAACAGTGTTCTTTTGGAGAGTAATGAGAGGATTTTAAAGGATATTCAAACAGCAGCAGCCTCAGGTAATATGGATCGTGAAGATTTAGAAGAAATCATAGCATCATTGCCTACAGATGCCGTTTTAACCGAATCTGAAGAAACGAAAATTAATCAAAGTTTAAATCAAGATGTTTTAAAGACGCTTAAAGAATCATTACCTGAAGATCATACTCTTGCCAATACTGAAACAGTAAAAATTCTGCAAGCAGCAGAGGGCAATAGAGAGGAACACCAAAACATTTAAAACATTAAGTTATGATAAGCCTTCGAAAATCGAAGGCTTTTATTTTATCCTATTATTCTCATTTTCCGCTATTTCTCTTTCAAATCATGAAGGAATAGGTGGCTGTCTTTTACCTTTCCCGCGCATGCGGCATACAATACTAAAAAGTAGAGCTTTGCTTCAAATTTCCCTATTAACGGAATCAAAGCTAGTTTTAATAGGAGGGATAACGGGGTGTTAGGAACATGAATTTAAAAGTCATAGAAGGCCATTATGATGCCGTTTTCAGCTTAGGACATCTTTGTTTGGCGGCCATACAACTGAGAAAAAATAATTTAAGGCCGTTTGCAGGTCCTCTCGACTGGGTGAGTATTCATTCCCTCACAGATCTTAACCGCCTTCTTCAAAATAGGTTTGCAGGTTTTATGGATCCGAAGAACCTCAGAATAATCGGCTATAATACTGGAGAAAAAAAAGAGGGTTCTACTATTTATGTAGTGGACGACTTTTATAACATTGGCTCCGTCCATGATTTTGATGCAGAAGAAAATACACTTGACCATTTGGCAACTTATCCTGCTGTAATGGAGAAATTCAACAGAAGAATTAATCGTTTTTTAGAAAAAATGTCAACAGGCAGCCGACTGTTATTTGTCAGAACAGAAGGCAGTTTAGTAGAAGCGCAGGAACTTGAACGCATTTTATCAGATTTGGTTCAGCATGACTTCCATGTCCTTCTGGTGCGGCATTCTAACGTCACGGGCATTGTCGAAAAGAATTGGCCTTTGCAGAAAGTTTGCGCTGTTGAATTACCTGATAAAGAAATATGGGAATCAAATAATGATTTGTGGACATCGATGCTTGAAGGAGTCAAAATCGGATAGCAATATATTTCCATCCGATGTTTACTGAAGGAGGAAAAGGGATGTTTGAGAATAAAACAATTTTTATTACTGGGGGAACAGGATCTTGGGGCCATGAACTCATCCTTCAGCTGCTATCCTTAAACCCTAAAAAAATCACGGTGTTTTCCAGGAATGAAGAAAGACAGGTTCAAATGAGAAGGGAGATTGAAGATCCGAGGCTCACATTTTTCATCGGTGATATCCGCGATCGAAAAGCCCTTAATTCAGGGCTTAAAGGAGTCGATTACGTATTTCATTTAGCCGCGCTGAAACATGTACCGGTTTGTGAGGAACAGCCGCTTGAAGCCTTGAAAACCAATGTAGCAGGGACAGAAAACGTTATCGAAGCAGCCATCGAAAATAATGTGCAAAAAGTGATCAACGTATCGACTGACAAAGCGGCAGACCCTGTTAATTTTTACGGAATGACAAAGGCGATCGGTGAAAAGCTGATCGTTTATGCGAACCAGCTGTATGGAGAAACGGCCTTTATTTGTGTAAGAGGAGGAAATGTGCTTGGAAGCAGCGGAAGCGTTCTCCAGCTTTTTAAAGATCAAATCAGCCAAAAGAACCAAGTGACCATCACGGATAAGAGAATGACCCGCTTCTTTTTAACAAAGGAAAAAACGATTCAGTTGCTATTAAAAGCTGCGGTTCATGGAAAAGGCGGAGAAATTTTCATCATGAATTCGCCGGCTTGCAAAATATTAGACATGGCCGAGGTTCTGATTGACATATACGGAAACAGCGGCACTTCTATCATGGAAAGCGGAGTAAGACCGGGTGAAAAACTTCATGAACTGCTGATTTCGTCTCATGAGCGCCAGCATGCTGTTTCATTTACGGAGGATCTTTCAGTTGTGCTTCCTACGGTCAATATTCCGGAACTATACGCACATTACGCCGGGTGTGAGCCTTTAAAAACTGAAAAGTTAAGCTCAAAAGACCTATTAATTTCAAAAGATGAAGTGAAAGAGATGATGAAAGCGGGCGGTTTTTTAGCTTAATGTCAAGGGATGGATATTTGCGGACAGATCAAAAGCATGGCATGCGATCAGCAGGCGATGCTTATGTTCGCTGCGGTTTAACCTGACGAACCGGGCGGAGGCCCAGCACGTCAGCCGGTTAATGCTCCAGTGTTAAACCTTCAATATGTTCTTCTACCTTTTTTGTCCGTTCCATTACTTTTTCCGTATACGAGAAATCACCGTAGCAATAAGGGTAGCGGAAATTGTTCTTATCTCCTCCGCAGTTATATAGATCGGGATTCTTTTTCACTTGTTCTTCGGAAAATTCCTTTGCCAGTTTTTCCGTGTGTTTCCCGCCGTGCTGAGAGACATAATCGATATAGCCTGATCCCATATTATAGCTTTGAATGATCGTTTCTAAATCGACTCCTTTTTTCTGTCCCTTTTGATACATATCTGCAAAATGGCGCACACCTTGTTTAATACTGGCTTTCGGATCATCGATTTCATTTCGCTTCATACCGAGAGATTCCGAGGACTGTAAAGGATCATTGCCTCTGCCTTTTGATTCTTGATACATCATTCCCAATAAGAGAGAAGTGTATTGCGGCAGCCCCTTCTCTTCGAGTTCTTCTTCTACAAAAGGCTTGTAGTCTGTTAATCTCTCGATAATATTCGTTTCAGTATCGAGAGGAAGCCATTTCAATTGTTCCTGGCCGGAGAGGGCAAAGAATATGATCAAGGGAACAAACAAAAAAACAGACAAGCAGCCTGCTCCGGCTAAACATCCCGATTTCTTTCTCTTCAATGGTTTCACCTCTGTAACGCCCTAGTGCAAAACAGTATACAACCCATTTATTATGACACATATTAATCATGAGACCAAGCGATATCATCAGCGCTTCTGTTGATAATTTTGATCAAATCCAAAAGTGACATCCGGGAGGGACCGCACCCTGAACCAAAAGTATAAAAAGCCTGCAATCAGCCAAACGGCTCCTATGATTAAAGCATTTTTGCTGAGGCTTAACAGCAGCCATCCGCAAAACAAGGCTCCCAAAAAAGGCAGAATCAAATAGCGCATCACATGTAATATTCCTTTTTCCCGCCGGCGGATGTAGTAGTGGCCGATGACGGACAGATGCACAAATATAAACCCGATTAAAGCGCCGAAGCTGATGAACGAATAGATGACCTCTAATTCGCCAATCATCGCCGTCAGTGAAATCAGCCCGATGAATATAATGTTTAAAACCGGGGTTTTCAATGTCGGATGAATATAGCCGAAAAAGCGCTTCGGCAATGAATTGTCGCGTCCCATTGCATACAGCAGCCGTGAAGCGCTCGCATGTGAGGATAGGGAGGAGGAAATCACAGCCACCATCGTCCCCGCTAAAAAGAAAGACCGCAGAAAAGCGCCGCCGGTATAAAGGGCGATCTCCAAAGATGCCGAGTCGGCATGCTGGAAGCGATCATAAAATGGATATACCTGCTGCATCAGATAGGACATCACAGTGAACAGCGTTCCGCCGACTGCAACCGTTAAAAAGATGGCCAAAGGAATATTCTTTTTCGGGTGAATCGTTTCTTCCGACATCGTGGAAATGGCATCAAAGCCTAAAAAGGAAAAACATAAAATCGTCGCTCCTGACACAATGAGAGACGGCTTTAAATCAGGATGATAAAAAGGATCGGCTGAAATCAGCTTCCCAGTGCCAAGTCCGCTGGCAAGACCTGCGATCATAAATCCGGCAAAGGTCAGTGCAACGATCACTTGAAAGGCGACAAACAGCGCCGTAATGTTTGCTGTTAATTGAATGCCGATCATATTGACAGCCGTTATCGATAAAGCGAGCAAGACCACCCACAGACCGTGGGGAATGTCCGGAAAAGCCGCTGACAGATAAGCGCTGCCGATCGCAAAATTCACCATCGGCAAAAATAAATAGTCGAGCATAATCGTCCAGCCTGCTAAAAATCCGGCATGGGGATGTATGCTTTCATATGCATATGTATAAACTGATCCGGCTTTTGGATAGGCTTTGACCATGCTGCCGTAGCTTAAAGCCGTCAGCAGTAAAGCGGCGACCGTGAATAGATATGCCGCCGGAACATGTCCTTTTGTCATCTGGGCGACCACACCGTATGAATCAAACACAACGAGCGGATCCATGTAAGCAAGACCGATCACGACAAGCGGACCGAGTGTAAGGCTTCGTCTAAGTGCACTTTCGTTTTTCAATGATTTCTAAAACTCCTTATGGTTCAGATGATGTAAATTAAACATATTTTAAATGTTTTTTGATGTGCTAGCAAGCGTGTAAAAACCCTTTTTTTGCAGTATAAAAACATCATGTTTGGCAAAAGCTTTTAAAAAAAGCAAGGAGAATGTCACATGGATGATCTAGAAGGCTATCTAGAAGCTGTAAAGCGAAATATGGAGACGATGACCGCATCTGATTACGATGGAAAAGAAGAAGATTTAAGCAAACAGCAGGAAGAGATCGAAAACTATGAAAGACAGATCAAAGAGAAAAGCATCTCAGCCGAAGGCTTTGATCAAATTGTTGACGCGGCTGTAGATTGTGCGGCTGGCGACATTACATTTTCCCAGCTGGAGCATGTCTATCAGCAAGCAAGCAAACAGCATCCGTAAGATCGGGTGCTGTTTTGGTTATAAATGAGTCTATTATGCTAATACGGAGATAGAGCTGATAGATTTCAAGATGATCTCTCTTTTAATCAGGATAATGCAAAAAGGGACGGGAAAATGCACCTGATGGACCGCACATCATTTTATTCGCCGTTTCCAGCAGCTTCTGTTTTAGCTTGAAATGCCAAAGCTTACTCCATAGGGCGGTGCAGCTAGATTCGCGAATTGGAAAGAATATCAACCGAAATGACTAAAAATTCAAAATAGCTTGATTGGAATATGGTAATCTAAGATAGAAAGGGGAGGAGAAATTTGAAAAACTATATTTGTACAACTTGCGGTGTACAATATGATCTAAGCGCTGCACCGCCTGCGGAATGCATCATCTGCAATGAAGAAAGGCAATATGTCAACCCTGACGGTCAAGCATGGACAACACTTGAAGAGTTGAAGCAAAGCCGCGCATTTCAAAATGAAATCTGTTTTGAAGAGGAGCATTTGTACAGCCTCACGACAAAACCGAGGCTTGGCATCGGCCAAACAGCCTATTTGATTCAGGAATCCGGCTTTCATTTGCTATGGGACTGTATAACATATTTAGATCAAAAAACAATTGAAGATATTAAAAAACTGGGCGGCATTCAAGCGGTTGCTCTGTCACATCCTCATTACTATTCAACTCAGGCAGAATGGGCTGAAGCCTTTGATGCGCCGATCTATATTCATGAGGATGATAAGGAATGGGTGCAAAGGCCGAGTGAGCGAATCGTGTTTTGGTCCGGTGAATCTCTTGAACTATCTGAGAGGCTTACTTTGCATCGGCTGGGCGGTCATTTTAAAGGCGGAGCCGTGTGTCATTGGAAAAACGGAGATGGCGGGAACGGAATCCTGCTCACGGGGGATATCATCCAAGTCGTGCAAGATCAGGAGTGGGTCAGCTTTATGTACAGCTACCCCAACCTGATACCGCTGCCGGCCCGCAAAGTGAAGCAAATGGCTGATCAAGTGAAGGACATCCCGTTTAACAGGCTGTACAATGCTTTTCACCGGGCAGTGAAAAAAAGCGCCGGAGAACGTGTTCAGCAGTCTGCCGAACGATATATAAAAGCCGTTGATGGGACGCTGTTCTCTACATAACCGAAACATTGAAGCATAGCGGATAACTTTTCAATCCGGTATGTTTTAGTATATGATATGAAGGTAAATGTCGCGCGGAAAAGGTGAGTACATGGACGAGCACAAACAAGAAACAACAGAAGAACAAGAGCGGGCTGAGCTGGATGAAGAAACCCTATTTCTTGTCTCACAGACGTTTAAAGCGCTCTCAGACCCAACGAGAATTAAAATCCTTCATTTGCTGTCTCAAGGCGAGCATTCGGTAAATGAAATCGCAGAAAGGCTGAGCCTTCTTCAGTCGACCGTTTCTCATCAGCTCAGATTTTTGAAGAATTTGCGCCTTGTGAAATCAAGAAGAGCGGGGACTTCGATTTTTTATTCCCCTGAGGATCAGCATGTCTTGGATGTCCTTCAGCAAATGATCCATCACACACAGCATGACTGATCATATAAAAGGCAAACTCGGCACAAGAGTTTGCCTTTTATACTGAGCGGTTATCCTCTATTTTCCCCTTTTTTAAAACAAAAAAAGAGAAACCGACATAATAAACAGCCAGTACAAAAAAACCGATCATTGTCGCCGGATCTTGTGCAAAAAACGCCCCGTATGCTGCTGAACCGCCGTTTATTAAATCACCTTGCTGCACATTGATTTCGATGATTCGGGAGAGAAACCTGTATAAAAACAAGCAAAGTACAAGCAGTTCAACCCATAAATGTGTCCGAAAATAAATTACGCCATCGCGATTTTCAATGGATACATTTTTAAGCGCATACGCTGTCAGCATGAGTCCGAGTATGATGCCAATCAAATCGTAAAGGTATGATAAAGGATGAAGGGCGCTCATCGTCAGGAGGAACAGGAAAATACCGGAAAAAATAACGATTCTGAACATCATGCGCACAGGCTTTAATGGCTGAAAACCGACGGACCGTTTTAATCTTAAGTAGACGATCAAAACAATGGCGAAGAGCTGGGCAAAGTAAAGTGTAATTTTTTTAAAACCTCCTTTCTAAAGGAGTATATGTCCAAACTGTTTCAATCGTAACCTTAAAGTTTAGTTTTGAAGAGAAATAGGACGGAGATCCTCTTTTTTGTTATTTTAAGCATCACCAGTTGTGCTAAAGTAAAGAATAAAAACGCATGGATAGAGAGGGTTTATTTATGAAAATTGACCGGCTGCTGGCGATCGTTATTTTATTAGTCAGAAAACGGCGCGTACAGGCTAAAGAGCTTGCTGATATCTTCGAAGTTTCGGTCAGAACGATCTACCGGGACATTGAAGCGATCAATCAGGCCGGCATCCCGATTGTCACCTCACAGGGAGCAGGCGGGGGAATCAGCATCATGGAGCAGTTTCGCCTGGAAAACAAGCTTCTTTCAGCAGATGAGCTGGCGGCGATCACCACGGCGCTGGAAAGCGTTTCAGCGACCTATGAGGCATTTCAGCAGGGAAGCGCGCTGGAAAAGATCCGCCTTCTCGTCTCAGAGGAAGAAATGCCTGCGTTCCGCGAAAAAACGCAAAAGTGGTTTATCGATATCTCATCCTGGGGGGAAAGCACGGGAATAAAGGAAAAGATCAGACTTTTGCATCAAGCAGCGGACAGCTTGAATATCGTATCTTTCACATATGTAAAAAGGGACGGACAAACAGGAGAACGTCTCACAGAACCTCACACACTCGTTTTAAAGGCGCGGCATTGGTATCTGTATGCTTATTGCCTTCAAAGACAAGCGTTTCGTTTTTTTAAGCTGGTTCGAATGAAAGACATCAACATTCTGCCCGGACAGTTTCAAAGGAGGGAGGTCAATTTGGCCGCTCTTCCTTGGGAGACAGCATGGCATAAGCCGGAAAACATGACAAAGATCACCCTTCTTATCCATCCGTCAGGAGAGCTTTTGGCGAGAGAATTGTTTGGTTCTGAAGCCCTTACATATGAAAACGGCAGATGCACCGCCTCTATATCCTATCCCGATGATCAGTGGCTCTATGGGTTTTTGCTTCAATTCGGAACCCATATCGAAATCGTTGATCCCCCTCATGTCCGTCAAAAAGTAAAAACATTGGCGAAGCAAATTGTTGATTTATATGAAACTTGACACAGTGCTGTCAGGTTTCTTTTTGTATGCTTTTGATAAAGGAGGAATGATCAATGGAAACATTATATTGTCAAAGCTGCGGGATGCTGATGACTAGCGACCTGCTTGGAACAGAAAAGGATGGAAGCAAAAACCGCGACTACTGCATGTACTGCTATGAAAATGGAGAGTTTAAGCAGCCTGATGCCACCCTTGAAGAGATGATTGAGATATGTGTGCCTTATCTAAAAGAGGAGGGCAAAACAGAAGCGGAAGCGAGAGCGCTGCTTGAAAGCACGCTCCCGCATTTAAAACGATGGATAGCAACAGGGGAGCATGCAGGATGAGCTTCTCCCATTTTGAAAAATTGAATGCAAAGTTATTTACAGGGATATCGACTGTAACGAGCAATGAAGAGGAAGCTTCTGAAAAGGGCAAAATTCCTTCAATGTGGGAATTGTTCCAGAAAGAAAAGCCGCTGCCCGCATTTCAAATCCCTCGTGATATCATCGCGCTCTATTCCGATTATGAAACAGATGAACATGGCACATATACATTTTCAATCGGAACTTTTATTGAACAAGAACAGGACGTTTTCAATGTCATGACGCTTCCGGCCTCTGAATATGCCGTCTTCATCTCGCGGCGGGGCCGGATAGAAGAAGTAGTTATTGAAACATGGCGGGAAATTTGGGAGTGGGATCAGAAAGCGCTTCGTACATATACCGGAGATTTTGAGGTGTATGATGAAAAAACAGCTGATCGGGACAATGCTCAAGTCGCCATATATGTAGCTGTGAAGCGCGGAATCTAAATGTCTTAAAAAACGAAGATTTACAAAAAACTTGCAGTTTTTAGGCTCACAAGCCTTCAAGAGATAATGGCCTCAGCGGTTCAAGCTGTCAGCAGCATAAAAACAGCCCCGGGTTTTATGAGCGACCTTTATTCCAGAGTCTGATCAACACAAACGAACCTGAGGAAGCGGGCGGGAAAAAGGTCAGCCTTGTGCTCTCAGGTTTCAGAGAAGGTTCATCCATTCACGCTGTCAGCATCCTGCATGGATGGGCAGTACTCAGGCAAAGCAATGCTTTATTAAATAGATGAACATCTCGAAATGAAGGCGTGCGTTTTTTGAATGGGACTTGCTATCTATCAGCCGAAATGGAAAGAAAGATAATTTCTCACAATTGTTTACATTTTTCTGAAATTTTAGTATCATATCATTATGGCTCCAGCAATTTTTGAGTCATAGGTATTAGGCTTAACCAGCCACTTCTTGCCTTGGCTCTTTCAGCCAAGGATTTTTTTGCTGCCGAAAAAATGAGCGTCCTATGTTAAAAAGTGGTTCACAGCAAAAGAGTTCCATGTTATTCTTGCAATGTGAAAATATTCACAAAAAGGCGGGCGCTATGAAAAAAACTCCGATTTACGTAGAAATTTTCATCCATGCTGACATTGAGCGTTTATGGCGTTTTACTCAAGATCCTAAGCTCCATAAACAATGGGATTTGCGGTTTACAGACATTACCTATTTAAACAGCGAAGCCGAAGACCCGCAAAGATTTTTATACGAAACGAAAATCGGCTTTGGCTTAAAAATTTCCGGCACAGGAGCGTCTGTCGGAAACATCTCGAAAGAAACGGGAGAAAGAGTCTCATCACTGAAATTCGGTACAAAAAATGCGCTTTCCCTCATTCGCGAAGGGAGAGGCTATTGGAAATACAGTGAGAAAGAAGATGGGGTTGCCTTTATTACGCAATACGATTATGAGACAAATCACGGCCGGCTGGGACGCCTCGCTGATGTTGCATTCAGGCCGCTGCTCGGCTGGGCGACGGCTTGGAGTTTTGATGCACTCAGACTTTGGCTTGAAAAAGGGCTTCATCCAAAGCTCCTTTTTCAAAAAACGGCGATTTACTGGCTCGTATGCCTGTTGCTTTTTTTCGTTTGGGTGTATCAAGGGCTTGTCCCGAAAATTGCAGTCTCGCATCCTCTGGAAATCAGCATGCTTGCCTCTCTTTTAGCCGGCCGTTTTCATCCGGAAGCCGCGCTGAAGCTGATCGGCTTGGCCGAGGTGATGATCGGTGTTTTATGGCTGTATCCTTTTCATAAAAAGAAGTGGTTTCTTCCGCACATCGGGCTGCTTGTGCTGCTTTCCGTCTGTGCGGGAATGGCCGATACCGCAGCGTTTGCACACCCCTTTAACCCTGTCACACTCAATGCTGCACTTATCGTTTTGTCCTTGATCGGCTATTTGAGCGCTGACGATATTCCAAGTGCAAGAAATACGATCAGAAAGAGGCGTAAAGGCTGATGTCGATTTATGAAAATGTGATAGAAGATTTTCACCTTCTCCATCCGAAACTCAAGCAGCGGTATCGGATCACTCCGGAAAACGCATTTAGAGGAAAAGGGGTAATGTCGGAAATTTCAGGCGGCTCATTTGTGACAAGGCTGTTATGTAGAGCCGGGACGATATTCCGCTGTTTTTTCCCCGAAAGAGGAAGAGATATTCCGTTTACCATTGAAAATAAAATCTGGCTGACGAAAAAAAATACACCCGTAGCCGAATGGAACAGGACTTTCTTTTTTCCTGATAAACGAAGGCATTTTGATGCCGTCATGATCTATGATGAAAAAAGAGGAGAAATCATCGATTTTTTCGGACATCCACCGATCCTGATTTCAAGCCTCTATTTTAAAGCGGAAGCAAACGGTTCATTATCGATTATCTCTGTCAAACAATGGTTTCCTTTATTTGGAAAAAAGATTCCGTTGCCAAAGTGTTTTTACGGTTTTTCTGTTGTGAATGAATCGTATGATGAGGAAAAAGGCTGTTTTACGATCGATGTCCATGTGAAAAATCAAATAGCCGGAACGCTTTTTTTATACAAAGGCACATTTCAAGAAGCAGGTGAGGACAATGACTAGATTTCATTGGCTTGTCAGCGCTCTTTGTTATGCGGTTTTCATCCTCGCCAAGGCGCCGGATATACCGCCTGCAGAAGCGCTTCTTTTATTATCGGCCTTGTTTTTCATACCGATTGCAATCCGGCTCATTCGGCATGAAAATGGTCTCTCACAGCTGATCATCCGCATGTTTCCTATTGCCGCATGTTCAGCTTTGTTTTCTCTGATATTTCATTCACCGTTTTTTTCGTTGATTTGGCTTTGCTATACGGGAATGATCGCTTTGTTCGGCGCGCTCCGCATCTGGGAAAGGGGAGGCCGCCGCCTTGAGGAGGTGTCAATCGATTGCGGCCTGCTTTATCTTCCTTTCGGAGGTTTTTGGCTTTTTGCCTATACACTGAATCTTGAAGTGATGAATTTTGGTCTGCTTATTGTCCTGCTGACAGCGGTGCACTTTCATTATTCAGCGGTCTTCCTTCCAATTTTTAATGGAATGCTCGGAAGGAAGCTGAAAAGGAAAAACCGCCTGTATAAGACGATCACATGGATCATCATGATGTCTCCGCTTTTGATCGCAATCGGAATATCGTTTTCTAAAATTATCGATTTAATAGCCGTTTCGCTGTATTTGGCTGCCATTTATTGCGGCGGCTTCCTGTTGTGGCGTACATCCTTCAAAAACAAAATCGCGCGCCGGTTTGTGATCTTTTCATCTTTGATGCTCATGCTCACGATTGCATGTTCCCTTATTTATTCATACGGCGTGTTTCGCGGCCGTCCGACTTTTACGATTCAGGAGATGATTTGGATCCACGGGCTTGTAAACGCCATTGCCGTCATCATCCCGGCGCTTATCGGCTGGCACCTTGAACGTCCTGAACCGGCAAGGGAAAAGCATAATGGCAAACGGCTGAGCCGCATTTTTGGAACATGGAGAATCGGAGCTGATTTTTTAAACAGACAGCGCCTGAAAAGCAGGGCATCTTATCAAGGGCTTGCCGATGACATGGGTATTTTCCGGACAAGCGAGTTCAGGCCTGAAATGCTTCCTCCTATGATGATCGATTTCTACGAAAATACGGCCAATTATGTTTTAAAAGCGGAGATCGCCTGGCGGCCATGGTTTAAGCCGTTTGCTTTTATCTACCAAATGTTCTCAGCCAGGATAGGCCAAATCCATCTGGGGATGAAATCGGGCTGGCAGGCTATGAACGGCTCGATTATCGGCGTCGATTCAGACAAAGACGGAAGGGAGAATGTGCGCGCCTGGGTTAGAACAAATGAGGAAGGGGAGACCATTTTTGTGGCGCTGTATTCCGTTCATACCCATGAGAAGACCACATACATGAACATTGCCCTGCCGCTCCCTTTTTCTCATATGACAGGGATTTTAAAACCAAAGGCAGAGGACGGCTGTCTCATCTTGACCAGCAGGGAGCCGCAGTCTGCTCGAGGTGATGAAGGCATTTTCCTTTCCACAAGGGCTGGAACATTTAAACTGCCTCTTGCAGAACGTTTTAAAATTAAAGCAGCGGGGCAGGACAGGCTCTTTGCGTTTCATCGCATGTGGTTATTTGGTATACGGTTCCTCGATATTCAATATGATATTGAAAAAAAGGATTCCGCATCATGAAGAGCGAAGTTAGCAAATGAAAAAGAGGACACAAATCGAATCGAACTGGAGGGTATTTATGCTGAAAAATGTCTTACTTGAACAGTTTAAAGCGTGCTATAACGAAACGACTTGGTTTGTTTGTTTTCAAACGGCTGCCGCAGATCTTACCGAAAGCCAGGCAAAGCAAAAAGGAGAAGGTGCGGAAAATTCGATTTTAGAAATTGTCAATCATTTAATTTTCTATAATGAGCGGTATTTAAAACGGTTTAAAGGGATTCCCGTCCCGGCATTTGATTATACGATCGATGACACGTTTGTCAACAAGAGCGGTCTTGGCTGGAAAGAAAGCAGCCAGGAGCTGGACCGCATCTATTCCGATTGGATCCATACGATTGCAGCATGTGAAGAATCGGTGCTGACACAGCCGGCAGAACACGATCCAAACGCTACATGGGCGGACATTTTATCCTGCCTGATTCTCCATAATGCCTATCACTTGGGACAAATCGTCCATATGAGAAAGCAGCAGAAAAGCTGGGATCCATCCAAAGGCGTGAACTAGCGCCCGCCCAGCTCCGCGTAAGGTACTATGGCGGTTAAGGGCGCACTTGCCCGGCCGCCTGCACCAAGTCATTTGACAGATTAGCATGTAAGCGATCCTTTTCTTTCCTATTGTGCGTCGGGAGCATGTGCCGCTGCCCTAACCGATTTTTTCTTTTAGATTGTGGTAGGCATCTCTCAGCCAAGGATGGACAACCTTCAGTTTGTCTCTTTCATTCCACAAATATTGAATATATTGAAAAGCACCATACTCCAAGGAAATCTCCAGCGCTTCCTGAAGTTCTTTGATGTAAGGCGGCCTCCCGGACTGATCCCATTCTATTTTATCTGCTGCAAACACCACAAGGTCGAGGGGAGAGGGATTAGCTTTAAGTGTTGTATGACATTCTATGGCATTTAAAATATCTTGATCTTGTGTATGAAACAAATCCCGGGCCAGCACTTTTGACAGCTTTTGATGGATGATCATCGGAAATACCCGTTCTTCGGGCAGGATATCAATGCCGAGCGCTTCAGCAGCAGCGATCCTTTTCTCATTTGGAATGACGGCGCTGATGTCATGCAAAATCCCGGCTATTGCGGCTTTTCGCATAGGAACATGAAACGATTTGGCCAATGTTTCAGCCGCTTTTTTGACCCTTATTGAATGTTCTGCCGTTCTATCTTGATGGTGGTGATAAAAAAATTCTAAAGCATCTGTATATACACTGCCGGTGAAGCGAATGCCCTTCTGCAAATCTTGTTCATAAACGTTCATCAGTATCTCTCCCTCTTTATGATGTTTAATCATAAACAAAAACAATTTTCTTTTTCATGATTAGTTTACCATAAGGTTGACAAGCCCTGATAAATGGAATTAAAATATTTTGTTAACTGGAAAAGAAAAAGAAAGGAATGTCGATGGACAATGTCTGAACTGGCAAAACAGCTGATCTATGATATGTATGTCAAACTGCTGCACCTTAATGAACAAAAAGCGGATACAGATCTCAAAGCGCTTCTGAAGCAGGCGGATGAGGCTGACGTCAAGCGGCTGCCCGGGAATATGACAACCATTCATGTCATCAGCTGCATCGGTCATAGTGAACCGATCAATAATACCGGAATTGCAAAGAAAATGAATTTATCTAAAGCAAATATTACAAAAATCAGTTCAAGGCTCTTAAAGGAGGGGTTGATCAAACGTTTTCAACTGACAGACAACAAAAAAGAAGTCTACTTCCGGCTGACGCCAAGCGGGAAGCAAGTATTCGAGCTACATGAAAAGCTCCATCAGAAAAAAGCGGAAACGTTTGACCAGTTTCTCGATTCTTTTTCAGAGCCGGAACAGAGCGCCATTTTGAAATTTCTTCAAGGATTGACGGTCATGGCAGGAAAAAAACAAGACGTGAATAAATAAAAAGCGGAAAAAAGAGATGTTGAGTCAATGATTTATCATAATGATATTATGTAAACTAATAGTATGAAATTTGAGGATTGACACGCAATGATTTCCATATTAAAATTTAATCAAATAAGTTAGTTATCTGAATAACTGAGAAGGTGAATGAATGGCAAGGCCAAATGTGACATCAAAAGAGATGCTGATTGAAGCGGCTAAACGACGCATTGCAGAGCGCGGGTTGGAAAATCTGACGTTAAAGGCGGTTGCAGAAGATGCAAATGTGACACAGGGAACTGTTTACTATCATTTTCGCACAAAAGAGCAGCTTGTTTTTGAAGTGGTTCGGGATGTTTGCTGCACGTCTTGGGAGAGTTTAAGGGCAAATCAAAAGCCTGCGGCTGAAAAAATGAAGGATGGATTAGCTTCTGCAAAGGCAAGAACTCAGGAAGGTGCATATTATCATCAGCTATTTTTAGAATTGGTCGTCTTTGGTTTTCGAAATGAGAGGATAAACAAACAATTGGGGGAGCTTTTGGACGATGAAAATACGTTTTTAGCAGATCAGCTTTCTGGGTTATGGAAGCGATCTCCTGTTGAAGGGGTCTCACTTAAAACGTGGAGCATACTTCTCAATGCACTGATCGACGGCCTTGCCCTGCAGTCTTTTATTTCATCTGAGTTTTCTTCTGATGAAATCTATCAAGAACTGGAGCTTGTGCTGCAGAAGCTGACGGAAGACGCTTTAAAGCAGCATGAAAAGGCGGATCAGTAAGGGGGATTGGCAATGTTTACGCAAAAATTAGGTTTGACTCTTCTTTTTTCTTTCCTTGTCTGGCTGGGGGCAACCATGTTTTTTGTGCTGTTTGGCGATTCAGTTCTTGCCGAACCTGGACAACATACTTTTTGGATTCATTTTTTGCTTTTGGAAACAGGAACGTTTGTTGTTTTGTATACAGTATTGCTGTTTTATCAACAACTTGATAAATCACCGTTTGCGGCCTTAAAACTCGGGATTTGGGGATCGGCGGTCGGTTTGTTCCTTGACACTTTTTCTGTATGGAACCATCCGCTGATTTTCCCTGCATTTTCCGAGGGGCAAGTGATTTCATTTGCGATTTGGATGGTATGCGCCTATGCCATGTATTTGATGATTCCGCTGATGCTGACAAGAAAAAAAGCCGCTTGAATATTGATGTATATTCGCCCGTTTAACATAGAATGAAAACGGGCGAAAGCGTTGTTCAGATTTTAGGATGCCGGTCAGTCTAGGGGAATGGAAATTTCAGCATTAATGTAACCTGCACCGTAAATATTTGGGTCTCTATCTTTCCACCAATCGGCTCCGTCCATTAAAAGCCTTTTGACTTCATCGGGTGCAGTGTCAGGGGCTTGCTGGAGAAGGAGTGCGGCAATACCTGCACAAATCGGCGTAGCCATTGATGTTCCAGACAATGTCATATAATCTGTGCCGACCCGGTTGGCTTTTTGCAGTTTATCAAGAAAAGATCCGGGTGAGCGCAGTGAAATAATATTGGTTCCCGGTGCTAAAATGTCTGGTTTGACCTGGCCATAAATGGTCGGTCCTCTGCTTGAATATGATGCGACATTATCGTCATCCCGGCTGACGGTATCGCGGTCATCCAAAGCTCCGACTGTAATAATTTTGCGGCTAACACCCGGACTGGCGATCGTTTGGGCATCAGGTCCTGAATTTCCAGCGGCAGCGCAGACGACAATTCCCGCGTCCCAAGCTGTATTAACGGCTTTGACGACAGGGTCTTCTTCTTCATTTTCATAGGAAAGAGCATCTGAACCAAGCGACATTGAGATAATATCGATCGGATCTTCCGGATGTTCTTCATTAAACTGTATACACCAGTCTATCCCTTGAATCACAGTTTCGAGCGAGCCGGACCCCATTTTGTCCAACACTTTGACACCAATCAGTTCGGCTTCAGGAGCGGGTCCGCGGTATTCTCCGGAAGAAGCGGCTCCGTTTCCTGCAACATCGCCGGCGCAATGGGTGCCATGCCCATTGTCATCATATGGTTCAGCTTTTTGGTTGACAAAGTCGGCAAAAGCTTTGATCCTTCCTTCGAGGTCTGAATGCGGATATATTCCGGTATCCACGACAGCTACCGTAACACCTTTTCCTGTCAATGTCTGATTGTTTCTGACGACTTTCTTAGCATTGCTTGATTCGACCGCAACATCGAGAAGCGCTTTAACAGTCCGATTTAAATAAATTTTTCGGATGTCGCTGCACTGTGATAGAAGCGATTGCAATACAGAAGGGGTAACTTCGGCGCTGCAGCAGTTGATCTTGGCGAAATGATGCTTTATTTTGTTCCGTCTTTGATTCGCGGCCATCTCTTTTACAAGCTGATAGCCTTTATGATGACAGTCTTTTTCGAACTCAATAATGATAGATATTTTTTTGTTTTTCATAAGGAATTTTTCAAAAAGGCCGTGCAGAAAACATGGCGTCCATTTGAAAGGTTTATAGAGCTTCAATACGCTTTCTCTCAGGGGACGGTCTAATTTATGGGCGTTGGCCCGAACCATTTGAACCATGTAGGAACCGAACATCGAGATCCACCTCTTTTAAGTTATACTTTCTGATAATCTATGAAGGAAAGGGAGATCCCGTAAAGTTGGTTGTCCTGAACAGCTGGCAAAAGGGGCCGGTTCATTATTGAAAAGCGGCTGATAGATTGATGCCAGAGTCCTTCTGACTCGCGTGCAAAAAAGAGATGTCTGTTTAAACGAAGGGGGGAGACATGGTATTCTATTCTTGTCCATGTATACTAGGGAAACAGGGAGAATAGGTCATGATGAAGGAGGAGAAAAACATGGCAGTAATTGAAGACTTTTTAAAGCTCGATATTCGGATTGGAACGATTTTGAAAGCGGAAATCTTTGCGGAAGCGAGGGTCCCGGCGATGAAGCTGGAGATCGATTTCGGAGATGAAATCGGTGTCAAGCGGTCGAGCGCACAAATCACAAAGCGCTATACGCCTGAAAAGCTTGAAGGCCGGCAGGTAACAGCAGTGGTCAATTTTCCGCCGCGGCGTATTGCCGGATTTAAATCAGAGGTTCTCGTTCTTGGCGGTGTTCCGGAAAAAGGCGATGTGATTTTATTAAGGCCTGATGAAGAAGCGCCAAATGGAACGAAGATTGGGTAATACATAAAAGGGCAGCGTATCGACAAATCCTCGCGTTCTTTGTCAGGCCTGCCTGAACGCCGCCGTCAATCACGTCTAAAAGTGATGACAAAATCTGAGAGAGGCTCCTATTCAACAGGAGCCTCTCTTTTTTAATTGACCTTAAATTTTTTCGTCAACTCGCGCAGATCTTCAGCCATTTGTTCAAGTGTGGCAGAAGATGAGCTGATTTCTTCCATTGATGCCAGCTGTTCTTCTGCCGATGCGGCAATATCCTGTATACCCGCAGTGCTTTCTCTTGAAACTTCGGCAATGTCTTCAACAGCTCCAGAGACTTCATGCGAGCCTTTTGACAGCTGCTCGACGGCTGTGTTCAGCGTTTGCAGTTTCCCGGCAATCTCATTTGTCATGTCGCTGATCTGGTTAAAGCTCTCATCTGTTTTCTCGGTAATTTTCAAACCGGACTGCACTTCATGATTGACCGATTTAAACATGTTGAGTGAGTGCTCGATTTCTTTGACGATTTCCTGAATCAACGTTTCGATTTCTTTTGCTGAGTCCGCTGATTGGGCGGCCAGTTTCCGGACTTCTTCAGCGACGACGGAAAAACCTCTGCCCGACTCTCCGGCGCGCGCGGCCTCGATTGCGGCATTCAGTGCCAGCAAATTTGTTTGGTCGGCAATTCCGTTAATGACGCGGAGGATCGAAGTAATGTCTTTTGATTTGGCTTCAAGTCCTTTGACAACACCTTCAGCTTGTTTGACCGATTGATCGATCGAATTCATTTGGCCGACGGTTTTTTGAACAAGCTCGCCGCCTGTCTCAGCGACTTCTGTCGATTTGATTGATGATGTTGTGATCGATTTTGATACCTCAGTCATTTCACTCAGCCTGTCATTCATTTGACTGAGCTGATGAGAGCTTGTTTCGACTTTCTCACTCTGGCTTTCAGCACCGCTTGAAAATTGCTCGATCGCTGAAGTGATGTGTTCTGTCGCTTTGCTCGTCTGATCTGCGCTTGCAGTCAGCTGTTCGGAAGAAGCGGCGACATTATCAACCGATTCTTGAATCATGCCGATCAGAGTGCGGAGCGATTCGGACATATCGTTAAAGCTTTTACCGAGCTGTCCAAACTCATCGTTTGACTGCACTTCGATTTGCTGTGTCAGATCTCCGCTGCTGATGCTCCTAGCAGATGAAACAAGCTGAGTCAACGGTTTGCTGATCGTACGAATAATAAAGTAAATAAGAATTCCGCCAAGCGCAACCGCTCCTGCAAATACGATAAGAGCCATATGAAAGGCCGGCTTTGCTGCATTTGTGATTTCATCTGCAAACATCGTTCCGGCGATTTTCCAGCCGGTCAGTTTGTTTGTCGCAAAAGTTATTTGCCTGTCTTTCCCTTGAAACGTATACTTGTACTCGCCTTTTTCTTTGCTGTAGACTTGCTCGACCCAGTCGCCTTCTCCTTCAGTACCGGCTTTAATCGTCGGGTGTGCAATATATTTTTTATCAGCGCTTGAAATGAACGCGAACCCGCTTTTTCCGATTTTGACATCGTTGGTTGCTTTAATCAGCTCGTCAATGTTCAAGCTGAGTGCGGCAACTCCTGATCCGTCATCATTTTGTCTGGCGATTGTGATGACCGTATTGCCTGTCGCGGCAGATTCATACGGTTCTGTGACAATCACTTCGCCTTTTTTCTCAGAGGCCTCTTGATACCAGCCTCTTTCAACCGGATCGTAGTCATCGGGCATTTTGGTATAAGGGTGCTGGACATATACGCTGTCTTTTGACCCCGTGAAGATCGCTTCTACATCTTTGTTTTGTTTTGCGTATTGTTCAAATTTTTCTCTTAATGAAGTCCGGCCTTTTTCCTTGTACGTCTTTTCGTGAATCACTTCGCTAAAATATGTAATTGCATCCGCCTTTTTTTCGACGTTTTGATCAATCATTTCATTTAATTGGTCGACACTGTTTCTTGCGCTTCTCATGATCTCATCTTCCAGCGAACTGCTGGCCTGATAGACAGAAGCAATTGAAAGGATGAGTATGGGCACAGTTAAAATCAATAAAAATGAGATCGTTAATTTTTTTGAAAGAGACGGACGCTTGATCCAGTCCAATATTTTTTTCATGGCCAAAACTCCTTTTTCTAGTTTACGACATTAATATCGGACAATTATCATATTTTTGCATTAATTTTTAGAATTTTGGCTTCGAAATAAAGTAACAGGATAAAAGGCGGCCGCTCCCAGCATGATAAGTGGTAAACAGCCTCATCGAGACGGTATAGGCGATGGCCGTCCGATTTTTTCATAGCCCGCATCTGGAAAAATGAATGTCGAAAGGTGAGGGCGATCATACCTAATGGCAAGGTATGAGGACGGACGCTTTTCAAATTTAAAATTTGCAGAAGCGTAAAAATAAAGCTCCCTCTTCGTATAGATAGTCATCATCCACATGCTGGTCATGATCACTTCGATTCTCGTCAAAAAGTTGCCGATCTGAATCTTCTCGGCTAACGCATCACTCGGATACAGCAGTCTGGCTGTAGCGTCCGCAAAATACTGAGAAAGGTCGTGATTAAAACGATCACCCCGCCAATGACACTCCCGATGATAAAAAGATTTCGAGCTTTTTCAGGCTCATTGAGAAAAACTGGGTAAATCATTAATAACACGACGGAATGGATAGAAGACGTAGGGCACCATGTCCATGGAAGCCCACAGTATGGTTTTCAGATCTGTTTCAAAAATGGGCTGAATGTTGTTAAAGTCGATTTCCGGTGTGATCAAAACCATAAAAATGATAAACAGCGCGATGAACAAGACGACGAAGATTTCAACGGCGCGGCTGATCGTCTCAAATCTGACCCGCACGCCCAGCAGCAAAATGACCGCCATTAAAATCTTAAGTGGTGTGATCGGTGTTTCCGGCATCATTTCCGTCTTGACAACATTCCCCGCTGAATACAAGAGATCGGCTGTATCAATGAGCGGCATGGTCACAAATAGAAGAGAAACCGTCTTGCCTATCCATTTACCAAACAGTTTTTCATTGATTTCGCACAAAGGTAAGCCAGGGAAACGGACGGGATAAGGCGATAAACAGCCATATGACGCATACCCCGATTCCAATCCCCATTATCGCTGCAATTCAGACATCCTGTTTTGCCTCCGCGGGCCAATCCCGCCGGTATCTCTAAAATACTTGTTCCAACCGTAAATAAAATCACTAAAGTCAGAAATTGACTGTAATTGATTTTAACATCGGTAATGCCTTTCACCTCAAAATCGCGAAGTATTGGCAGTGTAACCGGATTTGGACCATAGCCCCAGAAGAGCTAGTGCTGATTGCCGCCGCCGACACGCTTCCGAACAAAAGCGACCGTGACTAACAGCAATGGGATAATAAATGCAAACAGGGGAAAGATCGAATATAGTGCAGCTTTTCCCTGTTCAATATGTGCTGCATAGCTGCCAGCAATGATCACTGAGAGAGCTAGGATCACCAGCCCGATCGGCAGGATAAATTTACTGGAATTTTTAACATGAAATAAATCTGCTGAACAAGCCACTGCTGCATAGGAAAAGACTGTCACCTTAACAAAATCCCCCACAATGAGTGCGATCATTGCAACTCCTTGTAACCCTTGTATAAATCCGCCAAAATTTATCTTTTCCACAAATTTCAAAAATGGGAAGGTAGAAGTTGACCATCCATGAACACCTAATACCGCGATTTCCATGATTATTGTCACCGTTAAAACCAAACCGCTAAAAATGGTGGCAGCCAGCCCAAATGCCATCCCCATTTTCTGTTGATTTAAGTAAGGTAATATCGTAGTGAAGCATATTAATTCACCGTAAGGGAAAAAAACACGTTCAGGAAAAGCGGTTGTGATAACAGGCTTCCACCCATTTTCTAAGACTGGGAGCAAATTTTCAAGACGGATAACATTTGAACCGATTATGGAGAAAAAAGTCACTAGGATCATGATAAATACCAGTCCAAAAATAATTTCTCCAGTTCTTGCCAACGTCTCTATGCCTTGATAAAGAGCATAGCAAACAATAACCATTAAGACCCCGCTCAGGATAAACATCGGGGTTTGATCATATTGAAGTAATAAAAGTTCGCTGGCGTCACGAAGATCTCTTGATGCTCCATAGATAAAAAATGCAATATATAAAAGACCTATTAAATAACCAATGGATCTTCCTAATATATTTTGTATATAACGAGTCAATAGCATATTCGGATACTGCCTGTATAGATAATAGTAGTGGAGCAATAGTATGATACCACCTGTTAAACCAAGCAATTCTGCCAGCCATGCGTCCTGTTTCGCTTCTACTCCCAATGGAACAATCAGCGCAGTTCCAAACTCGAATAATACGATCAAAGAAAATAGCTGGTGAGGGCTGATTTTGGCTTTCTCCATTTTCCCGCCTCCCAAAACCAACTTTTGTATAAACATACTTAGTCATTAACAAAAGAGATTCATTATAAACACCATCCTCAAGGTATAAAAAAATTGAATCAAGGCAAATTAAAACCAAATACAGGAAACCTCTATGAACAATGGCAGGGGGAAGTTATGAGATTTTTTAAAAACCGATACTATCAACCCTTATCAGGAAAGCATTCCGAAGATCGAGTTTCTGATGAGAAGGATGGGCTGAAAGCAAACCTTAAAGAGAATGTCCAAAAAGTCAAAGAAATGCTCGGGGGCAGCGATGATATTATCGTCCGGGAGTTTCGAATCGGAAAAGACGGGGATTTGAAGACGGCGATCATTTATACGGACGGCTTAATCGATGAGTCAGCGGTTCAAAATTTTATACTTGAATCTTTAATGTTTCATATTCAGAAAGGCGACATGTCTGCTGAAGAAAGCTCATTCAGCCGGTTAAAAGACTCTGTTTTGACTGTTGCCGACTTAAAAGAATTTTCCGATTACAGCACGCTTTTCAGCTCGCTGTTAAGTGGGAACGTCATTTTTTTGCTGGACGGCTATCCTCAGGGATTAGCTCTTGGAATGAAAGGCGGCAAAGACCGCGGCGTAACCGAAGCGACAGTTGAAAACACAGTGCGCGGTCCAAAAGAGGCTTACTCGGAAAGTCTGCGGACGAACACGGCGCTGCTCCGGCGCATTATCAACGACCAAAATCTCTGGTTTGAAACAAAGAAGCTCGGCACCGTTACAAAAACGAATGTATCGATTGCTTATATAAAAGGAATCGCCAATAACAAAGTGGTCGAGGAAGTTCGAAAACGGCTTGATCGTATTGAAATTGACAGCATTCTAGAAACCGGCTATGTCGAAGAGCTGATTCAAGATGAAACCTACACGCCATTCCCCACCATCTTTCATACAGAACGCCCTGATGTCACGGCGGCGAATCTGCTGGAGGGGCGGGTCGCTATTTTTGTTGATGGAAGTCCAAATGCTCTGCTGGTTCCGTCCCTGTTTGTTCAGTTTTTTCAAACCGCTGATGACTATTATCAGCGCGCGGATATCACAACTCTGCTCCGTTTTCTCCGTTTTGTCGGCTTTTTTATCGCGCTGCTCGGACCATCGCTGTATATCGCCATCACGACGTTTCACCAGGAAATGCTGCCGACGCCGCTGCTCCTTAATCTGGCAGCACAGCGCGAGGGCGTGCCTTTTCCAGCTTTTGTTGAAGCTCTTTTAATGGAGGTCACTTTTGAAATTCTTCGCGAAGCCGGTGTCCGAATGCCGAAAACGATCGGACAGGCGGTTTCGATTGTGGGGACGCTTGTCATTGGGACGGCGGCGGTTGATGCCGGAATCGTTTCCGCTGCCATGGTTATCGTCGTCGCGATAACGGCGATTTCAAGCTTTATCGTCAGCTCGTTTAATCTATCGATTTCCGTGAGAATGCTTCGGTTTATTTTTATGGGACTGGCAGCTTCGTTCGGATTATTCGGAATAATCGTCGGCTTGATCGCTCTCACTCTTCATTTATGCAGTCTGCGGTCGTTTGGAGTGCCGTATATGTCTCCGTTCGGCCCCTTCATTGCCGAAGATCAAAAAGATGCGATTCTTCGGATGCCGCGGTGGAGATTATTTTCTCGTCCGCGTTTAATCAGCCAAAAAAACGTCGAGCGCGAAGACACCGCTTCGCCAAAGCCGCCGAATTCGAGAAAATAATTCCGGTTCAACAGAATCCGGGAAAAGCAAGGAGCTGTCTGATATGCAGGTTGTCGCAGGAATTCTTCTCATAGCGGGTTTGATCATCCTTCTGGAGCTGCCGACGCTATGGAAGAAAAAACAGAAAAAAGAGATATGGGTCTTTTCGCTGCTGCTCGCATTTGGCGTTGCGCTAAACATTACGGAGGGGCTTGGTGTTGAGGTTCCAAACCCCCTCGATTGGCTCGCTGTCATTTATAAACCGCTCAGTGATGCAATCATGTCTTTATTGAAGTGAGCAGGAAGAGAGGGCGAAGAAAGGAGGTTAAGACTTGCGGAAACACATCGGTTTGTTTGCTGTTCTCTTCCTTACCGTTATTGTGTTATCAGGATGCTGGAATCGGCGGGAATTAAATGAGTTGGCCATCGTGGGCGCAATGGCGTTCGACAAGTCGGATGGTAAGCAGGTTATAACCACTCAAGTCATCGATCCCGGGCAGGTTGCAGCCAAGCAGGGCAAAGGCCTAGAAGCACCGGTTATCACATATCAGGAAAAGGGAGACACGGTCTTTGAAGCGATCAGAAGAATGACAACCCTGTCAGCCAGAAAACTTTATTTTTCCCATTTGCGTGTTCTCGTCATAGGTGAGGAAGTGGCTAAAGAAGGAATCGGCGACACGCTTGATTTTTTATCAAGGGATCATGAGCTGCGGCCCGATTTTTTCATCGTTGTCGCCAAAGATGCCAAGGCGGAAAACGTACTCAAAGTGATGACGGGACTAGAAGACATTCCCGCAAACAAACTGTTTACGTCGCTTGAAACATCGGAGAAGGCGTGGGCTCCTTTGATGACCGTCACATTGGACAAACTCATCTCCGATATCGTCAGTGAGGGGGTACAGCCCCATTTGACAGGACTCCGGCTGTTAGGGGATGGAAAAAAAGGTGAGAGTAAAGAAAATGTTCAGGAAATTGATCCAGATGTCAAACTGAAATACAGCGGGTTGGCGGTTTTTAAAAGCGATAAACTGATCGGCTGGCTGAATGAAAGGGATAGTAAAGCTGTTAACTATGCGTTGGGAAATGTCAGAAGCACGATCGGTGAAGTGCCTTGTCCAGACGGCAAAGGAAAAGCGGCAATGGAGGTCGTTCGCACAAAATCGGAACTGGCGGTCGACGTCAAAAACGGCTCTCCGAAGGGAAGCGTTCAGATCAATGTGGAAGCCAATGTCGGAGAAGTGCAGTGCAAGCTCGATTTGACGAAATCCAAAACAATCGCCGAGCTGGAAAAGGAGGCGAATAAACGGGTAAAAAGTCTGATGGAAAAGGCGCTCAAAACGGCTCAGGAAGAGTACAAAGTCGATTTTTTCGGCTTTGGCGAGGTGCTTCACCGTTCAAACCCCGACTATTGGAAGAAAGTCAGGAAAAATTGGGACGAGACATTCACGACGATGCCGATCGACATTAAAACAGACGTACAAATTCGGCGTGTCGGCACAATCGGAAAATCGCCGCTTGAAGGTTTGAAGTAAATGGCTTGCATATTGACAAAGCACTCCTCCGTTTCATATACTGTTTGATAAATACAGTGAAAGGAACAGGTATAGGGGACATGAAGCAGTAATCTTATTTTCCGTCGTTTTTTGAATATGAAAAACGGAAACTTGGAGAATAGGATCAGTCTGCCCTTTTATACCTTGCATCATCTCTTATGTTTATTTGCCGTGCAAATGAAAAGAGGCCAGTTCATACTGCTTTCACGATGCACGTTTTGGCATGATATCCTCTCCGGGTTTCCGTGAGAGGTTTTTTGTTGTCAGCCAAAAACAAAACAGAGGTGAGCGGTATGACGATTCTAATGAAAATAAGAGGCTTGCAAAAAAGCTTTGGTGAGCAAACGGTTTTAAAAAATATCGAATTTGACATATCAAATCAAGAGCGAATCGGTTTAGTCGGATATAACGGCGCGGGGAAAACAACCCTTGCAAATATTTTGTCCGGTCACACCGAAGCAGATCAAGGCACAGTGCAAACAGAACGGACGCTTAAAATCGGATACCTTCTTCAATCGATTGAGTATTCCCTCAACGATTTCAGCAGCATTTTAACCGGGGATGAGAGCGGGACATTATATCAGCTGACGAGCCGGCTGGGCTTGTCAAAGGTGCAAAGCTGGAATGCCGAACGGCTAAGCCATATGAGCGGCGGGGAAAAACTGAAGCTCGCACTGGCACACGTCTGGAAAACGATGCCCGATGTCCTCATCCTGGATGAGCCGACAAATCATTTGGATGTAAAAGGGATCAACTGGCTCCTTGAAGAGCTGGAAAAATATCAAGGGGCCGTATTCATCATTTCCCATGACCGATACTTTTTGGATCGATCGATTTCCAAAATATTGGAGATTGAAGATGGAGAATTGCACACTTATCAAGGAAACTATACTGCATATCGCCAGGAGAAAAAACGGTTAAATGAAGCCCGCATGCATCAATACGAAGTCCAGCGGAAGCACAAAGAAAGAATCGAATCACAGATTGCAGGTCTCAGACATTGGTCGCAAAAAGCCCATCGCGACTCCACAAAAGAAGGAACGACGGGCTATAAAGAATACCACAGGGTAAAAGCCAAAAAGCTCGATAATCAAGTCAAATCAAAACGAAAGCGCCTTGAACAGGAGCTTGAAAAAAACAAAGCGGAAAAGCCAAAAGAAGAAGGAGCAGTCAGGTTCCAATTTTCTTCAGGAGAAAGAAGGGGAAAACGAATCATCGAAGCGCAGGACCTGACAAAATCATTTCACGGACGAACTTTGATTAAGGACAGCCATTTTTACATCAAATACGGGGAGAGAATGGCGCTGGTCGGAGACAATGGATGCGGCAAAACGACACTTGTCAAAATGATGTTAGGGATAGAACCTGTGACTGACGGAACGCTATGGAAAAGCCGGTCTGTCAAAACCGCGTATTTGAGCCAGGATGTCAGTGACTTAAGAGCTGACCAAACAGTGGCAGAAGCGCTGAACTTGTCTGACAGGGACGATATTGCAAATGCGCGGACAATTTTGGCCAGTATGGGCATCAAAGAAGACCGCTTTCATCAGGAGATCGGGACGTTCAGCCTCGGGGAGCGGACGCGGATCAAATTGGCCGGTATGATTTTAAAAGATTACGATCTGTTGATTTTAGACGAACCGACCAACCACCTTGATTTACCGAGCAGGGAGCAGCTCGAGCAGACATTGCTGGAATTTCAGGGAACGATCATCATTGTTTCGCATGACATGTACTTTACGGAAAAATTGTGTGATAAGCTTCTTGTTTTTGAACAACAGCGCATCACCCGGATCGAAACCGGACTGAAAGACTACCGGAACAGGAAGAAACAGATCCATGCAAAAAGCGGTGAAGAGGAGCGGCTGAAGATCGAAAACCGAATGACCGCGGTGCTCGGAGAGCTGGCCGGGCTTTCTCCTGAAGAGCAGAGATATCATGAACTCGATCAGGAGTTCTCAGATCTGCTGAAGCGTAAACAAGCGCTTTTAGAAAAAGAATAAATAAAACAAAGCCATCTGTGTCAAACACAGGTGGCTTTGTTTTATTTGCTAAAGGAGCATGTGGTTTAAATTACCACAAATTATAGATGTCATCCAAGGCAATAATAGGATAAAAAAGATGGACTTACTAAAGCAATGAAAAAGGGTGATAAACATGTGGAAAACCATTGTTTCTTATTTTCCGGACTGGCCGATCTTGTTGCAGGCTTTTTTTGTATTTTTTATTCCCTATGCCATTTCAAAATTTTTTCTTTGGATTCGCGCGGCAGAGGGTGAGTGAGTAAATGAGATGGTGGAAATCGAAAACGCGGAGAATGACGCAGCCGTCCAATAAGCGCGACACGCCAAAGGAAGAAGTGCCGTCTTTGGAGTCAACCGGTTACTTTACCGGTGATTTCAATCATGATCTGAAAATGGTCAAAACAGCTATGGAGAATAACTCAGATGTTAATTTTCGCCAATTTAACTTAGGGCGCACCGGCATAAGTGCGGCAATTATGTTTATCGATGCGCTTTCCGATAAAGATCTTATCGACAAACATATTATGAGGTCGCTGATGGCCGATTTTGCCGAGGAATATAAAATTGATCCCTCTTCATTAAACAACAATGCGCCTGAATTGATTAAAAAGCAGATTTTATCAATTAGTGAAGTGTCAGCGGTAAAGCATGTCGGTGAAGTGGTGCCGGAAGTTTTGATGGGTTCGACCATGCTGTTGATCGATGGTTCAGCGGAAGTCTTATTGCTGGGCACCATCAAGAAAAACACGAGAAGCATTGAAGAGCCTGTATCAGAAGCTTTGGTAAGAGGAGCGCGGGTAGGCTTTACAGAAACTTTGGGAACAAATACCGCGCTTTTGAGGCAGCATGGGAAAAATCAAAGCTTGTCCATGAGTCAGTTTCAAGTGGGAAAAAGAGTCGTCAAAAATCTTGTCGTGGCCTATATCAAAGATGTGGCCGAACCGGGGCTGGTGGAGGAAGTCAAGAAAAGAGTCAAAAGGATTAATATCGATGATGTCCTTGAATCCGGCTATGTCGAACAGCTGATTGAAGACAATTATCTCAGTCCGTTTCCGCAGGTGCAAAGCACCGAGCGTCCCGACAGGGTGATGAGCGCTTTAATGGAAGGCAGGGTGGCCATTTTACTGGACGGGACGCCTTTTGTTTTAATCGTTCCGGTTACATTCAGCATGCTGCTGCAATCGCCTGAGGATTATTATGAACGATGGCTTCCAAGTTCTCTGATCCGCATTTTGCGGGTAGGCGCAGCCGTGATTTCTTTGCTGGGACCCGCTTTATATATTTCTTTTATCTCGTTTCATCCCGGCCTGATTCCGAGCGAGCTGGCGATCTCCATCACCGGGACGAGGGTAGGGGTGCCTTTTCCATCCCTGATAGAGGCGCTCATTATGGAAGTAGCGATCGAAATTTTGCGTGAGGCCGGCCTGCGGCTGCCAAAACCGATTGGTCCGGCGATGGGGATCGTCGGCGGTATCATCATCGGAGAGGCTGCCGTACAGGCAGGCATCGTCAGTCCGATCATGGTCATCGTCGTTGCGGTCACCGCCATTTCTTCATTTGCGATTCCGCAATACAGCGCCGGAATATCACTGCGTATGCTGAGGTTTGCGGCGATGTTTTGCGCAGCTGTATTTGGATTGTACGGTGTGATTATGTTTTTTCTCATGCTTGCCAGCCACGCGGTGAAGCTGAAAAGTTTTGGTGTTCCATATGCCAGTCCAGCCGTCCCTTATCGTTTAGGCGATTGGAAAGATTTCATCGTCCGCATGCCGATACTGATGATGAAAAAGCGGCCGAAAATGATGAAAACAGACGATTCGACACGCCAATAGCATAGAGAGGAGGAAAACATTCATGATGATCGGGGCGAATGAGCGCATCACCACTTTACAAACAGCAGTCATCATCACCAATTTCCTGCTTGGGACAGGGATTTTGACGCTGCCGCGAACGTCTGTCGATGAAGTCAAGACACCTGATGTCTGGATCACGCTCGTTTTAGGGGGGATGATCGCACTGGCAGCATCGATCATCATGGTGAAGCTGAACCATCAGTATCCTGAAAAAACCTTTTATGAATACACCCAGGATATCATCGGCAAATGGATCGGCGGGTTGATCGGCCTGTTTTTCGCTTGTTATCTGTTGGCCCATTCCGGTTTTCAGGTTCGCTCAATGCTGGAGATTATCCACTTTTTTTTACTGGAAGGAACACCCCGCTGGGCAACCGCAATGATTTTTTTGTGGGTGGGGCTATATTTGATCATCGGCGGCTTAAGCTCGATTGCCCGTCTGTTTGAAATCGTTTTCCCTATTACAGTCATCCTTTTTCTGCTGGTCGTTTTGATGAGTTCAGGAATTTTTGAAATGGACAATTTGCGTCCTGTGCTAGGGCAAGGGATTGGGCCTGTATTAAAAGGAATAAAAGTAACCGCCCTCTCCTTTTCGGGGATTGAAATCGTCCTGATTCTGATGCCTTTTATGAACCAGCCGCATAAAGCCGTTCAAACGGTTGTCATCGGAACGGCCATCCCATTGCTTTTCTATATGATCACCGTCGTAATGGTCATCGGCGCACTGTCCATAGACGGGGTGGTTGCACGAACATGGCCGACAATTGATTTGATGCGAAGCTTTGAACAGCCGGGGCTCATATTTGAACGGTTCGAATCATTGCTTTTGGTCATCTGGATCATGCAGCTTTTCAACACGTTTGCCATCTCTTTTTATGGTGCGGCATTGGGGCTGTCCCAGCTCTTTAAAACAAATATTCAAAAGGTAATGTTCGTTTTGCTTCCGGTGATTTATCTCATTGCAATGGGTCCGAACAATATCAACAACATGTTTGCGTTTGGAGACTTGATTGGAAACAGCGGCGTTTATTTAGGCGGCTTGATACCGATTTTGCTACTGGTGATTTCAAGGATCAAAAGGGGAAAACATAGGACCAATCATTAAAAATGAGGATCTCATACCGGCTGACAATTGAAAAGGAAAGGGGCCCCTACCCATGGTAATCAGTCAACAAGACAAAATTACCGTTTCACAAACCGTCATTATCGTCACGAATTTTCTTCTGGGAACGGGAATATTGATACTGCCGCGGACATCTGTAGAAGCAGTCAAAACGCCGGATGTCTGGCTGTCCGTTATATTCGGAGGACTGGTTGCCATCATGGCGGGCTTCATCATGGTGGAATTAAGCAGGGAATATCCTGGCAAAACCTTTTATCAATACAGCCGGGACATTATTGGCAAGTGGATGGGTGGTGTGATCAGTCTTTTGTTTATTTGTTATTTCCTTGCAACATCGGGGTTTCAAGTTCGATCAGTGACTGAAGTGATCCAGTTTTTTTTGCTTGGAGAAACCCCGATCTGGGCGACGGCGATGATTTTTTTATGGTGCGGGATCTACCTTTTAGTCGGCGGTATCAACCCGCTCGCCCGCCTCTATGAGATCGTCTTTCCAATTACGGTTCTCATTTTTTTAACGGTTGTGTTTATGAGCGCAGGTATTTTTGACGTGGATAACCTGCGTCCTGTCTTAGGAAAAGGAATCACGCCGGCGATCCAAGGGATCAAGACGACGACTCTCGCTTATACAGGCATTGAAGTCGTCATGATCATCATCCCTTTTATGAAAAAGCCGGATAAAGCGTTTAAAGCTGCTTTAATTGGTGTTTGTTTTTCTGTCATCTTTTATGCGATAACCGTCATCATGGTCATCGGGGCACTGTCGATTGACGGAGTGAGTACAAGAACATGGCCGACGCTCGACTTGATGCGAAGTTTTGAACTGCCGGGGCTTATATTTGAACGGTTTGAATCATTGCTGCTTGTTATATGGATTATGCAATTATTTGCAAATTTTACTATTAGTTGTTATGTCGCTGCTTTAGGACTCTCCCAGCTTTTCAAAATCAATATTCAGCCGCTTTTGTACATCTTGCTGCCGGTAGTCTATTTGATTGCGATGACGCCCAAAAATATCAATCATCTTTTTCAATTAGGGGATCTGATCGGCGACAGCGCGATCTATTTATTCGGATTGACCCCGCTAGTGCTTCTGGCGATTTCAAATGTAAGGAGGAAGAAAACATGAAAATAACCGGAAACATCCGCTTTCTATCGGTTTTTTTACTCTTGTTTTTATTAACCGGATGCTGGAGCAGCCGTGAAATTGAAGAGCTTGGCTTAACATTCGCCATTGGGATCGACAAAGGCAAGGAAACCGAACTCGAAAAAAAGTTTGATGAGATGGGGGGAGAATATCGGAAAAAGGATCGGGTCACCATGATCTATCAATATGTAAACCAACAGACAGCCGGTTCAAAGGCGAGCGGGGGAGGAGGGTCCGATCAAAAAGCTTACATCAACATTTATGAAACAGGGGATTCACTCCAGCAGATCAACGCTGAGGTGGCGTTGAGGAAAGACAGGCCGATATTCAGTCCCCATTTAAAGGTTATCGTAATCGCGGCCGAGCTTCTTCGGACCTATTCACTGGAAGAACTGCTCGATCAACCTCTCCGCGATAATGAAATCAGGCCAAGCAGTCTCGTTCTCGTGACAAGAGGCAGAGCGAGAGACACGCTTGAACTAAAGGAAACCGGTGAAATGCCGGCGTTTCGCCTACGCAAAATCCTTGAAAATGAGTATAAGGCGAAAAAAATTCTGCCTCCTGTAACACTTGCCAAACTGACAGGCAAAATGAGGTCTGGAGCAAGCTTTCTGCTTCAAAATGTGGTCGGCGCTAAAGGAGAAGTCAAATATGCGGGCGCCGCTGCAATCAATGGAAAAAACAATAAGCTGATCGGCTATTTGGATGAACACGATTTAGAGGGGATTATGTGGATTACAGGACAGGGACAGGGCGGTGTGGTCAAAAACTATGATTCAAAAGCAAAAAAGCTGAACGCATTTGCAGTGGAATCCATCAAAAGTGACATCAAGCCCATTGTCAAAGGAAACCGCCTCTCATTTGAAGTAAACATTGAGTCAGAAGGCCACCTTGCCGAAAACTGGATGACAACCGAAAAAGCGTTTGACAACAAATTCTTAGAAAAAGTTGAAAAACAAACCGCACAAACGGTGAAGAAATCAATGAAGCAAATTACAGAAAAAATGCAGAACGTATACAAAGGAGACCTCGCCGGCTTCGGAAACGAGCTGAGAATCAAGCATCCCCGGCTTTGGGAAAAGCTGAAGAAAAATTGGGATCAGACATTTACCGAAATACCGATCAAATATCATGTTCAAGTCAATATTAAAGATTACGGTACTGTGGGTGATCAGTAACAGCAGAATGTCTAATCACGAAAGGCGGAGAAGCACGCAATGATCCGTTCCGAAGATAAAATAACGACTTTTCAGGCTATTGTTGTCTTTGTCAGTTATACTATGGCGGCGGGCATTCTCAGTTTGCCGAGAACCGCCGTAGAAGAGGCGGGTACACCGGATGTGTGGATATCCGTCCTTTTAGGCGGGCTCATCACAACAGCCGCCGGTGTGATCATGACAAAATTAAGTCAGGATTATCCGGGACAAACATTTTTTCAATACGGCGGAGACATTGTTGGAAAATGGCTTGGTGCTTTGATCGGTCTGTTCTTTATTGAGCATTTTGTGACGATTGCGGCTTTTGAAGTACGAATCATGGCTGAGGTCATCAACTTTTTTTTGCTGGAGGAAACACCCCTTTGGGCGATCATCATGACGATGATGTGGGTCGGATTTTATTCAATAAAAGATGGGATGGGATCGCTTGCCCGTTTATTTGAAATTATCTTTCCGATTACAATCATAATCTTTTTAACGGTTGTTTTGATGAGCTTTGGACTATTTGAACTGGATAACCTGCGTCCTGTACTTGGAAAAGGCGTCATGCCGGTGTTAAAGGGAACAAAGGCAACAACCCTTTCTTTTATCAGCGCCGAAGTTATGGTCTTTCTTTTGGCGTTTATGAAAAAGCCGGAAAAAGGCGTCAAAGTTGTTGTGATGGGGATAACTATAGCCATGCTCTTTTATTTAACGACGATCGTATTCGTGATCGGGGCGCTGTCAGTTGACGGAGTGACAGCGATGACATGGCCGACGCTTGACCTGATCCGCAGCTACGAAGTCTCAGGCTTGATATTTGAACGGTTTGAATCATTGCTGCTGGTCATCTGGATTATGCAGCTGTTTGCGACATTTTCCATTTCGTTTTACGCTGCATCACTGGGGCTTTCACAGATCTTCAAAAATAAGAGCAGACCGATGATGTACGGTCTGCTTCCGGTGATATATTTGATTGCAATGACTCCCAAAAGTGTCAATGAGGTATTTTCTCTAGGTGACATAATCGGCTATATTGCGGCCGTTTTATTCGGCATAGTGCCGATTCCGCTCTTACTGATCTCAAAAATCAGAAAAAAGAAAGCTTTGGGGAGCTAGAATCGACTTCATTCACTTGCTTTTTACATTCACTTTAACACGGTCTTTCGGCATGAAGAAAACCAATAGAAAAGCAGCCGATGCAGGCAAAATCGCCCATGTAAACGTATGGACAATCGAGCTTGACAATGCTTCAGTGATGCGATTTAGAACCTCCGGCGGAATCTCAGCTCTCGCGCTTGACAGTATTTGATCGGTATCATGCGGAGAGGAAACACCAGGCGTCGCTGCCCCTTGAAAATGACCTGTCATTTGGTCAGAAAAGCTGTTTTTTTGAATCATGCCAAATATGCTGGCACCGACTGTCATTCCGAGCGAACGCATAAAATTGCTCGTCGAAGTCGCTGACCCGCGCTGTTCTGGGCCAAAATGATGTATGGCCGCCATGCTTAAAACGGAGAAAGAAAAACCTACCCCCAAGCCGACGACGACCATATAAGCCGTTAATAAAATCCGGGGAGTGTCAATATTCAGCGTGCTTAATAAAGAAAACCCGGTGACCAATATCAATCCTGAGATCAGCATAATATTCCGGTAGCTCATTTTCGTCGTTAAGAAACCGCCGAGCTGGGCCGAGATGACGGAGCCGAGCATCATCGGCAAAAGAACAAGCCCTGAGTTTGTCGCTGATTCTCCGTATACGCCTTGGACAAAGATGGGAATCTGGATCGTCGCCGAAATAAAAGTTCCCCCGTAGAACAGGGCGACAAGCGTGCTTCCGGCAAACAGCCGATTTTTAAACATATCAAGGGAAACAATCGGTTCTCTCACCCTGTGTTCAATGATGAAGAAGCATATAAATAAAATTGCTGCACTTCCAAAAAGCAGGAGGATCATACTTGAATCCCAAGCGTATTTTTCGCCGCCAAGCTCGAGCGCAAACATGAGACATACGACAGCGCCTACAAGCGTAATGGCGCCCAGCCAATCAATATGATGCTTTTCATGCCGCTTCGTTTCTTTATAAAACAGAAGAATCAATATGAAAGAAATGAGACCAAGCGGAAGATTAATGTAAAAAACCCAGTGCCAGCTGATGTAATCTGTAATGTATGCACCGATCAGCGGTCCAAAAATACTGGATAATCCAAAAACAGCTCCAAACAGACCCGTTATCTTGCCGCGTTTTTCAAGCGGAAAGATGTCAAAAATAATCGTAAAGGCAATTGGAATCAGCGCCCCTCCGCCAATTCCCTGAATAGTACGGTAGATGCTGAGCTGTTCAATGGTCGAAGCCGTTCCGCACAATGCAGAGCCGGCCATAAAAACAAAGCTGCCAAACAGAAAAAAACGTTTTCTTCCGTACATATCAGATAGTTTGCCGAAAATCGGCATTCCGGCCATTTCTGCAACCATAAAAGCGGATACGACCCAGACAAAGCTGTCAAGACCGCCAAGATCGCCGACGATCGTGCCCATAGCCGTGACGACAATGGTGTTGTCCATAGAGGCCATGAGAATGGCCAGCAGCAATCCCGCTACAATGAATCCTAATTTTTTGTTTTGAGTATTTGACAAATGAATCTATTCTCCTTTTATCAGATTCGGCCTCACTAAAATTTGGCATGAGAGCTTCATCCTGTTATCATGATTTTATATTAGTTGATAAATATCTTAGCTGCTAAGATATAATGATTTTATAGAAGGGTGTTACCGATGTCAAGAACAAATCAGAAAGAAAGGGAAGAGCTGATCAGGGAGCTGATTCAGCAGCTGAGATTTCAGAGCACCGCTACGGTTTTCATGCATCAGGCTATCGGCGAAAAAATCGGATTGAACGGAACCGATCATAAGTGTCTGGAGATCATCTCGCGAGATGGAAAAATAACAGCAGGGGAATTGGCGGAAAAGAGCGGCCTGACAACAGGCGCCATCACCGGGGTGATCGATCGTCTTGAAAAAGCGGGATACGTCAGAAGAATCAGAGATTCGGCAGACAGAAGGCGGCTTTTGATTGAACTGATTCCGGAAAACATGGAGGAAATCTATACATTATTTGAAGATTTGGCTCAAGAATCCGCCATGTTTCTCAGTCAATATACCGATCAGGAGCTTCATATCATCACAAGATTTATCAAAGACAGTGCAGATTTCACTTCCGGCTATGTCAAAACGATAACGAGAAGAAAAAAATAGAGCGGAGGTCCTCTCCATTAAAACAGACCGGTGAAGCAGACCGGTCTGTTTAGCGCCTAAGCTTTTTCGATTTGAACTTTTCCTGAAAAGAAGGTTGCACCGCCGCCCATATCGGCTAAACGATCAGGAGTCAAAGCATTCACCAAATAATGTTTGCCTTTCGCATCAGCCCACAATCCTTGGCTTACGGCTACGCCAGGGAGGACGTTTTCTCCGATGGCCGCAGGCAGGACACATTCGCCGCGGTCATTCCAAACCCTTACCATATCTCCATTTTCAATGCCTTTTTCTTCAGCGTCTTTTATGTTCAAATGAAGCTTAGGCTCCTTTTCTAATTTTTTATGTTTATCATTATTTGAAAACGTCGAGTTTAAAAAATTATGATTCGGCCCAGGTACGAATAAAAACGGATAATCGCTTTTCTCTGCAAGCGGGGTATGGGTCGGCAGGGCTGGATAGCCGTCTTGTTCCATCTTTTTCGAATACAATTCGATTTTTCCGCTAGGCGTCGGCAGCCTGTCGGGAAAAACAGTCTCTCTTTTTGCTTTCACAAAATGCTTTTCAGACAGGTTATCGTAATCAATTCCTTCAAGCCATGGATTGTCTGGATATTCAAGAGCCTGTCTGATCATATCTTCATCAGAGTCTTTGAGCGGTTCATCATCAAAGCCCATCGCCTCAGCAAGAAGACGGAACACTTCCGTATTCGATTTGCTCTCGCCATACTTCTCAATAACCGGCTTTTGAATTTGGGTATAATGGTGCCAATATGATGTATAGAAATCTGTATTTTCAAAAGCTGAAGAGGCCGGCAGAACGATATCGGCATACCGCGCGGTTTCTGTCAGAAATAAATCATGCACAACAGTAAACAAATCTTCACGCTCAAGCCCTTTTCTGACTTTGTTCGCTTCAGGTGCGACAACGGCCGGGTTGCTGCCGTACACAAACAATGACCTGATCGGCGGATCGGATTCCAAGAGGGCTTTGCCGAGCTGATTCATATTGATCGCCCGGGGCGTTCTGCCATTTAACAAATCTGGGCGCTGCAATGCCTTTGTATTGTAGGCTAAAAAAGCGGTGTTCCCTTTAATCGCGCCCCCGCCTTTTACCGTCCATTGCCCCGTAATGGCGGGCAGACAAGCAATGGTTCGGATGATCATACCGCCATTGTCATGATGCTGCAGACCGTTGCCGATGCGGATCAAGGAAGGGGAGGTTTGACCATACAAACGGGCGAGTTCAACGATATCTTCCCGCGGAACGCCGGTCACTTCCGCCGCCGTATCCGGATCATATTGCAGAACATGGCGGCGCAGCTCTTCATGTCCGACTGTATATTCGCGGAGAAATGCTTCATCAGCCATTTTCTCCTTGAATAATACGTGCATGATCCCGAGGGCAAGTGCGCTGTCCGTTCCGGGGCGGATCGGGATGAACCAGTCAGCCATTCTGCCGGTTTGATTTTTATGTACATCGATCACAACAATTTTCGCGCCGTTTTTCCGCGCTTTTTGGGCGATGGTGATTTGATGCATGTTCGTTGAGACCGCATTGATCCCCCAAAAAATGAACAGTTTTGTCTCTGTTGTATCTTCCGGATCAGTGCCGATGCTTCCACCCATCGTGTATTTATAGCCTGTTGAACCCGCAGGCGTGCAGATCGCCCGGTCAAGCTGGCTGGATCCGAGGCGGTGGAAGAAGCGCCTGTCCATTCCCTCGGCCGTCAAGTTTCCCATGTTGCCGTAGAAGCTGTATGGCAGAATACTTTCAGCCCCCTCTTTTTCAATGAGCTCCTGCCAGCGGGAGCGAATCGTTTCAATCGCTTCATCCCAGCTGATCGGTTCGAATGCTTCTTCTCCTTTTGCACCCGTCCGTTTCAGCGGAGTCTTTAGCCGTTTGGGATCATAAATGCGCTCTGTCATATTGCGCACTTTGTTGCAGATGTTGCCCTGTGTGACAGGATGCTCCGGATCACCTTGAATTTTAACGATTTTACCGTCTTTTTTTTGAATCAGCAGCCCGCATTGGTCAGGGCAGTCAAGCGAACATACGGATTTGAAAATGCCGTCTTTTTGATCAACATAAGGCTCCATGGAAAACGTTCCTTTCCGATAAAATGAATATGATTCTAGCATTATATCATGTCACAAAATCTCGTCAATTCTGAAAAAATATGATCGGCATGAGGTTTAATGAAAAATATCGTTTTTTTCGACCATTTGATAAGCGGAGGGAGTATCGCTTGAAAGATAGGTAAGCGTAAGCAAGGATGACTGCAAAAACTCGCTTAGTTGGCTTGGCATCTTTGAAAGGGAGGGTGTCAACAGCGCCTTCAGCGAAAAAGGGCGCGATGAACTGAGAGAGCTGTTTGGAGTGAAGATATACCAGTCATGAAAAAAACAAGCCCTCGAGCTTCTTTAACGAAACATCGAGGACTGGAAAAAATTATTCTTTGTCAAAATCAGGCGAAACCGCCTTTTTAATAAATATCGCGGCCAAGAAAGCAATGCAGCTTAAGGCCAGTGCAAACCAATAGGCATGATGAACTCCATGTGTCATCGCTTCATTCATGAGCTGCTCGCCGGCAGCAGCCCCTTTATGTTCAGCCAGAAAACTTTTCTGGCCTTGGTTCATGATGCTCACAAAAACCGAAACACCCAGTGCACCCGCAACAGGCTGTAACGTATTGGAAATCGCCGTTCCATGAGGATATAAGTGCTTCGGCAATTCATTTAATGCATTCGTTTGCGCAGGCATCATGATCGCTGAGATGGACAGCATCAAGATGATATAAACAATGATGAACGACCACATCGGCACCGATGGATTAATTCTGCTAAAGAATACCATAACGCCGATTAATACGATTGTGCCCGGAATGATCAGTTTTCTCGGCCCGAATTTGTCGAATAAAGCGCCCATAGCAGGCGACATAAGGCCGTTTAACAATGCACCAGGCAAAAGCAATAAACCTGCAGTTTTCGCAGTAAAGCCGAGCGGTCCTTGCAAATACATCGGCATTACGATTTCAGAAGCGAACATCGCCATAATGACAATAACAAAAATGACGACCCCGCGGGTATAATTTTTATAGGCAAACACACGGACATCCAATAGCGGTTCATCCAGCTTTAGCTGACGAAGCACGAATAATACCGAGCTGATCAGGCTGATGGCAATCACAGCAATGATCTTGGCAGAAGCAAATCCGTCCGGATCTTCTCCTGCACTGCTAAATCCGTATACGATACCCCCGATCCCAATGGTTGAGAGAATGATCGATAAAAGATCCGCACGCGGGCGTGTCACTTCACCGACATTTTGCAAATATTTCATCGCAAAGAGGATTGAAAATATCGCAAAAGGGATCACGATGATGAATAGCCAGCGCCAGCCGAGAAGATCAACAATGACGCCTGATAAAGTAGGGCCGATAGCAGGGGCAAACATGATCACAAGCCCGAACGTTCCCATAATTTTCCCTCGGACTTCCGGCCGATAAAGTAAAAGCAAAGCATTCATAATGATAGGGATTAACAGCCCCGTACCGACAGCCTGTATCATGCGTCCGGTCAAAAGCATCGGAAAATTCACCGCACAAGCAGCAATCACTGTCCCGAATAAAAACACCGTCATGACACCGATAAACATTTGTCTTGTCGTAAACCATTGAATCAATAATGCAGAAACAGGCATTAAAATACCCATGACAAGCATAAACCCGGTAGCTAACCATTGAACTGTCGGGGCATCAACGCCAAATACCGTCATTAACTCTGTTAAAGCGATATTGAGCAAGGTTTCGTTTAATATTGCAAAAAATGCACCAATCATAAAGGTGATAAGTATCGCCTTGGAATTAAACTTTTTTTCCATATCAAACCTCCTGTAACGACAATTAACCCAAAAAACCAAGAATTAAATATTGATCATATGCAGGACATCCTGAAAATCAACGTTTGCTAAAGATGAATTCAGATTCCTCATTTATTTTTGTGGTTTCTATCTTATCTGTTTACGTGTCTCCACCGCCATTTATATATTTTTTCCTTATGATTGGCAACTATATGAGTATACTCGGTCTTTCCCATATTTACAATAATTTTGTCAACTTGCTTTTTTTTACATTGGTGAATGCATGAAGTATTAAGGCCAAATGTCATATAAGCAATTTTTTAAGACGAGAAGTTATGATCACAAATGTCATTCGAGGCGCCCAATGAATATAAAACAGCCGGCGAATCGGAATTGAAAAGGTTCCGCGCCGGCTTTCAAATCAAAAAATAGACCACAAAAAGGCCGGATTTTTAGTTATCCGGCTTTTTTGCATCGATCTTTATAGATCCGTTATCTTCCCGGTTCGGTCGGTGATTACTTTTAATCCTTTTTGCGGTACAGAAATTAAGATTTCGCTTCCGGAAACTCCGTCAATCTTTTGAATGTCACTGTTCGACCCTATCAGATAATTTTTTGTTTTTTTGTGATCACCCTTGACTACAAAAACGGAGTCCTGCGTTTTAAGATGATTTCTGCTCCTGGTTTCCCATCCGTGAAAGGTCCAGGGAAAATTTTTAAATGCTTTTGAGGTGTCGCTGAAAATATAAAGTTTATATCCGACTGTGACGATTAATTCAGCACCGTCTTTGCCGTTTGTATTTGCTGCTTTGACCAGATTCCAGAAGCCTCTGTTCCCGGATGGGAAGGCATGCTCTTTTGAAGAATGAGCGCGGTCGTTGATGATCTTTTAAACAAAAAATAAATTCTCTGCCGCGGCTCCTTTTTCCTCTCGCATATTGAAAGATGAGGATTTAGAAGGGAAAGGAGGAAAGCCGCAGCCAATGACGATCTAACTGCAAGTCGTTACATTTGCAAACGAGCATTTTAGTTCTCTATAATTTAAAGGTGCTATACATACAGAAAGGAAGTTTTTGAGATGCAATCTTTACAAAACAAAACAGCTCTTATTACAGGAGGGGGCAGGGGAATTGGCCGTGCGACTGCAATTGCCCTTGCAAAAGAAGGCGTTCATATCGGTCTGATCGGACGTACAGCAGCCAATCTTGAAAAAGCGGCTGAAGAATTGAAGGCTTTCGGCGTGAAAGTGTCTGTTGCCGCAGCAGATGTAAAAGATTTAAAAGCGGTAGAAAGCGCAGTTCAGTTTGTTCAAGAGGAGCTCGGACAGATTGATATTCTCATTAATAATGCAGGTATTGGCGGATTTGCAGGCTTCCTTGAGCAGTCCCCTGAAGAGTGGGAGAACATTATCCAAGTCAACCTGATGGGCGTATACAATGTGACCCGTGCCGTTCTGCCTGATATGATGGAGCGGCAATCAGGGGATATCATTAATATTTCGTCAACAGCGGGCCAAAGAGGAGCAGCCGGAACGAGTGCCTACAGCGCATCTAAATTCGCCGTTCTTGGGCTGACCGAATCGTTAATGCAGGAAGTCAGAAAGCATAACATCCGTGTAAGCGCACTTACGCCAAGCACTGTCGCGACAGATTTGGCCATCGATTCCAAATTAACAGACGGCAATCCGGAACGGGTTATGCAGCCTGAAGATCTTGCCGAATACATGGTCGCTCAGCTTAAATTGCACCCGCGCATTTTCATTAAATCCGCAGGCATGTGGTCTACAAATCCTTAAGTCACACAGAAGGGACGGGCATCTATAGCCCGTCCCTTTTTTGCTATGATAAAAGCTGGACTGGCAGGCGGCGAACGCCGAATACAAAAGGGCTTTGAATCGCTGAGAGCTCCTCTGATTGCTCTCTTTCAATCCGAAAATGCCGCAGCAGATATGACAGTGCGACCTTCGCTTCCAGACGAGCGAGAGGGGCCCCAAGGCAAAAATGAATGCCAAAGCCGAAGCTCATGTGTGGATTTGATTTGCGGTCAAGCTTAAACGTATCAGGGTCGTCAAATTTCGTTTCATCCCGGTTAGCTGAAGCGACCCAGCTGATCACAGTAGAGCCTTTTGCAATCGGGACGCCTCTGATTTCAATGTCTTCAGCTGCAACACGTCCGATCGCCTGTACAGGCGGATAATAACGAAGCGTTTCTTCAACGAGCTGAGGGACGAGTGACAGGTCGTTTCTGACGGTTTCCTGCACCTTTTCATCTTCCGTTAAATAGCGGGCCCCATTGGCGATTAAATTGGTTGTCGTTTCATTGCCTGCAACTAACAGGAGCGTGCAAAAGCTAAGCAGTTCGGCTTCCGTCAATTTTTCACCGTCCACTTCGGCTTTTATCAAAAGGGAAATTAAATCATCTTTCGGTTCGTTTTTTCGTTCATCGATGATGTTTTTAAAGTAGCCGTTTAAAAATTCGCCGCCTTCCTCGCGCTGTTTGTTCATCTGCTTGACGGCTTCATCGGAACTGTCTTTAGCTCCAGAGACCATCATATCAGAGTAATGTTTAAAAATGCGGCGATCTTCCGCCGGGACACCAAGCAGTTCAGCGATGATAATCACCGGAAGCGGGCCGGCCAAATCGTCGACCATGTCAAATGAATCTTTGTCTTTGGCTTCGTCAAGCAGAAAGGCAGTCACTTCTTCGATATGCGGTTCCAGCTGCTTCACCGCTTTTGGCGTGAAAGCCTTATTGACGATCGCCCTCATTTTCGTGTGCTTCGGCGGGTCCATCGTGAGCATGCTCTTTCCCTTCATATCCCCGCCGCGTTTTGAAGAAAAAAGCTTGGGCGTTTTCAGCACATATTGAACATCTTCGTAGGAAAATATATCCCAGCACTCTCGATCATCATCATAGCGCACCGGATTTGTCTTCCGGAGCCGATGATAAACCGAAAACGGAAACAGCTGATCTTCGGCAGAACTTATTTCCTTCATTGGAATCCAATTGGCGTAACGATTTCCGCTTTGCATTGATTTTGTCATGGTCAAATCTCCTTTTTGTATTTATACTGGATAGAATTCCATGAACCGGTTCATAAAATTACGTTATCACTATTTTTATGTTATGTTCAACGGACATATTATGAAAAAATTGTCAATTGGACGGAAGTAGCCTTTTGAAAAAGGGAGAAAAAGCAGAGACTGCTATATGCAAATAAGACTTTTTAAGTAAGGGAAAGTGACAGATCATACATGGAATCTATTTACATTTCGAGAGATAGCTGCTACATTTAAAACAGCATCACACTTTGAGAGATGAAAGGAATGATAGCGCTTACAAATTAATAGCAAAGTAGATCCGTAAAGAAAGCCTCGGACTGTTTTTCATTATGAATAGTTAAAGGAGACGATAGTAATGAAAACAAATGTTTCAAAGAGGTATTCAGAGTCTTTTAATGAGAGAACCGCAGGAGGTACATCGGTAACAACAGAACGGAGAGCGGCCGCTGAGAAAGTGCCGAAGTTTACCGCAAATCCATTTGCATTGGGCGTCTCATCCGGCGAACCTCTTCCTGACGGTGTTGTGCTTTGGACCCGTCTCGCTCCTGAACCGCTTGGACCGCAGGGAGGCATGTCTCCGGAAGATGTGACGGTAAAATGGGAAGTCGCCCGCGACAGCAGCTTTCGGGAAATCGTCAAACAGGGAGAGAAGGTCGCCAAGCGGGAGTATGCCCATTCTGTTCACGTTGAAGTAGAAGGGCTTGAACCTGACAGCATTTATTATTATCGTTTTCATGCCGGGTATGAAACCAGTCAAATCGGCCGCACAAAAACGCTTCCTCTGCCATCCGCCAAAATGGATCACCTTGCATTTGCATTTGTTTCCTGCCAGCATTTTGAAGAAGGATATTACACCGCGTACCGCCGGCTCGCCGAAGAAAGCCTGGACTTTGTTTTGCATTTAGGCGATGCGATTTATGAATATGGGCCCGGGACTGCCGCTAAGAATGTCCGGCTCCATAAAGGCGCGGAGACCTTGACGCTTGAAGACTACAGAACGCGTCACGCTCAATATTTATATGATGCCGACTACCAGCGGGCCCGCGCGCTGTTTCCGTGGATTGTGACATGGGACGACCATGACGTGGAAAACAATTATGCCGGATTCATCCCCGAAAAAAATCAATCTCCTGATCGCTTTATCCTGCGCCGCGCAAGTGCGTACCAAGCCTATTTTGAACATATGCCGCTCAGACAATCGTCGATTCCAAGAGGCGCGGAGATGAGCATGTATCGCCGAGTCACATATGGCGATTTAGCCGAGTTTAATATCCTCGACCACGCGGCAATACCGAGACGACCAGGCCAATAATGACGGCAATAAGCCCCCGAGTTTTGATTCAACAGACCCTTCAAGAACCATTTTAGGACAAGAGCAGAAAAGATGGCTTTATGACGGGCTGCGCCGCTCACAGTCGATTTGGAATGTGCTCGCCCAGCAAGTCTTTTTTTCACAAGTCGACCATCAAGCAGGCGAAGTGAAAATTTTGCCGATGGATGGGTGGGACGGATATTCCGCTGAACGAAACGAGGTTGTCGAGTTTTTACAGAAACAGCATATCTCAAATCCGATCGTCCTGACCGGCGATGTGCATACCAATTGGGTATTTGACATCAAAAGCGACTTTGATAACCCAAATTCCACAACGGTGGGCGCTGAATTCGCCGGAACTTCTATAAGCTCGGGGGGAGACCGTGCGAGTTCGTTACATCCTGACACCCTTTACATCGAAAATCCTCATTTGAAATTTTTTAATGATCAGCGCGGCTACGTACGCTGTACGGTTACTCCGCAATATTGGCGGAGCGATTATCGGCTGCTCGATTATGTATCAAGACCGGGCGCGCCGATTACCACTGCCGCCTCATTTATTTGTGAAAATGGACGGCCGGGCATCCGCCGCGTGTCTGAAAACGTGTAATGCAAAAAGGCTGTGCCGAAAAGCGTTTTGAACGCTTACGGCACAGCCTTTTTCTTAACTGACGGCTTCTTCCCGGGAAAACTGGCTGTTATACAAGTCAGCATAAAAACCGTCCTGCCGAAGAAGCTCTTCATGATTTCCTTTTTCAATAATGTCCCCGTTATTCATGACGAGAATCAGATCAGCGTCTTTAATGGTCGAGAGGCGGTGGGCGATCACGAAACTTGTGCGGTTATCCATCAGCTTGTTCATTGCTTTCTGGATATTCATTTCGGTGCGCGTATCAACGCTGCTTGTCGCTTCATCCAAAATTAAAATCTTCGGATCGGCCAATATGGCCCGCGCGATCGTCAGCAGCTGCCTTTGACCTTGTGAAATATTTTGCGCATCCTCGCTCAATATCGTGTCATAACCGTCCGGCAGAGTGCGGATAAAGTCGTCGGCATAGGCTCCTTTTGCCGCCTGAATGATGTCCTCGTCTGTCGCGCTTTCCCGTCCATAAGCGATATTATCGCGAATTGTGCCGTTGAAAAGCCAAGTGTCCTGAAGAACCATCGCAAACATGCTTCTTGCCTGCTCGCGTGACAGTTCATTAAGGTCCGTGCCGCCAACCTTGATACTGCCTCTGTTCAATTCGTAAAATCGCATCAGCAAGTTGATAATCGTCGTCTTCCCCGCACCGGTCGGTCCGACGATCGCAATCGTCCGGCCCTCATTGACATCAAGATTTAAATCACGGATAACCGGCACATTTTCATCATAGCCAAATGCAACATATTCAAATGAAACATCACCTTTTAATGCTTCAGTATCGACATCGGCAGGGGATTCTTGTTTTTCCTCTTCTTCATCCAAAAGGCTGAAAACCCGTTCTGCCGAAGCAATCGCAGATTGGATTGTGTTTGCGATTCCGGCAGCCTGGACAAGCGGCTGGGAAAACTGCTGTGTGTATTGAATAAAAGCCTGAACGCCCCCGATCAGCAGGGTGCCGTTTAAGACAAAAATTCCGCCCGTAATGCTGACAAAAACATAACCGAGGTTTCCGATGAATGTCATCATCGGCATCATCAGTCCGGAAATGAACTGCGCTTTCCAGCCAGATTGATATAAGCGCTCATTCACTTCATCAAATTGCTGAATCGCTTTTTCCTCATGCCCGAACGCTTTCACTTCCTGATGCCCCGTAAACATTTCCTCAACATGGCCGTTAATTGCGCCAAGCTCATTTTGCTGTGCGCTGAAATGTTTTTGCGAGAAGGATGCGATCAGTCTGACGGCCAGCATGCTGAGCGGAATGGTGATACATACGACAAGCGTCAGCACTGGACTGATGAACAGCATCATCATAATGATTCCGACAATGGTAATCACGGATGTGATCATTTGCGTCAGCGCCTGCTGAAGCGATGTGTTAATGTTATCAATATCGTTTACTGCACGGCTGAGTGTGTCTCCGTGCGAATGTCTGTCATAGTATTTTAAAGGGAGGCGCGCCAGTTTCTCATTGACTTCCTGGCGCATTTCAAATATCGTTTTTTGCGCGACTCCGGCCATGATGTACTGCTGCAAAAATGTAAAGAAAGCCGAAAGGAGATAAAGCCCAGCCAATATCAACGTAATCCGGCCGAGAAAATCAAACTGAACTCCTGTTCCCTCAGTAAAGCTCGCAAAAAGGGAAGATGTCGCATCCCCAAGAAGCTTTGGACTGATGACATTAAATAAGGTGGCTAAAATCGCTGCGATGATCACCAGCACCAGCTGAGAAGTCCGCGGCTTTAAGTAGCCGGCCAGCCGCAAGAGCGTTTTCTTAAATTCCTTCGGTTTTTCCTGCTGCATGCCTGCGGGCAAAGAGCCTGGGTGTTTTTGTTCTTTTTTAGTCATGCGCTCTCCTCCTCAGCTTGCTGGGATGTGACGATTTCTTGATAAATCTTGTTTTCTGCAAGCAATTGTTGGTGTGTGCCGATTCCAGCTATTTTCCCTTCATCTAAGACGATGATTTGATCAGCTTCCGTAATCGTGATTACCCTTTGGGCGACAATGATAACAGCGGCGTCGACAGTTGTTTTCTCCAACGCTTTTCTAAGCTTTTGATCTGTTTTATAATCAAGCGCTGAAAAACTGTCGTCAAACAAATAGATTTCCGGTTTTCTGACCAACGTTCGGGCGATCGAAAGCCGCTGCTTTTGTCCGCCTGAAAGGTTGGCGCCGGCTTGCTCAATATAAGAGTCGATTCCGTTTTCTTTGCCTGCTATAAACTCGGAAGCCTGGGCGGTTTCAAGTGCTTCCAAAATGTCTTCGTCTGCCGCATATTCCTTACCAAAGCGGATATTGTCTTTGATGGTTCCGCTGAATAATGAAGCTTTTTGCGGCACATAGCCGATTTTTTTGCGAAGCTCTTGCTGCGGCATGTTTCTCACATCGATTCCATTGACAAGAACGGCGCCTTTTTCTATATCAAAAAACCTCGGAATCAATTGAAGAATAGTAGTTTTCCCCGCACCTGTGCTTCCGATAATCGCCGTGGTTTCACCTGGTTTTACTTGAAAAGAAATGTCTTCAAGAACGGGTTTCTCAGCTCCGGTATAACGGAATGTGACATCTTTGAATTCAATATAGCCGTGCAAGCCGTTTTCTTCTGCGGGCTGCTTGGGATCTGTAATTTGAGGATCGATCATCAGCAGTTCATTAATGCGGCTGGCCGACGCTTGAGCCCTCGGAATCATCACGAATGTCATCGCCAGCATGATCAAAGCGATCAAGATCATTGACGCATATTGGAGAAAAGCCATTAAGTTGCCGACCTGCATGCTGCCTTCATCAACCCGAATGCCGCCAAACCAAATGATAGCGATGTTTGTAAAGTTCATCATGATCATCATCACAGGGAAGAGGAACGCCATGATTTTGTTGACGGCAATCCCTGTATCCCGAAATTCTTTGTTCGCTTGCTGGAAGCGCGTTTTTTCTTCATCGACACGATTAAAGGCGCGGATCACACGGACGCCTGTCAATCCTTCACGAAGCACAAGATTGAGGCGGTCCGTCTTTTTTTGCAGGACGCCAAACAGGGGGACGGCCTTTTTTGTGATCAAAAAAATCAGTCCAGCCAGTATCGGAAGAGCGGCCAAAAAGATGATGGACAGCTTGGCGTCCCGGGATACGGCCAGCACAATACCGCCGATCAGCATCAACGGCGCTCTCGTCATCATCGAAAGCATCATATTGAGCACATCTTGCACTTGTTTGACATCGTTTGTGGTCCGGGTGATAAGGGAGGCGGACCCGACTTTCCCAAACTCCTCCATTGAGTAATGTTCAACTTTAACAAACAGCCTGCGCCGTACATCCCTCCCAAAGCCAAGGGCCGTTTTGGATGCGAATAAAGCTTTTCCCACAGTCATGATGATGGCAAGGAGGGAACAAACAATCATCCATACACCGGTTTTCAGGATAAATGCCATATCAGAGTTGACAATTCCGACATCGACAACATCTGCCATCAATGTAGGCAAATAAAGCTCAAGCACACTGCTGAACAGCGTAAACACTGCAACCAGAATCACCTGCAGCTTATAGGGCTTTAAATATTTTAAGAGAGAAATCATTTTTCAACCTTCTTTTCATCTTTTTTTTCACCAAGCTCTAAAAAGTCGGACATTTTATGGATCAAACCGGCGAACTGAGTGCTTTCAGCTCCGCCAAGATAAGCGGCAAGCTGAAAGAACCATTGATTTAGCCCTTTCTTCACTTCGTTTGCTGTTTTTTTTCCTTCATCGGTCAAAAAGATGCGGACAATCCGCCGGTCATCCTGATCCATGCGCCGATAAATCAGCCCTTTTTTATCAAGTCTGTTTAAAAGCTGTGTCGCAAAAGGTGAGGTGACATGCAGAGCCTGGCTGATTTCCGATACCATTTTTCCTTCGCCTTCGGCAGTGTCGTCCAGAAACATCAATGCTTTGCCCTCGTTCTTTTTCCAATCTTGAGAAGGGAAAGAGAGTTTCATTTCCGTGTATCGCAGCCTGTTAAACGCATGAATTAATTGCTCAACCGTATCACGGCTGATTTCATCCTTTTTCATAACTGCACCTGCTTTTCGAATTTAATTAAGTAAGTAAGTAAACTAAATGACTATCAACATATTACAAAGAACAACAAAAAAATGTCAACGAAGAACCCTTGTAAAAGGAAGAGACCTGATCGTTTCTACATTCAGATCAGGCTACTCAGTCAATTGAATGAAAAAATCCTTTAGGTCAATGTGGCGAAGATGTCTTGGGGTTTTCTCAGAGCCGACAATGATCATCGGCGCTAAACTATCCGTTTTATAGAGGGAGCCGTGTCCGCCTCCGCCGAGGTGGAGAGGAGATTTTTCAGCGGCAAATTGATAACCCGGTTTCGCATCAGCGACAACATATCGTCCGCTGTGGGAATGAAGAACGCTGTAAAGCCGTGCAAGGGCATCAGGGTAATTCCCATACCAGAGGGAAGTCCTGTTTGCTGAAAGATCCAATACAGAGAGATCCCCGCTGATCGTCCAAGATTGTCCGTAAATATCTGTATAGTCTCCAGTCGGACGGAAACGGAGTGGTTTTGCAGCCTGTTTCGAATCGGCATACACCCAGCCGTTTTCTTTCCAAGCGGTGAAGCCGATCCGGCCGTCTTTTTTCAATTCTTTAACCGTCTCTTTGACAGACACGTTTTGATCCAAAACATAGATAAAGGCCATTCGATCGTTGACGCCAAACAGCAGCTGGTCCTTTTGACGTGGACCTTCTATTTTTGCGGTCCGGTAATTTTTAAATAATGAATGAAGTCGGATAACGGCCTTGTCTTTATCACGACCGATCACCGCCTGGCCGCTGTCGCCCATAATCACCCAGACCGCTTGTTCATAAGCGGCACTCCATGAATCATAAGTGTTTAACATCCGCTGAAGCGCTTCATCCATTTTTTCAAGCCCTTTCATGTCGCTTGGTCCTTTTTTATGAGCATCACGGTCAAAGTCAGGCAAATAGGCTACCGTCAGTGCCGGGAGCTTGCGCTTTTTAATCAAATAAGACAGCTCCTCTGCCGTAAACTTGTCATTTACACCATAGCTCTGCCAAATATGATTGTAGCGGTTATGCGAATTCAGCTGGGCAAACCTGCCGAAGGAAAAGAGCGCCGGACCATTGATACTCATGTTTTCAGGCATCAGCCCAAGACGTCTGAGCGGAGGCGGAATGTTTAAGTCATGTTGATCATCGCCGCGGTAAATAAGTCCATTTATTGAGGCTGACTGTTTTCCTTTCTTTTCTAGAACTTCATGGATCGTTGCCGCGCGCTCATTTAAATGTTTATGATTTAACAAATACATGCCATCCTTGATCGTTTGCTTCACACCGAGCGCAGCGATTTCTTTCTTGTCGCTGCCATAATTGACGAGCCGATTTTCCTTCTCATTATACCAAACAAGACCGGGGATGCGGTGGACGTGCGGATAGGTTCCTGTCAGGAGGGTGCTGTCAATTGTCACAGACATCGTCGGATAGGCGCTGACGACTTCAGGTTCATACCGGCCATTTTCAAGAAAAAATTGCAGTGCCGGGGTACGGCCTTCTTTGACGGCTTTTTTCAAAGGCTTATCCATTAAAGAATCAATGATCAACACGATGACGGGCTTTTCTGAAGGCTTGACAGCCGAGCTTTCTTCATTGGTCAGTCCCAGTTTTTCATCACCGGCATTGAGCCATATGACAAATAAAGTAAGCGCACATACGAAAACGATGAGAATGATGATGAGTTTTTTCAAACGGCTTCATTCCTTTATTTCAAGAAATACTGAACACATATTTTGTCATAAGCGCATGAAATATATAGCTGGTAATAGGTTCTAAATCTTTTTGGGCTTCTTTGATACAACCTATAGTGAAAAAGGGGAAGCCTTTTGATTTAGAAGGAGGATCAACGTGAGAAAACAGAAATGGCTGGCCGCACTGGCGATCATTGCGATTGTAGCGGCAATTGGCTTTATCACAATCAGATATCTTGAACCTGAATACGCATACATGCCGCCGAAAGAAAAAGTGATGTCAAAAGAAAAACGCGTATACGGATATGACTTTTGGGGACGATTTGTTTCGAATGAAGAGGCAGAAGGGATGCGGCCTTCTGAAGGTGCTGTAAAGGTTGATGATCAGCTTCTTGATTTGGGACGGGAAACCTTTTATAAAGAAACGTTCGGCAATGAAGTATTTTTAACCGACATCCTCGGACTGACTGACGGTCCGATTACGGTTGCAAATATGACAAAAGCCATTGCAGCGTTAAAAGGAAAAGGGACGACAAACTTACAGGTTGAACTGGCAAAAACGGCGACCGTCGGGGGAAAGACGTTTAAAAAGGGCGAGAAGATTGATACCGGAATCGATGTGCCAAAAGGGGCCTACGCACCTTTAGGCATGCCTGTGAAATATGCCGGCGGAAAAGTAAAAGTCGGCATCAGCTGCGCCGCCTGTCATGCCACAACAGATCCAAAAACGATGAAGGTGATCGAAGGGGTGACGAACCCGGATTTAAACACCGGACTGATGCTTGCGCTCGCGACAAACTCAGCCGCTTATTTTACACATGCTGAAATGGCAAGCATTAAACAATATATTCATGACAAGAGCCCTGTGATCACTCGAGCAAACGGAAAAAAAGAACGCCTCCCTGATCCTGATCAGCTTGAAGATGCAGTCGATCGGGTGTTTCTCAAATGGCCGAGGGGATTTTTCGATTCAACGATCGATATGAAAAGCAATCCAACGCAAATACCGGATGCATTTACATTGGGGGATCACCCATACAGCTGGAGCGGAGCCGCAATGGCCGGTCCGTTTAAAGGACTGAGTGTGTTCAGCAATAATGTTCATGCACAGAATTCAGACAGTCTTTCACAGTCTCCGGGAAGCCAGGCGCTCTTTGGAATGAGCGAAGACGTTTACGTTGGGACCATTCTTCAGCGCGCTGCAGATCAAAAATATCGATACGATCCAAAAAAAGGTGAGAATCCTGGCGCTTTTTTTGAAAAAGCCGATCCTACACCCGGCGTTCCTGGCGTCAATCAAATGATCAAACCGCCAAGCTTTCCGAAGATCACCCTGGCCGCCCCGGACGGCGTGCATGTCGGATCGCCTGACCGAAAAGCGAATGAAGAAAACAACGCGGTTTCCGCTTGGCAAAATACACTGGAACCGCCCGCACCGCCCAAAAACGCCGACAGTCAAACCGTCAAACTAGGAAGAGGCGTTTTTGAGAAAGCAGGCTGTATCTCTTGTCATGCTGGGCGCTATTTGACAAACAACAAGGTCATTTCAGCCAAAGAAATCGGAACTGAACCGACAAGAGCGCAATCTTTCAAAAAAACGGAAAAGATATTTGGCAAAAGCCGCATATATGCACCGAATACAGAGGTGCCAATCAGAGAAAAGGCAAAAGTGTTGAAGGTGCCGACGAACAAATTCGATCGAGAGCAAATCAAACTGGCCTGGGCAAAGGACGGATCGCCGGGCGGCTATAAGGTCCCAAGCCTCATCGGACTGTATTGGAGCGCACCGTACATGCATGACGGGGGTGCTGCCGTTGGAAGCTCATTGAAGGAAGCAGGCATACCCGAGACGCTGGCTAAAGGAAAACCGGCCGATCCCTACAACAGCTTGCTGTCCGTGATCGACAGGGATTTAAGACAGCGGGTGATCGAAAGCAATTCAGCTTCCCGGGATTTACAAACCGTCAGAGTGACAGGAAAAGGGCATGAATTCTGGGTCGATGACAAAAATGGCTTTTCTGAAAAGGAACAAAAAGCTTTAATCGACTATTTATTGAGTGTCGACAAGCCGGAAAATAAATGAGAAAGCCGAGATTAATTGCAAAATCCTAAAACTTTAAACTGTTTTAGGATTTTGTCATTCTTTAAGGCGGCTTTTTTTAAAATCCGCTAATCGCAACAACGCTCGGCCGCGGCATATGGTCATCTTTGCGGTGAGGCCACATGCTTGTCGGATTGGCAAGGTTGGCGGTTTCTTCACCAGGGTGCTGAACTGAAAGAAACAGCGTTTTTTCGTCTGGCGTAAAGCAAGGTCCGGTTAATTCGGCATCCACAGGCGCCGAAGCAAATTGAAAAGCTTCGCCTTCCTGTTTGCCGTCTGTCGGAATGACAAACACGCCATTGTTCCCAAAAGGCTTCCAGATGGCGGTATTGATACTGCTGCTTGAAATGTCTGTGACTGTCCAAAGGTTGCCATCCTCATCAAACGTCAAGTTATCCGGCGCACTGAAACCGTTTTGAATGCCGCCGGCAGCAAAGATTGCAAACTGGAATTCCATTGCTCCGTGGTCATCATCTTTCTCATAAAACCTCGTAATATGGCCATGAAAGTTGCCATGCTTGTCATTGTTCGTATGAGCGATGAAAATTGTTCCGTCAAAAGGACTGATCTCTACATCTTCAGGACGGTCAGTCGGTGTTCCGCCGAGCAAAATCGCCGCCTCGTGGCAATTGACAACAACATCTGCCTGCGTTTTAAATTTTTCAAGCAGGGCGCTGTTTCCTCCGGCTTTTTTCCGCACAGCTTCAATCGTCAGCGGCACCCATTGACCTTTGGCAAAGTTTGCAGCATATAATGTGCCTTCTTCCAATAGCTTTGCATTCTTTTTTCCGGCCTTTTGATCATACTTTTCTTTGCTGATGAACTTGTACACGCAGGCATCTTTTTTGTCATCGCCCATATAGACAACGACACGGCCGTCCTTGGCAAGGCCCATGCACGTATTTTCATGGTTGAATCTGCCGAGCGCTGTGTGTTTGCGGATTTGAAAATCCGGATGAAATGGATCGACTTCTACGACCCAGCCGTAGTGTGTTTGATCCAGTTTGGCTGCCTTTGAAGTCGATTCGAAGTTTTCCTCACAGGTCAACAATGTATTCCACAATGTCCTTCCGCCTGAACAATTGGCAAAAGTCCCCTGAACCTTCACAGCGCCATTCACGGCAGCGCTTCCTTTTGCAGGACCTGTCAGCGCAATTGGCGTCAGCCCAGTGACGCGGCGGGCATATTTCGAAGCAGGATCCATTTTCCAGCGGCCTTTTTCCCGGTGTACTTCAATGACAGAACCGCCTTGATTATACAGCAATGCATTGATTTGTTCCGCTGTGTAGCCGTTCTCTATCGTTTTTCCGAAGATGAACAGGTCTGAAATATACTCATGGTTGACCCATAAAAGTCCGCGGTCTTTTTTGTTTTCCATCGGGAAAAAGAGCGTATAGTCATTGTTATACCCGAAAGTATCGCCTTTCGGATTGATTTTGTCGCCGTATGAGGCGATGACATCGTAACGGTATCCTTTTGGAAGCACCAGCTCGTCCTTTGTCGAAGGCTCAATCGGCGTAAATTTTAAAGGACCGTATTTCGGTTTTTTCAATCGATTGGACTGATGGAACATTCCTTTTGCTTCAGCTGTTTTGACCAATCCGTCAAGTCCGGTCCCGGCTGCGGCCAATGCGGCTGTTCCTGTTCCGAGATAGGTTAAAAACTTGCGGCGGTTTAATACAGGAGACATATGTAAACACCTCATTCTAATAGATTTGCTTCTATGGTAAAGGAAAAGTGTTAAGCTTAATTTAAAGGAATATGAAGTGTTTGAAAATTCAGCATCATATCTTTAAATGAATCATATACATTTAAGATGCGTCTATTAGAAGGAATGTGAAGAAGAAACAAAAGACTAAAAATTCCGACATTAAATTTGTTTCATGATAAAACAAAATCAGCCAAGCTATCCGCCCGGCTGATGCAAACCCCTCTATTGATATTGCTGAAGCCGTGAGAAGAATTTCTTTACAAACTGATAAAAATCTTTTGCAGAAGGGGAAAGCTCTCTGTTTTTTGGTGCAATGATTCCGACTGTCCGCTTCACTTGAGGATAATCAATCGGAATTTTCCTTGTGAAACGGGGAGTCGTCTCATTAAAGGCGGTTTCCGGCAAAAGCGTGACTCCCATATCTGCTGAAACCAGCCCTTTGATCGCATCCAAGTCTTCTCCCTCAGACGAAATTTTCGGTGTATACCCCACTTGTTTGCACGCGTCAACAGCCATTTTGCGAAGGATGAACCCATCCGGAAACAGCACATATTGATCATTTCTGAGATCGCCCAGATGCAGGCTTTTTTGTCCCGAAAGCGGATGATTGACCGGAACGAGGGCAAAAAGGCTTTCCGTAAACAAAATGTCTCCTTTAATGTCAGGATTGTTCGTCGGAACAGGACCGAGAAAGGCTAAATCAATATCCCTGGTTTTTACCGCTTCAATTAAAAATTTATATGATCCTTGTCTTAGAAGAAAAGCGACATTTGGATGCTCCTCTTTAAACGCGGAAATGACGGTCGGGAGAAACTGACTTGCAAGGCTAGTCGGAAAGCCGATTTTGACGGTTCCTCTGTCAGGATCTAAATACTCATCGATTTGTTCCTTCGCAAAATCGATCGCTTTCATCGCGGTTTTAATGTGATCCAAAAACTGCTTTCCGATCGGGGTCAATTTGACATTGCGGCCTTCGCGCTCAAATAAATCGACGCCGAGCTCTTCTTCCAGGTTGGCAATCTGCCTGCTGATCGCCGACTGAGCGACGTGAAGATGCATGGCGGCTTCTGATACGTGCTCTCTTTCTGCAACTTCCATAAAGTAATGTAATTGGCGTAATTCCATCGTGTTTCACCTGCTTATCTCAAAATGAGATTGTTTTAATCTAAATTATATATTGTTTGTATAGATTTGAAAACCTACAATGGGATTAGAGTTTGTAAGATTTTAGACCGGGGATAAAACGGGAAAAATGAACGGGGGAGAGGAACTATGACTTATAATCAACTACCGAAAGCACAAGGTCTCTACCGTCCTGAATTTGAACATGATGCATGCGGAATTGGGCTTTATGCTCACTTAAAAGGCCTTCCTACTCATGATATTGTCAAAAAAGGATTGCAAATGCTTTGTCAATTAGACCACCGGGGCGGTCAGGGCAGTGATCCGCATACCGGAGACGGAGCAGGGATCATGATGCAGATTCCTGATGCTTTTTTCAAAAAAGCTTGTTCTGATTTTCACTTGCCTGAAAAAGGGCGCTACGGCGTAGGCATGGTCTTCTTTTCAAAAGATGACGGCGAGCGCGGGCAAATTGAAGCACACATGAATCAGCTGATCGAACAAGAAGGACAGTCAGTGCTCGGATGGCGAACTGTACCAATAAATGTCGGAAAAATCGGAACAGTCGCACAGGAAAGCGCACCTGTCGTCCGTCAGGTTTTTATCGGTGCAGGCGAACAGATCAAAGACAATTTGGCGTTCGAACGCAAATTGTATATCATCCGCAAACAAGCGGAAAACTGGGCGCATGAACGAGAAAAGTCATTTTATGTTGTCAGCCTTTCCAGCAATACGATCGTCTATAAAGGGCTCCTGACACCTGAGCAGGTTGATGCATTTTATGAAGATTTGCAGGATGAAGCTTTCGTCTCAGCGTTTGCACTTGTTCATTCCCGTTTCAGCACAAACACGTTTCCGAGCTGGGAACGGGCTCACCCAAACCGCTATCTCATCCACAACGGAGAAATCAATACGCTCCGCGGCAATATGAACTGGATGAAAGCGAGAGAACAGCAATTTGTATCTGAAGCTTTCGGAGACGACCTGCCGAAAGTTCTTCCGATCCTTGATGAAAACGGAAGTGATTCTTCCATATTGGATAACGCTTTTGAATTCTTTGTATTGGCCGGGAGAAAACCGGCTCATGCAGCCATGATGCTGATTCCTGAGCCGTGGAACGAAAATCCTTATATGTCAAAAGAAAAGAAAGCATTTTACGAATACCACAGCTCTTTAATGGAGCCATGGGACGGTCCTACAGCGATCTCGTTTACAAATGGAAAGCAGATCGGAGCGATTCTTGATCGGAACGGACTCAGACCTGCCCGTTATTATGTGACAAAAGACGATTACATCATTTTTTCTTCTGAGGTCGGCGTCATTGACGTTGAACAGGAAAATGTTTTATATAAAGACCGCCTTGATCCGGGAAAAATGCTCCTGGTTGATCTTGAAGAAGGACGAATTATCTCTGATGAAGAGGTCAAATCCGAAATCGCCGGAGAATTTCCATACCAGGAATGGCTCAGCAAAGAGCTGGTCCATGTCAGCAATGACATTCAGGAAACGGAAGAAAAACCGGTGCCAGAACTTTTAACGCGCCAAAAAGCGTTCGGCTACACGTATGAGGATATTCATAAATATTTAATTCCTGTCATTACAGAAGGAAAAGATCCGCTCGGTTCAATGGGTAATGATGTCCCTCTTGCGGTTTTATCTGACCGTCCGCAATCGCTGTTTAATTATTTCAAACAGCTCTTTGCCCAAGTCACCAACCCGCCGATTGATGCGATCCGCGAGCAGATCGTCACATCAACTTTGACATGGCTCGGAGCGGAAGGCGATATTCTTCATCCGAATGAAAGCAGCTGCCGCAGGATTAAACTGTATACACCTGTATTAACAAATGCACAGTTCAACTCCCTGAGGGGGCTCGTGCACCAGAACTTTAAAAGCAAAACGATTCACACGCTCTTTACAGATGACTTGAAAAACGGACTTGAAGATATGTTTAAAGAGGCCGACAGAGCGATTGCTGAAGGTGTAACACTGCTGATTTTATCCGACCGCAAGATGGACGGACAAAAAACGCCGATTCCTGCACTTCTTGCTGTGAGTGCTCTGCATCAATATTTGGTTCGTGCAGGAAAACGCACGAAAGTCAGCATCATCGCCCAATCAGGCGAAGCAAGGGAAGTCCATCATTTTGCCGCGTTAATCGGTTATGGCGCAGACGCGATCCATCCGTATTTGACGTATGCGACTTACAAGCAGGCGATTGAAGACGGAGCTCTTTCAATCAGCTATGAAGAAGCCGTGACAAAATACAGCAAAAGCGTAACCGAAGGCGTTGTTAAAGTTATGTCCAAAATGGGCATTTCGACTGTGCAAAGCTACCGCGGCGCGCAAATTTTCGAAGCGGTCGGCATCAGCAGGGACGTAATCGATCAATACTTTACCGGAACGGCCTCACAGCTCGGCGGCATCGGATTGGACACGATCGCTGAAGAAGCACAGCGCCGCCACCGGGAAGCGTACAGAGACACATTCAGCGAAACGCTTGATTCAGGAAGCGATTTCCAATGGAGGAAAGGCGGCGAACATCACGCTTTTAATCCAAAAACGATCCATACTCTGCAATGGGCGTGCCGCAAAGGTGATTACAGCCTGTTTAAGCAATATTCAAAAGCGGCGGATGAAGAAAGAATCGGATTTTTGCGCAATCTCTTTTCATTTGATGAAAAGAGGAAGCCGCTGCCGCTTGAAGAAGTCGAATCGGTTGAATCGATTGTGCGCCGTTTTAAAACGGGCGCCATGTCATTCGGTTCTTTAAGCAAGGAAGCTCATGAAGCGCTGGCGATTGCAATGAACCGTCTAGGCGGAAAAAGCAACAGCGGGGAAGGCGGAGAAGACCCACGGCGCTTTATTCCAGATGCGAGCGGCGACAACCGCCGCAGCGCCATTAAGCAGATCGCATCAGGCCGCTTCGGTGTCAAAAGCCACTACCTTGTCAATGCTGATGAACTGCAAATTAAAATGGCTCAAGGAGCCAAACCTGGAGAAGGCGGACAGCTTCCCGGAAATAAAGTGTACCCATGGGTTGCCAATGTTCGTGGTTCAACGCCCGGCGTCGGTTTGATTTCACCGCCGCCGCACCATGATATCTACTCGATTGAAGACTTGGCTCAGCTGATTCATGATTTGAAAAACGCTAACCGCGATGCACGGATCAGTGTTAAGCTCGTCTCAAAAGCAGGCGTCGGCACGATCGCAGCCGGTGTTGCAAAAGCGACGGCTGATGTCATCGTCATCAGCGGATATGACGGCGGAACCGGAGCATCTCCGAAAACGAGTATTAAGCATACCGGACTTCCTTGGGAGCTCGGTCTTGCTGAAGCACACCAAACGTTGATGCTGAACGGTTTGCGCCAGCGCGTTGTATTGGAGACAGACGGCAAATTAATGACCGGCAGAGATGTCGTCATGGCCGCGCTTTTAGGCGCCGAAGAATTCGGTTTTGCTACAGCGCCGCTCGTCGTCCTTGGATGCGTCATGATGAGGGCATGCCATTTGGATACATGCCCTGTCGGAGTGGCGACGCAAAACCCTGAACTTCGCAAAAAGTTTATGGGCGACCCTGACCATATCGTCCATTATATGCGCTTTGTCGCCGAAGAAGTGCGCGAGCTGATGGCGCAGCTCGGCTTCAGAACAGTTGATGAAATGGTGGGACGCACCGATGTCCTCCGCGTCAGCGAGCGCGCCAAAGCACATTGGAAAGCGGGTCAATTGGATTTATCCAACCTGCTTCATCAGCCAAAAGGCGCACGCACATTCCGGACGCCGCAAAATCATAAAATCGATGAATCTCTTGATGTCACCGAGATTTTACCGGCAGTCAAAACAGCGATTGAAGACGGCATTCCGACGGAGGCAGCATTTGAGATCCGCAACATCAACCGTGTGACAGGCGCCATTACCGGAAGCGAAATTTCCAAGCGCTACGGTGAAGAAGGACTGCCTGACGATACGATCAAACTGCGCTTTACAGGCTCAGCCGGCCAAAGCTTCGGGGCGTTTGTGCCGAAGGGGATGTCGCTTTACTTGACGGGAGATGCCAATGACTATATCGGCAAGGGCTTGTCCGGCGGAAAAATCGCCGTCAAAGCTCCTCGCGAATTCAATCCTGCTTTCCGTGAAAATGTCATCGTCGGTAATGTTGCGTTTTACGGTGCGACAAGCGGTGAAGCCTATATCAACGGTCTTGCCGGAGAGCGGTTTGCGGTCAGAAACAGCGGGGTAAACGTTGTGGTCGAAGGAATCGGAGACCATGGACTAGAGTATATGACAGGAGGACGGGTCGCCGTTCTGGGGGATGTCGGCAAAAACTTTGCGGCAGGAATGTCCGGCGGCATCGCTTATGTCTATGCTGAAAACAAAAAAGCATTTAAACGAAAATGCAACCATGAAATGATTGAGTTTGAAACGCTTGAAGCGCCGGAAGAAATAGCAGAGCTGAAAGCGATGGTCGAAAATCATTACCGATACACAGACAGCGCTAAAGCTGCCTCCATACTGGATGATTGGGAAGCAGCGGTCACTCGGTTTGTCAAAGTGATTCCGAAAGACTTCAAGCAAATGATCGAGCGGATAAAAGAACAAAAAGAAGCCGGTTTATCAGATGAAGAAGCGATGATGTACGCATTTGAAGCCGGAACGAAGCAAAAGATTCAAACTTCTGCGGCTGCCTCGTCAAAAGAAGCAGTGGCACAGTAAGAAAGGGGAGGGGAAAATGGGCAAAACAACAGGATTTATGGAATTCAAGCGGGAAAAGCCTGCTGAACGCGATCCTCTCACGCGGATAAATGACTGGAACGAATATTCGTCTCCATTTTCTGAGGAAGTTTCAAAAAGACAAGGAGCGCGCTGCATGGACTGCGGCACACCTTTTTGCCAAATCGGCATGGATATCGGCGGATATACGTCAGGATGTCCGATTCATAATTTGATTCCTGAATGGAATGATCTCGTCTATCGGGGAAGATGGAAAGAAGCGCTTGAGCGCCTCCTCAAAACGAACAACTTTCCTGAATTCACCGGACGCGTCTGTCCGGCGCCTTGTGAAGGCTCTTGTACGGTGGCGATATCTGATCCTGCTGTATCGATCAAAGGCATTGAACGGACGATTATTGACAAAGGCTTTGAAAACGGATGGATTCAGCCGAGGATTCCGAAAGAACGAACCGGCAAGAAAATTGCAATTGTCGGCTCAGGTCCGGCAGGTCTTGCAAGCGCAGACCAGCTGAATCAGGCCGGGCACTCTGTTACCGTATATGAACGCGCCGACCGCCCTGGCGGCCTCTTAACTTACGGAATTCCGAATATGAAGCTTGAAAAAAGCGTCGTGGAACGCCGCATCAAATTATTGAGGCAAGAAGGCATCGATTTTGTCACCAATACGGAGATCGGCAAAGACATTACAGCAGAAGAACTTAAAAGACAATATGATGCGGTCATTCTTTGCACGGGGGCGCAAAAGCAGCGCGATCTTTTGATTGAAGGCCGTGAAGCAAAAGGCGTTCACTTCGCAATGGACTATTTAACAGGCACAATCAAAAGCATGCTGGATTCAAACTTTAAAGATAAACAATTCATCAATACGAAAAACAAGGATGTCATCGTCATCGGCGGCGGTGACACCGGGGCTGACTGTGTTGCGACGGCTTTGCGCCAAAAAGCGCGGAGTGTCGTCCAGTTCGGCAAACACCCGAAGCTTCCTGACATACGGACGGCTGAAAACATGTGGCCTGAACAGCCGCACGTCTATTCGCTTGATTATGCTTATGAAGAAGCACAGGCGAAATTCGGCAGCGACCCGAGAGCATATTCCATCCAAACAAAGAAACTGGTCGCAGATAAAAACGGCAACTTAAAAGAACTGCATACGATTCAAATGAAAAAAGTGAAAAACGAACAAGGGAAGTTTGAATTTCACGAAATTCCGGGAACGGAAAAAGTCTGGCCTGCCCAGTTCGTCTTTATCGCCATCGGCTTTGAAGGCACAGAACAGCCGCTCTTGAAGCAATTCGGGGTCGAAACGGTCAGAAATAAAGTTGACGCAGCATACGGGGAATTTAAAACAAATGTCGAGGGAGTCTTCGCCGCAGGGGATGCGAGAAGAGGCCAAAGCTTAATCGTTTGGGCCATTCACGAAGGACGCGAAGCCGCCCGTGAAGTTGACAAGTATTTGATGGGGAGTTCTGTATTACCGTAAACAAAGGGGTATCATTATATAAATTACAGCCTGTCTCACGGCCTGCCTTTAGGTTGATGGGGCAGGCTGTTTTTCTGTCCGGCGGCTGCTTCACAAAGTGACAGGTCCTTTGCGCCCTGAGATTTGCCGAAATGAATTGTTTTTTATTGAGCGCGGACCTTCCTGTTAATGTACAATTGACAGCTTCAATATTTCGCGTGTACATACTCCATTTTATGGGGGGCGGCATAGCCTAAGAGTATTCAAACCACCGAAAGGAGGCTATGATGTTGGAGGAAATCTATCATATTAACCATGGTTACGATGAAAGGCAGCAGCCTTATTCCTATTCTTATCCCTATCCATATCCGAGACCAAGGCCAAGGCCGAGACCAAGACCAAGACCGCCGTTTTATCCTTATCCATTCTATTATCCGTTTTTCTTCCCTTTTTATCCTTTCTATCCTTACTCATGGTAAAAACGGGGCTGTCTGGGTGTCCGGACAGCTCTTTTTCGGCATGATCAAATCCATAACGATCTCGCAGGACCTTTTTTTATTTTGATGAATTTTTCAAAAGGCTTCCAGCAATAATAACAACAAAGTAACAGCGGCTCCATATATTTCTTCTTTTTTTCAACTAGAACAAAAATGGATGTGTTGTTTTTATGTTGTTGCCCGTCAAAAAGATCAGCCGGGAGAAAGTGTTTCTCTTTATCGCTTTCACCATCATCTTATTGTATGTTTTACCGCTTTACATATTAAATGAAAATGCCCATATCCGCGTTCACGACAACCTGGATTCTAATATCGCCTGGTACAAGGTGCTCGCGGAAAGCGGACAGCTGCTCGGCGGTGTGAAAGCTGTGATTCCCCAGATTATCAACGGCCTGCCCCGTGATGCTTACGGAACGGAGTGGAGCGGAATTGTCTGGCTTCACGCCTTGTTTCCGTCAATGACCGCGTATGCTGTAAGTCAAACGGTGACAAGGGTTTTCGCCTTCATCGGCATGTACGTCCTGCTGAAAGCACATGTGATCCGCGATGAAAAAGCCTATTTGATCAGAATCGGCGTCTCTCTCGCCTTTGCCCTCACACCGTTCTGGCCTTCCGGCATGCTGAGCACACTTGGACACCCGCTTGCATTATGGGCTTTTTTAAACATAAGAGCGCGGAATTTTTCCTGGAAAGAGTGGATTACGCTTGCCCTTTTGCCGCTTTATTCAAGCTTTGTGCTCGGTTTTTTCTTTTTTCTTGCCGCTGTTTCCATGCTTTGGCTTTACGATTTGATTGTCAAGCGCGATTGGAACCTTCCTTTTCTGGGGAGCATCGCTCTTATGACAGGGGTTTTTCTCGCCATAGAATACAGGCTCGTTTATTCGGTTTTCGCGTCAGGCGAAACGATGCACCGTGTTGAATTTATATCATCAAGACATGATATACTGCATTCTTTCCGCCTGTCTTTTAAAAATTTCGTTCTCGGCCATAACCATGTGATGACCGTTCATACAGCCGTGATCCTTCCTGTGGTCCTGCTGACGTTTATGATCGTCATCGGCAGGCAAAAACAAAGGCGCCCGAAAGAAGAAAAGCTATTTATTTTTTTGATGATTTTAAATTATGCACTTTCATTATGGTATGCGTTTTGGTTTAACAAACTATGGGCGCTGCCGAAGGAAAAAATCAGCTTTCTGTCGGCATTCAATTTTGCACGGTTTCATTTTTTGCGGCCGCTTGTGATCTATGTAAGCTTTGCAGTGGCATGCTATATCTTGTGGCGGATCGGCAAAAGATGGCGGCGGTTTGTCTATGCGGCGCTTCTCGCACAGCTGATCGTTCTCATCCCATTTCAGGAAGAACTGACCTATGGCGCTTATTATAAAGCGCCGACATTCCGGGAGTTTTATGCGTCTGAACAATTTAAAGAGATCAAACAATTCATCAGACGGCCTGAGCGATCATATCGGGTGGCGAGCATCGGACTGCATCCGGCGATTGCACAGTACAACGGTTTTTACACGCTGGATACGTACGCTAATATTTATCCGCTTAAATATAAGTATCAATTTCGAAAAATCATCGCCAAAGAACTTGAGAAAAATGCCGTCCTAAAGCGCTACTTTGACGAATGGGGGAGCCGCTGCTACCTGTTTGTCGATGAGCTCGGAAAACATTACGCCTTTAAAAAGAACTCGAAGAAAAAAATTACCAACCTGGAATTAAATACTGAAGCATTCAAAGAAATGGGCGGGCGTTACATTTTTTCTTCAGTACCGATTATGAACGCCCGACAAAATAAACTGACGTTTTTAAAGCGATTCAGCCATTCGCAGTCCGCCTGGAACATCTATTTATATGAAGCAAAATAAGTTCGCTAAAGAGGAGGAGACAAATTGAATCATTCACAGCCTTTATTGACGATCGTTGTTCCCTGTTACAACGAAGAGGAGGTTTTTTCTGAAACCGCCAAACAGCTGACTGCTGTATTGAAAGATCTGACAGAAGACACTCTGATTTCATCCGACAGCAAGCTCTTATTCGTAGATGACGGATCGACAGACCGTACATGGCCGCTGATTGTTATGGAAAGCACAAGAAACCGTTATGTTACAGGCTTAAAATTGGCTCACAATTCAGGACATCAAAAAGCGCTTTTAGCAGGGCTGGATAAAGCAAAACAAAAGTCGGACTGCGTCATATCAATCGATGCTGATCTTCAGGATGATATTTCAGCGATCCGCAAGTTCATTGAGAAGTATCATGAAGGATATGAGATCGTCTACGGTGTGCGCCGGAGCCGAAAAACCGACACTTTATTTAAGCGGACGACAGCAGCGTGGTTTTACCGCTTAATGAACAAGCTCGGCATTCAATTAATTGATAACCATGCCGATTTTCGGCTTTTAAATAAAAGGGCGCTTGATGAGCTCAGCCGTTATGCCGAAGCCAATGTTTTTTTGCGCGGGCTAGTGCCGCTGATCGGTCTTCGATCGGCAAAAGTGCTCTATGACAGGAAGGAGAGGCATGCAGGAGAGACAAAATATCCACTGAAAAAAATGCTGTCTTTTGCTTTTCACGGCATTACGTCTTTTAGTGTGGCACCCATTCGTTTTTTTACCTTTATCGGCTTTTTCTTATTTTTCTTAAGCGGCATTGCAGGCATCTATGCGATGATTCAAAAGCTGCTCGGCTATACGAATGCGGGCTGGGCGTCTTTGATGATTTCCATCTGGTTTTTGGGAGGCCTGCACTTAATGGGAATCGGCATTATCGGCGAATACATCGGCACAATTTTCACCGAAGTGAAAAAGCGGCCGAGATATGCGGTTGATATCGATTTGTATACTGAACGGCTGGGCCGGGCGGAGCGGCGCGAGCCAGAAAACATACACGGTACAAGGCTAAGTTAAGGCGGATGCTTGAGGGAATAGCATTCAGCCGTAGCGGACAATCTAATCTATAATCTCAAGTTTATTAAGTACAAGGAAGGATGTTCAAGCTTATGGCAGAAAAACAAAGCTCGGGTCTGACCGTAGTGGCCATCGGTTCGATTCCGCTGATCATGACATTGGGAAATTCCATGCTGATTCCGATTTTGCCGAAAATGAAATCTGAACTCAATTTGTCTCAATTTCAAGTCAGTCTTGTGATCACCGTGTTTTCCATAACGGCGGCACTCTTTATTCCGCTGCTCGGATATCTGGCAGACCGATTTTCACGGAAAGTGATTATTATCCCGTGCCTGGTTCTTTACGGAGCAGGGGGAATTCTTGCGGGATTCGCTGCTACGACATTTGAAAATGCATTTCCATGGGTCCTTTTCGGCAGGGGGCTGCAAGGCCTCGGGGCAGCCGGAACGGCGCCGATTGCTATGGCGCTTACAGGAGATCTTTTTAAAGGGTCTGATGAAAGCCGGGTGCTTGGACTTGTCGAAGCTTCCAACGGTTTCGGAAAAGTGTTGTCGCCTATATTAGGTTCCCTGATTGCATTGATCGCTTGGTTCTGGGTATTTTTTGCTTTTCCGGCTTTCTGTATTGCTCCTATCGTACTGACTTGGTTTTTTATTAAAGAAAAAGACAAAAAGAAAGATCCTCCGCCCTTTGGAAAATATGCAAAAGGGTTAGTCAGCGTTTTTAAACATGAGGGCAGATGGCTTTTCACAGCATATTTGGCAGGTGCTGTCTGTTTGTTTACATTGTTTGGCATTCTCTTTTATTTATCTGACATTTTGGAAAAAGACTTTCATACGGATGGGGTGAAAAAAGGGTTGATTTTAGCGATCCCGCTGCTTGTCATGTGTACGACTTCCTACATAACAGGCAGTAAAATCGGGCAAAATCAGCGGCTCATGAAAAAAATGATGGTCATCGGACTCGCATTTATTACGATTTCATATGGGACACTGTCATTTTTCTCCGCGCTCATTCCTTTTATCTCGATTCTTGTTATCAGCAGCATCGGCACAGGGTTTGTATTGCCGTGTGTCAACAGTTTTATAACAGGCGCTGTCGGCAAAGAGAGACGGGGCTTTGTGACATCGCTGTACGGCTCGGTCCGTTTTTTGGGGGTTGCCATCGGACCGCCGATTTTCGGGAGGCTGATGGAATGGTCAAAAATCGGCATGTTTATGACCATCGCCGGACTTACTCTCGTTGTCGGCATCCTCGTTCTGACATTGATCCACGCCAAAGATGAAGGCCCGACAAAAAAAGGGGAGAAAGGGCCAAAAGGGCCAAAAGGGCTGCAAACCGCTGATGCAAGGTGAAAGGGAGAAAAACATGCGCATTGAAAGAATTGATACATTTCCGCTGTTTTATAAGCTTTCCGCCCCTTATGGAGATGCGAACGGGTTCAAAAGCTACAGAACATGCTATTTGATTCGGGTGACGACCGCATCCGGCCTGACGGGGTGGGGCGAATGTATGGACTGGCTGCCCCTGTTGGATGCGGGCTTCAAGAAACGGATCATCCCTTATTTAATTGGAAAACAAGCGACTGACCGCTTGCGGCTTGCCGGCGTCATTAAAAAGTGGCATCAGCGCGCCGCTGCTGCTGTCAGCATGGCTTTAACAGAAATCACGGCCAAAAAGTCCGGCCTTTCTGTATGTGATTTATGGGGAGGAAAGCTGAGGGAGCGTATACCGGTTTATGCTTCATTTCAATCCTATTCGGACAGAACAGACTGGATCAATCATTCCATTCAGTTGATCGAGAAAAGCGTACGTAATGGATTTGACACCGTAAAGCTGAAAGTTGGAGGAAGACCGTTTTCAGAAGACTTGGCACATATTCAGGCTTTTCAGAAGATGTCAGAGCAAAACATCCGTTTTATTATGGATGCCAACCAAAGCTATGACTTGGCAGCCGCCCGCAGATGGGAGCGCTTCGCTCATGACTGGTGCAATCTGCTTTGGTTTGAAGAGCCTATGCCATTTGATGACTTGGCGGAATATCGCAGGCTGCGCTCGCTTTTTTCTGTTCCAATTGCCGGGGGAGAAAACATGAAAGGCGCAAAACAATTTTTGCCGCTCCTTCTTGAACACGCCCTCGATATTATTCAGCCCGATGTCATGCATGGCTATGGAACCGACGACTTTCAGAGCGTACTGCAGCTCGCCCGGCATTTTAGGAAACGGGTTTCCCCGCACAGCTATGACGGAACACTTTCAAGATTGTACGCGGCTTTCGGCCAAGCCTGTTTATCACCTTGGACGAAAATGGATGGGGAAGATATCGAACCTCTCGAATGGGATGCGATGGAAAATCCGTTCACACAAATTGTACATGTTCAGGTAAAAGACGGGCAGCTCCATGTGCCTGAGAAAATCGAAGTTGATACAGAATTGGTGAAAGCACACCTGTGGGACGGAACAAGCTACAGGTAATAAGCAAAAGATGTGATATTTTTCATTTCCCCTTTCATATAGTAGATAGAGGACAAGTTTTCATTTAAAGGGGATTATATCCATATGGGGAGAACATTCAAAATCGTACAGGCTATTTTTTTGGGCAGCGTATTACAGGGACTCGGTATGGCGCTCTTTTTATTTCCAAACCATATTCCTTCAGGAGGGGCGGCCGGGATTGCCGTCTTGCTCAATTTTTGGTTTCAGGTTCCGCACGGATTAACGGTCTGGGCCGTAAACTTTTCATTGCTTCTGACGGCTGTCAAATGGCTTGAGCCGATCACGGTAATCGGGACGATGGGCGCCATCACCATGACGTCTGTTTCAGTGCAGATTTTCGAAACCTGTTTGCCTGTTATGACGACGAACAACATATGGCTGGATTTATTTTACGGCGCCGTCCTTTTAGGAACCGGTGTCGGGATATTATATAAATACAACATTTCAAACGGAGGATTCGGCGCCTTGGCTTTGATGATTTCGATATATCGCGGCGGAAAGCCGGGGACGTCCTTATTTTTAATGAATGCTTTTATTTTTCTGCTGACGGCTTCTGTCATCGCATGGGGCATCGTCATCCAGGCCCTAATCTGCCAATGGATTTCCACCAGGATCATCGATGCCATTTATCAAATTCGGCTGCGTCCGTTTTTGCTGCCCCTTGCCGGCTATCGCAACAAAAAATAGTCCGCCGCCCGGCGAACCTATTCGAATAAATAAAATGTATCTGAGCGAAGGCCAAGCCGCAGTGTCTCCAAAGGAATGGCATCTTGAAACGGAATGTTTGCCATATTGACATCAGATCCGATTTTTTCAATAAAACACGTTTGCATTTTTTTAGTCGGCGCTTCAAAGATTAAATCGTCAGGCTTGATGCCTGATCTAAGAATGTCCTCAATCAGCAGGGAACGCATCTCCCCATCGCTTTTGCACAAACCGCTCGTTCCGCCTTCTCTCGTTTCTGTGATCACTTTCTCTGCCCCTGCTTCAAGATCTTCGAGAATATAGTCAATCCAATCTGATGACTGCTGCTCATTGCTGATCGCACTGTCTTTGCTGCCAACCTCGCTGAACACGTGAAACTCTTTTGCAAAATCAGAGATAAAGCTCGCTTTTTCTCTGTTGGACAAAAGGATCGTACCATTTGATATTTCCACATACTGACATCCGTATGTTTTACAATAACGGTAATAGTCTTCAATCTTATCCTGGCTTAAAAACTTCTCAAACAGTGTGCCGCCGAAAAAGAATTGAACATCATTTTGCTTTAAGCAATCGATCTTTTCCTCCAAATATTTTGTAACTAAAGACGTCCCCCAGCCAAACTTCACAAAGTCTATATAATCGGCTGCCCCGTTAATCGTGTCTTTAAACAAGTTTAAGGGAACTCCGTTATCAATCAGAATAGTGATCCCTTTCGTTCTCGGTTTAAGCTGCCGCACGGGCAGTTTTAATTCAGAAGAAATCATGATTACCCCTCACAATCTTTAACTATATCATTCACACCTCGGAAAAATGCCTCTATACAACCAATTTCAGCTGCCGTTCTAAAAGATTGACCTTTCTCTGTTTTTTCAAATATGTTTTTCGATTTGGCAAGGAGTTATCCAATTCACCTCCTCATGGGCAGCGTATTTTTCAGCAAACGCAAAAGACCAGACTTCGCGGCAGTCGCAGCGTTCGGCTGACATCGCTTTTTTGCGTTTTGAAGATAGGTATTTATCCATATTGTGAAGTCAAAGTAAGTATATTCGCCGTCCTTTTATAAGGTTCCATTCTTTATCCGTTATCAAAGCGCCGCAATTTTAGAAAGAGAAGCTTGTGACAGATTTGCGAACTCGATAAAAAGTTCACCATTTTTTAACATTTAAAGATATTTCAATATATTAAAATCCGGATTGTTTAGATTG
>NZ_MRBK01000019.1 GCF_001969815.1 Bacillus swezeyi | reverse complement strand
TCGTTATACGAAAGAAAACTCCTGCTTATTTTTTTTAAGATATGAAAAAGAAGCCCGCATTTTTCAAAATGGCTTATTTTGAAAACGGGCGGGCTTTATGTTTTTGAAAAAAATAAAAATATTCGTTTCTGAGCTCTGTAATCGTCATCCTCTGTAAATGTTCCTGATGATAGACGCCAAGGGAAATCAGTTTTTTCGAATAGTGATTTCTCTCTTTTTCCAATGCGTTTTTTAATAATTTGCTCATAGCTTCTCCCTTCCTTTGTGTATCCTGTTATTCAAGAATACGACTTTTTTGTTAACTGAAAATAAAGGTCATGTAAAAATTGCACTTCTTTTCGCTCCCCTTTCCTGATTTAAGAGGATTTCTGATAAAAGCCGTTCTGCACCGCCCGCAGGAGCGGAAATGCATCCTTTCCGGCAAGCTTCATTAATGTCTCGAACAGTTCATCCCTTTTATTGTCTAACGCCACGATTTCTTTTGCGAGTGAGACAGCTTGGTGTTCCTTCATCATAAATTCCTCCTAATCTGCTCTGTTACCACAGCATACAAGACATATCTTCCCGCTGCACCTTTTCTGTAAACTTTTCTTCCGTATTTTTTTAAAAAATATTTAATTCATGTTAGATTTTCTTACAATCGCCAGGTTTTTTCTCGCATTTTCTTATATAATACAAAAAAAGTCATCTTAGGGGTGGGAAAATGACAGTCGAAGACCTTTCTTATAAAGATAAAAAGGTGATATCAATTGGCATCGTCAGCGAGCTCACAGGCTTATCAGTCAGGCAGATCCGCTACTATGAAGAACGGAAGCTGATCTATCCGCAGCGCTCTTCAAGAGGCACGCGAAAGTACTCCTTTGCCGATGTAGAACGGCTGATGGATATTGCAAACAAGCGCGAAGACGGCGTTCAAACGGCAGAAATTCTCAAGGACATGCGCAAAAAAGAACAAAGCAAAAAAAACGATCAGCAGCTGAGGAAAAAAATGCTCGAAGGGCAGCTTAACGCTCACTTTAAATACAGAAACCGCTAAAAAACGAATCATTCCCGCCGAATGATTCGCCTCATGATTTACTGCTGATTTGTCCGATAAAATCAATCATGATGCCTTTGTCGGGATCATCGCGAATCCGAAACGCGACCCTTCCGGACTCTCCGCTGTTTTCCATCTTGTAAGCGGCATGAAAAACGTGGATGCTTGCTTCAGATATTTGAAAATCATCGGCGTTAAGTCCGGAAATCCCCCATTTTTGCTTTTCTTTAAGGATCGTTTCCGGAGAAGGAACGGCTCCCTCAACGTACAACCGCTTCATTTCAGACAGGTCTTCCTTCAATATGGCCTCCAGCATGTTTTCAACGGCGGCCAGCCGCCGGTCTTTCCCCTCATCCTCATTCTGGCACCCGGTGATCACCGTAAAAGCCAAACATATCACAATCGCTGCTATCCTTTGCATGCCTCAACCTCCCTGATCTCTGCCTAAAATATATAAACTTTCAGGGCGGCTGGCAAGCAAAAACCCTCCTTTATGAGGAGGGCGGCTGTTTTATAATGCATGAATAAAAGCAGTTGCAATACCGAAGTAGATCAAAAGAGACAGGATGTCATTTAAGGTTGTGATCAGCGGTCCTGAAGCGATCGCAGGGTCGACATTGCATTTGTGGAGAATAATCGGGACGACCGTGCCGGCCATCGTTCCGATGATCAGCGTGGCAAAAAGCGAAGTTCCTACCACAAATCCTAGCAGCAAATTCCCCTGCCAGACAACCGCGATTCCTGTAATCACCACCGCACACACCAGACCGATAATGATGCCGGCTCTCAGCTCGCGGAAAATCAGACGAAAAATCGTTTTTTTGTTCAGTTCTTCTTTTGAAAGGCCTCTGATGACAACGGCTAAAGACTGGGTTCCTGTATTCCCTGTCATCCCGGCGATCATCGGCATAAAGAAGGCAAGCGCGACGACCCGCTGCAGCGTGTCTTCAAAATAGCTCATGATGCTTCCGGAGATCAAACCGATAAACAGAAGCAATATCAGCCAAGGCAGGCGCCGGTATGCGGCGACAAATGATTTTGTATCAAACGTGATCGCTTTACCTGAAGCTGCGAATTTTTCATAGTCTTCATTCGCTTCTTGGATAACGATGTCGATGATGTCATCCACCGTTACGATTCCGACAAGCTCGTGGTTTTTTTCCACCACGGGAATTGCCAGAAAATCATATCGTTCAATAAGCCTTGCGACCTCTTCCTGATCTTGGAGCGCCTCTGCCGAAATGACTCTCGTAAACATGAGATCCTGAACCTTTTCATCAGGTTCAGCTAAAATCAAATCGCGGTAGGATAAAACGCCGACGAGCTGTTTGTTCTCATTGATGACGTACAAATAGTTGATCGATTCGGCGATTTCGGCGAAGCTTTTCAGCTTTACAACGGCTTCTTTGACCGTATAATGTTGCGGAATCCACACATAGCGGTTTGTCATGATTCTTCCCGCCGTTTCCGGCGGATAATTCATCAGCACGCGGACCGCTTCTGATTCTTCCGCTTCCATGCTTGAAAGAAGCTGATCTTTGAGCTTCGGATCCATCTCCTCTAAGAGGGCGGCAAGATCGTCATTGTCCATCTTGTTCATCACATGGATCGCTTTTTCTTTGCCGACTTTGTTTAAAACGGACAGCTGCTCCTCTTTATCAAGCTCACCCATTAAATCGGTGATGTCTTCAACTGTTAAAAAAGACAGATACCGTCCGCGGTGTTTTTCAGGCATTTCCTTGAACAAAATCGCCATATCATACGGCTGCAGTTCTTCTAAAACGCTTTGAAACTCTTTTCGTTTTCCATCTCTAAGCAAAATAATAATTCGTAAAATCAGTTCATCATATGTCATGTTTTGTACCATGGCAATCTGTACCTCCTTTTTAGGAGATCCCTATACCACCATAGCAAAAGGGGTGATATGTATGGATCTCCTCACCGTGAATCAGTGTTTTGTGCCAAATAATGTTTCTCGTATGTTTAAACCGCCTCGAATGGGGAGAATCCATACTCACACCTCCTTGTATGATCCGGAAAGATTGACTTTCCTTAAAAAATAAAAAAACACCTATTTCATTAAATGAAGGTGTTAAAAGCCATACAAAAATAAAACCCTAACGCCTTCAATCGTAGAGCTTTAGCACTGTATGGCATAGGCAGCATGCCAGCTGCGTTAAAAACCACCTTATGTCGATGGTTCTTGTTGACCCATTGGCGTCTTTGGACATTTTTGGGCAGCAGCATATCTCCATACAGGAGCCTCACCTAACGAAGAGCTGTATTTACCGGACACAATGAGATTACAGAAAAAAAGGGTGACTGTCAATAAAAAAAACAACTTTAATACGTTCTTGGTCACGTTAATTCCCTTTTTCGTCAAAAATAAACCGGTTCTTCGTCAAGTGCAGCATTTTCCCGCTATTCTTCGCTTAGCTTTGGAATGTCTTCCTCTGACAGCAAATGATAGTTTTCATGCAGCAAAAGCGCATATTCTTCGTCAAATTTCGGATGGGGTACATATTGGGCTTGTTCGATTGAAAGCTCTTGCCTTTGGTGTTCTTCTTTTTCTTTCATCATCAGCCACCTCCTTTTTTCAATAGGATGGCCTTTTGCTCCCGATAATATGAGGAAATCAACTCTCATGGATCTAGTTATTCTTTCATCTCTTTTACCATTCGGCTCAGGTCTTATTGCTTACAATAACAGCATCATTTCCTATTATTCGACTTTCCTCACCTATTCTCTATTTTTAGATTTTTCATAAAATTCATACAAATGAACCTTTTTTTAGCAAAATAAATGTTTTAAAATATAATCACGCACCTTGTAACCCATCTAAAGCAACACAAAACAGGGAGGGCTTTGAAATGCAAATGCGATTAATTCCTTATGTCACTGACGCGAAGCTGATGGACGTGAATGAACTGCCGGAAGGAATCGATGCGATTAAGGCACCGGAGCTGTGGTCACAAGGTTTTAAAGGAAAAGATGTCACTGTCGCAGTGCTTGATACAGGCTGTGACGCAACCCATCCTGATTTAGCGGATAGAATTATCGGAGGCAAAAACTTCACTGACGATGACAACGGAAAAGAAGATCAGTTTAATGATTATAATGGACATGGCACCCATGTTGCGGGTACGATTGCTGCCAATGACAAAAACGGCGGGATTTCCGGTGTTGCCCCTGAGGCAAACCTTTTAATCGTTAAGGTGCTAGGCGGAGAAGACGGAAGCGGTGCATATGAATGGATTATCAACGGCATCAATTATGCCGTTGAACAAAAAGCGGACATTATTTCAATGTCGCTTGGCGGACCGGCCGATGTTCCCGAATTGAAAGAAGCTGTGGCAAATGCCGTCAATAGCGGTGTTCTCGTCGTCTGTGCAGCCGGAAATGAAGGCGACGGAAATGACCGTACAGAGGAATATTCATATCCGGCCGCGTACAATGAAGTGATTGCTGTCGGCTCTGTATCGCTGACGCGAGAATCGTCTGAATTTTCAAATGCTAATAAGGAAATAGATCTCGTCGCACCAGGCGAAGAAATCTTATCAACATTGCCTGGTCAGCAATACGGGAAGTTAACCGGAACGTCGATGGCCACTCCTCATGCCAGCGGCGCGCTTGCTCTTATAAAATCAATGGAAGAGGACGCATTTAAACGGAAACTGACAGAGCCGGAACTATACGCTCAGCTGATCCGCAGGACTCTTCCTCTCGATTATTCAAAGGCGCTGATCGGAAACGGATTTTTATATTTGACAGCTCCTGAGATTTTAGCTGAAAAGGCTGGCGAAACAAAACTTCTTTCCCTTTAACAACCGAGCCGCCGACATTGGTCGGCGGCTTTTTCATGATGTCGGATAATTCCCGGGCGATAATGAAGAATCTTTTTAATAGTAAGAATTCAAAAATTATTTTGACTAAAAGAACATGAGGGTATATAATCTACTAAACAATTTCAACACTAGGAACACGGTAATCTAATGCGAGGTTAGATTTTAAAAGGGAAGATTGGTGAAAATCCAACGCGGTCCCGCCACTGTAAATGAGTAGGTTATTTCAAAAAACCCACTGTTTCTATATGGGAAGGGTGAAATAACTGTTGATCCACGAGCCAGGAGAACTGCCTGTTCTGATGCACCATATACCTACGGTCGATAGGAGGTGTTCGAGTTGACGTAACAATAGGCTACGTTTATTTCTCGTTCGCAAAAATGCTGTATTAGGCATTCACCTTCAATCTGTCCGGAGAGTGAGTGTCTTTTTTTATTGAACATTAAAAGGAGGATACCTGAATGACAAATGTGAAAACAAGCAGCTTGGGATTTCCAAGAATCGGCTTGAACAGGGAATGGAAAAAATCGCTTGAGGCTTATTGGAAAGGAAAAACAGATCGCGAGACCTTTCTGAAAGAAATCGACGAACAATTTTTTGCAGCGCTCAAAACTCAGCTTGATCAGCAAATCGATATCATACCGGTTTCAGACTTTACGTTCTATGACCATGTTCTTGACACGGCGATTATGTTCAACTGGATTCCTGAAAGATTCAAGGATTTAAACGACCCGTTGGATACTTATTTTGCAATGGCAAGAGGAACAAAAGAAGCTGTATCGTGCGAAATGACGAAATGGTTCAACACAAACTATCACTACATCGTGCCTGAATACGAAAAAAATGCACAATACCGCTTAACAAAAAACAAACCGCTTGAAGATTATAAGAAAGCAAAAACGGCATTGGGCGTGGAAACGAAGCCCGTCATTCTTGGGCTCTACACTTTTGTAGCGCTGGCAAAAGGCTACGAGACACAAGACATCAAAGACATTTATCAGCAAATGATCCCGCTTTACACCCAACTTCTAAAAGAGCTTGAACAGGAAGGCGTCAAATGGGTGCAAATTGACGAACCCGCTCTTGTCACGGCTTCACCTGCTGAAGCAGCCGCTGCAAAAGAAATCTATGAGAAGATTAAAGATAACGTGTCAGGGCTGAATGTACTTCTGCAAACATACTTTGATTCAGTCGATGCCTATAAAGAACTGATTTCGTTTCCTGTTGAAGGAATCGGACTTGATTTCGTTCATGACAAAGGCAAAAACCTCGAGCACCTGAAAGCGCACGGCTTCCCGAAAGATAAAGTGCTTGCCGCGGGCATTTTAGACGGACGAAACATTTGGAAAGCCAATCTTGAAGAGCGTCTTGATTGGACGGCAGAGCTGATAAGCGGACTCGGGGCCAGCGAAATCTGGATTCAGCCTTCAAACAGCCTGCTCCATGTCCCGGTAGCAAAACACCCTGAAGAACAGCTTGCCGATGATTTGATCAACGGTTTATCCTTCGCTAAGGAAAAGCTTTCAGAACTTACGCTTCTGAAGGAAGGCTTAGTTTCCGGGAAAGCGGCCGTACAAAGCCAGATCAATGATGCAAACGAACACCTTCAAGCTCTAAAACGATACGGCGCCGCAACCAATACAGCTTTTGCCGAGGAACGAGACAAACTGACTGAGGAAGACTTTGCCCGTCCGACGGCATTTGAAGAAAGACTGCGGATTCAAAATGAATCTCTCGGCCTTCCTGTTCTGCCGACAACGACGATCGGAAGCTTCCCGCAAACTGCTGAAGTGCGAAGCGCCCGGCAAAAGTGGCGGAAACAAGAATGGTCAGACGAACAATACGGGTCGTTTATTAAAGAGGAAACAAAAAGATGGATTGACATTCAGGAAGACATCGGGCTTGATGTCCTTGTGCACGGAGAATTCGAACGGACTGACATGGTTGAATATTTCGGTGAAAAGCTTGGAGGATTCGCTTTTACCAAATACGCCTGGGTTCAGTCTTACGGCTCCCGCTGCGTCCGTCCGCCTGTGATTTATGGGGATGTTGAATTTAAAGAGCCGATGACGGTAAAAGAAACGGTTTATGCGCAGTCATTGACTTCTAAAAAAGTAAAGGGCATGCTGACAGGACCTGTGACGATTTTAAACTGGTCATTTGCCCGCTATGATCTGCCGAGAAAAGAAATCGCCTTCCAAATCGCGCATGCCCTTCGCAAAGAGGTCGAAGCGCTTGAAAAAGCCGGAATCCAAATCATCCAAGTCGATGAGCCTGCATTAAGGGAAGGTCTTCCGCTGAAAGAACGGGATTGGAATGAGTATCTCACATGGGCTGCCGAAGCTTTCAGACTGTCCACTTCATCTGTTCAAGACACAACGCAGATTCACACACATATGTGCTACAGCAACTTTGAAGATATCGTGGATACAATTGAAGACTTGGACGCAGACGTCATTACGATCGAACACAGCAGAAGCCACGGCGGATTCCTTGATTATCTTGAACAGCATCCTTATTTAAAAGGGCTCGGGCTCGGCGTTTATGATATTCACAGTCCGCGCGTCCCTCCTACAGAAGAAATGCTGACAATCATTGAGGATGCGCTGAAAGTTTGCCCGGCTGACCGTTTTTGGGTCAATCCTGATTGCGGATTAAAAACGAGACAGCCTGAAGAAACGATCGCCGCATTGAAAAACATGGTCGAAGCCGCTAAACAAGCAAGGGATAAACTGGCTCAGACTGTTTAATTTCACAAAAAATTCAGGAGGGAACCATCCGAATGAACGGATGGTTCTTTTTCTTGCCTGCCGCCCTGTTTAGATCAAAAGAACCATTATCCAAAGTCTGTTCAGCGAAAAAACATTAAGACTTTTGATTCATTCGTACGATTTTCTTCCGGATTCTTTTCTTTTAACATATTCATAGTAGATGATGGAAGGGAAGGAAAATATGTAGTGATTGACGATGGAAATGCCCAAGAACGGGAATTAAGAAGAAAAGCATACCAAGAAGACATTCATTCTCTTCAACATTATGTGAGAGATTTGAATTCTGCCATAGCTGAGCTGAGACAGGAAAGCTCCTGCATTCTCAAAGCTCATCAAATGTATATCAATGGCTGGCGGGGGCAGGCACGGAAAATGTATGATGCACTTTTGGATGATCTTGACCGCGCGGAATCTCGTGTGTATGACAAGCTGAGAATCATTAAACAGCAAGCCGCCGAGGAGATCGAACGGCTTCAGCTGGAAGCCGAGAAGCTGATATGAGCATTCGACTGAATGTAAATGATTTACATGCTCTCACCCGCCAATTTCGCCATTCTCATCAGAAAATCAGTGATCTGATGCATCTTTTGCATCGTCACCTTCATGTCCTGCTCTCAAGTGTGAAAGCAGCGAAAACAAGTGATATCGATCAGGCTCAAACCGAAATGGAATATGAACTGAAAGGATTTTTGCATACGCTTGATGACCTGGAGCATTTGCTCCGCTATACTGAAACCCATATGAAAAAAACAGATCAAATGCTTGCCGACCGGCTTTTTCAGAATGGAGGGCACCTTGCCGGCTACCCGCCCATCATGTCGTTTTTGGCGGCTTCCAAAAGCTCCGCTGACGGCTTCAAAATGACGGCGTCGCTTTTGTCTGAACCGCTGATTTTAATGAAACAATTGAAAGAAAACGGGCTGTCAGGCCTGTTCACGGGAAACAGGACGGCCTTATATATCCAGTTTGATGATCATGGAAAAGAGCGGCTGTGGTCTGTACGGCGCCTGTTAAGCCGCAACATCGCGGGGAACCTTTGCCTTTTGGCTTATCAGCAGGTTGCAAAAGGCCCTCTCTCCTATACGGCTTTCACGTTTGCCAAAAAAGCTGCCGTAACGGCCCTGTCCGATCTAAAAACCGTATGTCTTCACGAAAACCAAAAAAACGCCGCCGCCATCCTGGCAAGCTTCAGCGAAAAAGCAAAACAGGAGCAGAATGGCGTCAATCATCCCCATACATAATAAAAGCCTGACCCTGGGGTCAGGCTTTATGTCTTTATCCATCCACAGGAGCAAGTACAGCACTACCAAATGACATTCGTCTGTTTGATTCGATGCTCCCCGTCTCCTTCTTTTAAAATGACTGCACTTCCTTCTTCAGATATGCTGACAACTGCAAGCGCTGTATCATGGACATAGCTTGAGTTCCATAATTCACGAATCGGCCGCTTCTTAACAATATTCAAGAGCATCAAGATAAAAACAGAATGGCTGACAAGGAGAACATTCCCTTCCTTGTGCTTCTGGAGAATGAGGGTAAGCGCTTGTCTGACCCGCCTTTCAAAGTCCTGAAAACTCTCCCCTCCATTCGGCATGTACTGTTCAGGCGTTTGAAAATAGGCTTCCAGCATGGCAGGATCATGTTGTTTGATTTCGTCATATGTTTTTCCTTCCCAAGAGCCTAGGCCGATTTCTTTAAAGATATCGTCTTGAACGAAGGAAATGGAGCGGCCCTTTAGAATCGCCCGGGCAGAATCAACGGCGCGCCCGCTTGTGCTGACATAAGCCGCTTGAAATTGAACATCTTTCAGCTTTTCGCCGAGCGCCTTCGCATTTGCTAAACCGAGCGCTGTTAGATCGGAATTCTCCCAGCCTTGCATTCTCTTTTCAATATTCCACTCCGTCTGGCCGTGTCTTGCAATGTACAAGGTAAGCAAACAATCCTCTCCCGTCCTTATGATTCTAGCATTTATTGTATTCGATCAACGTCTTCGGATCAAATATAAAGAATATTCTGAACAATGTTTGTTTTACGGGAACCATCAGCTATAATAAAAAGGCAAGACAACCAAGGAGGATACAGACATGAATCACGAAACATTCTTACAGCGCGCAATCGACCTTGCAGTTGAAAGCGTGAAATCAGGAACAGGGGGGCCTTTTGGCGCTGTGATTGTCAAGGACGGCAAAATCATTGCCGAAGGAAAAAACAATGTGACAACCAGCAATGATCCAACTGCACATGCAGAAGTGACAGCCATTCGGCTTGCCTGTGAAGCACTTGGCGATTACCAGCTTGACGACTGCATTTTGTATACAAGCTGTGAACCTTGTCCGATGTGTTTAGGGGCGATATACTGGGCGAGGCCGAAAGAAGTATATTTTGCCGCAAAGCATTCTGATGCAGCATCAGCAGGCTTTGACGATACTTTTATTTATGAAGAAATCATGAAAAAACGAAGCGAACGAAACATTCCTTTTTATAAAATGGAGCTTCAGGATAAACTGGAGCCTTTCCTCACGTGGGAAAACACGGATAATAAAATAGAGTATTGATAAAGGAGCTTCCTTTTTTCGGGAAGCTCCTTTCAATTTACAAAGTTTCCGATACCGATCATTCTTTATACCAATCAAGTTTTTGATCTTCGGCTTCAAAATCCAGACTTTCCACTTTCCCATCCTTTTGGATCTCAAGCCTTACGGTTCTGCCTTTCAATTTTTCGGGCGCCTCGGCTATATCTCTTTCATAACCGGATGCTTTCTGATACGTTTTATCCCCCGCTTCGGTTTGGATCGTTACATCATGATCAGACTCACTGACAAGCGTTCCGATGACCTTTTGGCCGCCGTCAGCCTCCCGCTCATAGACGCCGTTTTCGTCAGCTTTCGCCTGGGGCATCAGCTCTGCCTCTTCCGCTTCCTGCGTCTTTCCGTCCACTTCTACTTGAATAAGCTTCCCTATTAAATCATCGTGATCTTCTTCACTTTTAAAATGCTTGCTTTTTGGAATAATCAATTCCCGATCTTTGATCTTGAGTGTCATTTGGTCATCTTCAGCATGAATAAGCTTTCCTATAAGATCAAAATCGTCTTCTGTACGGCTGTCTTGATCAAGAGAGTATTTTCTCAAATCAACTTTTTTGCGATCCGCTGTTTCTGCTGTTTTTTGATTCCCGCCATCCTCCTGTGCACCGCTTCCACAGGCTGTGATCATCGAGAACACAGCCAGACCGCAGAGCACGATCGCTGTTTTGAAATGTTTCATATGCTGCTCCTTTCAGGGCTTTGTTTTTTGCTGTCTCGTTTTAAAAAAGAAAGCAAACAAGCTTTTGTTTGCTTTCTCGGAATTAAGCTCGGGTTTATTTTACTTCAAGATCGACATCTATATTTCCTCTCGTCGCTTTGGAATATGGGCAAAAATCATGCGCGGCCTTGACAAGTTCCAGCGCCTTTTCTTTTTCAAGCCCGCCTGTGGAGACGAGCAGCTGAACGCCAAGCTTAAAGCCGCCGTCATTTTCATCTTTCAACAAACTGACGCGTCCTTCCACCTCAGAGTCAATCTCGATCCCTTGTTCTTTGGCGACATGCTCCAAAGCTCCGCCGAAGCATGCCGCATATCCTGCGGCAAACAGCTGTTCAGGATTTGTTCCCGATTCGCCCCCTGTTTTTTCATTCGGCATGACAATGTTGTGATCGAGCACACCGTCATCTGATTTAACATGTCCGCTTCTTCCGCCTTTTGCCGTTACTTTCGCTGTGAATAATGCAGTCATCATTTTTTCCTCCTTACGTTTTTTCCTTATTCTTTATATTTCACAAAATAAGCATTTTAAACATCGGCTTATGCATTTTAAGAAAACCCTTGCCCATTGTTTTTGTGCAAAGAATAGGAAAAGGGGAAAAAATCTTATACAATAAAAAAGAACAAAAAAAGAGTTGGTGAACTGATGGCAAATGAATTTGAACATATGAAGCTTGAACGGCAGCTGTGTTTTCTGCTTTATGCAAGCTCGCGCGAAATGACGAAACTGTACAAGCCGCTGCTTGACGAATTGAATATTACGTACCCCCAGTACCTAGCACTTCTTTTATTATGGGAACACGGAGAATTGAGCGTGAAAAAAATGGGGAAGCTCCTTTATCTCGATTCAGGAACGCTGACCCCGATGCTGAAAAGAATGGAACAGGGCGGACTGCTTACAAGAGAGCGGTCTCCTGAAGATGAACGGTCTGTGGTCGTGAAGCTTTCAGCAAGCGGCAAGTCGCTTCAACAAAAAGCAAGCCGCATTCCCGCTGATATGCTGAAGCAGACAGACTTGACGGATGAAGAGCTAAAAGATTTAAAACACTCGCTCCATTCTCTCCTTGCATCATTGACGAAAGAAAACAGCTGAACTGCGCAGTTCTTTAAAGAAATCAAGGCGCCTTCAATTGATATGAAGGCGCCTCTTTTTATGAAATGACTTCAAGACTCACGTCTAGATTACCGGAAATTGCTTTTGAATACGGGCAGACTGTGTGTGCTTTGTGAACGAGTTTTTCCAATTCGGCTTTTTCAATATCTGTGCCCTTCACTTGAAGTGCGACGCCAAGCTCATATCCCCCGTCAGCTTCATCTTTTAGAAGGCTCACATTTGCCGTTACCTCTGTTTCAATATGAAGGCGTGCTTTTTTGGCGGTCAATTGCAACGCACTGTCAAAGCATGCCGCATATCCTGCCGCAAACAGCTGTTCAGGATTGGTCGTTTTTTCTTGTTCTTTTGCTTTCGGTGTTCCTGGCATAGCAAGCTCCAATGCCAATACGCGATCTGAAGAGGTCACTTGTCCGTCTCTGCCTCCTTTGGCGGTTGCTTGAGCGGTAAGAAGCGGTTTAGTCATGATCATTCTCCTTTATTTTTAATTGTGCACAATTAAATTTTATACAAAATAAATAAATGTTGCAACAAAAAAACATCCTGCCCTTCTATAGGCAGGATGTCCGCTTTTCAACTGCGAATTTGTCCGTTCCCTTTAATGATGTATTTTGAGGAAGTCAGCGCCTCAAGACCCATCGGGCCTCTGGCGTGAAGCTTTTGCGTGCTGATGCCGATTTCGGCTCCGTATCCAAATTCAAACCCGTCGGTAAACCGGGTGGAAGCATTATGGTAAACCGCAGCCGCATCTACAGATGTTAAGAAAAAGCGGGCGTTTTCCTCATTTTCGGTCAGAATCGCTTCTGAATGCCTTGTTCCGTATCGGTGGATATGGCGGATTGCTTCATCAAGACTCTTGACGGTTTTAATGCTGATGAGAGGGGCTAAAAACTCTGTCTCCCAGTCAAGCTCTTCAGCAGGCTCCGCTGAAGGAAGCAGCTCGCAAACCGTCTGGTCTCCTTTGATTTTGACGCCTGCCTCCTCAAGCTTTTGAAGGAGATCTTTCGTATGCTGATCCGCCCAGTTTTCATGAATGAGCACCGTTTCGATCGCGTTGCAGACTGACGGCCGCTGTGTCTTCGCATTGATGACAACCTGCTGCGCCATAGCGGACTGTGCCGATTCATCAATAAAGAGATGGCAGTTCCCCGCTCCTGTCTCAAGCACCGGAACCGTCGATTCCCGGACAACCATATTGATGAGGTTTTTTCCGCCCCTTGGAATTAACACATCCAAACCATCATTTAAAGTAAACAGCTGTTTAGCCGTTTCTTTGCTCGTATCTTCGATCAGCTGGACGGCATCCTTTGGCAGCACCGAATTGTCCAGCGCTGCACGAATCACGCGGACGAGCGCTTTATTGCTGTTGATCGCAGATGAACTGCCGCGGAGCACACAAGCGTTTCCCGTTTTCAAACAAAGTGTGGCAGCATCAACCGTTACATTCGGACGAGCCTCATAGATCATCCCGACAACACCGAGCGGCACACGAACTTTTTCGATCAAAAGTCCGTTTTCTTTGCGAATGGTTTCAAGGCTGTCTCCCACGGGATCATTAAGCTTGATGAGAAGAGTGATGGCATCTGCGATATCATTCAGCCTTTCAGGACTTAAGGAAAGCCGGTCCAACAGCGCGGGTGAAAACCCCTTTTCTTTGCCCATTTCAATGTCTTTGCGGTTTTCCTCCAATATATCATCTTGATGGGAACGAAGCGCTTCGGCAATCAAGGAAAGCGCCTCGTTTTTATTTTCCGTCGTTTGGTGAACAAACTCTTCTTTTGCGGCATTCGCCTTTTTTGCTTTTTCAATCACTTCACTCATTATTGTTCAGCCCCTTATTCTTTTATGCTAATCCAGTCGTTTCGATGGATAACTTCAATTCCTTTTTCATAATGAAACTCATCACTTCGTTTTCCTTTCACCTGGAGAAGCTCTCGAGCGGAATAAAGCGTCTGGCCCTTCCCGGCCAATCCATTCGGACCGTACACTTCAACGACTGCATCCTTTGAAAAGTCCCCGCGTACATCCGTCACTCCCGCCGGCAGCAGGCTGCTTCCGTTCTCCGTAATCGCCAGTTCCGCTCCTTCATCAACGATGATTTTTCCTGAAACAGGCGAATGAAAGGCGATCCACTGCCTGTGATTATTGACAGAAGACAGGTCAGACTGGCCGATATATGTTCCGTCACCGTTCCCCTTTAATATCTGTATCAGCTTGTCTTCACCCGCTCCTGTACCGATGAAAACATTGACGCCTAACGAAAGAGCGGTTTTTGAAGCTAAAAGCTTTGATTTCATTCCGCCCGTTCCGACTTTTGAGCCGATGGAAGTCGCATAGTTTAAAAGATCGTCTGTTATTTCAGCGATATAATCAAAGCGCCGGGCATCCGGATGTTCAGCGGGATTCGCATCATAAAGGCCGTTAATGTCCGTTAAAATGATTAATTTGTCAGCATGTATCAATCCGCTCACTAAGGCGGAGAGCATATCATTATCACCGAATGTCAATTCTTCAACAGAAACCGAATCGTTTTCATTAATAATGGGAACAAGTCCTCTTTCAATCAATTCCGTGACGGTCGCATATGCATTTCGATACCGTTCTCTTTTGGCAAAGTCATTTCTAGTCAATAAGATTTGCGCAGGTATTAAATCGTGTTCTGCAAAATGCTGAATATATTGCTGCATTAAAAGGCTTTGTCCGACGGCAGCCGCAGCCTGTTTTCCTTTTAATGTGACCGGCCTTGCGGGATAGCCGAGCTGAAAAAAGCCGGCGGCGACAGCGCCGGAAGAAATAAAAATCACGTCGTGGCCTTCTTTTTTCAAAGCGGCAATCGCCCGGACATGGTCATTGACTTTTGCCTCGTCAATGCCGCCTTTTGAGTCCGTTAATGAACTGCTTCCGATTTTAATGACAATCCGTTGTTTTTTCACGTTTTTCCCCTCCGAGATGATCAGGCAGAAGCCAATAAAAAAAGCCCTTTTCGTCAAATAGAAAAGGACGAAAAGGGCTTTCCGCGGTACCACCTTCATTGAATGCGCAAAAAAAAGCACATTCCGCTTTCCCTGTAACGCAGGGTATGCGCCTAGGTTTTCCCCCTAAGACTCTGAGGCAGGTTCGGCAGGTTTCTTGTGGTGAAATGTTTCAGCATGCCATTTCACTCTCTTTCACAGAAAGATCTGCTTACTGGTCCTCTTCAACGCTCGCTGATTTTTTATTATTATGCCTAGGAAAAACACCGCTGTCAAGCACTTTTCTTTGATCGGCAGCAATTTTTAATTGAAGACGATGGTCTTGTTTTCATGCACGATAATCCGGTCTTCCAGATGCCATTTGACCGCTCTTGCAAGAACGCTTCTTTCAATCGTCCGGCCGATGTTTTTCAACGCCTCCACATGATCTCTGTGGTCAACGCGTTCAATGTCCTGCTCGATAATCGGACCTTCATCCAGTTCATTTGTTACATAGTGAGATGTCGCCCCGATCAATTTGACGCCTCTTTCGTATGCGCGCTTATATGGGTTGGCTCCGATAAATGCAGGCAGAAACGAGTGGTGGATATTGATGATTTTGTGCGGGTGCGCCGCAACAAAGTCAGGCGTTAAAATCTGCATATAGCGGGCAAGGACGATGACATCTACGCGATATTCTTCAAGCCACTCAAGCTGCTGTTTTTCAACTTCTTTGCGGATGTCTTTGTTTGCTTTCAAATAGAGAAACGGGATGTTCAGCGATTCAACGATTTCTCTGGCGTCTTCATGATTGCTGATAACCGCAGCAATTTCCGCCATCAAATTGCCGCTCTGCCATTCCCACAACAGCTCATGCAGACAGTGCAGTTCTTTTGAAACGAAGATGGCGACCCGTTTTAATTCACTTGCAGGTGTGATGCTCCACGTCATTTGGAAAGACTCCGCGACAGACGCGAATGTTTCTTTCATCTGTCCGATTTTTTCACGAATTCCTGCAGCTTCGAACTCGATTCTGAGAAAGAACCGGCCTCCTTCAGGATCTGTTGTATACTGGCTGGATTCAATAATGTTCGCGCCACTTTCAAATAAAAACGCGGAAACGGCTGCGACAATTCCCGGCTGATCCGGACAGCTGACGAGCAGTCGAGCCTTTTCATTATTGATGTCCTGATATTGCTTTAACTGTTGTTTCATATATGCTTTCATTTCGTAAAAACCCTCTTTGCTTGTAATTCGTAAACTATCTCTTCATTATACTTGAGTTCATTGAAAAATCAATTTGTGTACACCTATTTTATCAAAGACGGACGGGAGACCTTCCATTCAGCTCAGCAGCTTTAATCCGACGGCAGATCCCAATATAAGCGCGATAAAAAAGATGCGTTTTCCGTCTTTTGGTTCTTCGTAAAAAAGAATGCCGATAAGCGCGCCGCCGACGGTGCCGATTCCGGTCCATACCGCATAGGCCGTCCCCATCGGCAAAGCTTCCATGGCAAGGGAAAGCAAGAAAAATGAAGCGGCAAACCCAGCCATCAGCAAAAAGATCCATTTCAGCCGCTTATCTTTATGAAATTGGTTCATCATCGTCACACCGAGCATTTCCAGCAATCCGGCGGCAATTAAATAGATCCATTCCATTATGAAGCCTCCCCTTTCTCCTCATTTGTCACAAGCTTCAGTCCGATCACACCGGACAGCAAAACGCCAATCAGCACAAGCTTGGCAATATCTGCCGGTTCATGAAACAAAATGATTTCGCACAGAACCGTGCCCGCTGTACCGAGGCCGGTAAACACGGCATAAACGGTGCCGACCGGGAGCTTCTCGCCCGCTTTCACCAATATATAGAAGCTGGCCGCGACGGCAATCGCCGTTCCGATCCATTCAATAGCTGAATCGGCGTGTTTCAGCCCCATCACCCAAAAAATTTCAAACAAGGCTGCGAGTACAACACTGCCCCATCTCATATGCATTCCCTCCATTCATTTTCAGCCACAGAAAAAACCCGGGTTATCGATGGCAACGATACTCCCGGGCTTTTGTCCCTCCGTGTGCATATGAACTTCATATGTGTTTTCTCTCGGACCAGACCACATCCAATGCGCGGAACCCTAGAAAACTTTAACGATATGAAATTTGTTAACTAATATTATATCAAATTTTATGCAAAATATCAACTATCCTGTTTGCGGAATTCTTTGAGCAATGCCTGAATATGCGCCTGATGATAGCGGTTATGGTCTGACATATGCCAAATCCCCCAGCGGATTGTCGCAGTACCGTCTTCATACGGAACCTTCTTCAGCAAGTCGGTTTCCGAAAGCTTTTTAACGGTATGTTTCAAGAGCTCCAGCACATTGTCATAAAGTTCGATTAAAACGGAAAGAGGCACCCCTTTCACTTCAGGCAGAAGTCCGTCTTCATCCGTCATCGGCCCGTAGCTTTCTTCGAGTTCTCTTGGAAACTCTTCTTCTTTCAGCCTGTAAACCCAGCGAATGTCCACATTGATTAAATGATAGATCAGCTGCGCGATGCTGTTTTCACTGCCATACTCGCCTTTATACTCGAGCGCCTCTTGGCTGACGCCGGAGACGATCGACTTCAGGCGCTCGATATTTTCGTTGACCGCTGAAAAAAGAACAGCGACGGCAGGCGCCATTTCTTCATCGGTATGCAGATCTTTAACAAATGACATCCCTTCACTCCTCTTGTTTAAAGATATTTTTCAGGACTCCTTCATGCTCAGGAGCGAGAAAGCTGAATCCATAATAGGCGGCGATCGCGGATGCCGTCGTCCACAAAGCAAGACTTCCCGTCATCCACCAGGCGGTTCTCCTCCGTCCTGCCCCAAATCCCATGCACATAAAAGCGGTCAGGTGGGAGCCGATAAAAAAAGGGCCGATGAAGGAGAGGCCTGGCAGTCCATAAGTGTGCCAAATCTTCTTTGCCCTGCTTTTCCGCTTTGACAGCTTATCTTTCTGCACACTCTCCTTTCTTCTTCCGTTCAGCCACCGCTTCACTTTGTCAATCAACACAATGAGCATCAAAACGGTCAACAGATTTCCAAACAGAGCGATGACAGCGGAGGGAACGGGTTTGAGCCCGGCAATAATCGCCAGCGGAACGACTCCGATCACCTCAAACCAGGGAATCGCCGCTAAAATAAAGACGAGAATGTATCCCCATAAAATGTCCATTTATCAGTCACCTTTCATATTTTGATAGATTCAAACTGCTAAAAAAGCTCCTTTTAAAAATTTAAAGATTTCCGGTATTTCATTCATATTCAGCCGTTTTTTTGGAACGCTTGGCTTCAAAGGCCATAAGTACAATCAAGCCGATATAAGGGATATACGCTTCTGCAATCCCCCATGCCTCCGAATCCCATCCAAGGACTTGAAACATGACATGAACGCCGGCCAAAAGAACAGGCAGTGCGGCCAAAACTTTTACTTTCGCCCAGAAAGAAACAAGAACAATGCAGATGAAAGAAAGCCCCATAATCAGCCAGCGTCCCGCCCCGTCAATCGACAGAACCGGGGTGCCATATACGCGGTCGGCAAAGATGATGGCCAAGATGGAAGAAAACATAAAGATGGAGTAAATCGACATATACAAAACAGCGGTTTTCTTTGCTTTAAATGCTGAAATCCGGCCTAAAAAAGAAGTCAAAACAGCTCCCAGCAAAAGATAAATCGGATAGCCCGCCAGCACATAAAGCGAATATTCGAGGCTGTCATGAACAGCATCATTGAAAATAAAATAAGATACAGCGCCAAGAAAAATGATAAACACGATCTGCGCAATCTCCATCGGTCTTGATGAAAGCTCTTTTGAAATCTCTTGAACATATGCCTTTGGAGAGTCTCCGAAAATTTGCCGAACACTTTTTCCGTCCCTTTCGCCTTCCTCGGCATGAACCGTCAATTCATCCATGATCCCTTCAATTTCCCTGTCGCTTTTTCCTGCGGACATTAAGTATATTCTCATATCGTCTAAAACTTGCTGCATATCTTTAGACAGCACATGCTTCACTCCTCATCAACTGTTTTATCGAGCAATGCGTCTACGCTTTCAGACAACGTTTTCCACCGCGTAATGAAGGTGTGAAGCTCTTCTTCACCGCGGGGGGCAAGCGTATAATATTTTCTCTTCGGCCCGTTCGGCGACGCCTTCAGCTCTGTATTGACCCATTTCTCCTTTTGCATGCGCAAAAGTATCGGATATATGCTCCCTTCGCTAATATCCGAAAAACCGTATTTCGCAAGCACCTTTGTCATTTCATAGCCATAGATCTCCCCTTCCGAGATGACGGCCAGCAGACATCCTTCTAAGATTCCCTTCAGCATTTGTGTCGAACTCATCACAATCTCCTTCTTTCATTATCTTGCAATACAAGATACCTGAATCGTACCACACACTATTTTGCATTGCAAGATACCCAAAATAAAAAAACGGACATGCAAGCATGTCCGCCTTCCAGCTATTGCAATTTTCCCGCGCCGGCCTGTTCTTCGACAATTTCCGGAACATCTTCTGCGTCATCGATTTTTTCATACAGCTTAGGCGTCCAGCCCACTGATTTATTTATCGACGCATTTTTTTCTTTATTATATGTGCTGACAACATCAATCTTTGACACGCTTTGTTGATCATTCACCAGTGTGTCTTTTTCATATAATGCGTCACCTTTAAAGACTTTCATCAATTTGTAAGTCTTCGTTTCTTCCGGGAGATCAAAGTAATTGTCTTCAGCATAAATTTTTGAAGAATACCCTACACCCCATGAATAGTTGTAGCTTTCTTTCGTGCTTTTAAAATAGTTATTGTAAATGTGCACTTTGCCGTAACGTACACGCGGAGCGCGCTCCTTAATATTTTCGTACATATTATGGTGGAATGTCACTCTCAGATGCCCGTTGTCGGCTTTATAACTGTCGCTTGATCCGACAATCGTGTTTTTAGAGTGGCCTGAAAATACATTATAGGAAACAGTGATGAAGTCGGACTGCTTTTTAATATCCAGCAATCCGTCATGATGCTGGAATTCGCGTCCGAAATAAGTCTCGGTCTTTTCATCAGACTCGCTTCCGTCATTGAATGTGCAATGGTCGATCCAGATATGCTTAGATGATTCAATTAAGAGATTATCAAATTCCGAATTCCAGTTTCCGCTGCTTCCATCGGTCGGATCCCAGCCTGGGAAGAAATCGTAGGCATTTTCAAATTCGATGTTGCGGATAATGACATTTTCGGCGCCTTTGATATATAGACCGCCGCCGACGATTTTCGCATCTTCTCCAGCTCCAATGATGGTCGTATTTGAACCGACTCTAATGATCACGCGCTCTTTCTCGTTCTTTTCAGACCGGAGTCTTGCTTCTTCAAGCTTTCCTGACGGCTCTTTTTTTCCCCATTTCTTTGGATCATAAGTTTTTAAATACTTCTCAATGCTGTATTCAGAATCTTTATAGTTATCATAGCCTAAAGGCTTGTTTTTATCATCAACGCTAAGATCAATCGTTCCCTTCACATAGATGATTTTCGGCGTCTCATTGGTGCTGTTTTTGCTGTTATTTCCTCCCAATGCTTCAACAAGCTGCTTACGGTTTTCAGCTGTATAGACGTGGTCAGAGGAAGCGTCGGCTCCTCCGGTTGTTCCTTCTCCATAAGCGCCCCAGCCGTCTTTTGAGCCCAGGGTTTCACGTCCGTAGTCTTTCGCTTGGACGGACAAAGAAGAGCTGAGCAGCAGCATGGCAGACAGCATCATGAATCCAAAAAACTTTTTCATTATACTTGCTCCTTCTATCAAAATTTTTTCACAAAAACTAATATATTCTATTAAAATACAAAAAACAACATATTTTCCTCCTATCTTTTTTGTCATACTTCTGTCGATCAATGACATATTCCCCATCAAACACGAGGCATAACTTCCCGATAAACGGAGGTGAAGTGGCTGAAAACAAAGGATGAGGAAGAAGGGTAATATCGGATAAAATTGTCCGAAATAATAAAATAAAAAAAATCGCCTATTCGGCGATAGTTTTACTTGTCCCGGCCGGGTTTATAAAGATAAGGGCTGTTCGATAACGGAGCGCCGGTTTTTTCCATATCAATCATGAGTTCATTGTTTTCGTTTAAGGTTCCAAGTGTAACGGATGACAACTTAGCTTGCGATACTCCTTTTTCATCCAATTTTTCGAACAGCCATTCTTTCGTTCTTTTCAAATATTTTAAATTGTGTTCGATGATTTCACCGTCTAAAATCAGGGGAATCGGTACGAAGTTTCGTTCAGTCCTGATATTTAAATCACGCGGCTGAACCGGCCTCGCTTCAGATTTTGGGATGACGCTGATTTGACCTGATTCTTCGATCAATGCAAGATCGATGTCACTGGGATCGGCATATCCTTTTTCGCGCAGCTTGCCGAGCAGTTCATTAACGGTAAGCCGCTCCTTTTTCAAGCCCTTTTCATCAATATCCCCGTTTCTGATCAGAACGGTCGGGCTGACAACAAGAAACCACCTCCATTTATTGTGCAGTGACAGCTTTTCAACAGCCAAATAAAAGATAAGAAAAGTAAGTGCGTAATAAATGGACATCGAAATTTTAGAAGTAAGAATCGGTTCGCTGATAATCGTTCCGATGGCGAAGGTCAGCAAAAGATCAAAATTCGTCATTTGGGAAACGGCTTTCTTTCCTGCTATCCGAAAAAGAATATAGGCAATGGTGAACACTAAAGCCGGCTTGATCAAAAATATCCAAAAATGCCCAAAATTCATATTACATTTCTTCTTCCCTTTTTTGTCATTTCTTTTATGTTCAACTTTATTTGCGTGATATATTCAAAAAGCTGCTGAAACCGCAGTCCCTAGATAAGAGGGATGAGTTACAGCAGCTTACATTCAAATGTTTACCAAGGCTTGTCTACGGCAAGCGCCTGGGCAAGTGCTTTACTGTGTTTTCGATGACTTTTGCGTTCTTCCGCGCGCTGTTGGGCTGTTTGATGAAGCATGATTTCTTCTTCCGTCTCCGGCTCAACTTGCGGAACAGCCTGAGGATTTCCGTCTTTGTCAAGGGCCACGAATGTTAAAAAGGATGTGGCGGCAAGCTTTCGTTCGCCTGATAGTAAATGTTCTTTAATCACCTTCACAAATACCTCCATCGATGTTCTCCCGACCCAAGTCACATAAGATTCGAGGCAAACGGAATCTTCCTGGCGGATCGGCTCGAGAAAATCGACGGAATCCATTGAAGCTGTAACCGTTTCACACCTGGAATGGCGCGCCGCAGAAATCGAAGCAATATCGTCAATATAGCTCATCAGCTTTCCGCCGAACAAGGTGTTGTGATTGTTTGTATCGAGCGGAAATACGCGGCTTGTTTTGACAACTTTTGATTCCCGGCAGTATCTTTTTTCTGGTCCCTTCATATCCATTACTCCTTTGATGTCTGTGTCCTGTGTTTGTAAAGTGGAATTTTCTTTATTAAACACTATTAGAATTCATTTGTCTAAAGTTTTTTATCCGGATCACTTGTGAGATTTTCTTGCTAAAACGTTTATTTCCTTTGCTGGGAAGGGAATAATGAAAATATTAAAGAGAGACGGGAGAGAGAACATGGATTCAGCCGTACCGAAAAAAGACCATAAAGCAAACTGTACGAGCGAATATGACATTTTAGAAAAAGTTGTGCTATGCAGGCCGGAGTATATGGAAATTGCAGAAGTCATCAATGAAACGCAAAAATACTTCCATAAAGAAAATATCGATAAAACACTTGCTGTCCGCCAGCATGAAACACTGATTCAAGAACTGGAAAAACAACATGTTGAAGTGGTGCTGCTGCCGCCGTTGAGCCAATTTCCAGAGCAAGTATTCACCCGGGATATCGGGTTTATCGTCGGCGAAACCGTTTTTTCCTCTCGGCTATCAGCAGATATCCGCCAAGGCGAAGAAAATGTTCTGCAGGAATGGCTAGCAAAGGAAAGCATCACCTGCACCACCTTTAATCAGGGATATAAGATTGAAGGCGGGGACATTCTTATTGACCAAAACACGGTTTATGCCGGAATCAGCCATAGGACAACGTTTTCAGCGGTTCAAGAGCTGAAGCGACAGCTTCCTTCATATGAAGTGATTCCTGTGCCGTTTGAAGAAACATTTCTCCATTTGGATTGCGTCTTTAATATACTTTCTCCAACCGAAGCGCTCGTCTACCCAAAAGCCTTGGGAGAAAAAGAGTATCAGATGCTCAGCAAGCGCTACGATATGATTGAAATAACTGACGATGAACAGTTCACTCTCGGAACGAATGTGCTGTCCATCGGTCATAAAACCGTGATCAGCCTTCCCGATAATCAAGATGTCAACAAACAGCTCAGGAGACGAGGCTATACAGTCATTGAAATCGACCTGTCAGAGATTATAAAATCCGGCGGCTCTTTTAGATGCTGTGCAATGCCGATTGTCAGGAGCTGCAGGTGAGGGAGCCCGATAAGGCTCCTTTTTTATGTGAAATCAGACGGCCGATATCTTCCTTTATTCTTTCACACCACGGGTCGCGTTTTATCTGGCCTGCAGCGTCACCTTCATGCCGTCCGCTTCTTTCCCCACGTCTCCGTCATATAAATGACAGGCGACGAAATGGCCTTTGTCCGCTTCTTTTAACTCAGGCTTTTGCGCCGCGCAAATGTCCATGGCGGCCGGGCATCTCGTTCTGAAGACACAGCCGCTCGGCGGGTCGATCGGACTCGGAAGCTCGCCTTTTAAAATGATTCGCTTCCGTTTGTCTTCGATGTCGGGATCGGGAATCGGAATGGCCGATAAAAGGGCTTGCGTATACGGATGAAGCGGCTCTTTATAGAGCCGGGCGCTGTCTGTGATTTCAGCCATGTGTCCGAGGTACATGACGCCGATGCGGTCGCTGATATGCTTGACCATTGAGAGATCGTGGGCGATAAACAAAAAGGTGAGCCCTTTTTCTTTTTGCAATGTTTTCAGGAGATTAACGACTTGAGCCTGTACGGATACGTCAAGGGCTGAAATCGGCTCGTCCGCGATGATGAACTCCGGTTCAAGCGTGAGCGCCCTGGCAATGCCGATCCGCTGCCTTTGGCCGCCGCTGAATTCGTGCGGATAGCGATTGGCAAAACTCCTGTGCAAGCCGACTGCTTCCAAAAGCTCGTCCGCTTTTTCGAGACGCGCTCTTCTTCCCCCGTACAGATCGTGGATTTCCATCGGCTCCAGCATGATGTCCCTGACCGTTAGCCTCGGATTTAATGAAGCGTACGGGTCCTGAAAAATCATTTGGATTTTGCGTTTGTACTGAAACGCCTCTCTGTCATTCAAGTTGTGAATGTTGATCCCCCGGTATGTCACCTCACCTTCAGTCGGTTCGTAAAGGTGCATCAATACGCGGCCGGTTGTCGATTTACCGCACCCTGATTCACCGACAAGCCCGAATGTTTCCCCTTCTTTTATGTGAAAAGAAATGCCGTCAACCGCTTTAACTGTTTTGCCTTTTCCGACGTCAAAATGCATTTTCAGCCGGCTGACTTTTAATAAAGTGTCTCTGTTCAAGCCGATCTCCCCCGTTTTTGGTTAAAAGTAGCGCCTTATTGCGCACAATTCTTTTTCATATATCGTGTCTTTGAGAGATATGATTTCAATTGATTTTCCTGTTTTCGGAGAGTGCAGCATTTGGCCGTTTCCGCAGTAAATGCCGACATGGTGAACCCGTCCTTTGCCTTCTTCATATGCAAAAAACAGCAAATCCCCCTGCTCGGGACTGCTGAAGGAAATTTCTTTTCCTCCTTGCGCCTGGTCACCGGCATCCCGCGGCGCGTGATATCCGTTTGCTTTCAGCATATTGAAGGCAAAGCCTGAACAGTCATAGCCGAACCCGCTCATTCCTCCCCAAAGATACGGCAGGTTTAAGAAAGTTTTTCCTGTTTGAACAATGTCTTTTCCGGAGCCTTTGGCGCTTGCCGAGATTCTCGCATCTTCTTTTTTCAGCCATTTGCGGCCGAGTGGTGTAGCGACTTCAAACCAGGCTCTGTCTTCGGATAACATCGAAAGCTTTGTGAGAAAGCTCAATTCGAACTCTTTTGTTTTTTCTTCGTCATATAAAAAAGCTGTCGGTTTTTGAATGACGGCGAATGCTTCCGTCTGCGGTTCATGTGTTCTTGCCAGACAGTTTTTTGGAATCCAGCCCGGATAACCGCGCTTATCTTTTGCAGACGGCTGCCCGGGAATGACGACAGAGGCCCAGCCATCCTTTTCATCAAGCACCACTACTTTTTCGCCGAATAACACTTGTGTTTGAATAAGATTTTCCGTACAGAGCTCAAGACGGTCCTCATATGTTAACGAGTCAAGCCAGCTTCTGATTCGAACAGGCTGTGACAGCATCATTTCATCAACCTTGCGCGGCGCTCCCCGATGCGTCCAGACATTAGCCACTGATACAGCGGCTGTATAAACATTCACCCGTCATCCCCCCTTAACATTTTGATATGGTCAATCCCAAGTCCCGGAGCATCAGGCAATGTCATTTTTCTGCCTTCATAGCTGATACCGCCTTCAACGATATCTTCTTTCAGCATAAGCGGGGCATCAAAGTCACATCTTGTTACATTTTTTTGGCTTGCAGCAAAATGGGCTGCTGCTGTAATGCCGAGCCTCGTTTCGATCATGCTTCCGGTCATGCATTCCACCCCGCAGGCTTCTGCAATGGCATTGATCTTCAGCGCCTGCCGGATGCCGCCCGCTTTCATCAGCTTAATATTGATGAGATCAGCGCTTCTTGTTTTAAGCACTTGAAAAGCCTCTTCTGGGGTAAAGACGCTTTCGTCCGCCATAATCGGTGTATCTACTGCATCTGTTACTTGTTTTAAGCCTTCAAGATCATGCTTAGGGACAGGCTGTTCAACAAGCTCAATATCAAGGCCCTCATCCTCCATTTTCCGAATGGCTCTGACGGCCTGCTTTGCCGTCCAGCCTTGATTGGCATCAAGCCGAATTCGAATGTCGTTCCCCGCTTGTTTGCGGACTTCGCGGATGCGGACGAGATCTGTATGAATGTCGTCTTTTCCAACCTTTATTTTTAAAATACGAAACCCTTCTTTGATATAGCGGGCGGCATCTTCCGCCATTTCTTCAGGTGGATTGACGCTGACGGTAAAGTCCGTCTCAATTTCCCGCCTGTAACCTCCTAAAAATTGATACAAGGGCAGCCCGCACATCTGCGCTAAACAATCGTAAACGGCCATTTCTACAGCTGCCTTTGCGCTTGTATTGCCGATCATCAGCTTTTCGATGTCATGAAAAATCGCTTCCGCCCTTAATAAACTGCGGCCGATCAGCGCCGGGGCGAGCACCTCTTTGATCGCACCTTCGATACTGTCAAGGGTTTCACCGGTGATGACGGCGGTCGGGGGCGCTTCCCCCCAGCCCGCCGCCGCGTTCTCAGCCGACATTTTGACAATGACGGCCTCCAGTGTATGTACAGTTCTAAGCGCGGTTTTAAAAGGTTTTTTTAATGGAACAGCGATACGGTATGTGTTGATATCGGTAATTTTCATGCCGGCCTCCTTTTATGTTTCAAGAAATACCCGGTTCGATCGTCAGCTGTTTTTGATCGGCATCCAATACGGCTTCCGCTCCGAGCGGCACAGCGATGTTCGGTGATGAATGGCCGATTTTAAAGCCCGACAGCGACGGTTTTCCCTCAGAAACGATGTAGTCTTGGAAAATGTTTTGCAGTGTCAGTGATTCTTCGCGTTTTTTCGGTGTGCAATTGTGGAAATCACAAACCAGAATCCCGGCCGCCTCAGAAAATTTCCCGGCCATTTTCAGATGATTAAGCATCCGGTCAATTCGGTAAGGCTCCTCATCGACATCTTCAATCAATAACAGCTTCCCTCTCGTATCAATTTCAAACGGCGTACCGAGCGTTGTCACCAGGATGGCGAGATTTCCGCCGGTCAGCTCCCCTTTCACTTTTCCTTCCACAACCGTCTCTAAAGGCGTGATCTCATCTGTAAGGGTGAGCGTCATCTGTTGAAACAGCTGCTGAAAAGAGTATTTTGTCAGCGGGTGGACATCATCCCGTCCGATATCAGAGCTGAGCATTGGTCCGTGAAAGGTGATGAGACCGGTGTTCTGCCGGATGGCTGTATGTAAAAACGTAATATCTGAGTAGCCCCAGAATATTTTCGGGTTGTTTTTCAGCATCCGATAATCGATTTGCTGGGCGATTCTTGCCGTGCCATATCCTCCGCACGCGCAGATCACCGCTTTAATAGAAGGATCTTCAAACATATCATGCAAATCGCGCAGACGGTCTTCATCCTTTCCGGCCAAATAGCCGTGTTTTTTTGCAACGGCACGGCCCATTTTGACATGGAGCCCCAGGTTTTTTAAAAACCGGACGGCTGCATCAAGCTTCCCGGGATCAGGCGGACTGGCGGGTGCGATCACTCCGACCGCATCTCCTCTTTTTAATCCTTGAGGCGCAATTTTCAACACAGATTACCCCCTTTTGTGAAAAATCCGCCCGGCTCTTGTGCTAAAAGGTGCACAGAAGACCACAGGCGGACAAGGTTTCTTGCAGATTATTGCTTCTCGGCCCATTTCAACTCGATATAGCCGACCGGGTGGCGGATAATGCCTTTTACATTCTCCTTTTCCAAATGGACTTGATTATAGAAGTGGACCGGAATGATCGGCATTCCTGCAAATAACAGCTTTTCAGCCTGATGCATCAGCTCATGCCGTTTTTCTTCATCAGCTTCATTTTTCGCCGCATTGATCAGCTGATCATACTCTTTGCTGCTCCACCCGGTTCTGTTCATCGAATTATCGGTTTGAAAGCTTTCCAGAAAGTTGATTGGGTCTGCGTAATCCGGCAAAAAAGAACTTTGGGAAAATTGAAATTTCAGCGCCTTTTGCTGTTCAAGAAATGTGTTCCACTCCATATTTGCGAGTTTCACATTGACGTCAAGCGTACTTTTCAGCTTTTGCTGAATCGCTTCTGCCATTTTTTTATGCTCAGGCTTTGTGCTGTATGTCAATGTAACCGCAGGAAGCTTTTGATAATTTTCTTCCTTCATGCCTTTTTCCAACAGTTTTTTTGCTTCATCTGCATCGTATTTAACCAAATCGCCGCCTTCCTCGCGAAAGTCCTTGCCGTTCGGCCCCTTCATCCCGGGAGAAACAAAGCCATGCGCAGCTTTTTCCCCGTTTTTCGTGACATAATCAACGATTTCCTCCTGGTCAACGGCCATCGCGAACGCTGTTCTGATCTTTTCATTTTGGAACGGCTCCATATTGACATTGAACCTATAAAAATAAATCCCTGCCTGCTCGAAGACTTTCACCTGATCAGAGCCCATCAGCTTCTCGCTCATTTCTGCCGGTACATAGGATGTATCAAGCTCATTCGACTGGAACATTTGATAGTCGGTATTTCTGTCATCGACCATCGCCCATGTGACTTGATCAAGCTTTACAGTATCCTGATCCCAATACGTACCGCTTTTTTCCATTGTCAGGCTTTCATCATGCTTCCACTCTGTCAGCTTAAACGGTCCGTTCCCGACAAAAGTCTCGGCTTCCTCATGCCATTTTGGATTTTCTTCGGCGACTTTTTGATTGACAGGAAAGAACGCCGGATTGGCCACAATGTTTAAAAACGCTTTTTGCGGGCTTGTCAATGTGACTTTAAGTGTTTTTTCATCCAATGCTTCAACTTTCACATCATCTTTTGTGCCTTTTCCGCTGTTAAACGCTTCACCGCCCTCGATAACATAGCCTAAGAATGCGGCGGACGAACCTGTTTTCGGATCAAGCAGCCGCTTCCACGCATATTCGAAATCACCCGCTGTCAACGGGTCTTCATTGGACCATTTCGCTTGCTCGCGAATTGTAAAAGTATATGTTTTCCCATCTTCAGAAATGTCCCATTTTTCCGCTGAAGCCGCCAGAGGCTCATGGTCTGAGCCAAGCCTTGTCAATCCCTCCATCAAGTTGTTGAGCGCCTGCCATGACACATTATTAAAGCCGATTGGCGGATCGAATGAAGTCGGTTCATTTTCATTATTCAGCCTCAGTATTTGTTCTTTTTCTGCTTCTTTCCCCTTCTTTTCCGCTTCCTGTCCAGCCTGTTCATTTGCCGTGCATCCGAACAGCATCACGAAAAGCACCGCGATGACCAAAGTACGCCACAACCTTTTCATCAAATCCCCCCATTTCATATGATCCAACACTTATATCGATAATACAGTCCGCTTTGCCCGATCATCCTGAAGCCAACAGCACACATCATGCCCCGCTGAGACTTCCGTTTTCACAGGATACAGCCTTTCACACACCTCCATTGCAAATGAACAGCGGGCTGTAAACGGACAGCCTGCGGGAGGTGAAAACAAATCCGGCGGCGTCCCGTCAATCGGGACAAGCTCCGCTTCTTCAAGATCAAGCCTTGGAACGGATTTCAGCAGCCCCTTTGTGTACGGATGCTGAGGATGATAAAAAATGTCTTTCCGCGGTCCCGCCTCCGCGATTTTTCCGGCGTACATCACCGCGATTCTGTCGGCCGTCTGTGCGACGACCCCTAAATCATGGGTAATTAAAATAATCGAGACTCCGGTTTTTCGCTGAATATCCTTAAACAGCTCAAGGATCTGCGCTTGAATGGTGACATCAAGCGCTGTTGTCGGTTCGTCGGCAATCAGGACCTCCGGTTCGCAGATCAGCGCCATCGCAATAACGATCCGCTGTCTCATCCCGCCGCTGAATTGATGCGGATACTGCCTCAAACGCTCTCTCGGATTCGGGATGCCGACGAGCTCAAGCATGGAAAGCACGGCTTTTTCCGCCGCATCCTTGGAGATCGTCCGATGCTCCAGCAGCGCTTCTCTCAGCTGATCGCCGACGGTTAAAGTCGGATTCAGCGCAGTCATCGGATCTTGAAAAATCATCGAGATCTCGGCGCCGCGGATCGACCTCATCTCCTTTTCAGTCAAATGGCGCATATCCTTTCCTTTAAAGCGGATCGAACCGTCTGTAATGGTTGCGGAAAACTTCGGAAGCAGCTTCATGATGCTTTGTGAAGTCACGCTTTTTCCGCAGCCTGACTCGCCGACAATCGCAAATGTTTCCCCTTCATATAAATCAAAACTGACGCCGCGGACGGCTTTGACGGTCCCTCCGTATGTCGCAAATGAAACATGCAGATTCTCGACTTCCAGTACTTTTTTTCGCAAACATCATGACCTCCTCAGCTTTGGATCTAACGCATCCTGCAGACCGTCTCCAAGAACGTTAAAGGCGAACATCGTTAATGAAATAAAGAAAGCTGGAAAAAACAGCCGCCACCAGTGCCCTGACAAAATAACAGGCAGACCGTCGTTCGCCATCACGCCCCAGCTGGCAAAGGGGGCTTGAATCCCCAAGCCAAGGAAGCTCAAGAAGGCTTCGGCAAATATGGCTGACGGCACTGTCAGCGTCATCTGGACGATGATCGCCCCCATCATGTTCGGAAGCAGATTCCGTCTGATAATCCGCCCCGTATTGGCACCGAAGGTTTGAGAAGCGAGAACATGTTCGTCATGCTTTACTTTTAAAACCTGCCCCCTGACGATGCGCGCCATGCCGACCCACCCGGTGACCGTCAGCGCAACGATAATCGTCCCCAGTCCGGGACCCATCAGCACCATGAGAAGAATGACGACCAATAAGTATGGGAGTCCGTGCAAGACCTCGATGATCCGCATCATGACATAATCGGTTTTGCCGCCTTTATAGCCGGCAATGCCGCCATAGAGAACACCGATTGCAAAATCGATCAAAGCTGCCATCACGCCGACAAAAAGAGAAATCCTTGCCCCATACCACGTTCTTGTAAAAACATCGCGGCCAAGCTCGTCCGTTCCGAACCAATGCTGCGGGGACGGCGGCAGGTTTTGCTGGGAGAGCGTCTGATGTGTGACGCTGTGGGGAGAAAAAATCGGACCGAGTACTGCCATGGCGAAGAGGAAGATCAAAATGCTTAAACCGGCCATCGCCAGCCTGTTCTTTCGTAAAATCCGCCAGGCATTCTGCCAGTATGAAAGGCTTGGCCTTACAACAGATTCGCTTTCACCCCTTTCCTGCTTCTTAGGCGAAAACCATTCATTCGGGATATGCCCGCCCGGCGGTGTGTCATTTTCCGTACGAACTGGGAGGCTCATATATCTCACCCTTTCTTATGCAGTTTAATGCGCGGATCTAGGATTCCGTAGGCCATATCGACTAAAAATAGCATAACGATGAGGATGATGCTGTAAAAGACGGTGGTCCCCATGATGACGGGATAATCGCGGGAATTGATGCTTTCAACAAAATATTTTCCCATTCCGGGAATGGCGAAGATTTTTTCTATAACGAAGCTTCCCGTTAAAATGGAAGCGGTTAGTGTCCCGAGAATCGTGATAATGGGCATCAACGCGTTTTTCAGCGCATGCTTCATGACGATTTTAAATGGAGAAAGCCCCTTTGCCCGCGCCGTCCGGATATAATCCTGGCTCAGCACTTCAATCATGCTGGAGCGGGTCAGCCGCGCGATAATCGCCATCGGTCCCATCGCCAAAGCGGCTGTCGGGAGCACCATATGCATCGGGCTCGTCCATGTCGAAGGCGGGAAGATGTTCCAGTTGACGGCAAACTGCTGAATGAGCAGAGTGGCCATAATGAAGTTCGGAACCGAAATGCCGAGCACCGCTATTGTCATCGCCAAATAATCGATGATGCCATTTTGGCGGAGAGCTGCGAAAATGCCGAGGGCTATTCCCGAAAAAACCGCGAGCACAAGCGCTGTCATCCCCAATTCAAATGAGACGGGAAAACCTCTTGACAACATATCGTTCACACTTTGTGAAGGCTGTTTAATCGACGGGCCGAAATCGAAAGCAATGATCGATTTCAAATAAATCAAATATTGCACAAAGAGAGGCTCATCTAAATGATAATAAGCCTCAAGGTTTCGCTGAACCGCTTCATTGGTATTTCGCTCCTCATTAAAAGGAGAGCCCGGAATCACTTTCATCATCACAAAGGTCAATGTCGTAATCACTAAAATGGTCACAAGCATCGAGAAAAACCGCTTCATGATGTAACCCGCCATTTTTCATCACACCTTCCTAGGAAAATGTCGTCCGCATCGCAAGTTCTGTCATGACAAGCATCGCTTGATAGGCTTCCAATATGTCTTTTGCTTGATAGCGGACAATCGTCGTTCCCGGTTTGATTTCAGTGCCCGGCATGAGATTCGCCCACTCCGCCTGGCCGTAGTTGGCAAATTCGATGCTCAGCACAGGTCTGTCCGGCGGTGTGAGCGGTCTGACCTTGTCCCTGTTTTGAATCGCATAAGCCGTCCGTTCCTTTAAAAGCCGCCCCGCTTTTTCCGGTGTCAGACATTTGACCGCCGATCGGGAAATTGTTTCTTTGACGGCTGCCGTCGTGACGTGCGGAATCAGCTCCTCCGCTTCTGCCGCCGCCTGACAGTCGCCGGCAACCATGATGACCGGAACGCCGTAATACCCGGCAACATAAGCGTTAAAACCCAGCTCTCCGACCGCTTGATCGTTTATGTAAAAATGTCTGACGCCGAAAATCATGCTATGCGACATCACACCTCTCATCGACGCTCTCGCATGATAACCGAGAAAAACCGCTCCCCCATATGTATCATCAAGCCCCTGAACCATCGAAAACGGCTTGACATCCCCTGAAATCAGCTGTGCCTCCGGGTGGAGACGCTCTATTAAAAGATTGTTCATTTTTGAATGGCTGTCATTGACAAGCACTTCCGAACAGCCGCTTTTAAATGCTTCTTCAATCACATAATTGGCCTCATCCGTCATGATCACCCGGCCCCGCTCATAATTGAGCTTGCTCGAATCGACAAACGTATCATCAGGAAGCCCGGAAATCCCCTCCATATCAACTGACATATACAGTTTCATAGAACCCCCCTTATGAAAAAACATCTCAAATTTTTTATTATTTTAAGAATATTCTAACAAATTATATTAGAATTTTAATAGGATTGCAATAACTCTTGGGAAATTTAGAAAATAAAGATAAGGATGGAAATGTAAAGAAATTTGTCGAGCGCACAAAAAAGGCTGCCCGGCCAGGCAGCCTCATGTCTAAGGCCGGACAGCTTCTTTTATTTCTGCGTACTTCTTCCCCGTACGTGCAAACAGCTCATCAAAAACCCCGGGCATGGCATTTTGAATGACCTCCGCCCCTTCGGCAGTGATGCCTCCTTTTGTCGCCACCCTTTGCAGCGTTTCTTCAAAAGTCATTTGCTTTTCCAATAAAAGTTTTCCCGTGCCAAGCAAAGAATGAATCAAGAATTCAAACGCTTCTTCTTTCGTCAGGCTGCTGTTTCTGACTGCGGATTGAGCGAATTCTTCAAATATCGCGGCGATAAAACCCGGGGACGAACTTGTTAAATTGCTCGCGGCATCAATATCACTCTCACAGATGTTTTTCACTTTGCTGAAAGCGGAGAGGTATCCTTCAAGCCGCTTCTTGCTGTCTTCCGCAACCCGTTCGCTATGTACGACAAGTGAAATGCCGATGCCCGTTTCAGATGTCAATGTCGGGATGTATCTCGTTATTTGCCGGTTTGTCCATGCGTGAAGCCGGTCAAGCGTCATTCCCGCGGCGATCGAAACAACGTGCGCATTTTCCTGAAGAAAGGGATTAATTTTCGTAAGCGTTTCTTTTACCGCCATAGGCGGAACACAGATGAAGATGAGCCCGCATTGTTTTGCGAGTTCCTCAGGCGATTGAAAGGAAACGTTTGGATAACGTTTTCTTAAAGTTTCCGTTTTTTCTCCGTTTGTCCTGGTGCTGACCAGCACCATTTCGTCAGCGATTTTTTCTTGTTCAAGGAGCTTGTCCGCAATCATGCGCGACATGCTCCCGTATCCGATGAAACCGATCTTTTTCAATGTTTTTAACACCTCTGTCATGTCGTATTGTAAAAATGCATAGGGTAGCACCCTATTTATTCTATCCTTTTTCTTTGACAATTTCCCACAATGTTTTCATGTTTATCCCACAGTCTTTGTTTATGATGGGTACATCAAAGGATATGATAACAATAGGAGCGTGGAGCATATGGAATATAACAGGGAACATCAACATGAAACCAAAAACGAAATCATCGTCTCTGATAAAAAGCCGAATCAAGCGTTAAAACAGGCGGAACAACAAAAACGAAAGCTTTCATGGATGACGCCGATCATCAGCGGCATCATTGGAGGAAGCCTCGTCCTCGGTGTAACGGCTTATCAGCACAGCAATGATGAAGCGGTTAATTCGTCCGTTCAGACCGAAACAAATCAAGCGGCCAATTCTTCTTCGACTGAGAACGCGGCAAAAACTGAAAACTTATCAAGCACAAGCTCTTCAGATGTTTCAGCAATGGTTGAGAATCTATCGCCGGCCATCGTCGGCATCTCGAATTACCAAAAACATACAGAAAACGATATGTTCGGCTTTGAAAGCAGCAGCAATAACGGCTCAGAAGAGGAAGAAACAGGAACGGGTTCGGGCGTCATTTATAAAAAAGCGAATGGAAAAGCATATATCATAACAAACAACCATGTCGTCGAAGGCGCCAATAAGCTGACGGTTTCCCTTTCAAACGGAAAAGAAGTGGAAGGCAAATTGGTAGGCAGCGACTCCTTGACAGACCTTGCCGTTGTCGAAATTTCCGCGGATCACGTTGAAAAAGTCGCCTCTTTCGGAGACTCGTCAAGCCTAAAGACAGGCGAATCAGTGGTTGCGATCGGCAACCCGCTCGGCAAAGACCTTTCCCGCACCGTCACACAAGGAATCATCAGCGGTGTTGACCGGACCGTTTCCGTCAATACGTCTGCCGGCGAAACCGAAATGAACGTCATTCAAACGGACGCGGCGATCAATCCCGGCAACAGCGGGGGCGCTCTTTTAAATACGAAAGGCGAGGTGATCGGCATCAACAGCATGAAGATCAGCGAATCCGGCGTAGAGGGCATAGGTTTTGCGATCCCAAGCGATGATGTCAAACCGATCGCCGAAGAACTGTTGTCAAAAGGAAAAATCGAACGCCCATTTATCGGTATCGGCATGATGGATCTTGAACAGGTTCCTGAAAACTATCAAACTGGAACGCTTGGATTAAGCAGCAGCCAATTGAACAAAGGCGTCTACATTCGCCAAGTCGCTTCAGGATCTCCGGCTGAAAAAGCGGGCCTTAAACAGGATGATGTCATCGTTAGCCTGAATGGAAAAGATACCGATACAGGAAGTACACTGCGCAACTTCCTTTACAAAAATACGAAAATCGGAGACACAGTAAAGGTGACCATCATCAGAAACGGCAAAACAATGACAAAACAAGTGACGCTTGACCAAAAAGAGGAAACAGCTTCTTAATGGAATCCCCCTTAAGGCTGTCGGCTTTGCCGATGGCCTCTTTTACATTTCAAAAAAAACCAAGGCCCGCCAAAGGCCTTGATCAGCTTTGTTTTTATTGAATCGGTTTAAGACGGGCTTCAATTTCTTTTCGTCTGTTTTCAAGGTATGGAGGCAGTGCAAGGCTTTGGCCCAGCTCATCAATTCCTTCATCAACGGCAAATCCCGGTCCGTCGGTTGAAAGCTCAAAGAGGATGCCGTTCGGTTCTCTGAAATAGAGCGCTTTAAAATAATAGCGTTCAACAATGCCGGAATTTGTGAAACCGTGTGAACTGATTTTTTCATACCATTTTTGCAGTTCTTCTTCATCTTTGACGCGGAATGCGACATGGTGGACGCTTCCTTTTCCGGGCCGCTCTCTTCTGAGACCCTTCGTTTCCGCAACATGGACCTCTGTCGCAGCTCCGCCTACTCCCGATTCAAAAATGATCAGCTCTTGATCGGTTCCTTCAAGCTTCTCTTCCGCGATTCGTTTAAAGCCAAGAATATCCGTCAGCACATCCGCCGTCGGCTGTGCATCAGGTACAGACAGTTCGACAGGACCAAGGCCTCTGATGGCATATTCCTCTGGGATGGCGCTGTTTTTCACAGGCACCCCATCGTCTTTTCCTTTTTCATCTGCGGCAAGAATGATATTTTGCCCTTCATGATCTAAAAAGCGGAGAATGCTCCGTCCCGCGCGCTGCGTAATCCTGCTTTGAACAACACCGAGTTCATCAAGCCGCTTTTGCCAAAAACCGAGCGCATCCTCGCCAGGCACCCGGAGTGATACAGATGAAATGCAGTTTGTTCCTTCCACACGGCGGGCAAGCATCGGAATCTCGAAAAACGTCAGATCTGAACCAGGTGTCGCTACCTCATCGCCGTAAAACAAATGGTACATCGTCGGATCATCCTGATTGACCGATTTCTTGATCAGTTTCATGCCGAGGCCTTTCACATAAAAATCGACATTTTTTTGAGCATTGGCTGTTAAAGCGGATACGTGGTGAATGCCATTCACTTTCATATCAAATCATCTCCTATTGATAACAGTGTGTGATTTCCCGAAGTCCTTTATGTGGATGATCACTATATATCTCGAATTCGAGATATTTCTCTTTATCAAAATAGGTGATTTCAATTGAAAAGTCAAACAAACCGTCTTTTCATCCGCCTTCTTGCGCTAAAAAAGCAGCACCACCAAAAACCTAACAATACGAATCGAAATAACCATTAAAGTTCGTATATAAACATCCATTCTCGAACTTTCAGCAATAAAACACACTGACAATGACAGGAAATACGAAAATCAGAAAATTTATTTTATTTTCGTTTTGAAAAAAAGGTATTACAATATAGAAATAGTTTTTTATAAAAAGATTATGAAGCAATGGGAGGCGGACAAATGAATGCAGAAACAAACGGACTAAAAAAAGAGATTGGCTTATTATTTGCGCTTTCTCTTGTCATAGGAACGATCATCGGCTCAGGTGTGTTTATGAAGCCCGGCAGTGTTCTTTCTTATTCTGGAAACGCCCAGATTGCGCTTTTCGCCTGGATTCTCGGAGGATTTTTGACGCTTGCGGGCGGATTGACCATCGCCGAGCTCGGGACACAAATTCCAAAAACAGGCGGACTGTACACGTATCTTGAAGAAATATACGGGGAATTTTGGGGCTTTTTGTGCGGCTGGGTTCAGATCATCATTTACGGACCGGCGATCATCGGCGCACTCGGATTATATTTCGGTTCGCTCATGGCCAACCTGTTTTCCTGGGACAAATCATGGGCCGCGCTTATCGGCATCGTTTCCGTCGCTTTTTTGTGCATCGTCAACATTATCGGAACAAAGTACGGCGGAGCGGTTCAGACGATCACAACGGTCGGAAAGCTGATTCCCATTGTATTTATTATCGTCTTTGGGTTATGGCAAGGCGATGAACATATTTTCAGCGCCGTCAGCAGCAGTATCGGCGGGCAGAATTTCGGCGCGGCTGTTTTGGCGACATTGTTTGCCTATGACGGCTGGATTCTCCTCGCAGCGCTAGGAGGGGAGATGAAAAACCCTGAAAAACTCCTGCCGAAAGCGATGAGCGGGGGCATATTGATTGTAACGGCCTGCTACCTGTTTATCAATCTGGCGCTGCTTCACATTTTACCGGCAGACCAAATCGTTAAGCTCGGTGAGAATGCGACAAGCACCGCGGCTTCGATGCTGTTTGGACCGCTTGGCGGAAAACTGATCTCCATCGGAATTATCGTCAGTATTTTTGGATGTTTAAACGGAAAGGTGCTGTCTTTTCCCCGCGTCATCTTTGCGATGGCCGAAAAAAATCAGCTCCCGTTTTCACGCTGGATCTCACATGTCCATCCGACATTCCATACGCCTTGGATTGCCGTGATCGTCCAGATCATGATTGCCGTTGTTTTAATGCTGATCAGCAATCCTGAAAAACTGTCAGAGGTTTCGATTTTTATGATCTACATCTTTTATGTCATGGCATTTTTCGCGGTGTTTATTTTGCGGAGGCGAAACAGCGGGATGGAGAGATCATACAGTGTGCCGCTTTACCCTTACCTGCCGATTGCGGCTATTGCGGGATCCTTGTTTGTCCTTTTAAGCACGCTGATAACAGACTTTTACAGCTGTCTGTGGTCAATTTTGATCGGCCTTGTAGGACTCCCGGTTTATGTTTGGATGAAAAAAAGAAATAGCGGCTCAGTCAGCTAAAGCCGCCCTGGGCTGCCGGAGACCTTCCGGCAGCCTTTTTATCCTTTTACAGATCCGATCAATATCCCTTTGGCAAAATGCTTCTGCAGAAATGGGTAAACCGCTAAAATCGGAAGTGTTGCAATGACGATGACGGCCAATTTGATCGACTGTTCCGGCGGCACCGTGCTTTCCATCATGTCATTCGTCGTCCCGGTCAGATCGGAAAGAATTGTGACCTGGCGCAGCACCATCTGCAGCGGCCATTTGGCGCTGTCATTTATATAAAGCAAGGCATGAAAAAAGTCGTTCCAGATGCCGACTGCATAAAACAGTGCGAAGGTTGCAATGATCGGCTTTGAAAGCGGAAGCGCGATTCTGAGAAATACGCCGATCTCCGAACAGCCGTCAATTTTGGCGGATTCTTCGAGCTCTTTCGGCAGCTGCTGAAAAAAATTTTTAATAATGATGAGATTGAACGGATTGATGGCCATCGGTAAAATCAAAGCCCAATAGGAATCAAGAAGTCCGAGCGATTTGACGACGATGTACGTCGGAATCATCCCGCCGCTGAACAGCATCGCAAAAATGACGAGATTCAGCAGTACGTTCCTCCCCTTGATATGCCGTTTGGCAAGTGGATATGCCATCGTAAACGTAAAAAAGAGCTGGACTACCGTTCCTACGACGGTAATTAACACGGATACCCCCATGCTTTTGATAAATGTCGGTGTTGAAAAAATATAGCGGTACGCATCCAGTGAGAATGTTTCAGGAAAGATAAAAAAGCTTCGTTCCGAAAGCTCGGCTTCTGTTGCAAAAGATCCGGCGATAATATAAAGAAAAGGCAAAACCGTCACAAGCCCCAAGCAGCCGAGAAACAACATATTAAACAAGTCGAACACCCGCCCGGCTTTCGTGTTATGGATCGATTCTGAACCGGTCATTCCACCCACCTCCATTTATTAAAACAGACCGTCCTGGTCAAATTTTTTCGCAATATAGTTGGCGCCGAAAATCAGGATGATGCCGACGACTGATTTAAAAAGACCGACTGCCGTACTGTAGCTGTAAGCCCCTTGGGTAATTCCGACAATATACACATACGTGTCAAAAATCTCCGCCACGCTTCGATTTAAAGAGTTGGTCATTAAAAAAATCTGCTCAAAACCGATGTTCAAAAAGCTTCCGATTCTTAAGATGAGGAGTACGACAATCGTGCTTCTGATGGCCGGCAGCGTAATGTGCCACATTCTTCTGAAGCGCCCGGCACCATCCATCACGGCTGCTTCATATTGCTCCTGATCAACCGCAGCAAGCGCTGCCAAAAACAAAATCGTTCCCCACCCCGTCTCCTTCCATATGCTTTGCAGCACGATCATCGGCCTGAACCATTCGGGATCAGAGAGAAAGGAAATCTCTCCGCCCGTTATATTCTGAAGCATTTTATTGATCACGCCGGTATCAACTGTAAAAAAGACAAATGTCATGCTGACGACGATCGTCCATGATACAAAGTGCGGTACGTAAATAAATGTCTGAATACATCTTTTGTAAATGGCATGCCTCAATTCATTCAGGAGAAGCGCGACAATCAGCGGCGCCGGAAACGCAAAAATCAAATCGAGTGCGGCCAGCATAAGCGTATTGTACAGCAGGCGGAAGAAATCGGGATTCATAAAAAAGTCCTTAAAATACTCGAATCCGACCCAATCGCTCTGCCAAAAGCCGAGATATGGAGAGTAATCTTTGAAAGCGATCAATACGCCCCACATCGGCCAATATTTAAAAATGAGAAAATATAAAACACCTGGAACAAGCAGAAGGTAAAGCCATTTATCCCGTCTTACGGCTGTCAGCCAATTTGTTTTCCTTTCTGTCTTTACAGCGGCCTTCTCCGTTTTTGTGACGATTTCCATATGCTGCATCCCCCTTTCATCTCATCCTCGGAGATGGCCTATTTAGTCTGCTGATACAGTTGATTAAGCTCTTTAATCAGCTCTTCGCCGCCGCTTTTATACCAAAGCTGGACGGCATCCTGAAAACCTTTTTCATCAATGTCTCCAATAATAAACTGTGTTTTCGCGTCAAGAATGATATTGTCGAGCTGTGCGCCTTTTTGGGTGTATACATCTGAAACGAGCGATTCAGCAGGATTGAAGACGGCGATTTTTTCCCCTTCTTTGATGATTTGTTCACGGTGCTGGAACAGCTTGGACGTTTGTTCTTCAATATAGTACCTTCGTTCCGGAATACCCATGCTGAATTGAGCCAGCCCTTCATGCTCGTAAAGGAGTTTTTTATTATTTTTTTCATAGGATGTGAATGTTCCGTCATCAAGCTTATAATTGCGCCCTTCCACTCCGTTGTTGACAATGATCTGCGCCTCTTCATCATTCATTTGGTCAAGGAAGCTCAAAACCTTCTTCAGTTCTTTTTCCGTTTTGACGCTCTGTTTCGGGATCGCGATCATACCCGCATAGCCGGACGTCGGGAACGTATAGGTTCCCTTCGGCCCTTCAACCGTTCCGATGACATCGATCACATCTTTATTTGCAGGATCAGCTTCCTCCAATGCGCTTTGGATTTGCGAGGCTCTTGAACCCGTATCGACGATCACGCCCGCTTTTCCTTTGACGACTGGATCATTCCACTTTGCCGAATCCATCACAGCAAAATCTTTATTGATCAGCCGTTCATCATAAAGCTTTTTAAAGAACCGCAATGCCTCCATATATTCGTCTGTTGTAAAGTCGGGGACGAGCTCTCCATTCTCATCTACGCCATAGCGGTTCGGCGCGCCGAACCAAGTCTGCATGATATCCCACGGACTTCCGTTGCCGAGCCCCATCCATTTTGGCACAACCATCCCGTACGTATCATCTTTGCCATTCCCGTCAGGATCTTTTTCTTTAAACGCTTTCAGCACTTCATAAAAATCATCGATCGTTTTCGGCATGTCGAGCCCGACATGTTTAAGCCAGTCGGTTCTGATGATGATGGAGGCTCTGATCAGATCTCTTGCCCTGTATATGCCGTAAACCTTACCGTTGATTGAGCTGTTCTTCATGACTTTTTCATCAGCCTTGCCGAGGTTTGGATAATCTTTTAAGTATGGGGTAAGCTCCCAGAACGCTCCGGATTTGACTGACTTGATAAATCCGGGCGACTTATCCGTCACGACGATGGCGTGCGGCAAATCTCCTGACGCCATGACAATGTTAAATTTATCGTTATAGGAAGAGTTAGGAACCCATGTCACGTTAATTTGTTTTTTCGTATATTTTTCGAGCGCTTTTAACGATGGGCTGTTTTCTCCCGGACTTTCCGGCGAAAGGAGCGGCGCCATAATGCGGATGGCGTCCTTTTCCTTCTCATTGCCATTTTGTTTAGATGTTTCGTTCGAACTGCATCCCATGAGAAGAAAAAAGACGGCGGACGAGACCAGCCACTTTTTTCCCCCGTATTTCAGCTTCGGCATTTTATGATTCCCCCTTTATTATTTAAACTAAATTTAAAGCGCTTACATTTTTCCGGCAATCTTCATTTTTTGCCTGCCGTTTCACCGCACTGCTCCTGATTTGCAAGCGATCACCTTTTCTTGCATCTCTTGACTCGGCAGCATATCGCCGAGCAGCTCCAGCACCGCAATTGTGTTTAAACACCATTGTGATATGCAGTTCGTCGTCACCCAGGGAATTTCCGCTAGACTCTTCCAGCAGTCCGCCTGTTTCGGTGCAATCGGCAGCGGTGTATGGCTTTGTTTTTCATCAAGCAACAGGCGCCACGCTTTTTCGGCGAGCTCCCGGTCTTGATTCCGATGTGCTGCATATGCGGCCATTAGAGCGGCAAACATCGGCCAATGGAACAAATCATCATGGAGCTTCCCTCCGCTTCTGCGGCGCTTCTCTTCATCGCTGAGCAAATAAAATTCGCCAAATTCGCCAAGCATCTCATTCCATTCTTCATCTTCCAAGAGCCCGGACAGCTCCATCCACACTTGCGGAGCACCGAAAGCGATGACCATGTGATATCCGCCCTCATTTCCGTCCCCCATATGAAACAGATGTGCATTTGCCGGATCATAGCCAAACGTCGGGCCTGATAATAAACGAAGCGGCAGCGCTTTAAGCTGGCTGATCCCCTTCTCGATTTTTGCCAAATATGCCGTGTCACCCGTCCGTTCCCATTGTGTCAGCCAGTTGGAACAAAATGCCGTCCAATCTGGACCGACTCTTGCGTGCGTTGGAAACGCACCTTTTGGATAATACGCTCTCATCGGGTCCAGCCGCTTTAGAGCTGTGTCAGCATCCTTCACTTCGGTTAAAATGTCGCCGATGCGTTCATCCGCCGTCAAAAAATAATACGTTTTATGGAGTCCGGCCATACTGATTCTCGCTTCTTTGCAGCCGCAGCCCCAGTGAAGGACATTGTGCCTTGATCCGAGCCCTTTGTATTCCCCGAAATGGTAGCAGTCAACCTCGCTTGTATGACGCGTCATCGCTTCTGCCATTCGAAAAACATCTTCCCTTCCCGACCTGAGAAACGTCTGCCAAAGCCATAGATTCGGGACGAGTTCCGTGTTTTGCCAGGCATAGCCGCCGAGGTCATACCGCCACACATGCCGGACGGAGTCATACGTATGCATTACATCTCCGTAATGCCAATACCCGTACCAGCTGCGCTGATCAACTTCGTTTTTATAAAATTGGAAAGCCTCGTCAAGCTGTTCTTCAAGCACCGCTTGAAATGGTCCGCTTTTATCTTTCAAACTCCACATCCCTAAAGCGCGGGTTTTGTAATAATAATCAGGATCGCAAATTAAAAGCGGGGGATTTTGCCATTCATCCGCCAATACATCCAGTTCTTCATGGCTTGGCGGCTTTGTAAAACATTTGAGATTGACTTCGCTTGTATTGGCGATACCGAAGGCTGTTGAGCGCATTTCCGAAAAGCCTTCATAGGCGCTTTCAACATGGCTCTCCTTTGAATAGTGGCGGAAATCCATCGCTTCAGCTTCAGGAGGCCAAAACCATACCGTCAATTTCGTTTCATCAGCAGCAAGTCCTGACGTTTCAAGTGAAGACGGATATTTTTCAAAAAAATCCCTTAGCCCCAAGGCGATTCCGCCGTTTTCTCCTCCCGCATACATCAGCCCGTTCGCTCTCCCGCCATGAATCGCATCGACCCAAGCGCAATCCCGATCAGTCCGTTTCTTTACACTGTAGTGAAGAGGAGAATCTTGAACAAGCTTAAAATCATTCCAAACGGCATTGCGACTGGCATCGCGAATCAATGCAGAGGAATCGGCATCTTCCCTTACCGGCTGTCCGGCAATTTGTTTTTCATAAAACCCGTTTGCTTCGTTAAACCTTCTTGTAACAAGCAGCTGAGCCGGCTCACTATAAATCCCGCTGTCCGCTGCATACCGTATGTGCCGATTCCGCGGCTCTCCCTTGAAAACGGCGAAACATTCAAGGCCGAGCCCTCTCACCCATTCATGTTCGGCATCACTGTCGATGAAAACCGTGTGCATGATCCTGATAGCCGATACACCGGCATAAAATGAAATCCTGACGGCAAACGGCAGCCATGTCTTCTCCCGGCCACCGCCCCGGTGAACCCCCTCAGCCTTGATGACCGCTTTAACCGGACCGTTTTGTTCAACTGTCACCTTATTGATCATGCTCTCAAACCGTTCAATTTGATATGTCCTGTGTGAATCTGTACCGGTCCTTTTTTCTATCAGAGCGATGAGCCGTCCGGTTTTCGCCATCATTTCCCCGGAAATGGAAATCGAGCTGAACAATGAGGAGCCTGTTTTCTCCAGTTTGCAGACCATCTCCCCGGTGTTGACTGTTATGCTGTCTTCCTCCTCTGTTATGTGAAGGGTGTGTTCAGTTGTTTGAAGCTTTCCTTTATGCAGAGAAAAACGGCTCCCGCTTTCTTCTGTGAAAACAGCGGCATGCCCCGTCCATTTCACAGAGCCGTCCGGCCAATATCCCAGCGGCCATGTCTGTAAAAGCGGAGCGCTGTTGTTCGAATCGGTGATGGTGATCTCATCTTCTTTTTGCAGCACGCCTTTTCCCCAAGGAACTCCCCATGTTACGCCGCCCGAGGCAGGCGGTGATTTCAGCCATTTTACTTCAGCCTGTGCCTTCACAAGCATTCCTCCTTTCCCTTTAAAGCTTTTGTCAGTCTGTATTTTCCCTTTCCGGCATTTTGACCGTCAATGGTCTTTTTTTGCCCGAGACAGGCAGTGTATTTTCTCCTTTTTTGCGAAATAGCCCTTCTTTTGTTTCTTTAAAGGAAGCAAAAGAAAAGCCGCCGACAATGTCAGCGGCTTTGCGCTCTATTTATTTCGGAAACTGAATCACACGGTATTCATACGGTGTGAGCTTCAAGCGGTTTGCCGACCGCTCGCCTGATATCAGGTCGGTGCCATCCTCAGGAAGCGTCACTTCTCCTCCTTTGCCGTCCATATTGACGACCACCCAGACAATGCCGTCCGGCCCTCTCCGCGGAGCGACGATCGTACCGGGCGTAGCATCCGTTCCCTGTGTGACACCGGCTTCTTCGGCATAATGGCTGATCAGCTTTTTCAGCATGATATCTCCGGCTTCCCCTGCAGGCATGGAGCCGAGCATGACGATTTTTCCTTTTCCGCGTTTATGCTCTGTTATGAATGCCTTGCCGGGCGCCGCCCCTTTTTCGATGATACCGACCGCCTCAGCATGACCGGATTCAAAAACAGCGCTCCATAGGCTCAGCGGCGCCTTGACACCAAAAGCTTTTCCGATTGTGTTCCGTTCATCCATCGGATAAGTAAAGAGTGTTTTTACACCGGCGCATTTTTCTAAATCCCCCAACCCGCAATCTGTGTGAATCGTATGATGTTCCGTTCTCCCTCCTGTCAAAGGGCCCGCTATCCAGATTCCGCCGTTTTCTGTAAATGCTGATGCCTTTTCGATAAATTCAGGCGGCAAATAATGAATAAATGGCGTAAACAGCAGTTTATATCCGTCAAGCGGGCTCCCTTCCAAAATGACGTCCCTGTGGATGCCCAATGATAAAAACCGTTCATAAAATTCGGTAATAAGCGCCCTGTAATGGAGGCGGCGGTGGGGCTCCGTTTTTAATAACACCTTCGCACGGTCTGAATAGACGACAGCCGTTTCTGCCTGGACGGGAACAGTCGCCAGCATGATGTTCTCGATCTCTTTTCTGGCGCGCTCGACTTCAAGTACGTTCCGATACCCTACATCCGGCTCCCCCCATGCGCTGAGGACGGCACCGTGCGGCTGTTCAGAACCCGCTCTCTGCTGCCGCCACAGCCAATAGCAGAAGGCGGCTCCTCCCAGGGCATAGGATGACACTGCTTCGGCTTTCAAATAGCCGTTTTCATGCGGCAGAGCATAGCTTTCAAGTGAAGCGCTGTAAGAAGGGCTTGTTTCCATAATCCAAAAAGCCCGCCCTTTTTTTATGTTTCTCCATAAATCACAGTTAAACAAAAAGGCAGCGCTGTTCTCTTGGGTGGCATACGTATCAAAAGATGCAAAGTCAAGGCCTCTGAACAGTTCTTCATTATTCACGCCGAACATAACACTGCTGTTATGGGTGATCGGCGCATCAGAGTAAGACCTGATGACTGCTGCTTGTTCACATGCAAACTCGGCGATTTTTTCCATTGAAAACAGCTGATACATCGTCCTTAAAGAAGAGTTGTGTAAAAACGGTGTCAGACCGGGCTGCGGGACTTGATCAAAGCGCTGGTATGTTTCACTCCAAATATCAGTTCCCCACGCTTCGTTGAGGCGGTCAATCGACTGATAACGCTCCTTTAGCCATTTGTGCCACAATGTTTTGCACGTTTCACACATGCATTCTGTGACATGGCATTTGAATTCATTGTCAAGCTGCCAGCCGGCAAGTCCAGGCAGACCGCCGATTTCTTTGGCAATGTGCTCGGTGATCAGCCGGGCCCGCTCTCTGAAATATGGATGGTTTGTACAGACATGCTGTCTAGAACCATGCCCCATCGTCTCCCCTTTTTCATTCACATGCAGTCTTTCCGGGTGTCCGTGGGTAAGCCAAATCGGCGGAGTCGGGGTCGGTGTGCACATCACGGTTTCAATTTGATTATCATAAAGCTTTTTGATCACGTTCACAAAAAAGCCGACATCGATTTCCCCTTCCTCAGGCTCCATTTTCGACCAGGCAAACTCTCCGATTCTGACGACATTGATCCCCGTTTCTTTCATCATTCTGATATCTTCTTCAAGAACCGATTCATCCCATAATTCGGGATAAAAGCAGGCGCCGTGATACAGTTTTCTGTTCATTTTCACACCGTCTTTTTTACAAATGGCAGACTGAGCTCCTGAATGCCGGCTGACACGAGCTTCGCCATTTTCCGGGCGCCTTTTTTGGTGAAATGGGTGTAATCGTTGACATTTTCTGAAATCATGAAATATTTAAAAATCTCACTGTAGCCTTTTTCGGCAAAATGCTGGAGGCTTTTATCCATCAAATCGATTAAGCGGACATTTTCTTCATCCGCCACCTGTTTCATGGCAATGCAATAGTCGGGAAAATCGTTCAAAAAGACGCCGTCCTTGTAATGAAGCCTTGCCACAGGGGTTATGAGAAGCGGTTCGGCACCTTTTTGGCGCGCCCCTTCGACATACATTTTTAAGTATTGTTTATAAGTCGTATACGGCTCAGTATAACGCTCAGGTTTATCTTTCGATGCATCATTGTGCCCCATTTGTACGAACAGCCAGTCGCCTTTTTTGATCACATCTAAAATCGAGGCGAGCCTTCCTTCTTCAACAAAGGTTTTTGAACTCCGGCCTCCGATCGCCCGATTGATCACCTGTACATCTCCCGTCAAATAGGATTGGAGAAATTCACCCCAGCCTCCCTGCGGCGAGTCTGCCTGATAATTTTGCACTGTCGAATCACCGGCCAAATAAATGCTGATTGTCAATATGACCACTCCTTTTCATAAAAAATCTTTTCTATCCTGCCGAGTTTCATTTGAAAAACCAGGTGACCCTATCGCAACAACATTTTCTTCGATCTGCTCGGCTTTGCTTGCCCCGATTCAAACTGAAGTGACTCGGGGATCTTTTAAAAGCCAGGCTATGCTTCAGCCCCGAACGTCCGCAGCGGTTATATACCAAATTTTTATAACGGTTGCCATTTACCTGATACTCCATATTCGTCCCCTTTTCCCCTGGAATGAAATCGCTTACCATTCATTTTATGGGAGCAGGTTTCAGTTCACAATCATACTTTTTTGCTTTACATAGAAAGATAGCGGCTAACAGCCGCTCCATCCATCTTTTTATTTTTACAGTAGGTTACGAGTTTGCCTGATTCATGATCTCCCTGATCCGTTCTTTAGGGTCTCCTTCAACAGCTCCGCCGTGATAACAGATCACCCTGTTGATATCGAATGGCAAAAGTTTCTCAAGCGATTGGACCGCCTGCTTCATATCGGGTGTCACCTTAGGAATGGGCGGCTGTAAAATGCCTTCGGAACAAACCAATGCATCGCCCGTAATTAATGTTTTGCTTTTTTTCAAATAAAGGCTGATATGACCGTCTGTATGCCCAGGTGTAGCGATGACCTGAATGCCGCCGCAAAACGGCAGCTCCATTCCGTCTTCCAAAAGGCGGTCAATTTTTGCCTTCGGCGGATTTTCATATATAGTGAGAAGATCTTTCGGCAATGCTTGTTTTGTCTCATCGTCTATCTTCCCCGGATCTGTTTTCAGCAGTGGACGCTCGCCTTCAATATACGGCTTTTCAAGCTTATGGGCATAGCTTTTCGCCCGTCCGTCCGCTTCCTGTAAAAGATCAGGAAGATTGCCGATGTGGTCAATATCTTGATGCGTCAAAACAACCGCCTTCAGCATCCCTAAGGAGATTCCCGTGCCGCTCAGCCCCTTAAGGATTTGGTCAAGTTGCCCCGGCATGCCGGTGTCAATTAAAACGGCGTCTTCCTCATCCCATACAAGCACCGGATTCAGTACAATTTTATGGCCAAAAGCTTCGCTGCCCAATTCAAGCATCTCAAGCCCATCTGATAGTCTCATCGGTTCATCCGCTCCTTACGCTAAAATGGCATACAGCTTTACTGTACATCAAATAGATTAATAGCGGATTTATATTTTGTCAAATAAATATTTTATTATACCACACTTTATAATTTTAGTCAATATATTTTTGTTCACCATCATTAAATGTGGATTTTCCATTAGCAGAAACTGTATAAATATTCGGCTGGGGCGGTTTTTTCATCCCTGTCCCCAAATAAAAGCCCGGGTGCGGCGGCTGATTGTAAGCAACATTTTGCCAGGCGACCGCCAAACGATAGACAGGATCATGCATGAACGTATAAAAACGGTGTTCAGTCAATTCAGTTGTTGTATAAATTCGCAACGCATCGCTTTCTGCCGTTCTGAACATCACGTCTTCCCGCCAATCGCCAAATATATTCGCCTGAAGAACAGGCGTCCCTTTCGTCCAGTTGTTGGAAAGCGTTCCTTCAGCTGTGAGAAGATTGATCAGCCTGCCGCAGTGATAGTCCCACTTATCAATTTTCGGCACGCCTTCGGGCTCTTTCCAATCGTGGTCAAGCAGTTCACGGAGCAGATCCCCGTCCCACCAAATCGCAAAATTGGCTGAGACCGGGGGCGCATCGCTGATTTTTTCTCCCTTACACGTATATAGGCCGTATGAATGTCCTTCACTTCCAGGAGGATCGATCGCCCAAACAAGTGCGCCTTGATAGCGGGGATCGATATGCGCCGCCATTCCCCGTCCGACATCAGTATCGGCAGGGATGCCCCAAAGAACCTCACCTGTTTCCGCATCGCGGAAAGACAGGCCGTAAGGAAGGCGCGGATCTTCATGAACTTGAAAAACTTCAAGCCCCGGCCTATCAGGGTCAAGGTCGCTCAGGTGCATCGCATCCCCGTGTCCAAGCCCGGTCGTATAAAGTCCTGTTCCGTCATGATCGACGGCCATTGCACCGTAGATGACTTCATCCTTCCCATCGCCATCCACATCGGCAACGCTGAGGCTGTGATTCCCCTGTCCGGCATATGCGGCATATTCAGGCTTGTCACTGTCAAAGGTCCATAGCTTGGTTAGCCGGCCGCCGCGGAAGTTATAAGCAGCAAGCACTGTTCTTGTGTAATAGCCGCGTGCCATCACCAAACTCGGCCTTTCTCCATCCAAATAGGCAATACCGGCAAGAAACCGGTCCATTCGGTTGCCGTAGCCGTCTCCCCAGTCTTCAAGCCTGCCGCGCGGCGGATCATAATCGACGGTCACCAATTCCTCGCCCGTTTCACCAGCAAAAATGGACAAGTATTCAGGGCCTGATAAAATCCTCCCTTGCTCATTTCTGTAATCAGCATTATGATCACCGATTACCCTGCCTGTCCCGTCCATCGTCCCGTCAGCCGTTTTCATGGCGATTTCCGCTTTTCCGTCACCGTCAAGATCATAGACCATAAACTGGGTATAATGGGCGCCAGCGCGGATGTTTTTCCCGAGGTTGATTCTCCATAAAAATGTGCCGTCAAGCTTATAGGCGTCTATGAACACTTCACCGGTATAGCCGTTATGGGCATTGTCTTTTGAATTGGACGGATCCCATTTGAGCACGATTTCATATTCGCCGTCACCGTCAAGATCGCCGATGCTGGCGTCATTAGCGCTGTATGTGTAAGCTTTGCCGTCAGGGGCCGTCCCGCCTAACGGCTTATTGAGCGGAACATCCATATACGGCTTCTTCCAGACGGACGTTTCTTTTGATTTCGCGCACTCTTTCCCACGAAGAATCGATTTGACGAAATAGACGGATTTTTCATCGCCGTGTTCGTCGAGATAATTGGTTGATGATGAAATGGGGCTGGCATTGATTCGCGTTCCATCGCGATAAATGTTAAAGGCTGTTTCATGAGGATCTGTCCCCAGCAATCTCCAGCTGATGAAAACGCCTCTTTCTGTTTTCACTGCAATAAGACCTCGGTTTAAGCACTCCATTTGCCTCGGCTTAGCCGCTGTTTTGTCTTGGTGAAAGCCTTCGGCAGCCAGGCTGTCTTCTGCACTCTTCATCGCCAGCTCTCCTTTCGGTTTTGGCTGATCGGGAGAATCATTTGTATGATTCCCCCGACGGCTGTCTGCTTATTTCCTTAACGCGCGTTTAAGCGGATAAAGGTTCAGATCCGAAATCTCTTCTGTGACGAGCCTTGCCAATTGATTGGCTCCGTACTCCTGAAAATGCACTCTGTCCTGCGCACCGTCCGGATAATTCGGGCTCTCGCCTGGCTCTAAAAACATAAACACTTTTTTAGTCGCTTCAATACCGATCGTATTGTAAAAAGCGAGGCTTTTTCTGTTCAGATCGATGACAGGCACATTCATCTCCCGGCCGAGCTGCTTCATCGCATTCGGATACTCTCCGATGCTGTTGTAAAAAACGCCGTTTTCATCGAACGTCCGCTTGCTTTGGGAAGTGACGAGCACGGGATGTCCTCCTTTTTCCTGGGCACTTGCAATGTACATTCTCAAATAGTCCTGAAATGTCGTATAAGGATCTGTATGGCGGGCCGGGTCCGGTCCTGCATCATTTATGCCGAACTGAATAAACAGATAGTCCCCCTGTTTCATGCGATTCAAGATCGTATCAAGGGATCGTTCATCAACAAAGCTTTTCGCGCTCCTTGCCCGTTTCGCCTGGTTGTCAATGACAATCTCATTGGTAAAATAACCGCCTAAAAACTGCCCCCAGCCGGCCATCGGCGCATATCCGGGTTCATAGTCGGATACCGTGGAGTCACCGGCCAGAAAAACCGTCGTTTTGTCATCGGTTCTATGATAAGCCGTTTTCGTGATGACCACTGCATTGACACGGGGCAGCGTTCTTGCCGTCATGCATTGAATGGAGAGGCGGCCGTCAGAAATCGTAATCGGAAAGGTTTTTTCATTGTATCCGCCCGCTCCTGCTCCAAACGAATAAAGCTGAAGCATCCCGTTTGCCCGTACATCCATATTCGTTTTTTGCAGCGCATCCCCGGTGATGATCTTTACTTCATACGTACCGTTCGGCAGATCGAGGGAAAACGAGGTGCCGTCGGAGGTGCAAAAATCTGAGCGAAGCGGATCATCCGTGCCGCGGTCTGTACAGGACACCTTGGATGCGTCGTCAAATCCGTAGCCTTTGTCAGGATCATAGCCAGCTCTGGCAGAAACCGGCGTAAATCCGGGTGCTGCCGGCCCATCCCCGAAATCAAATTGATGGATTTTCGAAATTTCAACGGCATACACCTTTGGTGATGCTCCGCGCCACTCAAGATCAAGCCTTCCATCTTCAATTGAAACCGTGAAGGCTTTTTCCGCCTCACTTCCCTTTGCTCCTGCCGGAATCGATCCCACTGCTTCGCCTTCTGCAAAAAGTGCCACTTCTTCAGCTGATGAGGCAAATACTGTAACTTGGTATGTTCCATTTTCAAGATCTGTTAAAAATGCAGACTGATTTACAAAGCAGTAGTCTTTGCGCAATGCTTCCTTTTTTTCTGTCCGTTTGCATTTGATTCCGTCCAAATGGGAAAACCCATACCCCTTATCCTTTTTGTAAGCGGATGTCTCCTCCACTTTCATATAATCTTTTTCTGCCGGGCCCGCTCCAAAGTCAAAAAGGAAGAGTTGCCGACCGGTTTCAGCAGCAGCTTTTTGCGGATCTGCCAGGCCTCCGAACCCCGCCAAGAGGAGGAAGAGCAAGGAAATCATTCTGATAAAACGAAGATGTGTCTTCATTTTTCCAGCTCTCCTTTTTGATCAGCGCGTGTATAAATATTCGGCTTCTCTTGAGCCGGCATGCCTTCTCCCAAATAGAAACTAGTGTGCGGCGGCTGATTGTAGCCGACGTTTTGCCAGGCTATTCCGAGACGATAGACAGCGTCATGCATCAGCGTATAAATACGGTGGTTTGTCACGGCAGTTGTCGTGTAGATGCGCAATGAACTGCTGTCAGCGGTGCGCCATATCACTTCTTCGCGCCAGTCGCCGAGAATGTCAGCCTGCAAAGCGGGCGTTGCTTTTGTACCGTTGTTTGAAGAAGCTCCCGCAGCTGTCAGCAAATTGATCGTTCTCGCATTTTGATAGTCCCATTTATCAATTCTGTTGCTGTCAAGAAGCTCCCGCTGAAGATCTCCGTCCCACCAGATGCCAAAGTTCGTTGAAGAAGGCAGAGCGCTGCCGATCTTTACGCCTTTTGCCGTGTACAGACCGCCATTTGCCCATACTTCTGCTCCCTCATGGCGCGGATCAATGTCAGCCGCCATCCCGCGTCCGACATCCTTTCCGGCGTGGACGCCCCAAATCAGTTTTCCGGTTGCCGCATCGCGGAATGACAACCCGTAAGGAGAGTGGCTGTTTTCATGAACTTGAAATACTTCCAATCCCGCTCTTGACTGATCAAGGTTTCCGGCATGCATGGCATCTCCATGCCCCCATCCCGTTGAATACATCCCTTTGCCGTCATGATCGACCGCCATTGCACCGTATAAAATTTCATCTTTCCCATCGCCGTCAACATCTGCCACACTCAAACTGTGGTTGCCCTGTCCTGCATATGCCTCATTTCCAGGTGTGTTTGAATCAAACGTCCACCGTTTTGTCAGCTTTCCATCTCTCCAGTTATAAGCGACAAGCACCGTCCTCGTGTAATAGCCGCGCGCCATCACAATGCTTGGCCGTTCTCCGTCAAGATATGCGACACCGGCGAGAAAACGGTCAACCCTGTTGCCGTAGCTGTCTCCCCAATCGGCTACATTTCCGCGCGCAGGTTCGTAGTCTACCGTTGCAAGCTCGCCGCCCGTATCACCTTTAAAAATCGTCAAATATTCAGGTCCTGACAAAACCCGGCCTTGGGCATTCCGATAGTCGGCATTGGCGCTGCCGATCACCTTTCCTTTTCCATCTTTTGTTCCGTCAGCCGTCTTCATCGCGATTTCCGCTTTTCCGTCGCCGTCGAAATCATAAACGAGGAACTGCGTATAATGGGCGCCGGCGCGGATGTTTTTGCCAAGGCCGATTCTCCACATTCTCGTGCCGTCAAGCTTATAAGCGTCGATAAACACTTCTCCTGTATAACCGTCCTGCGAATTGTCCTTTGAGTTGGATGGATCCCATTTAAGAATCATCTCGTATTCGCCGTCACCATCAAGGTCACCGACGCTTGCATCATTGGCGCTGTAAGTGTATGACACGCCATCAGGGGTTTTCCCGCCGGCCGGCTTCTGCAGCGGGATCGATTTGTAATTCTTCCCCCAGACACCGACTGTTTCAGAAGGCGCCTGCTCCCTGCCGTTTAATACGGCGCGTACGTAATAGGAAGCATTTGTATCTCCCCCCGCATCCTGATAATTTGTACTGGACGTAATCGGGGAATTGTTCAGTTTCCGTCCGTTTCGATACACATTAAATGAAACAGAAGACGGCTCTGTCCCGAGCAGCCGCCAGCTCACAAAAACGCCGTTTCCAGTTTTGACAGCGACAAGCCCCCGTGCCAGCGACTCCATTTGTCTGGCTTGCGCCGCTTGCGTTCCGCCTGCTTCCGCTTGTTCCGAAACCGCCGGAACAAGGGTGAGCAATAATAGAGATGAAGCCGCCAACAGTTTCCTCCACCTTTTCCTGCCTTTGTTCATAATCGTCTCCCTTCAAGATTTTTGTAAGCGCTTACTTAAATGGGATTCTATTATGACTTCCATTTTTATTCAATCGCACTTTTTTGCATGGACAATGAATATGAAATGGCAAAGACAGACCGTGATATCACGGCATAAACTATGAAATTGACACTTTTTTGCCTTTCTTTCTCTTTTTTTGCCCGAAATCGGTCACACTTCCAAGCGCAAAAAACAGCGATGTGCGATAAACATAAATACAAGAGCAAATAAGCTGACACCATAAAACGGAATCAGTCCCGGTAAAGTCAACAAAACATAGACGACCACCGCGCCCGCTGCGGCCATCCCGGCCGTAGTCAAAGGGCGAAGCAGACCGATCAGTACAGCCTGGGAAAAATAGCGGACAAAGGGCAGCTGAAAATGAACATAAAGCGGAAAAATATAAACGACAATCACCAAGTATGCCAGTCCGGCCAGCAATGTCACATAACTGATCATGATCGAAAACAAGTCTGCGCGAGCATGAAAAAATTGATAGTTGACGATTAAAATATATCCGGCAGCTGCAAGTATGAGGCCCAGTCCGTTTGTTTTGATAAACTCCTTTTTGTACGTTTGATAAAAGATTGTCAAAATCGGCAGATCTGTATAACCGAGCAGCCACTTGCGGACAATCGCGAACATTGCGGCCGTGCTCGGAGCCCAGCCGAAAACGATGCCTCCGCCCACCGTAAACAAAAGCCACAGCCCGTTCAGCAAGGCGATCTTCATGACCGCTTCACAGCCGCCGTAAATCATCGCCATCACGCCATTTTCCCGCATGATGATCCTCCCTTCTTCCTCTAGACGCGCAGCAGCTGGCGCACCTCAAAATGACCGTATGCCGCTTTCAGCGGCGCCATTTGTCTGAAACCGATTTTTCCTCCGCCATAAACCGGGCCAAAGCGGCTGCCGTCATCCGTCCATTCCAGAATGGTCAGCCCGTTGATCGAAAAATGAACGTATGCCCCGTCTTTCACGAGTCTCATCCGATAAGGCGGAAGAGCATCAGCAGCGGGCGGAAGCGGGTCGGCTCCCTCCTGCACAAGATGAAAACCGTGGCTTTTCCGGAGATTGCATGTTCTGAACGCTCTCTCATTATCATGCTTATGCCTGAAATAGGATAGATGCAGGGCATTGATATCACCTGAATGGTATTCCGGATACTTTCCGGTTCTCTCTGCCAGCTTCCGGTCAAACAGATCTTCTCCATTCCGTCCGGAAGCCGCGAAAAATATCATGCACAATCCGGGCTCTCTCACGGGATAGAAGTCCCATTTCACAATCATTTCATCCGGAAATGTCTCCGGGCACCAGTAGACAAAGTGTGCATCATCTCCGTAATCTTCCGGATCAAGTTTGTTTTCCAGATGCAGTCTGCCAAACGGAAAACTGATCTTGCCTTCCCCTTCCATGACCCAGCCGCGAAGATCTTCGGCAGATGCCAAACAATTTTGATAGATGACGCTTCCTTCCCGCCTGTTATTGTTAGACATTGCAGTTTCTCCTTTCCGTCTGAAGATAAGCCGAAAGAGGAAGACAAAGCTCCCTGATGCCTTCTGTGACAAGCTTTGCAATCTGACGGGCTCCGTTTTCAGAAAAATGGGTGTTGTCTTCGATCCCGTCAGGATAATGGGGATGCTCATTCGGCAGAAAGTGAACGAACAGCCGCTTTGAGCCTTCGATTCCGAAAGATTCATAGAGGGCCTTCGTTTTTGACCATAAATCGATGAGCGGAACATCGAGGTTTTCTGCAAGCTCAATCATCGCTTTCGGAAAGTCGCCGAGCGTGTTGACGACGCTTCCATTCTCATCAAAATAACGCCTGTGGACAGGTGTAACAAAAACCGGAAACGCCTGTTTTGCCCGAACGGCTTTCACATAGCGGGCAAGATGCGCCTGATACGATGTGAACGGATCTGTGCCGTACGCCTTTTGATCATTGTGACCGAATTGAATCAGTACATAATCCCCTTCCGCCAGCCGGCCGGCGATGTCATCAAGACGCCCCTCTGTGATGAAGCGGTTGGAGCTTGCCCCGCCTTTCGCCAGATTGACGATTTTGGCCTCGCTTGTAAAATACAGCGGGAGCAGCTGGCCCCAGCCGGCCATCGGAGCTTCATGAGGAGGACAGTCGGCTGCGGTCGAATCCCCCGCCAAATACACGGCTACTTTTGGTTTTTCATTCGTTTTCTTCATGATTCCTCTCCTTTTCATGATGGTTCCTGATGAATTTGTCTGTAGCGGCTCGGCGGTATCCCGACCTGTTTTTTAAAAATCCGGTTGAAATAGCTGTGTCTGTAGCCGACTTCCTCTGAAACGTCATGTATTTTCTTATTCGTTTCAAGGAGCAGCTCTTTTGCTTTTTCAATCCGCATGCGCGTCACATAATCGATAAAATTAATACCGGTTACCTGCTTAAACGCCTTGCTTAGCGTATATGAATTCGTTCCCGCTTCATCAGCGCAACTTTCAAGTGAAAGATCATTCATATAATTTTCATGAATCATCCCAAGCACCTGTTCGACAAGCAGCTTTTGCCGCCTGTTGTTTCTGCCTTCAAGTTCTTTGAGATATGGGCCGACGACACGTTCCATCATCCACACGACGGCATGCGATGGCTCTCTGAGCTCCGCCAGTTCCCGCATCAGATCTTTTTGATCAAATAATTCATACGGATGAAGACCGGAATGAAAAATCTCCTCCTGAATTCTTGCAAACAGCTGAATCATCCCCGGCTGGATGCGAATCTCCGTTTTCCCTTTTTCCGCAAGCTCTTGAATAAAAAGCTTGATCAAACTTTCGGCTTGATCTTTTTCTTCAAGACGAATCGCTTGAATCACCTTTTTTTCAAGGGCAAACGGATAATAAGATTCCGATGGCGCCTTCTCTTCCAGCTGATTTAAATCGATCAGCTGGCTCGAATTTTCAAATTGCCTGTAAAGCTTTCCTGCCTTCACCTCTTCATAAATGACAGGAATGTCCTTTACCAAACTGACCGGTATAGAGAGCGTAGCCGTGATATGAAGCCTGCAAAATGTGTGGATCATTTCCGTCAGCTCGCGGACAAATTGTGCGATTTCTTCCTTCAATGCCGTTTTCCGGCTGCTCATCAGCAATATCGCAAGCGATAAAGAGCGAACATCGGTGATATACATCTGTTTAAATGTTTTGCCGGCCAGCTCACGGGTGATATTGTCAAGCATGAAATTGACCAAGCCTTCATCTTCATTGGCAAAAGAACCGGCTCTCTCATGGAGGCCTGTCACCTGGATATCAATGATGATGAATATCTTGTCTTTTGCTTCCCAGCCCCATCCCTTCAGACGGTTCCTCAAGTTTTGCTCTGATTCATCGGCAAAAGATCCTTGGAGGAGCCGCTGAAAAAATCCGCTTGTCACTTGGGACATTTGGGTCATCATCTGCTTTTTCAGCTTCCCGCTCTCTTTTGACATGTCTTCCCAGCGCTGTTCAAGCCAACGAAATTCATCGCGTCCTAGAGCGGAGACGGTTTTCTTTTCTTCTCCTGAGCAAAGCTGGATAAGCTTTGCGACAGGCGAGTAGATTTTATGTGAGGCATACCATGTGAGAATGACAGCCAACATGATCCCGGCCATGCTGACTGCTGCGACTAGTTTAGATAAAAACAGCACCGGGGCTGTAATGGACGACATCGGCGAAGCAGAAGCATAGGTCCATTCCTGGCCGAGCCTGTCCATCTGACCGTAGGAAACCGAATAATTCTCCCCTTTCCACTTCATGAAGAAGGAACCGTCTTTATTCGGCTTTTTTTTGACTCGATTTTTTAAAGCGCTTTCAAAATTACCTTTGCCACCCTCGTTTGCAGAAGAAACGGCCCGCTGATCCCGGCTGAGAAGCAGAGCCGTTCCTTTTGAATAAGGTGACAGGCTTTCCAGCAAATGCTTCATTTCTCTTTTGTTAACGGTTAAAATCAGGGCGCCGAACGGCTCGGAAATGCCGCCCGGGATTTTATGAATAAGAGCCATGTCTCCAGAGCTGCCGCGCCATTTTTTCCAATAGACGTTTTTTTTGCCGGAAAGCAGTGAATCATACACTTTCAGGGCATTTCTATCGGTCATTCCGCTGTATTCGGGATTTAGCAGCTGCGGCTGTTCATCATGAATGAATAATTCAACCTGCTTTATGAGCGGATTTTGGTCCTGAAGCATAAACAGTGATTTTGACAATCGGTATGTCGTGTGAAAGTCTGTCTTTAAGTCTGTATGAGCAAGGCCGTTCATCAGCCGCGTATCATATGCCAGCTGGGAGAGCATGATCTCAAGCCCTTCCAGCTTGTCATCGATCTGGCTGATTTGGCGTCCGACTTGGCTTTTATGCAGATGCTGAAGCTCATTTTCAATTTTTGCGGCTGAGAAAAAATAGATGCCTGCGCCTGTTAATAAACCGGGTATACACGCGATCAGCAATATCAACACAAAGCTTTTCTTAAAATAGGTCCCCTTCCGCCGTGAAACATGTCTTTGATGCAGCTTTTTCATTCCTCTCCCCCCACTGCAAATGAAAAGAATGTTTCTTTTTCAATTTTTATTGAAATGCGCGGGATTTAGAGCGGACGACATCTGCCAAAAAAGTCAGCGCAAGCCCTTGTCCCCAGCCTTGAATCCGTTTATACGGCACATCCTTATAGCCCTGAACATCCCTCATGACAGCCGTTCCCGCGGAAACGCGCTCAACCCTGCCATCCGGTACAACTGCATCTGTGATGGCAGTCAGTGTTTTCTGAATGGATTTGTGGTATAAAGAGCCTCTCGACAAAAGGCCGGCCGCAATTCCGGCAGAACCGGAGACCTCTAGATATGAATCAGAATCTGTCAGGACCGTATGCCATAACCCTGAAGAGTGCTGGAGCCTGACCAGCGCGCTCAGCAGATCTCTCAATGAGCCGTCAATAATCATAAAAGACGGATGTGTCACATCAATCAATGGCAGCGCTTTAGCCATTGTCAAAGCGGCCCAGCCATTTCCCCTCGCCCAAAATATGCCTGACATATGGTTTTTCGCCACATTGTCCCAGGCGTGGTAATACAGATTGGTATCCATATCCTGCAAAAACTCCTCATGGCCGTGATACTGCCGCAGTCCATCTTCAAAATATTCTTCACTGCCGACAAGTTTCCCAATGCGGAGGAGAAACAAGCCGGCCATCATCATCGTATCGACCCATGCCTGTTCCGGAAACATGTTCTTCTCTGAATTGACGGTGTGCTGAAGGATGCCGTCTGCAAACCGCGGCGCATCATGCAGCACATAGTCTGCCATTTGACTTGCTGTATCAAGATAGCGGTCATCACCTGTTGCCTGATAGAGCGACAAAAGGGTATGGCCGATGGATACACCGTTGATCGAAAGCTTAGGCAAACCGTCTTCAAGCTTTTCATCCGTCCAGTTTTTCAAAAGCTGGAGGTATTCTTCATTTTCCGTGGCTTCATAAGCTTCTGCCACCCCGTAAAACGCCACACCTCCCGGCCAATCCCATTCAAAATCCATTTCAAAGGTCCGTTTGACGATTCTGTCAATCACTTCTTTTAGTTTTTCTTCATCAAAAACAAGCTTTGTCATACACCTTCTCCCCTTTTTATTTTAATCCGCTCATGCTGATTCCTTGAACGATCGATTTTTGAAAGGCAAAAAACACGATCATCACCGGCAGCAGCGAAATGACGGACATCGCAAACATCGCGCCCCAATTTGAGGCGGTTTCCGTATCTAAAAACAGCTTCAGCGCAAGAGAAACCGGATAAAGCTCAGGTTTGTTCAAATAAAGGAGCGGATTGATCAGCTCTTCCCATTTCCAGTAAAATGAAAAGATTGCAGATGTGGCAAGCGCCGGGGCAATCAGCGGCAGGATCACCCTGAAGAAGATGCCGAGCCGGCTGCAGCCGTCAATCTTTGCCGCTTCATCGAGTTCTACCGGAATCGTCCGGATAAACTGGATCATCAAAAAAATAAAAAACGCGTGCCCAAAAAACTGAGGAACGACAATCGGCTTGAAGGAATTCAGCCAATCCAGCTTGGCGAAAATGATGTATTGCGGAATCATCAGCACTTCGTGAGGCAGCATCATCGTCACCATCATACAGGCAAACCAAAACGCCTTTCCTTTGAACGGAATCCGCGCGAACCCATAAGCGATTAATGCGGAAGACAGGACGGCTCCGACAGTCGAAAAACCGACAATGATCAGCGAATTTTTGATGAATGTGATAAACGGCTGTCCTGCGATTCCCTTCCAGCCTTCAGCATAATTGGATATGACAAAAGGATCGGGAATTAACGAATGGGACGTCGTGAAAATACTCGCGCTTTCTTTAAATGAGCTGACCATCAGCCATATGACGGGATACAGAAGAATGATCGCAAGACCAGTCGTTGCAGCATGGAAGACGATCTGTCCCGTTTTGCTTTTTCCGCTCCTTGCGGCAAGCGGTACAGCCCCCGTCCTCCCGGGAGTTTCCTTTACCGGCTCCATCTGTTATTCCTCCTTTGATTCGTAATGCACCCACAAGGATGATGTTTTAAATAAAATGAATGTCACAAGGCCGATCAAAATGAGCATCACCCACGCCATAGCAGAGGCATAGCCCATTTGGAAAAAGTTGAAGGCACGCTGGAATAAATAAAGCGAATACAAAAGCGTCCCATCAAGCGGACCGCCCTCTCCTTTAGAAATAATATAAGCGGGCGTAAAGGTCATAAACGCGGAAATCGTCTGCATCACCAAGTTAAAAAAGATCATCGGACTAAGCAGCGGAAGTGTAATCATAAAAAATCGCTGCACCCTGTTTGCGCCATCGACGCTTGCCGCTTCCTGATACATCGGCGGAATATTTTTCAATCCGGCCAGAAAGATCAGCATTGAAGAGCCGAATTGCCATACCGACAGAAGGATCAAGGTCCACAATGCACTTGTCGGGTCCTGGTACCAAAGAATCTTTTGATCGATGCCGATAAAAAACAGGAGCGCATTGATGACACCGTCGTTTCCAAACACATTGCGCCACATAATCGCGACGGCCACACTTCCGCCGATGATAGACGGAAGATAAAAGAGCGTCCGATAAATTCCGACTCCTTTTTCTGCCCTGTTCAAAATCACCGCGATGAAAAGCGCGAAGGCCAGCCTGAGCGGCACGCCGGCAAGCACGTAATAAAACGTCACTTTCAATGAACCCCAGTACTTCTCATCATCTGTCAGCATCGTTTTGTAGTTGTCCAAGCCGATCCACTGGGGCGTTGTAAACAGATCATAATTGGTAAAAGACAGCAGCAGCGAGGCCCCCATTGGAATCACGGTAAAGCAGAGAAAGCCGATAATAAACGGAGAAATAAACGCATAACCCGCCAGGTTGTCATTTCGTAATTTTCGCTTCACTTTCACATCCTCCTGGACTTGCAGGCCGAGCTGCTTTCTTTGCCCGGCTTACCTTTGTTCATTTCGTTTCAGTATGGCGTCCGCTTCTTTTCTGAAGTTGACGGCTCCCTGTTCAGGTGTGATTTTTTTAAATAAAATTTGGTCTGAAGTATCCTTCAACAATTTGATAATCTCAGCGCTGCCTATCGGTTCGGGCGGATCTGATTCACCTGCATGTTTAGAAGCCCGTTCGACATATTCAAAAATCTTTTTTTCCTCTTCATTCAGTTCTGACTTCACCGCTTCAGCCGCTTTGGAAGAGACCGGAACCCCCCGTTCGCCTTTAATCAGCGTATTGGCTTTTTCATTATTGATGAAGAAATCGATAAATTTAGCCGCCTCTTTTTTATGTTTTGAACTCTTTGGAATGGAAAACAGCATGCTCGGCTTTAAAAACAGCGCTTTTTCTTTCGTCTGCTCGGGCGGCAGATGCAATGAAAGAGGCGCATCCGTCAGCTGGGCAAACGCCGAATATTGATTGGAGTAATTCCAGGTCGCAGCCGTTCTTCCTTTTACAATAAAATCGTCTTCCATTCCTCTAATTTGCGCACTTTCATCAGGCGTCGGAGAAGCCTTCCCATCAACAAGCTTCACCTGCCTTTTAAAGTAATCGACAAACAGCTTGTCATCTGTATAGGCGAGGCCCGTTCCGTCCTCTTTATATAAACGCTCCCCTTTCGTTCTGAGATAATATGGAAAAAAGACGTCAGGCGGATGCATTCCGTTTGACCCGTATTGGCCGGTCTTTTCCCTCACTTTGAGCGCAAGGTTTTCAAAATCGTTCCATGTCCAGCTTTCATCATCAATCGTCGCGCCGGCGTCTTTTAGAAGGTCATCATTTGTAATGACTGACAGCACATTGACCCCGAGCGGAAAACCATACAGCTTGCCGCCGATGTCACCTCCCTTGATTGTCTTATCATCGACTGCATCGGTGTTGATCGTACCATCTTCCACATAAGCTGAGAGATCTTCAAGCTGCCCTTTTTCCCCGTATTGCGATAAATAGGCGGTATCCATTTGGATGACATCCGGCAGCTGGTTGGCCGCTGACATCGGAGCGAGCTTTTTCCAATAGTCGTCCCAATTTGCAAACTCCGCTTCGATTTTGACATGCGGATTTTCCTTTTCATACATGTCAATGACTTTCGTTGTATAATCATGCCGCGGCTGTCCGCCCCACCAGGCGACCCTCAAGGTGATCGTTTTTTTGCCGTCTGCGCCCGCTGTTTCTTCACTGTTGGAGCTGCACCCGTAAAGGCCAAGCATCAAGAAAGCGCATAAAGAGAAAAGCACGAATCTTTTCATCAACATCCTCCTCTTTTTGTAAGTGCTTACATTTTATTTTAATGACATCATCCCGTCCCAAAAACTCAAAAAACAGAGAAGAATGTTAAAAAAACAGAGATCCCGTCAGTTCTGTTTCCATATAAAAAAGCCATCGGACTGTGCCGGCAGCTTTAGATCGGATTTTCTTCTCTTTTTCGGTACTCAGACGGTGTATAGCCCGTATACTTTTTAAAGACGAGACTGAAGTATTTCGGGTTGTTGCCAAATCCCAATTCCTCTGCCAATGTTCCGATCGTGATAGCGCTTGTCTGCTCCATTTTTGCCATTGCTTTTTCAATCCTGACTTTCGTCACATAGCTTGAAAATTTTTCACCTGTTTCCTGTTTAAACAGCTTGCCGAGATAATCCGGGTTCATATACAGCATGTTTCGAGCCGCCCATTTTAGTGAAAGCTTCGGGTTGGCGGCTTCCTGTTGAATCAGGTCAAGCATTTTCCGGATTAATGCCGATGATTGCCCTTCTGCTTCACTGGTCTGTTTATGCAGTTTAGATCGCGCATGTTCATATAGAACGGGCGCTTTGGCGATTTCGCCGCTTCCGCTCAAAGCGGCCGCCGGTTCAAACTGAAATTGCTCGTATGAGCGCCTTATAATGCCGTCGATTTTTTTCTCGAGCCTTTTATCATCCCCTTCTGCTCTAACAGCGAATACAAGTGCATCTTTGAGCCGGACGGAAGTGATCACAGAGCACTTGAGGATATCACCGGCTATCTTTTCCAAGTCTGAAACATGACGCCTCTCCACTTCGCTTCGAACTGAAAACAAGATAAGCTTTATATTCTTTGGCTCCGCAAAAAAACGCGAGCACGCATCAGCTTCGATGTTCTCGCCTGTGATCAGCTCTTTTAACACTTGTTTTTTAAGGTGCGGCCTGATCCTCTCCAAATCTGTTTTTACCTGTTTGGCCGACTCTTCTTTTTTCAACTCGCTGATCACGCTCTTGAGCGAGTCTGTTATATGACTTTCATTGCAAGGTTTGAGCAAATAGTGCCTGACACCGAATGTCATCGCTTTTTTCGCGTATTCAAACTGGCCGAAACCGGTTAGCAGAATAAACCGGGTCGACGGATATTCGCGTGACACTTTCTCAATCAGCTCCAGTCCCCCCATTCCCGGCATTTTAATGTCGCTGATCACAATATGAGGCCGCTCGCGCAATATCAGCTGATAGGCATCTGTTCCGTTTTGTACTGCGCCAACTAATGACGCGCCGAATGAATGCCACTCAATCATGTTTGAGATGCCCTCTAGAATAATCCGCTCGTCGTCGGCCAAAAGCACTTTATACATCATAACACCCCGCTTTGAAATGGTATTTTTATGCTCACTGTTGTTCCCTTGTTTTTTTCGCTTGAAATGTTTAAGCCATACCTTTGGCCAAACATCAGCTTGATCCGCTCATCAATATTTTGCAGGCCGATGCCTCTGCCTCTTGTCTGAACGAGCCCCTTTCGCGCTTTTTCTAAAAAACCTTCATCCATTCCCGGGCCGTTGTCAGCAACCGTTAAATAAACGAATTCTCCCTCTTTGCACGCTTTGATCTTGATTTGGCAAGGTTCAATGACCGGCTCAAGACAATAGGAAATCGCATTTTCAGCCAGCGGCTGCAGGACCAGCTTCGGTACGGGACACGTTTTGACGAGAGGATCGATCTCAACGTCAAACATAAGCCTTTCTTCAAAACGAAACCGCTGAATCGTAAAGTAATGAAGCAAGATCTCGGCTTCTTCCTCAATCGTCAAGACATCGGTTTTCATATTGATGGCATTCCGCAGCAAAAATCCGAGAGATTCGGTCATCTTTGAAATTTGCGGCTGCCGGTTTGTCTTGGCCAGCCAATTGATCGACTCTAATGTGTTGTATAAAAAATGGGGGTTGATTTGCGCCTGGAGCGCTTTAAATTCTGTTTCTTTGAGCATCAGCTGCTTCTCATAGTTATCCGCTATTAATTCATTGATTCGCTCAATCATCGTGATAAAATTGCGGTTCAGCACACTGACCTCGTCTTGATGCTCAGGTGAAGCCACAAAAAGCGGCTTTGTTTTGAAATCGCCGTTTTGCACATTTTTCATGGCCGCTACCAGTTTCTCAATGGGACTCGTAATGCCCCTGGCCATTTTTCTTCCAAAGAGGACGGCAGTCAAAAAGAAGAGAATAAAAAGGGAGATGAGTATGGATTTCATCGCTGATATTTTCGAAAACATGGTGTCAAAAGGAATCAGACTCCAATACGTCCAATTTTCATACGAGGACTTGACATATGAGATGAAAAAGCGCTGGCCGTTTTCTTCGACAATGTCGTATCCGTTTTGATCAGGAGATGATAAGCGGAGCTCTTCCATCCGGCTCAAAGGGCTTTCTGAAAAAAAGGCATTCCGGCCGTCAGACATTGCGATCTTCCCCGCCCCTTCCCCCAAGTCCTTCGGAAGGTCGGCGACAATGCTTTGCAAATCGGTCACAATCAGAACGATTCCAAGATGATCGAGGTTTAAGTTTTGATAGGAACGGATTTCCCTGACGGATAAAATCTCGCCGTTTGCGCCAGGCATTGTCACCCACACGTTTCCGCCTTTTTGGCGCGACGCTTTTTCAGCCAGCATGTTTCGCCGCTCTTTTAATGCCTCGGCAGAGCTTGCTCCTGCTGAATATTCCGTCCCGAAAGCATCGAATAAATGAATCGATTTAATATATCGCTTCGACCCGGTAAATTCGGCAAGCTGATCCCAAATTTCTCTTTTCATCCGATACCGGCCGTATTTGTTTTGATCGCGGCCAGCTTTTAAGAGGTTGGCTTGAATGTTTTGATCAGTCGTAATTTGATATGAGACATCTTCAATTTTTTTCAGTTCGTCTTCAATGCTTTTTGACGACATCATCAGCACTTGCGACGATTTTCTGTATATCTGCTGATCATACACGCGAAATGCGTATTGAACCCCGCTGAAAATCAAAATCAGTGAAACAGCCATAATGAGCGAAATCAAAATAAACAGTTGATCTTTAATTTTTAAATGCTGATACCTGTTCACTGAAAAAACACCTTCATTTCATACGCGTGAAGGCAGCCTGTTTGTCTTTATGACGTCCGTCAATTGATCGAAAAGCGCGAAACGCCAATTTTGTTAAAATCAAGCTTAATGCGCTGCCGCTGAAAAATAAAAGAAATGTGACGTGAAATAAAGTAAGCAGCGCCATTCCAAGTGCGCTGAATATCATCAAAAAGGTGATGAGCGGACGGGAGAAGCCGATCATAAAGCTGTATTTCAGGACTTCGATTCTTTTCATCTCAAAGTGGACATCAATTGGAAAAGTGTATAAGAGGATAATGGCATAAATGATAAATAAACTGATAAATATGCTGAATACGGCGGGCTGATCGTGAAAATAAACGGCTGCAATGTTAAAATCAACATATAAAAGAAGGGCGATAGACGATAAAATAAGGCCGAGAACACTTGACTTTGCCCATTCTTTTTTAAACGTCTGAAAAAACGTCTGAAAAACAGGGATATCTGTATTGCCCATGACCCATTGTCTCGTCACGGCAAACATGGCGGCAGTCGCCGGCGCTAATCCAAAGACGACCGCTCCAGCCAAAGAAAAGCCGATCCAAAGCAAATTAAGGTATGCAAGCCTCATCACCCACTCACAAAAGCGGTAAAATCCGTTTGACAACGCGTGAATCATGATAAATCCCCTCCACATTCAGTAAACGCTTACAAAAGATATATTTCTCCTCTTTTCAAAAAAATCCTCTTTTAAAGAGGACAGAGAAGAGGGCTTGATCTAAACCTTTTAGACCAAGCCCATCCTCCGTTATTTCGCCGAATGTTTAATATTCACGCCGACCGCGGTCCCGCTCCTGCTTGAATCGGCAACACCCATAAAGGATTTATTCTCCCGATCAATGAAAATACTCTGCACATTTCCGATATCAACGGGGTTCGACCCGAATTTATGGCCGAATTCATTAAGCTTGAGTCTCACATCTTTCGGCATTCCGGATTCATAGCGGTATGAAGACAGGCTGTTCGTATAAATCCGCGGCTCTTCAATTGCATCCTGCAAGCTCATGTCGTATTCAAAGTAATTCAAAATCGTTTGGAAAACGGATGCAATAATCGTTTTTCCGCCAGGCGAACCAACAGTCAGCACAGGCTTGTCATCTTTAAAGACGATCGTCGGCGTCATGCTTGACAGCGGCCTTTTATTCGGCTGCACTTCATTGGCGCCGCCAGGGACCGCATCAAAATCAGTCAGTTCATTATTTAAAAACAAGCCGTACTCTGGAACTAAAATCCCTGTTCCGAAGAGCTGCTCAATCGTCGTTGTATAGGAGACTACATTCCCCCATTGATCTGCAACAGTAAAATGGGTTGTTTCCCCGGTTTCATTATCATCGGCCTGCGGCACGATTTGATAGTTCGGCTCACCTTCTTCATATTTCCACGGGTCGCCCTCCTTGACATCGCGGTTGACCTCGTCAAGGCTGATTAATTTTTGCCGTTCTTTAATATACTCCGGATCAAGCAGCCCTTTTAACGGAACATCGACAAACTCAGGATCACCGGCATATGCCGCTCGATCCGCATAAGACAGGTGCATCGTTTCCGCTAATAAATGATATTTTTCAAATGACTTCGGATCATATTGTGATAGATGAAAATCATCGATCAACTTCAGCATTTGCAGCATGAAAACCCCGCCTGAGCTTGGAGGAGGCATGCTTGCAATGTCATAGCCGTGGTATTCTCCCCAGATCGGCTTGTCTGTTGTAACACCATAGCGCGACAGATCATCAGCTGTCATTGAACCGCCGAAATCCTGCACCGTGTCCGCGATCGCACTGCCGATTTCTCCATCATAAAAGGCTTTTGAACCCTCTTTCCGAATCAATTTAAACGTTTTGGCCAAATCTTTTTGAACGAGCTCATCCCCTTCTTTCAAAGGTTCACCGTCCGGCAGAAAAATATCTTTCGCAGCCGTTTTGCTCAGTTTGTCCTGATGATCCTCAATCGCATCCGCTAAAACTGAATCGATCGGAAATCCATCTTCCGCAAGCTTGATGGAAGGAGTGATCAAGTCTTGCATTCTCTTCGTTCCCCACTTTTTATGCGCTGCTTCCAGTCCCTTTAGCGTACCCGGAACACCTACTGCATTACCGTGTGTCGACCTTTTGGAAAAAGGAATGACATCTCCGTCCCCATCCAAAAACATATCAGGTGTAGCCCCTTGAGGAGCCCGCTCCCGGCTGTTGATAATCGAGGTTTCCTTCGTTTCGCCGTCATAGACCATCATAAAACCGCCGCCGCCGATTCCCGACATCATCGGCTCTGTTACATTGAGGGCAAATTGAATCGCAATTGATGCATCAATCGCATTCCCGCCCTTTCTCAAAACCTCGGCGCCGATTTTTGATGCCAGCGGATGAGCCGTTGCCACCATCCCGTCTTTTCCGACAGCGACTTTTTCCCCGCTGCTCTCTACACCTTCCGCTTTCGACACTGGACTAAAAAAGCAACCAACCGTCAAACAAAAAACAAAAAACAAGGAAGTTAACCGTTTCATCAGCTCACTCTCCTTTCCAGTTTATTACTACTATAACAGGAAAATGAACTGAAAATAAGAAAAAATCACAATTTTCGGGATTTTTAAATCAAAACACCCATTTCAAGAAAAAAAATTCGATAAATCATTCTTTAGACGCAAATACAGTTAAGCAAAACCGACTATTCTCTATAAAACAGCACATTTGTCATAGTGTGCTTACTCCCTCACCAAAAAGTGACAGCCGCCTGAAAATTAAATTGTTTTTCGACTGCACCTGTTTTTTTTCGACAAAAAGTTATATAATATTTTGATGTGTGCATTGTCTCATTTAAACAATGGAGGGTTACAAATGTTAAAAAGAAAAAAAGACAAGTTTTCCGTGCTCTTGACGGAAATCGCAAAAAATTTAGATGAAACAGCTGAGTATTTTGTTAACTATAAAGTGACGAATCAAACAACCCTTAAGGAATTCGCAGATACCTTAAAAGAGTATGAGACAAAAGGAGATACTTATGTACATACGATGATTAAGGAGCTGAACAAAGCTTTTATCACACCGATCGAACGCGAAGATATCCTTCAGCTGACAAACAGTCTTGACGATGTTCTCGACGGCATCGAACATTTCTCTGCCATGATGGAAATCTTCTCGATTACCTCTTCAGATGAGCACATTGATAAATTCAGCGGCTATGTCAGAGAATGCGCAAAAGAAATTTTGATTACGATTGAACTCCTGGCTGAAAACCGTCTGACAGAAATTCAGCCGCATGCGATCAAAATTAAGGAATACGAACACAATTGCGATAATCTGCACCGCAAATCACTGAAAAATCTTTTCGGCACGCAAACTGACCCAATCAAAGTGATCCAATACCGGGAAATTTATGAAACGCTTGAAGAAATCGCGGACTCCTGCCAAAGTGTAGCCAACAATTTAGAAACCATCATAATGAAAAATGCGTAACGAGGGATTATAATGGACCTTTTATTTGTATTAACCATATTGATTGTCATCTTTGCTTTGGCATTTGACTTTATTAACGGATTCCACGATACAGCAAATGCGATCGCCACCTCGGTATCGACAAAAGCTTTAAAACCAAGGCATGCCATCATCATGGCCGCTGCCATGAACTTCGCCGGCGCCATGACCTTCACTGGCGTAGCGAAAACAATTACGAGCGACATCGCCGACCCTTTTAAATTAGAAAATGGTTCTGTTGTGATTTTAGCCGCCCTCATTGCGGGAATTACGTGGAACCTTTTGACCTGGTATTTCGGGATTCCGAGCAGCTCCTCCCATGCGATTATCGGAGCCATCGCGGGAACCGTTATCGCATCAGAAGGTTTCGGAGCGATTAAATACAGCGGATTTATCAAAATTATCGAAGCACTTATATTATCGCCGATTTTAGCGTTTGTTTTAGGTTATATCATCTACAGCATCATCAAAGTCATTTTTAAAAACAGCAATCTCGCCAAAACGAATAAGCGTTTCCGCCGGGTTCAAATCGCAACAGCAGCCATTCAGTCGTATACCCACGGGACGAACGACGCCCAAAAAGCGATGGGAATCATTACGATGGCTTTAATCGCGGGTAACTTGCACAGTACAACCGACATCCCGTTCTGGGTGCAATTCGCATGCGCCACGGCCATGGGGATCGGAACATCTGTCGGCGGCTGGAAGATCATTAAAACGGTCGGCGGAAAAATCATGAAAATCCGTCCTGTCAACGGTGTTTCCGCCGACTTGACAGGTGCTGCCATCATCTTCGGCGCAACGGTTGTTCACCTGCCAGTCAGCACGACACACGTTATTTCTTCATCGATTTTAGGTGTTGGCGCTTCCCACAGGGTGAAAGGCGTGAACTGGGGTACAGCAAAACGAATGATCATCACATGGGTCATTACCCTGCCCATTTCAGCAACCCTCGGCGCATTTGCCTATTTTATATTGGAATTATTTTTTTAATCAGCAGCTCCCGTTCGATTCCTGGACGGGAGTTTTCATGTTTCCGTCATTTCCGGCATAAAAATAAAGCAGGACAGCACTTATTTTCGGGAAGAGGGAGCAAGTTATGCTGCTATTTTATCAATTCTTCGTTTGGATCATCGTTCTGACCCTGGCTTTGTACGTTTTTGCCGTCTGGCGCTTTGAAAAGAAGCTGACAGAAAAAACGATTGCCATTCGGAAAACGTGGTACCTGCTTTATGTCATCGGAGCCGTCACATATTGGACGCAGCATCCTCAGTCCATTTTCACAGACCCGCTTCACTATCTGATCGTCGCCGTTTTTTTCACGCTGACTGATGCCTTTATTTTCTTAAACGCCTATTTCAAAAAACTTGGCAGCCATGAACTCGCAACAGATACAAGGATGCTTCTCGAAGAAAACAATGATCTTCTCCACACATATCAAAATAGGCTGAAAACGTTTCAATACCTATTGAAAAACGAGCCGATCCATATATATTATGGAAATATAGAAGCTTATGCCGAAGGTATTGAAGAGCTGATCAGCCGGTTTGGCGAAAAAATGAATATATCTGCTGCATTATGTGAATATAATGCAAAGCAGAGCAAAGATCATTTGCTTGAACACATGGAAAACCGTTTCGCTGTTCAGGAAAAGTTGGATCGAAAAGACGTATATTACGAAGAAAATGGAAAAATGGTCCTGATCCCATTTTCGATCCATGATTTTGACTATGTCATAAAATTAACCTCAGACGATCTAGTCACAGAATTCGATTATCTCCTGTTTACTTCTTTAACCAGCATCTATGATCTCCTGCTACCAAACGAAGAGGAAGGTGACGATTAAATGGAACCTGCTTTTCTGCAAGACCAAGAAAGCTCAAAGAAGCGCCTCTCATTTAAAGTGTTTAAAAAGCAATCTAACACAAGCATTGCAAAATATGAAGTCAGCCCCCATACCGAACGGATTTTCAAACAAAACGAACGGCTGATTGGCGAGTATAAAAGAAAAAAAGCGTGACTTTGAGGACGGGAAAAAACTCTCCCGTCCTTATTCCGTTTTCCCAGCTGATACATACAATAAACCAATCAATGCTGATAAGGTGATACTGTGAAAAAGCTCAAAAAACATGTGAAATATGTTGATTTCGCAAAATTCGGCCTGTCGAACTATACGGCCCTCCTCAGAAAAAGAAGCGAGAAAATGATTAAGGTGTTAAACAAGAGGAAAAAGAAGCAGTGAGCTGCCGGCCCGGTCGCCAATCCTTCTCAAGATGAGAAGGGCTCAAATTGTTGACAAAAACCTAAAACGGTTTAAAGTTTTAGGTTTTTGCCATCCTTTTCAGCGTGTCCCGAAACCCTTGCAGACTGGGAAAGACGAGCATCGGACTTTCACAGGACGTCCGCACAACTCCTTACTTTTAGATGTGATGAGGGCGATGTTCAGGCAGGACGCCTGAGCGATTTGCCGCCGTTCCTTACGTGAGCACCGACTCAGCAGGCCTGACAACGAATGCGATGGTTTGTCGACACGCTGAAGCCTTCTCAAGATGAGAAGCGTTTTTATATTGATATACTTGCCGTCCCCCCAGCGTGTCGTCATGATAAAAAGCGGCCCTGTTCATCACCTGTGACGGATTGCGGCAGCTTATCGGACTGAATCGGTTTTACAAAACATGCAACACAAAGGGAGCCTGCCACCGCCAGCCCTCCTGCAAGCAAAAATGCGCTTGTAAAGGAGCCGCTGTATTCTACGATGAATCCCGTGGCAGTCGGACCGATAATCCCTGACGTATTTGCCAGAAAATGCATGAATCCGCTGACGCCTCCGACCCGGTCTGGGTGAACGATATCCTGAATAATCGCCCAGTAGGTGATGCCTGTCAAATACAAAAAGAAAACCGATAAAGCGACTAATGCGACCGCTCCGAAAGCGGTGGCGACCATTCCGGCAAATCCTATACATACAGCCGCAGCCAAAAGACAAACGACAAGGACCGCTTTTCTTGAAAACATCTCCTTGCCTGTAATCCTGAAGATGTAATCAGAAATAAATCCCCCCAGTGCAAGACCGATAAATCCAACAACCCACGGAATGATCGTGGCAATGCTCATATCGTGTATACTCAATCCGCGGGCCGTCGTTAAATAGCTTGGAAACCACGTTAAGAAAAAAAACAGAATATAATTGTATGAGAAAAAAGCGAAAGCGGTAAAAAGGACCGTCGGCTGTTTTAAATAAAAAGACAGCGGTATATCAGCGGTTTTTTTCGAATGCTCTTCTTTCTCATGAGCGGCACCGTGGGATTGGTCGGGTCTTTCTTTCGAATACTTGATCCAAAACCAAACCCAAATCAGCCCGATCAGCATAATGAGAACAAAAGAAGCCTTCCAGCCCCAATGGATGGCGATCAGTCCGACGATCGGACCCGAAATCGCCCCGCCGAGCGGAGTGCCGCACATCGTCATTCCCAGCGCCCTTGCCCTTTCTTTTTTCGGGAACCAGTTGTTGACCGCCTTGCTTGTTGATGCTGAAAGAGGCCCCTCTCCCATACCAAAGATGACACGGATGATAAACAGTGAAACAAAATTGTACGTAAGTGCGATCGCTCCGCTGAACACCGACCAGACGACCATTGCCGCCGACAGCGTATTTTTTGCGCCGTATTTGTCTGATGCCCAGCCGCCAATGAAATTAAATATCGCATACCCGATGAAAAAGCTGCTGAACAGCATCCCCATTTGAGCGGGCCGGATGTTCAGATCTTCCTGAATGAACGGAGCAGCAACAGAAAGAGCCGAACGATCCAAATAATTAATCACCCCTGCCAAAAAGAGCATCACGATCACAAATCCCCGGCCGTTTGAAAACATGGGCAACCCCTCTTTCTATATTTTTGTAAGCGTTTACTTTTTTGGTGAAGCCTTACAAACCGATTAACACCTTCAACGGCTTTTCTTCTGAATCAAGCGCTGATTCAAACCCATCAACTACCGCACTGAACGGAATATGTTCAGTAATCAATTGTTTTGCATCGGCATCGCCTTCCTTAATGGCTTCCATGACCGTCTCAAAATCACTTTTTAATGCATTGCGGCTGAATAGAATGGCCAGTTCTCTCTTGTGGCATTCAGGGTCCGGTAACGTAAGGCGATCTTTAACAAGTCCGACATATATGATCCGCCCTCCGTGAGCAGTATACCGATAAGCCTGATTCATGGAAGCGGAATGTCCGGTCGCGTCGAAAACCGCTCCAGGAAAGTCCCCTTCCGTTATTTGTTTGATCTCATCAGCTGCTTTTTCCCCAGCGATGACCGTTTCATCGACAGCCGCCCACATCCGGCTGAATGCAAGACGCTCCTCTCGGACATCCATTGCAATCACCATTGCCCCCTTCAATTTCGCGAATTTCATCACGCTGAGTCCGATGGGCCCCGCTCCAATCACGAGCACCGGCTCCCCTTTTTTAATATCCGCCCTGCTGACAGCATGAGCGCCGATGCTTAAACACTCAACGACAGCCGCTTCACTGTATGTCAAATCCTCTGTCTTGATCAAGTGGTCTGCCGGGATTGTGATATACTCCTGCATGCCTCCGTCTGTATGAACGCCCAGCACTTTCAGGTTCACACAGCAATTGGGCCGGCCGATCCGGCAGGCGGCACACTCTCCGCATTCCAAATAAGGAATGACTGCAGCCGGATCGCCCGTCTTCAAAAGTTCGCGGGGATCATCAATACTGACAATCTCTCCCGCCAGTTCATGTCCGAGCACCCTTGGATATGAAAAAAATGGCTGTCTGCCGCAATAAGCGTGAAAGTCCGTGCCGCAAATCCCGATGCGCTTCACCTTAAGGAGCGCTTCTCCCCGTTTCGGTTCAGGTGCTTCTACTTCCGTCATTTTAAATCGGTAAGGCTTTTCACACACAATTTGCTTCATCCGTATGCCCCCTTACATGATTCAAACTCCTGAGTATGCCATAAATCCTCCATCTACAGGCACAGTAATGCCTGTGACAAACTCGGACATGTTCTCATCCGCCAGCCAAAGCAGAGTTCCCAATAAATCTTCCGGTCTTCCAAACCGTTTCATCGGAGTGTGAGAGATGATTTTCTCCGCTCTTTGTGTCCATCCTCCGTTTTGATCAAGAAGAAGCCGTTGGTTTTGATTCGTCAAGAAAAAGCCGGGTGCAATCGCATTGACGCGGATCCCCGTTTCAGCCATGTAAACGGCGAGCCATTTTGTGAAATTTTCGATGCCCGCTTTCGCGGCGCTGTATGCAGGCACTTTTGTCATTGGGGTTTGTGCGCTCATTGAAGAGATGTTGATCACTGAAGCCCCCTTTTTGTTCAGCATCTGTTTCGTAAATATTTGGGTTGGTATGAAAGATCCGAGAAAATTTATATTCAGCACAGATCCGACATCATCGCTGTTAAGATGAAAAAATGTGGTTTCGCTTTCATTTGCGAGGTGGTCAGGATGCAGGGTTTCATTCGATGTCGTGCCATTTGGATGGTTGCCGCCGGCTCCGTTGATCAAAAGATCGCAGCCGCCAAGAAGACGCGTGACCACGTCATTCGCCCGTTCAACACTTGTTCGATCCAGTACATCGCACTCGACTGCAATCGCCGATCCTCCGGCCTTTCGTATATCTTCAGCTACAAGTTCTCCATTTTTAACGTTCCGGTTTAAGACGGCCACTTTCATGCCCTGACGTCCGAGTTCCCTCGCCATTGCCCCGCAGAGCACGCCGCTGCCGCCTGTGATGACCGCCGTTTTTCCAGCTAAATGTTCATGGATTTCAAGCATGGTGAAGCCCCCCGTTTTTCTCTTTCAAGTGAATCCCAAATGCCCCATAAATACATGATTCCCAGCGCCCTGTCATACAGGCCGTACCCTGGTCTGCATTTTTCATCCCATATGTGGCGCCCATGATCTGGGCGTACATAACCTGAAAATCCTGTTTCATGATACGCTTTGACAATTCCGCAAATATCAACGGAGCCATCTGCCATTCTGTGTGACGTTTCGATAAAATCCCGATTTTCATAGACTTTGATATTTCGTATGTGGGCGAACGGAATCCGTTCTGCATACGCTTTGATCATGCCTGTGATATCATTTTTAGGATTGGCGCCCAATGAGCCGCTGCAAAGAGTGATGCCGTTGGAAGGATGATCTACGAGACGAAGCAGGCGCCCGATGTTTTCGCCCGAGGTGATCATGCGCGGGAGTCCGAAAACCGGCCATGGCGGATCATCCGGATGGATCGCCATTTTGATCCCGCAGCGTGCGGCGGTTGGAATGATCTGCTCCAGAAAATATTGAAGATTGCTCCACAAGTCTTCTTCTGTCACGTTTTGATACGCTTCAAAAAGCCTTGTCAGATGCTCCAGCCTTTCAGGTTCCCAGCCGGGCATTGTATACTCAAGGTTGTTGGCGATTTGATCGACAAGCTCAAAAGGATTGATATGATGCACTTTTGCATGCTCATAAAACAAAGCGGTCGAACCATCTGCAGCTTCTTTATATAAATCCGTGCGAAGCCAGTCAAATACCGGCATAAAATTATAGCAGATCACTTTCACACCGGCTTTGCCCAAGTTTTCAATCGTTCGTTTGTATCTTTCAATATAAAGATCTCTCGTCGGCAGCCCCAGTTTAATATCCTCGTGAATGTTAACGCTTTCAACCACCTCAATGTGAAACCCGTTTCGCTCGCAAACCTGTTTGACTTCCATGATATCTTCCAGCGGCCATTCTTCACCGGCAGGAAGATGATGAAGCGCCCAAACAATGCCTTCAACGCCCGGTATTTGCTTAATCTGCTCAAGGGTGACGGTGTCATTTCCTTCTCCGTACCATCTGAAAACCATTTTCATCATGGCATCCTCCAGTCCAATTTAATAGGATAATATGATTTTAGTTACCTGTTCTGGACAGTTTTTCGCCTTTTTCAGCGCCTCTTCTATTTCCATAAACGGCATAATTTCAGTGACGAAAGATTGTGCCAGCTGTGGATTTTCATTTAAAAATTCAATGACGCGGGGAAACTGATTAACGCTGTGCTTTGTTCCATGAATCTCAATATCTTTTTTTGTCAAAAGAAGCCCGGGGATCGTCACATCCTCCCCTGTCAAGCCGACGATGACAATCCGCCCCCCTGGTGCTGCGATACGGACCGATTGTTCAATCGTCGCGGGGATGCCCGCCGCTTCGAAAACAATTCCGGCACCTTCCCCGTTTGTCAGTTTGGAGATGGTTTTTTCTGCATGTTCCTCAACAGGATGGATGACGGAATCTGCGCCGAACATTCTCGCAAGCTCCAGCCTTTCCCGTACGGGATCAACGGCGATCACATCAGCTTGAAACCGCTTTTTAACCTGAGCCAAAATCGTTAATCCGATCGGCCCCATTCCCAATATGACAATCGTTTCGCCATGTTGTATGCTTGCGCGCTTTATCGCTTGAGCGCCGATTGCAAATGGCTCGCATAATGCGCCTGTCACAAAGTCCATATGGTCGGGAATGGGATGGACATGCGTTTCCGGAACGGCTAAAAAGTCCGCGAACCCTCCTCTCCGCACCGATCCGATCATATCAATATTTACACAGGCATTCGTCTTCCCTTTCCTGCAAGGATAACAGCTCCCGCACGAAATGGCCGGTTCAATGACGACGCGTTCTCCCAGCGATCTTTTCTTTACCCCTGCACCCGTTTTTTCGATAATGCCTGACAGCTCGTGTCCAAAGATCTGCGGATAACGTCCATAAGGATTTGAACCGTCATAAAAATGGACATCACTCCCGCAAATGCCGGCGGCCTTTACTCTGACGAGGACTTCATGAGCATCGGGCTCAGGACAGGGGATATCTTGAAAATTGATTGAAAAAGGTTTTGTCATCACCGCAGCTTTCACATCACCACTCCTTTTTAAAAGCGCTTACTTTTTAAAGTAGCCGGGAAATTCCTTAATCAGTATTTCCTTATCAACGATCACGAGTTTTAAATGCTCCTCGGCGATCCTGCGGGCTTCTGTCGGCTGTTTTGACTTGATGGCTTCCGCTATGGCGGCATGCTGCTGATAAATCGTATTCCAGTTGAAGTCGGCAGCAAGCCTTAGAAAACGGATTCTCCGAAATGGAACATTCATTTGCTGAATCACCGACCAAATATTAGATTTTCGGCAGCCCTCGAAAATCGTTGTGTGAAATGCTTCATCCAAATCAAATAAGCTTTCGTAATTTTTTTGTTCAATCGACATTTCCTGCATCTTCAAATTTCGCTCCAGTTCAAACATCGCCTCATCTGAGAATTCTTCACATGCCAGTTCGGCTACGGCCTTTTCGAGATTTTCCCTCATAAACCTCGCTTCCTCCACCAAGTTAAGGTCGATTAAAGATACACGAGTCCCTTTTTGCGGATAGATTTCGAGCAGCCCCTCTTTTGATAGCTGCAAAAAAGCCTCTCTGACCGGCGTTCGGCTGACTTCATACCGTTCTGAAATCTCCTTTTCCGATATGTGCGTCCCCGGAACGAGCCGAAACTTCATGATGTCTTCCATAAGGAAATAGTAAATCTGGTCTCTGACAGATCGTAAGTTTGATTGTTTAACATTCATGTTTAGGCCCCCTTATCTGACATACTACCATACAAGAGTGGTAGTATGGTAATTGTTTTTTGAAAATTTGAAATAAAAAAAGAGAGACACGAGCCCTTTCACAGCTTCCTGTCCATTTTGCATTCGGCCGTTGATCCCGTTCAAAAGTGGGAATCGTTCGACAGCGCCCGCATTTGGGAAAAAGCTTCTTAAATCCGCCGCACGGCTGGCCGACGGCTTAGAAGGCCCGTTGACCCTTAGAGACACTATGGGCCATCACTTAACCAAAAACCCGTCGTATCAAGGCTCTTTGCTCTTTTTTGCTGTCTGTAGGAACTAAATATACCTAATTGGGAGTGAATCCGCTCCCCGCTCGCTCCCAATTTGTATTCATCTGCTTGAAAATAGGACATTCGCTTCCATATAAGAAGATAAGATCGGGGAATTAATTAAATGGACAGCTATGATGCTGCCGGAGCATGTCAGCTTGCTTCGAGAGTTAGAAAGCAACCGCAACAGAGTGAAAAGGCCGGTGCTTGACATAGCCCAAACAGAAGACATGGAAATGATCATACACCTATAAACAATTGTATAGAGTTTTTGCATAAAAAAATGCTCCCCCCATTAAAAAAGAGAGGATTTTTAGTCTATATGTCACTTTCAAGCTTATAAGAACACAACTAAAGAAGTTCCTGTGCTCAAAATCACCGGTCCCTTATTACCATTTTTATTATAACTGTGGAAAATTATGTTATGTGGTGGTATGCTCTAATTGCTTCACAATTGAAGGGAAGGAGAATCGTATAATGAACAGTGTAGGCGGGAGTTTTAAGGCCTGGTTCGTGATTGTTTTGGGGTTGAGTTTAACATTAGGCTTTGCATCAATTTTTGGCACTCCGCAAGCTCAAGCTGCACAGGTAAATAGTGATTATCAAGATAAAAAAGCAGCTGAACAGTTGGCATTAGCTTTTTATGAAGCATCTACCTTTGACAAAGATACAAATAAGTACAGTTTTGATGTTGAAAAGGCTACTGCATCAGGAATTACATTGGCTGATGCTGTCCAAATGAAAAACTATTTAGAATCTTTGTCACCAGAACAAGCCAAGGAGACTCATGATCAACAAATAAGCGCAATTAAAGAAATGAAAAACAATCTAACAGTTTTACCTATTATTGCGTGGGCTCTTAAAATTCTAGCCGGTGCTGGGTTAGCTTGGTTAGGTAAAAAACTTTTAGATATGGGTTCATATGAGTTCTGTAAAAGATGGGGAAATTACAACGGAACTACAAAGTATATTTGTAAATTTATAGGATAACATCTAGGAGTGATCTACAGTGAAAGAATGGTTTATTTATGTGTTTATTGCGACATTGATTTCAATGTTCATTCAAACAGGATTAGATAAAGTTGGATTGCTGAATCTAAACAATATGTGGGCTGATTTCATAAGTTGGCTCGTTATTTTCTTTGTTGTCTATGTTTTAATCGATTTGGCTGGAAGGGCTTTGATTGGGTCCAAAAATAGTTAACCCCCCTCATTAATAGAGAGGGGTTTCTTATTCCTTCAATTCAATAATGCTTCAAGTTTCGCCCGCGTATCCGGTCCGTAAATCCCATCAGCAGACAGCCCATTCATTAGCTGGAATCGTCGGACGGCATCCGCTGTGTCTGGGCCGTAATAGCCATCAATCCCGTGATTCTTGGCATTCCTGTTCGGGTAGAAATGAAGAGCAGCCAGCGCCTCCTGGATCTGCCGGACGGCTGTTCCTTTCATCATCGGACTTTTCACTTTATAGATGTCGGACGGCAGCTTGTAAGATGATTTTTTCTTTTTCGCCTCAATAGCCTGCAATGCTTTTTCTGTTGCCGGTCCGTAAATTCCGTCAACCGCAATTCCGGCTTTCTTTTGAAGAGATTTGACAGCTTGTACGGTTTCATTTCCGTAAGAGCCGTCAGCCCCGTACTTCGGCAGCGAAAAGCCTGCGGCAATCAGGCGTTTTTGTAGCGCCTTTACTTTTGAGCCTGACGAACCTTTTTTCAGGATAGTTCCGGTCGATTTGCTCGGCTGGCTCGTGGATGCCGTTGTTTTAGAGATTGTTTTATTACCAAGCAGGCTGTCAACTTTTTTCCTGAAGGCCGTCAGCTGGCTTGAATCGCTTACCCACGGTGCAGGACAGTTTTTGTTTGTCACATCGTAATGACGGACGATTTTGTCAGTTGACAGCCCGTAGCGCTTGCACAAATCGGCGACCAATTCAGCAGCATTTTGAAGGGTTTCGCTGTGAATCTTGCCGTTTTTTTCAACACACAATTCAACGCCGATAGCCTTCGTGTTGGCATTCGGCTTTAGAAAGCTGACATAGCAGCGATTTCTGTCATGTGCATGGTATGCGACTTCATTTTCAGGAATAATCTGCTGTGCCTCTTTCCGGTCCACAAAGTAATGAGCAGACGCATATCGTTTATCAGCAATACAAGTGCCGTTAAAATAATTCCGTTCATTCAGCGCCGGTGCACCCGGTGTTGCCGTCCAATGCATCACAATCCCTTTTACGCCTGACAACTTAAGACCGGGCCGGGTGTATTGATTGATTTTTACAAAGTTCTTTACTACCTTAACCAACCTCATCATCCCTTTCTTTTTAATAAAAAAGCCACCCTTAGGCAGCATCATTTCGTTAAGCCTTTTTGCTGTAAAACGTCTTTTTGTTGCTTGCCTTTCTCCGTGACATAGTTGTTTTTAAACCAGGCGATAAGCGATGTGACGATCGTAAAAGCCGCAGATCCCGCCATATACAGAGCGTCCGCCAATGTATTGATCTGATCTTCGCTGATCGGCAAAACCGATTTCCCGCACATCATCAACGTCTGGTTTACCAATGCAATAAAAAGAAGCACCGTCCGTACGACTGTGCCTTTGTCCACATTCTTCATCTGATTTTCCTCCCTTATTTTTGCAGCAGGCTATAAAAAACAGCGATCGCTCCGCCGATGAGGCCGGTGCTGACCGCTGTGATGATGGCGCCTGTGATGCTGCGCTTGATCCAAGTTGTGTTTTCTTCAATCTTATTCAGCTTGTCATTGATCGACATGATTTGCTGATCGTGGCGTTCAGACGTTCTTTCAAGTGTGCTGACGCGCTTTTCAAGCGTTTTTTGATCTGATTTAATTTCTGTCATTTCTTTTTGAAAAATGTCCATTTCATTTGTTTGCGGCATCTACATCCTCCCTCCTTTCAATATCTCGCGTATTTAGCGCGGAATCACTTCATCTAAACCATAGGATGTTATGTGATCAAGGTTATCTGCAATTTGACCTTCAAGTCTCATATTTCCGTCTGTTTCTATATAAAGCTTTGTCATACCTGTTGTACCAAAAATCGGAACGATCCTGCTGCGAAATTTAGACGGTCTATACGCCGGCGGAAGAGTTCCAAAAACAACACCTCTTTTTGTAATGATTTCGCCCTCTAATAAAAGAAGCCCGCCCATTAAAGCACAACGCACTTTTCGATCGCCGTGGGACGCTCCGTTTTTAAGCGGAACATCAGTCCATGAAGGTTCCAGATCATCTGCTGTTACGATTCGTTTCCATCCCTTGAAGATTCCATTCGTATGAACAGTTCCATGCCATAAAGTATTATCATAGCTTCGCCATGCGTAAATGGTTTTTCGGCCTGCATCCGTCTCAATAACATCATAATTGAACCATGAACTATCATTGGGTACTGGATTATTTTGAACAACGTGCCCCGCCGCAAAATAAAATCCGGTTGGCAATGTTAAAATATCTGTTCCATTGGCAAGCTTGGCCCTTGATCCATTATCAGTCGTCACCTTGTATAATTGTGCGTTGCTCCATTTTTTACGTTCTTCACCAGTGATGTGAAAAACCGCATTGTTCGCGTGAGCATCGACTTTTAATTGTGCCCCTGAGACAGATTCAAGCTCCTCCCATTCCGACCAGTTCCCTCCGGAAATGGCTTTTCGGTATGTTTTATTAGCATGATCAAATGCGATAGCTTGGCCGTAGCTGCCTGTATGATCACATGTCCAGATGCCTCTTACAGCTGTGTCGGGTCCATTTTGCGCACCCGCTGCTGCTGTAAAGTGAATCAGCCCTGTATACTGAGGAAGAACAACATGAAAATCGTCTGCTTCACCAATAAAGACTTTTCCTTGTCCATCCTCATTGGTAATATTAAAAATTTGACTGCCATTCCACTTCATTCGCTCATTTACTGTAATGTGCATTGTATTGTCTTTAAGGTGTGCATTGAAATCCATTTTGGTTGCTGTATTTTGTTCTACCTCTTCAGCACGCTTTGCAATCAGTTCATCATTTTCATTCAGCTGATCCACAACTTTATTAAAAATATCGGCATGAGCGCGGTCTGTTGTTTCAAAGCGTCTCGTTTTTTTGATTTCCAACCTGTTTTCGCCTCCTAAATCAAGTAGGATGTCTTTTGCTGTAAATTGATCAGCTTCGCTCTCGGACTCTGCTTTCGAATTCTCAATTCTTTCTGAGCGTTCAGCATCTCTGCTCAGATGAGACCGGTGTCGGCATAAGCAGCAATGGCTCTTGATCCAAGTCGGGTGTTCTTATTTGCTGAAAATCCCGCCCTTCTGCTTTATAGAGACATAATAAAAAACCCGTCTATATAGACGAGTTCATTTGTTTTCTCGTGTAGGCTGGATCATTGGTAAATAATCCATCGACCTTTAATTGAAGCATTTTTTCAGTCAGTTTTTTCTCACTATCCGCATCAAAAAACACATGAATCTGAAGACTTTCCTTGTGAATCTTACGAACAATCGCTCCATTGACTAATTTGCCGTTTGATCCGACAGAAGAAGCATATGTTTTGATTTTTTTTAACGTATCAGTGTTTAAGTGCCTTACTTCATCATCGTGCAGAAGGCGGGTAAGCGGAATATCGTTGTTGATGGAATGGACTTTCTTTAGGCTTTTATCACTAAAAGATTGCACAACAGCTTTGTCTCCAGAAATTAAATCATATTTATTGAGTATATCAACCAACTGTTTCTCCATGACCAATCGCCCGTTATCATCTTCCCTCGTTTCAATATAATACTTTGTTGACTGGCCAAATTTACTGAGGATCTCTTCAAGGGTCAGTATTTTTTGTCCTTTTCCTGCATCGAGTTTTTTTAATTGAGACAATGTTAACTTTTGCACTTTTCCTTTTCCGTTCGTTGTTCTTTCAACATCTTTATCATGTATAGCGACTAATTTGCCGTCTTTCGTTTGTCTCAAATCAATTTCGATGAAATCAGCACGGTCTTTGATTGCGTGCTCATAAGATGAAAGTGTGTGCTCTGGCTCAATAGCAGAAGCTCCCCGATGTGCAATCATTAAAGGATCGTAGCTGTTTACCCGGGCTGCTTTTATCGATATCTCTGCCTCCGAACAGCCGCTTACCAAAATAAATAGCCCTATTATAAGGATGTAGATAATCTTTTTCATCATAAGGACAAAAATATCATACTTTTCCATTAACGGCAATGTTAAACGGTTTTTAAACAGCTTTAAAACTAAAGCCCAAACTGATATATTCATTTGGATTAACCGTATTTGAGCAATTTTCGATGATGACCCTTCCATTAATATCAACGAGTAAACGGTGATGTTGGGGAGCGCCTGACATCCCTATTTGAGAAGCTACGCCGACAAACTGAAAAGACCGTGATGGACGATATCCGACAGGAAGCTCAAATGCAGGTATTTCAAAGCCGACCTTTCCTTTAGCAATAGCACCTTCGACAAAAACAGTTCCTGTCGCGTCCTTCATGTATCGCACTTTATTTGAATCTGTATAATTGACCCAATCATTTTGAAGCACTGGATAGAGCCATGATGTCTTTGTTAAATCAGCCTTCAGGTTATCGGTATATTTTTTAGCATCACTTAAAACCTTATCCGCCTTTGCCTGGCTGCTCGATTTTGATTCAATAGGGAACCAATTAATTGCGGTATGAACTGTGTTGTAATAAAACCACCAGGCATTTCCTAATGTATCAACAGCATATCCCATGCCTATCCCTTTTTGGCCGACCAGCTGCATCCCCCGAAGGCTACCATTTGTCGGAGTATCTTCCACGGCATTCGTACCGTAAAAAGTTACGGTTCCTACATGTTTTAAAGCCGAGAAGAATGAACCGGATGTCAGATTTATTTTGTGTATTCCCGAATCGGAAGTTATTTTAAATAATTGGGCACCATTCCATTTATTTCGTTCAAGATCTGTAATATGACGGATGACATCTTGGTCGTGCGAATCAAACTCTGTTTTGGCCGCTTGCTTAATATTGTCTACATTACCGAGCCCGATCTGATCCTTCGTGACTCCGTGCGGGTTGTCTTTATTTCCCGCATGCTTGTCAAGATATGTTTGCGCATTCTGTTCCGCTTCATCGGCCCTTTTTGCAATTTGTTCGTCATTTTCGTTCAGCCGCTCGATCACTTCATTAAAAATATCGGCATGAGCGCGGTCTGTTGTTTCAAAAGGCCTGGGCTTTATTAGATCCATTGTTTCACTCCTTCATTCATAGCCTCCATCCGAGCCGCTAAAACAATTTCTGAAACTGAAGCATATTTCTCCTATCAAGTTAAGTAATTTAATCCGCTGATTTCTTTGATATCCAGATAATTATATTGAGGATATTTATCAGAAACGGCTCTTTGCTTTGTCCCGTCATAACCGACATACATGCAAATTTCAACATAATCGCCTTTTTTCATCGGAACAACGGCCGATCCATTTACATTAACAAAAAATTCATTTACTTCTCTTGCGGTCCCGCCTCCTACGCTTTCTCTATAATGATCGATGGGTTTGAAAAGGGAGCCGTTTTTATAGACAAACAGATGGAAATTAAAATACGTTTCCCAGTTTTCCAAAAACAAACCTGTACTGACATAATAAACTCCGTCATTGGGGGCTGTATACCGACTTAAAGACGTATCGAAGGCATCATGGCTGTCAATAACCTTTTTATTGAATTTTATTTTCGGGGTCGTTTGTTTATCAAGCTCCTGTTTGCCTGACATGGTTAAGCTGGCATACGCAAACCCTGATATCTTCTCCCACTTCGTCCAGCCTGAAGTAGTATACCAATGGCGAATCCATGTTCCAGTTAGATTTGAACCTGTTGTTTGATTACCAGTTCCATAAAAATATTGAGTAAATCGAACGGCAGATAACTTTTCATTTTTTATAAGTCCATAACCTAACGGGTATCCTGTTTGATTGTTATCAAATATACCCATGAAAGTGATCCCCGTTGGATAGTCTTCTCCACTCAATGTGGCATCTTGAATTGCATCAGAACCAGTCAAAACAGTCAATTTTTCATTGTTAAAATTTGTGTCGGCGTAAGTTTTAGCATCAGACAACGCTTTATCTGCTTTCAACTGAGAACCTGAGTTTGTTTCAGATTTGCGCCAGCCTTTCCATATACCCGCGTTAATGGTATTTGTAAAAATCGTTCCGGTGGTGTCCGCCGCAATCACAAACCCATATCCATCAGAACCGGAATTTAAAAATGTTCCCCGGACATAGCCGGCAGAGCCAGGCGGCCGGTTTGAAGCGGCTATACTGATTGCAAACGTATGAAAACCCGTCCCTAAACCAAAAAGCTGTGCTAGCGCATCTCCACTTGTAATATGCAGCTTCTCAACCCCTGTATCATCGGTAATCTTTACGAGCTGGGCAAGTTCATTCAATTGTTTGATACCTTGATCCGTATATTCCTTCGCACTCTTTTCCGCTGCTTCAGCACGCGTTCGAATCAGTTCATCGTTCTCATTCAGCTGATCAATCACTTCATTAAACAAATCGGCATGGGCGCGGTCTGTCGTTTCAAAGCGTCTCGGTTTTTGAATGTCCACTTGTTAAATCCCCCTTAATAAATGTCGTCGATTTCAAAGACGAATTCGATGTCGCCGTCTTTATGTTTGTCTGTCATGGTCCTGACCGCGGTGAATTTTCCGTTTTCATCGACAAGGGCGAGTTCGTTGATGATCTCCCCGGCCAGCTCGCTTTCTTCCAATGTGCATGTATAGCGGACTTTCGCCGGTTCCATGAAGACGAATCCGTCGATGTCTTTTTGAAGAAGTTCGTTTTTCAGCGCCTGCTCTGTGCCCTGTAATGAAATCGGTTCGCCTGTATCGTTTGTTCCTCCGTTTCCGAAAGCCATTTTGACGATTTTGGTGAGTGTACCTCCTTCCGCCCGTGCTTTTGCCATTTGCTGTCTTGCATAAAGCGTTGTCACCGTTAATTGTTCTGCCATGTTCATGTCTCCTTTTATAATGCGATTTTTTGCGCTGACGCTGCCAGCTGTTTTGTCCCGTCAAGGAAATATGCGCCGTTAAGCGTCCACCATTTTTCTTTCATTTCAAGTGAACCCGTTTGTTTGATATCGTGCTGGCATTTGAAGCTGATGTTGAGCGACTGGACCTTCTCGTTTTGATTGCTGATGCCGGATCTAAGACTGGATTTTGCTTTTTGTCTCGTTCGATTTTCTGTGCTTGCCCTCATCATAAGGTGTGAAGCAGACCAAATGTTTTGCTGCTTTTTGTGGCGCAGTGTCAGCTGATGCCTGAATCTGCGCGGCAAACCGTCAATCTCGCGGAAGCCGTTCAAATAAAATGAATCATCAAGCGGATACTGGCCGTCTAAATAGACCGGAATCGTCCCGAAAAAACCGTTTTTGCTTCTTAATACAAGCCTGTTTTGATAGCTTTTCGGAGCCTGAAACCTATAATGAAACCCGCCCCGAAACGTGTAAGCTAAATGGGCGGGCTTCATATGGTTGACGGTCTGGATGATGGAAGGAATATACTGCAGATCTTCTCCGTTTACATTCAGCAAAAAATGATACCGCCCTGCGGTCAGTCTGACTTCTGCGGACGGCTGTTTTAAAAAAGCATTGACTGCGCGTTCGATCGAGCGGTAGGTAATCGGCGGAATGTTGGACATTTTAGTCAATAATCGCGCTCGTCGAATATCAACGCCATCCGAAGCTTCTCGCCTGACATCCAAAATCGTTTCCCACCGCTCCAGTCCCCAAGTGGCTGTTGTGACAAAGAGCTGGTCTGTCATGTCAAAAATCTGTTCATTCTGCTTTTCAAACTCAGGGGCTTCAGTATTTAAAATCTCATCGATCTCCCGGATTTCCGCTAAATAGGGAGGCAGGTCGAAAGTCATTTCGTCAATCTTGCTCAATGATGGTCACCTGCCCCAGCTTTGGAATTTCCGTCTCTGTCAACTGCAGATTTTTCACTTCGCCGTTAATAGCCACTTCAGAATAGTCGCTGACAGAGGATGATTCATATATCATGTTGTTGATTTGCGACAGCCGGATGACGCTTTCTTTAAAGGCAATTTCTTTAAACAAAAGAGTGATCTTTTCTTCAATTTCCTGTTTGGCGTCAGCGATCGTCCGGCCTGTTGCAGGAATGATTTTCGCCGAGATTTGAATGTCTTTCCATACTGCGCTTTCAACCGTCGCATATGCGCCGATCGGCGCCATCCCTTCTCCTTTTCCAGGTTCAGGGTCGATATATTGCTTGACTCTTTCGATTAAAACTTGTGATGCAGGCTCCATTTTGGCATTTGTAATGACGATTTTCACGGTTCCTTCGCCATTCCAGAGCGGAAAAATTTTTGCTTTGCCGACACCTTCCACTTCTTCCGCCCACTGTTTGTAATGGAGCTGATTCGCGCTGACTGCTTCCCGGCGGACCCGCACCAGATACCTTTCATACAGAGACTCGTCCGATTCTTCATCCCGACCTGGGATCTCGAGATTCCCCATGACCGCTTTTTCAAGTCCGGGGATGGTGTCGAGCGGGAGCAAAGTTTGACCTGTGAGGTTTGCGTTCCCGCTTGTCCCCGCAGTTTCACATTCCAGTTTTCCGTTCTCCTGCATCGTAAAGTACAAGTCTTCTAGAAAAAAACGGGTTCCGGCGGGAATGAACACACCTTCTGTAAACTCGCCGGACCAGATCGCTTTTGATGCCTGGTAGCGCTCTAAGCCGGCTTCAGCAGCCCTTCTGTCCAAATATTCGCCTTCAGCCGTATCCGCGTAAACCAAATTCAGCACTTGGTCAAGCCAAATATAAGAAACGGCCAGCTCAGCCGCCGCCGGGGCAAGGGCATTCCAGATCACGCTGTTTTCACGCTTGTCAATATCAGCTGAAACCCGGTCAAGCATCCGTTCCATAATCTCTTCAAATGTCTGATTTTCAAACATCTTCCCCTATCACCTCCTCTATTTCCAATGTCCCTTCATCTGTTTCCACTGTAAATGACACATGGAAAGCATCCCCATGACGTTCAATCTCAAAATCGCTTACTGCAGCGATCCGCTCATCATAGATGAGGGCTTCTTCAATCAACCTCGGAATCTCCATTTCTTTATAAGCATCTGTTGTCTCATTGTCTGAAAGTACTTCCTGAAGCTCATTCCCTATATTATGGCTGTAGACGGCATAGGCATAACGCTCAGTTCTCAGCGCCATGTAAACCATTTGTTCAATTGCCTCAAGTCCTGAAATGATTTCACCTGTAAGCCGGCCGGTTTCAAAATCAATTTTGTACGTTTTTGAGGTTTCGATTACTTCACTGTCATCCTCGATATCTTCGAAAGGTATTTCTGGTGAAAGAGCCAAACCAAGCCACCTCCTATATCCTGTCGATCACAAAAAAAGATTGTCCACCCGGCATGGCGGCAATCATCACGTGGTCGCCTGCATGTAATTGATTGTAAAAGCGTATCGTTTTCTCTTCCCCGTCAATCCGGATCAGTTCTGTATGTTCAGTTAAATGCCGGGCCACCACCAATAAGTCGGACGGGATCACCAATTTTTCATGATCGCGCAGTTTAAGCTTGAGCGGGGCGGCAGAAACAACTTCCGCGGGCATAACATCAACAGGTGCTTCGGCATTTACAGCTCCCAGAGCCAGTTCTTTTATCGCATCGCTAAATCTCATGATGATGCTCCTTTAGGTAAAGTGTTTTTCGCTACAACATCAATCGTCATCATATGCTTCGTTCCGATAAAGTCATGTTTATCTTTATCAACCCAGTAAGTCTCTTTGACACCGGCCTCCGGAATCGAAATATAAACCGGCAGACCGCTTTGGATTTCAGGAATGCCGATGGCCTGTATGCTTTTCAGCTCTTTTTTGACACCTTTCTTTTCGGCTTGCAGCCGCTTTGCCCGGTCGCGCAATTGAGCCTGGTTAATATCGTCTGAAACCGTTTCTGTATATTGAAGAACGCCGAATTTTTTTATGCCCGCGCTGTCTCTCTCAGATGCAGTATAGGTTTTGTTATCCTTCTGTTTTCTCAATTTAACCCGGGTTGCCGTTTCTTCGATTGATGTGCTGTAACCGTAATCCGTAATGTTTACGCCGGTTTCCAAAACCCAAATCTCCGCTGGGGATGGCCATGCTCTTAAACAGAGCCTGCCTTTTTCTGAATACAGCTGATAATTTTTCCCCGTTTGTTTTTGTGTTTCCTTTAGTGCCTTTAAGATGATGTCATATAGGCTCGTATTGTCCTTGAATACAAGCGATTTGATCGTGTGACCCGTTCTAGCGATCGCGCCTTTTGGAATCTGAAAGTCGCTTGCAATCCGCTTGACAATCTCATCGGCCGTTTTGTTCGAAAAGACATAAACATCCTGGTTTTTCACCAAGTACTGAAGCATGTCATACGCTTTAAACGACAGTGTAAATTCTTTCGGCACCCTGCTGAACACGATGCCGCGAAACAGCTCTTTTCCTTTCCATTTGAACAGAACGGTATCTCCTTCCTGTACGGTGTAGTACTTATGGTTCCCTTGCTTGATCACAATCTGAGCCTCGATCGAGCGCGGAGCCTGAAATCTTTGGCCTTCCAATGAGACGCTTTCTGCGACAAGCTCATACCGTTCGGTTTCTTTTATGACAAATAGTTCGATCATCATTATCCCCTGCTTTGATTTAACGAAGAAGCACCGGACATGCCGGTGCCACATTCTACGGTATTTTCAGCTTCTGTCCCGGAAAAATCCAATGTCCCGGCTGCTTAATGTTGCGCTTGCTGCGTTTTATCATCGCTTGTTTATTGGCATTCCAAATTTTTCGCCACTCCTGGCTGTTTCCGTAAAAGCGCCCTGCAATGTGCCAGAGCGTATCTCCTTTTTTGACGGTGTATACTTTAGGAGCAGACTTGGACGGCCGTTTCTTTTTTGTCTTCTTTTTCTGTTTGATCTTTCGCGGCGAAGCTGTTATATATTCTTTTAATGAGATATCAAAATCGCGGTCGCCGATATCCTTTTCTCCCTCGTGATGGGAAAAGCTTTCGATGCTGCATGTGAAATTCACCTTCGTCCCGGTCACGAGAAATCGAATCGGCTTTTTTGCTTTCATCCATTTTTCAATTTTAAGAATCGCGTTTTCCGGCGAAGGAAACCCTTTGTATTCGGCGAGTGAAGAATATTTTTTTGGAAAATGGGACGAAAACGAAATCGTCTTGGCGCCCGGTTCATTAATAAAGGTGACCTCGCCGAATTTCGCCACTTTTACCGACTCGTTACCAAGATTATCGCTGACCACAAGCTGCTCCGGAAGAACGGGGAGGCGCAGCTTTTCCTTGCCTTGTGTCAGCCAAAATTCGTACACGGATTTAGTCATAAGCTACGCTTCCTTTCGTTCCGATATGGATGTCTCGCTCAAGCTCTTCGACAAGGGCCCGCTTCATTTTGGCAATCAATGACTCATGATCCTGATCATTGTGGTAGTGATTGTCTCCTGTTATATAAATATTGACTTCTTTGGCTCCTTTTGCAGCCGTTTGCTGCGTGCGGGTTGCACCTGCAGTGGCTGCCGCCGCTTGACCGCTTGGTATAGAGCCGGACGGCTCGGAAGCCGGATTATGAACTTCCATTCCCAACGCTCCTGCAGCCCGTTGCAGCAAGTATTTGCCGCGAATGCCGCGCTCTTCTGGAATGATCCATTCGCGCTTGCCGCCTTCACCGATCCTAGCGATTTGCTCGCTTGTAATTAAGCCGCCGTTGGCATAGCCTTTATAAGCCCCGCCTCTTGCCATGCTTTTGATACCTGGAGTATTGAAAGGCGACCCGTATCTCGATTTGATGTAGTTGATGGCAGCTACCGCATTATGAATCGGATTGAAAATATCGTTCATTCCTTTTTCTTTGTATGCGTTGAACGTTTGGCCGATCGTCTGCATCAAACCTCTGCTCGGGTCCCCCCGCTTGGCATTGATGTCCCAGCCGTTGTAGGCACGCGGGTTCCCCCCTGATTCTTTTTGGGCAATGACAGAAAGCGGATCTAGCCAAGACAGCGGTGATCCTGTCGCCATTAACGCCTGCTTTATCCAGGACTTCACATTTCCGCCGACTGCACCGATGCCTGAGAAAGCGGCTGCCAGTGATCCGGCTTGTTTTTCAGCAAAACTTTTGACATCGACAGAGCTTAAGCCTTTGACGATACCGACTGAGGCAAAACGTCCGAGGCTCATCATAACCCGGGATGGAGAATGGATATCAAGTTCTTCACGGAACGCTTTTTCTACTTTTTTGGCCAGGTCTTTCGCAGCCTGGGACACTTCACTGCTTTTCTCATTCATGCCGGAAATAAAATGCCCGATCATTCCGGAACCCCATCCCGAAGCAGACTGTCTAGAATCCAGGAACGGTTTATTGATGTTTTTTTCTACGTATTGTGTCGTCCCCGTCGGTGTCGTATTTTGCCCTGAAGCAAAGTTTTTGACAGTATTCACTCCCCATGAGGATGAGGTTTTCACCGTTGTTTGGTAAGGCGCATTTACTTTTGACTGGAGAAAGCCGTTCGTACCCGTCACAGACGCATTTTGCCCTGAAGCAAACCCGGCGACTGTCTGTTTGCCGTAATTAGACGATTCTGCCGTAAGACTGCTAAACGGTTTGCCAATATTTTTTTGCTTCCATTCATCAAGTGAAACAGCACTTGAGCCGATGCCTGTGTCAAATCCGTCGGTAAATTCCCGGCCGAGAGACGCTGCCTGATTCGCCATATTCACGGTGCTCACGGCAGGCGAAACAGAAGCTGAATAGGAAGACACGCTTGAAACAGTTGGAGCAGTTCCGCCATCTGCCGCTGCGGCACCCATGTCGTCAACAACGTGCATGCCAAGCTTTGTCGCCGCCTGGGCAAGCAGCATTTTTCCCCGTCCGCGATTGTTTTCCGTCGGGATGACAAATTCGTTCCCAGCTTCACCGATCCAGGAGATGGTTGGTTTTGTGATGTAGCCGCCTGTGGCGTTTTTATCGGCTTCTTCGTTGTTCCCTGTCATGAAGTTGATGACGGCATCGATACCGCCGCCGACCTTTTCCCAAATTTTTCCTACCCAGCCGAACGCTGCTTCAAAACCATCGCTGATCAGACTTGCAATCTTTACAATCGGCTTTTGAATGTTTTTCTCAAACCAGCCGGCTACACCTTCCCAAATGTCCGTCACCGTTTTTTTGGCAGCTTCGAATTTATCTCCGATGGCTTCCTTTACTCCTGAGAACGTACTTTGTATCGGGTTCCAGACCGTATTCATAAACCATGAAGATACCGCGCCCCATACTCCTTTAATCATGTTCCAAGTCGTTTGAAAACGATTCCAGATTCCTGTCGCTACTTCTATCACTTTTGAGACCACCGGATTCCATACGTTTTCCGCAAACCAGCCGGCCACTGTCATAAAGGTTTCCTGGATCATCGTCCAGGCTGTCACAAGCTGGTTCCAGATTCCTGTCGCTACCGCTATCACATTTGTGATAATCGGATTCCAGACATTTTCTGTAAACCAGCCGGCCACTGTCATAAAAGTCTCCTGAATCATCGTCCAGGCTGTCACAAGCTGGTTCCAGATTCCTGTCGCTACCGCTATCACATTTGTGATGATCGGATTCCAGACATTTTCTGTAAACCAGCCAGCCACTGTCATAAAAGTCTCCTGAATCATCGTCCAGGCTGTTACAAGCTGGTTCCAGATTCCTGTCGCTACACCGATAACTGTTGTGAAAAGCGGGTTCCAGACGTTTTCCGTAAACCAGCCCGCAACCGTCATAAACGTTTCCTGAATCATCGTCCAGGCTGTTACAAGCTGATTCCAGATGCCCGTCGCTACTTCTGCCACACTTCCGGCGATCGGGTTCCAGACGTTTTCCATAAACCAGCCTGAAACCGTTGACCATGTGGCTTGAATCGCTGACATGGCCTCTCCCGACTTTTCTTGTATTGTCTTCCACGCTTTTCCGACGCCGCCGTTGTCATCAAACATCTTACCGAAATATTCGCCGATGCTTGAACCGCCAAGGCTTCCGACCATGCCGCCGATAGCGCCCCCAATTGCCGTCCCGCCTACAGGAAGAATTGCAGTTCCGATGGCTGCTCCCGCTGCTGCACCGGCTAAACCGCCTCCAATCCCTCCGCCTGCTGAACCGATTTTTTCGCCTGCATTCTTGCTGTTCATGTCGAGCAGCTCAGTAGCTGATAAAACAGCCCCTGCATAAGGGAGTGCTTTCCCCCCTATTTTCCCCAACTTGCCAATGCCTCTCCTAAACCTGCCGCCGGACCTTGCTTGTCCATTCGTCGGACTTCTTTCACTTCCAGGTCTGTTGCTTGTTGCGGGTTCATTTGTCGGGCTTCTTTCACTTCCGCGTCTGCCTGCGGCGGGTTCATTGATTGGGGAACCTCCCCCCTCACAACAGCAACCGTTTCCGCCGCCTTCATTGCCTTTTAAAAATTTACCGAGGATGGCATCAAATGATTTATCCCATACCTTTTCCGGAAGACCCTCGACCCATTTTACAAATTTGTCTTTTCCCGCCTGAAAAAATTTCGTCCATATTGCATCCGATGAAGACTCTTTTTTATCTTTTTCTTCCCCTTCTGAAGAAGTAATTTTTACGTCAATGGCCCGCTTCGCCTCAATTTTATCAAGCTTATTCTGGAGAGCCATGATTTTACCTGTTGCCAGATCATTGACGGTTAGGGTCGCTTCGAATTCTTTTGCCAAATGGCTGTCGATATAAGAAGAAATTCGGCTGGCTGTTTTTGTTACTTTATCGATCACATTGAGCGTTGCCGTATATCCTCTTTCAAATACGCCCTTCATGTAACCGGCTATTTTTTGAACGGCTGGGGTGACCCCGTCTTGAATGGCTGCGGTTATGGAGTAGTCTGCAGAAGACAGCTTTGACAGCATGTTTCTGATTTTTTCGATGCCGGCTGTCGCCTGATCGGTGACTGTGACCGAAAATTGATAGTTATCGGGCAGTTTTGTTTTAAGCTGATCTGAAATTCTTTGAATGGTCTGGCTGGCCATATCTACAGCTGAAATCTGAAGCTGCCATGATTGCAAGTTTTTTTGTAATGAAAGATGGAATTTTTTTAATAGATTCTCTGCTTTTTTGGAATTGACTTTAATGGTTAGCGGACGCTCAAACTTCTTCCGCCTTTTTTCCAAGTCCTTAAATCCTTTTTGAATCCTCCGCAGCTTCTTCGACACCCGGTCTTCCAGCTCAAACCGCGCAGTCAGTTTTGCCATGATTATGTACCTCCTTTCCTTGCTTCTTTTTCCAAGATGTCTAGCTTATAGCTGATTAAGCCGTACAATAGAGCTTTAAAAGGCTTTGGCGCTTCATAGAGCTCCTGAAGCTGGGATGGAGAATAATGAAGTTCATGCATCGCAAAATATAGATACACCGCTTCTTTATTCCCATCCTTGATTAGTTTTTTGCTTCTTCTTCCAGATCTTCAAGGTCGTCTTCAAAGCCGTTGATTTCAATCGCCTTGTTGAGCCAGTTGGCATATTCTCCGCCGACGGAAAGGACGCGTTTGGCCACTTCGACCGGATCAGCTGTTTTATAAGCTTCTCTTAATTCTTTTGAACGGAAATCGGGATAGATGGTGGATTCGATCGCGATTCTGGCATAGAAGCGCTGGGTGTCGAGGTCTTTGACGCGGCCTCTGCCTTTAATGTTTTTATACGTCGTATTTTCTTTTTCCAGCTCATCGATGCGCTCTGTTGTAATCGGTTTAAACACAAATGGAATGACATTGCCTTTTTTATCGGCGAAGCGCTTTGAAATCGGGACTTTGATTTCTTCGGCTTCAACGGTTTGGCCAGGCATAAAAAAGGATAGATCATATACTTTTTGTTCTTGTTTTTCGCTCATAATTGTTTGTCCTCCCAAAATTCGTTTTTCGGATTCGTATTTTTCAAAAATAAAAAACACCCCCGGCTTAGCGAGAGTGCATGGTATAATATTCCTTGTACAACTGAATTGGCTCACTCAAGGGGCGGTCTGGCTCACTCCTTTAAAAAGGGGGTGAGGCCTTTTGACGACATTTGAAGCGCTGATGCTGACATTTACATTTACCAGCTTAATCGTTGCCATGCTGTCATTCAACAAAAAGAAATAGACCAACCCTTGAGCCTCACAAACCAGGGATTGGTCTATTTCTATGAACAATCTGAGCCAGCCCGCTATGGGCTTCGTTGTACACGGCTTCAGGTGTTACCAGCACCTGAAGCCCGTTTTTATTTTACGAAGAATATACCTTTTTTATAACATAGATAGAGAATATTGACAACCGACAGCCATTAAAACGTATCCTTCAGCTTTTCAGGTACATCAAAATCTTCAAATGTGAATGGCACTTCTTCTTCAAGCGCCTCTGAATCAACGTCAAGTCCGGCGATTTTGGCGGAGTCGAAGTTGACGTCATACAGGGTGACGCGCTCTGTTCCGCGGCCTGATGATTGATCTTCAAGAACGGCCTGGAGAGTAAAGTACGGATCTTCGCCTTTTTTCACATAATTCATCATCAGCGTGACAAATTGAGAGGTGACTTTATAAAATGTTGCCGTTCCAGTACCGTTTGCACCTGTTGTTTTGTGGCCCGTCATGCGCCGTCCCATAATATTGACTTCAGCCTTATTTTTTTCTACATTCGCTTCAAATGTTTTGATATGGGCCATCTCCTGTCCATCAAGAAACAGACGGCCTTCTTTTCCTGAAATCGTATTTTGCGCTTTTAAAGCCATATTATTTTACCTCCACATTAAAGTAGAATTTTTCTGCCGCATCAACCGGCTGAATTGCTGCATCGATTAAAAATCCGTCGCGGTCTTCGTTCAGCGCAATGGCAATGTCATTTTCTGAATCAAATCCGGAAATGCCGCCTGCTTCCTGAAGCGCCGTCATGTATTGGATAATCAAGGTTTTCACATACTGCAAGCCGTCGTCAGAAGCAGGAATGCCGCTGCCGCTTGCTTTTCGGGCTTTGATTAAAGCCTTCAATTCACGGGTCAGGTCATTGTTTACCCCGTCAAGGACGCGGATGATTTTGTTTTTGGAGAATTTTTTATTCTTTTCCGCCGTGAAGCTCGTTAAAGAGTTGATGTCTTTTTCAACGCTGACCGATTGATCTCGGGCATCAAACGTAAATAAGAACTCGCCTTTTTTCAAGCGGTCAATCACCCGGTCTTCATCCAAACGGTTAAGGACGTCAACAGCGCCTTCATATTCGACAAAAGTTAATGATTGATTAAAAGTCGCACCCGCGCTTGCTCCGGCGACCCATGCCGTCGCTTGTTCAGGGGTGATTTCTGTGCCGTCATCCAGCACAACGCCCCCTGTTACATTAATGATGCCTTCATAATCACCGGCATAATTGGCGACGACGCCTTGGATTTTCAGCCCTTGTTTATCGCGAAGCCGCTTGATGAAAGCCGCAAAAGTAGCTTTCAGCTGTTCATTTTCGGCTACGGGCAAAGCGATCGTATGAAAGTATTCTGTTTCAGCTGCATCTAAAAATGCCGTGTAATCGGCGACACTCGCCGTGCCGTTTTCACCTCCGGACAGTTTTGCGCCGGCTGTCAGTTCAAGGGGGCCTTCTCCCTGAAATTCGACATAAGCATTTGGCATAAGCTCTTCAGCCGTTTTAACGGTCTGGCGGTCAGCTTCATCTGTGCCGACAAAAGTTGCCACATCATATTTTTTTGAATCGAGAACATTCTCGGAAATGCGAATGGAGATGTCGTTCCCTTTTTCACCTCCGTATTTTGCTGTTACCGTCATTGTTTCGCCAATTTGAGCTTTGGCTGTAACACCTGTATTCAAACGGTATAATAGAACCGTCTCCGCATTTTTCTTCGCTTCGCGCAACAATAGAAGAGACGGATCATCAATGTTCAGTCCCACTTTTTTGTTTAAATCCTCGATGGTTGAAATGGCTGCAAATGTTTTCGGTTCTCCCCAGCTGGTTATGACAGGAAGCGCTACCGTGCCGCGGTTTCCGAGAGAAACCCGTTCCTCTGCTGTCGTTTTGAAATTAAAATAAATACCGGCACGCTCTTTTTCTTTACCTGGTGTAAATGTTCCGCCGTTCATTAATTTATGACCTCCTTGGCTAAAAATGTTTGAATAAGCTGACTTGCCTCAGTTTTTGAAATTTGTTGTTCTTTCACATGAAAAAGAGCACCGTCGAGAACTTCCGCTTTAATGCCGAAAAGCTCTTTTGCGTGCTCTCGCAGATCTGCAATAAAAAAAAGCGCTTCATGCTCTGCCTGAGACGCCTTTTTTGCTTCGGATTTTGTCTTTTTACCGACTGCCAATTATTTCACCCCGTTTGTAAAATCAATTGTTTCAAGAGAAGGCTGAGCTTCTCTTTTATACCAATAGCGGCTGTTCCATTGAACAATAATGGACGCCGTCCCGGCATCTCCTATCCTCGTCTCGATTCTGCTGATTCTCAAGCTTTCCCCGGTATCGGCGCCTGACTGATCAACAAGCGGAATGGCATGGCGCACTTGTCTTACGGCGTCTGCGATCCGTTCCGCATGATCATGGGCTTTTTGTGAGTCATGATGAAACAGTTTTACATTCAAGCTGAAGACCTTCTTGAAGGTTGAGACTGTGTCATTTTCATCAAAGACAGAAGGAGGAGGAAAATAAAGCGACGGTATTTGAAAATGATCTGGAATTTCTTTTTCATAGCATACTGCGGGAAAGATTTGATAAAAGAAATTCATGACAGATCCCGTTTCATCGTTCAAATCATCACCTCCTTACAAGGAATCCAGCCATGTTTGCAGCCTTTCATCAAGACGTTTTTCAAATAAACGCTCAAATATGTAAAGCGCATGCTCCCAATAGCCTGTTCCTTTTATCCATTGCCGTTTTAATGCCATGCCCTTTGATGATCCGGGATCATATTGAAAACGTCCGCCCTGCCACCTTCCGGGAATCCACCTGACTCCTTCTTTTCCTCCCATCCAATGACCGTCATTCACAAATGAGGCATAATCCAATTCAGTGCCTATTTCGAGCGACAGGCCGCCGCTTTCCATTGTCCATATATTCCTGTCCGCTCCCCGCCGGAACGAACGCAGAAGCAGTCCCGTATCAACGGAGCCCGCCTGCATGATTTCTTGCCTGACAAGATCTAAAAAATCAAGCCCCTCCTGTTCAAGCCACTCGGCGGCTTTTTTCCGGAAGCTTCCGCGTCCGGCTTTTTCAAGTGCTCCGGACAGCTGCTTCAAACCTTTTATTTTCATAGTTTTTCATCCCTTACGGCCAAGACTTCCCAATGATGATCTTTGATGCTTTTTGGTTTTTGCAGAGTATAGCTGACACCGTTCCACACGACTAGATCATGGAGACGGACATCTGCATTTAGCGGAAAATGCACCAAATAGGAATGGTAAATGACCTGCTCCGGATCTTTTTGAATCATCGACTGGCTTCTTTCTGTAAAATAGCAGGGGACATTTGCAGCATCAGGCGTTTCCCCATATGTGCGGAGCGGCTGAAGGTCTCCGGCAGGAACGCCGTATCTCGCTTCTTGCGCCTGCTCTTCTTTTACATGGTAGATATCACAGCGGTCGCTTAACAACTTCCGGTAGCTCATATCGCACGCACCTTTAAGCGGGCAGATTCGTAATCGAGAATATATTCTTCAAGAAGCTTGTAGACATCCGGCTTCACTATTCCTCCGCCGTCAGACAGCGTATAGGAGTAGTCTCCTAGCTTTTCGGATTTGTAGCCTTTCAGCAGTGACTCATCACCGTTTTTCAAGGCATAGTATTGTGCCAGCTGCAGCAAAGCGAGCCTTGCCTTTTCCGGAAGCGGATAATATTTTTCATCTGTGAAACGATGACCCGTCATCTGCTGGATGTCTGCTTCGGCTTCAAGAATATCCCGGCGCAGCAATTCCGGAGGACGGTTTTTCACAGCCTCGAAAACGGAATACTGAATGATTTCATCAGGTGTGATCAGCATCTTCATCCATCCTTCCTCGGGCTTTTGCCGTTTTCCGGCGCGTTTCCTTGACTTCAAAACAAGGGTTTTCTTTTATATACCGGTATATTTCCCTGGAAATGGGCTGTTCCTCTTGATATCTGAACCTGCACCCTTTCACATCATAGGTTCTCCCTTTTACCAATCTTGCACTGTACATGCCTGCTACTCTTTTACATTAATCATTTTTGCGACTGCATCTTCTTCTTCAAATTTGCTGTCGAGCTTAGCAGTCAGCACGATGATAAATTTGCGGGCGCGGATGTCTTTATCAACTTCGATTCTGATATTCCGCGAGAAACCGAGAATAATGTTTTTCGGATGCGTCAAGATGATGTCTGAAGCCTCACCTGCCGTTTCTCCTTCTCCATAGGTATACGGCTGAATGTTTGATACCCCTTTAACAGGTACTCCGAAAGCGGTAGACAATCCGCCTTGAACGGCTGCATCCCCGAGATTTGTTTGACGGTCTGCGACACGGTCCTTCCATTCCACTTCCTGTCCAAGCGAAGTATAGAATCTGAATTCCTGAGGAACGCGCATATATTTTGCCGGAACGGCTTTAAGCCCCCGTTTAAAAAGCTGTCTGCTGATTTCTTCTCCTCCGGCATCGACAATGTGGGAGACGGACTGCTTCCTGATGCCGTCAAGCTGGGCAAGATATGGGTCAGATGATGACACATCACCATTGACAATCAGCTCTTCAATATCGACGGCGGCGCGTTCTGCAAGCATCTGCATCAGCGTATTTTGCAGGCCGTCTTTTTCAATGTTATTTTCAAGCGTGTCGTACGTAATGTTGACTTCGGCGATGACTTCTTTCGTATTCAGTTGAACAGTGCTTGTCACCGGGACGGTTAATTGATCATCAGCCAATGCTTTTCCTTCATCAGCCGCCCTTAAAATCCGCTGGCCAAAGCCGATCTTTTCAAACTTCTGCGAATCGTTTTCCATTTGGATGACGCGGGATTCATTGAAGATCGTCGGCGTATTTTGCACCATGCGAATAAATGCGGAAGCCTGCGCCGGATTCATTAATCCTCCGCTTTTGAGCGTCGCAAGCGACATTTCTGCTTTTCGAATGATATCTTGATTTCTCATTGTTTTCCTCCTCTTGAATTAAAGCAATCCGCTCCAAATCGATTTTTTAACTTCCTCAGCTCCGCCTTTTTCATCTTCGGTCTGCTTTGAAGCGCCTCTCATCTTTTCGAGCGCTTCAATTCGTGAAATAAGGGGTTCGAGCATTTCCTGGATCACTTCTTTAAGATGAGCGTCCTGCTGTGTTTGATCGTGTTTATCGTTTGCATCTGTATTTTCTTCCAGAGCGTCAAGACGCTTAAGAAGCGGAGCCAAGACGGCTTCGATGGTTCCCTGGAATTCTGTTCGTTTCATCTCTTTTTCTCCCTCTCCCTTTTTTTGTTTGTCTCGTGCGAAAAATTGTTTCATCAGCTGAAAAAAACTGTCATTTTCCCTGTCGGCTGCTGATTGATGGTGGAGCGTTTCAGCGGTTCCTGCCATACTGTAGCCTGTTATTTCTCCTTTTTTAATCTGCTCCCAGACTTCATCACAGGCTTTTGTGACCAAGACCCAAGAGCCTTTTACAATCGTTTCGCCGTTTACTTCAAAATCAGCCGGAGCGACATATGATTCGACAACTTCACCGACGCCGCCCTGAAAATTGTGGTCCTTGTCAATCTTGCGGGCGTCTTTCAGAAAACCGTGAGCCGCCTTTTGGATTTCCTCAGCCGTCATAAAATCGCTGTGGGCATCCATGACATTCGGTTCATAGACCACACCGTAGACGAGTTTTTTTTCATCTGCTGCTTTTGTGATCAGTTTGACTTCCTTTTGAAATGTCGGCGGCCCGCTTGATTTGGTCAAAAAGAATTTCTTTTTGTTAGCCGCTTTATCGACATAGCTGACAAAATTGATTTTTGCATTCTTAAGCTCTCTCGGCACGAAGTGTTCACCTCCTTTCAGGGTTTTTCAATGACTCGATGACGGTCTTTAATTCCGGTATAAGGCTTGCGATTTCAGCCGCATCTTGAGGCTGAGACTGAGCGGCGGGCGGCCGGCTGTAAATCTCTTCAGGCCATTCATCAAGCGTTTTGCCAAGCACCCTTCCAGCCAGATCGCGCAGATCATTCGCAGAAACGGCTCCCGCCTGAATAAAAGGACCAAGCACTTTTGCGATCTCAAGCGGGTCGCGAAAGTCTGGTCCTTTTAACTGCAGCCGGGCATGATAAATTTTCAAGTCGCGCAGAAACAGCGTATTCAGCTTGCCGATCAGGATTTTCCGCTCCGGTTCAAAAACCTGTTCTTCCGTTATTTTGCGGGCGGTATCAGCCGTCGCCCTGTTGTATTCATGGGCATCTCCTGTATAGAGCGGAGGAAGCCTGAAGGACGAGCGGATTTTGTTGCGGCTTTTTTCGTCATATTCAAGAAACAGCGCATCTTCCTGCAAAATTTCAGCAAGCGATTTAATTTCCACTTTGACTGGGGTAATGTCTTGTGTGCCGTGAAGATCTTTTTCCTGAGCGATTCCTTCGGCTTCGATCAGCAAAAACTTATGGGCATTTTCAACGCCTTCCAAATCATTCATATATTCCTGCAGCTCTCTGTACGACGTCTCTGAGAGCATGCCGTTTTCTACCGTAATCACGGCCGGCACATGCCGCCCCTGTCTGAAATACATGTAATTCAGCTCTTCCGCCTTCCTCGCTCCGTAAAGATTGACGATATTCCCGATCCAGCGGGGAACGCCGTAGACGCCGCTGCCAATTCTAAAATGGATCGCTTCATTCGCACTTCGTTCAGGGGGAGTCTGTCCGTCAAACTCGCCGGTGGTCATATCCATGATGCGCGGATCGCCGTACTCTTTGAAGTACACTTTCCTTCCGTCAATCATCTGGACGTATTTGCGGAATTTTTTTTGTCTTTTCATTTTTTTCACGGTTCCATTTTCCATGAAGACGAATTCGATCTCGACCGGTTCCGTCAAACCGCAGACGCGCATATTTTTCACATCAAGGTATTCAATTCCGGCCGGCTGTCCCGCGCCGTTCCTCAATACTTCCAAAAAGCCGTTTCCTGTCTTTTCCCGGTCTTCTATCATATAGCCTAATACCGTTTCCGCTGATTCATCAAAATGAAGGTGGCGGCAAAATTCTTCAAGCCTGGACCAATCGGTTTCAGCCGCTTTTTTCTTGTCGGGCGTCACATCGGCTCCGTTAAAATCAAATGCATATTCGATATCAAGCCCGAAGCCGGAAATATTCGTTTTATATGCATCAATACATTGCTGGAGAATGGAAGAATATTCGGCAATCATTTTGAGCTCTTTGATATTGTATGGAGGCGCGATAATGTCCTCACCGTAGATTTCCGTAAATTGATCTTCATATATTTGCTTGGTCACAGGCCCCTGAAGCTGGGATTTCATGACCCTTGCTCTTACTGTTTGCTGAGAGGTCATGCGTTACCTCCTCCTTTTTCTGTTTGGACGTTTTTTCACTTCCGGTTCGGCTTTCAAATCAGTGACTTCATAGTCATCAAGCGCGTACCATAAAGCAGAAAGAGTATGCGGGTCAATCGTGAACTGGTCCTCTTTCATATTTCCGTCTTTGTCCGCTGCATAGGTCAGCGGCTGCAATTCATAGATCGTATTGATGCAGCGGTCAGAACAATAGATTTTTTTAAACCGTTTGATTTTTTTCGTATATTGCAGGCGCGATCCCTGATATTTGCGGGCGCCGGCCATGTTAAAACCGTTTTGTCTGAAGTATTGAATGCTTTTCGGTTCAGCCGGGTCGGCTTTAATCAGCTCCTGTGTGTCGCGGAGTTCCTTGAGCTCTTCTGCCGTCTTGTCATCTGTCATCTTGTTCTTGTAATACTCCCAATATATATAAAGAACTTTTTTATCGGGATCGATGACCGACCGGATGACGGCATTGTAGGATTCTTCAAATCCGAAATCCATCCCGGTTCTCTTCAAGGGATTGTTGATGAAAGAAATCTGCTTCATCACCTCATCATGCTCCATCACTTCAAATTGCGGCAAAACCCTTGTCCCATTTACCCCGAAACGGCCTTTCCGGGCAATCCGGTAAAGATCTGGATCGTATTCTTTCATATCCTCAAGCTGTTTGATGTAGCTTTTCGGCAGAAACAAATTGTCTTCGGCCGTAGAATGGTGGTAATACGTATCTTTAATGACGATTATCCGCTTCTCATACAGGGTCTCGTCATCCAAAATAAACCGTTTGTTCCGCTCATCCTTAAAGAAATGTCTATATGTCCAATTGGCTTGACTGACGGGGTTTGTCGTTAAGATCATATAGAGTTTAAAATCAGGATGTCTCAGCCGGCCGATCAATTCCTTGAAGCCTTCATACTTCACTTCTGAGCATTCCTCGATCCAAATCAGCGAAATATTATTGACTGATTTCAATTTAGCCGGATTGTCCATTCCTTTAAAAATGATCCGGCTCCCATTGGAGAACCGGATGTGCATCGGCGAGGAAACCGCCTGGACTGCTTTTTGAGCCCCGAGCTCCTCAATAATGGATGAAAATAATGAAAAGGTTGAGTCCCTGTGTGTTTCAAACACTTCCCGTACCACTAAGGCGGTCCGCTTTTCCTGAAGGAGCTTTAAGACGATTTTTAATGCCGTATGATAGCTTTTCGATGAGCCGTATCCGCCGACGAGAAATTGAAAGGTTTGATCCCAATTAAATACAAAATCTTCAAAATGGGGATTGACCTCCTTCATGATCAAGCCGAATCACCTTTTCGGGTGATCAACACTTCAACAGCACCGTCTTGTGCGTCCTTTTCCGTTTTTTGTCTGGCGAGCTTCAGCTTTTCTTTTTCGATTTTCCGTTTAAATGAATCCGGAAACAGGTCAAAGTATTGTGACAGCTTGTCCAGCGCCTTCATCTTGTCGGCCAGCTTGATCGCAATACCTTCTTTGCCCAGCTTTGCTTCTGTGATCACTGTGCCGTCGACAAAATCGGAATGTTTGACATCGACAAAGCTGACCTCTTTCATAATGGGTTTATTTTCTTCGTCAAAGAGCGGTCCTGACTTTCCGACTGCTTGCACTTCTTTCTTGCCGAATGTCACATAATCCGTCATATCTGCAAACGCAATTTTCACATAGACGTGAAGGACGTCCATCGCCTCTACGAAAATCTCACCTACCATATCTTTTTTGATGCGCCTGATTTCGTCCGCCACCTTTTCGTTTTTAAGGAGCCGGCAGCCTGTCACATGGGCGCTTGCGGGAGAATATCCCGCTTTTACGGCGGCTTGGGTGGCATTAAAGCTTTTGACATAGTAAATGCAAAACAATCTCTGTCGTTCATTCAGCCCTTCATTATAAATGAGGCCGACAGGTTTTCCCTTGCCATTTTGACTTCCGTTTACGGCTTCCTTCCAGCGGTCGCGGATTTTCCAGGCGCTGATTTTTTGATTCGAAACCCCAAGCTCACTGGCGATGGCGCGATTTGTGATATTCCCTTCATATTTTTGGTAGAGCTTGTATGCTTCATCTCTTTTTGGATCTCTAGGCCTTGGCATCGCAGGTCTCACCGCCTTTCTTTCAGCCTGTTATATTTTACAGTCCATTCGTATGATCTAAAACTCTGCCGAAACGACTGCTTTTTAGGATCTTGTATATGCTCCTTTGTTCACGGCTGCAAACAGCAGATGAATATTTATGTTTTTCTCTTTTCACTTATAGGTGGCAAACGTATGACAAAAGTTTGATTTTTTTAAATCAAACAATTAAGAGGCTGTTGTCATTTGCTTCGCTATTTTCGTTTGCGCCCGTTTGACATTGGTCTGCACGGTTGATTTTTTGATGCCCAGCATGGCGGCAATACGCTCATAAGAAAACTGCTCCACCTTATTTAAAATGAAAATTTCCTTTTCCCTTGCCGTAAGAACGGAAAGGGCCGCTTCAATCCGCGCTTTATCAAACGCCGATACTTCCTGCGCCGGTTCAAATGCAATACCTTCTGAAAAAGTATCGATAATCCGCGGGTCTTTGATCAGCATCCGTTTATAAGAATCCCGCCTGTCAATGGCTCGTCTGATTCCAGGTTCTCTGCCGTTCTCAAGCCATTCGATGACATATTCCAAATCGGTGATCATGCTTCTGATCAGTTTTTTATCTTTCAGCTGTTCCGCTGTCAGTCCGCTTTCATCTTGATAAGGCTGATAAAGATTTTTCGTCTCTTTCAATGATCTTTTGTATTCAAAAAGTAAGTCTTCCATTTTTTGTTGACCTCCGTATTTTCGAAATCAAAAAAGGACACCAATCAGCTGCACAATGATTTGTGCATTCTGATCAGTGTCCGCAGGCTTTCCGTCTTGGACATATTGATTTTTAAGGGGAATCAGCTGAGCTTATATCCGATTTCAAAATCGAGTCTTGCCAGATCTCCTTTTCTCGTTTCAACAACAGTTTTCCCATGCTCAGGTGCTTCGGTCTGCCATGCCGTTCCGTTGATTCCGTCAAGTACGATCACCGTCACCTTTCCCTCTGTGATTCGGCTTCCGACGGTTGTATCGTGAATGGCTTTTATTTGTGTCGGGTGTTGCATCTGTATTCCCCCTTTTCGGCTGTATCTGCTTCATGTTCTTCCGCCTTGGCGATGACTTTACTTAATATATGCTTCAGTTTATATTCAACCGAAGCGGCATCACCCGGCCCCTTTCGATTCAAGTAGGCGAGCGCAAGTTTTGCTGCGATCAGCAGCTCCGGTGCTGCTGCGATGAGCTGAGCATTTTTTTCCTGTGAAAACGCGGTGTAATCAGCGACTTTTGCAATGACCCTCCCGTTTGAATACGGGAACCGCTTTTTCTCGAGTTTGCTGTATGCTGAATAAATGTATAAGTCCGAATTTGTTCTGACGACGCGCCATGGTAATGGGCTGTACGTCCCGACTTCTTTTTCCATTCTTTTCTTCCTCACTTTCCGTCATCTTGATGCCATTTTTTAATTTGCGCCTCTCTTTTTGCCGCTGTCAGTAAAATGAGAATCAGCGCGTATAGAGATTTAAGCACCCTGCTTCACCCTTGCTTTCATTTTTAAAATCAATGCTTCAAGATCTTTGATCGTCTCTGTCAAATCACCGCTTTTACCGCGGCAGTTTGGACAGGCGCTGAAAACAACTCCGAAGCCGGCATCCTGTTGAACCGATTGCCGGCCTTTGCATAGACGGCACATCAAAGCATTCCCTCCAGTCTATGATTGATGTCGAAAGAGTTCCCTTTCAGGATAACGAGAAAATCCTGGCACATTTCTACAATCCTCGTTCCGAGCGCTTCATCAATCGCGACGATTTCTTCTACATCCAGCTCGCTTGAAAGCAGAATCGGCTTGTGATTCAAATACCTGTAATTGATGACGGCATATGTTTGTTCAATCTGCCATTCCGTTGCCCGCGGCTTTCCGCCAACCGGCTTAAACAGATCATCGAGAAATAGAACCTCAATTTGCTTCATCCTGTTCAGTTTTTCCTCAAGCAAAGCAAAATCCTGTTTTAAATCATTGAAGCCCTCGACAAAAGGAAAATACAGCACCGGCACAAACAGCCTCCTCATCAGATCATTGGCTGCCGCCGTAAGCAAATGGGTTTTGCCCGACCCAGGCCGCCCTAAGAGCGCAATGCTGTTTCTGCGGCATTTCTGAATGTCCGGATAAACTTGTCCATATTCAAGTGCGCATTCATAGGCGTCTTTTACAGACTGATGCTTGCCAGCGGTCTTAAAATTTTCAAAGCTCAAGTTTTTAAATGCTTCGGTGATTTCGCTTGACTTTAAAAGCTTTTGCGCTCTGCGCCGCTCCCTGCAGGCGCATGCCACCCATACTTCTGTATTTCCGCGCTGTTCGATATACCCGAGCTCGTCTTTACACTTAGGACATTCATACCGTTTTTCGGCGGATTCGTCCGCTTTGTCCGTCTGTGATAAACGCCTTCTGTTTCTCAGTTCTTTCATAACCTCGTCGATAGTTCGTTTGGCCATTGTTTCCCCTCCTTGACTCTTTCCTGGTTTCCAGCTCTGCCAGACGGTCCAGCATGTATTTTTCACAGTAGCTGAAGACCTTGATCGTTTCTTGTTTGCTTCTTCGCCGGCCTTCATACTCTAGGAAGCATTGTTCAAGCCATTTGATTGTTTGCGAAAGTGACACTCCGCGGGCGACAATCCGGGCGATGGCTTGATAGTCCCTTGGCGAAGGATGGACAAGCCTGTCTTCCTGCAGAGACCTGAGTGCTGCAAAACGTTCTGCTATCGCCTCAATTTGATTATTTTTTGTTTTGATCTGTGTAATATCTTTATTAGCTTGGACAAGTTTGTCCTTACAATCAGATGCATTTGTCCGTTCTTTGATCTGTGAATGGACATATCCGGGCTTTGATTGATTGACGAATTTTTTCGAATGTCTGACAGACAGAACGAAGCCGTAAGGGGCTCTCGCCACAGCAATGTAGCCATTCCGCTCAAGCTGGGAGAGCCATCTCCTGACTGTTTTTTCATTTACGCCAAACACGTCCGCGAGTTCTGATGCTTTCAGCGGCTTATGTCCGAGGACGATCCCCCATGTCACACCATCCCGTTCTACTTCTTTCGTCGTTGAACTGATACACCATAAAAACAGCCAGAGAGCACTGCCGATTTTTTCAAAATGGCCGGAAGTTAACAAACCTGAGTAAATCGAGAACGGATAGCTGTTTTCAGACTGGATAGGACTGGATGTGTTCATCATTCAACTCCCTCCTCCCTTTTGCGGCAAGCGTTCAGCTTCAGGTATCGTTCATATTGATCTTTGTTTTCAAATCGAAATACAGGCAATCCGTCTTTTGTAAATGAGATGGAGCCGCCCGCTTTGCCAAGCCTCCATTGATCGAACCGGTCATTGCTGTATGAAATATCAACCGTCTCCATGCTGTGTTCCCCTTCCTGTCCTGGTGATCCTGATGCTTTTCGCATCGTTTTTCGCTCTGCTGCCTCCTTTGGATAGCCGTATGCCCGAATTTGTGTAATGATCGGATGTTCGAGGTTCATGATCTGCCTTCTTTCGTATGGATTTATATTAGATACATTTTGTATCAAAAATGACCTGAAAAAGATCGGGAAAAAGCTCGCGGTCTGGAACGGAATAGAGCGTTTCAAACTTCAGCATCGTTTCTCTGCCCGGATTTCGCGCTCCCTTTTCGATTTTGCGAACATACACCTCAGAAATCCCCAATCGTTCGGAAACCTGCTTTTGAGTCCATCCCTTCCTTGACCGCTCTTCAATTAAACGTTTTCGCAAATGCCCCACTCCTCCGCTTATGATACAATTGGTATCTGTCTGACTATGATTATAAATGATACACTTCTTATCATCAACACTTTTTTGATACTTTTTTTATCATTTGTTTATTTCGATACATTTTGTATCTATAATAGATATTATAATGCCGAATGAGGAAGAGAGGTCATTCTATGTTGGGAGGCAGACTAAAAAGCCTGAGAGGAAAACGGACACAGGAAGATGTAGCAAAACAGATCGGCGTATCAAGAGCGCGCTATTCCCACTATGAAAACGGAAGAAGCGAGCCGGACTATGAAACCTTAAAAAAACTGGCTGATTATTATAAAGTGACAATAGACTATTTACTGACAGGTGCCGAAAAGGAAAAATCTCTTCAAGACATGCTTGATGATCCTGATCTTCAAATTGCGTATCGGGACATGCGGGAATTCTCCCCTGAAAGCAGACAGCAGGCGATTGAATTTATTCAATACTTAAAAGAAAAAGAGAAGAAGCGGAAACCCGGAGATTAAAAAACGGATAAAAAAGGAATTTTTCATTAAACATTCCCTGATGAGCGCCGATTTAATAATTAAGATGATGTAAAAAAGGGAAAGATTTGCTAAAGGTGCTGCTCATCGTATATATTATATATCAGTAGCCCCTTTGCCGGGCTTTTCTTTCCGCCAAAAACAGAACATTTGTTCGAAAGGGTGTCTCTATTGGAATTTTATTTATCTCACCTAGAAGAATACGTAAAAAATATGTATCTAAAGTTCGGTTTCACTGAGCCGCATCAAATCGATATGACTCGTATAGCGGCGAGTTTAAATATTTGGATTCATTATGAACATGTGAACAGCATGATGATCAAGCATGACGGCATGTACAGCATCATTCTCAACAGCAGCCTGTCAAGAAAAAAGCAATGGGAAGACTTCGCACACGAACTCTGCCATGTATTAAAGCACGCGGGAAATCAACTGAACATGAATCAAATGTTTAGGGAGCTTCAGGAATTTCAAGCCAATCAATTTATGTATCATTTTTGCGTACCGACTTTCATGCTTTTAAAATTGGATTTTCCCCAGCTGCGCTGTCATGCCGTAAAAATGATTGCTGATCTTTTTCATGTGACAGACGAGTTTGCCTCCAAACGAATCGAATTGTTTGAAAAGCGACAGATCGGAATGGAGTTCCATAAAGCATGGACGGACAGCCTCCAAATTGCAGCCGAAGACAGGGCTTTGACTGCCATGATGAAGATGAACTCACACGCTATAAAAGAAAGTCACGACGCCCTTACTCCATTGCCAAAAGCGCTCAACAGCTTTTTGCCGCTGAAAGACAAGCAACATATCTGCTGAAAAAGTGACAGAAAAAACAGCCGGCTTAAAATGCCGGCTGCGCTCATCCATACGCTTTTTTCGCCCCTTCCCTGACTGCTTTCAGATAACGGTAAAACACCTCATTTTTGGAGTTTTCTCTTCCCTTTAAACCGAAACGGCCAAACATCGCCTTTCTTTGTGCTGTGCTGATTTCAAATTGTACGCTTAAACCCGTTTTGCACCGATTGTTGATGCTTGCCGGATTCGTTCCTGAAAGACAAGCGCCGGCCGACAGCAGCACCGCAGAAAAACCCTGCTTTCTAAGCGCCTCGGCAAAAACCTGGGCGCGCTTTCGGTCAGTGCCGCCGATCAGCGTCTGGCAAAGAGAGCGCTCCTCATAACCGTGAAAAGCCAATATGTATTGATGTCTCCCGGCCATTTGCATGGCAAGCGGATCATCAAAATGAGCACTTGTCACGTGAAGCCCTTTATTGCCTGAGCTTTTCAGCCCCTCGAGCAGATAAACGGAACAATCCTCAGTTAAAGCCCGTACAATTTCGCTGATGCCAGGCTCAATTCCTCCTCCATGCGGAGCCATTACAAGGAGACCGCTCTCTAATTCCCGTGAAAATACCGTATAATCGATTCCTTCGGTTTCATGATCAGCCAGCTCTGTAAAACTTGCATATCGATCAGTTAAAACGCGCTTCATGGCTTATTTTCTCTCTCCTGACTTCCTGTTTTTTTAGTAGTTTACCGGGAGTCTTAACAATTGTAAATTACAATTGGATCTTTTTTTGATATGATCAAATGTATACTGCACGATTAGGAATGAATGCTGAATGATGAAAAAAACACTTGGAAACATGATCGCAGTTACCTTAATCTTTCTTTTAATCCTCTTTGTCTTCGCACTCTTATTTGGCTCTTATTATTTCGGCGCTGCCGGCTTTTTCGCGATTTTCGGCGTGACATATGAATCACCGGCTTCACTGCTTTGGTATATCCTCTTAAGCTTTGTACTCGGTGTGGCCTTTGAGATTCCCGAAAAATTTCTCAGTTTGCTGATCAGACAAAAAGCCGTCACTTTTACAATCGAATGCTTCTTTACTTGGCTTTCGATTCACCTTGCAGATGAAATGATGGACAGCATTACCATCCCTCTGGATGTCGAAATCATCGCCTGCTTGTTTTTATTCGTGATCCAGCTGGCTTTTGAGGACAATAAAGAAAGGGGAAGAACGGAAGAATAAGCCAAGAGCGGAGGGAAATGTTAGGAAATGACTTACTTGGTTTTAATGGCAGGATTATTTCTGTTGATTTACTTAAAAGAACCATTCAATAAAAAGATATACTGCTATATATGGCTGTCTTTTTATTTAATGGTTTTGGCCCTTTATATTATCAATACTGCATTTGTACATTTGATATCAAACAACCTGCTTTTCATCTTGGCAGTGATTGCCGTAATGCCGCTGATCATCAGCTGCCTGAAATCTTCAACTGAATTTTATTAAAGAGTTCATTACAAAAGGAGATGGGCAAAATGACTGAACAAGAAAAAGACATAAATGAATATCGAAAACATAGAAAACTGGAGGAACGATCCCATTCTTTTTTTGGAATATGCACGATTTCCGAGTCTGCCTTGGTGTGTCTCAAATGGGCCGGCAGCCTGATCATGAAAATAGTCCTTTGACACTATTTCTAAAAAAGGCCTTTAAAAAGGGCCTTTTTTTTCGTTACAATACTTTATGTTGACCGATCAGTATAAAAATAAAAGGGATGATATGATGACAGATAAAACAAGGAGCCGCGATAAAATCCTGCACACAGCTTCCCGGCTCTTCCGAAAACAAGGCTATCATGCTACAGGGCTGAAGCAAATCACGGACGAAAGCGGCGCGCCAAGAGGATCTATCTATTATTACTTTCCCAGCGGGAAAGAAGAGCTGGCTGCCGAAGCCATCAAATTAACCGGCGAACGGATCAAAACATACATCTCCTCAGCCCTCAGCCGGGACTCAGATCCTGTAAAGGCCTTTCAAACGTACATTCAGATGATGGCTGACGGAATTGAAGAATACATGATGGAAGAAAACGATGATATTCCGATTGTATCTGTCGCTGCAGAAACATGGTCTTTGAGTGAAGTGCTGCGAAAAACTTGTGATCAGGTGTATAGAGATTGGCAGCGTGTGTATCAGGAAAAGCTGATTCAATCTGGTTTTCCAAAAGAAAAAGCGGACAGTTTGAGCATCGCGATCCAGGCTATGATTGAAGGCGCATATGTACTCTCGGTTACGAAAAAAAACGGACGGCCGCTAAACGCGGCTGCCGAACAAATTCCATATTTGCTAAAACCATAATCAAGGGTGGGAAATAAAATGGAACACACAAAAAAAGGCTCCATTATGATTATCGCAATCTTAATCGTCGGCAATTTCCTTGCTTTGATTAATGAAACGGTCATGAATGTGGCATTGCCGAAGATCATCGACGATTTCAGTATATCCGCTAATACAGCCCAGTGGCTGTCGACCGGATATATGCTCATGATTGGCATCGCCGTGCCGATTACCGCATTTTTAATGCAGCGTTTTACGACAAGGCAGCTGTTTCTTTGTGCAATGTCTTTATTTACAGCAGGAACACTTTTGGCAGGAACAGCCCCTGTTTTCCCTCTCGTTCTCGCCGGCCGGATCATCCAGGGTTCCGGTACAGGCCTTATTTTGCCTTTGGTGATGAATGTCATTTTGACATTGGTTCCCCCTCAAAAGCGCGGAACGATAACAGGGATGCTGACCCTTGTCATTTTATTTGCCCCTGCGATCGGGCCGGTGATTTCAGGGTTTATTGTCGAGCACTATTCATGGCGTGTCGTCTTTTTTATGATGCTTCCGGTTGCGCTCTTCATGATCTTTTATGCAGCTTTCAGATTAAAAAATGTCACCGAACTGACCAATCCGAAAATTGATATCTTGTCCATCATATTATCTACCATTGGATTTGGAGGAATTGTTTTTGGCTTCAGCAACGCCGGAGAAGAAGCAGGCTGGAGCAGTCCGAAAGTCATGATCGGACTGGCTGCCGGCATCATCGGATTAATGTTGTTTGTCCGCCGCCAGCTGAAAATGAAAGAGCCGATGCTTGATATGAGGCCTTTCCGATCAAAAGTGTTTTCTGCAGCAGTCGTCTTAATGTGGATCGTGATGATGCTGCAATTTTCGATGATGCTGATTTTGCCGCTGTACTTTCAGATGGCGCTCCAGCTATCACCTTTAGATACAGGCTTTCTAATGCTTCCGGGCGGTTTAGTATTGGCCATGACGTCTCTTGTAGCAGGACGCCTTTTTGATAAGTTAGGTTTTAAACCGCTGTTGATGACCGGTTTAATCATTGTGATAGCCGTGCTGTGGCTGTTTACGAACATTTCAAGCGATACCTCAATGGCAGCAGGGATGATGCTTTATGCCGGGTTCACACTCGGCGTCGGGCTGACGATGGCTCCGATCATGACACTCGGCTTAAACCAAGTGCCTAAACCTTTATATCCGCACGGATCGGCGATTATGAATACGGTCAACCAAGTATCGGGCGCAATCGGCCCCGCTTTATATACAACGATCCTGACAACCGTTTCAAACCGTTACATTGAGCTTTCCTCTTTAACAAATAAACAGGAACTGCAAATGCAAGGAATGACGGCCGGCGTTCATACGGTTTATTTCGTCGCCATCGGGTTTGCGGCTGTAGCGCTTTTTCTTTCTCTTCTCGTGAAAAGCAACAGCCATGAAGAAAACCATGGGGTGTAAGCATCCGCCCTTTATGATCAAAAACAAAGACGCAGAGAGGCATATTGCCCCCTGCGTCTTTGTTATATTAGTTTAAAATTTGGACGTTTACGGTTTTCACGCCCCAATTCAGCGCGTCTTTTTTATTTGGAATGAATACGTCTATTTTATTTCCGTTAATGGCGCTTCCGGTATCTTCTGCCGTCGCTTCGCCATAGCCTTCTACATATACTTTCGAACCGAGCGGAATGACGCTTGGATCAACCGCAATCACTTTCGCATCTTGATTGGCATTAAGGTCGACTCCCGTTTTCGTGATACCCGAGATGCCGCCGTCATTTGCCGTATATGCTGTCGCCGTCACAGTCAATTCTTTTTTCGGCTTTTCTGTTTGTTCAGTTTGGACGGCTTCTTGCTTTGCGGGTGGTGTCACACCTGCAGCTTGTCCGTCTATTGCGATGGTTTCTCCGGCAAAAATCAGATCTGATTTGATGTTATTCCGTTTTTTAAGATCATCGACAGCTACACCAAAGGTTTGGCCAATTTTTGAGAGCGTGTCTCCGGATTCGATGGTGTACTGCTTCTCATCAGATTTTTCTTCTTGAGAAGAAATGTTCAGCTTTTGACCTGGAATAATAAGGTCTGAAGAAAGCTGATTCCATTTTTTTAAGTCCTTTAGGTTCATCCCATGATCTTTGGAAATCCCCCAGAGCGTATCCCCTTTTTCCACTTCGATTTCTTTTGCTGAGGCATTCGCTCCGAATGCAGTCGCTGACAGAGCTGCGGCTGCAGCCAAGGACATGATTGTCTTCTTCATAAGTTAAATCCTCCCTTGTTAGCTCTTTTGAAACTAACAGGGAAAATCGTAACACAGCAAAATGTCACCTCAATGACAAATTGATATGAGTTTCGTTACAGTTTCTTTACTGAAAAAGTTTGATTTTATATAAAATTCGGTGTTTTCATTATTTTAAATATGTAGAAATAGGGTGATCGACTTGATCTTCGTCATGTGACTGTGTTTGCTTTTGATTGATAGCCGGCAGCTCCAACTGATGTTTTTTTATTAAAAAAAGAGGGAAACGAATCTATAGGATATCCATTGAATCTTTTTGAACACTTCTGATGGTTCTCATTTTTGATGAGAAGCTGACGGCCGTCATTTTTCTCAAGAAACGAAAACTCGGCTTGCTTTTTCTTCGTCATATATAGCAAAACAGGCGGAGGAAAAATTTTCTCGCAAACTTCTTGTAATATAACCGTAATTATTGTAACATTTGTAACATAAGAGATATATTGAAGGAGAGAAGAACATTGAAAAAGTTTATCGTTTGTTTGTTGACTGCTTTATTGATTTTACCGATCGGTACGACGATTGCTGCAAAAAAACAAACATCAGGGGATTTAACGAATCAACAGGTGATGACGATGACACTGCAGGCCCGTGAACATTTTTGGAATACAATGAGCGGCCATAATCCTAAGGCTAAAAACTCATCATGCCAGACAAAAACATTTGAATACCGAGGCATTCCATATACGTACATGTGCAGTGAATTCAGTACAAAGGCAAAATTAACGGATTACTTGACGCCGATTTTCACAACAGATGCAATTAAAAAAGGATTCGACAAATACAATATCATCGCCTATAAAGGCAAAATGGCCGTCCCTGTCGGTGATGGGGATAATCTCTTAGGATGGGAACAGGCAAAAATGAAACTGATCTCCAAAAAGGACAATGTAAGAACATACGAATTTGCTGTACCTGCATTAGACGGATCAGTCACTGCAAAAAGAAAAATCACGTTTGTTAAAGAAAATAACAAATGGAAAATTAATCAGCTTGATGCTGCATTCTAAAAAAAGCCAATGTCTAAAAACATTGGCTTTTTTTCTTGCAGGCTGTTAAACGGTCAGTTCGACAAGATTTCCGTCCGGATCCCGGATGACGCTTTCATAGTACCCGTCCCCTGTGACGCGCGGCTTCCCAACAACCTGAAAGCCTTCCTCTTCAAAACGGCGGGTCATGTCATCGACCTGCTGGCGGGAACCTAAAGAGAACGCCATGTGGGCATAGCCCTCTGCCGGCTCTTCTCCCGGCGCCAAGTCCGGTCGTCTCATCAGCTCCAGCCGCGTCCCTGACTGAAACTGAATGAAATATGATTCGAATTGCTTTTTCGGATTGATATATTTTTCACTTGCCGTCCCATGAAAATAGTGAGTGTAGAAGTCTTTCATTTCCTCTAATTGTTTCGTCCAAATTGCGATGTGTTCGATTTTCATTTTTCTTCACCCCCATCTGATATTACCATATATAACCTTGAACTTCCCCATGATTTTCTTACATCTTTTTAAATCTGTAAGTATTCATAAAGATACCAATGCAGACCATTAATGCGCCAAGCATGATGTTAAATGTTATCCGCTCATGCAATTGCAGCCAGCCAAATAAGAGGCCTAAGACAGGAACAAACATTAAAGCCATAGATGCTTTTGACGCTTCTATTTGATTGAGTATCCAAAACCAAATGACAAACGTAAAGGCCGTGGAGAATAAACCATTAAATAATAGAGATAAGACCGCTTCATTTGACCACTGAATCGAATGGGATGGTTCCAGAATGAGAGAAAAGATCAATAACATGATCGTTCCCATGATAAGCTGCCAAGCATTCATATGAATGATATCTATGTTTTTAAATTTCAGTTTGCTGAAAACATTGGCTATACCCCAGCTAAGCGCCGCCATAAGAACACATAGCTCTCCAAATATGACGTTTTTATCGACATTAAGAATCTCTGTTCCTAAAATAAACAAAAGGCCGATAAGGCCGGATAGTAAACCAATCATTTTGTAAACATTGATTTTCTCGTTTAATCTAAAATGACTGATAACAGTAACAAAAATCGGCATGGTGTACACCAAAACAGAGGTTTTTCCTGAATCGACAAATTGCATGCCATATGTTAACACTCCCATATAACCTAGACTCATCAATAGGCTCATGATCATATAATTTTTCAGATTCTCTTTTCCTATAGAACGCTTTTTTCCTTTTATAAAGAGAATCAAAAACAAAGGAGCCGCACCGATGAACAAGCGCAGTGCTGAAAATAAAATAGGGGGGATGTCATGGATTGCTATTTTCATCGTCACCCATGTATAACCCCAAATAAGAGTGACTGAAATGATCCCCAAAATAACTTTAAACATCTTTATGCCGCCTTTCTTTTAACTATTTCTGATTTTTATCATATGCTATCTTTATATATAACTGAAATACATCTTAATTATCGGAGGTATAACTTAATGGTTATGAACATGAATAACCTTCACATATTTGTAAAGGTTGCAGAGAAGTTGAATTTTACTGAAGCATCCAAAGAATTGTTTATATCTCAGCCTGCAGTAAGCAAAGCGGTTAAAAACCTGGAAAAGTCGTTAAATATTCAATTATTTATGAGACATAAACAAAATGGATTATGGCTAACCGAAGCGGGAAAGGACATTTTGGTCTTGGCCAGACAAATGATAAGTATCGAAAATAGAATATTTCAAGCGGCCTATCAGAAAAACAAGCTTCTAAGCGGGAAAGTGACGATCGGTTCGTTTCCGGCTGTATCAACGAATATTCTGCCCCAGGCAATCGCTTTATTCAGATCTAAATATCCATTGATTCAAATCGATTTAATCGAGGGAACGTCCGCCCAAGTAAAAGAATGGGTAGGGAATCGAACGGTGGACTTTGGAATCGCGGCATCTCCTTTTGAACCGTTTGAACATCAATTATTGTGCAGCGATTATATGGTAGCCGTCATTCCTGAAGCATATGATGATGAATTAAAAAAAGAAAAATATGTTGAACTGAAAAAATATCAAAATGACATTATTTTTTGTAAAGGTGGGCATGAAATCGCCATGTCAAAAACATTTCAGCAATACAATATTGAATTAAAAGAGAATTTAACAGTTCAAAATGCCGAAACGTTAATTAATATGGTCAAAAACAATCTGGGCATCGGCATTATTTCAAACTTTACCCTTTCATCTGTATCCCATCGTCTGGCCAAAAAGGACATCTTCCCCCGAATCACTCGCGATATCGGTATCATTACATATGCATTTGATGATGTTACACCGGCGGCACATGAGTTCATTCAAGTCTTGAGCCAATATCATGCTGGGGGTTTTCACAAAACAAAATCGCCTTAGAAAGCTAAGGCGATTTATGATATCCGAACCATTTATGAAGTTTGATCAATTATGAAAATTCGTACCGTCTGTCGTTTCTTTAATAATCCCGGCGCGGATGACGAAGTCGCCGAAATGTTCGCCTTCCTCGCGTTCTTTTGCATAGCGCGGAAGGATCGTGCGAAGTTCTCTTAAAATGTCTTCTTCCCCGATGTTTTCGCGGTACATTTTGCTTAGGCGGCTGCCGTCGAAAGCGGCGCCGAGGTACATGTTGTATTTTCCCGGCGCTTTGCCGATAAAGCCGATTTCACCGAGGGCATGGCGGGCGCAGCCGTTTGGGCATCCTGTCATACGGATGGTAATCTCTTCATTCTGCAGCCCGTTTTCCTCAATGATTTCATCGATCTTGTCTATCAGAGTCGGCAAATACCGTTCCGCTTCAGCCATCGCCAGTCCGCACGTCGGCAGTGCGACACACGCGATCGAGCTGCGGCGGAGAGCCGTATAATGCTTGCCGTCAGTCAGACCGTACTGTTCGATCAGCTCGCAGATCTTTTTCTTCTTTTGACTTGATACATTGGCGATGATCAAGTTTTGATTTGCAGTCAGACGGATATCGCCAGTGTGGACTTTAGCGATTTCACGCAAGCCGGTCATCAGCTTGTAGTCATCATAATCGGTGACACGGCCGCCTTCGATAAACATAGTAAAGTGCCATTTTCCGTTAACGCCTTTCACCCAGCCGTAGTGATCGCCGTTATGATCGAAATGATACGGCTTTGCTTCAGCAAGGCTCCAGCCGAGGCGGTTTTCCAGCTCGTTTTTGACCGTTTCCAAACCAAGGCGGTCAACGGTGTACTTGAAGCGGGCATTTTTGCGGACGGAACGGTTTCCGTAATCACGCTGAATCGTAATCGTTTTTTCGGCGATATCATACATTTGTTCAGGCTTGCAAAAGCCGATCACTTTGGCAAGCTGAGGATATGTCGCTTTGTCTCCGTGGGTCATGCCCATGCCGCCGCCGATGGCCACGTTGAAGCCGATCAATTTGCCGTCTTCAACGATCGCGATAAAGCCAAGATCCTGTGAAAAAACGTCAATATCATTTGACGGAGGAACGGCAATTCCGATTTTGAATTTCCGCGGCAAATAAAGCGGTCCATACATTGGTTCGACTTCTTCCGTCTCGGGTGTGCCGGCGACTTTTTCTTCATCAAGCCAAATTTCGTGATACGCACGTGTACGCGGCAGCAAATCATTACTCAATTTTTTTGACCATTCATACACCTCGGCATGGATCTCGGATTGATATGGATTTGAGGCGCACATCACATTACGGTTGACGTCACCGCATGCCGCAATCGTATCCAAAAGAGCCGAATGGATTTTCTGGATCGTTTTTTTCATGTTCCATTTTAAAATGCCATGCATTTGAAAGGTTTCCCTTGTCGTCAGCTTCAATGTCCCGTTGCCGTACTCGCGGGCAAGCTCATCCATGACAAGCCATTGCTCAGGCGTCGCCACACCGCCCGGCATCCGGACGCGCAGCATGAACTGATAGGCGGGCTCAAGCTTTTGTTTTTGGCGTTCATTGCGGAGGTCCCGGTCATCCTGCAAATAGCTGCCATGGTGTTTCATCAGCCGGTTGTCATCATCGGAAATTCCGGCGCTGATTGACTCAAGCATCGATTCCTTCAATGTGCCGCGCAAATAGTTGCTTTCTTCCTTAATGCGCTCTACATCGCTTGGAGGGCCTTCCGGTGCTTTTAATATTTCGTTCCCCATGTTGAAAAAACCCCTTTCAATCAAAATCAGTATACATCACGCTGATAACGTTTTTGCTTTTTCATCTCGGCGAGATACGCTTCCGCTTCTTCGCGGCTCACGCCGCCTTCTTTTTCGATAATGTCGAGCAATGCGCTGTGAACGTCTTTAGCCATGTTGTTCTTATCACCGCAAATGTAGAATACCGCCCCTTCTTGAAGCCATTCAAACAGTTCTTTGCTGTGTTCAAGCATGCGGTGCTGCACATATACTTTTTCTTCCGTATCGCGCGAAAATGCGACATCCATTTTCGTCAGCACTCCATCATTCAGCCACTTTTGCCATTCTGTCTGATATAAGAAATCGGTGACGAAATGCTGATCGCCGAAGAACATCCACGATTTTCCCGCCACTCCGGATTCTTCGCGCTCCTGCATAAAGGAACGGAATGGTGCGACTCCTGTGCCAGGGCCAACCATGATGATCGGCGTATCCGGATGCTCAGGCAGCTTAAAGTTTTTGTTCGGCTGAATGAAAACCGGCAGTGTATCGCCAGGCTGTAGGCGTTCTGCACATAAAATCGAGCAGACCCCTTTTCGGTCTCTGCCGTGCGTATTGTAGCGGACCGCGCCGATCGTCAGATGCACTTCATCAGGATTCGCCGTTAAGCTGCTTGCGATCGAATATAAACGCGGCGGCATTTTCCGCAAAATCGAAACAAATGCCTGCGGAGTTGTGCTGATCGGTCCGAAATCGCGGACGAAATCAAGCAGATCACGGCCATCGATATACGCTTTTAATTTGTCTGCATGTTCTGATGCGGCAAGCTCGCGCAGCTTTTCATTTTCTAAAAGTTCAGCCGCCTGCTGAATAAATTTCTTCGTTAATATCGTAATCTCAAAATAAGAAGTCAACGCTTCTTTGAGCGGGAGGCTTTCCCCCTGTTTGTCAACGGTGACGGTTTCATTTGGGTCCCATTTCAGTTCCTCAAAAAGCATGTCGACAAGTGCCGGGTCATTTTCCGGATAAATGCCGAGCGCGTCGCCGGGCTCATATGTGAGGCCTGACCCTTCAAGCAATAATTCAAGATGGCGCGTTTCTTTATTGGATCCGCGTCCGTTTAAATTCAAATTTTCCAGAACTTCGGCTCGAAACGGATTTTTTCTAGAGTAAACCGCTTCCCCTGCTTGAGGTGCCGCTGTCTGAGCAGGTGCTGTGCTTTCAGCTTGGCCCTTGGCTTCACTTAAGCCGCCAAAGACGCCTTCAAGCCATTCTGCCGCCGGCTCATCATAGTCAAGATCACAATCAACACGCTGATAAAGCCTTGTGCCTCCGAGTTCGGCCAGCCGCTGATCGAATTCTTTGCCGGTCTTGCAGAAAAACTCGTATGAACTGTCTCCAAGCGCCAATACGGAAAAGCGGAGATCATCAAGCTTCGGAGCCCGTCTGCCATGAAGAAATTCGTGGAATGACAGCGCGTTGTCAGGCGGCTCGCCTTCCCCGTGTGTACTAACGACAATCAACAGATTTTTCAGTTTTTTCAATTGATTTGGCTTAAAGCCGCTCATTGAAGAGACGGTGACTTGAAAACCGCGTCCTTCAAGAGATTTGCCCGCATTTTCCGCAATCCCCTGGGCATTGCCTGTCTGTGATCCGTACAGAATGGTCACTTCTTTTGAAACAGGCTGCGCTGTATTTGCGGCCGGGGCTTCAGCCGGAAGCGTTTCTAGCGCCGCCGCTGCATCGGTTGACTGTGAAGCCGCCAAATAACCGCTCAGCCAGGCTTTTTGTGATGCTGTCAAGGTTGGCAGAAGGCGGTTGAGGAGCTCTGCCTGCTCCTGATTAAAAGGACTGTTCATTACTTGAAGTTGCAACGATATCCACCTCACTAAGGAATAAAAAATGATGACTTTTTTGAAACGGAAAAGGATTACATCTATCATATATCCACTATTCCGATAAATCAAATCGGTTTTAAATACGCAAAATATTTGCGTTTGATAGAGGTTTGTACTTTTTAGAAGTACTGAAAGCGCTCAATCCTCACTTCCCTTTTGCCCAAATGTAGCGTCATTTTGCTTCAAACTATACATTTCCTAAAAAAGATTCTAATTTAAAGTTTACTGGAATACTCAACATTAGTAAAATATATATTAATTATTACTGCTATTAAGATCTTTAATAATAAGGCGGGATTGTTTTGTATTATGATGCGCTAAAAACATTTGTCACTCTTGCGGAAGTTAAAAACTTTACAAAAACGGCAGAGCTTCTCCTGATGTCACAGCCAAGCGTTAGCATGCATATCAAAAATCTGGAAAAAGAATTCCAGACGAAATTATTTGAGCGCTCTCCGAAATATTTAAAAATCACCCCGACAGGTGAAATTTTATATGACCGTGCCAAACAAATGATTACGATTTATGAACAAACAAGACAGGATATTCTTGACCACCACAATTCCATCAAAGGCGAACTGAAAATCGGTGCAAGCTTTACGATCGGAGAGTATATACTGCCGGCACTGCTTTTTGATCTGCAAAAAGAATATCCGGAGCTTGAGCTTCAGGCTGTCATCGGAAATACGGAAGAAATCGTACAGTCTGTCCGCCTGTACAAAGTGGATATCGGCTTAATTGAGGGGCAGACCAATGAGAAGGAGCTTTCGGTTCACCCCTTTATACAGGACGAATTATTCATCACTGCTTCAAGCGACCATCCGCTTGCCGGGAGAAAAGAAGTCGAAATGGCCGACCTCCAAAATCAAACATGGGTGACGCGGGAAGTCGGATCAGGGACGCGCGAATACCTGAACCATGTGATCCGTTCAAACGGTTTAAAAGTAAAGTCGTTTCTTACGATAAGCAGCAATCAAGGAATCAAAGAAACGCTGATGACAGGCATCGGGCTTTCTCTCTTGTCGCAAAGCGTCATCGAAAGAGATGTACAGCACGGCAACCTTTCAGTCATCCGGCTGAAAAATCAAACCTTCAACAGGACGCTTTCATATATTTACTCTCCCATCATGCAGGATAAGAAAAATGTTAAGACATTTATCAATGCACTGAATAAACGAACCAACCCGAAATGATTATTGTACAGAACTGACAATTCCTGCCTCTTCACATTAATATCTTTTTTGGTTTGTACATTATGTGAATGATGGACATCATCAATTGACTGGCGCCACAACACCCCATATCCTGGAATTATCAAACAGAAAAGGGATGATCTTATGAAGTTGTTAACGAAAGGTTTAGTTGCTTCATTTTTATTCACCGGCATTTTCGCAATTTCAGGTAACCCGCTGCAGGCACAAGCCCAGGAATTGCCTAAAGCGGCAAATCATTCTGTTCAAGGGATTTTCGCCCCGCAGGCCGTCGTCATCAACAGGCCGATGAGGGTGGGACAGGAAGATCAATATGTCGGCATTACGAACGTGTCTTACAGCGGCAGCGCCATTACGGTCAGAATCACCTCAGACCGCGTATATGTAAAAGCCGTCAGACCTGGAAAGGCAATCTTTTCTTACCGGAATACCCTAGGCGAGATGATTATTAATAATATTACGGTTAACCGGTAGCATAGAAGTCCGCGGAAGGCGATATCTTCCGCGGATATTTTAAACTTCTGCTTCCTCTTGATAAACCCCGCAGCCGCAATATATCCTCAGGCAGACAATGTAGTCTTCCACACATAAATCGAGCAGGGAAACGGCAACTGATGTTGAATTTATGCCTATAGGCAGTGTTTCGTATGAACAGATTTGGTGACGCTTTCATGTTAACGGTATAAGATCTATTGAAAAAACAGGAGGACGGCATGGCTGCAATGAAAGATTATATCAATTTGGTGAAACCCGGCATTATCATATCCAACTCGATCGCTGCATTCGGCGGGTTTTGGATCGCCTATATCAGTTCAGAAAGAATATTAACAGGGGCCGCATTTTTTGTTACCATGGTCTCGGCGCTGGCCGGAACGGCGCTTGTCATGGCTGCAGGGACCGTGTACAACAATTACTTTGACAGGCATATAGATGCAAAAATGGAGCGCACGAAGAGCCGTGCATCTGCCGCGGGAAAAATGTCCCCCCGCTCGATCTTGGCATGCGGCACCTTGTTGGGAGCCGCAGGACTCGCGATATTATTGACGGTGAACATTTTGACAGCCCTTCTCGGATTTGCCGCTTTTATTTTGTATGCGGTGATCTATACGGTTTGGTTTAAAAGGTCTTCGGTATGGAGCACTTTTGTCGGAAGTTTTCCTGGAGCATCGCCGCCGATCATGGGGTACTGCGCCGCTGCGGGACATGTTGATATGACTGCTCTCGTTTTATATGCCATTATGTTTTTATGGCAGCCGCCGCACTTTTGGGCGATCGGTATTACCCGCAAGGAAGAATACCGTGCCGCAGGAGTGCCCCTTTTGCCGGTTGTTAAAGGGAATCATTTGACGAAATTGAGCATGATCAGATACATCATTCTCCTTGTGCCTGTCACACTTTTATTATACTTTTATGTCGGCCTTGACCATCTGAGCCCGCTCTATTTTATTTCCGCATTAATCCTCGGTTTTACCTGGATTTATAAAAGCTGCCAAGGATTTAAAACAGATCATGATGTCAAATGGTCTAAAGGCATGTTTGCGTATTCGCTTCTTTATTTTTGTCTGCTGTTTTCCGTCATGATTGTAGACACTTTTATAATGGCGTTTATCATCAAAGGATAATAAGGCTCCCTGCAGCGGGAGCCTTTCTTGCCGCATTATCGCGACTGGTTGATCCATACTCGCATTTCACCCGGCTCACGGTTGCACCATGCATAATAAGGAACGGCTTTGATGTCTGCTGGACTTGTTTGGATCTCAGCCGTCCGATACAGGCTTCCTCCCCAATCTTTCTCGTCGATTCGTTCCGCTTTTCCTGAAATAACGACGACCCCCTCAAGCAAATCCTCGTCATACTCCGCTTTCAGCTCTGCCTTCCTAGGCAATAAAATATTTTGCAATTGCCCGCCGTTATCGGCTTCTTCTAAGCAATACACAAGCGGTCCGCGCTGAAGCGCCGCCTTTCCGACATTATGGCGGACCAGCGGATTTGCTTTGATTTGTTCGATCGTCATTTGAATCGATAATTCAATTTTGTCCTGATCTTCCCATGTACGTGTGATATACACATACCCATTTTTCATAATGGGAAAATGGTCAACAACTTCGCCATTCACCTTTAAAACAGCATGTCTCGACCATCCCGGAATGCGGAGAGCTACCGTGAATTCATATGCTTTTTCAGGAGATACCGTCATTGTGACGTCGCCATCCCACGGATAGTTCGTCTCTTGGGCAAGTTGCACCCTGCACCCGGCAAGCTGCACATTTGTTTCATGCCCCATATATAAGTGGACAAACAGCTCTCTTTCTTTTTGAGAATAAATGTAATGACCGATGGACGAAATAAGTCTGGCGAGGTTGGGCGGACAGCATGCACAGCCGAACCACGTTTGTCTCACCGCTTTGACATGCTTTTGGTCATTCCGTTTTTCACATGCCTCAGGCTGCACCTCCAGCGGATTGACATAAAAGAATTTTTTCCCGTCCAAATCCATCCCGCTGATCGTTCCGTTGTATAAAGCTTTTTCCATGACATCTGCATATTTATGATCAGCCGCCAGTTCCAGCATTTGTTTTGCCCAGAACACCAAGCCGATCGATGCACATGTTTCTGTGTAAGAAACATCGTTTGGCAGGTCATATTGAAATGAAAACGCCTCTCCGAATGCCATGGAACCGATTCCGCCCGTTAAATACATTTGTTTTTGTGTGACATTTTCCCATAATGCTTCACATGCCTTTTTTAAGGTTTCATCATTTGTCTTTGCTGCGAGATCAGCCATGGCTGTATACATATACACAGCACGCACGGCATGGCCGACGGCCTCTTTTTGATCTCGTACCGGCAGATGGGCTTGATGATAGGCATAGCCATCATGAAAAAAGAACGGTGAAGATTCCTGCCTCTTCTTCTTCTCGATGTCAAAAAAATGCGGCTGTTTTCCGCGCTCATCGATAAAATATCGACTCAAGTTTAAATATTTATCATTTCCTGTCACATCGTATAATTTAAGAAGCGCAAGCTCGATCTCCTGATGGCCGTCATAGCCCTTCAGCTTCCCTTCTTCAGGACCGAAAACAGTGTCAATGTAATCGGCATATTTAGACATCAAATCTAAAAACGCTCTTTTTCCGGTTGCTTGATAATAAGCAACCGCCGCTTCAATCAAGTGGCCTGCACAATAGAGTTCATGGTTGTCGCGAAGATTCGTCCAGCGCTGATTCGGTTCTTTCAGCATATAATACGTATTTAAATAGCCATCTTCGCCTTGCGCTTTTTGCAGCAGTGCAATGACTTCATCAGCTGTTTTTTCCAATTCGGGATTTGGATGATGCTCCAAGCTGTAAGCTGCCGCTTCCAGCCATTTGGCGACATCACTGTCCTGAAACACCATGCCGTGATATTCTCCCTCTGCTTCACCTGCCGCGATTCTGAAATTTTCAATCGCATGACTCGGTTCTGCATCCTCTAGACGATCGTTTAATGCGGCCCATTGATAGGGAATCACGTGATCATGGATCACCTCTAACCGCTTGCTCCAAAACCTGTCCGTGATCTTTACCTTTTGATAGCCTTTTTGCTGAATTGTCATCTCGATCCCTCCCTTTTCTATGATCAAGGATGTTCACACGATCCCCTCTATTCTTTTAACCCTGACAGTGTGACGCCGCGGATGAAGAAATCCTGCGCCAACAAAAATATGACGATCACCGGCAGCAAGCTTAAGACCGTCCCGGCCATTAACACAGGCCAATCGGTCGAGTACATCCCCTGCATCGCCGCCAATCCTAAAGGAAGGGTCATCTTTTCCAAGGAATTGATAAACACCAGCGGTCCGAGGAAGTCATTCCACACCCCCATGAAAATAAATACGCCCAATGTCGCCAGCGCCGGCTTTGACAACGGCAGAAAGATCCGCCAATAGATGCCGAAAGGGGTGCAGCCGTCAATTCTTGCTGCATCTTCAAGCGCCTTTGGAATGGCCAAAAAGAATTGACGCAGCAGGAATGTGCCGAATGCGGACACAATCCCGGGCAAAATTAATGCCGCATGTGTATCTACCAATCCATAAAACTTCATTAAAATAAAGTTGGGAATCATAGTCACTTGTCCGGGCACCATCATGGTTGCTAAATACAGCCCAAATAGCAGATCTCTATATTTAAATGTCAGCCGCGCAAACACATACCCGGCTAATGAGCTTGTGATCAATTGTGCGGCGACAACGATCAGCGTCACTTTTAAACTATTGAAGAAAAACTGTCCAAACGGAAAACGGTCGGAAATCCTCAAGTAATTCTCCCATTGAAGCTTCTCGCCAAACAGTGTCGGCGGGAAAACAAACACTTCTCCCACGTCTTTAAAGGAGGTGCTGATCATCCATATAAACGGAAAAATCATGGTCAGCGCTCCGAGGGAAAGCAGCAGATGGGCAAAGAGACGGCGGGCATGCGGCTTTTTCATAGCCATTGACCTCTCCTTTTAATAGAATGAATGATTTTTTTGCCGCCAAAATTGGACCAAAGTGATCAGCGCAATGACAAAGAACAGGACGTAAGACATGGCGCTGGCATAGCCCATACGGAAAAATTGGAAAGCATTTTCATAAATATAATGCACCATGACTGATGTGGATCTGGCAGGTCCGCCTTGTGTCATAAGGTAAACCGAATCGAATACTTGAAATGAATTGATAACCGCCATTACGGTGACGAAGAAGGTCGTCGGTGAAAGAAGCGGAACGGTAATGCGCCAAAACTTTTGAAGCCAATTGGCTCCATCCATTTCGGCCGCTTCATAATAGTGTTCGGGAATACCTTGCAGTCCTGCCAGAAAGATGAGCATGTTGAAGCCCAATCCTTTCCAGATGCTCGTCAAAATCACAGCCGGCATGGCCCAAGTCGTACTCGTCAGCCAGTTTGGCCCTGAAATCCCTATCAAGCTTAATAAAAAGTTCAGCAGGCCGTATTCCGGATTGTAGATCCACTGCCAAATCACTGCGACAGCGACCATCGAGGAAACGACAGGCAGAAAGTAAGCGGCTCGGTAAAACTTCATCCCCCTCAATCCCTGGTTTAAAGCAATCGCCAGCAAAAGTGACAATGCGATGCCGATCGGGACTGATACGGCCGTAAAATACAGCGTATTCCAAAACACTTTGATAAACGTTTCATCACTGAACAAGTCCATATAATTTTGCAGTCCGACGAATTGAATCGGCTGCAGAAGATCCCATTTTGTGAAGCTGAGAAAAAAAGAGGCGACGACCGGCCAACATGTAAATACAGCGAATCCGGCAAGGTTTGGCAGCAGCATGATGAACGCCCAAGTACTGTCCTTGGAAAACAGCCTTGTCAAACGGCTTTCCCGAGGCTTCAGATGCGGGGGCGGCCCGTGCTTTAGGCCGTCGGCACGCTGATTTTCAAAGCCAGCTTTTCCCTCAAGTCTGCTCATCGTTTTATCACCCCCGTTCTCACGATTTTGCCAGTTCTTCTGCTGTGCGCCGGTCGATATTTTCTGTCACCTCATCCACTGGCTTTCCGTCATAATAAAACTGGTCTAATTCTTCGGTGATAATGGAACCGACTTTATTATTTGAAACCATGGCATTCGGGTATGGTTTGGCATCTCTAAAAAAGGCCGCCATTTCCTTAAAACCTTCCGGGTGTACATCAGGGTTATACCATTTTTTCATCCCTTCCGGTGTATAAAGCGACTGTCTGTTCGGCATCCATAATCCTTCTCTTACTAAATCGAGCTGATATTCTTCCGAAGATAAGAACGAGATAAGCTTCCACGCTTCTTCGGGATGCTTTGTTTTCCCTGAAGCAGCATGTAAATGTGCCTGCCCGTGAGTGAACGGCTCTTTAAACTTCGGCAGCGGAGCGACACCAACAGGAAATCCCATACTCGACAGTTCTTGAAGCGCCCAAGATCCCTCTGCAAGCATCGCAACCTTCCCTGTCTGCAGCATTTGCGACGGCCTCATCCCAATCTTCTCTAAAACGCTTGCTTCAGGAGCGGCTCCGTCCTTTTCCCGCAAGTCGAGAACGGACTGCAATACTTCTTGAATCTCCCGAGTTTGATAAGCCGCGGTTTTAAAATCATCAGCAAACGGGCTGCCCCCATTTGAGAAATACTCCGCCATTGTCATGTAGTTGTTTTCAAATCCAAAAGCGCCGTATTGCTCGGTTTTACCGCCATTTTTGACGGTAAGCTTTTGAGCTGCATCGACAAACTCTTCCCATGTCCATGCATCATCTGGATTGTTCGGCGGCAGGGGGACGCCAGCTTTTTTAAACAAGTACTTGTTGTAGAATAAAACCGGAGAAACTGTACAGCTGCTTACGCCAGCAATCGTTCCATCGATATCCATAATCTGTGCCGATGAGGGGATAAAATCTTGCAGCGAATATTCCTTGTGAAAATAGCCGGTTAAATCCAACAGCACGTTTTTCTTTTGAAATGCACGATAATCTTCCGAACCTAAGAAAAAGACGTCAGGGGCTGCATCCCCAGCCAGCATCGTTAATAGCTTTGAACTGTACTGGGCGTTTGGAATCGGTGTGTATTCGACTTTGATAGTCGGATTTTTCTCCATGAATGCTTTTAAACCTTTTCTTACAGATTCCGTTTCCAAGGGGCTTGCTTCCCATCCCATCAGCTTCAGCGTGACAGCCTTGCCATCTGCTTCAGGTGTATGGGACGATTGACTGCAGGCAGTTAACATGAGTGAAACAATGAAGAAGAATGCCGTTAAGACATGAAGCTTTCTCATCAATTCACACTCCTTTTTTGTTGGTTATTGCCTTTTCTCCCCGTTGACAACGCTTACATTATGCCCTTTCTCCTCCTTTCCCGCTGTTTATCCAATAAATTCGAGCCGCTGATCGAATTTAAAAGATTCCGGTTTAAACGTTTAACTTCAACATATGCTGCCGCCTAAATCTTCATCGATTTAGGTGTGCAGACAGATTCTCTTTCAATCAATTCACAAGTCAGCTTGCCGCCAGTTTTTGAAGAGCCGCTGATCAAATCTTGAATCGCTTGAATCGATAAAAAGCCCATTTCCTGCAAAGGCAGGCTTATCGTCGTCAGTTTAGGTGAAGAATATTCGCTGAATTCACGGTTATCAAACCCAATAATTGAAATATCAGCCGGAACTTTGAACCCTAAATCATTGCATGCTTTGATGGCCCCTACTGCCATTTGATCATTCATCGCCAGTATGGCGGTTGGAATATTGTCATGCTGCAGCAGGTCTTTCGCCAGCGTATAGCCGGAATCAAAGTACCAGTCTCCTGTTTTGATATATCCCGGATAAAAGGCGAGCTGGTGCTCCTTGATGGATTGGTAGTAGCCCGAATATCTTGAATGCGCTGACTTTGAGTCAATATGACCGCTGATGAGCGCTATTCTTTCGTGCCCCTTTGAAATCAAATAATTGGTCGCTTCATATGCCGCCAGCTGATCATCATATATAATCGAGTGTTGATGAGCATTCGTTGTGTAGCAATAAACAAAAACAATCGGGATGTCAACATCCGGAATAATCGCGGTCACGTCTCTCGGATGCAAGCCGATATAAATGATGCCGTCCACCTGTTTGCTGATCAATTCGTCCATAATCTTCTTCACTAAAGGTCTGCATTTTTCGGGATCTGTCGGATGATTTCCCACCAGTTTTTCTAATCGCATATTTGTTAAAATAATCGATAAGCCGAACTTTTCCGCGTTTTCGTTTATTCCATCAATAATCTTTGGGGCATTGAATACGGTGACATCTTCAACAATGACACCAATCGTATTTGTTTTCTGCATTTTTAAGCTTTTTGCGATATGATTAGGGCGGTAATTTAATTCTTTTACGACTTCCCATACTCTTTTTTTCGTTTCTTCGCTGATATTGCCGTTTTCATTTAAAACGTAAGAAACGGTTGCAACTGAAACATTTGCTTTTTCCGCTATCTCCTTCATCGTTACCATCAGTATCACCGCATTTAATCGTTTAAGTTAGATTCATAATACCGCGCCGTTCATCGCGATTTCCAGAAAATTTTTTCGACAAAAAATAGAAGGAGTGGTTATTTTTCAGAGGGTAAACATTCCGATTTTGATCTTTATAAACGTTGAAGGTCAATGTAAAATGGCCAAAAACGAATGAAGGGGCTTTCTATGAAAATTTTCAAAGATATTGTAGTTGGATTTGCGATTTGCCATTTCCTTTTCTTGATTCTCTTGTATTTAAATCTTTACCGTCGCGGCGCTTTTCACGAATGGCTCGACACCATTCCATACGCCTTCATCCTATTTTCTTATATTCCGCTTTTAGCTTTAATTGAATATTTTGCGTTTCTTTGGATGTTAAAAAAGTTAAATGTCTCTTTTTTAACTGCACTCCTCGTCGGAGTAGCCAATGGGGCTGTTCTATACCTTCACTCCAACGAAATGTTTATGGGCGGTATTGCAGGAGTGAGCGCTTTTTTCATGGGCCTGGCTCTTCGCTGGAATGAATCCAGGCGCAAGACGGTCGAATAGCCGTGATTCTTGCAAACGTGCTTGAACCCGATTCACTCCTTTGTCAATGAAATCGAGCGAATCGGGATCAATACCGGCGATTATCTTTTATCAGGCTTCAATTATTGATTTCTTCGTGCTGCTTTTATCACTTTGCGAACGGATATGTTCTTCTAATTCTTCAAGGTACGGTCATTGGTTTCCGGCATGGCAATGAACCAATAGAAGTGTATATAAAAGGCTCTTTTTGCAGCCCGATTGCTTTGAAAACAAATCGGTGTTTTTCATAGCGAATCTTATTTTATATCAATCCGCTTTATGATTCTTGCAGGATTCCCGCCGACAAAGCACGTCTTTTGTCACAACCGCTCCGAAAGCAATAACCGCTTTGTCGCCGCTCGTTACACCCGGATTAATAATGGCCCTTCCGCCAATCCATACATTTTGGCCGGTGGCTACCTACTCCGCTTATTCTTTCAGCAGGATCCAGCGGATGTACTGCCGTATAAATATGGACGCCAGGCCCAATCAAACAGTTGTCGCCTATTCTGATCTCACAGGCATCCAGAAACACACAGTCAAACTACTTTTGGAAATGCAAGTGTGATGTACTAGACTATTGACTCTCTCCTAATAACTTGTACCAAGTAAATTTCTGCATATTAAAACATCAAACTAAAAAAACATTGAAACTATTCTTCTCTCATATAGTTATCATAGAAGGTCACTTAAGAAAAAATATTCTTAAATCATCTACCTATTTTTTTGCTTCAATTTTTGCTCCATGCGGAAGAATTAAAAATCGAATTCCACCCACTAATCCGTTTGCAATAATAAAAAAACAGTGGAGAGCAAAAATTTTCATCACTGCACTTTTATGTATTTAAATAAATTAAAACCACTTTTAAATTAAAGGTTTTGCAACTAGTGTATTTTTTGAATCCCAGAATCTACGTAGATTTCTATTAATGACCACGATTTTATGAGATTGCTACCTTAAGCATTATATTGTATTTATAATGGAGGGGCTTTTTCTGTTTCATAGCTTTTTTTAACTTTTCCTTCCCAAATTTGGACAGACCTAAAAATAAAAAATGAAACTAAGGGGGTTGGGAGAGCTACTATCAAAAACAGAAAATTTTCATCTATAATCTCTGATATCATTCCTGCTAAAGCATATCCTAAAGGCATTAAAGAGCTGTTCACAGCAAAAAACGCCCCCAGAGATCTTCCTCGATCACTTCCTTCGGTAACTCTTTGTAAGAAACCTTCAAGGTAAATATTTACGATTCCGCTTATAGCCCCTGTGATTACAAATAGGGTTAAACCAATAAAAACATTTTTAATCCATCCTAAAGGGGCAAGTAATAAACCAAAAATTATCATTAATGCCGGGGCTACAATTTTTAAATGTTCTTGCTTTGCTAAAAAAGACAGAGTTATTGCTGCTAAAAGTGTTCCCATTCCCCATATTGATTGAAATACCCCGCCAACCCACTCTTTGTCTTTGATCAATAAAGAAGTCCAAATGGCTATATAAATCGGAAAACCGCTAAATAAAAGCTGCTGTATACTTGTACCGTACAATAGATTTCTTAAAGGTTTATTATTAAAAAGGTTTATGAAACCAGTGAATAATTCTTTTCTGCTAAATGTTACCTCCTTTTGGCTGCCTCGCCTATCTTTAATAAAGAACTCCAAAAAGATCGAGATGAAGGTTAAGCAGCCACATAAAAACCATACATAACCAAATGGAAGAAAAGTGAACAAAATACCAGTTAGAATTGGAACTATTACTTGTGTAACTTGATTCAATACTTCTTGAAATGCTACACCTTTCTCAATTAAGTCTTTTTCAACAGTATCAGAGATAAGCGATCTGGAAGCTGGTTGAATGGCAGCCAAACCGATTGAAATTAACGCTCGGGCAAAAAACAATAGAAGTACAGATGTAAAATTAAAGATCGCTAAAAGTCCTATTATAAAGAACAAAACAGAAATCATCATATCGGAGAAAGCAATTATCCTTCCCCGATGGAACCTGTCTGCTAACCACCCCGTTATTGGGGAAAGCGCTATTGATATGCCCATGCCAAGCCCAATAATTAGGCTGCCACTTAAAGCGCTGTCTGTTTCATTTAAGGACCACCAAATCAAAGAATAATAAAAAAGTGTAGAACTTAATAAAGATAAAAAAGTTCCTGACCATAACTTAAAAAAATCACCTTTAAATATCCATGAATTCTTCAAATGTTTTCCCCCACTTCAAGAATAGAGACTATCTATCGATAGTCTCTTAAGTAATTTTAATTGGCTATAGTTTTTGCTTCTTCAGGGAAAAGCATTTTAATTACATCAGAGGTCTCATGTGTATATTTAGATTGTTGAATTACTGTCATATTATGCTGAAGAGCAGCAATGATTAACTCTCTTGCCGAATTAGAAACAGAGTTATACAGTGAGTTAAAATCATTGTTTTCCAGAGCTTCAACGGCCTTTTCTTCCGCATTAACATATGTTAAATGATCAATGCACTGAATTACATTTTGAATCCCACGGACTCTGATTCTAAAGACTTCTTCTATTTCTTTCTCATCATACATCATTTCTTCATACTTTGTTTCTAATTTTTTCGTGTTGTGAGGATGCATTTCGAGTTCTCTGTGTTGAACTTCGACCAGAAGGTCTCTTGCATGTTTTAATTTTTTAAATCCTTCTTTAATCGCAGCAATCGCCTTCACCTTGTCTCCAGCAAAATAATATTCTCCAACTCTATCAAACTCGATGGTCCCAAGATAGACCTCTACGAGTGATTCCTGTGTTCTAACCGCTAAAGCCTCAGCTTTTGACTTCAATCCAGGAACCTTAGAATTTCTACAATAATTCGCCACTACACCCATATATTTTTCCTCCCTTGAGATAATTTTACAATAGTTATTTTACACATAAAAGGTTATTTTTTCAATTATTTTTTTAAAAATTCAAAACAATTAACATTAATCACATTATCACGTGGTGAAAATTAGGATTCGAAATGTTTACTGTATGAAATTAAATAATCAGAAAACTGATATCCTAAGTTCATATCAATTTAGAACCTGCCGATACATTGAATAAGAAGCGCATTGCAAATTGGATTCCCCGTCTGAATAAAGGACATTTGAAATGACAGCCTCTATACCCACTTCCCTAAAAAGCATTGATTGTATTTTAATGATCTCGTTGATCATTTTTTTGTTCTGAAATGTCTTCTCGATATCGAAAATAAAAAGCGGCCATTTCTCATTTTGATTCTCTTTTTCATCAGTATATATTTTGTTGTCATGTTTTAGAGATCTTGGAGAATTTGTTTACAACCGTGTCCTAGAGATCAAGAGAAAAGCTGCAGACAGTGTTTCAATGGTCATTAACCATTTTGCGGGATGACGCAAAGATTATTTTTTCAATCAAATTGATTTCTGTTATGTTAAAATGATGTAAATATTATTCTGAATTTTTTAAGAAAGAGGGGAGTCCTCATGAGCAAGGTTGCTTCAGAAATCGTTGCCGGCATATTAAATGAACTTCATCTCGCCATCAAAAAACAGGAGGCAGATCAGGCGACTAAGCTCTTTCATCAAGCGAAGTCAATGTTTGATGGGATGGAGGAAAATCAGAATGTACTATTGTATTTTTCTCTGCTTGAAGAAAGATACAAAATGATGCTGTACGATATTAAAGGAGAAAGATTGCCGTACCGTTCGCGCTTTAACGATGACAGCCTGGAATACGCTAGGCAAACTGATCATATGATCGATTTTTATTTCTACTTTTTTGAAGCCATGTATGAGTCGTATAACAAAAATTTTGAGCGTGCCATCAGTCTATATAAAGTAGCAGAGAAGAAGCTGTCCAAAATACCGGATGAAATTGAAGCAGCTGAATTTTACTCAAAAGTGGCCTCTTTATATATGTCATTGCGGCAAAGCGTTGTTTCTCTCAACTACATAAACCAAGCCATTAACATTTATAAAGGGCATAAAGGCTATGAGAAAAAACTGGCCATTTCAATGGTTGTCATGGCGACAAACTATATGCATATGGGGCGCTATAATGATGCGGAAGCTTATTATGACCGCGCAATCAGCATATCAAAAGAGCTGAACGACCATTTTCTTGAAGTGATGCTGTATCATAATGTAAGCATTGTCTATTCTGTTGCCGACAGACCCCATGATTGTATAAATGCCCTGAGAAAGCCTTTGTCAAATGAAAGCTGGTGCTCATCAGGCTACTTGATCAACTCGATCTATATGATAACGAGAGAGCTTTTCAAGATCGGAAAAAACGACGAGGCTCATATCTATTACCAAAAGGGCCTAAAAGAATTAAAGCGAAGAGAAAATAAAATATATGAGGCAAAGCTGAATATCGTATATGAACTTTATTCCAAAAACACATCGGAAAGCATTGACAACTGCCGATCATATCTTCATTATTTAATTGAGAGGAATGATTTGGATGGAGCAATTGAACTTTCTCTCATTATATCCAAACATTATGAAGAAAATGAAGATTACCAGGAGGCCTTAGAATTTGCAAAAAAAGCGATTCAGGCTGAGAACAAAATGAAACGTTTGGAGGGAATTTAATGAAAAAATTAGTTCTTTGCATGACAATCATGGCGTTCGTACTAGGCGGCTTATCGGTATCCGGCAGCAGTCAGGCCAATCAGTCTCATATTCACGAGACAGCAGAATTGCCTGTTGGTACGTAAAAAAGCAATCATAAAAGGTACAGGCCCCTCTCAGGTGAGAGGGGGTTTTTGTTGGCTTTTGTACAGAATATTGTTCCTTATTTATCTTTTGTATAGTATCTTTATAGGTGGATAATTGATGCATGAGACTAGATACATATGACGGATTAATTGAAAATAAAGAAAAGAGGATGGGTGTTAGTCATTGGTTATTTTGCAGCCTACTTATCAAGCAGCCGATTTTAAGAACCGGACGTAGTTTCTTTTCATCTATAGTGTTAAATACTCTATAAGAGACTTTAAAATGGAAACATTTTTTATATCAATTTTTCAATGTACTAATCAACTTTAAAATTGGATTTGGATATTAGGCTATACATTCACATCACTTACGATTGCTCATGAGCCTTCTTTTGCAATTCAGATTATTTTTATATTATTACCTGACTTCTTCTTTCAAAGAAAGATTCAACCAAAATTCCGGATGCATATTGGTATATTTTATACCCTACAGGATTGATTTATTATAATAATCTGTAGGACTTATTTTTTGCACCTTCCCAACTTCCCCTCTGCCGCTTTATTACACGTGAGTGATTTAGTGTTTAATCTCATCTTCTGAAATTAACTGAGTTTCTCTGTAATCGTAAAATGTTTCACTAATTCTCTCTTCTCTACAGCGGCATTCTCTCGTTAAACAAGTTCCATAGAAAAAACTACAAAAAAGTTCAAAAAAACAGTTGACGAAATGATGTAATCCGCATATAATAGAACTTGTCAGTAAGATAAATACCCAGTGTTACATATCATGATTCCGTAGCTCAGCTGGGAGAGCGCTACCTTGACAGGGTAGAGGTCGCTGGTTCGAGCCCAGTCGGAATCATACCAACAAACCCTTGTATATCAAGGGTTTGTTTTTTTATGGCATTACTTTAAATACACCCTGATGAATTGAATTGTTGGCGAATTGTTGGCAAAAAACTTTTTTAATCAACGACAATGATGCCGCCGGAGCATGTCAGCCTGCTTCGCGAATTAGAAAGCAACCAGAACAAAGTAAAAAGGCCGGTGCTTGATGCGAAATACCTGCATTTAAAAAACGTCTCCTAAATTCCGTTTAGAAGACGTTTAATAATCTATTCTGGAGTGAGGTGCCTAAGTCATCGAGTAATCTAGCGTTTAATCAATGTTAATGTAACGCGGTTTATTAGCTAGATAACTTATTCCAGGGGGCTAATTTTGAGACTAACCCTACTTAATTAATTTTTAATTTTATATTTCGATTTTTTGTTTTGCACTTTTATTAATCCGACTTAAAATTTTAGCTTTCGAAACTTCTTTATAATCTCTTATTAACTCCGGCATTATTTTTCTATATTTATAAATATTTTCTCTATCTAAATATTTAAAGTCCTCTTCTTCTTTCATTTTTAGATAGTTCAGGAAGAGCTCCACATTTTCAATCCTTGCCTTCCATTTATCCATAAAATCATTTTGTTTTTCAATATGAAATTTATAATTTCTAAATATCATATTAAAAACATTCTCATCTTGAATCTTTGTATCATATAATATCATCTCTAAATATTGATGATTACTTATTAACTTATCTAAATGATATTGAGCTGAAGGAGCTAGCCTAACATAACCGATATTATCGAGATAATTATCTTCCCCCATTTTCCTGGAGCCAATGTCACTTTCAATAATATGACGTTCAAGCATTGGTGCTAATAGCCGTCTTAAATTATTAATATCATTACAATAAACAGTTAATTTCTTGCGAATAAAATCAAGAGGTACAAAACCTTCCGAAACACCAAATTTAAATGATTCATTTGAATGTTCTTTGAGAATGTCAAAAATTCTAAAATTAATAAAATGACTTCCAAATCCATCAAAAGAATAATTCTCAAATAGATTAATTAGTTTTGAATTCTTAGAATTATAATTCTCACCTATTGAAAGACCAACGCTTTTGACAAGTTTATCAAAAGGAACTATTTTTGATTCTTGAGTATCTTCATACTTATAATTTAATATTTGAAAAAGATTACTATGACCCGAAGTTACAATATCACTGAAAATCTCGAGAGCGTATCTAACATTTCCACTCGAGAGATATTTTAATAAATCTTCAGCTTCTTCTGTCTTGAGAGTGTCTGATAATAAATTCAGGAGATCTTTATATTTAAGGGTAACTGCTTTGCCGCCATTATCAAATGTGACATCATCTTCTCCAAGAACCTCTTTTACAAACTGAATTCGTTTTACCAATACGTCTTTAATACTTGGTGGAACTATCTGATATGAAGTAATGTTTCCATAGGCATCCATAGGAGGTTTTGATTTCATAGCCCAATAAGTTTCATCTCTAAGAGAAAGTATAGTTGTCAAATTTAAATTTTTACTTTTTGCAAAACAATAAAAACTTGCTCTTTCTTGTATATCACCAGGTTGTTGATCTAAGTTATCTAAAACAAGACACACTTCAAAGTTAGAAGTTATTAAATAGTTCATGATCTCTTGATATCTTTCTATAAAATCTCCTATTTTTTGTTCCAGTTTATCAGGTTCATTCCTATAGCCCTTCCAAGTTCCTTTTAACTTATCTGATATTTCATCCTTGTATATTTCCTGTAATGTATCAAATTCATTAATATCAATTTGATCGATGTTTTTTAATTGTTTCTCAATATCTGATAATATCTTTGTTTCAACAT
>NZ_MRBK01000018.1 GCF_001969815.1 Bacillus swezeyi | reverse complement strand
GTTCTGTGAAGAATTCCTTGTGTGGAACATGGCAGACACCATCCTTTTGAAGGCTTTACTTTATTATAAAATGAGGAAATGGATAATTTAAGAGAGAAAATGAAAAAGGCTGTCGATTTTCTCGACAGCCTGTCGCAGCCAAAGGCTGCGTCTTTTTTTCTTTTCAAGCCGATATTTGATATGATGTTATGGACAATAAAGGAGGTTTTGCCAATGAATTCGTTTACCGATAAACTCAGTACATACGCACAGCTTGTGACAGAAGTAGGCGTAAATGTCCAAAAGGGTCAAAAGGTCGTGATCAATGCTTCGACAGAGGTTCGCGATTTTGCCCGCCTGCTTGTGAAAAGCGCTTATCAAAGAGGCGCAAAACAGGTGACAGTCCGCTGGCAGGATGATGAAGTGACAAGGCTGAAATATGAGCTTGCCCCTTTCGAAGCGTTTAAAGAGTACCCGGAATGGGAAGCCAAAGGGATGGAAGCGCTAGCTAAGGAAGGCGCCGCATTTATTTCGGTTGTCTCAGCAAGTCCCGACCTGCTGAAAGGAATCGATTCCAAACGAATTGCAGCACAGCAGAAAGCAGCCGGAAAAGCTTTGCATACATACAGACAAATGATTCAGTCCGATAGAGTCAGCTGGACGGTAATAGCGGCTCCTTCACCTGCTTGGGCAAAAAAAGTATTCCCTGACAGCAGTGAGGAAACAGCGATGCAAAAGCTTTGGGATGAAATTTTTAAGACGACCCGTGTCGACCGGGATGACCCTGTTCTGGCGTGGAAAGAGCATGATCAGACACTCCGCGATAAAGTGAGTGTTTTAAATGACAAGCACTATAAGGCCCTTCATTACAAAGCTGAAGGCACCGATCTGACAATTGAGCTCCCCGAAAAACACCTTTGGGTCGGAGCCGGAAGCACAAATGAACAAGGCGATGAGTTCATGGCCAACATGCCGACGGAGGAAGTCTTTACCGCGCCGAAAAAAGACGGGGTGAACGGAACCGTATCCAGCACGAAACCGTTAAGCTACGGCGGCAATATTATCGACGGCTTTACACTGACATTTGAAAACGGACGAATCATTGATGTAAAAGCAGAAGAAGGCGAAGAAATCTTAAAAGAGCTGATTGATACGGATGAGGGCTCGCACTATTTGGGAGAAATCGCTCTCGTCGCGCATGACTCTCCGATTTCCAATTCAAATATACTGTTTTACAACACACTATTTGATGAAAATGCATCAAACCATCTCGCGATCGGAAGCGCATATGCCTTTAACATTGAGGGCGGCAAAAAGATGACGCGTGAAGAGCTTTCGAAAGAAGGTCTAAATGAAAGCATTACACATGTTGATTTTATGATCGGTTCAGGTGAAATGGATATTGACGGAATAACGGCTGACGGAAAAAGAGAGCCGATTTTCCGAAAAGGCAATTGGGCTTTTTAACAGCCTTCCGCCTAAAAAGGACCTCAAAACGCTTTGAGGTCCTTTTATATAGTGTCCGCATGCCGCCAATGCACTTCCTGACGGATTTCCGATAAAAAAGCGACGCAAACTTTAAGGATGAACTTCACCCTTACATGAAAGGTGGCTGTAACGGCTGAAGCCAGTCCAATGCTCCGCCTTCTCATAGTTTGGGCAAACTGCTTAAATGTTCATGCTTCAGCTTCCAGTTTCCTGACTCGTCCTTTACAAATACGTTTGTCGCACGGCCTGCCCCTTGAACCGATTCGCCTTGATAAAACCCTTTCCATTCATATGTATAAAGACAGACGGCCTGTTCGTCTGTTTCCGTGATCCAGCTGACATTGCTAGCGCTGTATACTTCGTTTTCGATTTGCTTCCAGGCGTTTTCAAAATAACGCTGAATCGCCTCAAAGCCCGAGCACGTTTGATCCGAGAACCAATACACAGCGTCAGGATCAAGGAGCTCTTTGACATTCTCAAACACATGCGTGTTTGTTGCTTTTATATATTGCTCAAGAGCCTTTCGGCATGACACAGAAACCATCTCCTTTTTATAAAAAACCCGCTTTTTAAGGCGGGTTTTCTTGAATTACTCGTAAAGTTCAGCAAGCTTAGCCTGAACAGTTTTGTCTTCCAAAAACTCATCATAGCTCATTTGTTTGTCAATGATGCCGTTTGGCGTGATCTCGATGATCCGGTTGGCAATCGTTTGGACAAACTGATGGTCATGGGATGTAAACAGCATCGCGCCTTTAAAGCTGATTAAGCCGTTATTTAATGCTGTAATCGATTCAAGATCCAAATGGTTTGTCGGCTCATCCAGCATTAGCACATTTGCACCTGAGAGCATCATTTTGGAAAGCATACAGCGGACTTTTTCTCCTCCTGACAAGACGCTTGCTTTTTTGAGCACTTCTTCTCCCGAGAACAGCATTCTTCCTAAAAATCCGCGCAGGAAGCTTTCGCTTTGATCATGGGGAGAAAATTGGCGAAGCCAGTCCACAAGGTTCAAATCGCTGTTCTCAAAATACTCGCTGTTGTCTTTCGGGAAAAACGCCTGGGATGTCGTCACGCCCCATTTAAATGACCCGCTGTCAGGCTCCATTTCCCCGGCAAGGATTTTAAAGAGCGTCGTGGCAGCAAGCTCATTGCGTCCCGTAAAGGCGATTTTATCGTCCTTGTTCATCATAAAGCTTACCGAATCAAGAACTTTGACGCCGTCGATCGTTTTGGACAAGTCTTTAACGACGAGCACATCGTTTCCAATTTCACGTTCAGGCGTGAAATTGACGTACGGATATTTCCGTGATGACGGTTTAATATCATCGAGCGTAATTTTTTCGAGCAGTTTTTTTCTTGATGTGGCCTGCTTGGATTTGGAGGCATTTGCGCTGAATCTCGCGACAAACTCCTGAAGCTGTTTGATCTGCTCTTCTTTTTTCTTATTGGCTTCCTGAGCCATTTTTAAGGCAAGCTGGCTTGATTCATACCAGAAATCGTAGTTTCCGACATAGATTTGGATTTTATTAAAATCCAAATCAGCAATATGTGTACATACTTTATTTAAAAAGTGGCGGTCATGCGAGACGACGATCACCGTGTTCTCAAAGTTGATTAAAAACTCTTCAAGCCATTGGATCGCCTGAATATCCAAATGGTTTGTCGGCTCATCGAGAAGCAGTACGTCAGGCTTTCCGAACAGAGCTTGTGCAAGAAGCACTTTCACTTTGTCAGATCCGCCGAGATCGGCCATTTTTTTCGAATGAAGCTCTTCTGGTATACCGAGTCCTTTCAGCAATATCGCCGCTTCTCCTTCAGCTTCCCAGCCGTTCAGCTCGGCAAACTCGCCCTCAAGCTCAGCAGCGCGGATCCCGTCTTCATCCGAAAAGTCCGGCTTCATATAAACGGCATCTTTTTCCTGCATCACTTCATAAAGGCGCTTATGACCCATAATGACAACTTTCAGCACTTCATATTCTTCGTACTCAAAGTGATTTTGCTTCAGCACGGTAAGGCGCTCGCCGGGGCTCATATGAACATCGCCCGTCTGAGGCTCAATCTCACCTGATAAAACTTTTAAAAATGTGGATTTTCCGGCTCCGTTAGCCCCGATCAGCCCGTAGCAATTTCCGGGCGTAAATTTAATATTTACATCTTCAAATAACTTCCGGTCTGCAAACCGCAAGCTTACATTATTTACAGCTATCATTTCATATCCTCCATCAACTTTACTTCATTAGAACGAGTATAACACGAATGATCCGCAAGAGAAATGCTTTGCTTTTTTACGATAAAGTTTTAAAGAAAAATATACCGAAAAAAAGCTTTTTTTACATTTCTATTGTGACAATATGTTACAATTAATGAAGATTGGGGGAAGGAAAAATGAAAATGAAAGAAGACCCCGATATCATCAGATGGGTAAACACGAGGCCGTGGCACGCGGTTTTCATAGCAACCGCCATGGTGATATCTACGATGTCTATCGGGCTTTTTAAAGGGTTTAATATGTGGACTGCGGATTTTTTAATTTTTGCTTGTCTTTTAATAGGTTTTGGTCTTCTTGTAGGATGGCTTCAAAAGATATATTATAAAAAGGTGATATTTGAAGAAAACACGGATCGTTAGACGGAGGACAACATGAAGCTTATCACTCTGACAGAATACTGCATGTTTATTTTTTTTGCCGGCGTATATTTGGCAGTAACCGGCTTTACAGCACGCGACTTGGGCCTTTATATCGGGATCGCCTTGATTTACACGTTCGTTCATATCTACGCAAAGCGAATGTTGACAAAACGGGGAAAAGAAACGGCGGAAATCAGAATGCTTTTCAGCGTTCTTCTGATTATGGCTGCAGTATTCGTTACAGTACTATTTATCGCAGTGCTGGCATCATTATTGTCATAAAAAGCAAAAATGCCTGACTGTCCCAAAGGACGGCAGGCATTTTTCAGTCTGTTTTTCGGATTTCATTAAATGGGAAAAACACAAATTGTGATGTCCCTGCCACTCGTTTTTTATCAATCAGCCCGAGTCCGTTCCGGCTGTCCATCGATCTCTGGCGATTGTCCCCCATGACAAAGTACTTGCCTTCTGGGACTTTCACAGGGCCAAAATCCCCCGTCAGCTTGACGCCGACTGCTTCCGCCTCTTTTTTGTTCGCCTTAAGATACGGCTCGGACGCTTTCTTCCCGTTTATGTAAAGCGTGTCATCCTTCATTTGCACGGTATCCCCCGGCAAACCGATCAGGCGTTTTACGTAGTGGACATTTTTTTCATCTCCATCGATGATGACGATATCTCCCCGTTTAAACTCACCAATATATTTCACCGTTTTATAAACGAATAAACGTTCCCCGTCGTGTAGCGTCGGGTCCATTGATGTGCCTTCGACCAAATACGGTTCGAATAAAAATGCCCGGATCAGCAAGGCCAGAGCGACTGCAATCACAATGGCTTTTACCCATTCAAAGAGAGAATTTTTCTTTTTGGTGGATTTTTCTTCAGTCAAAACGCTTCCTCCTAAAAACAGTCTGTCACAATTTACAGTTCAAAAATAAAAGCTTTCCTATACTTTATCACAAGTTCTGAGAGAATACATAATCAGCATGCCCGCAAGTGATAAAAACAGGAAAAAAGAAAGTGCCACGTGTGAAACCTTGTGGCACTTTTTAGCACTTATTCTTCAGTTGGAACCGGCTTTTTCAAGAAGCCGAGGATGAGAGCTGTTACCACCGCTCCAATCAGCACGCTCACAAGATAGAGAAGCGGATGACTCGTTGTCGGGAAGACAAACACTCCTCCGTGCGGAGCGGGAAGGGTAACTCCGAAAAATTGCGATAAACCGCCGCCGACTGCTGAACCAACTACACAAGCCAGAATGACGCGGGCAGGATCGGCTGCCGCAAACGGAATCGCACCTTCCGTGATAAATGACGCCCCCATAAAGTAGCATGTAATCCCTGCCTCACGGTCGCGTTTTGAAAACTTGCTTTTAAAGAACGTTGTTGCAAGCGCAATCCCGAGCGGAGGCACCATACCGCCTGCCATGATCGCCGCATGCGGTCCGAAGTTTCCTGCTTCAATCATTGCAATACCGAATGTAAAGGCCGCTTTGTTGATCGGGCCTCCCATATCAATTGCCATCATACCGCCTAAAATAATGCCCATTAAGACAAGGTTTCCTGTACCAAGTCCTTCAAGCCAGTGTGTCATTCCGTCCATAATCATCTTGACAGGCGTGTTGACAACATAATGCATGATGAGTCCAGTGAAGAAGACACCAAACAACGGATAGATTAAAACAGGTTTTAATCCATCAAGAACTTGCGGAAGACCGGCAAACGCTTTTTTCAAGAGAATGACGATGTATCCGGCAAGGAAACCGGCAATTAATCCGCCTAAGAAGCCTGCGCCAGCCTGTGTCGCCATAAAACCGCCGACCATACCAGGCGCAAAACCAGGACGGTCCGCAATACTCATTGCAATAAAACCGGCTAATACAGCAACCATTAATTTCAAAGCATTTGCACTGCCGATTTCCATTAGAGCAGCCGCAAATTGATTATAAGACGGGTCATTCGGGTCTGAAGAGTTAATGCCCCAGAAGAACGAAATCGCAATTAAAATTCCGCCCCCGACAACAAATGGAAGCATGTTGCTGACACCGCTCATCAGGTGTTTGTAAAAGCCGCCGCCTTTTCCTTTTGCAGCTCCGCCGTCATCAGAGGCTGAGCCGCCGCCTGTGCCCCGATAAATTGGCGCATCTTGGTTCAGCGCCTGCTCAATCAGTTCTTTCGGACGTCTGATCCCTGCTGTAACAGGTACTTCAATCACGTGCTTTCCGTTAAAGCGCTCCATCTCAACTTGCTTATCGGCAGCAACGATGATGGCAACCGCATCTTCAATTTCCTGGGCTGTCAGGGCGCTTTTAATACCGCCTGATCCGTTTGTTTCAACTTTAATGTCAACGCCCATTTCTTTTGCTTTTTCTTTCAATGCATCAGCGGCCATAAATGTATGGGCGATCCCTGTCGGACATGCTGTCACTGCAAGGATTTTTCCTTTGGCAGATGGAGCCTGAGGCTCTTCAGTCTGCTCTTCTTCTTCATCTTTGTCATGCTGGTTGATAATATCGATGATTTCTTCTTCTGATCCCGCTTCTAGCAGCTGCTTGCGGATTTCTTCCCGCATCAGCAAGGTAGACAGCCTTGACAGCGCTTCTAGGTGCGTGTTATTGGCTCCATCTGTGGCAGCGATCATGAAGACGAGATGGCTCGGCTGCCCGTCCAGAGATTCATAATCGACACCTTCTTTTGAACGGCCAAACGCGATCGCAGGCTCCTTAACGCTCGCTGTTTTCGCATGAGGAATGGCAATGCCTTCGCCGATTCCTGTTGAGCTTTGCTTTTCGCGATTGATAACGGCTTCTTTGTAGCCTTCTTTATCATTTAATTTTCCCGCCTGATCCAAAACGGTGACAAGCTCTTCAATCACGTTTTCTTTCTGGCTGTTCTCAAGGTTTAACTTGATCGTATGCTTTGTAAGTAGCTCTGTTATTTTCATAACCTTTCCTCCTTTAAATCGTTTTGACTTGAACTTCCGGAAGAAGTTTGTGAACCAGCTCTTCTGTTCCGAGCTCCTCTGAAAAAGCGGTAGCGCTGCCTGAGGCAACCCCTAGCCGAAAAGCCTCTTTGATGTCGAGCTGTTTTTCAATACCTGCGAGAAAACCGGCAACCACTGAATCCCCAGCTCCAACAGAGTTAATGAGCTTTCCTTTAGGGACATTGGCATGGTAAACGCCGTCTTTCGTGAATAAAAGAGCACCTTCACCAGCCATCGAAACGATAGCGTTTTCCGCTCCTTGTTCAATCAGTTTTTTTCCGTAAGGCACTGCTTCTTCAGCAGAGGTGATCGTTGTTCCAAACATTTCTCCAAGCTCATGATGATTTGGTTTCATTAAAAGCGGACGCATTTGAGCCGCTTTTAAGAGAGCCTCACCTGAAATATCAACGACGACTCGAACATTCTGCTGACTGCATGTTTCAGCAATCTTTTCATAAGTGTCCTGAGGCAATGAAGCTGGAATGCTCCCGGCCATTACGACGATATCCCCTTCTTTCATGGCGGAAAATTGGTCTAAAAACGCCGCGAAATCCTCATCGCTAATTGAAGGGCCTTGTCCATTAATTTCTGTTTCATCCCCAGTTTTCAATTTCACATTGATTCGGGTATCTCCATTTACCTCATGAAAGGCTGTCTCAAGCTTCTCTTCTTCAAGAAATGACTTGATGTAACCCCCGGTAAAACCGCCGATAAAACCGAGAACTTTAGAAGGCACATGGTGTCTGTTTAATACCCGTGACACATTGATCCCTTTGCCTCCCGGATATTTCGTGTCATAGACAGAACGATTTAACCCGCCTAATGAAAATTCTTCAACGTGAACAATGTAGTCGACCGATGGGTTGAGTGTTACAGTGTATATCATGTTTTCACTACCTTTACGACAGTTTTTTCTTGATAGTTATCAAATGAATGTTTTGCAGATCCTGCTGTAACGATAGCTGCTTCGTCTAAACTTGCAAAGGCAGAAAAAGACATCTCTCCAAACTTGGAAGCATCAGCTAAAATAAAAGCTTTTTTTGCCTGTTTGACAGCTTTTGTTTTGATGAGGGCTTCTTCAGGATCGGGAGTTGTAAATCCCGCTTCTGTATGAATCCCGTTCACACCGATAAAACTTTTGTCAAACCGGTACTGGCTGATGGCCGACAATGCGGAGCCCCCCACGATCGCCCCTGTTTTATGCTTCACATATCCGCCTAATAAATAAAACGTGATACCTTTTTTGATTAATGCGTCAATGTGCATGACTCCGTTGGTGACTACGATAATATCCTTCTCTTGATCGATAAAGTCGATCATTTGCAAAGTAGTGGTCCCGGCATCAAGGAAAATGCAATCGCCTTCTTCAAGAAGAGAGGCGGCTTTCTGGGCGATTTTTTTCTTTTCATGAAGGTTTTTGGATGATTTTTCAAGCATATCCGGTTCCATTCGAATGTCGGAAAGCTTTGATGCTCCTCCATGAACACGCTTTAAATATCCGCGGGCTTCGAGCGTCGACAAATCTCTTCTGATCGTTGACTCAGATGCATTCGTTAAATTCATTAAATATTGGATTTTCACGACATCATGCTCTTCAATTTCGTCAATGATCAGCTGGTGCCGTTCGGGAGTCAACACATTATCACCCCTTTTTGAAAACGCCTTCATTTAGCTTACAATTTCATTGTAAACGCTTTTTCGACATAACTCAACAAAAATCTTTCAAATTCATTCAATAACCATCAAAATCTTTCACATTTCAACATCTTAACGTGATATGTATCATTTGTAAACTGTATAAACTATAAAAATTCGCAAAAATATGTGACATTATTATTATCTATTCCATCAAGATTCATGCAACGGCTCATCAATAAACCCCATGCTGACTGCATGAGGTTTTTGCGAAAAGAGCTTTATCCATCCATTTGTCAATATTTTCTAATATCACTTGAAACAATCCACAGAGATTAGATAACAGCAGCATAAGAATAAACAATACAGAAACGCCGATCCAAGCAGCCCTACAGCAATTAAACATATGACCAGATCGTAAAAATATCAAACATGCTCGGAAACACTCAAAGAGGTTCGCCGGCTGGAATGTATCTGTCCAGCGAATGTGAAAAATAATAACCCAAACTGATCACGACATCCCTGATGACCGTGACAAAACTCACATAAACAGACTGAGAGACCATACATGCAAAATTGGGTTTTTCCTCCGCCGATTTTTGCGATCAGCCACAATACTAAAGCACTCAACACTTAGAAAATAGCGGATTGAAAAATATTACGAAGGCCAAATAGCTGTATTTCTCCGGCCCTAGATTCAAATGATACAACTCGTCCATTTGCCAAAACATGATATCAATAGATCGTCCGGACAAGACCAGCACGATCATCATCGCAGCCAAATGACAGGTCGCTCTCTCATTCGCACAAACTGATGGACAGGGCTTGTGATCATACCGATCAATGACGGCTTTAGCTCTTTTGGTGCGTCTACTTTCGCTTCCACGTTCTCATTCCACCCGTACATTCCTTTTGGTGAAATCAAGATGAAATTCACAGCAATTTCAAGTCTAACCTTCATAATCCGGATATTTTTCTAAATTAGTTTCATTTTATATAAAATTGGACTAGAAAAAAGACCGTCTGCACAACGGTCTTTTCGTCTTTTATATCTCGGCCGCGGATCTGAAAGAGTCATTCTATTCATAACGCAATGCATCGATCGGATCGAGGCGGGACGCTTTATTGGCCGGGATCAATCCAAATATGACGCCGATCGCCATGCTGAACAGCACACCGCCAAGAACCACCTGCCAGGAAACGAGCGGCGGCCAGCCGGCGAAAAATGAAACAAGAGAGGCTCCCCCATATCCGAGTGCAATTCCCAGCACACCGCCAATCAGTGTAATCAATGCCGATTCAATGAGAAATTGCGTCAAAATCTGGCCTCGTGTCGCACCGAGCGATTTTCGAATACCGATTTCCCTTGTTCGTTCTGTGACGGACACAAGCATGATGTTCATGACGCCAATGCCTCCAACCAATAGGGAAATGCCTGCGATCGAGCCGATAAACGTTGTCATAATCGCCGTGATTTGGCTGATCCCGGACGCAATTTCTTCCATATTCATCACTTCATAGGAATCTGTTGTGCCGTGATTGTCATTGATGATGTCAGCGGCTTTCGTTCCGACCCCATGCAGATCATCCGCAGATCGCGCCTGAACGGAGACGGAACTGTAATCGCTGATGCCGAAAGAAGACTTAAGCATCGTAAACGGAACATATATTTCATTCATCCCCATCGCAAGCAGTCCGGTTTCTTTTTTCAAAACACCGATGATTTGCACCGGCTGTCCGTTTAGCCAGACGACTTGATCGAGCGGGGATTGATGAGGAAACAATTCTTCCGAAAACTTTGAGGACACGATGCCGACCCTTTTCCCTGTCCGATAGTCCGTTTCGCTAAATTCTCTTCCTTTTTCCAGCTTCATTGAATTGATGCTGATATATCCGTCATTGATTCCGTTCACTGCAGCATCAGACTCTTCTTCCCTAAAACGAACATTCATGGTTTCAGTCGTCTTCGCGACAACCTGTTTCACTCCTGAAACAGATTTAAGGCTCCGGATGTCCTCTTCTGTAAAGCTGGCGCTCAAATAAGCGTTTGGATTGACAGATAATTCTTCCTCACTTGGATTGTAAAAGATTTCAACCGTATTTCCCGGTCCGCTGATTGACTGTTTAAGCATCTGCTCTCCGCCTTGCCCTGCGGCAACAACGACAATCACAGAGCCCACTCCGATAATGATGCCGAGCATCGTTAATATCGAACGCAGCTTATGAGACAATATAGAACTCAAAGCCATTCTCAAGTTTTCAACGAGATTCATTCCGCCGCCCCCCTCCGCTCTCTTTCAGCCGAGATAATTTCACCGTCCCGCACCATGATGATGCGGCTCGTATAATCGGCAATTTCGGGTTCGTGGGTGACAAGAACAACAGTCGTTCCCTCCTCATTCAATTCAGTAAATTGCTCCATAACCGCATGGCCTGTCTTCGTATCGAGCGCACCGGTCGGTTCATCAGCCAAGATCAGTTTTGGTTCATTGACAGTCGCCCTCGCTATGGCAACACGCTGCTTTTGGCCGCCGGAAAGCTCATTCGGCATATGGTGCATTCGATCCTTCAGGCCGACCTTTTCAAGCGCCCGTTCCGCCCGCTCCCGCCGTTCTTTTTTCGGAATGCCCGAGTAGATCATCGGAAGTTCGACATTTTTCATGGCATTCAGCCTCGGAAGCAGCTGAAACTGCTGAAAAACGAAGCCGATTGCCCGATTTCTGACCACTGCAAGCTCTTTTTCCCCATATGATGAGACATTTTCGCCGTCCAAGCTGTATACTCCGGATGTCGGCCGGTCAAGACAGCCGATGATATTCATGATCGTCGATTTTCCGGAACCCGACGGACCCATGATGGACAGATATTCGCCCTGCTTAATTTTCATATCGATTCCTTTAAGGACATCGACCGTTTCCCTTCCGATTTGATAGCTCTTTTTCACTTGGGAAAACTCAATCATTGAAGCTTCACTTCCGTTCCGCTTTTCAAGTCGTCAGCAGGGTTTGCAATGACTTGATCTTCGCTTGTCAGACCGTCGGTAATTTCAATGACGCCATCGGTGTTTTCTCCGGTTTTCACATTGATCCGCTCCGCCTTTCCGTCTTTGACAGCAAATACGTATGATTGATCACCCTCCTGCTTGACGGCCCCGGCCGGCAGAGCCTGAACGGTTCTCTTATCCGTCTGGATATTCATAATCATTTTAAAACCTGGTTTAGCTTGCGGGCGTTCGCCTTTGATCTTCACTGCAACCGGATATTGAACAGCGCTTTGTTCCTTTCCGGCTCCTGTTATTGCAGTATCCTGCTGCTCGGGCGCCAATCCGACCGCAGATACCCTGCCTCTCCATTCTTTGTTTTGAATGACATCTGAAGTGATCGTTACATTCTGGCCTTTTTTCACTTTCAATGTGTCATATTCTGATAACACCCCTCTGACGATAAGCTTGTCCTCATTCCCGATATGTACAACAGGCTTTTGAATGTCCGATTTGTTGGCCGCCGCTTCCTTGTCAGCCGTAATCACCGTGCCGTCGATTTCACTTTGCACTTGGAGTGCGGCCGTTTTGTTCTGGAGCGTTTCTTTTTGCAAGCCGGCTTGTTTGAGTTCAAGCTGGGCCGTTTTTTCCTCCATTTCCAGCTGTGTGCGTTCATCATCAATCTGCCTTTTGGCTTCTTTTTCGCCAAGCTCCGCCTTTAGATTCTTTTCCTTATCGCTTAAATGATTGATTTTTTTTTGAATCTGCTCAAGCTGAAGCTGCTTTGATTCAATGGAAAGGGCGTTTTGCTCTGTTTCTAAACGAAGTTCTTCATTCGCATATGTGAAAAGCACATCTCCTTTTTTAACCTTGTCCCCCTCTTTCACTTTAATGTCTGCGATCTCTCCTTTTTCAGGTTCGTAATATTCATATTGTTCGTTTGCAAATTGAAGCGTTCCCGGAACCATGACAGTAGAAGCGATCTCTTTTTCTTCGAGTCTCACCGTATCGATCGCTGCGCTTTCTCCACCGCTCGTTTGAGCCGAGCGGTAGAGGTTGAGCCCGATTAAAAGCGCAGCAGCCAGAATAATAACAATGCCGATCGCTATCTTTTTCATTTATATTGCTCCTTCAATTGATTCAAAAAAGTTACTGGCCAAACCGACTGCAAAAGCAAGCAAGAGAGAAATGATAAATAAAATGATAACCGCAGTCCAAGCTGCTTTTTTAGATATGCCCCCCACTTTTTGAAGCCCAATGGCAACCAGTGCAAGAGACCAGATTGTAAATAGGTCAAATACACCCAAAACCGTTTTGAGCGGCTGTCCTGCTGTGATGACACTGCTTAACGATGTGACGACAACTTCAGGATCGATATTTGAATAATAGATGACAAGACCGTTGATCAATTGTCCGGCAGCCGCTATAAAGTACGTGAAAACGGCCAGCGAGAACATGTGGACATAATCGGTTTCCCCTTTTCCGATCTTGACGATCAGCCAATAAATTAAAGCGCTGATCAAAATGGCGATGACAGAGCCAATAATCCCGCCGACCACACCTACGCCTTTCATCGCAGATGCAAATGCTTCCGCATCAGGCACACCCTGTAATTCAGATGTAAGATCGATTTTTGCATTGAGGTGATAAGCGCCTATAACGGATAAAATCAAGACGACGAAAAGAGGGAGCCAAAAAACCGGCTTTTCCCTCATTCTCTCAAACTGCTCTCCAGGACGCGTTATCATTCCCAGCAAAGACGGCTTTTTTCCTTTTTCCATTTCTAAATGAGTTTCCACTTTTTAATCCCCCTTATCATAATGACTACCTATTTGTACGGAGGTGAGTATAAAATGTTTCATGGTGTTTTTCGCAAAAATAGATTTTGCGTAGTCAATCCGCCTGAAACATGCGGTACTGTGCCTTCACAAGCTCATAATACATGCCGCGTTGTTTGATTAATTCCTGGTGGCTGCCTTCTTCCATTTTTCTGCCGTGGTCAAGCACCATGATTTTATCAGCATCTCTTATCGTTGACAGCCTGTGGGCGATCATTATCGCGGTGCGGCCGTGAAGCAGGGTTTTCAAGGCGGCTTGAATTTTGACTTCGGTTTCTGTATCGATACTGGCGGTTGCTTCGTCAAGAATTAGAATGCGCGGATCAGCCAAAAGCGCCCTTGCAAATGAAATCAATTGCCGCTCCCCCGCGGATAAGATGTTGCCGCGCTCTTCGACCTCTGTGGAATACCCCTTTGGAAGCGCTGAAATGAAAGAGTCGGCACCGACGGCTTTAGCTGCTTCAACGACTTCTTCATCAGTTGCGTTCGGCCGCCCAAAACGGATATTTTCCATAATCGTTCCTGAAAAAATGAACGTGTCCTGAAGGACGATGCTGATTTGCGAACGCAGGTCGTCAAGCGAAATATCTGTGATCGGAATTCCATCCGCTTTTACCGTCCCGCTTGTCGCATCATAAAACCGGCTGATCAGGCTCGCAATCGTCGTCTTTCCTGATCCTGTATGTCCGACAAGTGCAATCGATGTGCCAGCCGGAATCTCAAACGATATTCTGTGAAGCGCCTTCCGCTTCCCATCATAAGAAAATTCAACATCGTCAAATTCAATATGACCTTTTAATTCTTTTACTTTAACGGCATCTTCTTTATCCGCAACACTCGGCTTTTCATCTAGAAATTCAAATATCCGTTCAGACGAAGCCATCCCCATCAGCAGCTGATTATAGACTTGACCAAGCCTTGAAATCGGCTCCCAAAACATCCCGAGATAAAAAGCGAAAGATACAAAAACGCCGATCGTAATCGTTTCATTAATGATCAAGCTTGAGCCGTACCAGATGAGGATGGCGGTTCCGACCGCATTTGTCATTTCGACGAGCGGGCGAAATGTCGCATTTTTTTTCGTCGCTTCCCGCCAGGCTTCAAAGTTCTCGCCATTGACGCCTTCAAAATACATCATATTTTCTTTTTCCTGTGTAAACGCCTGAGTGACCCTGATGCCTTGGATGCTTTCGTTTAAGTGGGAATTCAGCTTTGACTGTTTTAACCGGACTTTTTGCCATGACCGGCGGATTTTTCTCCGAAGATTGGTAGAAATAAAGAACATGACAGGCAAGGTAATCATGATCGCGATTGTCAGCTCAGGACTAAGCGAAAACAGAATGACAATAATTCCGAAGAGCAGCAGGACATCCATCAGCAAATTGATGACTCCGCTCGTAAACAGCTCCTGCAATGAATTGATATCATTCATGATGCGGACGAGAATCGAACCCGCCGAGCGTTCGTCAAAAAAGCGGTGTGAGAGCCGCTGGACATGTGTAAACAAATGCTGTCTAAGATCATAGATCACATGCTGTCCAAGTTTGTTCATCCAACGGATTCTCAAGACATTCGCAACGTAATTCACCAGATACATGATGCTGATGACACAAATCAATAGAAGGAGAAGATTCATATCTTTGCCTGCGATTGCTTTATCGAGTGCATAGACCCCGATCAATATGGGCACGGTCAGCCGAATGGCCGCAGCGATGATCACCGTTAAAAAAGACAGCGGCAGCAAATTGCTGCGGTACGGTTTTAAATATTTAAGCAGCCGCCACATTTGCGCCCAGTTAAACGGCTTTTCAATGATTTGGTCTGAAGCGTAAAAAAACCGGTTCATCAATGTTTGTTTTTTCGCTTGGTGCTCCATCAAACAACGGCCCCCTATCCTGCAAAATGCGGTTCATTCAAAATCTTTTGATCTTTGTACTGCAAATCAAAAATCCGTTTGTATAAACCGTTTTTCTCAATTAATTCTTCATGTGTTCCTCTTTCCTTTATCATGCCGCTGTCTAAAACGAGAATTTCGTCAGCATGCTTCACTGAAGAGATTCTGTGGGCGATAATAAAAGTCGTCCGATCACGCATCACCTCTTGCAGGGCAAGCTGGATGCGATGTTCCGTCTCCATATCAACGGCGCTTGTCGAATCATCCAAAATCAGAATGCTCGGATTAAGACAAATCGCTCTCGCTATGGCAATCCGCTGCTTTTGACCTCCCGACAGCCCGAGTCCCCTTTCGCCGAGCATCGTCTCATATTGATCCGGAAGCTCCATGATAAAATCATGGGCCTGGGCTCTTTTCGCGCTTTCCATGATGTCATCCATCGATGCATCCGGCTTCCCATAAGAAATATTCGATTCAATGGTAGATGAAAATAAAAACGATTCCTGCGGAACGATTCCGATATTCGAGCGCAGCATCTTTAATGAATAGCGGGAAAGAGGTTTGCCGTCAATCGTGATATTTCCTGATGTCGGTTCATAAAAACGGCTCAACAATTGAATGATGCTGCTTTTCCCTGAGCCCGTCGCACCGATTAATCCAATCGTTTTCCCCCGGGGAGCTTGGAATGACACCTCATGCAAAGCTTCAGCGTTTCCCTTTGTATATTGAAGAGAAACATTGTTGAACACGACATCTCCATTCAGCCGTCCGCTTTCGGCCCGACAGCCACGGTCGGTTATTTGCTCGTCAGCATCAAGAATGTCTAAAAGACGCTCCCCAGATGCTTTTGCCTGCGAAAACAAGTTGATGACATAGCCGAGGTTCATAATCGGCCACATCATATAATTGACAAGGCTGAAAAAAGCGACGAGCTCCCCCGGATTTAAGCGGTTTTGAATGACGAGCCAGCCGCCATACGACAGGAGTGCAACAAGGCAGATATTGCCGATGAACTCCATTAAAGGGAAAAATTTCGACATGATATATGAAGCATTTAAATTTTTTGTTCGAAAATGTACGTTTGAATGAGTAAAATTCTGAATTTCAAAGTTTTCTTTTGACAGGGATTTTACGGTGTTCATTCCGCTGATATTTTCCTGGACTTTTGTATTTAAGCGGGCGAAGGATTTTCTTATCTTTCGAAAAGCGGGGTGCACTTTTTTATCAAACCGATAGACCGCCGCTCCCAAAAACGGCAATGACGCAATGGTTACGAGAGTAAGAGGTACTGAATAAGAAAACATGACAGAAAGGCTCAGTGTAACGAGCAGGACAAAACGAACCACCTCTGCAAAGCCGAACGACAAAAAGAATCTGATTCCCTCGACATCAGCTGTCAGCCGCGACATCAAATCCCCTGTTTTTGCACTGTCATAATACTTAAACGGAAGACGCTGCAGCTTCGCATACAGCTCTTTTCTCAGGCTGTAAACAGAGTGAATGCCGAACATATCGCCGAGATATTGATGGAAGAAAGTAGCTGCACCTTTTACTGTCATGACAACGATAAAACCTAGGCTGATCCACATGATCAATTGATATTGGCCGCCAATAATCACTTCATCAATCGTCATCTGCAGCATAATCGGATAAATGACAGTGATCGCCGTCATCAAGAGCATTGAAACCAGCGACAAAATAAACAGTTTTTTATAAGGCCAATAAAAAGACTTTAGTTTTTTGAGTGACTCCATTCGCACCAGCACCTTTCCAATTCATGTAAAACTAGGACACATCATCTAATATATCGATTTCCGAAATAAAATTCCACCAATTTTATAAAATTCAGACTTATTATGGAGACTTTCCACTTCTCCCGTCTGAACATCAAACGGCTGCTCAGTTTGCCGATTTGAAAATATTAAGCCGATTATAAAGGAAAATTTTTGATGAATAGAGGAATATGATGTAAAATAATAGAAAATGTTATCAAATTATGAATGACGGAGTTGATTGCAATGTCGAACAGAGAGGCTTTAAAAAAACAGCTTCTCCTCTTAGGTGAATTGGAACAAAAAGTCTGGAGAGACATCAGGAAAGAACGTGAAGGCATCTATGAAAGGCTGGGAGAACTTGACAGGCAGATCCAGCGATATAGACGTTCCAATAAAGAGTATTATGCAGCACATTGCGTAGACATTATTAAACAGCAAAAAGGCAACATCGTAACAACGAAAGAGCTGAAAATGAAACTGAAAGAAAGAACCAATTTTAACGTTCACCGTATTAGTGAGCTTTATGAGCTTATTCAAAAATTAGAACCAAATATTTCTAAAGAACGGCGCGGCTGTTTTCTCTATCTCGGAAACGATTATGATAATAACGGCAGCCGGTTATAGCTTGTGCATAACCGGCTGCCGTTTTTTTTACCCTCCGCTGACCGGCGGAATGAAAGCGACTGTATCCCCGGACTTTACTTCACTGTTACCTCTTTTATACACTTCGTTGACTGCGATCATAGCCCGGTCTGTTCCCTGAAGACTGTACGTTTCCTTTAAAAACTGCCTGATGCGGTCTGTCGTTGTTTTCTCTTCTTCCATATTGATGCTCTGTGCACCCGCTTGCTCTGCAAGATTGGCAAACAACAAAATTTTAATCAATGTCAGCACCTCTTTTACGGTTCGAAGCCACAGCTTCTATGTCTGGCTTTCCTTTGGGATATGCCGTTGTTTCAAGCTGGTCTCCGATCCAGGATTCTCCGTCTTCCCAATGCTCTTTTTTCCATATCGGAACGATTTGCTTTATTCTATCAATCGCATATTCGTTCGCTTCATAAGCCGCTTTTCGATGCGGGGAGGAAACGGCGATGACAACGGCTGAATCCGAGATATCCAATCTTCCGATTCGATGAGTAATAGCCGCAATGGCTCCCGGCCATTTTTCACTGATTTCTTCGCCTATCTGAGACAGCATGCCGACTGCCATCGGAACATAAGCCTCATATTCCAGATAGAGCGTTTTTTTTCCATTTGTCCATTCTCTCACTGTTCCGATAAATGTCGTAATGGCGCCGGCTTCTCTTCTCTCGACTTTTTTGACGACAGCGTCGATTACGATGGGTTCTTCTGTTATGACAAATCGTCCAGACAAACGCCTTCCTCCTTTAAGTATTTTACAATATAAGGAATCGCACTTGGATCCTCCATATGAAAACATTGTATATCATTCCCGGCAATATGCGGTTTATTGTGCTGGTAAATGACAGCGATAATGCCGTCCAATTGTTCAATCAAATCGTTATCCCCGTCATCTCTGACCATTACAACCTTTGGATATTCAGCTTGTTTAAATCCTTCAATCAGCAGGCAATCGATCGACAGGAGGCTGTATGCGGAAATCAGCTTTTCCAGCGTCCAATTCCCGCGGGCGGTAAGCTGGAAAACACCTGCGCCTTCCACCCCGGAAGCCGCTGCACCAGCCCGCAAAAAACGGCCGGAATCTTTTCCTTCGGTAAAAGCATCCGGCTCTCCCCCATGACCGTGATGCTTCAGACAGCCGGCCTGCACACCGTCATGTTCGAGCTTTTCCAGAAGCATTTCAACAAACGTCGTTTTACCGCTATTTTGATACCCTACGACCTGGAGGATCGGAAAATCTCTTGCCATAGCTCCTCACTTCCGTTCTCATCCCGATATAAAAGGACATGCACCCGTCTGCCCGCTTCATAGCCTCTTGTGCCTCCAGGTAAAACCATAAGGGCATTGGCATCTGCAAGCGATGTGACAGCACTGGATTTATCAAGGCCGACCGGTTTTGCATGAAGCGTTCCTTCTTTGATCGAGACAAATGAGCGGACAAACCTTGTAAATGGATTAGGCTTTGGAAAATCCTTTGTTAGAATCGCTTCAGCGCACATTGGATACGGTTTTGGATCACGCAGCCAAGCTTTGACGGACGGTTTTACAAACAGCTCAAAACCTACGAAACAGGCAGACGGATTCCCTGACAGCCCAAATAACAATTTTCCGTTTAATTGGGCGACTGTTGTTACGCTTCCCGGACGCATCGCCACTTTATTAAACAGAACCTCGGCGCCGAGCTTTTCATAAATAGCCGGCAGAAAGTCAAAATCCCCAACGGACACTCCGCCGGTTGTAATCAGAAAATCCACCTTCTCCAATGCTCCTTCGACCGCTTCAAAGCTCTCCTCAAATTGATCCGATATTTTCCCTAAATAAAGAGGTTTGCCGCCTGCTTCTTCAACCTGGGCTGCCACCATGCCCGCATTGCTGTTGCGGATTTTCCCCGGAACAAGGGGGTCACTGACATTCAAGAGCTCCGTTCCGGTTGCTATGATACCGATCACAGGCTTTTTAACCACTGGAACAGCAGCATAGCCGAATGTCGCAAGCAGTGCAACAACCCCCGGCGTAATCCGCGTTCCTTTCCTTATAAGAACCGAACCTTTTTCCGCATCTTCACCCGTTTTCGAAATGTTTTCTCCGGGCCGGAAAGCACGCTTCAGCATCATATAGTTTTTTTCGTCTTCTGAATATGTCTTCGTCAGCTCGAGCATGACAACCGCATCCGCACCTTCGGGAATCTGCGCTCCCGTCATAATCCGGACTGCCTGAAAAGGGCCGAGCTTTTTTTCCGAAACAGCCCCGGCTCCGATATGATCAATAACCTCAAATTTAAGCGGGTTCTCTCTGGAAGCGCCGGCAGTATCGGACGCGCGGATCGCAAAGCCGTCATATGGCGAGCGGTCAAAGGCCGGCACATGGTGATCAGCTTTTACATCCTCAGCTAAATACCTGTGCAGACTTTCCTCAAGCTGAGTCCACTCTGTTTCTCCCTGTTTCTGCAGCTGTATGACACGTTCGGCAGCTTCATAGACGGGGATGGGTTTTCTTTGTTCAAGCATTCAAAAAACCTCCTGTTTTTACATTCCGATGACTCTTGCCAATACTGAGTTGGCTTCTTTTATATCGCTTGTGCCGTGAACAAGCGCCCTTCCATCATGAAAAATGACGATCCGAAACGCTTCATATGCAACATGAAGCAGGTAGTCATTCGCATCGACTTTGCCGATCCCGGCAAGTTTTTCGATGAGCTCTTGTTTAGGAAGGTGTTTTAACATATCGCTGCGTATTTGAACGGTCTCCCTTCCGCACAGCACGTCCGCTTTCTTTTGCTTTGAGTTCTGGAGAAACGGATAAACCGGCGCTTGGCCGCATGAAGGGCAGTTCTTATGACGGTCTATTTGCATCTCAAAATGGGTGTTCGCCCATAAATCAAACGTGACAAAAGCCGTTTGAATCGCCTCTTTTTGATCCGTCAATATCTTTAATATTTCGGCCTGCTGATAAGCCGACACCATTTGAACGGCAGGCGAAATAATTCCGGAAGTATCACATGTTGCTCCACCAATCGGAATGTCCTCAAACAGACAGGCAAGGCAGGGTGTGCTTCCGGGAACGATCGTCATATACATGCCCTGGCTGCTGACACAAGCGCCGTAAACCCATGGTGTACCCGCCGCTTGAGCCAGATCATTGATGATCATGCGGGTCTCAAAATTGTCTGTTGCATCAACGACGGCATCCGCCTCTTCGATCAGCGGCTTCAGCGTCTCAGCGGTGCCGTCTGAAACATATGTATGAAGCCTGACATCGCGATTCATTTTTGAAAGGCGCTCTTTTGCCGCAACCGCTTTTGGAAGCCGTTTTTCTGCGTCTTCTTCGGTATAGAGCTGCTGCCTTTGCAGATTGCTCCATTCTACATAGTCGCGGTCTATAATAGACAAAACACCGACTCCTGCACGGACAAGCCCTTCAGCGGCGGCTGTGCCGAGCGCTCCGGCTCCGACAATCAAAACATGGCTTTTTCTTATTCTGTCCTGTCCCGCTTGTCCGATGTTTTGATATCTGATTTGTCTTGAATACCTTTCATGCATCAGGATGATCTCCTTTACTCCCTTTTTTAGTATCATATCATGTTTAGCCAGGAACATCTTTTCCCGATGTCTGAAAATAAGCTGAAAAGCTCTTGCAATCTATGATAAAACATTTTATTCCGAAAAAATCGTTTCAATTTTATCTAAATCCGACTTTTTATTGACATTTATAAATTCCCAGGGCTCTGCGCCGATTACATGTGCTTCAATATACTTTACACGAATTCGCTCAAGGAAGCAGCTGATCTTCAGCTCATCCCGCCGAAGCTGGTCGTACAAGATGTGTTTCACCCTTTTATGATAGACGGCGACAAGCGGCTGCGCCCTTCCGTCTGCAACCGTCACAACGGCATCGTCAGCAGGCGTCATCTGTTCCTTTAAAGCGGAGATGGTCGATTTCCTGATAAGAGGCGTGTCACAGGCCAAAATAACGTAAACGTCCCCTTCCTCACGCACCATAGCCGTATATATTCCGGCCAGCGGGCCTTTTCCTTCAAACGGTTCAACGTCTTCCAGCACTTTTTTTTCTCCATAAGACCTGAAACGATCTGTCAGTCCGGGACGGCTCAATATCAGCGCCTCCCCCCCAAAAGCCTGCTTGCACCATTGATAAAGAGGTTTATTTTTCCACAAAGCAAATGCCTTCGGCTCTCCAAAACGGCGTGACAATCCGCCTGATAAAACGATATGTACAGGTTTCATTCCCTTCCCAACCTTCCTATTCAAACACCTATTGTGAAAATCATAGCAAAACAGCCGAAAAAGGAACAAGTCCATAAAACGGATTTTTCAGAAGACATGAACGGTCCGACTTTTGCATATTGTAGTTGTAACATCTTTAGGGGGAGCTGGATCACCATGAAAAAAACAACAGGTTCACTGCCTTTCTTTCACGATTTGTCCCAGGAAAATCTATTTTTAAAAGCGGAGCTGGCCAGATGCCATCAATTGATTCATGAGCTCGAGGCAAGTTATTTTCGTCAAAAGAACCATAAGCTCAATCAAGAAAATGCCGCCATGAGACAGCAGCTTGATCAGCTGACATTGGAGCTGGAGCGGATTAGGGCTAACAATCAGGACGAGTCGGCCGAAACGCTCAGCCGCACCAAAAGCGAGTTATTGAGTAAAATCGTGATGCTGCAGGAGCTTCTTCAAAAAGAAACCTATATGAGGAAACAAGAAATTGAAGAAAAGCACCGTCTTCACTTGGCAAACGTAAAATCCGAAGAGGAGAAAAAGGGCTTACATAGACAAATAGAAAATGAGAAATTCAATACAGAAAATGAAAAAATATCCCGGCAAAAAACCGAAAAAGAACTTAAACATATAACGAAGGAGAATGGGCGGCTGAAAGATGAGCTTCACGCTAAAAGCCTTCAGTTTAAACAGCTTGAATCAGATGTAGCTTTGCTAAAAGAGCGGGTCGCAGATACGAAAAGCCGGCTGCTGGAAGCTGAAAAAACGAAGGAATCATTGTTTTACGAAACGATTCTTTCCTATAAAAGGCAGCTCGATGAGAGCGATAAGTGGATTGCTTCTCATTTTGCTGATATTGATACCTATCAGCAAACAGAGAAAACACTTGGGCAAGACAACGATATATTCGAACGCTCAGAGCAGATTGAGACGGTTCTTCAATCGGTAACAGAACAAGTTGATCTCCTTCATAAACAGCTGAGTATTATCCAGACGAACGATGATAAAATGGAACATAAAATTGAGGAATGGAAAAAACAGAATAAAGAAGAGGAATCATCTCCTCAAAAATGGGTCTATAAAATCAATCGAACGGATAAGGAAACAAAACCATTAAATTAAATACAACTTTAAGGAAAAAAATGGTTTATACAAAAAAACTGCTTGAGCCGTTTTTCTCAAGCAGTTTGACTGGCCGGCGGCATTCAAATCGGCCGCCGTTCTTTCCCTATAAAATTGCAAGCGCTATCTGGAAAAGCCAGGATTAAACCTATTGCTGCTCTGTCTCAGTAGAGATTTCGCCCTCTAATATATATTGACCCCGATACGGTTTTTTGACTTCAGGGTACATTTTAATCAAGCTCTGCATGAAAGTTGTCATGTTAGGGATCTCGAGTCCGCTTTCTTTCTCAATTTCTTTTTGAAGCTCGGAACTTTTGATTGCCGCGTTGTGGCGTTTCAATGTTTTAATTGCTGCTTCACGCAATTTTGCAGCCTTAGAACCCGGACGGGCCGTACCCCTTCTGCGCCTTGTCGTACCGTCTGGAATTCCAGCTGGCAGTGCGGAGGCTTGCTGAGAAGTCTGCTGCTGGTTTTTTTGAGATGCTTGCGGCTGCTGCTGGTAGCTTTTCATCTCCTGTGCAGCTAATTCAGCTAAAACCGGGAGCGATTCACTTTTCCGCTCTGGGCGAAAATCTTTTTTTGTATCATTAAAGCTGGATGGACGATCCAATTCGCGCAGCTTTGCATAGATATTGTCACGCTCAATTTGATACTCCCTAATGACTTTAACCTCAGCCTCATTTAGCTGCTCTAATCTTAAACGCAATGCTTCCCTCTCGTTAAACATACCGTTTTTGCCCTCCTATCAGAATAAATAAACCTTCTAATAAAAATATTAGATTACCAAACTAATTTTATCAACTATTTTTTCGTTTTTCTACTGTATTTTCCCGTTAAGAAAATAGAACTAAATTTCCGTGAAGGTTGACTTTGCAGGAGTTTTTGAAGCATTTTGACCTACTTTATCATCCATGTCGAAAAATGGTAAATAATGAAGAAACCTAGAAAAATACTTTTTGAATGAACATAATTTAGGAGTTGAAGGATCTGATCAACAATAATGGAAAGTGTGAGAAAACGGTGATCATTCCGGCTTATAAATCCAGAATATTCAAAATTGGCAGATTTCACGTGTCGAAACCGCCGTCTTTTGCGCGGGCGGGCGAGCCAAAATGCTCCTTAATCAAAAATGGGACATAAGGCTTACTAAACGAAATAAACAGTGTCTTAAGATTCATTTAAAGAGAGGGGCGGATAGCGGAAATTTTTTTGATTTTTTTGAAGCGCAGGCCGGGCTAAAATAAAAAACCCCAGGAAACGGGGCTTTTTATTTTATTCAGCAGATTGTTCTGTTTCGGCAAGAACGCGGTTTACACGTTTTTCGAGCATTTTCATTCCGCTGCCTCCAGCTTGAAAATGGCGAAGCTGACCTGTCTTGTCGAATACATAATAAGCAGGGACATATTCATTCTCAAAAGCATCCGTTAATTTATGCTCGCTGTCAACAAAAATCGGCTGTGTAATGTCATGTTCAGCTGCTACCTCTTTAATTTTATTGATGTCCAAATCGTCTTCCGAACGCGGCATATGCACGGCAACAACGTTCAGCTTATCCTTGTATTGGTCGCGGAACTCGTTGACTTGCGGCATTGCCTCTTTGCATAAGTGGCAGCTGATTGACCAAAAATGGATCAGTGTCGGCTTTTCACCAATAAGCTGCTCTTTTGCCACTTCTCCGTTTAACCATTCTTTTGCGCCAGTTAGCTCTGGCATAGGCTGACGTAATTTCATGTTTTTTCCTCCATTGTGATTTAGTCGATGAAAAAGGTCTAACAAATGTTAGACCTTTCCAATCCTGCTTCATCTATAAGAGACGAAATTAAAGTGTTTTTTGACCTGGTTTCCAGTTTGCAGGGCAAAGTCCGCCTGTTTGCAGCGCTTGTAAAACACGCAATGTTTCATCAACGTCACGGCCGATGTTGTTATGGAAAACAGTTTGGTATTGAAGCTCACCTTCTGGGTTGATGATGAACAATCCGCGAAGCGCTACACCTTCTTCTTCGATTAATACGCCGTATTCGCGGGATATTTCATGGTTAGTATCTGCAGCAAGTGCATATTTTAATTGGCCAAGACCGTTCTCTTTGCGGTCTGTGTTGATCCAAGCCAGGTGAGTGTGGATTGTGTCAGTTGATACACCGATGACTTCTGCATCAAGGTCTTCGAACTCGTCATAGCGGTCAGACATCGCGGTAATTTCTGTCGGACATACGAAAGTGAAGTCCATTGGGTAGAAGAAAAGAACAGTCCACTTGTCATTTTTCATGTTTTCTTCCAGGCTTACTTTACCGAATTCTTTGTTTGCAAGTACAGCTTCCATTTCAAAGCGAGGTGCTTGTTTACCTACCATACGTTCTGCCATTTTATGTATCCCTCCAATGATATTTTTGGGTTCAGCTACCCATATCAAAATGAGAATTTAAATATTAAATTCTCATTTAGTTAATAACATCACATAATTAATTATAATGCTAATAGTTTTTTTAGTCAATATTAATTGATAATAAATTTAAATTAGCAGTGATTCTTCTTTGAGATCTTCACATCTAAAGTGTAACACGTTGCCAAGAAAGGAAACAACATATGAGCTCGGGCTCGGATAACATTTGTAAACAAGTTAAAACCGAAGCATGAACTTCGGTTTTATTGTCTGATTAATGAAGTTTTTGCTCAACCTGCTGACAGATTTCATCTGCTGTCATACCTGTCGCTTGAATGACGGACGCCCCTGTCATCGTATCCGAAATTCCAAGCATGTCAGTATCCAAGCCGGTGACAACACAACAGTCGCAGCCTTTTGCATCATCTTCTGTTTTCATCAATACAACCTCATACCCTTTTTCCTTTAAAGCAGCCTCAACATCTGAAAGAGATTGTTCAATTCCGATTTTTTTCGACATGAAGAAACACCTCCACCATTTAAGATGCCACATTTGCCTGTATTTTATACCGGTCTGTGCATCTCATTGGGCGCAAGCTGACAAATAAGCAGTCATGACGCGAACGGCTGTCTCAAGCGCTTCTTCTTTCGGCTGCAGTTTGGCGTGATGAAGCCCGTACGGAGAGTCGACGCCGAGCCAAAACATAAAGCCGGGATATTTTTTCAGCATGTAGCCGAAATCTTCCCCTGTCATCGCTTCTTTTGAACGGATCACTTCAGCAAGGCCGTTTTCAGAAACAAACTGCATAAAATCTTCGACTAAATCGCTTGAATTGTAGACCTGATGATATGCGGCAGGATAGCTGACTTTTCCCTTGCAGTGATATGCTGTTTCAAGGCCTTGTACCATCGCTTCGATCCGTTTCCTCACCTCATCCATTGATGAAGGTGAGAGCGTCCTGATCGTTCCCTCCAGTTTGGCTTCCTGAGCGATGATGTTTTGAGCCGATCCCCCCGTGATCGTCCCGATGGTGATAACCGCGCTGTCCAGCGGATCTACGTTCCTGGCCACGATCGACTGCATCTGGGTGACCAGTGAACTGGCCGCCACCACCATGTCTTCGGCAAGGTGCGGATATGCCGCATGTCCTCCCTTTCCTTCAAGCTCAATGACAAGCTCTGAAGTATTGGCAAAGAGCAGCCCGCTTTTTGTCCCGATCGTGCCGACAGGAAGCTCCGGTGCGATATGCAGTGCCGTGATCATGCTGGGCTCCCACTTTTTCATCATGTCGCTTTCAAGCATCGGTTCCGCCCCGCCCGGTCCTTCTTCAGCCGGCTGAAACAAAAACAGAAGATCCTGTTTAACCGGATGATGGACGAAATGATCGATGATGCCAAGGGCAATCGTCATATGAAAATCGTGGCCGCACGCATGCATCTTATCCGGGTGGACGGAAGAAAAGGCATAGCCTGTTTGTTCCTGTATCGAGAGCCCGTCCATGTCGGCCCTGTACGCTAGTATCTTTTCAGGCGCAGTCCCTTTTACCTTCACAAACAAGCCGGTCTTCCACTTTTCGATTTCAAGCCTGTTTTCGGGATACTGCTGCAAATGGTTCAGAATATAAGCCTGGGTTTTATATTCATGAAAACCGAGTTCCGGAATTTGATGCAGATCTCTTCGAATCGCTGCCAATTGCTCCATTTTCATCTTTTCGAACCTCCCGCCTATATGAAAAGGCGTGGATTGCTACATCCACGCACTTCTTTGATGCCGCTGATTAAAGCTGGCGCAATTCCTGTTTAATTTCAGTTTTGCCTTTTGTTTTTTCGTCGATGTCTTTGATTTTTTTCGCAGGTGTACCAGCGACTACAGTGTAAGGCTCAACATCTTCGACAACGATGGCGCCGGCTGCAACAACTGCTCCTTTTCCGACTGTCACACCTTCAAGAACGACTGCGTTCGCACCAATCACAACCTCATCTTCAATGACGACAGGTTTTGCAGAAGGAGGCTCAATGACACCGGCAAGCACAGCCCCGGCTCCGATGTGGCAGTTTTTGCCGACGGTAGCCCGTCCGCCGAGCACGACGTTCATGTCGATCATCGTTCCTTCACCGATCACAGATCCGATGTTGATGGAAGCTCCCATCATAATCACGGCATTATCGCCGATTTCAACTTGATCGCGAATGATCGCGCCCGGTTCGATCCGCGCTTTAATGTTTTTCAAATCAAGTGTTGGTATGGCTGAATTGCGGCGGTCATTTTCAATTACATGGTCTTCGATTTTGCTTTTGTTCGCTTCAAGCGCAGCTTGAATCTCGTCCCATTCTCCAAAAACAACGCCTGTGTTTCCCGTGATAAACGTTTGTGCAGAAGGGCCGAAATCAATTCCTTCAAGATCGCCTTTCACATACACTTTGACAGGTGTTGATTTCTTACTATTTTGAATAAATGAAATAATTTCATTTGCATCCATCATTTTCATTATGTAAGTCCTCCTTCTATTTTTCTCCTCATAACTGTATCAAAGGTAAGATTTAAAGACAAGAAAAAAAGGAAAGGGCCGTCCCATTTCCTCTTTGTATACATCAAGCAGGCACCTCGCATATTTTGGCAAATTCCCTGCCGAATGCAAGCAACATATTTTCTTCCTCGCCTTCCGGGTTCATTTCGATTTTGACCGACGGAAGCCCTACGTTTCCGCCAAGCTCCTTGATTTTGTCTTCGAGGATGTCGACAGCTCCGCAAAAGTGCTCGTAAGAAGTATCCCCCGAACCAAAAACGGCAAACGTCTTGTCCTTGAAATCCATGCCTTCCATATCTTCATAAATATCCAAAAACTCATCAGGGAGCTCACCATCCCCCCATGTATAGGCGCCAAATACGATGTGCTGATAGTCGTTAAAAAGCTCTGCGTCAACATCCATCGCTTCATGGCGGTCTACTTCAGCTTCTCCTTCTAAAAGGCCTTTCTCAATTAAGTCCGCCATCGCTTCCGTGTTGCCGGACATGCTTGCATAAACAAGTAAAACTTTCCCCATGGTGACTCCTCCTAAAAACGCATTTAAAATTAATGGGCTGTTGCAGATTGTTCATATGGCCTGACAAATTTGCATTCATAGAGACCTGCGCAAAAGAAATTTTCTTTTTGATTGGCCACTCTGAATCCGTGCCCTTTAATGGTGTCAAACCATTTCAGCTCCCTTTCAAAAAAAGCAAGCTGATAGATTCTCGAGAATCCGTCGCGGTCTTGAGCTGATGTAACATAAATAATCCCGTTGTCTTCCGATACATCAAGAAAGGATTCTTCTTTTTCTTCAATGTCCGGCTTGATTCGTATGTCTTCATTCGTATGAATGTTGAGGATATCGACGGCTCCGTGCTTCCCTTTTTTCGATCCCGTCGCACACACAAGCCACTTCCCGCCAAAGGCTATCATGGAAGCTGTCATGCGGTCTGTTTCTTTTTTCACCAAAAAAGCCGTTTCGTGATCTAAATCATAAGCCCATACACCGCCGTGCATTTCATGGATCTGCGTTCCGATGTAGAGACGGTTTTCATGAAGGCAGAGAGAACGGATAACAGGGGGATTGAGCAAATCGGAAAACGGCTTGACGATTTGCCAGGACACTCCGAAATCGTCGGACACGTAGATGCAATGTTTCCCGTGCGCACATACAAATCCGTCTTTTCGGCCCGTAATGGACCATATCGTTGCATTTGTCGGAAAACTGGACAGAGACCATGTCATGCCTTGATCAGACGATCTGATGATCGTTCCTGACTCGCCCACTCCGAACAAATAATGGCCGATATATGTAATGGAGCAGATTTTGCTTTTCAATTGAAAAAGCTTGATCCAGCCTTTCTCAGATGAATAGTGGAAAATGCCTTCCCGTTTTATGGCGACAAAGTATCCCGAATGTTTGGCGGACGCTACAGCTGTTGCACCTTTATGAAACATGCGGCTCTGCCTGCCGGTTTTGATGTTGTACCCACCCGATAAAGCTTGCAGCAAATTCTTTGCAGCACTCTATATCCTCATCTGTTTCAGGAGCAAGCTCTACTTTAAGGGTTTCCGCAAATAGATCGGCTCCCGTATGCTCAAGCATGCTGTAAAACGTGTTTACCGCTTCACAGAACTTCGGATATGCGTAGTCTCCAGAACCAAAACAAGCCGCCTTTTTCCCTTTTAGATCCATTGAAGAAACCTCTTCATAAAACGCTTCCGCTTCATAAGGAAGATCACCGTCTCCCCATGTGTATGTGCCGATTAAAATGTAATCAAATTCAGAAAGTGAATCGATGTCCACATCATCCATTTCCTGGCATCTGACTTCAAATGAATGCTCTGTCAGTACATCTTTGATCATCATCGCTATATCTTCTGTATTGCCAGACATGCTGGCAAACGCAATCAACGCTTTAGACAACTGAACCACCTCAAGTAAATGATAATGATTTTCATTATTATATAGATACACTTTAAGTGATAATGATTATCAATGTCAATAGAAGATATCAAAAAAGGCGGCCTTCCCTTTGGAAGCACTGCCTTTTTTGATGGTTATTCAATTGATGAGCATGCTTTGACAACCTCTGCAAACGCCTGGACTTGTTTGAGCTGGAATGCGGGTTCATATCCCAAAAGCCATGTATCTCTTCCGATGGCATTTCCTTTTGCATCAAGCAAAGGGATTTTATGAACATGGTTTCCGCTGCCGTGAAGCGTTATAGAGGGGAGAATCGCATAGCCGATTCCGTGAAGTGCCATTTGTTTGCAGGTTTCGATTTGATCGACGATGATCGTCTGTTTCGGCGACGTCTTGAATGTTTGATGCCACCAATGCTGGATTTCCTGGTAATAGGTGCTGTCGCTTTTAAATTGAATAAACGGCCGTTCGGTTTTTGTGATATCCTCGATGTTTTGAATCTCCGTGTCGACGAGGTACAATTCATCTCTCATTACATAATGTTTTAGCCCTTTCCACTCGGGGTTTCCTCTTATAATGCCGATGTGGACGTGGTCTTCATAAAGGCTTTTCAGCATTTCGCTGCTCCAGCCTGTGATGAGAGAAATCTTGACGTTTGGATATTGTTTGACATATGTTTTCAAAACCTTAGGAAGCCAGTGCTGGCCGATAATCGAAGCAGCCGCCAATTTAAGCGTTCCGTGAATTTCTCCTTCCAGTTCATCAATATTCTCCCGCACCTTCTCCTGTTCGATCGTCACGTCTCTTGCAAACTGGATGATTTTTTCTCCAGCGCTCGTTACGGTAAGACCTTTTTGTGACCGCAAAAAAATTTTCGTACCCCATGATTTCTCAATGGTCTGCAGGCGCTGTGACAAGGCCGGCTGTGAAACAAACAAACGTTCAGCCGCTTTTCGCATATTTAACTCTTCTGCCAGAACGACAAGCATGTAAAGCTCCTGAAGCTGCATGGGCATTCCTCATTCCAATAAGTTTTTCTTATCATACATTTTAAGCAAACTATTATTTCTTAATCAAGCAGGAAAACGGACTTTGGGGAATGTCAGTGGAAGACTCGCTTGGGTCCTTAGGGAAAATGAAACCGCTGCAAATGAAAAATAGGCCGCTGCTGCGCCTATTTATTCAACGTCCGGAGATGTTTGTTTAATTGTTTTAAAGCGACCCGCCGCGTAAAAATGCCTTCAAAAACCTGATCTTCATTTTCGACGCATACAAAAGCATGGTTGATCACCAGACCGAATCCCTTTAAGATGGGGTCATTTGTCTTCAGGCGGGGAATGTCGGTCAGCATCACTTCTTCTACATGAAGCTGGTCAAGCTTTTCAAATTCGATTCTTTCAAGCCCAAAAATTTTATCCATAATCATGTTGGTCCCGATCAATCCGTGCAAACGAAAAGACGCATCAAGTACAGGGATCGCTGTATAACCGGTTTTCGTCAGGACGAGGAGGGCATGTTCCAGATTGTTTCCGACCTGTACATGGGCTACTTTATCAGCATCGATCATAAATTGACCAACTGTGGTTTCAAGAAGTTCATCTGATTGCAAATTAATCATGATTCTTCGACTCCCTTTCAAACTTTAATCCATCAACGCATGTTTTCCCTATACGACAATAATATAAACTTTATCGGTATTTGTCGAAAACTTTCCTTTCTTTCAAAGGTCAGTTTACCATTTAAAAGCTGGCCATGAAACAAAAAAGATACTCTGATGAGTATCAATTGATATAATCTGGCCTAATTTTCAGACCGGACGCGGTCATATAAGGTAACCAGCTTTTTATATGTGTGGCTATCCACATTTTTTGTACCCGTTTCTATATCATTGATCTCACTGCTTAATAGTTCCACGGCGTATTCATGGTTCAATAGTACATTCAGCAACAGTTTTCTCTCTTCTTCTGAAAAGCGTTCCATCTTAACCAGCCCCCTAATTGATTTAGCTAGAGTCAGAAGATATCTTCTCTCTAGTCTCTATAGGGCTAGAATATGAAATAAAAAATTAAACGTCAACCGCACAATTCGACATCTGTGCGATTTTCTTTCAAACAATTATTTTGTATAACGGTTCGCGTAGCTGGAAGCGGTATAGGAGTCTGGTTTAATTTTGGCACTGATCCCCATCGAGGTAATCCGTCCCGTCATTTCCTGGATTAAATCCTTTGTAATCCCTTTTTTTCCGATATCCAAATGAACCTCAAGGGTTAAATCTGCTCCCTCGTCTGTAAACGGAAGAAGCAGATCTGTGATTTCGGTAAAATAGTCATTCAGAAGGTATGCTGCAATTTCTTGGCTGTAAGCTGTTTCCAGCGATATTTTCTCCCTGAGGCTATGTATCGGTCTTTTCACGATCGTGTTTTTTAAACAGCCCCATGCACCTTTGCCTTTGCGATGCAAATGAATAGCAGTGATAAACTTTGTACAATTCTGATGGATTTGAGAGTCCGTTCCGACGGAAAGCAGATAGCTTGCGCGCGGATCTTGGAGAATGAACGCCTTCAGCCTCCCGATCACTTCAGAAAATGTCATTTGATCTTCAGAAAGATTGTAAAAAAGAAAAGAATCAGCCATTGAAATGCCCCTTTTCATTTATGATCTGCACCGAAGATGAACGATTCTTCTGCTACCCTTTTTTTGTCGGTATATTTTTCAAGCTGAATCCGCAGCTGTCACATAAATAAATGACATTTTGATTGGACTGGGCTGTCAGGACTTGATCAATAGCCTGCATGTGCCGGCAATGCGGACAAATAACGCTTGGAAAAGCTTTCATTGCATATCCTCCTATTGCTGAAGCAGTTCAAAGATTTCGATTGAAATCATATCGATGTTGTCAAACGGAAATGTCGTAGGCTTATCTCCTTTTTGATAAACTGTCAGCTCAAATGTTTGGTTTTTTTCAAAGTATTTTACACTGCATACTTTTTCACCGTTCACTTCGAAATAACGCTGCGTCGGTTCGCCGGCAGCCTCCGCAGTCTCTTGAAGGCTCTGCAGTCTCGTGATGATACCCATTAATTGTGACATTCTAGAAAAGACTCCTTTCAAAAAAACAACTTCAGGATCAACAAGTATTAATTATAATACAAGTTCTACACGCATCATACCACAAAGTATCAGCCGATGACATTTTTCCTCTTCATATCAGAAAAAAGTAAAACCGCTTTTTATAGTTTGAGTTTTCTTTGGAATGTCATACATGAAAAATGTTTTTTGCAGAGAGGAGAACAGCGTTTTTTTGGCTGCAGCCGGTCATAAGTTAGATTTATGGAATATGCTGATTGTCTTATTCCGGTTACACAAAAAAACTTGGCCATGGCCAAGGCTTTTCTGCAAATAAAAAACTTGGCGGGGGCAGCGCCAAGTTTTTTAAATCTTGATCTGATAGAGGGGTTGGGGAACAGAGAGGTTCATCTCTCTATAGTTAAATGATAATGATTATCACTATCATTGTCAACTGTTTTCTTCAAATTCTTTTTTTATTGCAAAAAACCAGCCAATGACCAGTTAAAATCAATCACAAAAAGCGGAAATGCGGGTTCTTTTTCTGACCGCCCGCTTTCAAAAAATTCTGGGTTTTGTTTTTCTTCCGAAGCTTTTTCCGGCAAAATCTCGTTTCCGGACGGCCTTGTGTCAGTTTGACCGATATTCGCGACTTTGAAGCTTCCTTCTTTGTTCTTTATGGTGACTGTCAAATAATCATTATCATAGGAGACCGGCCCTCCGTTTTGATGTCCGATAAACTCATATACCGTATAATGTCCATCAGCCTCTGCGACTTTTGTTTTCTCATCATAGCTGAAGAACGGAATCGCCAGCTCCGGTGCGTCAGTTCCGTAAAAAATCCAGCCTTTCTCATCCTTAAAGGCATTCGCGTCTACATACCGGGCTGCAAAATCATGCTCCATATAAGGCTCTAAAAGGGAAATCATGTCTTTTTTCGTTCTTTCTTTTTCCGTCAGCCTCTCATGAACAGCTGATATCGATTCAAGGGTCTCAAACAGCGATTCCCTTGTCGGCTTTTCACTTGCCTGTGCTGCATCTGAATGATGAAAAAAGGCCATAGCGGCTAAAAGCATGCTGATAAGGGAGAACCAAACGTTCTTCATATGAGTCACCTCTTTTTTAGCATATATATTTCCTCATTACCGTTATATACGCAAAATAAACCTTCAAAGATTCATTTTTTCCAAAAGAAAAAGCGGCTTTGTCGCCGCTTTTCAAATTAAACCATCCTGTTCATATAAATAAGAGTAGGACAGGTCAATGAACAGATACAGCTCTTCATCCATCGGATAAGAAAACGTTCTGATCATTTCTCCTGTTTCAATGTCGCTGTACAAATCGCTGAAAAATCCTTTTCTCATCGTTCGCATTCTCATAATGTTCTCTAAGAAATACGGACGCCAGCTCCAGTTTTTGCCGATGTACTCAGGCTGAAAAACCCATGCTCCGCCATTCTTGAATACGTTTTTGGTCAGCTGTACACCGTCTCCATTGCACATGTAAATTCTGAAGCTGCAGTCGGTCAGTTCTTTACCAAGGGTTAAGAGAAAATCATCATCTGTTTGACTCGTTTTTTTAATTGAAGTGACAAGCTGATGAACCCTTTTATAAAACTTTTCCGAGTGATCATAGAGGATCTCAAGCTTCTTTTTCTCATGGGCGATAAATTGATGAAACTCCGCCTTTAACCGATCCTTCAGTAAATCCCGTTCGACAAACTGTGCCCCCGGCAATTGCAGATACTGCCCCTGAAAAAAGCGGCCTCCGTTTCTCCAGGCATACTGAAGCTGAAAGTTCGCCTCGATATCTTCATAGAGTAAAGCGGCGCCGATTTTTCTGGCAAGTAATGAGATGCTGTAAAGCACATATTCATAGGAAGGCGAAGGGGAAGACATCTTGAGCGGCTGAAGGTCGATCTTTAGCAGATCAGGGGAAAGAAGCGCGATTCTGTCGAGATTGCTGCTTCCTTTTCCGATATTATCAACAGCCACTTTAATGCCGTATGTACGGTAGTACGTCAGCAAATGATGCAGCTGCTCAATATCCCCTTCAAAATGCTGCTCGGTAATTTCAATGACGAAACGGTCCAGTTCGAGCCCCTTTTCGCGATACTCCATCAAAAGGTCGAGGAACGATTCTCCGTGATCCATCATCAGCACATTTTGCATCTTGATTAATAAAGATCAAAAGGTCGCGTTCACTGTCTAAAAAATGATCAAGCGCCTGACGGATCACTCTGAGATCGACCTCTGTCTTATATTCTTCAGGAATGGAAGGATCAGAGAAAAAAGGCCCAAGACTCTGAACTTCGGATTCTACCTCAATGCGCCCCAGCACTTCATAGCCGATTATCTTCTGCTCTTCAGCACTGAAAATGGGCTGATAGTGTGGAGTGACATCTTCAATGTTTGTTAAAATATCGAGTGGATCCAACATGGCATATCACCTGCTTCTCATCTTTGTATGATTATACCATACCGGCTCGCACCTTAAAATTTGAAATCTTAAAACGGCCGGGTGTTAAGCCATTGTCCGCCGTCCATCGTCACACACTCCCCGTTGATATACCCGGCTTGTTCAGACAGCAAAAAAGAGGCAAGCCCAGCGATTTCTTCAGGCGTACCGAGCCTTTCCAAAGGAACGCTTTTAATCGTCGAAAGAACCGCCTCTTCCGATTCGAACAGCTTTTCCGCTCCGCCCGTCCTTTCAATCGGTCCCGGTGCAATCGCATTGACCCTGATGCCGTGTGTCCTCCCCCACTCGACGGCCAGCGTTCTCGTCAAAGAAAGCACGCCGGCTTTTGCGGCCGCGGAATGAACGACGCCGGCACCGGCGCCCCATGCATAGGTCGCCGCCATATTTAAAATCTGGCCATTTTTCTGATGTTTGATCCAATATCGACCGGCCGCCTGGCTGCAAAAAAATGTTCCATTTAAAACGATGTCGATGACAGCCTTCCACCCGTTGACTGACAGCTTTTCTGCCGGACAGATAAAATTGCCCGCCGCATTGTTCACCAAAGCGTCTATCGTGCCGAACCGGGCGGACGTTTCATTTATCATCTGTTCTACACCTTCAGCCGATCGGACATCCATTTGGCATATCGCGACTTGTCCTGCAAATGTTTCGATTTCTTCTTTTGCAGCTTCAAGCGTTTCTTGTGTTCTCCCCGCAATCATCACATTCCAGCCCTCTTCAGCCTGCTTTTTGGCAATCGCTTTTCCCATTCCGTTCGATCCGCCGGTAACGATTACAACTTTTCTATCCATATTCATCCCCCTTGTCATGAATGAGTATTCATTCAATCTATAGTTTATCATATCGGTTAAAAAAAATTAACAAAACTCGCGGATTGTCCTGATTGGCTCTCTCAGATGATATAATGTAGTGATTCTATTAAAGGTTGGTTGATTATGAAAAATCTGTCCAGAAGACATTTTCTAAAAGGGCTTCTAGGCCTGACCGCAGCAGGCATTTTAACGACAGCGGGGGGCTTTGGCTATGCCCGTTATCTTGAACCGCACATGCTTGAGACAAATGTTATTCCCATCAAACACCCGCTGATTCCTAAAGGGTTTGACAAATTTCGGATCGTCCAGTTCAGCGACACCCATTTAAGCGAATACTTTACAGCAGACGAGCTAATGGATATCGTCCATCAAGTGAATCGCCTCAACCCGGATCTCATCGTATTCAGCGGCGATTTAATTGATAAACCGCATCACTTTCAAGACCATGAGCGGGCTGTACAAGCATTGAAAAAGCTCAGCGCCCCTTACGGAAAGATCGCGATTTACGGCAATCATGATCACGGCGGCTACGGGACAAAAGTCTATCAGACACTAATGGCCTCCGCCGGTTTTCGCGTCATGCGAAATGACTTTATGACACTTGAATTGATCGACGGCAGCATGATCGAGCTGGCTTCACTCGATGATTTAATGCTCGGCAAACCAAACTATGAAGCCATTCTCTCCAAACTGAGCGAAAAGGCATTTTCGATTTTGCTTGTCCATGAACCCGATGCTGCATTAACAGCAAAGGATTACCCCGTCAATCTGCAAATATCGGGACATACCCATGGAGGACAGGTCCAGCTCCCTGTATTCGGTCCCCTGATCACCCCTCCATACGGAGAAATTTATACGGAAGGGATGTATGAGCGTGACGGAATGAAAATCTACGTCAATCGCGGTATCGGAACAACGAGGCTGCCCCTCCGTTTTCTGTCAAAGCCCGAAATTACCGTATTTCAATTGGAATCACAGTAAATTATAACTGGTCCTTCGGCTCAAAAAGAGATGTATCTGCATACATTAAGAAAAATAGAAAAAATTCCCGCTCCTTTTAACCTCATCTTAATAAAAAAAACGAAACTTCCACAGCCTCTTTCCGTCTATATATAAGCAGCGGAAAAGGCTCCTTTTTCGTTTTGCTGAAAAGGAGATGTTATTAACATTGCTAAAGTATCAAGTAAAGCCGGGAGAAACACTGGAAAGCATCGCCCTCGATTTTCGAACATCGCGCGATGCACTTGTTCGGGCAAATCCAGGTTTGAACGGCGGCCGGGTCAATGCCGGCCAGACCATTATCATCCCCGAGATCAGAGATCCGGATACCATCCCTTATCGGATTGTCGTTTCTCTCAGCGCCAGAACCCTGCAATTGTTTGATCAGAACAGATTGATGAAAACATATCCGATTGCCGTCGGAAAAATCCTTACACAAACGCCAAGAGGTGAATTTGTCATTGTCAACCGGCAGCCAAATCCGGGCGGACCTTTCGGCGCCTATTGGTTAAGCCTGTCAAAACAACATTACGGCATCCATGGGACGAATAACCCTGCGTCAATTGGCAAAGCTGTTTCAAGAGGATGTATCCGCATGCACAATCAGGATGTTGTGGAACTTGCTTCTATCGTGCCTAACGGAACCCGAGTGTCCATTACACCATAAGTCATGACATTCCAGGAAAAACAAATTTGAACATTATAAAGTCTTATATTAAGATATAGTGGGACCTTTAGGGTAAGGAGCGTATATATGGATATTTTTAAAAATCGTAATTTCGTCCGACTTTTTTTCGCAGCTTTCGCTTCTCAAATGGGAACGACAGTTGGAAATATGGCTTTCGCTTTTTTCTTGCTCGACCGATTCAGCAGCCAGCCGGCATATACGACAATCGCCGAGCTGATGTACTCTTTGCCGACGATTTTCGTTTTCTTTATTGTCGGGGTGGTCGCTGACCGTTTTGACCGCAAGAAGGTAGCGGAAAACTGTGACTGGATCAGAGCGGGTTTGACTGTCGTTCTCTTTTTTGTTTTATATCTGCAAATCATACCGCTTGTGTTTTTCATTCTGTTTATCAGAAGCGCGGTGACAAAATTTTTCTATCCGGCTGAAGCCAGTTTGGTTCAGGCGATTTTGAGAAAAGATCAATATGCCAAAGCGGCCGGGCTTAATCAAATGCTTTTCAGCTTATTCATGCTGTTCGGCGTAGGGCTGGGAGCCTTTATGTATAAGACGATCGGCCTGCATGGAGCGATCGCTCTCGATTTGATCAGCTTTATTGTTTCCGGCTTTTTGATCCGCTCATGCGATATTCCGCTTGAAGCGCGGCAGCCAAATGGGAAAAAAGGCTGGACAAACATCACCATCAAAGATTCAATGCACGATTTTAAGGAAGGCATCGTTTATATATTAAAAAATAAACTGCTGACCTCTCTCGTGTTCGGATATTTTGTTTTCGGGCTTGTAAGCGGAGGGCTTTCGGTCCTGCCGATGTTTAAAATGAAGTATGAGCTGTCCCCCGACAGTTATGAGTGGCATACATCGCTTTTTACAATCGTTCTTGGTATCGGACTTTTGACCGGGATCGCCGTCGCCGCTCTGCTTGAAAAAAAGGTGAAACCGGAATATATGATGTCGGTGCCGATTTTTATCGCTGGAATATTTATTATTCTGCTTGGGTTTACAGATCATTTGCCTGTATATTATTTGGCTGCGTTTTTGGCCGGGATATGCATCGGCCCGGTCAATACAGCCCTTGGAGGATGGATACCTAAAATCGTTCATCCGAAGCTGATGGGAAGGGTCAGCGGCTGGACGGATCCGCTCACAATGCTGGCGCAATCCTCGGCTCTTGGTCTGATCGCTGTCTTATTTCCAAGCATCATTACCGATGTAGATTATATATATTACGGATTGGCGGGAGTTATTCTGCTGGCTGCGTTATATTATTTTATCGCCTTGCCTAAATTAAGCGCCGAGAGCACGGAAATCGACATCCAATCTTCATTGAAGAGACAAAAAAATACAAAAACAAAAATAAACTCAGTTTTATAAGGCGAAAACGCGCGATTCATTAAAAATTCGCGCGTTTTTTCTATGATATATTTGCATTTTCTTTTGTATTTCGTATAATTTAGACATAAGCCTTACATCTTTAGGAGGTGATGAGGAACGAATGGATAGGAGAGAAAAAATGGACGACCATAATCATACTAAAGAATTAAAGCCAACGATTGAGAACCTTTCAAAAGCGATTTACACAGTCAATCGCCATGCCAAAACCGCAACTAATCCCAAATACCTGTATGTCCTGAAAAAGAAAGCTTTACAAAAGCTGGTCAACGAAGGAAAAGGTAAAAAGGTAGGACTTCACTTTTCAAAAAACCCAAGATTCAGCCAGCAGCAGTCAGATGTGCTGATTTCTCTCGGAGACTACTTTTTTCACATGCCTCCAACTAAAGAAGACTTCGTAAATCTTCCGCACTTAGGTACACTAAATCATTCGTATCGGAACCCTAAAGCTCATATGTCTTTGAACGTAGCCAAACAGCTTCTTCAAAACTACACGGGAATGAAAGAAAAACCGCTCGTCACCAACAGAAAGCGGCCTTCGACAAAACCCGTATTCAAGAAGCTCGGTGAAAGCTATTTTTAAACAATCAAAAAAGCCTCGGAAAGAGGCTTTTTTATTGTTTGAAAATATATTTGTCCAGCTTCTCGATCAGCTCGTTAAGCTCAGGTTTGCTGATCTGTTCATCTGCGCCGACTCTTTCCCCTTTATGGCGAAGGTCGTCCGTAATCAGGGAAGAGAAAATCAATATCGGCATCTCTGAACTTAACGGATTGTCTTTTAGCAGCTTTGTTAATCGATGTCCGTCCATTTGCGGCATTTCAATATCGGTGATCATCAAATCGACCTTTTCATGGAGAGGGGTACCGTCTTCCATCAATTGGAGGGCATGGTCATAAGCCTCTTTGCCGTTTTCATACGACACGATGTTATTGTATCCCGCTTCATTCAGCTTTTCCACCAAAAGGCGAAGCAGCAAAGGAGAATCCTCGACAATGAGCAGCTTTTTGTCAGTGCGTCTCTGATCATACTTCTCATCTTTCATCTGATAAGGGTTAATGCCTGATTCTGATTCAAGATCATAAATAATTTTTTCGTAATCAGGAAGGAAAATCATCTCTCCATCAAGCTTAATGATGCCGGTCAGATGCCTTTCCATTCCTTGATTCAAAGCTGACGGTTTTTCAATTTCCTCCCATGACACCCGGTGAATTTGCGAGACCGCGCCTGTATGAAACACGATTTTCCGCCTGTTGAATTCGGTGACAATGTATTTTTCCTGATTCACTTCTTCTCCATGCTCCACATTAAAGAAAGAGAATAGATCAATGACGGGAAGAATTTCTCCGCGCAGCGTAATCATCCCTTCCATATGTTGATGGGAATGAGGCACTTTCGTGATGTCAACGGGCTGAATAATTTCTCTGACTTTCATTACATTTATGCCGAAAATGTTGTGACCAACTTCGAACTTCACAATTTCTAATTCATTGGTTCCGGAACTTAATAAAATTTCCTGTTGGTTTAAAGACACTGATATCCCTCTCTATCCTACTTTGTGTTGTACCTTTTATATCGGCGTCTTTCTTTAAAAGTTGATGCTCTTCTCAAGCTTTTGCTTTTACATTTTGATGAATGATAAGCCCGATGGCAGCGAGTAGAATCAGAGAACCGAAAGCCATTCTGCTTGCGGTGTTTCCAAGGTCTTTAAACATCAGGGTAATCGAACCGTAAAGAAGCGGGCCGAATATGGAAGAGATTTTTCCGGATAAAGCAAACAAGCCGAAAAACTCGCCTCTTTTATGCTCCGGGGTCAGTTCAATAATCAATGTCCTTGATGCAACCCATGTTCCTCCCAGCGCGATTCCAAAAAGACTGCCCGCGAACCAAAACAGTGCTGCTGAAGAAGTGAATACGGCGATGGTCAAAGCAATGATTAAAATGGCGGCAACGAGGCTGACCGCTTTTTTGGCCCCTATCCGCTTCGTCACATATCCAAGCAGAAATGAGCCGATGATGCTTGAAGCGGTTGAGACAAGATAAAGCAGAATAAACTGGCCTGTCGTAAAGCCGATAATCGTTTTCGAATAGACCGCCATCATCGCCACCGCTGTAGCAAGCGCATCATTGAGAAAAAAGTAGGCGATCATAAATAAAAAAACGGGGCGGTATAAACGAATGTCTTTAAACGTCCGCATGATCTCTCTGTACCCGCTGAAAAACGATTTTTTCTCTTTTGCTTCAGGCTTTCTCCGCTCTTTCGTGAAAATGAGATAAGGAAGAGAAAAAAGCAGAAATAAAAGAGCAGAAGGAATAAATGCTTGATGAAAATCATGATTGCCGACCATGAGGTAAACGGTTAAACCGACCAATGTGCCGATATACCCCACCGCTATTCCAAATCCGGAGAGGAGAGGGATCTCTTCTTTCGTTCCTAAGTCAGCCAAAATCGTATCATAGAACACCAAGCTGGAATGGTAAAAAAACTTCGCGGTCACAAACATGACAACAACGAGAATCAAAGATAAAGGAAGGCCGTATACCGTCTGCTGAAAAGGCAGACCCGCAAAAACTCCCATTAAGATGGTGCAGGCTACGCTAATCAGCGTAAACACACCGATATATCTTTTTTTTCTGCCTGTGCGGTCAATCAACACCCCGAACAAGGGCGTAAAAATGACGAGCAAAAAGCTTGCCGCGGCATTTGAATATGATATAAATGTACTCGCCACTTGATTCATACTGGCGTTCTCCCCCACGATCTCCTGCAAATAAAAAGGGAAAAAGATCGTCACAATGTTTGACGAAAAAATCGTATTTGCAAAATCGTATAATGCCCAAGAGAGAATCGGCAGCGTCAAAAACAGCTTGATCCCTGTTCTCCGCGCCCGTTCTGCAGCCCGTTCATGTTCCGGCTGAATATCCATGGAAGCATGCCTCCTCAATTTTTTAATCTTGCCGTCTTGCAGAATGTTTTGCACAACACAGCACGCACGCATTCAAGCTGAAAGCGTGCTGTCTTTTGTCCGTTATTTTTTTATGACGATTGTTCCGGCCAACAGATCATGAAGCGCCTGCCGTTTTTCTGTGAAAAACGCTAAAATGTAGCCGATCAATAAAATCGGGGATAAAAAGCTTCTGGCTAGAAAGCGTCCGGCAGCACGGCCGAAAGAGAGTCTTTCGCCCTCTGCTTCCACCACCTGAATGCCCATGATTTTCTTGCCGAGTGTTGCCTGCCATTTCGATGACTCCATCAGCGTGAAATAAAGTAAATATACGATAAATGAGATGCTTGCCAAAATCCCCATGACTTTCAGAAACCCAACCAAAACAAAAAAGAATTCCTGATTTGTGACATAATCGGGGTTTTTCTCAAGGATGCGCACGACTTCGAGATCTCCCATAATCATCAGCGTTGCACAAACAGCCCAGATGATATACAGCGGAATCCCTAGAATGATTCCATCGAGAAGGGAAGCCAAAAAACGCGAGCCGATGCCGGCATATTCGCTCCCAGCAGAAGGAGCGGTTTCATGTTTACTTAATTCCAATGCACTTCCTCCTAACACCTGACTTCTATATACTACTAAGACAGGCCGAATTTTATCAATATGTAATACGTTTTTTTAAACTTAAATTAATGTACGCGCCACACAGGTATTCATTGACTTTCAGGTTTATCGTGTTACAATGGTCAAGGATTTTAACGAGAAAGGTGTTAATGATGGGAACGATTGTGTTAATGAAGAGTCGTGAATTAACCGTTTTAGAAGACGTAAGCAAAGATGTTTATGAAGAGATGGCAAAGAATGTTGCAGACGGTGAAGATAAGGTTTATATATCATGGAAAGAAAACCTTGATTCAGATTATGGATATTGAGCTGACCAACCGATAAGGCAATCTCTAGATTGTCTTATTTTTCTATAATCCGTCATCAGCGGCCTGTCTGCATATCACACAAGGTTCCCGCATATACTTGTTATAGTTTTCATAAATTTGATTGTTTAAAAGATGACAACTGATCTGATGATGGTAAAATAAGATAAACCATAACATTTTTTAAGGTGATGAAAAAATGGAACATTTGCTTAATTCAAATGTAAAAGAAATTGAAATCTCAGGAATCCGTAAATTCTCAAATCTTGTATCCCAGTATGACAATGTAATCTCTTTAACAATCGGCCAGCCTGATTTTTTCACGCCCCATCATGTCAAACAGGCTGCCAAAAAAGCGATAGATGAAAATCGTACATCTTACACTCATAACGCCGGATATCCGGAGCTGAGGCAGGCTGTTCAGCTTTATATGAAAAAAAAGGCCGATTTAAATTATGAAGCAGAGAGCGAAATCATTGTCACAACAGGGGCCAGCCAGGCTATCGACGCCGCTTTCCGCACAATTTTATCACCCGGCGATGAAGTCATTCTTCCGGGACCGGTATACCCCGGATATGAACCGATTATCAAAATGTGCGGCGCGTCTCCTTTGATCATTGATACGACTTCTCACGGCTTTAAACTGACAGCCAAGTTGATCGAGGAAGCGCTGACGCCCAAGACAAAATGCGTTGTTCTCCCCTATCCGTCAAACCCGACGGGAATGACGCTTTCCGAGGATGAACTGAAGGAAATCGCTTCACTTTTAAAAGGCCGAAATGTATTTGTTCTGTCAGACGAGATCTACAGCGAACTGACCTTTGACAGATCGCACCATTCGATCGCATCGGTTTTAAGAGATCAGACGATTGTTATCGGAGGACTGTCCAAGTCACACAGTATGACCGGCTGGAGAATCGGATTTTTGTTTGCTCCTAAAGAAATTGCCAAACATATCTTAAAGGTCCATCAGTACAATGTATCATGCGCTTCTTCCATTTCTCAACAAGCGGCTTTGGAAGCCGTCACCAATGGATTTGACGATGCACTGATCATGAGGGAGCAATATAAGAAGCGGCTTGACTACGTGTACGACAGGCTTGTGACAATGGGGCTCGACGTCATCAAACCGTCAGGCGCATTCTACATTTTCCCTTCCATTAAATCGTTTGGAATGTCTTCCTTTGATTTCTGCATATCGCTTCTTGAAGAAGAGGGGCTTGCAATCGTGCCAGGCAGCTCGTTTTCTGAATATGGGGAAGGCTATGTGAGGATCTCTTATGCATATTCTCCTGATACACTAAGGGAAGGACTGGACCGGCTGGAGTCTTTTGTATTTAATAAGAGGCAGTCGATACAGACTACATAAACAACGGCTTTTACGCCGTTGTTTTTATTTATTTTGGAAAGGAAATGACAAAGGTTGTGCCTTTTTCCATTTTACTGTCTACTTCGATTGTTCCATTGTGATTTTCGATAATGTTGAAGGTGACCATTAAACCGAGGCCGGTTCCCTTTTCTTTCGTCGTCAGAAAAGGCTCGCCGATTCGCTTGAGGACATGATCCGGTATCCCTTCTCCTTCATCTTGAACCTCGACTGTGACAGACTCATCCGTCTCCTTGACGCTTACATGAACCGTGCCGCCGTCAGGCATTGATTCGACAGCATTTTTAATCAAGTTGATAAACACTTGCTTTAATTGGTTTTGGTCTCCTTTGATATGAATTTTTTCGTCTGACAGGCTGGTATTGATCATGATGCCGTTCAAATTGGCCTGCGTTTCTAAAAGAGCCGTCACTTCACGAATCAGCTTGATCAGATCAAGCTTTTCTTTCAGCGCATTTTGCTGCGGCTTGGCCAGCATGAGAAGCTCGCTCAAAATCAATTCGATTCTGCTTAATTCGGAAAAGATAATATCAAAATAATGTTCATTTTCTTCCATCGTCGGCTTCATCAGCTGTAAAAACCCTTTAATGGCAGTGAGCGGATTGCGGATTTCATGGGCGATTCCGGCTGCAAGTTGCCCTGCAATCGACAATTTTTCAGAGCGCACCATCAGCTCTTCAGTCTGCTTTCGTTCAGAAATATCTCTTAAAATGACCTGAACGGCCGTTTCCCCGAAAAACGTCGTCGGAATGCAAACCATTTCCGTATAGATAAGCCGCTTTTCAAACGTATGCCATGTCTGCTTGATGATCTCAGATTCAGACTTCCGGTCGGTAATCCGTTTCAGCCTTGCTTTTACATCTTCATGATCACAATGATGAAGATGTTCGTATATATCCTTGCCGATGAGATCTTCGTATGACTTCGCCTCAAACAGTCGAATCCCTGATTCATTCATAAAGACCCATCTTCCTTTATGAATCACGGCAATGGTGTCAATTGAGTTTTGAATCAGCAGCTGGTAGCGTTCTCTGCTTTTTTGCAAAATGGTCTGGAATTTCTTCCTTGACGAAATATCGATGAGCAGCAGAAGCTCGGCTTTCTTGTTTTGATAGACGGTCGGCGCTGATTTGACTTCAAGATGAATCTTTGTTCCGTCTAGTTTTTTCCAGGTCTGCTCAATCATCCCGACCTCAAGCCCCTGCTGCATCCTCTTAATTCGATTCTTGACGATATCATGGTACTCTTTCTCAATAAAATCATAGGAATACTTTCCGATAATTTGCTGTTTATGTTCTGCTCCGAGCAGGGTGACCATGGCGTCATTGACATAGACGATTTCCCCTTGAACGCTGATACACAGAGGATTGGGCAAGCCTTCAACCATCGCTTCAAATTCCTCCTTTGCCGGAGGTCTGGCTGCTTCTTTCAGATCGGCTTCCTCTTCTTTCGAGCTGTTCTTCCTAGAGGGACGGTCTTCAAACACTCTCATTTTGAGTACGATTTCCCGTTCTTTTTCTCCGACATGGGTAGTCACGAAATCAATCGATGCTTCGATCCAGATCATTGTATAATCCTTTTTCACAAATCTGAAGGTGCATGGCAGCAAATGATGTTCATTGTAAAAATAGCTTTCTACCAGAAAAAGATCGTCCTCGTGTAAATAGTCCTTCAAATACGTACCGATCAGCTCATTCTGCTGATAGCTTAAAAGTTTTTTGCAGTTTGCAGATATGTATATAAAACGGCCGTTTGCTGAAAGGACTGCCTGTAAATTCTTATGAGGCTTATATTGCTCAAAACGTTTTGTTTTCTGTTCCATCATATCCCTCCTTTATACCCTATTCATGACCAGCATTCTTTAAAACTATTTTGCTTAAAAGGATTCGCTAAAATGCGAGGAATCTCCTTCAAAACTTCTAGCATTCGTCAAATTTTGATAACAAAAAAAGAACGCGGAAAAAATCCGTGTTCTTTTTTGTCTAATCCTTGCTGTATTTTTTCTGCAGATCGACATAAGCGTCGACGATTTTGGCGGCGATTCTTTTATTCATCTTCGTTTTGTCGTTAATAGACGGGACGACAACACTGAAAGCAACCTGCGGATTTTCCGATGGGTAATAGCCGGCAAAGGTGATATTGTATGTCTCAGTCCCCCACCAGTTTCTGTTTGTGCCGTAATAGTGGGTTTCAGCCGTTCCGGTTTTGCCAGATACGTCAAGAGACCCAAATGCTCCGGCTGCTGTTCCTGTCTGAGTAACCCTCTTTAATCCCTGCTTGACGATTTGGATGTCGCTTTGAGAGTTGTTGATTTGATTGAGAACATTGGCAGAGCGGTCTTCGATGACCGGACCGAGCTTTTCGCTCTCAGGCTGGTGGATGCTTTTCACAATCCTCGGCTGAACCCTGTATCCGCCATTGGCAATCGCAGAAATATATTGAGCAAGCTGCAGAGGCGTGTACGTATCGTATTGTCCGATGGCTTCATCTAGAATAAGCCCCCCCACAACATCCGGGGTCGTCTGCATCCCGGCTGATTCCTGCGGCAGGTCGATGCCTGTTTTGACGCCAAGGCCGAACTGGCTGTAGTAATATCTCATTTTCTCTAAGTCCTCTAGGTCCGCCGGGAGGGAGCCATAAGGTTTATATGTGACCCCTGCAATATTCATCGCGACATGGAACATATAAACGTTCGAACTCTTTTCAAGCGCCCGGACTTCATCAGTCCAGCCGATGCTGTTTCCGGTGTAGGAGCCTTTTTTGACTTTTCCTGCAAAATGTAAAGGTGTATCCAGGTAATGCTGTCCGTGCGGCATGCCATTCTGATAGCCGGCCAGCACTGTCGCGCCTTTCACAGCCGAGCCCATTTCATACTGGGTCGTAAATGCACCGATCGCATAATCGGTCATTTTGCCGTCGACGATCCGCTTTCCGGACATTGACAGAATATCGCCGTTGTTCGGGTCCATCATCACGACGAATGCTCTGTCAAGCATGTAATTTGAACCGCGGAATGTATTGAGCTCTTCTTCGATGATTTTATCGACTTTTTTTTGAAGCTCCATATCGAATGCCAGCTGCAGATCGTAGCCGCGCCTTCCTTCATCAACCGTTTCCTGGCTGATGACCTCGCCTGAACGATTTTCCGTATATTGAACTTTTGCTTTTTTAGGATTTAAATATTCTTCATACTGATACTCAAGATAGCTTCTTCCGACTCTGTCATTTCGGGCATAGCCCCTCGTCAGATAAAAATCCTGCCTTTCTTTGATCAGTCCCTGTTCGGGTGTCGTGACGCCTCCGAAAATGGAGTACAGCGTCTTTTCATAAGGGTATTTGCGGGTCCAGTCCATAATGACATCGACCCCAGGCAGTTCTTCCAAATGCTCGGAAACGCGGGATACTTCTTCATAGGTCAAATCATTGGCAGGCAGCTGTTTTGAAGCTTTTTCATCCAGCAGTTTTGCATCGTCTTTTGAAGTGGTTTTCGGATCCATCGCTTTGACGATTTGCGGTTCATATGCATAGCCGCCTGAAAACCTTCTGAAAATGGCCGCGATTTCAAGCTCTTCCTTATCCTTTTCCAGCGCTCTGATCTCTTCCTGAGGAACACGTTCAACCTGAAGCTTATACGTTTTGTCAGACTTCAAAGTTTTCTCTCCGTCTTTCAGCAGCGCAGCCGCCTTTTTCGGATGTTTAGCAAGCCAGTAGTCTTTCAAATCTCTCTCTTTCAAAAACGATGTGTCAATATCGATCAATTCTGCGAGTTTTTGAGCTGTGCTTATTTTTTCTTTGGTTTTTGTGCTTGTCATGACGGTATATGTGATTGCGGGAACGCTTTGGTTGTCGACAACAACACGCCCGTTTCTATCATACATTTTGCCCCGCGGAGCCGGATAGGACGCAATTTTGGCTTCAGTCTTTGAAGCCTCCTGCTCATATACCTCTCCATCGACGATTTGCACGAGGCCCAGCTTTACAATCAGCGTCGCGAACAAAGCGAACACCGCAAAGAAATACAGGTTGATCCGCCACATCCGTGATCGTCTGCTTTTCTTCATTTCAGCCGGATCATGTCCAGATTCAGTCACTGAAACTCTCTCTCCTCTCACAATATTCAATTTTTACATTAATTAACTGATGTTTATTGTAACACTTTTGTAATGGTTGTTACAATCTAAAGTTTCATAAAAAGCTGTCAATCTCTTTTTATATTAAAATTTATCTAACATATTTAACATTTGGTACGTTTATGACAAGACGTGTAAAAAAGAGATTTGGTTACACCTTGCCGGAATGGGATTTTCATTTTTTTATGTCAAAATTAACAATTATCGCTTGTCAAAGGGAATTAATGGATCTATTGTTTCAAAAAAACCGTGTTATGATGCTACTGTACGAAAC
>NZ_MRBK01000017.1 GCF_001969815.1 Bacillus swezeyi | reverse complement strand
ATTATATCTCTTACCAATAATCAATATAGTAATAGAATTGTTCAAGGAGCATTTGGAACTTATAAGAGATTCATTAGCAATGATCAATCTATTCTCTTTTATGATTGGAATAGTTACCACTATAATAGTCATTATTATTAGTTTGATTAAGCACAAGTATTCCGAACAAGCATACTTTTTGAAGATGCTTATGCTAACAAATTACCTTGCAATTTTGCCTTTTCTCACTTTATATGTATTACCAACATTTATAATAGGAGATTATATTTACTCTGCACCATTAGTAGCTCCATGCCTTTTGCTAATACCATTTTCTTTAGTCTATCAATTTATATCAAATAAAATTTACGATGTTGAGTTTTTAATAGGTAGATTAAAGTATTATGGATTATTAGCTATAATCCCAACTATTGTTGTTATCTGCACTATAATATTAATGAAGTATCAGGCGGGTGATTATTATACCGCAAGACTTACAATTTATATTTATCTTGTCATACTTGGTTTGTTTTATCTAAAAGAAATCCTAGACTATCGCTTCCGTCTGAAGCGATTTTCAGAGAAGTTTAACTATCAAGACAGCATTTTTAAATTCACACAAACAATCCGGACATATACGTCATTGAATCAAGTTCTTTTGGAATTGAAGCAAACGATTCTGGATGTCCTGATTGTCAGTCAAGCGCATGTACTGAAAGTGAAAAACGACGGAACGGTATCCTTGCTTGAAGGAGAAACAGAAGAATATCCTTGGATACCATATGAAAAAGAAGTCGCCAAAGTCATTACCGATATCGGCAAAATTGTCGAAGTCGACCGCGGGTTTTTGATTAAAATCGGTGAACGGGGCGGGACGTCGTATGTCATGCTGTGTCTGTCGATTTTAAACACGCCTAAGCTGACGCGCGATGAGATTTCCTGGCTTGAGACGCTGGCCTTTTATACGAGCGTTTCCTTGGAAAACGTTTTGAAAATCGGCGAGCTGATGGAGCATCTTGAAAATGTCAAAAAAGAGGGGCCGAATCCGGTTTGGCTGAATAAGCTGATGTTTGCGATTGAAGAGAAGCAGAGGTCTGACTTGGCAAGGGATTTGCATGATTCAGTGCTGCAGGACATGATTTCATTGAAGCATCAAAGCGAGATGTTTCTTGCCGATTTTGAAAAAGATAAAGTCTGCACGAATCAAATTCGGCAAAGGCTCATCAATATGAATGAGCACATGTCAAACGTCATTCAAATGACAAGAGAAACATGCCAGGAGCTGAGACCGCAGCTATTGTATGATCTCGGCCTCGTAAAGGCGCTTTCCAAACTGGCGGCGCAGCATCGAGAATCCTCCTCGATTGAAAAGATCCGCCTCAATACCGAAAAGTTTTCAAAGATATTGGATCTTGATACACAGCTGAATCTGTACAGGATCGTGCAGGAGCTTCTGAGCAATGCGGCAAAGCATTCAAAAGCCACTGAGATTTTGATTATGCTTGTCTGCATTAAAGAAAAAGTCGTGCTTCATTATGAGGATAACGGTATCGGAGTTGACCAGGACAAGCTTTATCAAAACAGCGCAAACATGGGGCTGTCAGGGATTCGCGAGCGCGTCCGCGCTTTGAATGGCAGTCTGGAGATTCAGACAGCAGAAGGGAAAGGCTTCAGAGTCGTCATTGAAATGGAATTGTAATGTTTAGTTAACAATTTTGCTTGGCATCTGCCAAGTTTTTTCTATAAAATGGTGATAGGGCAAGGTAACGCAAAAGGGAGGAAATTATGAGAAGATTACTTGTGATCGATGATCATCCGGCTGTCATGGAGGGAACGAAGGCAATTCTTGAAACGAATCAGGATTTTATTGTCGATTGCCTCAGCCCGGAAGCAAGCGAACAATTTCTGACGAAGCATGATTTTTCTGCGTATGATCTGATCTTAATGGATTTGAACCTTGGTGAAATCAACGGAATGGACCTATCTAAGAAAATCCTTGAGACATGTTCATCATGCAAAATTATCGTATACACAGGATATGAAGTAGAAGACTATTTTGAAGAAGCGATACGTTCAGGCATGCACGGCGCGATCAGCAAAACAGAATCCAAGGAAAAGATTATCGAGTACATATATCAAGTTTTGGATAATAAAATTGTCGTAGATTATGATTATTTTAAACAGCTGATCACACAGCAGAAAACAAAATCAAGCAGCCAGCAGACCGAACATGAGCTCTTGACTGAAAGGGAATGTCTGATCTTAAAAGAAGTCGAAAAAGGCTATACGAATCAGGAGATTGCCGATGCTCTGCATTTAAGCAAGCGCTCGATTGAATACAGTTTGACGTCCGTCTTCAGCAAACTGAATGTCGGCTCAAGGACAGAAGCTGTTTTAATCGCAAAATCTGAAGGTGTACTTTAATCAAGGGGGATGGCAGGTTGGAGACAAAACATACACTTCTCGAAGCATTGGGGATTGAACTGACAGAATGCAGCAAGGAACGGTGCGTTGCCGTCATGCCGGTTGATGAAAGGACGCGTCAGCCTTTTGGCTATCTTCACGGAGGAGCATCTGTCGCACTTGCTGAAACGGTCGCCAGCATCGGAGCGTATCAGCATATCGATCCAAAACAGCAGGCTTGCTTCGGACTCGAAATTAACGCCAATCATATCAGACCCGTCAAGGAAGGAACCGTTCGAGCGGTCGCGACTCCTTTCCATGTCGGAAAAACCACAATGGTCTTCAATATTGAAATCCGTGATGAACAGGACCGCCTCAATTGCATTTCAAGGTGTACAATGGCGGTCACTCAGCATTCTTCCTCATAAAAAAACTCGCCGAAGTGGCGAGTTTTTTATAGATAAGAATCTTTTTTCTTTTTGATGACAAAATTTCTGTAGCCTTCATAATCATCCTGGACGCTTTTCTTTTCCATTTTAACGCCTGTATTATAGGCGGCCCGGGCGATCAGGTGGGCGCCTACAGGAGACGTCAGGAATACAAAGACGATGCCGAGGAGCACCTTTGCCGTAATCAAGCCGTGAAGCAGCCAGAAGTAAAAGAAAACACCGAGCAGAACACTGATGATTCCCAAAGTCGCCCCTTTTGAAGCGGCATGAATTCTCGAATAGACATCAGGGAGCCTTAATGTTCCAAAAGAAGCGGCCAAGGATATCAGCGCGCCCAATAGAATGAAAACGGCGATGAACAATTTAGCGGCTTCGATCATTTTCGATAATCTCCCCTTTCTCAAGGAATTTGGAAAATGCCACGGTTCCGATAAAGGCAAGAATACCGATTAATAGGATAACCTCTAAATAAGCTGTCGTATTTAACAGGATTGAGACGAGAGCCGTAATTCCGATCAGGTTGATGCCGATCGCATCAAGCGCCACCACTCTGTCAGGGATGCTTGGTCCTTTAATGACCCTGAGGACGTACAAAAAAGTGGAGACCGCCAAAATGCCGAGCGATAATTGCAAAATAAATTCAAACATCAGCGGCTTACCTCCTTAATAGCTTCTTCGAATGAATGGCGAATGTCGCTGATGGCTTTATCGGCATCATCAATATCCACGGCATGAATATAGAGAATAGATCGGTCGTCTGAAACATCGACGACCAATGTGCCGGGTGTTAAAGAAATCAGGTTCGCCAAGGTCGTAATTTCCCAGTCTGCTTTAAGATCTGTCTTGAATGCAAAGATTCCCGGTTTATTTTTCAGCTTTGGGGACAAAATCGTCTTCAGGACGCTTACATTGGCTAAGATCAGCTCTTTTGCAAAAATAAAGAGCAGCATGATAATCGCCCAAATGTTGATCAAATAAAAACGGCGGCGGAAAAAACGCCTCATCAAAAAGAGCGAGAACAATCCGATCGCGTAACCTATCATCAAGCTGACAGCAGTGTAGTCATTGTTCAGAAACATCCAGCATAACGCAAGGATAAAATTCAATAATATTTGTAATGCCATGCGATCTACTCCTTCAAAACGGCTTCAATATATTTTTCAGGGTTTACCAGCGTGTCGGCCGCCTGGTGAAAGTAAGGCGCGACAAACTCTGTGCCGATTCCGATGGCGAGTGACAGAAAGAGCAGTATCGCTGCCGGATACATGTAGCCTTTGACCGGCCTTTTTGCCGGAGCATCTTCCCGGTCATCTCCCCAAAAGCCGTTGATAAAAATTTTCATGACGGAATATAATACGAGCAGGCTTGATAACAGCATGAGCATCGTAATGACGAACTCACCACTTAAAAAGCCCCCTTCTGCAATTTTCAGCTTTCCTATAAATCCGCTGAAAGGAGGAACTCCCGCTAATGAAACGGCTGAGATCATAAACATCCAGCCAAGGACGGGATGGCTTTTAATGAGTCCGCTCATTTTCTTCAGATTGTTCGTTCCCGTCAATGCAAAGAGTGTGCCGCCCAGCATAAACAGAGCCCCTTTGATGATCATATCATGAATTAAGTAATAGACAGACCCTTCAATGGAAGCAGGTGTGTTGGCGGCGATACCAAACAAAATCACGCCGACCGCTGTCACGATATTGTAGATGATGATCTTTTGGACATCCCAATAGGCGATAGAGCCGATAACCCCGAATATAATCGTGAGAGCCGCGAGCCAGACCATCAGCTGATGGGTATAAGCGGTATCTTGTGTGAAAATCAGCGTAAACACCCGGGTGATCGCATATAACCCGACTTTTGTGAGGAGCGCCCCAAACAAAGCAGAGATGGGTGCAGGCGGTGCGTAATAAGAACCAGGCATCCAGAAATAAAGCGGGAAGATCCCGCCTTTCAGACCGAAAACGATCAGAAATAATACGGCGATGACGGTGATCAGTCCTGTTTGGCCGGATTCGCTGATCCGAACGCTCAGATCCGCCATATTTAATGTGCCCGTTACAGCATATAAATAAGCGACTCCGATGACGAATAATGCGGAAGAAATAATATTAAAGACTATATATTTCAAAGATTCCCGCAGCTGAATCTTCGTACCGCCGATTACGATCAGGACATATGAAGCCATCAGCAGAACCTCAAAGAATACGAACAAGTTAAACAGATCGCCTGTCAAAAAAGCGCCGCTCACTCCCGCCAGAAGGAATTGGACAGCTGGATAATAAAAGAAACGTTCCCGCTTTTCTCCGATCGATCGAAACGAATAAAGGACGGTCAGAAATCCGATAATTGCCGTTGTTAATGCAAGAAGGCTGGCAAACTGATCGGCGACAAGGCTGATCCCAAACGGCGGTTTCCAGCCGCCGACATACAATGTTTGTATTCCATCGGTGAACACGGTCTGTACGAGCACAACCGCGGCCGCCACTGCTGCAAGGGAAGATATGGCACTGAATGCGCGCATCAGCTTTATCGATTTGTTCATAAATATTAGCAAAACGGCTGCCAATAAAGGAATGAGTATCGGCAGGATTACAAGATTATTCATGTTGATCATTTCCCCTCATTTGATCCATATCATCCATTTTCAGCTCCTGGTAGGCGCGGAAGGCCATGACCAAAAGAAAAGATGTCACACCGAAAGCGATGACGATTGCCGTTAAAATAAGCGCCTGCGGCAGCGGATCGACATATGCTGCCGTTCCCTCTTGTAAAATGGGAGGCGCTCCTTTTTTTAATCCTCCCATCGTCAGCAAAAGGAGGTGAACGCCGTGGCTGAGCACGGCCGTTCCAATAATCACCCTCAAAAGGCTCTTTGACAGCAATAAATAAGTCGCTGCCGTGAACAAAATTCCTACGATAAATGACATTAAAATCTCCATTATTCTCTCTCTCCAATCGTTTGAATAATGGTCATGGTCACGCCGACCACTACTAGATATACACCGATATCAAACAATACCGCGGTGGCGAGCTCCGTTTTCCCCAGCAGAGGAAGCTGAAAATAATCAAAAGCATGCGAGAGAAATTGAGCGCCGAACACAAAAGAACCGATTCCCGTGCAGAGGGAGATGAATAAACCGGATGCGGCCACATAAATAAAGTTGACGGGCAGGATATTCCGCACCGTTTTTAAATCATAGGCGAGCAGAAGCAGCACGAATGAAGATGCGGTCATCAAGCCGCCGATAAAACCTCCGCCGGGATTGTTATGTCCGGCAAAAAAGATATGGAAAGAAAAGAGCAAAATGATAAAAGAAGCGATCTTCGTAACGGTTTGAAGGATCACATCATTTGTCTGGTGTTTTTTCAATGCTCTTCTCCCCCTTTCTCCATTCTGAGTGTGATCATTCCGTAAATTCCTAAAGCGGCGATGACAAGAACGGTAATCTCAAACAATGTATCAAATCCCCTGAAATCGACCAAAATCACGTTGACGATATTATGGCCGCCTGCAAGCTTATAGCTGTTTTCAATAAAGTAAGATGAAATGCTTTCAAGAGACCGCTGGCTGTTTGCTGACAAAGCGAGCAGAGTCACGATTGCTCCGACTCCGATCGACACAACGGCATTGGTTACTCTGAACTTGGCCGATTTCGGCTTGAATCTGAATTTCGGCAGATGATAGAAACATAAAAGGAACAGCGCTACTGAAATTGTTTCAATAATGAGCTGTGTCAGCGCCAGGTCGGGCGCCCTGAAAATAACAAAAAATAAAGCGAGTGTATAGCCGATGACACCAAGCCCGATAATCGCCGTCAGCCTTGACCTTGCAAAAACGGTTGTAAATGTCGCGGCAATCATAACCGCCGACAGAACGAGTTCATATACGCCGATTGAAGCATTTCCTTTGACGTCATATGAAAAGCCGCCTGTAATCGCGAGCGAGCCGCCGATGACAATGATAAAAAAGACAAAAACATACACAAGGTAGTCGCGGAGAAATCCGGTCATGTATGTCCTTGTGATCTTGTTGGAGCCCTTCTCAAGACCTGACAGCGAGCTGTCATACAGTTTGTTCAGCGTCAGTTTTTCCGGGAGAAGGCCATAGACCTTTCGCCATTTGGCAAGGCTCAAATAAGCCAGAATGCCGAGGACAACGACGCCGACTGTCATAAAGAACTCAGGTGAAAAGTCGTGCCACCTATAAATATGAACCTTGAATTTTTCGCCTTCACCCAAAAGGGTCGGCATAATCGATTCAGCTGCAGGCTCAATGATGCTGTAAGACAAAATGTTCGGGAAAAAGAAAAAAATCACCACGAGAGAGACGAGAATAATCGGCGGAATCAGCATGCCGAGCGGAGCCTCATGCGCTTTTTTCTCAAGTTTTTCAGGCTGATATTTTCCCGTAAATGTTTTAAAAAATAAAACCATGCAGTAAATAAAGGTAAACACGCTGCCGATCCATGCCAAAACAGGGAACAGAAAACCCCATGTACCGGCGTTGAACAGGCTGAAATCAGTGGTCCTGAGCATGCTTGTGAAGAACATTTCTTTACTCAGAAATCCGTTGAAAGGAGGCAGTCCGGCCATCGAGAAAGCGCCGATCAATGTAATCGTAAAGGTAATCGGCATGATCGTCATTAAACCGCCAAGCTTGCGGATATCCCTTGTGCCCGTTTCATGGTCGATAATCCCGACTGCCATGAACAGGCTGCCTTTGAATGTCGCATGGTTGATCAGGTGAAAGATGGCGGCTATAACTGAGACCATGTAATATTCAAAATGATGAAAGTGCAAAGCTGCCGATCCGACGCCGAGCATCGACATGATCATCCCGAGCTGGCTGACCGTAGAAAATGCGAGAATTGATTTCAAATCGGTCTGCTTGACCGCATTGAAGGAGCCCCAGAAAAGCGTCACAATCCCTGTGAGGGAAACGATCCAAAACCATTCTCCCGAAAAAGCGAAGATCGGGGTGAACCTTGCCACGATATAAATTCCCGCTTTAACCATTGTTGCAGAATGCAAATAGGCGCTGACGGGTGTCGGCGCTTCCATTGCATCCGGAAGCCAGATATAAAACGGAAATTGTGCCGATTTTGTAAAAGCTCCGATTAAAATCAGCACGAGTGCCGGAATATAAAAGCTGTGAGCCGAAATCAAGTCAACCTGGCTGATCATTTCCCTGATGCTGAATGAGCCCGTAATCGTATAAAGAAGGATGAACCCGCCAAGCATGGAAAGACCGCCGAAAATTGTGATAAGCATGGACTTTGTCGCGCCATAACGCGATTTTTCCCGCTTGTACCAATAGCCGATCAACAGAAATGAAGAGATGCTGGTCAATTCCCAAAATAAATAAAGTACAATGACGTTATCAACGAGAACAACGCCGAGCATTGCTCCCATAAACATGAGCAGATAAACGTAGAACGGTCCGAGCTGTTCTCTTTCTTTAGACAGATAGTAAATGCTGTAGAGCACAACCAAAGACCCGATTCCCGTAATCAGCAGGGCAAACAGCAATCCGAGGCCGTCCACATAGGCGGTAAAGTTGATGCCGAAGGAAGGAATCCATTCCAGTCCGGCTCTTAATGTGCCCCCATTTGCCGTCATGCCGATCATACGAAAAAAATAAATAAATAATAGAACAGGAAGAAGCAGGACAAACCATCCTGTATGAATCTTTCGGGCATATTTCGCCAATAGCGGAATAAAGAAGGCGAGTGCAATAGGCGATAAAATCGCAATATGTAAAGATGTCATCGTTAACCTCCCTTAGGTAGCTTGTATAAATACATTCTGTTCCATACTAAAATTTTCAAACGTTATGTACTTTTTTAGAACTGGTGACCTAGACAAATTATAACTCAAATTTTAATCGGCTGCATGATCACAAAAAATCACTTGTTTATGCGGTCTTATGAACCTGAAAACAATTTTATCAAAAAATAAAGCATTTGTATAATGGAAAGTTTTTTTGAACAAGCTGAAAACTGAGGTGATAAAAGGTGAGAAAAAAAGCTTTTGTCAGCTGCAGTTTATTTTGTTCGCTTTTTGCAGGAGCGTTTATGATCAACAGGGAAATGACTCGTGAAACGCCGCCTGACATCGGAGCAGACGAAGACCCGCAATACCGCGGCGATTACGCTCCGATTCAGACAGGGGCAGAGGATGAGCCTTTGCTCAAGAAAGGAACCGCTCCTTTTAAACCGAGAGAATATATCAGAGTTGAGAAACGCTGAAAACAAAAAAGGAATCCGATCGCATAGATCAGACTCCTTTTTGTTTTTTTATACGTTCTTACGAGGTGAAAAACTTCAGTAAAACGGTTGCCACAATCACGGTTGATGCCCCTCCGAGACGCGTTGAAATTTGCGCGAAAGGCATGAGGCCCATTCGGCCGGAAGCGGAAAGAATGGCCACGTCTCCCGTACCGCCAAGTCCGCTGTGGCAGCCGGTGACAATCGCTGATTCCACAGGATACATGTTCATTAGTTTTCCGACGAAGTATCCTGACGTCACCATGGCAACAACGACAGAAGCACAGACAGCGATGAAGCGCAAAGAGATGACTGATGCTACATCATCAAGCGGAATATAAAGAATGCCCAATCCGACCATCAACGGCCATGTAAAGCTTGAGGACATAAATTTGTAAAGCTGGTGAGCGCCCTTTTCCATGCTGGCCGGCAGGAGTTTTGCATACTTTACAAGAGCCGCGGCGATGATCATTAAAATCGCTCCGGGAATTGCGATGAACTTGGAAACCAGGCCGCCGAAAATGAAGAACGAACAAGCGATCAGAACGCCGGCGCCCATTAATTTCAAATCAATTTTGGCTTCCTCTTCTTTTTGATTGAAAATTTCATCGTCTTTTTTCGATTTGACAAGGCGTCCGTTCCCGTTTAATTCAGGACGTTTTTCGCCAAGCTTTTTCATCAGGCCGGCCGAGATAATCGCCACGACGTTTCCAATGATAGCGGCTGGGATCAGCTGGGAAACGAATACATCCGTAGATTGGCCCAAAATTTGCGAATACGCTAGAGACAGCGGCAAAATGCCTTCTCCGATACCGCCGGCAATAATCGGGACAATGATAAAGAAGAAAGCTTCATAAGGACTATAGCCAAATAAAAGACCGACGAGAATTCCGGCAGTTACAGCGGCGACTGTCCCGGCCAAAAGCGGAACGAACATTCTCATAAAACCTTGGATCAGAACGGTGCGGTGCATGCCCAAAATGCTTCCGGCTACTAAACAAGCAATATAGAAATACAAGAAATTTGACGTCTTCATCAGTGTTGTAACCGCTTCCAACGAAGCTGGATTCAGCACTTTAAAAAAGACTAAAAACGAAGGAACGAACAATGAAAGAATAGCCGGTCCGCCAATGTCTTTTAAAATTGGAATACGCTGGCCGATATCTCCGAGAATAATTCCGAGAATCATGATGATAGCAAAGCCGCCAAGCATATCGTTCGGCAGTTCATTAAAATACGCTGCTAAGAAGATAATGACAGCCAGAGAAATATAAAGCGGAAAAGGGATAACTCCAATCTTCCAGCTGATTATTTTCTGGAACAGGTTTTTATTATCTTGTTGGTGATTATGATTTGTAATCGGTTTCAAATCTTTTGCTGCTTCCATGAAAAACACCCCCATGTTTGTATGGTTTCAATTGTAGAAGAAAAGTGTCGATTCTGTGCGTTTTTTAAATTAAAATAATTGATTGATAATTAAATTAAAATGAAAAAGGCCGAAAAAGTGATGTTTATTCGCTTGACTAAAAAAAATATAGGCCTTTTGATTTATGGTGGCGGTTTTTCATGAAGAGGAAAAGGCTGCTTTCGTTTATTTTGCGGGTGTTTTTTACACAAGCGGTTAAAAAAATCCCCCGATGGCGTTTTCGGGGGATTACGATTTTCGGTTTGTAAGAGAGCCCAACACTTCTCCCATTTTCACTTGAAGTGAGGGGTGCAGGCGCTCGGCAGGGAGAAAGGTGTCTTTTTCAAACAGGAGAATAACGGTTGATCCGAATGAAAAATAGGCGATTTCTTCTCCTTGGCGCCATTCTTTTGAATCCGACAGTATGACGATCGAATTAATATACATCGCTCCGACTTTCACTAACAGGGCTGATCCAAATTGATGCTTGAATTCTGAAATCATCCTGTGGTTTTTCGTCAGCGGTGATTTTCCGTACGTCAATCCTATATGATTCACCGGGTAAGAAGCGTTTCCCAGCGAATATTGTTTTTCAAGCGTGCCGTGCGCCGGGCTGTGGATTCTGTGGTAGTCTTTCGGGCTTAAATAGATGATGATATATGTTCCGCCCAAATAGCGGCCTGTGACTTCATCTCTGCCGATCATTTCTTCGAGCGAGTAAGGTTTATTTTTCACGATAAACTGTTTATCGGATGAGATCGTGCCCATTTCTTCTATAACCCCGTCTACGGGGCTGACCAGGCTGTTTGGATCTGCGGGGAGCGGGCGCGCCCCGTTCTTCAATTTTCTGATGAACAGTTCGTGCAAGCTGTTAAAAGAGCCGGCATCTTCCAGCATTTCTTCTGTGTTAATATGAAAGGTTTTGATATAAGAAGAGATAAGTGGTTTGCTGAGCTTTGACTGAGCAAACTTTTTCAATGCCCGGGACATGCCCTTTTTATTTGTCAACTCAATCAAAAATCGGTAAAGCCGCTTTTTCAAGCTGTTCACTCCTTTTGTTGTCATCCGGAAAGCAAGTGGCTTTTTATATGACTCCGATCGTGTAGCCGACCGTAATAAAAACGAGACACCAAATAAACGCTCCTGAACCGGCGTACACCAGAAACCTTTTCATTTTCATTTCGTTCATTCCGGACAGATAGCATGTTACATGGCGAATTCCGGGAATAAAATAGCCGAATACGATCGTCCACGGGCCGTATTTGTCAAACCAGTGATGAACAGTATCCATTCTTTTCGGCGTCAGACCGATCCATTTGCCGAACCTGTCCAGCAGCGGCTTACCGATTTTCTTCCCTAAAAAATAACTGATGAGCATGCCTGATATGGCCCCTGAAAAACTGATCAAGAGTGACAGCCCATAGTTTAATATATGAATAGAAGACAGATACCCGACAAAGGTCATCATCACCTCATCGGGTATTGGAAGGCCTGCGATTCCGAGGACAAGCATGCCGAATATCGCAAAATACCCGTAGTGGGAAATCAATTCTCTTGCCAACTCCATTAAACCCTAGCTCACTTTCTTCAATAGTTTTTTTCCTTTTAGACTGATGACTTTGATTTTGCTGACCATGAGATAGGACAAAAATAAAGTGACCATTATGAACGTCTTTTTGCCGAGGATATCGCATAAAAGGTTGAGACACACCAACATGGTGCCTGCAGCCGTAATAGGCAGTCCCGTAAAATAATCCTGGTTCTCTGACTGAATATTAAAACGGGCCAGCCGAAGTGCTCCGCAGACAGGGAACAGCAATGTAGAAGGGAGGCCGAGCAGCGGAGCATCATGAAAAACGATCGAATAAGTAATAATAGCTGGAGCTACTCCGAAAGTGATAATATCAGCCAATGAGTCCAACTCTTTTCCGAACAGGCTGACTGCATTTAATTTCCGCGCGGCCATACCGTCAAGGCTGTCCAAAATGGCGCCGATCACAACAAATATGATCGCCAAGAATAAATACCCTCTGAATGCCAGCAATATCGAAGACAAGCCCGAAACAAAGTTTCCAATCGTAATCAAAGAAGGTATGATTGTTTTTTTCAATTGTTTTCGCATCCTTTAAGTCAAACCATTTTATATAGAAATTAAACAATATTTAATTGTATACGATTTGCATTCTATCTGCAATAAAATTCCTGTAATGCATTTTAACCAGACTTTCTCATCATACCATAAAAGTGGTAAAAGCGTTGGCGTCATCAAAAAAATTTAAGATTTATTAAGGTGCAGTGAAAAAAGAATAAGAGAGCATGGCTGCTCTCTTATTCCATTAATCTATTACCGCTCTCGGCGCATCTGCTCCGCCGATAAAACCGGCAGGCGCGAAAATCGTTAGACGTAAGGGCAAAGGGGCGCATGGACCCGATAATGCTCAAACACTGCACCGATCAAATGCCATTTTCCGAATAAGAGGGCGGCAAGTGCGATAAATCCTTGGCTTGTGAAAAACCCCCCCTTCCAAAGCAGCAGAAGGGGAGGGAGTTTTTATAAATATTGGTTGATCACGTTCATGTCGTTTGTATTTAATTTATATTGGAAAACGGGCCTTCCGATGGTCCCGTAGGCCATTTCCACGTTAAGCACTTCGATTTCCTCGAGAAACTTCAAATATTTGCGGATTGATACTTGAGAAATTTCCGTGTGATTGGCTAAATCCTCGGTCGTGAATGTCAGGCTGTCAAACGATCTGATGCTTGACCAAATAAGCTTCAGCGTGCTTTTTGTGAGCCCCTTTGGCAAGTGCACTTTTTCAGGCGCACGTTTTTTTTGGAAAAGCTCGAAGTCCAGCTCTTTTTGACTGATATTCCGATTGCTTGAATAGATTTGCTGTTTCCGCTTGTAATCGGTGAGGGCGGTTTGAAAACGTTCAAATTCAAACGGCTTGATTAAGTAATCAACTGCTCCGAAGCGCAGCGTTTTTTGCACAACATCCATTTCGCTTGCGGCCGATATGACAATGACATCGACTGACTGGTTTTGGCGCCGGATTTCTGTTAACAGCTCGACTCCGTTCCTGCCAGGCATATAAATGTCAAGCAGGATCAGGTCGATGCGCTGCTCTCTTAGAAAAGAGACCGCCTCCTGAAAAGAAGCGGCAATCCCCTTCAGCTGAAATCCGTCTATTTGACTGAGGTAGCGCTTATTCAGCTCTCTGACCATTGGGTCGTCTTCAACGATTAATACATCAATCATAGTCATCCTCCTTTGGTTCGTACGGAATGCGGAGACTGAATGTCGTTCCTTCATTTTTTTCGCTCGTCACGACAATATGTCCATTTAAATTTTCAAGGCTTTGTTCGACAAAATAAAGCCCGAATCCCCGGTTGGAACCTTTTGTTGAAAAGCCTTGATCAAACATTTTCTGCTGATCTTCTGTTGAAATGCCGATTCCCGTATCTGTAACTTCAATATCAAGCTGACCGTCATGGTACCGAAATGATATTGAAATGTTCTTTTTATCAGAAGAAGAGACGGCGTCCAAAGCATTGTTGAGCAAATTTCCGATGACGGTGATGAGGTCGTGGATCACCGCTTGGTTTGCTGTGTTTGGAATCCTTGTGCTGCAATGGACTTCCAAGACGGCTCCCTGTTCTCTAATATAGCTTTGCTTGCCGAGCAAAAAGCCGGCAAGTACAGAATTCTTAATGTGGTTGATGATTTCGCTCGTTTCAGCCTGCTGATCAATCGCGATGTCTTTTATATAGTTCCCAAGCTCATCATAATTTTTTAATTGGACGAGCCCAAGAATGACATGCAGTTTGTTCATGAATTCGTGGGATTGCGCCCTTAGCGCGTTTGCGTACATTTTAACACCAGACAGCTGTTCAGCTAAGTGTTTGACCTCCGTTTTATCACGAAATGTAGCAATCGCTCCGACAATGTTTCCTTTTTTTAAGTGAATCGGAACCTCGTTGAAGACAAGCTCAAGCCCATTGATTCTGACATCCCTGTCATTTACCGGATTCTGTGTTTCGATGACTTGTTTCAGCCTGCTGTTTGGCAGAAGTTCGCCTACATCACGATTAATCGGATTTTCATCGATCCCCATTTTTTTGAAGAGGCGTTTTGCTTCCGCATTGGCAAGCTTGATTCTGCCGATTCGGTCGACGGCTAGAATTCCTTCTTTCGTCGATTCAAGCATCGCGCTCCGTTCGTTCAGCAATGTCGCAATTTCATACGGCTCCATGCCAAACATGATCGTTTTCACTTTTCTTGCCACGATGACAGCACCGATGACGCCGGCACAGATGCTGAGGACAATGACCGTATATAAAGGGCGGAGGTTTTGCTCGATGATCTGTTCGATTTCATGAAGGGTGATGCCGACCGCGACAGCGCCGACTTGAGTTCCCTTTTCATTATAGACGGGGACGAAAGCCCTCAGAGATTCTCCGAGCGTGCCTTTTGCCGTACTGATATGCTGATGTCCTTTCAGTACCTCTTTTTCATCTCCGCCCGCAAATTTCTTTCCGATTTTATCCGGATCGGGATGGGTTTTTCGAATGCTGTTCATATCCATGACAACGACAAATTCGGTCTTTGTCACCTTTTGAACGCGGCCTGTGTAATGTTGCAGTTCTTTGTATTCGCCGCTTTCAAGCGACTGTGCTGTTATCGGAGCTTCAGCGACCATCTCCGCTGTCTGGAGCGCAATCGTCTGCTCCTGCTCCCGTATATCTCTTGCAGTTTCAGCTCCCATCATAAAAAAAGTGATCAATAAAGAGATGAAGACGACGACACAGACAAATATCGTCAGCCGGGTCTGCAGTTTTAATGTTTTTTTCAATGGCGATTCCTCGCGATCTATTGATTAGTCAACAAGTAATACTTTACAGGGAAATGGCGAATTTGTGAAGAATCCAGCATCTTCTCTGATAGATCATCGAAATAAAAATATGGAAAATATTCTTGTCAACAGGTACTAAGTCGTACATAATGAATGATGGAACATATCAGAAAGGGTTTTTTTTTATGAAAAATACGTATATAACAGGTTTCTTTCCGTTTTTTGCAATTCTGCTCTTTAGTTCATCATTGGCCATCTCTTCCGTAATGTACGCCATGGAGATGCTGTCTTCTCTCGGCATTTATGAAGGAATGCTCGAATTTTTTTCTGAGGGCGGCATCAGAATGGCTTTGTTTATAGTGTTTGCGCTGATTTTTTTTATGGTGTTTTCAGCGCTTAAGCTCATCGCCAATACTGTGACAGAGCTCTCACTTTTGTTTTTTGCCAAAGATCCTGAAGGAGCAAACTTGAAAAAAATGAGGATCGGCTCCTTGGTTTATCTTGGCGCGAGCCTTTTATCCTTTATTTTTGTCCAATATCCCTTGGGTATTGCAGCGGTTTTTCTGCTGGCGACGCTTGCCTACCTTGTTTTTATCGTGTATACGATCCACGGTACGCTTTCATATTTTTCATTAATCGGTTTCATTATGTTTCAGCTGCTGTTTTGGTTTACATTTATGATCGGTACGATCTATATCATCATCAAGCTTTACAACAGCATCATGGCCAGCTTGCCTGTATAAGAGGCCGGGGGGCAAAAAAACCGGAGCATGGACGCTTGTCCAGAGGCTCCGGTTTTTTTATGAGAGAAATCTTTTTCTGATATCAGGACCGGGGATCATACATTCGTTTTTTTGGCCAAACCATTTATAGCGGTTTTTCGCGATCAGGCTGTAAACCGCGTCCCGAAGCGGCCGGGGAATGATCAAAAAGACGGCCGCTGACCGCCACAGTCCGGGGAGGCTTTTCAACACGTGCAATGCCGCCGATGATTTTTGGTATACCCGGCCTTCCTTGATCAATATAAAGCTGTCAAAATGATCGGTTGGGAGCTGATAGTGCTTGAGCAGCTCCCCGCCGATGTCAGATTGCAGAGAAGCGAATGAAAACAAGCCTTTCGGATCATGTTTAATGATGAATTGAACAGCTCCGTCACAAAAATTGCAGACGCCATCAAAAAGAACGATGCGATCAGGCATTTCCGTCATAGGCTCTTGATCTCTCCCTTCTCATACTTTAATTTGCGTATTGAAGCGTCCCTTTCCATATCAAAAGGTGAGGCGCTGCATGATGAAGAAATTCGACATTGCCTTTTTTCTCTTTTCCAACCCATACACTCATTGTATACGTATCCGTCAATCCGACAAACCACAGGTCTCTATAGTCGTTGGACGTCCCCGTCTTGCCTCCGACATATCCGCCGCTGAAATTGGCTTTTCGTCCGGTTCCTTCTTTGACAACCGCTGACATCAGCACACGCAATTGGCTGTTTGTCCGCGGGCTGAAGACCTGTTTCGGTTTGTCTTTCCACTTGTAAAGCGTTTTTCCCTTTAAATCCGTAACCTTTGTGATCGCATGGTTTGGCGTGTAGCTGCCGTCATTGCCAAACGTCGTATAAGCGTTCGCCATCTCAAGCGGTGAAAAGCCATCCGTAAACCCGCCCAGTGCGGCTGGGAGACGATAGTCCTTCGGATCGATTTTTTCAAAGCCGAACGGCTCTAAATAGCTGAACCCTTTTTGCACGCCGACTTGGTTTAACGCCCGGACTGCCGGTGTATTATAGGAATTTTTAAATGCCGTTTTGATCGACACGGTTCCATATGTTTTTTCATTATAGTTGTTCGGGCAGTAATCCTTGCTGCAAAATCTGCTGGCATCGATCATGCTGCCGGCCGTAGCGCCCGTTTCTTCAATATAAGGTCCGTAGTCAAGCAGCGGTTTGATCGATGATCCGGGCTGCCTGTGGGCTTGATAAGCCAGGTTAAAATCGTATTTCTTATAATTTTTTCCGCCTGACATGGCGACAATTTGATGGGTTTGATGGTCGATGACCACAGCCCCGCCCTGTACACCTGCATAAGGAAGCCTGCTTTCCACTTGCTGGACGACCCGGTTTTGCATGGCGGGATCAAGCGCTGTATAGATTTTAACTCCGCTTGTCAGAAGGGAGCTGATTCGGTTTGAAAGCTCTTTTTCGATTTTGTTCTTCTCTTCTTTTGTTTTTGCCTTTTTCAGCCGTTTGTCAAACCCTTCAGAAGCGGAAACCAATTCGGTGAATTCATCATCGACGTATGTCGCATAATCGGGATAAGCATCCTTCTTTTCTTTTACATCAAGCTTAATTTTTTGTTTAACCGCTTTTTTATAGTCTTTTTCAGAAATGACACCCGCTTTTTTCAGCCCTTCAAGGAGCCGCTTTTGACGGGTTTTTGTGTAGTCAAAATGTTTCAAAGGATCATATAATGTAGGGTTATTAGGAATCGCGCAAATAAACGCCGTTTCAGCAAGGGTGAGAGATTTCAGAGGCTTGCTGAAATAAAAAGAAGATGCAGATCCAATTCCGTATACGCCATTATTAAAATAAATCGTATTTAAATATTTCTCGAAAATTTCTTCTTTTGATAGCTTTTTTTCAAGCTGATAGGAGTACAGAAGCTCTGTCAGCTTCCGGTCGAAGGACCGTTCATGGCTCAAATACAAGTTTCGCGAGAGCTGCTGTGTAATCGTGCTTGCTCCCTGATCAATTCCGCCTTTTTTGAAATTGGCTACTGCGGCTCTGGCCATCCCGATGAAATCAAACCCTTTATGGTGAAAGAAATGGCGGTCTTCCGAAGTCAGAAACAGCTGCTTAACATGCTCGGGGATGTTTTCATAAGAGACAAACACCCGGTTTTGGTGATCTGAAACAATTTCAGAAATCAGGGCTCCGTCCCTGTCATACATGTAGCTGTTTTGTACAAGGCCGATATCCTTTAAATTGATTTTTTCATCGAGCACTTTGTCGAGAGGCTTCATTTCTTGGGCTTCCCGACCTGAGGCCATTAAAGTATATACAAATATAGGAATTAACATAATCAGCAAAAACCATCCAATAATCGAACGCAACTTGGTCACTCTTTGTCACTCTCTTTTCGCTAAAATTCTAGCCATATCGTACCATTTTTTTTGAATATGGAGAAGGATAATTTAATAGATTTGCTGTTTTTTATACTGTCAGCTTGCTTTTGCCTCGGATTTCTTTTGTTGGGACCTTTGGAACAGCAAAAGGCAGGCTCCGCTGAAAAAGAGAAAAGCGGTTACGTAAAAGGCGGCAGAAATGCCAAAATAGCTTGATAGAATTCCGCCGAGGACCGGGCCGATGACATTGCCCAAAAATCTGAAACTGACATTATACCCAAGCACTTCCCCCTGTATCGAGCCTGGAGCTTGGAGGCGAATGGATGCCGTGATGCAAGGAATCATTCCGCCTAAGGCGATGCCGAACAGGAATCTGAAGACCACGAGCGTTTCATACGATGATGTCAGCCCTTGGGGGATAAAACAAACCGCTGCTGAAAGCGAGAGAATGACTAATATTTTTCCATGGCCGAATCTGTCGCCCAGAGCTCCCCACTTTCTTGCGGCCAAAAGGCTGCCGAGACCGGTTGCTGAAAAAGCCAATCCGGAAAAGAATGCGAGGTTTTGAGTGCCATGCAGCTCACTGACATACAGGGCGAGAAGCGGCTGGATGCTGAAGTTTCCCACTTGAATGACGGCCGTTAAAATCATGACTGTTATGAGCGGCCGCTGATTTAAAATCGTTCGCAGAACTTGCTTTCTTGTGTATGTGATGGAGCGGTCGCGATTGGATTTCAGCGGCCGTTCCCGAACCCCGGCAAATACGAGGAGAACAGCGCCATAAATGACAAATGCCGTGATAAAAAAGGTATATGTAAAACCGACATGATCGGCAAGAAGCCCGCCGAGCAAAGGGCCGAATAATCCTCCTGAAACCGTGCCCATCTGCAATGTGCCAAGCATTTTGCCAGCTGCTCTTTTCGGCGTCTGGGCTGAAATCATCGCCAGTGAAGTAGGGATGAAGCCTGTGACAAGACCCATTGCCATTCTTAGAAAAAACAGCTCGTATACAGATGAGACAAGGGACATCAGGAGAATGCTCGTTCCGATGCCTGAACCTGTAATCAGCAGTATTTTTTTATAGCCGTGTTTATCGCCGAATCTCCCCCAAAAAGGAGAGACCAAAAAAGCCATCAAAAATGTGACGCCAAAAACATATCCGCTCCATTTTTGCGTGAACCCGTCGGGATAGCTGCCGAGCGTCTCAATATAGAGTGAAAGAAACGGAAGAACCATGGTGGAGCTTGCCGCCATAAAAAAATTTGCAAACCACATGATGACAAGGTTTTTCTTATGAACAGAGATGTGAATCACCTTCTTCAAAAATTGAGTTCCATTTTCATTATAAAGGAAATTTGGAAGAAGGATGGAATGCCTGCATTCCAGAGAATGAAAAACAGGCATTTGAAGGAATTTTCGTCATTTTCAGAAAATATGAGCTTAAATATAGAAATATAATGATATAATAAAAGAAAGATGAACGGATTTTGCATACAGAACAAAGGTCTTGGGTCTGAACCAAACCAAATCGGCTGTCCTCAGTCCAAAAGTTTTTTATATTGCGATAAGAAAGGCAGGTGTGAAAATTGAATCCAAGCACCTTACTTGTTATTGATTTTGAATTTACAATGCCGGAGGGGAAATATCATCCGCAAAATTTTTTCCCGGAGATCATTGAAGCAGGGATTGTAAAGGCGGTTAATGATGAGGTGGTTGAGACGTTTTCAAGCTATATCAAGCCAAAGAAGTTTCCTAAATTAACGAGGCGCTGCAAAACATTTTTGAATATTACCCAAAATCAGGTTGATCAAGGCATCCCGTTTCAGTCCTTTATAGAAAAACTGAGAGAGCTTGATTCAGAGCAAAACAGCGTCATTATTACATGGGGAAACATGGATATGAAAGTATTAAAGCAAAATTGCATGTTTAACCACGTTCCGTTTCCGTTCAAAGGGGAGATGAGGGACTTGTCTATGGAGTACAAGGAATTCTTTGGCGACAAAACGCTGACAAATTTGTGGAAAGCGGCTGAGGAATATGGAGATTCAGGCACGGGAAAACAGCATAAAGCGCTTGATGACGCCATGACAACGTATAAATTATTTCAGCTTGTTGAACGGGATAAACAGTATTTGGAGAATCCAAAACCGACGACGATCGGCGACCGGGTCGACCTTTCCAAGGTATTTCCGCATGCCACATAAAAAACCCAATCTTAAACAGAAGATTGGGTTATTTGTTTGGAAAATATTCTTTTTCAAGTGCGGCAGCACATTCTAACGATTTTGCCGCATAATCGGACGGATCGTTTAATAATTTTTCTTTAAAGCGGTTCAGCGCCTCGCGAAGCGAATCCTTGTAATTCGGAACCGCACCGTCGAACGGCTTCACCATATGATGCGGAATATTTGTCTGTTCGCGATAAGCGAGAGCCTTTCTTTCATGAAAAAAAGGAACTTCCGCATGTTTGGGATGGTGGAGATCCCCCTGCTTCGGATGGGTCAAAACGGCGAGAATTTTGACTAAATAGTGCATCGGCTTGATATCTGTAATTTCACCAATGTACACGCCTGTTTTATAAAAACCTTTTACCTTATCTCCGACTTGAAACTGATTCACTGTGTCTGCCTCCTCATGGTATGATAATAAATGGAAAGAACAAATAAACGGGGAGGAAGAAAAATGGCGCCGCTTCTGATTCAGTTTATGCTTTATTTTCCTGAAGATAAAAGAGAATATATCCCTTCTTTTATCACGCTGGCTATTTTCTTTATCATCGCTCTTTTTGTATTCCGGCTGATCATCAAACATTCAAGAAAAGAAGCTGCAAAAGCGGAAAAGCTTGAAAGGGAATTAAAGCAAGAACCACAAAAACGATAAGAAGAGCATCCGGCGATAGCCGGAATGCTCACGAAAAAGCCGTTTTCAACCGGATCAGCCCGTCTTTTACAACAGACAGTGAACATCCGACATTCATTCTCACAAATCCTTCTCCGCCTGGGCCGTACTTCGGTCCCGACTCAAGGATCAGCTTTCCTTTATGAATGAGCTTGCGTTTTATTTCCTGATCTGACAGTCCGAGCGTCCGGCAGTCAAGCCAGGCTAAATATGAAGCATCAGGCTTCATCATCTGAACATCAGGGAGCTCTTTCTCCAAAAAGCGGCGGACCTCTTCCATGTTATGTTCAATATAGGGAATTAAATGATCCAGCCAAGGTTCGCCTTTTGAATAAGCCGCCTCAATGGCCGCGACCGCGAATGTGTTTAAGGAGTGCAGCCCTTGGCGCTGCATCACTTGTGTGAAAGCCGTCCTCTTTGCCTGATCGGGAATCAGGATGGCTGATGCCTGAAGCCCTGCCAAATTAAATGTCTTGCTCGGAGCGATGCATGTGATGGAAAGCTCCGCGAATTCGGGTGATATAGAGGCGAACGGCGTATGCTTCCTTCCATTCAGCATTAAATCCGAATGGATTTCGTCGGAAACGACTGTGATGCCGTGGTCAAGGCAAAGTTCACCAAGCTTTGTCAACTCTTCTCTCGTCCAGGAACGGCCCGAAGGATTATGCGGATTGCAAAGAATGAACAGCTTCACATCCGGTTCGCTCAGCTTTTTCTCAAGATCGCGAAAATCCATCTCATAGCGCCCGTCTTTTTCAATTAAAGGATTATGTAAAACAGTTCGTCCGTTCTTCGTTACCATGTCAAAGAACGGGGGATAAACAGGCGGCTGCACGATGACCTTGTCTCCCGGCTCAGTGAATGCTTGGACGGCCGTGCCCAGCGCCGTTACAATGCCGGGGCTGAAGATGATAGACGATGGTTCGCTCTCCCAGCCGTGGCGGCGGCTGAGCCAGCTGACGACAGCTTCTTTCGTTTTGGCATTTGCCGACGTATATCCGAAAACACCGTGTTCCAAGCGCTGCTGAAGCGCGTCAATAACTGCTTGAGGTGCGCGGAAATCCATATCGGCCACCCACATCGGCAGCGCGTCATTAACGCCGAACAATTCCTGCGTCAAATCCCACTTTACAGATTGTGTCCCGAGTCTGTTATGTTTTGTATTAAAATCCATGATCTCACCTCATGTTTTTTCATATGTTATACATTAACGATGATAGCAGGAGATTGCAATGTTTAAGCAAAGAAAGTCTCCGTAAAAAAGGAGTGACTGCAGGATGGAGTGGAACAGCATACTTGAATGGGCCTTTCAGCGCCATCTTAATCCGCTGAGCTGGTATATCCGTCCGGTGTTTCTCGTTGTTCTCGCTTATTTTTGCTATAAGCGAAGCTGGAAGGGTGTCATCATGACATTTGTGCTGATGATGAGCAGCATGTTTTGGTTTCCTGTCCCGGAAACGGTCAACCCTGAGATGCAAACTGTTTTGGACTACGAGCTCAAGCTCCTGTCCGACCCTGTTACAGCCATTTTAACGATCGTTTTTATGATGGGATTTCTCGTGCTGATTGGCACGGCATTTTGGAAGCGCTCCTTAACGTGGGGGTTGGCGGTATTGAATGTGACGCTGATCGGCAAGGTTGTACTGTCGCTGTTTTTGACGGGAGAAAGCGGTTGGGCGCCTCTTGGCAATACACTTTTTGGCCTCGTTCTGGTCAATGGCATCGGTCTTTTTTTGATCGCCAGGCGGCGGAAAAGCAATAAGGCGGATCTTTAAAACGGTGATTTATATCGAAGAATTCGCAGGTTATGATACAATAGCTTTGTAAAATTACAGGTTAAGCGGTGATAAATATGAAAGAAAGTCAGGCGGCAGCTCAAATCATACACATCATAAAAGAATGGGACCCATTCCAGGCCGGGCCTGATTTTTATGAAACGGAAGCCGCGGAAATCGTTCAGGCCGTCTATACGGAAGACGACGCCGAACAGCTTGGAAAGACGATTCAAACCGTTTTTGAAGTGTCATTTGATCATGTGCTGCCTCTGGAAACATGCATAAAGCTTGCAGAGCGGCTGCTTGTGATCAAGGACAGCAGTTCCTGCTGAACATCAAAATGCATTCACTCCGTAAAACTGTTTAAAAACCGCCGGACGGCGGTTTTTTTATGTCATGATGAAATCGACGATTTTGTCTGAAACATAATCAGGATTTTCCTCAGGAACGAGATGCCCGGTATGTTTTAAAGAATAAAACATAGAATTGGGCAGATCCTGATGAAGCCTTTTTCCGATCTGAACCGGAACGACGCGGTCTTCTTCCCCCCAGATCAAAAGGGAGGGGGTTTCTATTCTTTTTAAATCGTCCGGTGTTAAATCGCCTTCCCTGTGTCTGATCAGGCGTGCGAGCGCTCTGAATATCTGATCGTCGAGAAAAGGCTTTAAATAGCCGTTGATCATTTCCTGATCGATTAGAGAACGGTCATAGACTACATTCATAAGGTTTTTCAGTACACCCTGTTTAGCCAGCCAGCGTTTGATATACAAATAGAAATAAGGGATGTGGCTTCCGAAAATCAGCGGCCGCGGTGAGCGCTTTAAATATCCTGAACTGCAGAGCAGGACGGCTTTTTTAAATAGTTCTGGCCTTTCTTTTATGGCATAAAGAGAGATTTGGCCGCCCATTGAATGGCCCACCAAGACGGCTTCTTTAATATGCAGCCGTTCGATCAGTTCGATGACCACCCTGGCCATGTTTTGATAGGTATAGACGAACGTCCGTGATTTTTCCGACTGTCCAAACGGAGGCAAGTCAATGGCAATTAAGTTAAATTCATCCTTCAAAAGAGGAATAATCTTTCTGTAGCAGAACGAAGAGGAAAGAAAGCCGTGTATTAAAATAAGCGTTGTTCTGCCTGGATTTTCGTAATGTTCATAATATATGTTGACACCTTGAACGGTTTGCATTGAAGGTTTTGTTAACAGCATGATCAAAATCACTCCGAATGGTTTTCTTTCATGTAAAACAATCTGACTGTATGTTGTCAGGCCAGTCAGAGTATGTTATTTATCGTACCCGAAAAAATTTTTTTCACGCTGTATTTCGCTTTTTTTTACCGACTTACAATCGCTGAAAAACGTGCTATAATATTCAGAAGATTTCTTGACATATAAAGGTGTGATAACAGATGAAACTAACCGAAAAAGAAACAGAAATATTGGAAATTCTAGAGGAGAACAGCCGGCTGGAACCTGAAACCATCGCCAAAATGGCGAATATTTCTCAGGAAGAAACAAAAGCGATCATTGAAAAGCTTGAGAAAGAAAAGGTCATCATTGATTATTCAACGATGATCGACTGGCGTAAAGTGGACGGCCATGAAGGCGTAACGGCGATGATTGATGTCAAGGTGACGCCAAAGCGAGGCGTCGGTTTTGACGAAGTGGCCGAACGCATTTACAGGTTTCAGGAAGTTGAATCCGTTTACTTAATGTCTGGCGTCTACGATCTCTCAGTTGTCATCCGCGGCAGAACGATGTCGGATATTTCGCATTTCGTGTCCGAAAAATTATCGACTCTTGATTCCGTCGTATCGACAACCACCCACTTTATTTTAAAGAAATACAAGCACGACGGTAAAGTTTTTGACTCCGGTGATGATGACAAAAGAATCGTGGTGTCTCCGTAAAATGAGATCAACTTATATATCCAAAGCAGCACAGCAAATCAAACCGTCCGGCATCCGCAAGTTTTTTGATCTTGCATCTACCATGGAAGGCGTCATTTCCTTGGGTGTCGGGGAGCCTGATTTTGTTACGGCATGGAATGTCAGAGAGGCGAGCATCCTTTCTCTTGAACAGGGCTACACTTCATATACGGCAAATGCCGGTCTGCCCTCTTTACGAAAGGAGATCAGCGCTTATTTAAATAAACGCTTTCATCTTGACTATTCGCCCGAGGATGAGCTGATTGTGACAGTAGGAGCGAGCCAGGCCCTCGATATCGCAGTCAGGGCGATCCTTGACCCAGGGGAAGAAGTGCTGATTCCTGAGCCGTGTTTCGTCGCTTATGAGGCGCTTGTCTCTTTGGCGGGGGGAAAAGCGGTTCATATTCATACGAATGCAGCGCGGGGATTTAAGGCAAGGGCGGAAGACTTTGAAGAAGCTTTGACGGAGCGGACAAAAGCAATCATTCTTTGCACCCCGTCAAATCCGACCGGTTCGGTTTATTCAAGAAAAGAACTGGAAGACATCGCAGTTTTTGCGGAAAAACACGACCTGATTGTCATTGCCGATGAAATTTATGCCGAGCTTACATATGATGAACCATATACAAGCTTTGCGGAAATCAGCGGAATGAAAGAGCGGACGATTTTGATATCCGGATTTTCCAAAGGTTTTGCCATGACGGGTTGGCGTCTCGGATATGCCGCGGCTCCGGCTTTTTTACGGGAGCCAATGCTTAAAATCCATCAATATTCGATGATGTGTGCACCGAGCATGGCTCAATTTGCAGCAGAGGAAGCGCTTAAAAACGGAATGGAAGATGTTGAAAAGATGAAAAAAAGCTACCGGCGCAGACGGAATGTGTTTGTCGACAGCCTAAATGAGATTGGGCTTGACTGCCACCAGCCGGGAGGCGCTTTTTATGCGTTCCCTTCAATTGAAAAAACAGGCATGAATTCCGAGACGTTTGCAGAACAACTTCTCATGAAAGAAAAAGTTGCCGTCGTTCCGGGCAATGTATTTGGCCCGAGTGGTGAAGGCTATATCAGGTGCTCCTACGCTTCCTCACTCGAACAGCTTCAGGAAGCGCTCGCCAGAATGAAGCGCTTTGTCGAAAAGATATAGCCGCTCATTTCTCGAGAACAAAAAAATGCGCACCTTTTATTAGGTCCGCATCCAAAATAAGGGGGGAATACTAGAAAGCCTTTATTATTCTTTAGTATTCCCCTTTAGCGTGTGTTTTAAACATCGATTTTCAACAAAAAGTTTTTTGCTTAAAAGAGACTTGTATGATATAATTATTTATTGCGTATAAAAAGAGATTAAATTCATAAGATTTAGGAGTTGTTAGTTATGACAGCAAAATTTGAAGTGGGCAGTGTTTACACTGGAAAAGTGACTGGATTACAGGCGTATGGAGCGTTTGTTGCTTTAGATGAAGAAACACAGGGACTTGTGCATATTTCAGAGGTAACACATGGTTTCGTTAAAGATATTAATGAGCACTTGGCTATTGGTGATGAAGTGCAGGTGAAAGTTCTTTCTGTAGATGAGGAAAAAGGAAAAATCAGCCTTTCAATCCGCGCTACACAGGCAGCTCCTGAACGAAAAGAAAGCAAGCCTAGAAAACCAAAATCAGTCCAAGCTGAAGATGCGGCTGCTCCGCAAGGCTTCAACACTTTAAAAGATAAGCTTGAAGAGTGGATCGAGCAGTCAAACAGAAAAGATTTAATTAAAAAGTAAGCTTAACAAAAATAACTCCGGCCTGCGCCGGAGTTATAGATTGTTGACAACATCCTAAAACGGTTTGAAGTTTTAGGATGTTGTCATCCTTTCAGCGTGATTGAAAACCTTTGCAGTCTAGGAAGGCCGAGCATCGGAGCGGAGCGAATGTTGGAATTCGTGAGCACCGACGCGCAGGCCTGACAACGAATGCGAGGGTTTGTCGACACGCTGATAACTCCGGCCTGCGCCGGAGTTATTTTTTTATGCCGGCTACCGCATTTCCGGCTGTTTGGCTTCTTCTCCGGCGGTTTCTTCAGCCGGTTTAAATAAAAGGCCGAGATTAATCAGACCAGCAATTCCGACAAGCGCATAAATCGTGCGGGAAAAAGCCGATCCAGGGCCTCCGAAAATGGCCGCTACCAAGTCAAATTGAAAAAATCCTATCAGTCCCCAATTGATAGCTCCGATGATCGTCAATACCAGTGCAATGCGCTGAATAACACTCATTTATTTATTCCTCCTTTTTTAGTCATGAAACATTTATAGATTGTGACCGTTTTGGACAGTTTATGCGTATAAGAGCAGATCGCTTTACATGGCGGACAACCTTTTAACATAATAGTGGTTAAAGGAGGAGATTGCATGGATAACTTTACATATTGGAATCCCACGAAACTGATTTTCGGCCGCGGAGAAGTTGAAAAGCTTTCAGAAGAGGTTAAACACTATGGCCGGAATATTTTGCTCGTTTACGGGGGAGGCAGCATTAAACGAAGCGGTTTATACGATCAGGTCATTTCTATCCTCGAAAAAGCGGGGGCAGCCGTTCATGAACTGCCCGGAGTTGAACCGAATCCGCGCGTCGCTACAGTCAATAAAGGGGCAGCAATCTGCAAAGAGAACGATATTGATTTTCTGCTGGCAGTTGGAGGCGGAAGCGTCATCGACTGTACGAAAGCGATCGCCGCGGGTGCGAAATATGACGGCGATGCCTGGGACATTGTCACCAAGAAACATATTCCGACTGATGCGCTGCCGTTCGGAACGGTTTTGACATTAGCGGCGACTGGATCGGAAATGAATTCAGGCTCTGTTATTACCAATTGGGAAACCAATGAAAAGTACGGATGGGGAAGCCCGCTTGTATTCCCTAAATTCTCGATACTTGATCCGGTCAACACCTTCACGGTGCCTAAAGACCATACGATTTACGGCATGGTCGACATGATGTCCCACGTGTTTGAACAATATTTTCACCATACCGAAAATACCCCTTATCAGGATCGGATGTGCGAGTCCCTCTTAAGAACGGTGATTGAAGCCGCTCCGAAGCTTATAGAAGACCTTGAAAACTATGAGCTCCGCGAAACGATTCTTTATACAGGGACAATTGCGCTTAACGGTATGCTTTCAATGGGCGCGCGCGGTGACTGGGCGACTCACAATATCGAACACGCCGTCTCTGCGGTTTACGATATTCCGCATGCCGGAGGACTTGCGATTCTTTTCCCGAACTGGATGAAGCACACGCTGTCTGAAAATGTCGGCCGCTTTAAACAGCTTGCCGTCCGCGTATTCAATATTGATGAAACAGGCAAAACTGATCGTGAAGTTGCTTTGGCGGGTATTGAAAAGCTTTCCGAGTTTTGGACAAGCCTCGGAGCGCCAAATCGCCTCGCCGATTATGACATCACGGATGAAAAGCTTGATCTTATTGCTGACAAAGCGATGGCCAACGGAGAATTCGGCCGCTTCAAAACGTTGAATAAAGCGGATGTTCTGGCTATCTTGAAGGCTTCTTTGTAGAGTTTCTGAAAAGACGGCTCAGGTAGGGTCCTCCTTGCTGAGCCGCTTTTTTATTTGTTGTCATTTTGACAAAAATGAAAAGTGCATGAAGAAATCTGGATTTTTGGCCGTTCAGCCGCCGCATGCCGGGTACCGCATCTTTTTCATCACTTGATTTAACGAAAGAGTTCATATAAAGTGAAAAGGGAAGAGGCTGTCGCCGTAAATCGACATGTTTAACAACCCTTTAAGCCGGAGCTTTGGCGAGAATGAAAGCGCTGGCGGGGATTTAAGAAAACAGTGAGTACTGGAGGTTTATTAATATGACGCATGTTCGTTTTGACTACTCAAGAGCATTGCCATTCTTTAAAGAACAAGAACTTACATATCTGCGTGATTTCGTAAAAGTCGCCCATCACACCATTCATGAAAAAACAGGTGCGGGCAGCGATTTTTTAGGCTGGGTGGATCTTCCGACTGACTACGATCAAGAAGAGTTTGCCCGCATTAAAAAATGCGCTGAAAAAATTAAAAACGATTCAGATGTCTTATTGGTTGTGGGTATCGGCGGCTCATACCTCGGCGCAAGAGCGGCGATCGAAATGCTGAACCATTCATTCTACAATACGCTGCCGAAAGAAAAACGGAAAACGCCTCAAGTTATTTTTATCGGCAACAACATCAGCTCTTCATATATGAAAGATGTCATGGATCTTCTCGAAGACGCTGATTTTTCAATTAACGTTATTTCTAAATCAGGCACGACAACAGAGCCTGCGATCGCTTTCCGGATTTTCCGCAAGCTTCTTGAAGACAAGTACGGAAAAGAAGAAGCGAAACGCCGCATTTATGCGACGACAGATAAAGAGCGAGGCGCATTAAAAACGCTTGCAAATGAGGAAGGGTTTGAGTCATTCGTCATTCCTGACGATGTCGGCGGGCGGTTCTCCGTCCTTACAGCGGTTGGTCTGCTTCCGATTGCCGTCAGCGGAGCCGATATTGATGATATGATGAAGGGCGCACGAGATGCAAGCAAAGACTTTTCTTCATCAGAGCTTGAAGAAAATCCGGCTTACCAGTATGCCGTTGTCAGAAACGTCCTTTATAATAAAGGCAAAACAATCGAAATGCTGATCAACTATGAGCCTGGCCTTCAGTACTTTGCAGAATGGTGGAAACAGCTCTTTGGAGAAAGTGAAGGGAAAGACGAAAAAGGCATCTATCCTTCTTCCGCCAATTTCTCAACTGATCTCCATTCTCTTGGACAATATGTTCAAGAAGGAAGAAGAGATATGTTTGAAACCGTCTTGAATGTTGAAAAGCCAAGACATGAACTGACGATCGAAGAAGCCGATAATGATCTTGACGGCTTAAACTATCTTGCCGGCAAAACAGTCGATTTCGTCAATAAAAAAGCTTTCCAAGGCACTATGCTTGCCCATACGGACGGAAATGTACCGAACCTGATTGTCAACGTGCCGGAAATGAACGCCTATACGTTTGGCTATCTTGTGTACTTCTTTGAAAAAGCCTGCGCGATGAGCGGATACCTGCTCGGCGTCAATCCGTTTGACCAGCCGGGAGTAGAGGCGTACAAAGTCAATATGTTCGCGCTTCTCGGCAAACCGGGCTTTGAAGAGAAAAAAGCGGAGCTTGAGAAACGCTTGGATCAATAATAATGAAACAGCCTCCCGTGCTTATGAACCGGGAGGCTGTTGTTTTAATACATATGAGGGGTGCTGAAGCCCTGTCGGCTGATAAAATTCGTCGTGTGTGTAGTGAAAGCCCAGCTTTTCCAAAAACTTTTGCGAAGCTGAATTTTCGGGGTGATGCCCTGCAAACAGCTTGTTTGCTTTTATTTCTTTAAAGGCATAATCAATCATAGCTCTGGCTGCTTCACCTGCATAGCCTTTACCCCACATTGTATGTATGAGATGGCATCCAATTTCATAAATTCCACTTTTAAAGTCATAGGGGCGCAGCCCGCAGCATCCAATGAATACATTCTCTTCTGCTTCAAAAATTGGGAAGTATTGGACTCCATGCTCTTGATATTGATTGATTTCCATGAGCAAACGGTCTTTTACCTCTTCTGCTGTCAACTCCCCTTCTGCAGAAATATATCTGGTCACATCAGGATCTCCCCACAATGCTTCGGCCAAATTCAGATCCTCTTTTGACCATATAGAAAATCCAATACGTTTTGTTTGGAGAAAATAGTCCTTCATCGATCCATCATCCTTTATGATTAGTCATCATCATTTTATCACGGCTTCAGCCGGTAAAGGATGCTGGAATGCTTAAGGATTCATCAGATAGATTGTATAAGCCAAATAAGTAGCGAAAAAACTCCACAGTACATAAGGAACGAGGAGAATGGAAACCGTTTTACCTGCTTTTCGTGAAATGATGGCAAGTGCAAGAGCCGTAAGAGCGACGAGGAAGGAGTCAACCGCTGAAGCGAACAAATCTTTTTCCGTAAATTGAAAGTAACTGAATGCCTGATTAAAAACATAGTTGATGATCAGCATGATCCAGAAGGTCATTGCTGTATGTTTAAATCCGTATTTTGTATAGACAATAGCCGCAGACAATGAAATCAATCCGAACAGTACACTCCATACGCCTCCGATGAAACTGCTTTTTGGCGTCCATTCCGGTTTGTTTAAGGATTCGTACCATTCGCGGTCAACGGGAAATAAAACGCCAGCCAATGAAAACAGCGCATATGTAATGATGAACACGAGCACTGCTGAACCAATACCTTTACGCTCCAAAATAAATCCCTCCAATCAAAAATTTTACAAGCCTACCTCTGTCTTTCCCTTTTTTATTGAAACATACTCATACAGAATAGACTTGTGAACCATAATAAAAAATAAAATGGTTTGGAGTGAGATCATGTTTTTTGTACTTGAAACACTGTTTCTCATTTTATCAGGGATTGTTCTGCTGAGAATTTCGGGAAGAAAATCAATATCGCAGATGACTATAGCCACAACCGTCGTCATGATTTCAATCGGAACGGTCATTGTTCAGCCGATCATCGAAGACAGCGTCTTCAAAACGTTGGCCGCCGCCACGATCTTTATCATCGTCCTGCTAGTGATCGAATATTTAAAAATGAAGTTTGACTTTTTTGAAAGCATGATGGCGGGAAAAGCCGTAATGCTGATTGAAAACGGACAGCTGCAAATCCACAATCTCAAAAAACACCGGCTGACCGTCGACCAAGTGGAAATGAGGCTGAGAACTCAAGGGATTTCAAAAATAGCGGATGTGAAAAACGCAACGCTTGAATCAAATGGCCAGATTGGCTATGAACTAAAAGATGACGCAAAGCCATTTACAATGGGAGAGTATAAAAAATTTCTCCAAATGCAAAACAATATACAGCAGCCGGAGGACACCATGTTTAAAGAAATCACCGATGGTCATATGAACGAACATGACAAGCGCTTACGATAATTAAAGGCTTTTTAAAAACGAAAAAAGGAGATTTTTTAAAATGATTAGCTTACCTTCTGAACTTGAAAATCGTTCTTTCTCTCTTTATCATCTCGAACAAACGCTAAAGCCCCTCGGTTATGTGATCAGCGGGGGATGGGAGTATGACCGCGGGTTTTTTGACTATAAGATCGATGACGAAGACGGATATCTGTTTTTGCGGCTGCCATTTGAGGCGGAAGACGGACAGCTCGATTCTCAAAATGCAACTGTCAAATTGGGCAAGTCGTTTTTGCTTCGCCACGTATATCAAGAAGGGTTGGATGATCACGTCATTCAGGGGAATTTTCGGGCATCCTTCGACCAATTTGCAGAACCTAAGGAAAAAGACGCCGATATTTCCGGCGTTTATGAAGATCTTGGCCGCTCCTATATCAAAGAGCTTGAAAAAGCGCTGTTATCTTAAAGCGACAGCAGCTGGTCAGTCGGCTGAATTTTATATGAAAAGGAAGGTGACAAAGCAGGGCCGTCTTTTTGCTGAATACCGATAATTAAAATGTTGTCATTCATAAAATGCTGGATGACATCTTGAAAAGAACAGCCCTCCATATGTTCCGGAACAGGGAAGGCGTGCACTTTTAAATGAATGTCGGCTTCCTGGAAAACCGGATCCGCAAGCTGGCTTTTAATGAGAAAATGCTGCAGCATAGCCGTTTTCAAAAGATCAGCTGTGCTGATGATTTGATTGGCTCCGGCCCGTTCGGCATTCTTTCTTTGTTTTTCCGTCAGGATTTCAACGACGCAATACACAGAAGGATTCAGGCCTTTGACAGCGAGCAATGTTAAGATGGACTGCATATCTGCGGCTGCTTCGTTTTTATGCTGATTAGCGGTGATAAATACAATGTCGGCTTCTTCGATATTCGCATTCTTTAAAGTGGAATCGTCTGCAGGATGTCCTCGGATGAAATGGATGTTTTCCATCAGAGGACCTTCCTGTAGGGTTTCATCGATCAGCACGATTGTTCTCCCTGGATTGGCGGACTGTAAGGTTCGCATCAGTTTATTGGATTTTTCGTTCCAGCCGACAAGGATCATATGCCCCCTGCCTCTGTAATTCACCTTTCCTTCTGCATAGCGCTGCTGTTTGCTGAAAGCGGCTGTCGCCATCGTTGCAAAATAAGCCGTCACAAAAGCCGCTCCCAATAAAATGAGCAGCATGCTGACCACTTTTCCAGCAGGCGTCTTCGGTACCGAATCACCGTATCCGACTGTTGAGACGGTAATGAGCGCCCACCAAATACCATCAAAAACATTTGAAAACTGTTGAGGCTCAACCAAGGAGATCAGCTGTCCAAAAATGATGATCAATAAAAGGATGATGATTGCAATACGGGTATAGATCGGCCATCTGAGCCATGCGATGAAAACCCGGTTGGATTTCACGTTTTCTCACCATCCTTCAAAAGGGAAAATGATAAGATTTCTTTTATGATCGCATTTAATTTCTGATTGATGCTTTCTTCCCCATACTGTTCAATTGCTTGTTTGATAATGTCTGCTGTCTCATCTTCATACTTAATCAAAGGCTCGTCCTTTTCCGCTTCATTGTAAAGCAGAATGAATGCATCAAGACCTTCATTCATTTTATCGATTGCCGTGCTTAACTGCTCTTTTTCTTGATCTGTTACTTTCACCGTGCCACCACCCGAGATCTCTTTTTATTCAGTATATCCCTCTTTTGCAAAAATTTTTCAGGTAAAAACGCATCCTTGTTAACCGACAATAAATGATGGAGATGAGATATTTTTAGACGCCTGCATAACCATCCCCGTCCTTCCATACAATTTTACAAAACGGGTGAGGGATGCGAGTTGAATGTCCTGTTTAATGAGGCTCTTCATGATTTTGATCGGCGGCCAGCTGATGGCCGGAGCGTCCATTCAATTTATTTTTGATTTAAATGCCGTTCAACATTCTTCAGATGAGGTGTTCTGGAGGGAATTTTTCAAGGAACTGACCGTAAGGCCGCCGTTATACGTCATGATTTTAGGAATGGTGTTTTTGTTTATCGGGGTTTGTTTTCCGCGAAAAACCAGGTAGTGCACTTTTCTGTACAAAAGAGAGTCCCTCAAATAAAATATATTTTACAATCATGAATTTTAAACTATTTCATATAAGAGGGAAGATGATTGCATGAGCATGATTTTTTTAGTGTTGACATTTGCTGCATTAGGTTTATCGATTTGGGCACAATTTAAAGTAAAGAACAATTTTGAAAAATATTCAAAAGTAGAGGCCTCAAGCGGGAGAACAGGGGCTGAAGTGGCGAGACAAATTCTCGACCGAAACGGCCTTTACGATGTTCCGGTTGAACCGGTAAGAGGAACCTTGACAGACCATTATGACCCGACAGCGCGCGTTGTACGATTATCAGAGCCTGTATATTACGGCCGTTCGATCGCTTCCGTTTCAGTTGCTTCCCATGAATGCGGACATGCCTTACAGCATCAGGAATCATACGGCGCTCTTGTTTTAAGACATAAGATGTTTCCGGTTGTGAATTTTTCTTCAGGAGTAGCGCCGTTTTTATTTATCGGAGGCATGCTGCTTGGAAGCCTGAATCTGATTGGACTCGGAATCATTTTGTTTTCCGCAGCCGTATTCTTTCAGCTTGTGACTCTGCCTGTTGAATTCAATGCAAGCTCTCGGGCAAAAAGGATCATCGTTTCAGAAGGAATGATCCGCAACACTGAAGAAAGAGGCGTCAGCAAAGTACTTGATGCCGCGGCTTTGACATATGTAGCTGCAGCACTTGTTTCATTGTTTGAGCTGCTGCGCTTCGTAGCGATTTTCCTGTCCGGTCGTAATGACTAACCATTAGTCAGAGGAGGTGGCCCCTTACCATGTTGTTTGGTAAGGGTTTTTTTGAATATCCTGAATCTCATACTCGTCATGCTTTTAATTGCAGCTACGGCTTTTTTCGTTGTCGCCGAGTTTGCGATTGTCAAAATTCGCGGTACAAAAATCGATCAATTGGTAGAGAATGGGGATACGCGGGCAATTGCAGCCAAAAGGGTGATTTCAAATCTTGATGAATATTTGTCAGCCTGCCAGCTGGGGATCACGATCACCGCTTTAGGGCTCGGCTGGCTCGGGGAATCAACGTTTGAACAGATCATTCACCCGCTGTTCGAATATCTCGGTCTGCCCGAGTCCGTATTGAGGGTCGCATCTGTTGTGACCGCTTTTGTAATCATTACGTTTTTGCATGTTGTGGTTGGAGAGCTGGCCCCGAAAACGATCGCCATTCAAAAAGCGGAAGCCGTCAGCCTGTGGACGGCGAAACCGCTCATTATTTTTTATAAAATCATGTTTCCTTTCATTAAATTATTAAACGGCTCGGCCCGCCTGCTGACCAGACTTTTTGGTTTCCATTCGGTCAAAGAGCATGAAGTGGCGATCAGTGAGGAAGAGCTGCGGCTCATGCTTTCTGAAAGCTATAAAAAAGGTGAAATCAATCAGTCCGAGTATAAATATGTCAACAAAATTTTTGAATTCGACAACAGGCTGGCAAGGGAAATTATGGTGCCGAGAACGGAGATTGCGACGCTTTCGGCAGACCAGTCCATTAAAGAAGCGATTGAAACCGTCATTAATGAACGCTATACGAGATATCCGATCATTAAGGATGATAAAGACCATATTATCGGTATCGTCAACAGCAAGGACCTGTTTAAATCCTACTTTCTTGATCAGCCGATTCCTTTGACCGAATTAGCGAGGCCGGTGATCAGGGTGATTGAGAGCATACCGATCCAGGAACTGCTGATTCGGATGCAGAAAGAGCAAATTCATATGGCGATTCTTGTTGATGAATACGGCGGTACGGCAGGTCTGGTAACGGTTGAAGACATATTGGAAGAAATCGTCGGAGAAATCAGGGACGAATATGATCAGGATGAAATGCCCCACGTTATTAAAAAGGGCGAACATCATTATATCATGGACGGAAAAGCATTAATCGATGAAGTGAATGATCTGCTGCAAATTGCGATCGACCATGAAGAGGTTGATACGATTGCCGGATGGCTCTTGACGCAAAAAATGGAGCTGAAAAACGGCGATGTTTTTAAGACGGAAGGCTGTGAATTTAAAATTATTGATGCCGAAGATCATCATATCCGCTTTATCGAAATTAAAAAAACAGATTTTTAAATCTAAAAGAGAAGCAGCTGCGTTTGGCCGCGGCTGTTTTTTAGTTCTAAAGGATGTCCATATTTCAAAATTATGGAGGTTTCTTTAAAGATAAGCGTATTGATCTATGGAAGATCATGACTTTTTGCGAATGTGAAGCTGACCGTTTTTTTTTATAATATCGTGTATACACACGAGGAGGTTTGTAAAACGTGAACAACAATCGTTTCTTAAAATCCGTTCTGCTGTGGAGTGCGGCATTTATCATTTTATTGGCGGGTCCGCTCACGGCACTTGCCGCATCTTCTTCAACACCATCGGATAAAATGTATTTTAAAAACAAAAAATACTACATATTCAACAATGTATGGGGGGCCGATCAAGTCAGCGGCTGGTGGCAGACCATCTATCACAACAGTGATTCCGATCTGGGCTGGGTATGGCATTGGCCGAGCAGCACAAGCACAGTCAAAGCCTATCCGTCGATCGTCAGCGGCTGGCATTGGACGGAAGGCTATACCGCGGGAAGCGGCTTCCCAACCCGTTTGTCAGATCAAAAAAACATCAACACGAAAGTCAGCTATTCGATCAGTGCGGACGGGACTTACAATGCGGCATATGACATTTGGCTGCACAATACAAATCAAGCGAGCTGGGATTCAACGCCAACCGATGAGATTATGATTTGGCTGAACAATAAAAATGCCGGACCGGCCGGTTCATATGTCGAAACCGTTTCAGTCGGCGGTCATAATTGGAAGGTTTACAAAGGCTATATTGATGCCGGAAACGGAAAAGGCTGGAATGTGTATTCGTTTGTCAGAACGTCAAATATTCAGAGCGCCAGCTTGAACATCCGCGATTTCACAAATTATCTTGCAGATTCAAAAAAATGGCTAAGCAAAACGAAGTATGTCAGCAGTGTTGAATTTGGCACAGAAGTGTTCGGAGGAACAGGACAAATCAATATTTCCAATTGGGACGTCAAGGTCCGCTGATGTTTTAGAGAGCACCGCTCCTTTAGAAAAGGGCGGTGTTTTGTTTATTCCAAACTTTCTTTTTTTATAGGAGATACGTCTTCATATATTGGTTCAGAAATATTACGATACCATCCTGACGTATTGCCGCTTACTCTCATCCTGAATGACCACTCCAAGCTTTGCCAGGTCTTTGCGCAAGATTTTTGCCTCTTCATGTTTATTTTCCAGCATTGCCCGTTCTCTAGCTAAAAGAAGAGTATTGATATGTGAGGGGAAATCAGGATGATCCGCAACCCAGCGTTCATACTGATTCTTGAAGGGGTCCTCTTCTTTCCATTTATAACCGTGATTTTTAAAAGCACTTTCAACAAGAGCTTTCTTTGATTCAATCTGTTCACGGTACAATTCATTGCCGCTATCACCAAGAATAACAAGATCCTTATTCTCAAGATAAACTGTAGAAATGTCTTTTTTCTCAATGATTTCTTCTTTCTCTTTAAATAACAACCTTACGTTTTGATCAGAAATGAACACTTTAAGAATTTCATTGAAAATATATTGAGAAAAAAACAGGCCGGCAATAATACCGATAACTGCAGCGATAACAGATACCCAGAAACTGTTTAATGATGTGATAAATTCTAAAGGCCCTTTCAAAAGAACAATAGGAATAGTCAATACCCATTCTGCAATAACAGGCAAAAACCATCCAAGAACAGCCCCTAAAATTGGCGGAATCATCCAATATAAAGCTTTTTCTATTTTTGATAATCCAATCATCGTTTCCTGATTCAAAATCATTCACTGCCTTTCATTACATGACTGACTGCTGTTTCCCATATTTTTTTATAATCCATTTCAATTCCGAAGATCATGAAATTACCCAAATTATCAATAACAAGCGCAAGGGTATGTGCATTCACCTTGGTGTTTTGAGAAGAGATGACACCGAGTTCAACACCGTAAGAAAGTAATGCATCAAAACCTTCTAAGAAGTGTTCCATAATAGATTTAAGCTTTTTCTCATATTTTGGTCTTTGTGCTGCACTTAAAACAAACTCGTGTACCACTTTCAAAGCAGGAGTGTTATGTTTATACTCTTCAAAATAGCGCATGCCGTCTGCTATTAACCGTTTTTTAAAATTCTCCTTCGTGTACTCATTGATTGAAAAATAAGCAGAGAAATGGTGGTCAGCAAATACTAAATGAAAAAGGTAATCGACCAGCTCTTCTTTAGATGAGAAATAATAGTAAATAGCAGGTTTTGAAATGCCTACTTCTGACGCAATCATTGATAAGCTCGTACTTTTTAGACCGTGTCGAGCGATAAGAGTAAATGCTGCTTCAACAATCGCCTCTTGTGTATTGCTTTTCTTTTTCATTAAAATCAATCCTTAGCATCATCTGTACATTAATTTTACTTACCGATAGGTAAAAAAACAAGTGTGATTTAAACTTTGCGTCATTCTGTATTAACTCAGATCTGTTTCGAAAGGATTTAGGCTGCTCTCAACTGTATTTACTTGAATGCTTTATCATCTTCAGTTTGAACTGTGTTTTCTTCTTTTTTTCAAGAATAAACGTGGTCACAATGCAGCACAGCATAAAAAACGATCACAAAAATGGCGTGCGTCACCTTGTAACCTTCCTTTCCAAAGATTTATAAGCCGCAAAGCATATTTAGCATAAAAAAACGTATAATCGTTGGTATATCAAAGTTTATGGGATGTTTAGCTCGAAAAGCCTTCTATATATAATGACATCACAACAAGGGGTGTTTGGATGACAAGGGCATGGTGGAAAGAGGCTGTCGTTTATCAAGTGTACCCGCGCAGTTTTATGGATTCAAACGGGGACGGAATAGGGGATCTAAACGGGAGCAGGGCGAAGCTGCCGTATATGAAAGAGCTTGGAGCGGATGCCATCTGGATCTGTCCTGTCTTTGATTCCCCCAATGCCGATAACGGCTACGACATCAGGGATTATCAAAATATCATGGAAGAGTTCGGGACGATGGACGACTTTGACGCGTTACTGGCTGAAGCGCATCAGCTCGGCTTGAAGCTGCTCATCGACCTCGTTATCAACCATACGAGCGATGAGCATCCATGGTTTATAGAATCAAGGTCGGATAAAAAATCGCCAAAACGGGACTGGTATATTTGGAAAGATGGAAAAGACGGGCATGAGCCGAACAACTGGGAAAGCATATTCAGCGGTTCAGCCTGGACTTATGACCGAAAAACGGATCAATATTATCTTCACGTCTTTCACGAAAAGCAGCCGGATCTGAATTGGGAAAACATCCGTATGCGCCGCGCCGTATATGAAATGATCAACTGGTGGCTTCAGAAAGAAATCGACGGCTTCAGAGTGGACGCGATTTCACATATTAAGAAAAAAGATGGCCTGCCAGATCTTCCTCATCCGAAAGGACTCTCCTTTGTGCCATCCTTTGACGGCCATATGAATGTTGAAGGAATCATGGAATTTCTTCGGGAGCTGAAGGAAGAAACGTTCGCCAAGCATCCGCATATCATGACGGTCGGCGAGGCGAACGGGGTGAGTGTCGCTGAGGCGGAGGCGTGGGTCGGCGAGGAAAACGGCATATTTAACATGATGTTCCAGTTTGAACATCTGGGGCTTTGGGACATCGGTGATGAAGAACAAATTGACATCGTTCGTCTGAAGCGGATTTTGTCCAGATGGCAGACCGGTCTTGAAGGGAAAGGGTGGAATGCCCTTTTTATAGAAAATCATGATCAGCCCCGCTCGGTTTCGGTTTGGGGAGATGACGGGAAATACAGAAATGAAAGCGCCAAAGCCTTGGCTGCCATGTATTTCTTTATGAAGGGAACGCCTTTCATTTATCAGGGACAGGAAATCGGCATGACAAATGTGGCGTTTTCCGATATTGAGGATTACGATGATGTTTCCCTCAGAAATTACTATCAGATTCAAAAGGAGAAAGGCAGCTCACATGAAGACATCATGAAGGCGGTTTGGAAGAAGAGCAGGGATAATGCGAGAACACCGATGCAATGGACGGATGAAAAAAATGCCGGATTTTCAAACGGAAAGGCTTGGCTGCGTCTAAATGAAAATGATCCGCTGATCAATGTGGAAAACCAGAAGAAGGATCGGCATTCAGTCTACCATTTTTATAAGCAGATGATCTTTCTCAGGAAGTGTCATGACATCTTCATCGATGGAACGTTCGAGCTTGTCCTTCCTGAAGATCAGCAGATTTTTGCTTATTTGCGCAAGTTACCGGACCAGACCGCGATCATCATGACGAATCTCAGCCGGCATTCCGCGTTTTACCAGTATTCCGCATACCCATTATCAAGCGGCAGACTGCTTTTGGCCAATATGGATGTGCCAGTTCACAAACATCTCACATCCTTTATCATGAAACCGTATGAAGCACGCATTTATCTATTGTAAAACAGGAGATGACAAACTTTTAGCGAATTGAAGAAATGGTGATAAAGAAAGGAGCAGATTCGGATGTTGAAAAAAATACAGATTCAGACAAACCATCGCGATGAAATGCTTGACATCTCGGATCAAGTGCAAAAGTTTGTCATGGAAGAAGACATTTCAAACGGTGCTGTTATCGTCTATTGCCCGCATACAACAGCCGGCATTACGATAAACGAAAATGCCGATCCTGATGTCAAACGGGATATGCTGAGAAGGTTTGATGAAGTGTATCCGTGGAAGCATCAGCTTGACCGGCATATGGAAGGCAATACCGCAGCCCACATGAAATCAAGTACGGTAGGAGCCTCCCAGCACATCATTATTGAAGACGGAAAGCTGATCCTTGGAACATGGCAGGGCATTTATTTCTGCGAATTCGACGGTCCGAGAACACGGACCTGCTATTTCAAAATCATAGCCGGGTGAAAGGGGAATAGAAAAATGAACGAATTCATGAAGCTTCTCTCACTGTCAAAGCCTGTGATACAAGCGCCGATGGCAGGCGGACCAGCAACGCCGCCGCTGGCCGCCGCCGTTTCCAATTACGGCGGTTTAGGGAGTCTTGCTTCAGGTTATCTGACGCCCGAGACTTTAAAAAGGCAGATCGAGGAAACGAAACAGCTCACGTCAGCTCAGTTTCAAGTCAATCTCTTCGTTCCGGAAAAAAGGGAAAAAGTCAGCCGGAAAAAAATCGAAGATTGGCAAAATAAGATTCCTTTATCACAGTCAGCTGAGCTTGAAACTGATGAGGAACAGGATTGGAATGATTTTTACGAAAAAATAGACATCGTTCTCAACTCAGGTGTCAAAGTCTGTTCATTTACTTTTGGAGTGCCTCCTGTCGATGCTGTCAAAGAGCTTAAAAAACGAGACTGCTGTTTGATCGGAACTGCAGTGTCAGTTGATGAAGCCGTACTGCTTGAAGAAAAGGGGATGGATATTATCGTCGTCCAGGGAAGTGAAGCAGGCGGTCACAGGGGAGCCTTTCTGCATACGAAGGGCGAGGCTGCTGTCGGCTTGATCGCCCTGATTCCGCAAGCCGCCGATCATGTGTCGGTTCCGGTGATTGCTGCAGGCGGCATCTATGACAAAAGAGGCGTGGCGGCATCGTTTGCTCTAGGCGCTCAAGGCGTTCAATTGGGTACCGCCTTTTTGGCGTGCATGGAAAGCGGCACATCTGCCGTATACAAACAAAAATTGATCGAGGCGGCTGAAACCGACACAAGGCTGACAAGGTTGTTTTCGGGAAAACCGGCAAGAGGCATTGTCAACCAGTGGATGGAAGACAGGCGAATAGACGAAGACAATGCATTGCCGTATCCGCTGCAAAATACATTGACGAAGCCGATGCGAAAACAGGCGCAGCTTGAAGGAAACCCGGAAAGCATGTCATTATGGTGCGGACAGGGCGTGCGTGCCGCTACTAAGCAAACGACGGTAAAAGAGCTGATGGATCAGCTTGTGCCCGCCGGCGTTATCTTATAATTTCAAATAAAGCCGGAATATCGACCCGTGTGACCTGTGAAAGCAGATAGGCGGACGTCTGGGCGCCCGGCTTTCTCAGCCCGTTCAGCTTTTTAATAATGGTCTCGGCGCTCAAGATTCCTAATCCGTGTGCCGCATATTGATCATTTCCTAAATAAATGGCGTTTTCTCCGCGCCATTGCGGTCTTTCCGGATCAAATTCAGGATTTTTGAAATACAGGCAGTCTCCCGGCAGGAAGTCATTTCCTTTATCAGTGTAGATCGGGAGCTTCTCATAATGCCAATCATATAAAATGATCCTTTGATAATTCTGGTCAAATTTTTGGTCCCCAATCGTTTTGACCAGCGCCATATAAAAGATGATGACAATCGCAGTCGCACATTCAAATGCGTAAAGGGGGCCGCTTCCAAAAATATTTCTAATCGCTTTGGAAGCGGATGCCCTGTATCGCAATTCCAAGGCCCCCTCAGGAGTCACCCTCCAAAACTCTTCATTGCCGTATGTTTTTGAAAAAGTGGCAAACTTCGCTCCGCTGTTGATCAGTTCCCTGGCCGATTCGATGGTATGTTCTCTGAATCTCAATTCAAATAACAGTTCCGACACCGATGCGTAGCTGTACCTGGAAGGCAAGGCGAGCATCTGGCCTGCAATGCCCTTCTGTGTCTGGCTGACATTCAGCTTTTCCACATCCTCAGGACGAAGCCCATAGCCTGCAATACTTATCATAGGAAAACACCCTTTTCCTTTTTTTATTAAGATATGCCAGAGGCTTGGGCAGGAAAACGGTTTAATTTTTCGCTTTTTTTAATTTAAAAAAGATGATCAGTCTCCGATAAAAGTAGAGAAAGGGGAGACATCATCTATGAAAAAACTATTAGATTGGACGAGGCGTCCATCTATTTCAAAAAGATTAATTTTCTCATTTATATTGATTTTAACAATCCCGATTTTAGTGCTTTCGGTGACCTCATATTCCACGGCGAGCAGCACCCTTGAAGAAGAGATCATGAGAAGCGCCAAAGACAATGTCGATGAATTGAATGAAATGATTAATCAAAATATCGACGGCAAGGAGACGTCTATTGCTTATTTCAGCGAATGGGTGAATCAAAAAGCATACAAAGAGAAAGGCCAAGCTTCTATTAAACAACGGTTTGAGCAATTTGCGAAGCAAAATCCGGATGTGGAGCTCGTTTTCACCGGTTCGGAAGAAAGTGTTTACGCCCAATATCCAAATGCATCACTGCCGAGCGGATATGATCCGGTCGAACGGGACTGGTATAAACAGGCCGTTGAGAAAAAAGGCGAAACGGTCGTTACTGAGCCTTACAAGTCGGCATCAACAGGCCATATGGTTATCACCATTGCCAAACAAACGAAAGACGGATCGGGGGTTGTCGCCCTTGACATGAATATAGATAAGCTGATCGAAGCGGCCAACAGTATCAGCATCGGCAAAACCGGATTTGCTTTCATCTTGAGCAAGGATAAAAACTATATCGCCGATCCAAAGAACAAAGCCGGAACTGAGGTGGAGTCCGGTTTGGCCGAAAAAATGTACAGCAAAGACGCAGGCGAATTCGATTTTACTGACAAAGGCAAGGAAAAGAAAACAGTCTATACGACAAACAAATTAACCGGCTGGAAAATCGGCGGAGCGATGTTTAAAGATGAAATAAAAGATGCTGCACAGCCGGTTTTCAATATGGCGCTCATGACGCTGGCCGGGGCGATTGCGGTAGGCGGCATTCTTGTCTACTTCATTGTTCGCGCCATCAGCAAACCTTTAAGTCAGCTCGTTTCATCAGCGAAAAGCATCAGTGAAGGGGATCTGACCCAAAAAATCGATGTCCGCTCAAAGGATGAATTCGGCCAGCTTGGCACAAGCTTCAATGAGATGGCCGACTCACTGCGCTCGTTGATCAGCACCATCCAAGAATCGGTTGATAATGTTGCGTCTTCCTCAGAACAGCTGACGGCAAGCGCTGATCAGACAAGCAAGGCGACCGAGCATATTACATTAGCCATTGAGCGGTTCTCAAGCGGTGCAGAACATCAGAGCGAGAAAGTCGAAACAAGCTCACAGCGTCTCAGCCAAATGAATGACCAGCTGAACGAAATGGCCGGCATATCAGAAACGATAACAGCGTCATCGACTCAATCGACGCAAATTGCCGAGACGGGCGGAGAGCTCGTGAAGCAAACCGTCGGTCAGATGAATTCGATTGATCAATCAGTCAAACAGGCTGAACAGGTTGTCAAAGGGCTTGAATCAAAATCAAAAGATATTACAGCGATCCTGCGCGTGATTAACGGAATCGCCGATCAAACGAATTTGCTTGCACTGAACGCCGCTATCGAAGCAGCGCGGGCGGGCGAGTCTGGCAGAGGATTCTCAGTCGTCGCTGAAGAAGTAAGAAAGCTAGCCGCACAATCAGCGGGATCAGCCAAAGAAATCGAGACGCTGATTCAGGATATCGTCAAAGAAATCGAACATTCTCTCAACATGTTCAAATCCGTTAACCACGAAGTTCAGTCAGGACTTGTGATTACAGAAGAAACGGAATCAAGCTTTAAACAAATTTATGATATGACAAACGAAATCGCAGGAAAGCTCCAGCAGATGAATGGTACAGTTGAACATGTAACAAATGGTTCACAAGAAATATCGGGAGCGGTCGAAGAGATTGCGGACGTTTCAAGAGAAAGCTCCGCAGGAATTCAGGATATTGCCGCTTCAGCGGAAGAGCAGCTGGCTTCCATGGAAGAGATCAGCTCATCAGCTTCAACGCTTGAGCAAATGGCTGAAGAACTTCGCGATTTAACGAAAAAATTTAAGATTGAATAAAGAAGGGGCTGTCGAGAAAATCTCGGCAGCTTTTTGTATTTGTATATAGAATAAATCAAAAATTAAATGCCCGTATCTTGTGTTTTGGAGCTTGCGAAATAGAAAAGGTGAGGGCTTCTCTGCCTCTCGATGTCAGCCCCCGCTTTCTCTTTAAACTGAGAGGCTGTTTTACCAGCCTTCTTTTGCTTATTTTAAGAATGTTTCGAAATGCTTATTAAAGTTTTTTAATATACACAAATGAACGAAGCCTCCGATATTAGGTTCATAATCCAGAAATTAAAGGAGTTTTATAAAATGAACACACTATTGGACTGGCTTAAACGTCCGTCTATTTCAAAAAAGCTGTTTTTAAGTTTTTTATTGGTTTTAACAATACCGATTTTGGTTTTATCCTACAGCGCCTATAATACGGCAGGAAGCTCCCTTGAAAATGAAATCATGAGAAGCGCGCGCGATAATGTCGACCAGTTAAATGAAATTATCGATCAAAACATCGGCAAAAAAGAACATGCGGTATCATATTTCAGCGATTGGGTGGATGAGAAGCTTTATAAAGAAAAAGGAAATGTGTCGCTGAAAGAAAAATTTGAGCAGTACGCCAAGCTGAATGAAGATGTGGAAGCCATCTACACTGGCTCAAAAGACGGTTTGTTCGTCCGCTATCCTGATGAAAAAATGTCAAGCGATTATAATCCGGTTGAAAGGAACTGGTATAAGAAAGCTGTTGAAAATAAAGGGAAGGTGATCGTGACAGATCCTTACCAGACAGCTTCGACAGGCACGATGGTCGTTACAATCGCCAAGCAAACGGCAGACGGATCCGGCGTTGTCGCCGTCAACATGAAAATCGATGAACTGATTAAAGCGACCGAACGCGTGAACATCGGAAAACAAGGGTTTGCGTTTATTTCAAGCAATGACAAAAAATATGTAGCCCACCCGTCAATTAAAGCTGGAACGGAAGGCGAAGGCGACTGGATCACACAAATGTACAGCAAAGAAAAAGGCGCTTTTAAATACACGTTTGAAGGCAAAGAAAAGCAAATGGCTTTCACAACCAATAAACAAACCGGCTGGAAAATCGGCGGAACGATGTTTACAGATGAAATATCAGAAAGTGCCCAGCCAGTTTTCAACATGGCGATGATCATTTTAGCGGCAGCGATTGCGCTTGGGGGCATTCTCGTCTACTTTATTGTCCGCGGAATCAGCAAGCCTTTGAACCAGCTCGTTTCATCGGCGAAAAGCATCAGCAGCGGAGATCTGACACAGAAAATTGAAATACGTTCCAAAGACGAATTCGGCCAGCTCGGAAGTAGCTTTAATGAAATGGCTGAGTCTCTCAGATCGCTGATCAGCGTTATTCAAACATCCGTCGACAATGTGGCCTCTTCATCTGAAGAGCTCCACGCAAGCGCGGCGCAGACAAGCCAAGCGACCGAGCATATTACAATGGCGATCGAACAATTTTCTGACGGAAATGAAAGCCAGAAAGAAAAAGTGGAAGCAAGCTCACATCAGCTGAATGAAATGAACAACGGATTATCCGATATGTCCAAAACGTCAGCAGCCATTACCGATGCCTCATTAAAATCAACGGAAATTGCCGGAAAAGGAGAAGAACTTGTTCAAAAGACCGTCGGACAGATGAATTCAATCGATCGTTCTGTTAAGCAAGCGGAAGCGGTCGTCAAAGAGCTTGAAGGCAAATCAAAAGACATCACAAGTATTTTGCGCGTCATTAACGGGATCGCCGACCAAACGAACTTGCTTGCGCTGAATGCCGCGATCGAAGCGGCCCGCGCCGGAGAATCGGGCAGGGGTTTCTCAGTCGTCGCTGAAGAAGTACGGAAGCTGGCGGCCCAGTCAGCCGATTCGGCGAAAGAGATCGAAAACTTAATTCAAGAAATCGTCAGAGAAATTGCCAACTCTCTGAACATGTTTAAATCGGTCAACCATGAAGTGCAGTCAGGACTTCAAATTACCGATGAAACAGAGTCAAGCTTTAGGACAATATACGAAATGACAAATGATATCGCCGGTAAGCTGCAAACGATGAATGGCGCAGTCGAGCAGCTTTCGCGAGGATCACAAGAAGTATCAGGCGCTGTTGAAGAGATTGCAGACGTTTCCAGAGAAAGCTCCGCAAGCATTCAGGATATCGCCGCTTCAGCAGAGGAACAGCTTGCCTCAATGGAAGAGATCAGTGCCTCCTCGACAACATTGGCTGAACTAGCTGAAGAACTCCGTGATCTGACAAAGAAATTCAAGATTGAATAAAACCAAAACACCCAGATTTGATCTGGGTGTTTTTTAGCTGTTTTGTACGATAAAAAGTTAAAAAATGCATATAAAAACTTTTTAAATGAGCCGATATTAAAGATATAAAAGAAAAGGGGTCAACAAGACAATGCCAAAAATGATCAATTGGATGAAACATCCTTCGATTGCCAAAAAATTAATTCTATCATTCTTATTCATTTTAACTGTTCCTATCATTGTTCTTTCTTACAGCGCATATCAAACGGCCAGCAGCACCCTTGATACGGAAATCATAAGCAGTGCGCGGGAGAATGTTGAGCAGCTGAATGAAATCATCGACCAGAATATCAGCCAGAAAGCGAACGCAGCATCCCATTTCAGCAGCTTAATGAAGGAGAGTACATACAAAGAGAAAGGAAACGCTTCTATCAAAGAAAAATTTGAACAGTATGCCAAGCTTCATCCAGATGTCGAGGGTATTTTTACGGGGTCAAAAGACGGGGTGTTCGTCCGCTATCCATTTCAAGAAATGCCGAGCGACTATAATCCGGTTGAAAGAGATTGGTATAAGAAGGCTGTTGAACATCAAGGTGAAGTGGTCATCACAAATCCTTACAAGACGGCTTCAACCGGCACGATGGTCATTACGATCGCCAAGCAAAATGAGGACGGATCCGGCGTTGTGGCCATCAACATGAAAATTGATGAGCTGATTAAAGCGACCGAACGCGTCAAAATCGGCAAAAGTGGCTATGCTTTTATCACAAGTGCTGATAAAAAGTTCGTAGCCCATCCGAAAAATGAAGCGGGCTCAGATGTTGAAGGCAACTGGTCTGAAGAAGTATATGCCAAGGAAAAAGGCACATTTAAATATCAATTAGACGGCGAAAAGCAAATGGCTTTTGCCACGAACAAACAAACCGGCTGGAAAATCGGCGGAACGATGTATATAGATGAAGTCACGGAAGCTTCACAGCCCGTCCTTCATGCCGCTCTCATCACGCTGATCATAAGCATCGTTTTGGGCCTCATCCTGATGGTCTTTATGATCAGATCAATCACAAGACCGTTAAGCGAGCTTGTTTCTTCAGCGAAAAATATCAGCGGCGGAGATCTGACGCAAAAGATCAATGTCCGCTCCAAAGATGAGCTGGGACAGCTTGGTACAAGCTTTAACGAAATGGCCGAGTCTCTGCGCTCTTTGATCAGCGTCATTCAGACATCTGTTGAAAATGTAGCCTCTTCATCAGAACAGCTGACGGCAAGCGCAGATCAGACAAGCAAGGCGACCGAGCATATTACATCGGCGATTGAGCAATTTTCAAACGGAAACGAAAGCCAAAATGAGAAAGTCGAAACAAGCGCCCAGCAGCTGACTGACATGAACAGCCGTTTGCTGGAAATGTCCAAAGTCTCTGCGGCAATTACAGAATCATCCGCTCAGTCAACGGACATTGCCGAAACAGGCGGAGAGCTGGTGCAAAAAACAGTCGGCCAAATGAACTCAATCGACCAATCAGTCAAACAGGCGGAATCCGTCGTTAAAGGTCTTGAAGGCAAATCAAAAGATATCACGGCCATCCTGCGTGTCATCAATGGAATCGCAGATCAGACGAATTTGCTGGCGCTGAATGCCGCGATTGAAGCCGCAAGGGCCGGTGAAGCGGGGCGGGGATTTTCAGTTGTTGCTGAAGAAGTGCGCAAACTGGCAGAACAATCCGCATCATCTGCAAAAGAAATAGAAGGCCTCATTCAGGAAATCGTCAATGAAATCGGAAAATCGCTTGATATGTTCCAGAACGTCAACCGTGAAGTACAGTCTGGACTCAGCATCACTGATGAAACAGATACAAGCTTTAAACAAATTTATGATATGACAAACGAAATCGCAGGAAAGCTGCAGACGATGAATTCGGCTGTTGAACAGCTGTCGCAAGGGTCACAGGAAGTAGCCGGCGCAGTAGAAGAGATTGCCGATGTATCCAGAGAAAGCTCAGGCAGCATTCAGGATATCGCCGCCTCGGCGGAAGAACAGATGGCTTCCATGGAAGAGATCAGCTCATCCTCAGCAACACTCGAACAAATGGCAGAGGAGCTCCGCGATTTAACGAAAAAATTTAAAATCGACTAAACGAAAGGCTGCCGGCATTGCCCCCGGCAGCCCTTTATGTATGGGACGAAGGTCGGCATGTTTTATGGCTGAAAGGAAAGGGTATAGGTATAAACCGCCTTTTTGCTTTTTAAGCGGCTTCAGTTTATCGTACACTGATGGTATAGGAGGGATCACATGATGAGATTAGAAGGGAAGAAAGTTATTGCTCTCGTCAGCGAAGAATTTGAAGATTTAGAGCTCTGGTATCCGATTTTAAGGCTGAGGGAAGAAGGAGCGATCGTCCATTTAATCGGTGAACAAGCAGACCATGAATACAGGGGGAAATACGGCGTGCCTGCTGTCTCGGATTATGATATGAAAAACATAAACATCGATGAATACGATGCGGTTTTGGTTCCGGGCGGCTGGGCGCCTGACAAACTAAGAAGATATCCTGAAGTGCTTCAGATGATCCGCACGTTCAACGAAAAGCGCAAGCCGATCGGACAAATCTGCCATGCCGGGTGGGTGCTGATTTCTGCCGGTATATTGGAAGGCAGAAAGGTGACGAGCACGCCGGGAATCAAGGATGACATGGAAAATGCCGGTGCCAAATGGGTGAATGAACCTGCAGTGGTTGACGGTCATATCGTCTCAAGCCGCCGCCCGCCCGACCTGCCCATCTATGTTAAAGCATTTGCCGATCTGTTGGCACAATATTAATACGAAAGAGCCGCCCATTGATCGAAAGGTCGGCTCTTTCGTTTACTGCCGGTCGGCGGGAAAAACGAGGCCGATCTGTTGGCGCGCTTCATCCATGACCGCTAATGTGGTGAGAGAGCGTTCAAACGTATTATCAGACGATTCAATCCGGCCTTGTTTGATTAAATTGATAAATTCCTCTATTTCATAAAACATCGCCGGCTTTTCATCAGGAATCGTAATATCTTCGATGCTGCCATCGCGGAAGCGGATCTCGACTTTTTCAGGCCGGTGGATTTTATCGATGACAATTGAGCCGTCTTCTCCTTGAATTTCCGCCGGCATGTATGAGTTGGAAATTTTGGAGTGCATCAAGACGGCTTCATGCTCTTCATATGTTAAGAGCACCGTTCCTTCACCATCTGTTCCTGACTCAAGAATCAGCCCGTTCGCCTTGACTTCAAGCGGTTTCCCGAACAGGACGACCGCCGGATGAACGCAATAGACGCCGATGTCCATCAGAGAGCCGTTTGAAAAAGCGGGATTAAACGCATTTAAAACAGTGCCGTTTTTATAGGCGTCATAGCGTGAGGAATATTGGCAATAGCTGGCCGTCAAGCGGCGGATTTTTCCGATTCTCGGCAAATGGCGGATGATGTTTTTAAAATTCGGGAGAAACGTGGTTTTCATGGCTTCCATAAAAGCAACCCGGTGAGCCTGAGCGGTTTTCACCATTTCCTCAGCCTCTCTTGTATGAGATGCCAGCGGTTTTTCGCATAAAACGTGCTTCCCGTTTTTCATCAATGCAACCGCTTGTTCTTTATGTAAAGAGTTGGGGCTTGCGATGTAAACAGCATCAATACAATCGCTTTTTGCCATGTCTTCAATATGAGTAAAAACAGCTGTGACCCCGTATTTTTGTGCGAATTCCCGGCCGCGCTCCTCCGTCCTTGAATACACGGCGGCTAATTGAAAATCGTCCGTCATTCCGGCTGCTTCAAGAAAGCGGTCTGTAATCCAATTCGTTCCCACTACACCGAACCGTACCATGTTTCATTTCCCCCTTCGCAATGATATATGAATATTATACCGTGTTTTGTTCTGAGGCAGGAAGACAAAAGTCAGAGACCTCGATCGTATCGTATATCATCACCGAATGAAAAAGCGGAAAAAAAGACCAAAAAGCGCGGTTTTTATTTTTCAGTACAGGAGTAATAGTGTACAATTTATAAAAAGACACGTTTTGGAGGAACGCCATGGACTCTTTGCATATGTGGGGCGGCAGATTTAAAAGGTTTTTTTTAGACAATAAATTTGTGTTGTTTTTGCTTGTCCTGCTGCTCATCGGACTAAACATACTCGTATTTACACAAGCATCATTTATCTTCACTCCTGTTATTGTTCTCATTGAGACAGTCGCTTTGCCGATTGTACTGACTGGCGTTGTCTATTATCTGCTAAATCCGATTGTTGATTTTTTAGAACGGAAAAAAGTGAAAAGAATTTATTCAATTCTTCTTCTCTACATTGTGATAATCGGTCTGATTACCATCTCGATCGTCTCGGTTATCCCATTGCTGAGGGAACAGATTATGAGCCTCGTCGACAATTTTCCAAGGTATGTCCACATTGTCGAGGATCAAATCAAACAGATGATCGGAAGCCGGTTTTTCAATCAGGTTCAGCAGACGCTGAACATTAACCTGACAGATTTGGCCGGCAGAATATCTGATCAGGCGACAACCATTTTAAACAGTACGTTTACAGGTGTGGGAACTTTTATAGGGGCCGTTACAGAAGTCGTGATTTCAATTGTGACCGTGCCTTTCGTCCTTTTTTACTTGCTGAAGGACGGCAAAAAGCTGCCATTGTTTATTTTAAAATTTGTCCCTGTCCGTTTAAGAGAACAGACGTATGTCGTCATGTCTGAGATGAATAACCGTTTAAGTTCATACATCAGGGGACAGATCATCGTCAGCTTTTGCATCGGCTGTCTTTTATTTATCGGATATATGATCATCGGTCTTGAATATGCCTCTCTTTTAGCGCTTGTTGCCGCTTGTACGAGCATCGTGCCGTATCTCGGACCGACGATTGCAATCACGCCGGCGATTATTATCGCTTTGGTTACATCTCCATTTATGCTTGTGAAGCTGATCATTGTCTGGACCGTTGTTCAGCTGTTTGAAGGCAAATTTATTTCACCGCAGATCATGGGGAAAAATCTGCATATCCATCCGGTGACGATCATCTTTGTTTTATTAACGGCCGCCAAGCTGTTCGGCGTCATCGGCGTCATTCTCGCCATTCCCGGGTACGCTGTCATCAAAGTCGTTGTCATTCACTTGTTTGAATGGTTTAAACAGCGTTCACACCTTTATGACAGAACAGGAGAAGACAGGTCATAATTCACCTGCATAAACCGATTCTAACTAAATATAAATAGGTGATAAGGGGACAAGTTTTAATTTCGCACCAAGAAGCGTGCCAAGTGAAGGGAATGACATATGAATATTTGGGATATCATGGTGGCCGTCATTTTAGGAATAGTTGAAGGGCTGACTGAATATGCGCCCGTCTCATCAACAGGGCATATGATCATTGTGGATGACCTGCTGCTGAAATCAAAAGAGCTGCTTACACCGGAAGCGGCAAATACTTTTAAAGTTGTCATCCAGCTCGGTTCGATTCTTGCCGTGGCCATCGTTTTCAAAGATCGGATACTCAATTTGCTTGGAATGAAGAAAAACATCACGGAAGCGCAGAAACAAGGAAGCCGTCTATCGCTCGCCCAAATCGCGGTCGGGCTCGTTCCCGCCGCAGTGCTCGGATTTTTATTTGAAGATTACATTGACCAATACCTGTTCTCCGTCCGTACTGTAGCGGTCGGGCTCATCGCCGGAGCGGTCTTGATGCTGGTCGCTGACTGGGTTAACAAGCGAAATGATACGACAGACTCAGTTGACCAGATGACATACAAACAGGCGCTCGGCATGGGGCTGTTTCAATGTTTGGCGCTGTGGCCAGGATTTTCCCGGTCAGGCTCGACGATTTCGGGCGGCGTCATTCTCGGGTTAAATCACAGGGCAGCCGCGGACTTCACATTCATCATGGCCATTCCGATCATGATGGGAGCAAGCCTGCTTTCTTTGATTAAAAACTGGGCATTCCTTAGTGCAGATCTTTTTCCGTTTTTTATTGCGGGATTTATCAGCGCTTTTATCGTAGCTCTTTTTGTCGTTCGTTTCTTTCTCAGATTGATCAATAAAATTAAACTTGTTCCGTTTGCAATCTATCGGATTATTTTAGGAATTCTCCTGTTCATTTTGTTTCTTTAAAACCGATTTTCTTTGGAAATCGGTTTTTGTATGGGTAAATAGATTGATATTCTATTATTTCCCACTATAAAACACCCTCCAAGCTTACTATACTAGTAAGAGGGAGGAGATATGAAATGTTTGTTATTGTACTTGTATTGTTTATATTAGGCTTGGTACCTATTTTATATAAAGCGAATCACAACACGAGAGATGTAAAAGTCAACACGATTTCGATCGATCGGACAAAAGCACAACCTTTCAGGAAGAAGCTGAATATACTTCACCTTTCAGATCTTCATTTAGAAAACATTTCGATTTCACCGAAACAGATTCTTGACCTTGCAGATCAGAAACAAGTGGATCTCATTGCTTTAACAGGAGATTTTCTTGACCGAAAACGAAACATTCCAAAGCTAGTTCACTACTTGAAAGCCTTGCAGCAGCTTAACCCGACATACGGAATGTATGCCGTGTTCGGAAACCATGACTACGTACTGAAAGGCGAACACTTTCAAAAACTTAAAAGTGTTTTAGAGGAAAACAGATGTGTCACTCTGCAGAACAAGCATGTTTCCATTGAAGTGGAAGGCGGGACATTAAACATTATCGGCATTGATGACCACAGTACGAAAAGAAGCAATGTCACAGATTCTTATGAAGGATTGAAAGACGGCTACAATCTCGTCTTGACGCATGATCCGAATGTTGTGCTCGATATGAAGGAATTTCACTTTGACTATCTCCTGTCAGGACATTTTCACGGAGGACAGATTCATTGGCCGAAGCCTTATCATCTTGTGAAGATGGGAAAGCTTGTGCGAATGAATATGATCAAAGGACTTCATTATCATCATGACAAACCGTTTTATATCAGTGAGGGATTGGGTCAGACCGGAGCCAACATCCGCATCGGAAGCCGGCCTGAAGTGACATTCCATCATATTTCATAAAAAAAGAGGCTGCTGCTGTATAACGCGCATCAGTCTCTTTTTTTTTATTTCGGAAGATAGGAATTGAACAATTTTTCTTTCGAGATAAACAAATATTGAGAAGGCGGGATTTTACGAAGAGAAAATTGCTTTGTTGTTAAATATAAAATCGGTATTTGAGTCAGCTTCTTGAATATTCTGTAAAACTGACTTGCTGGCTCAACCGCTTCAAAGCCGAGTCTCTCAACACCTTTATGCAGTGTTGTAATCCCGATAATCCCTTTGATTTGATCTGTCTGCTGATGATTTCTTACATATTCCGCTAAGATCGGCATCGAAACAAAAGCCTTTTGATAAGTGAGAATACCCCTTCTGACAGCGCTCTCAATATTTTGAAGCTCTTTGATCAGTTTAATATTATGCAGATGAATTTTGATGAGAACATCGTTCTTTTTAATAACCGTTCCATCGCTTAATACCACATCGATCCCTTTATACTTCGTCAAACGGACGCGAAAAATGCTTGAGTGCGTTTTATCGATGAGTGTCAGTCTTGAAAAAAAATAATAAAACGGGTCAATCACGCTCCAAATTGACAAAAAACAGCTTCTCAAGTCGTCACCTTCCTTTTATTTCAAAAATTCACTTATATTTTGGCTGGATTATTTAAAAATATAAATGGAAAACATTTTTCTTCTCGAATGGAGGATAGAGATGACAACGATTCTGATATTTCCTTTTCTTAGCATTTCAACCGGTCATCATCATGTTGCCGATTCGCTTCAGGCAGAACTGATCCTGAAATCTCACCGCTGTGAAAAAATTGATATTTTTTCTCATGCCTATCGGCGGCTCGAAAAAGTTTCCTCCGCGGCATATTTAAAGTGGATTCAATATTTTCCGAAAATATACAGCTCCGTCTATCACCTTCTTGCTTGCGGCAGCCATGAAACAAAAAAGCGCTACATCATGTATGAACTGATCTTTTTAAAAAACATGCAGCAGATCATTGAAGAAAAAAAACCGGATATCGTGTTTTGCACGCATGCATTGCCTTCCTATTTATTGAACAAGCTAAAAGCCCAATATCCAGGTATGAAAGTCGTCAATGTCTACACCGATTTCTTCGTAAACCAAATCTGGGGAAGAGAGCATATTGATTATCACTTTGCACCGATCAAAGATATTAAAGAACAGCTGATCGCTGAAGGAGTTGCTGAAGAGAAGATTTTTCTGACCGGGATACCGGTTCACCGCTCTTATAAAACGGCAGAGAAATCCGTCCGGGATGAGCAAAACAAACCATTGTACAACATGGTGATCACCGGCGGCAGCATGGGGGTGGGCGGCATCTTTAAGCTCGTTCGGGCGCTCTCGCCTGGAGGAGATGTCGTATACCAAATATTATGCGGGAAAAACCGAAAGCTCTACCGTTATGTCAAAAGTTTGAACAATCCTTTGATTAAAGCCCTTCCTTACATTGAAAACAAAGCTGAGATGAACCGCCTATACGCACAGGCCTCAGGAATTATCACAAAGCCCGGCGGTGTCACGATCAGCGAATGCATTGAAAAACAGCTGCCTGCCTTCATTTATCATGCACTGCCAGGGCAAGAGGAAATGAATTTAAGCATGCTGAAGAAAAGAAATCTAATCATCGAATTAAAGCATCAAAAAGAACAGCCGATTGAAGAACAGCTGCTAGCCTTTTTGCGCTCCAAAGAAGGTCTTAGCCGCTATCAGACCAATGTCAATCAATATTTGCAAGAAAAGTCAGACTTGGATATCAGTGAAATACTCGACAGGATGATTCATAACCGGTTAGATTTGGGGAATGCTCACGTATAAGAAAGGAGATAGACCCATGACATCTGAGAGTCAGAAGAAATCTGTCATCATGCTGCTGATCGATTCTTTGATGGACGAGCCTTTGAAAGAAGCCGTTAAAAGCGGACAAGCTCCGGCCCTGCAATTTTTGCTTGAAAACGGACGCTATGTACCGGAGGTTGTCAGCCCGTTTCCGACCATGTCGGTCAATGTTGACAGCACATTGCTGACAGGGGTCAACAGTGACAAGCATAAAGTGCCGGGGCTTGTATGGTACAACAAAGAGGAGAACCGGATCATCAATTATGGAAGTCATATTAGAGAACTGCTGAAATTAGGGATCAAACAATCTTCAAAAGACGTCTTTTACAATTTGAATCAGGTCCATTTAAGCAAACAGGTGAAAACACTTCATGAAGAGCTGGCTGAGAAAGGGCATGAAACGTGCTCAATCAATGCGCTCATGCACAGGGGAAGCCAGGACGGCTATTTGCATGTTCCAATGCTTTTCTCATGGATTATGGGGCTGAATCAGAAACTGAAAATCGATGCTCCTCAGCTGTTTTCATACGGCGGTTTTTCTAAATTAAGTTCTGCTAACCTCTCTCTTTTAAAAAAATTCGGTTTTAATGATCGATTTTCGGTCCAGGAATTGAACCATCTGATCAAGTCGAATCTTGTTCCTCCGCTTGCCCTCGTCTATTTTCCCGATCTCGACCAGCATGTTCATAAACACGGAAGGTTCGATGTGAAGGGGGTGGCTAAAGCCGACAGGCATGTGCAAAGGATTTTAAACAGCTTTCAGTCATGGGAAGAGGCATTAAAACATCATATTTGGATCACTTTAGGGGATAATGGACAGGCATGGATCAGCCAACATAAAAAAGAAGCATTGATTGATTTAAGAGGCCTATTGGATTCATATCAAATCGTCAAATTAAAACGAGGGGTTAAGCCCGATGATCAAATCGTTCTCGCCGTCAATGAAAGAATGGCTTTTGTCTACCCTCTCGATAAAGCAAAGATTCCGCTGAATCAGATAGCGGATGTTCTGAATAAAGACGAGAGAATCGATATTATCAGCTGGAAAAATGAAATGAATGCAATTGAGGTCACGTCGGGCGGACGGGAAGGGAAGCTTACATTTAAACCCGGCGGCGCTGCCACAGATGAATATGGGCAATCATGGACACTGGAAGGAGATATCCGGCTTTTGGACTTAACAGTCAATAAGAACAAAATTGCCTGCGGTCAGTTCCCGGATGCCCTGGAAAGGCTCTACACATCATTCTTTTCCCATAAAGGCGATTATTTGATCGTCAATGCGAAGCCAGGATACGAATTTATCGGCGAGGGCTCGCCGACACACGTTGGCGGCGCAAGCCACGGAGCTTTGCACAAACAGGATTCTCTCATACCGATGATCATAACCGGAACCGACTCGGCACCGAAATATAAACGGCTCATCGATGTGAAGGAATGGATCGTCGATCTGGTTGAATCACAAAGCGGGGAATAAGGTTTTCCCCGCTTTTTCATCCCTTTTTATTCCGGCTGCCTGATGCTTTTAATAAATGCTGCAAGAGCTGCCGCAGCCATTATAAATAAAGAAACCATTTTAATGATCGTCTGAAGCAGCGGGCTCTCAACGATGATATTGGAGTGAACACATAATGCCAAAATAAATAGGGCGATGCATAATCCGTATTTCTCCATCATGGCTGGATTCTCCTTTCTGACTGTCATCCTCCAAAGAACAAGTCAAGAATGTTTCCGGCAGTCGAAGCTTTTTTATTGTACAGCTCCGAATACCCGCAGTTTTTGCAATATACGACGAGAAAACGGTTATTCTGCACGTCAAACACTTTGGAGAGACCGGTGCCGGTCGTCGCAATTTCTTTCTGTCCTGCATCCATGCTACCGCACTTGATGCACCCTTTATGATCACGCATGGGGCTTTTCTCCTTTCACTGTGTCAATCGAATATTTCCATTATACTGTAATTTTCTTCGAAAGAAAATATTTCTCAGGAAATGATTTGAAGCGGTGTGTCGGCTGAACTTGAAATCGATTTTCTGCTTTGTGAAAGTGAAAAACATGTCTTTTGCTATCTTGACACGACTAAGAATAAGACCCCATTGGGAGTGATGAGGGAGTATAGGACTAATTCTTTTTCCTTAGAAAATAGACTGATCAGCTCGTATATTTCATGTTTTCACACAAAAAACGATTCATTTAACCTATTCATTCAAATAGGACCTTCCTGTAATATTATTTTATTACAATATAATCCACTAGAGGAAAATAGTTTTTATTGACTAGTAGAATGGAAAGGGGACACTGCCGTGAGTGAAAGTTTTTGGGACTCAGCAGGTAACTTTTTGCACATTTCTTACACTGAAAATGAACGTAAACGGGATGATTATAAAAATTTATACGACTTTTTATCTGATAAAGAAAGTGAAGTTAAAACAAAATTATCAGATGCAAAAGCGACAAAAAAAGCTTATAAAACAAACAATCTCCCGGATATGAAAATCCCTTCTCATGAATTTGAAAATGCGCGCCATGAAAAGGATGCCGACCTAAAGGATTTGATCAAGCATTTTGACGATATGCTCGATGATATTCAAAGCGCAAAGACGAAGGCCAAAAGCAAATGGGAGCATTATAAAGCAAAAGCAGAAGCTGAAGAGAAAAAGGCGTAGAGGAGGGGCAGCTAACACGATGGACGGATACGGATATTACAACTATCATACGGCCGAGTCGAAAGTAAGCGGAGAAGCTGTGAAATTGTCCCATAATGGAACGATTAAGGCGCTTTCCCATGCAAAAGCAATCGAAAAACACGTCAGTGACTCGCTAAACAAGGCAAAAGAATTAAAGTCATATGTCGAAAGCGGAAAATGGAGCGGGAAAACGCGCGATGCTTTCCTCAGTTATCTTGAATTGATCATTGATTTAAATGCAGATATGAAAGATGCATTGGAAGATCATACATCTGCGCTGAATGTGTTAGAGAAAAGCATCGACGATTTCTCTAAGCTCAGCGAAGTGAAAGAAATTCAAAACCTATAACATGGAAGGGGAACGACATGCTGGTGAAAATAGATACGCTCACAGCGGCGGAACTTTATGTTTTAGCCGGAGCGGCCGGGGTATCCTACATATTCGGCCTACCCGAACGCGAACAGCTCGCTTTGACCGAGCCTGACTGTGCGGTGAAAGCTTTGGATGGCCTGATCGAAAAAGGAATCCTTACAAAAGAAGGCAAGCTGACCCGTGCTGCTTTTTTCATGACGGAAATGCTGAAACAATATCAAGAAAGCAAAGAATATGTACGCTTCAATAATGTCATGTGCGCCTTTCTTCCAGACGACGAAGAGCGCGTCATCGTTCTTACGGAAATAGGCCCGGGCAAAGTCTACACATTTGACTATCTGGAAAAACGGGAAGTTTATTTGTCGCTCATTTCAAAAGTTTCCTTTTTAATGAGAGAGCCGCGGGAAAAAGACCGGTCCTTTTTGACAAAACCGATGAATCCCGGCGAAAAAGCGGAAGTAAGGGCGATGGACCTTGACGAAAAAGAGATCCTGGCTGTTGAAACATTCAGGTTTGCTGCAGTTCAAAGTCTGACAGACCCCGGTTTTCAGACAACCAACTTGTATTTCACAAAGGGTGAAGACTTTATCTGCATTGATCCGTTAAATGACCGATACGAATGGATCAGTCTCTACATCATGAACAACCGGATTTATGATGCGCTACATATTAATTTCAGAGCAGGGAGGGCGATGGTATGAATGCCGAAGGCGGAGCAGGAGGCGGCACAAACATACACGTTGAGTTTGAAGAAATGATCACCATTTCAAATAAACTGAAAAACATTTGTGAGATTTACATAGAGGGAGTCCAGCCGGAAATTAAAAAACTCGCAGAGTCTGATTTTTATAAAGCTGGCAAAGCCCTGAAAACGGTTGAAAGCTACCCGGAAATCCTCGGAAAAACGATGGAGCTGTTTGATAATTACTCGATGGCCGCCCAGATTGTCAACTATGCGATGGAAAAAATGTATGAAACAGATAAGGAGCTCCAAAAACTCTACCAGATCCAGAAATAGAAACGAGGCGATCATCTGATGGATGTGAAATTCAGCCCGGAAGAATGGCAAGGCATGAAAGACGGCCTGGATGCGTTAACGGGCGGAAAGTACGGAGGGGGAGCGAAATCAAGCCTTTTAAAGCTCAATGACCTCTTGGAAGATATCGAATCTAAAATAAAAGACAAAGACAGTGACAGAGCGATCGGCTTTAGCCATTCCAGCAAAAAAAGCAAGATCGAAGAGCTGTTCAAGGATTATCAGAAACTGTCTGACTTTTGTCTGAAAGCCGGCAGTTTAGTAGCAGACCACATTGACGATCCTTTCCACAAAAAAATGGACGCTTTTGCGGATAAGATGGAAGCCATGTCCATCCGCAACTACAAGACAAAAAACCGAATCGGCTCCAAAGAGACAACCTATGTCGGCTACGGCATGAACAAGCAGGCCGTCCAAGAGGACAAAAGGGAAATTACCGTGGACGATATTTTCAAAGATTCAAAAGCGTTTGACCATGTGCTGAATGAAGAATATAAAGCATTTAAGGCAGAACACCCGGAAATCGAATTGACCTATGAAGACTACTCCAAAGCAATCGTTTCCGCCCGCGGCTTTGAGTACGAATCGATCACAGACGTCCAAAAGGGTCAGGAATTGTGGCGTGATCTGATCCTTGGCGGCGGCGTTGTCGTGCTTACGATCTTTTGCGCGCCGGCCGGCTTCTATGCCGGAGCAGCAGTCGGCGGGCTTTCCGTCTCCAACTCAGTGACGGGACAAGACTGGGGGACGCGACGAAAACTGTCAACAGATGAACAGGTAATCAGCGGCATAACCGGCACCCTAGAGGTCATTCCAGGGCTGAGCGGAGCCAAAGCCCTCCAAGGCTCGGCAACAATCGGCAAAGTATCAGGCAAAACGGAACATGTGATACAATCATTTAAAGAAAGCAGCTCGATCTGGACAAACCGCATGCGGGCGGGCGGACTGAAAGCGCAAGACAAACTCAATGACGCAGGCTTCGCTATCAAAAAACAGTTCGCCAAAAGCACAGACGCCCTCACCGACATCGCCCGCGGCGCAGAAGCCCAGGGCAGCGTCCTCGCCCGCAAAGGCACCGACTTCCATGGAAGCGTCAACGACGCCCACAAAGCATCGAAATCGAAGATACAGGATTCGATTTCGAGGATTGAGCGGGAGATTGAGGCTGGGAGAGGTGTTGGGAAAGGAACTAGTGAGTCGAGTGTTTCGGGTAATTCCAAAGTATATAACAAAGTTCCTAATGATTTATATGCGTATTTACAATATAAAAAAGAATTATTAAAGGACGATATCATTAGCAATTCAAATAAAATTATTAATGGAGCCGATTTGTGGGATCAAAAAGCAGTTGATATATTGACTAAGGATGGTTCCAATATCAGCGACTGGTGGAAAATGGAATCAAGATACTCATACCAAACAGAATTTGGAGAAGGGAAGATTCATTTCTATCAAAATTTTAAGACTGGTGAAATAAGTTCATTTGATAGTAAACTTAAAGTACCAAAACCAAGAGATCTTAGGAAAGACCAGAAAGATTTATTTTGGATCGTAGATTTAGATGAAAATTTTGTACCTGCTAAAATGAGGTGAAAAAATGAGAGTTAAGTGTATAGAAAAAGACAATAGAGTACCTGATATAACAAAAAACAAAATTTATTCAGTGTATGAAGGTGAATTTAAAAATAAATTTAAAGAAAAAAAGTATATCTCATTTAGAATACAGGATGATTACGGAAGCGTAATTCCATATGAAGCAAAATATTTTGAAATTATTTCGAATAAAAATACTAATTATGTTGAAAAGAAAATAGCAGAAGATACGCATAAGTTTATTCATAAATTCATTTCTTATGATGGATTTTGGTCAATGTTATATGATGAAGAGGGTACTTCCTTAGATGATTTTTGGAGGGCGAAAAAGGATATATATAAATTAGAAATGAGTAAAGATGAAATGCATGAAATATTGCAAGGAGAGAATGAAGATGAGAGAGATTTCATATTAGATTTGTTGATAGAAGTAAAGGATGATCATTTTATAGAGGATGCGATTAAGCTAGGTCGCAAACATTTGCATGAGTGGATAATTAATAATCAAAGTTTAGAAACATTATTTTTCTATATTAGTTGTTTTAAAGATGATAGAATAGATGATTTTTTTATTGAATATCTTTCTGAGAATGAAAAAGGAAATGATAAATTAGATAAAATAGTAAATGACTATTTTAACAATTAATGAAAAACTGACCTGAAAATCAAGCCCTGTTTGACCTTTTAGAGAAATCGTTCAAACAAATGAACCGTGAACGCATGGAAAACTCTATGCGTTTATTCTTTTATATTCGCCATAAAATTTTAAAGAAGTTCTTAGAATTGTACATATAATGCAAGCACCATGGGATGAAATCACAAGCCAAATTATGATATCAATAAAAACCCCATCGTCCTCGCCCACAAAACATCGAAATCGAAGATACAGGATTTCGATTCAGCGGATTGAGCGGGAGATTGAGGCTGAGAAACAGAAGGGAAAAAGGAAATGACTCAATTTTATTATCTCTCTGCAAAGATTCCTTTAGAAGGTGGGTTTTTTGGAGAAACTTCAATCAGATCACGTAAAGGGCACCCAGTTAGATCAGGAGCAAATGCAGCGGGCATTTATATTGAAAATATAGAAGCAGCTTCCATCCATATGAAGCTGCCATATCAAGTACAAGTTCACACACACATAGGTACATTTGCAATGAATAGACCTGTACATTCTGAAGAAGATTTAATGTGTCTAAAAATACTATTTTCATATATTAAAGATGTAATGAAAAATAGTTTTTCTATTGAATGGTATACGGCTTGGGCAGGAGAGGAAGATATGGAGATTTCTAAAAAAAGAGAACTTGTTTTATCTGAATTCACCTCCCCATCGCAGCTAATCTTGGAGGATAGAGAATACCTTAGAATTGTACAAAAAAAGTGGCAGTAGTCTGCAGATTTAAAGATCCTGGTCTTAAGCAGTAAGGAACGTAGACACTAAACGAATCAATATTTGTTCGTTTAGTGTCGCTTATTCAATTTTTACAATCTCGTTTATATCTGTAAATATAAATATAAAAATGAAGCAAAAAACTCCTTGCTTTTATCCCGAATTCCGTCTATAATAAATCATGTCTCAAATAAACGGGGCATTAGCTCAGCTGGGAGAGCGCTACACTGGCAGTGTAGAGGTCAGCGGTTCGAGCCCGCTATGCTCCATATCTGAATCCCTTGATATATCAAGGGGTTTTTTTATTGTGAAAGAAACTCGCCTTGTGCTAAAAAACCCCTTTGAAGCCTGGCCGGCAGAAGCAGAAATTATTTTAGAAGTCCTATAATAGGGTGTGTTTAGTTACAAATGCTTTCAGCCGCAGAGAAAACCACTTATTCATACTCTTTATGAGGCTCTGTAAAACCACAAAACTTGATTGGATCGCCTTTTTTATCGGTGCACCATGATTGTGTTAAAAAAGCTAAGAAAATCGCAACCCAATCATCATGAAATTGGATGAATATACCCCCGTCGTGATAGATCCCGTTGTCCTTTTTCCACCTGCCTGAATTCCCCTGATTCATGTGGATGTTATGCATACCATTGGTTGGTTCGAATCCAAATATTTTATCTTTTTGATTTTCAGGGCCGAATTTTGAGCCGTAAATATAGACAGGTGCACTTTCTTTTTTAGCTTTGGTCATATATTTTTCAATAAAATCGTTCAAATCATTATTTTCGCCGGTCACTTCATGTGGCAGAGGTATCATTTTAGCAGGGTCAAAAAGATGGCCTCTTACATAATCAAGGGCAATCCGATGATTTGCCGCATCTTCATGAAGGGAAGTATAGCCATTTTGCAGATTTTGCAAATGGGTGATTTCACTGGCATTAAAATGATCATCCGCATAATACAGCACTTCTGACTGGGCTGAGCTCGACATCACATTAATGGCACATCTGTAATGTGTGTTATTCTCGCCAATGACATCGACTTGATAATGAGGAGTATCAAAATCTACCTCTCTTTTCGTATCGTGTACAATCCCTTTTAAAACACCGTAATTTTCAACAGTCATTGTTCATCCTCCTCCAATCAGAAAGTCTTAACACTAATAAGTGTATAATAATTCTTCGTTTGATATAAGAAAATTTTGACTATTTTGTTTGTAAATTTACAAACAAATAACAAAGAGGGAATGAAACATCTTATCAATTTCAAATTTACATGGTAAGGAAGAGGTCAGAGCTTCAAGTCTGTTTGGAAGCTAAAGGGAATACGTTGATTTAAAAAAATGATCCGAACTGGGGAGAAAAATCACAAAAAAGCATAAAAAACGTGCGAAATGACCCTTTGATGAAATGTTACCAACCCAGTATACCAAGGATCTGAAAGGATACGATAAACAGCGAAATTGATAGGCGAAATGGGCGGTATGATGTCAGCCTACCCGTGGAAGAGCCGCTTGACTTCTCAAGGGGATTTTCTTTGCGAATTTAGCCAGGGTTTTAACGAAACAAATAATATAGAAAAGAGCCGGCAGAAAGCGGCTCTTATGGGCGTATGCTCATTTTAAACCTGATAATGAAAGGATGTCTGTAGGAGTTCAAGAGATGTACATTACAGTCCCAGCCGCAGCAGTGAAAAAGCCGGAGAAGCTTGGTTCACCGCGTTTATGCTGCTCTTTCGCCGATGCGGTTGGTTCGACGATTTCGGGCAGCTATACCGTGTTTAGCATGGCACCGATTCCTTTTAGTCAATGTGTTTTTCTTCTTCTGTTTTATCGTCTGCGTAAGTGATACCGTTTACATTTTCTATTGTCTTAACAAACGGTATATGATCGTTCAATCAGGGTTTACATTTAGAAAAGACGATTGATGAACTTGCTTGCTAGCATTAAAAATGGAACATCGCAGAACGGATATAGGCTGCCTGGAAACGCTCCTTTTAGGCTTATTTGATTATGGTAAGTATACTGGTGTAATAGCTATGGGAGAGGGATAGAAAACGATATGTTCTATAGACGATAGTCGAAAAAGGATAAAGATATGTGCTATTCATTCATCTTTGGATATAGCTCTTTAACTGTTTCTACGAACACTTTTGTTGCGTGAGATACTTGAGGCATTGTACAGATTCCTATTGTACGATATGTATTTTTCTCCAGTTCAATCGCCTTTATTTTGTTGCGGGCGCCCTTAAGTACCAATTCAGGCCGAATATTAATTCCTAGATTAGCTTCGACCAGTGCCAGAATGGAATGGTCATCCGAAACTTCATATCGAACCTTTTGTTGAATGTTATGTTCTTTAAAAAATGCAGCAACCTCGTTATCCCATCCTTTTTTAGGTTTAATTAAAGGGAATTCTTCTAATTGGCTAGGTTTTATTTTGTTATGTTTGCTTAGCTGGTTCTTAAGAGAAACAATACAATATAATTTGTCTTTTACTAATGGGGTAAAGGAAATGCCTTTTGTACTAACATATGTATTGAAACAACAGTCTAATTCACCTGATAGGACCGCTTTTTCTAAGTTGAAATAATCATCCTCGTAAATTTTAACGGTTATGCCTGGATATTTCTCATTAAAACGTTTAATAATGAAAGGCATCCAGTTTGCTGTTACACTTGCAAAAGATCCTACATTGATAACCCCTGTGCCTAATCCTCTCAAAGCTGAAGCTTCCTGAAATAATGCATCATTTAGCTTTGATATCTTTAAAGAGTAATCGTATATTTTTTCTCCTTCCCTTGTCAAAGATATCCCTGTTCGGTTTCGAACCAAGAGTTTTAAACCTAAATCTTCCTCAAGCGTTTTAATTGCATTGCTTATTCCCGGTTGTGTGAGATGAAGCTCTGATGCCGCTTTGCTGATATTCTGAAGCTGTACAACTTTATTGAAAATTTCATAACGTTGAAGTGACATGGCACATTTCCTTTCATAAAAAAATTGTATGTCAAGCATATTTTATTTTTATTTTACTATTAATAATTTACTGAATAAACTGAACACTAGTCAAACAAATTTTTTTGGGGAGGGATTATATGAATGTGCTAACAAAAAACAATGCTTCAGCCCCTTGAAGAAGGAGGCGATGAATGATGTCTAAGGAAATAGTTGCGTCACAGGTGCTGGTAGCGGGTTGGGAAAATCATTGGCCATAAAATACTCGCAAAAGGGCTACGATGTATGTTTACGCGTGCGAACAAAAGCAACACTTATGGAGACAGCTTCTCAGTGAAGTGATCGATCTTCGATTTATGAACTTGACATCACGAATCAAATCTTGAAGATGTGATGGAAAAACGCTTAAACGAGCATGGTTCGATTGATTACTAGATTAATAACGATTTAGCAGAGAATGATATTCATCAGATGATTGACACAAACTTAAAAGGAACTAAAGGTAATGGTTAAACAGAAAAAAGGGTGTATTATCAATATTATATCGAATTCAGGAAAAGAAGTAAAAAGAATTTGAAAGCGTTTACATTGACAGTAAATTTGAAGTTCGTGGATTTTCTGAAGCATTAGCAATAGAATACAAAAATTCAGGGAGAACAAATTTATAGAAATTGAACCTATCAAAAGAGCAAATGGAGAGTGATATGAATCCAGATAGAGTTGCGGATTTCATTTTCGACAGCGCTAAACATCAAACAAATATAACGGAAGAAGATATAACCATTATGAATCATAATGGGGAAGAGAGTCAAAATTCACGATAAGCCACCTTATTTGTTTAAGAACATGAAGTTAGAGGGGACAGGACCTAAAATAAAAAATGAACTCAATGCATCGAACTGCCTCATTGAGTTGACGACTGGAGGCTATTATGGAAAGTTTTTTAAATTGGGTTAGTGGTTTGGTATGGAACCAATACTTTATTTATTGTTTTCTAGCAACGGGGCTGGGATTCACCATAGCTACTCGATGTGTTCAAGTGACGCACTTAAAAGACATGTTTCATTATATGTTTAATCGAGAAACTTCAAAAAGCGGTGTATCCTCTTTTCAAGCTATATCATTATCATTAGGAAGCAGAATTGGGACAGGAAACATAGCGGGTGTTGCTACTGCAATTGCTCTTGGAGGACCTGGTGCGGTTTTTTGGATGTGGGTGATGGCTTTTTTCGGTGCAGCCACTTCCTTTATTGAAACGACTTTGGCCCAAATTTACAAAAGTAAAATTGATGGCGAATACCGTGGCGGCCCTCCTTTTTATATTGAAAAAGGTTTAGGATTTAAAAAATATGCTTTAGTATACGCTGCTCTTACAATAGTAGCTAATGGTTTTTTTCTAATGAATATTCAGTCGAATACAATAGCTGTTTCAGTGAAAGCGGCATTTAGTATTCATCCAATGTTTATTGGTGCTTTCTTAGTCATTCTCTTTTCATTGGTGATTTTCGGAGGAGTTAAGAGAATTGCTAAGACAGCAGAACTATTGGTACCAATCATGGCTATTGGTTATATGATTGTGTGTTTCATCGTTTTATTTGCAAATGCCTCAGCTATACCCGATGTCTTTTCGTTAATTATTTCCAGCGCATTTGGTGCGGATGCAACCTTTGGCGGCATTATTGGATCTGCTATTGCTTGGGGGGTACAGCGTGGGTTCTTCTCAAATGCTGCAGGTTCCGGAGGAGAAACGTATGAGGGTGCTGCTGCGGAAGTATCACACCCGGCCAAACAGGGACTTGTCCAATCTCTAGCTGTTTATTTTGATACTTGGGTTATATGTTCAGCATCCGCATTTATGATCTTAATGACAGGCATGTTTAATGTAAACAATGAGAACAGCGGTCAGCTAGTCACTAATATTCCAGGAGTAGAAGCCGGTGCCGTATATGTTCAACTATCCATTGATCAAGTCCTGCCTGGTTTTGGTTATACCTTTCTAGTGATTTCTTTATTTTTCTTTTGCTTTACCACAATGATTTCCTATTATTACAAAAGCGAAACAAGTTTGGCCTTTATTACACGTAAGTGGAAACGAGGAACAAGCACCGCGGTAAAAATTCTGAAATTTCTGATTTTGGTTTTTGTCTTCACGGGGACAGCTGTTGCATCGAGCATTGCTTGGACTCTAGGAGATATAGGTCTGGGTGGTATGGCTTATTTAAATATACTGGTATTAATACTTTTATTCAAACCGGCTTTAAAAGTATTAAAAGATTTCAATGAACAGAAAAAGGCAGGAAAAGATCCTGTTTTTGACCCATTAAAATTGGGGATAAAACATGCGGATTTTTGGGAGAAAGAATACATTCAAGAAGAAGAAAAAAGGAAGGCACAATAAAACGCTTTGGGTAAAGGTTGTCTTATTCCAAAATTAAACGAGACAAACGCTAAATGAGTTATGCTGTTCTCCACTTTCTGCTCCTTTAGCAGCAAGGCGAATGGCAGGTTCGTTACTAAAGCTTGAGACATAAGCGCATTTTTTCCCCTTGTTCTTTGTCAGCTCCGGCAAGTTCTTAACGACCATATTCGATGTTTACGTTCCAAGGAAGGCCATGCCTACCATTAAGATCATAAACATTGAACACCTTCTGCTCTGTGAAAGATGATCGCAGGGCCTTTTTCTTGTTGATCTTGGTGAAGAATTGGGATGGATCAAATATTTGTTATCCAATTCTGCTTTGCTGAAGTTATCCAACTTTATTATAAGTTTCATAGCGCCTGAAGTGATATAGCACTTTTGCCCCCATAAAAAAATGATATGTCGAGCATATTTTATTTTTATTTTACTATTAATAATTTACTGAATAAACTGAACCTGAGTCGAACAAAATTTTTCGGAGGGATTATATGAATACACTAACAGATATTAAACATGTAAAAAATTTCATTTCTGGCAAGTGGATAGATCCCGAAAAGCAACAATATGAGGATGTTTATAATCCAGCCAATGGAGAAGTGATTGCCAAAGTTCCAATTTCCGGACAAAGTGATGTTGATTATGCTGTCCAAGAAGCGAATAAGGCATTTGCAGAGTGGAAAAGGGTTGCCGTTCCCAAAAGGGCTAGAATTCTATTTACATATCAACAATTATTAGTGAAACACTGGGATGAGTTAGCAGAATTGATTTCCTTGGAAAATGGAAAAACGTTCTCTGATGCTTATGGCGAAGTGCAGAGAGGAATTGAATGTGTTGAGTTTGCTGCTGGCGCCCCATCCTTAATGATGGGAGAGCAATTGCCTGACATAGCAACCGGGGTTGAATCAGGGATGTACCGGTACCCCTTGGGCGCAGTTGGAGGAATTGCCCCATTTAACTTCCCTATGATGGTGCCTTGCTGGATGTTTCCATTAGCTATTGCATGCGGGAATACATTTGTTTTAAAGCCTTCAGAACGTACGCCAATGCTAGCTAATCGCTTAGCGGAATTATTCAAAGAAGCCGGATTGCCGGATGGCGTATTAAATATTGTCCACGGAGCTCATGATGTTGTGAACGGTCTATTGGAGCACGAATTAATTAAAGCGGTTTCATTTGTCGGTTCACAGCCTGTAGCGGAGTACATTTATAAGACGGCAGCAAAGAACGGAAAACGCGTTCAAGCGTTAGCGGGAGCGAAAAATCACAGTATCGTTTTAGAAGACGCCGACCTTGATGTGGCAGTGAAAAATATTTTAGGTGCAGCATTCGGTTCGGCAGGCCAGCGCTGCATGGCAGCATCCGTTGTTGTTGCTGTAGGAGATGTCGCGGATTCTCTCGTAAACCGTTTGAAAAAAGGTGCAGACGATATTGTGATGGGTGATGGTTTAAATAAAGATGTGTTTTTGGGACCGGTCATTCGCAAAGAGCAAAAAGAGCGCGCACAGTCTTATATATCCGCAGGAGAAGCAGAGGGTGCCAAACTTGTAAGAGACGGAAGACAAGATGTAAAAGATGACAAAGGCTATTTTGTTGGGGCGACAATATTTGATCACGTTGAGACAAACATGAAGATTTGGAAAGAAGAAATCTTTGCTCCTGTTTTATCAATTGTTCGAGTGAATACTCTTGCAGAAGCGATTGAAGTAGCCAATCGTTCTGAATTTGCAAACGGAGCATGTTTATATACAAACAGTGCCAAAGCAATTCGTGAATTTAGAGAAGAAATCGATTCAGGAATGCTTGGCATTAATTTGGGCGTCCCGGCACCAATGGCATTTTTCCCGTTTTCTGGCTATAAACATTCATTTTATGGCGATCTCCATGCCAATGGGAAAGATGGAGTGAACTTTTTTACAAGGAAGAAAATGGTGACTGCGCGTTACTAAAGTTATGGCCTTCTAATCGTTCTTACTGGGAAGAAAATTGATATAAGAAATGAGGTCTTTCAATTGCAGAAAGAAGCAATTCCCAACACAGAGGAGTTAAGGTTAAAAGATTCTAAATATGTGTGGCATGCGATGAAAGGCGCTGTTCCAGACCCTGGTTTATTAATAGCGGAATCCGCCGAGGGCGCCTGGATTACAGATGCGGAAGGAAATCAATATTTAGACGGTATGTCAGGATTATGGTGCGTGAATGTCGGATATGGGCGAAAGGAACTCGCACAGGCAGCTTATGACCAGCTTGAGAAACTGCCTTATTTTCCACTATCCCACAGTCATGGTCCGGCTATCAAATTAGCAGAGAAGCTAAATCAGTATTTGGATGATGATTATGTATTCTTTTTCTCGAACAGCGGCTCAGAAGCAAATGAAACGGCCTTTAAAATCGCAAGGCAGTACCATCAGCAAAAAGGAGAAGCAAACCGTTTCAAGTTTGTTTCCCGCTACAGAGCTTACCACGGCAATACGATGGGGGCATTGGCAGCTACAGGCCAAGCGCAAAGAAAATATAAATATGAACCGCTGGGCCAAGGTTTTTTACATGTATCCCCGCCAGACTTATATCGAAAGCCTGAAGATTCCAATACGTTGGAAAGTGCAGAAGCGATCGATCAGCTCATGACTTGGGAGTTGAGTGAAACGATCGCAGGCGCCATCATGGAGCCAATTATTACGGGAGGCGGAGTATTAATGCCGCCGGAGAATTATTTGAAGAGAGTGAAGGGAATTTGCGAGCATCATGGTGCGCTGCTGATTGTGGATGAAGTGATTTGCGGCTTTGGAAGAACAGGAAAGCCTTTTGGTTTTATGAACTATGGTGTAAAACCGGACATCATTACAATGGCAAAAGGAATCACAAGCGGGTATATGCCATTATCAGCGACAGCTGTGCGCAGAGAAGTCTTTGAAGTCTTTAGCGGCGAGAAAACAAACAATCGTTTTAGACATGTGAATACTTACGGCGGAAGTCCTGCTTCTTGTGCGGTTGCGCTAAAGAATATTGAAATTATGGAGCAAGAAGGATTGTTTGAGCGGTCCAAAGTTTTAGGAGAAAGGATGCTTCAAGACTTCCAGGTTCTCTTACAACATGACCATGTTGGTGATGTGCGGGGAAAAGGCCTGTTATTGGGAATTGAATTGGTCAAAAATAAGGAAACGAAGGAACCGATTGAATTGGAGAAAATCAATGCGGTTATGAAGGCTTGCAAGGAGAAAGGTTTGCTCATTGGGAAGAATGGCGATACCGTCGCAGGTTATAACAATATCTTGCAGCTTGCTCCGCCTCTCAATCTCACAGAAGATGATTATCAATTTATTGTGAAAACAGTGAAGGAAAGTCTTCAAGTCATTTAAATCCCGGAGGTGGAACAATGATTCGTACTTCAGAAACATTTGAAGCGGTCCTTAAAAACAAAAAGGAAACGCAAAAGATGTACATTAACGGCGAGTGGATCGAAAGTTCAACAGGACGAACGAGAGAAATTTTGAATCCTGCCAATAACAGGGTGATTGCAACGGTTACAGAGGGCGGCGCAGATGAAGCCAATCAAGCTGTTCAAGCTGCAAAAGACGCCTTTTACAAAAACGGTTGGAAACAGACTTATGCTCGTACAAGAGCAGACCTGCTGCTGAAGGTTTCTAGAAAACTAGAAGAACAGAAAGAAGAGATTGCTAAGCTTGAAACATTGAACAATGGAAAGCTCTACAGTGATTCATTAGTAGATGTTGAGGATGCGATTCACCAATTTCAATATTATGCCGGGCTTGCGATGCAGCCCCATGGTCAGACATATGAAGTGCCTGACGACATTCAAGCTATGGTTATTCGTGAACCGATAGGTGTTGTTGCGCAAATTGTACCATGGAATTTTCCGCTTGTTATGGCGGCGCAAAAAATGTCTGCTGCCCTGGCTGCCGGCTGTACAGTGGTTGTGAAACCAGCCACTCAAACACCGCTCACTTTAATCCGGTTATTTGAAATCATTGATGAAGTAGGTTTTCCAAAGGGTGTAGCCAATTTAGTACTCGGTTCTGGATCTATTATAGGCAACACATTAGTTACACACCCGGATGTTGATAAAATTTCTTTTACCGGTGGTACATCTACAGGAAAGCAAATTATGAAAGATGCTGCAGATACAATAAAAAAAGTCGGCTTAGAGCTGGGAGGAAAATCACCAAACATTGTGTTTGCCGATGCAGATTTTGAAACAGCGGTTGACTATGCACTGTTAGCTATATTTGCTGGGCAAGGGCAAGTATGTTCAGCTGGCTCGCGTCTTATCATTGAGAAGTCGATTTACGATACATTTGTCCCGGAACTTGTTGCACGCGCGAAAAACATTCAGGTTGGCCCTGGTTGGGAAGAGACGTCTGAAATGGGACCGTTAGTATCCAAAGATCATATGGATACTGTGCTCAATTACATCCAAATTGGAAAAGAAGAAGGCGCAACGCTTTTGTGCGGCGGCAACCGGCTTACCAGCGGCGAACTGGCCAGCGGAAATTATGTAGCGCCAACCATTTTCACAGATACGACGCCGAATATGAGAATTGTACAGGAGGAGATATTTGGTCCTGTTCTCGTCATACAAGTATTTGAAACAGAAGAGGAAGCCATTGAATTAGCCAATGGAACTGATTTCGGTTTGGCAGCAGCGGTCTTTACAAACGATGGGGCAAAAGCACAACGCGTGATTCGCGAACTTCAAGCGGGAATTACATGGGTTAATACGTATCATCCTACGTTTAATGAAGCCCCATGGAGCGGCTATAAGCAAAGTGGTATTGGCGGCGATCTTGGTACGTACGGATTTGAAGAATATCTATATAAGAAACAAGTAAATATTGCTTTGAATGTTCAACCATCTGGAGCATACAAAGAATAGCTTAAAGATACAAAGCAGCTATTCTGGGGAGGTACCATCTTGAACAGTTTTGATATTGTCGTCATTGGCGCTGGCATCATTGGCTCAAGTGTTGCTTATTATCTCTCGAAAGAAGGATACAGTGTAGCGCTGGTTGAGAAAGGTGATATCGCGAATGGAACTTCAAGCCGTTGTGATGCGGTTGCTCTCATTTGCGATAAAAAGCCTGGAATTGATACGGCTATTGGTTTTAAAAGTATTCAGCTTTATAAAGAGCTGGCTAAAGAATTTTCTTTTGATTTTGAATTCTTCTCAAGAGGCAGCCTTTATGTATGTGAAACAGATCAAGAGCTTGAAATTGCACGGGGTTATGTAGCCCAGCAGGTCGCGGCCGGCTACGACATGCGTATGGTTGACCAGCAAGAGCTCCCGGATATTGAACCTCATTTAGCTCGTGACTTAAAGGGCGGTATATGGACTGAAGTGGATTCAACCATGAATCCTTATCTTGTCTGTTATGCGTTTATTGAAGAGGCTAAAAAACACGGATTAACGCTTTTTACAAACCATGAAGTAAGGGAGATTATTCAAGCGCCAGACGGTCGAGTGGAGTCGGTCAAAACAGATAGAACGACGATCCATACGAAAAGAATTGTGAATTGTGCAGGCGTATGGGCCAGCAAGATCGGGGACATGGTCGGAATTGATATCCCCATTCGTCCTCGCAAAGGGCTGATTTTAATAACGGAAAAGACAAAAAAAGTAGTCAGTCAGAAAGTTCATGAGTTCGGCTACATGTTGTCAAAGTTCGAAGACATTCATTATAAACGTAACGTCAGTCAATTGGTAGAAGACCACAATATTGCATTTACCATTGAACCAACGGAAGCAAATAATTTTTTGGTTGGCGGGCATCGAGCCTTTAAAGGGTATGATATCCGTTCAGAACATGATGTGATGAGGGGCATTGCTGAACGTGCTACACGCTTTTTGCCAATATTAAAAGATATTAATTGTATCAGAGCCTACGCTGGAATACGTCCTTGGGTGGTGGATCATCTTCCGATCGTTTCTGAAGTGGAAGAAGTCCCGGGCTTCTATATTGCAAGCGGTCATGAGGGAGACGGCATCAGTATGGCTCCTATCACAGGAAAAATGGTTACGCAGTTAATCTCAAACCAAGAAACAGATTTTAATATCGATCGATTGAATTTTTCTAGGTACAAAAACGCCTCATTAGAACAAACTGTTTAAACAAAAACAAAATTGGAGGAATGAAAATGTATAATCCAGTCGGTATGATTCCAGCAATGCCTACCCCTTTTAACAAGGAAGGAAATGTTGATTTTGAAGCATATAAAAATCTAATTGATCATTTAATTGCTGGCGGAATGCACTGTTTGCTGGCGGGAGGAAGCACGGGAGAATACTCTCTTATGTTTATGGAAGAAAGAAAAAGCGTACTAAAAGCGGCCGTGGAATATGCCAATGGACGTGCTCCAATTATGGCCGGAACAAGTGCGCATCGAACAGAGGATACACTTGAACTGACAAAATATGCAGCGGAAATTGGAGCTGATTGTGCGCTGGTCGTTACACCGTATTATATGAAGACGAGTGAAGAAGGTATCAAAAACTATTATAAAACACTGGCTGCCGAGTCTGGAATCGGCATTGTCATCTATCACTACCCAGCGGCTACAAATGTGGAGCTTTCACCTGAATTGATTGCTGAATTGAGCCAAGTGGAAGGTATTGTCGGCGTGAAAAACACAACAGATCAAGAACATACATGTAAAGTCATCGGACTGACGAAAGACCAGAAAAATTTCTCTGTCCTTACAGGTTTTGAACATTTAATCCTGCCGACGTTGGCTGTAGGCGGACACGGTGCGACAGGTATTATTCATAACTTGGTGCCAAAGGAAATTGTAAAAATGTATAACCTCTTTAAAGAAGAAGGAGATATAAATAGCGCAATTGCCTTGAACCAAAGACTTCTTCCTCTCTATGACTATGTGGAAGCTGAGCCTGTGCCGGGTCCTGTCAAAGCAGGTTTGGATTTAATAGGGCTCAATGGGGGAGAAGTTCGAGCACCATTAGTGCCAGCCTCTGAGGAGCTGACCTCTAAAATGAAAGAAACACTTTTACAATTGGGCTATGAAGTAAATCCCGTTTAAACATATTTAGGGAAGAATATCCATAAGGGTATTCTTCCTTGTTCCAACAACAAATCCCAGGCGGAGGAATGTTAATGACGCTGAACACGTACAACAATTCACATTATGGATTTATTCAATCAAACTCGGATGCCACCATTGAAATGAAAAAAGGGCAGTATGTATCAGGGTATTCCGTTGGAATCTTATTTTTAGATGAATGCTGGTATCCTACCTTGCCTGGAAATGTGGCAAATCTATCAACATACGACTTTCCGGTGGTTTTAAAAGTTGTCCCACATTGTACACAGGAGCGTATCCACGTGGGAGATCCTACTCTTGCAGATGATGTGGTAGCTGCTGCTAAACAATTAGAGGCAGAGGGAGCAAAAGCGATTTGCGGTGCATGCGGATTTTTTGGGAACTTTCAAAAAGAAGTGGCGGATGCCGTGAACATTCCTGTTTTCATGTCTAGCGTCATTCAATTGCCATGGATTAAAACTGGTCTAAAAGATGGGCAGCAAGTCGGTATGCTGACAGCTGACAGCAATGGCATTACTTCCTCATTGTATAGAAGCTGCGGTATTGATAATGAAGATGATGTAGTCGTTAAAAATTTGGGGGATTTGCCAGAGTTCTCAGCAATTACGGAAAGCAGAGGAAGATTTAATAATGGGCTTGTTCGTCAGGAAGTTGTCCAAGCGGCAAAAGAGTTAGTCAATGAAAATCCTAACATTGGAGCCATTTTGCTAGAGTGCAGCGATCTTCCTCCTTATGCATCAGAGATTCAACAGGCAGTTGGATTGCCAGTGTTTGATTTTATTACAATGATTCGATGGGTCCACATGGCAACTGCTCAAAAACCATATATGGGATTCATTTAAACAGGAGGATTCGTGACATGGATGAAATGAATACCATTGTATGCAGGTGTGAAGAAGTTTCCTTAAAGTTGATTAAAGATACAATAGAGCGATACAAATGTTCATCTCGAGAAGTGAAATTACGCACTAGAGCAGGCATGGGGTTTTGTGGAGGAAGAACCTGCCGGTGCACAATTGACCAAATAGCAAAAGAATTGAATCAGGAGATGATAAAGAATGACATTCAGCTTAGTTATCGGCCTCCAGTTCGTCCAGTCACATTTGGAGTACTAGGGGGGAACGTTCATGACAATGAGAGTTGAACATCATCCTGTTCTTGGGTCTTTGGAAAAACAACAGCCCTTTACGTTTTATTTTAATGGAGAAGCATACGAAGCCTATGAAGGAGATACGATTGCTTCAGCGATGTTAGCGGCTGGAGTACGGACACTCCGTCAACATGAGGTAAGTGGAACAGGCAGGGGCATTTATTGCAATATTGGTCATTGCTTTGAGTGCAGAGTGCAGCTGGAAAACAGCAAGGTTGTTCGAGCTTGTTTGACTCCAGTAAAACAAGGAATGGTCATTCATTCTGTAGCTGGCTGCAAAAAAGGGGGTGAGTAGCATGAGGGATCTGTTGATCGTGGGGGCGGGTCCGGCTGGCTTGAGCGCCGCCATTGAAGCTGCTGAGCAGGGCTTAAATGTTCGTGTCATTGATGAATTTCCCCGCGTTGGCGGGAGGCTGCTCGGACAGCTGCATCAAGAGCCTAATGGAGAATGGTGGAACGGAATTTCAGAATCAGAAAAGCTGCATATTCGCGCTTTAACAGCGGGTGTTGATATACAGTGTGAAACATCTGTTTACGATATTGAAAAACGCGAAGCTGGCTGGCGTGTTCATACATCAAATGGAGTCCTGAAGTCGAAGGCGCTGCTGCTTGCCACTGGTGCCAGTGAGACGCCCATTCCGATTGCTGGATGGACGCTGCCTGGAGTTATTTCGATTGGCGCGGCACAAGTCATGGGGAATGTTTACCGAGTGAAACCTGGTCAATCGTGTGTGATTATTGGCGCAAATGTCTTGTCGATGGCTATTGCAAACGAGCTGAGGCTTTGCGGAGTAGATGTGAAAGAAATCATGATCCCTAAGTCAAGCCTCGTTTCAAATGAAGCGGGAGAGCCAACAAGTGTGTTGAAATCGCTTACAAAATTAACTCACCTTGCCCCAAACGCGTTATTAAGACAGTTAGGAAAGGCGGGAAAACTTCTTCCGCCATCCCTTGTTGCGAAATGTTACCCGGCTTCAGGTATCAAAATGTTTGGTATTCCTATTAAAGTGAAAACGGCCGCTTTAGAAATACTAGGAGATAAGCAAGTAACCGGAGTGCGAACAACCAAAGTAACTGCGTCTGGTGCGCCGATTCCCGGGACTGAAAAAATAGTTGAAGCAGACGTTGTTTGTATTTCAGGCGGGCTGACGCCAATGGCTGAATTAGCATCTATTATAGGCTGCTCCTTTCAATATGTACCTGAATTGGGCGGACACATACCGGTGCACAGTGAGAACATGCAAACGAACATTCCTCATCTTTATGTCGCAGGAAACATTACCGGTGTTGAGAGCGCTAAAGTAGCAATGGCTCAAGGGAAAGTCGCAGGCTTAACCATTGCGGCTGAAATAAGCAATCGTACTGGTGAGCTGGATGAACTCATTCATCAGGCCATACACTTCGTAAGGAAGACAAGAGCTGAGGCGCTTATCCAATTTCAGCCGAATATCCCTAAGGCCCGTGAACAATTATACAAATCATATGAAGGAAGTTAAACTTAAAGAAAAATTGATGAACAGAGAGGATTTAGGAGGGAAAACAATTGAAGTTGTTACTTGTAGGAGCAAATGGAACGATTGGTTCAGCAGTATATAAAGAACTGAGCCATGATGTCGAGATCATTACAGCAAGCCGATCGAATTCAGATGTAGAGGTAGACATCACCTCTCCAGCAAGTATTTCTAGAATGTTTGAGCAAGTAGGACAAGTGGATGCCGTCGCGAGCGCAGCAGGCGCTGCACACTTCGGTTTTGTCGATGAGATGACACCAGAACAAAATCTCATTGCGGTAAACAGCAAGCTGCTTGGGCAGATTCATTTGATTCTGCTTGGATTGAAGTACATACGTGATAAGGGCAGTATCACTTTGACAACAGGTATTTTAATGGATGATCCCATTGAAAAAGCAGCTTCTGCAGCTATGGCAAACGGCGGGATTCGTGCTTTTGTTCAATCTGCGGCAATTGAATTGCCGAGAGGTATTCGCATTAACCATGTGAGTCCAAGTATGCTGGAAGACTCTATTGAGAAATATGGTCCATTGTTTCAAGGATTTGAACCTGTTTCTTCGAAGCGTGTGGGTTTAGCGTTTAGAAAAAGTATTTTAGGAGCTCAAACGGGACAAAGCTATTACGTTTACTAAACGAAGCCATTCTGGATATTCACTAGTAAAAATAAAGTTTTATTTAGAGAAGTTCCATCAAAAATCAGCATCAGCTATTCGTCCGTATTAATGGACGACGACGTTGAATGGTGCTCAGGGATAAAGCGAATATTTTGTCCCTGAGATGATCATTCGATCGATGAATCTTCGAATGGCCGGGAAGACAAACTTGAAATTTTTGCGAATTTTCCAAATATGAATTGTTGGATAGGTCGAATGAAATAATGGGGTACCCATTCTCATAGTAGGAAGGCATAATAGGTTGAACTATTGTGATGAGTGGATATTCAATCTAAACACCAAACAAGCAAAGGGAAAAATGGGAGACGGAAAATAAGCATCTGTTAAGATGGACAAAGGGGCTAACACAGATGATACAAAATGTTGTGGATTCTTTAAATAGCTATATATGGAGTCCGGCTTTAGTATTTTTTTTTCTGATCATCGGGATATTTTACACAGTAGCGACACGCTTTCTGCAAATCAGGCACCTAAAAGATATGGTGGTTCTAACGTTTAAAGGAAAAGATTCAGAAGCGGGATTATCTCCATTTAAAGCGTTATCAATGTCTTTGGGAAGTCGTGTTGGAACCGGAACCATTGCTGGTGTAGCAACAGCTATTGCCTTCGGAGGACCCGGCGCTGTTTTTTGGATATGGATGATGGGACTGCTTGGCGCTGTTTCCTCGTTTATTGAAATTACACTGACACAGGTGTATAAAAGTAAAATTAGAGGAGAGTATCGCGGAGGAGTCCCCTTTTATATTGAAAAAGGGCTGAAGATGAGAAAAACCGCAAATTTATTCGCTTTTGTAACAATCATTGTTATGGCAGTCTTATGGCCAACCCTGCAGGCCAACACAATTGCAGTTTCAGTTCATCAAGCATTTGGCATCTCTACAGCCTTCACAGGAGGGATATTGGCTATCATTCTTGCCATTATTATTTTTGGCGGAGTCAAAAGATTGGGAAGGGTTGCCGAAACAGTGGTTCCTACGATGGCTATAATTTATGTCCTAATATGTCTTGTCATAGTAGGTTTTAATCTAGTACATTTACCCGGTGTCATCATGCTCATCTTAAAAAGTGCGTTTGGCGCTGATTCGGTGTTTGGAGGCGTTGTGGGGTCAGCGATTACCTGGGGAGTACAGCGTGGTGCTTTTTCACATGCGGCCGGAATTGGCAGCGAGACCTTTGAAGCTGGAGCGGCTGAAGTGTCACATCCGGCAAAACAAGGATTAGTACAAGCCTTTTCCGTCTATCTCACGACTTTAGTTATTTGTTCAGCGACGGCTTTTACCATACTTATAACAGGGATGTATAATGTTTCGCCAGATGGCGGCGCCTTCATTACTTCAAATGCTGCCGCTGGAGAGGATCCTTCTGTGTATACCCAACTCGCTGTAGAATCAGTCATTCCTGGTTTTGGCACTGCTTTTTTAGCTATTGCGTTATTCTTCTTTGGTTTTACAACTCTAATGTCATATTACTATAAAGCTGAAACTTGTTTAGCTTTTATTAATCGCAATCGAGAGAAATCCTTTGAATGGATTTTGCATATGTTGAAACTGATATTGCTCGTGACGGTTTTTTATGGCAGTGTGCAATCAGGGAAAATCGTTTGGGCTCTCGGAGATCTCGGGATGGGAAGCATGGCATGGTTAAATTTAATAGCCATTTTATTCATGACGAAAACAGCTCTAAAAGTGCTAAGAGATTATGAGGATCAAAAAAAAGAAGGGAAAGACCCTGTCTTTGACCCAAAAAAACTGGGGATAAAAGATGCTGATTTTTGGGAGAAAGATTATCAATCAATGGTGAAAGAGGATGAAACAAATACTGTGAAGCAAGTACATGTCCGTATGTAACCGCGGCTGAGCACCCTCCCAAGAGGTAGGAAGTTGCCCATTTAAGCATATCTGAAAGCGCTTTTCTGACGAAGGCAGCGGTTGAGCTTGTTCTGATGATCACAAGTAAATCACGAAAAGCATAAAAAAAGTGAAATCACGCGAAATAATCCCTTGATGGGGTTTTGCGCAAATCCGCTTATACCAAGTTTTTCTTAAGAATGCGATAAACAGCGGAATGGGCGGCGCGATGTCAGCCCATCTTTGGATGAACCCCTTGATTTCTCAAGGGGGTTTTCTCTTTGTGTTCGATAAAATAAATAGAAAATTGTTGGCGCCAACAATCATCATTTTCGTTCAGAAGGCTTCATCTACAACCGGCAGTGTAGAGGAAGCGGTTCAAGGCCACTATGCTCAACCCTTGATAAGGAAGGGGTTTCTCTTTAAGTAAATTGGCCATATGCGGCCAAACCATATTTCAAAATTTGAGCCTGAATCCTCATTCATATAGAATTTATCCCATTTTCGTTAGATACGGAACATAATTCACGCCAGTAAGCATTTCCCGCCACAATCGGTCATTAGATTCCCATATTTCTTTTTCCGGAAGCTCGACCGCGCATACTCTTTTTAATGGCCAATTTTGTTCAACGATTCCGTTTACATTGGAATGATTGATAAGCAAAACACTGAAATCGTTTTGGACCAAACCTGACAATACAGATTCAAGCTCCTGAGCTTCTTTAAACGTTCCGCTGGTTCTGACAAAAAGGATTCGGTTGGCTGTCGCCATTTTATCTAAAAATCTGTTAATTCTTCTATTGAATTTCTCTTTTACTTCTGGATAAGTTACAATTTCATCCATTGTATTTTTGTCTGCTTTAAAATCATGGGCAGAGTCGATGGAATAATAATCATCTGTTAATGAGATGTAGCGTTCTTTATTATAGACTCCAGTCGAGTAGCCTGTTACTCTGAGGTTTATGGGTTCCATAAAATGAGAAAAACGATTTTTTAAAAGGCGGTTAAGGTCTGTCAGATAACGGGTTCCGACCCAATCTAAAGGTCCGGCATAAGGCCTTAAATTATTTTTTGTAAGTTGAAGAGCTGTTAAACAAAGGTGCCCTAATCCGAATATAGCATCATAGTCTCCTTTGATTTGGTGTAAATTCATATATCAACACTCCTCTTTGGTGTGAAATATTCCTTTCAGTCTGCTCATTTATCATATGTTGCTAGGTGAGCTTGAGAAACGACTGCTGTCTGTCCCGGTTGATGAAATAGGAAAAATAATGAAAAGACCCGTAATGAAGTCTGCTTATTAAGGGCTAATAGACATTCTCATTTTTGGAATTCGGGGCGCTCAGAGCGGCTTTCTCGATCAGATCTTTTATGTTACAGTTTCATGCTTTAAACTTGACAAAAAAAATTATTTATGCTAAAATTTACTAATTATATATTTTGTTATAGAATAAGATTCTCCTGGCCGGGGGAATCTTATTTTTTTGCTCTATGAGGAGTGTTTTACATTGAAAAAAGATGAGTCCAGTTTAACTTCATTAATATCGTCTTTTGGCAGAGCTTATCATAGCCAATTCGATGAACCTAAAATCTTTGATGACCATATAGCCAAAGATTTCATTTCACAGCATGAGTTTCATGACATCAAAGAGAATATGATTCAAGGCATACAGTTCTTCAACAAAGATATCGCGGAAAAATTCAAGGGGGATAAAGAAGAAATATTAAAATGGATTACACAGATTCAACTTTCTCCAACCCCTTTGGCGCGTGCTGCTTACCTGGAAAAAGTATTGCATCATGAAATTCAATTGGGGGTTAAACAATATGTTATTCTTGGAGCCGGTCTGGATACATTTTGTTTTCGGCATCCGGAATTGAAGAACATCTTGGATATATTTGAAATTGACCATCCTGCGACACAGGAATTTAAAAAGAAAAGGCTGGCTGAAGCTCATTTTGAAATCCCGAGTCATCTTCATTTGATTTCCAAGGATTTCACCAACCATTTTTCTTATCAAGATTTAATAGATAAAGGGTTTCATTGCAGCAAAAAAACATTCTTTAGTCTTTTAGGCGTTTCTTATTATTTAACGAAAGAAGAAAATGCAAGATTGATGCAGCATGTAATGGATGACGTTCCTTCAGGAAGCGCGATCGTTTTTGATTATGCAGACGAAAACCTGTTTAAAGAAAAAGGGATCTCCAATAGGGTAGAAAACATGGTGAAAATGGCAGCAGCAAGCGGAGAACCAATGAAATCGTGCTATTCTTATCATGAAATGGAGAAAATGCTGGAAAAATCCGGTTTGCTGATTGTCGAACATTTATCACCGGCTGAAATTCATGAACTTTATTTTAAAGATCGAAATGATTATCTAGCAGCCTTTGAAACCATTCACTACATTCATGCCATTAAAAAATAATGCCTTAAAGAGGAAGGGCGGCCTTTCTCTTTGCATATCATTTTAAAAAGGAAAAACGCCCGGAACCGGGCGTTTTTCCTTTTTACTTAAGCTGCTTGATCTTCTTTCTTTTTCTCTTGGGGGAGTACTAGCTGTTTAGGAGGGCATTTGCGCTGTGTCAGTTCAGACACAACGAAGATCGTCATAAATGCTGTGACTGCAGCCAGTGTCCGGAATGGAAAGAGGACGACACCGTCTTCCATCATCGGATACGGCAGAAATGGAGGAATGCCGAAAGCAGGTTCCCCGCCGCCGAGCCTCAGAATGACTGCAACTGCAAATCCAGCAATTGACCCGTATAAGTTTGCTCTTTTATAAAAGAGGGCCATTGTTAACTGGGGAAATAAAATACAATAGACTAAATCTGAAGCCAAATACCACAATGTATAAACGCTTTTTACATTTAGCGCAATGATGGCTGCTCCTGCCCCGAACAAAATGATTGATCGTTTGACGACTTTTTGCAGCTGTTTTTGGGTGGCTTTTGGCTTGATCAGCGGACGGTAAATATTCCATGCGGCCATTGAAGATGCCGACAAAATGGACGAGTCCATGCTTGACATGACGGCTGCCGCGATTGCACCCAAACCGATCCCTGCAATGATTCCCGGTGTTAAATAAGCAAGCGCCTGCGGCAAAATCATCGCCGGGTTTTCTGGAGCGGTCGTCCCGAATAGGCTCCAATCTGCACTGTTTGCGGCAGCTCCGATGATCACGCACGGAATGGCTGCGATGATGCAGATGCCGCCGGCAATAACCGACTGCCACATGGCAGCGTTTTCTGATTTTGCTGAAAGGACACGCTGAAAGTAAACCTGCCATGCAATACCTCCGAAAATTAAGAGGAGCGCATTATCCCACCAGTTCCAAAAGAGGTTTCCCCATTCCGGGTTTTTCCAGCCGTCCAAAGGCGGAAACAGATTGGCGCTGCTGCCGAAATCGTGCCTGTAATTGGCCCATACAACATCCAATGAACCGACATTTGATAAGACGAATGGAACCACTAAAATGAGTCCGAGTAAAATGATGATCATTTGAAATACATCTGTGAAGGCGACTGCCCACATTCCTCCGGCAACCGTATAGGCGATGGCGATCATTGCCGAGAGAATAATCGAAGTCTGGAAATCGATATTCAGAATCATTCCGAATGTCGTGCCTAACGCTGTTAAAATCGCGGCACTCCAAAACAATTCTCCTAACAGCGCCGGTATATATAAAACCCCTGCCATCCGCTTACCGAAGCGCTGTTCGAGAGGATCGATAATGGTCATAAATTCATAGCGGCGCATCTTTCTCGCGAAGAAAATACCGCCGATGATCAGGCTTAAAGCGTAGCCCCATGGTGCTTGAGCCCAGACAATGCCATTGCTGTAGGCTGATTCAGCGGTTCCGTTTATATAGCCGCCGCCGACCCATGTTGCCGCCATTGTCACCATTCCGATGAAAAATGGCATGCTTCTTTTGGCAACGACCATATCGGAAAACGAATTTGATTTCTTTGCTGCGTAAAAAGCGCCCAAATAATAAGTGAAAGCAAAGAAAATCATCATTGAAATAAAGCCGCCCCAATGAATATCGGCATTGGAAAAGCCGATATATGCCAGGATGCCTCCCACAAACAGTGCGAATATCCCTAATTTAACCAAGTTTTTTTTCTTATCAGTATAATTCATGTATGCACATCGCCTCCGAAATTTTTTGAATTTTCTTTAAATTAAAATTTGAAAAAGGTTTTGCGCCACTCTGGGAAGTATAGAAAAATGAGCACACTTCAGAGCGGATAAAACCTTTTTATTTCTTATTTTCAATTGGAATAAACTCAAAAATCTCTCCGGATTGGACAGACTTGGCGAGTCTCAGCAACCAGTCATAGTATGGCTTTGAATGTTCGAGCTGGTCATAAAGAGTTCTCGCTTCTTCTTTTAAGCTTTGATCTACAGCATCGTTTTCGATGATGTCCTCCAGCGCTATTTGAGCGTCTTGAATGGCTATGAGATTGACTTTTACTTCTCTTTCCCATTTTTGCGGGAAAAAGCTTGTGAAAAACTTGAAGAAATCTTTCTCAGCAACAAAGCTGTGTTTTCTTCTTCCTCTATGAAATGTCTTTTTGACGACATTTAAGTCCTGAAGCTTTTTCACGCTCGTGCTCATGCTGGGCTTGCTCATCTGCAGCTCTTCCCGCATTTCGTCCAGCGTCATTTCATCTGAAAGGTACATTGTTCCGTACAGAATACCCGCACTTCGGGTGATCCCATACAGATCCATTGTTTCTGCAATCGAATCAATGACTAAATCTTTTGCTTGAGCGATCGCTTCTTTTGCAGAAAGATTACGGGTCTCGTCCATAACTTGCCTCCTTTCAAAGGAGCGGAACATCAGCAATATCGATCAATTCCCCAGTTTTCAGGATTTGATCTGAAATCCGCGTTAAGTTTGTTAAGTTATTTCTGTATGTTCTTTATGTTAACGAAAGAAATTTAAATGTCAAAATCAAATTTTTTTAAAAAACAGGCTCAGCCCATGTGAGCAGTGCGTTCACATAAAATTCAAAAAAAATAATCAGCCGGATTTCCTTTGACATGGAAAAATGCGCATGATAAATTCAAAGTGTTCAAAACGTTAAATTTTTATTTAACAAACTTTGCGTAATGAGGAGGCTGCTTTTTATGAGTCAAACATTTTTCATTGACGGAAAATGGGTGAGCGCCGAAAAAGGCGAGACTCGCAAGATTATCAATCCTTATAATCAAGAACACATTGAAACCGTCAGTGAAGGAGACAGAGAAGACGCTGTTAAGGCGATTGCTGCTGCACGCCGCGCATTTGACGACGGCGAGTGGGCGAATACACCAGGACTTGAACGCGGCAACATTGTATTAAAGATCGCAGAGCTGATCAGACGCGATCATGAAGAACTGGCAGAACTGGAATCGCTTGATACTGGCAAAACGGTTGAAGAAAGCAGAGCCGATATGGATGATATCGCAAACGTGTTTCAGTATTATGCAGGGCTTGCTGATAAAGATGGCGGTGAAGTGATTTCTTCACCGATTCCGGATTCAAAAAGCGAAATCGTCAGAGAGCCTGTCGGAGTCTGCGGGCAAATCACACCTTGGAACTATCCGCTCCTGCAAGCAAGCTGGAAAATAGCTCCCGCTTTAGCAGCAGGTAATACAATCGTTGTAAAGCCAAGTGAAATTACACCGCTTACAACGATTAAAATCTTCAAACTGATGGAAGAAGCGGGCGTGCCAAAAGGTGTTGCCAACCTTGTGCTCGGATCTGGAGCTACAGTAGGTGATGAGCTTGCCAGAAATACAGATGTCGATTTGATTTCTTTCACCGGCGGAATTGAAACCGGAAAGAAAATCATGCAGGCGGCAAGTACGAATGTCAAAAAAATCGCCCTTGAGCTTGGCGGCAAAAATCCGAATATTGTGTTTAAAGACGCCGATTTTGATGTAGCGGTTGATCAGGCGCTGAACGCGGTGTTCTTCCACGCCGGTCAAGTTTGTTCTGCGGGGGCCCGCCTGCTTGTTGAAGAATCCATCCATGATGAATTCTTGGCAGAGCTTGTGAAACGGGCGAAAAATATCAAGCTTGGCAATGGGTTCCACGAAGATACGCAGAGCGGTCCGCTCATTTCCGCTGAACACCGAAGCAAAGTCGAAAAATATGTGGAAATCGGTCTGGAAGAGGGCGCAAAACTTGAAACAGGCGGAAAGCGTCCGGAAGATCCGGAGCTGGCAAACGGTTTCTTCTACCTGCCGACAATCTTCTCAGGATGTACATCTGATATGAGAATCGTGCAAGAAGAAGTATTTGGGCCTGTCCTAACTGTAGAAACATTCAGCACAGAAGAAGAGGCTGCCGCGCTTGCGAACGACACGATCTATGGCCTTGCCGGCGCTGTTTGGTCAAAAGACATCGAAAAAGCGGAACGCGTCGCTGCCAAACTGCGGATGGGAACAGTTTGGATCAATGACTTCCACCCTTATTTCGCTCAGGCGCCATGGGGCGGATATAAGCAATCCGGCATCGGCCGCGAGCTTGGCCGCATGGGTCTTGAAGAATACTCGGAAGTAAAGCATGTCTACCGCAATACAAAACCAGCAGCCGTCAATTGGTTTAAAGCATAAGAAGGAGGAGAAATTGATGACTTTAAATATGAAAGTAGAAGCAATGAACAAATTCCACACGTTTGAAATCCCAACTGTCATTAAGCACGGCATCGGAGCCGTTAAACATGTGGGAGATGAAGTGAAAAATCTTGGCGTCACAAAAGCGCTGCTTGTCACAGACCCTGGCATCTACAAAGCGGGTGTGACAAATCCTGTCGTTGAATCTTTACAGGAAGCTGGCGTTGAAGTTGTCGTCTTTAATAAAGTAGAACCGAACCCGCCTGTACGTCTTGTAGCTGAAGGCTCAAAGCTTTTTGCAGAAGAAAACTGCAACGGACTTGTAGCAGTCGGCGGCGGAAGCTCAATGGATACGGCGAAAGCGATCGGAGTTGAAGCGACTCACGAAGGCTCAGTCCTTGATTATGAAGCGGCAGAAGGAAAAAAACAGCTTGAAAACCGGATTCCTCCGCTTACAACCATTCCGACGACTGCCGGAACTGGTTCAGAAGTGACCCAATGGGCGGTTATCACAGATGAAGAGCGCGAATTTAAATTCAATACAGGCGGCCCGCTGATCGCTGCTCACCTGACAGTCATCGATCCTGAATTGCATGTATCAATGCCTCCGCATGTAACAGCGATGACAGGTGTGGACGCATTGGCTCACGCAATCGAATGCTACACAATGAAATTTGCTCAGCCGATCACTGACGCTGTAGCGTTGCTTGCGATTGAATACGGTGCACATTATATCCGCAGAGCGTTTGCTGACGGAGAAGATCTTGAAGCAAGATATGGAATGGCTCAAGCTGCCATGCTTGCAGGTCTTTCTTACGGAAGTGAATCAGCAGGTGCGGCTCATGCGATGAGTCAGACACTCGGCGGAATCATCCCTGTTGCACACGGCCAATGTGTTGCGGCAATGATGGGCCCTGTTATGGAATACAACTGGAAAGGCTACCCTGAAAAATTCGCGCGGATTGCAAAAGCATTCGGCATCGACACAAGCGGCATGTCAACAGTAGAAGCGGCTAAAGCTTCAGTAAACTGGATGTATCAGCTTGTGGAAGATTTAGAGATTCCTAGCCTTGAAGAACAAGGTGTATCGTCTGACATGGTTGAGCGCCTCTCAAAAGAAGCGATGAAAGATCCGCAAACAGTCGGAAATCCAAGAGACCTGAACGAAAAAGCGTACAATTGGATTTACAACCGCTGCTTTGGCTTGACGCCGAAAACTGTATAAGAAAAAATGATTTGGCCCGCTGTGTTCCTCGCACAGCGGGTTTTCTTAATTTGAGAAAAAAAGGGAAGCGTTGTAAAATAAATCACATATTTCATAAAGGGGATGGACTGAATGTGGAAAAAATGGACTGCTGCAGCGGAGAATGTATACATAGCGGAAACACAATCATTTGTGACCGACAAGAAGGAGAAAATTTCAATCGATTACGGAGGAATTCCGGGCGATCTGCATTTTGGCCTGACAAAGAAAGCGGGAGCCCGGGAACCGATGTATAAAAGGGGAACGGAAATTTTCAACAGGAGGCAGATTTCGATTGTCTCAGTCGAAGAATGCCTGGCGGTTGCCGAAAAGCTCAATGTTCCCGCCGTTCTTCCCGAATGGCTCGGAGCCAATATCGCATTGAGCGGCCTGCCTCATCTGTCATCGCTGAGGGAAGGAAGCCGATTGATTTTTCCGAGCGGTGCCGCTCTTTTATGCGAAGGCGAGAATGAACCGTGCATCCAGCCCGGTGAGGTCATTCAGGAACAATTTCCGGACAAGCCGAAGCTTGCGTCCCGCTTTGTCCGTCATGCCATGGGGAGAAGAGGCATCGTCTGTGTCGTCGAACGGCCGGGTCTCATTAATCAAGGCGATCAAGCCGAAGTTTGGTCATACTCACCTAACGCCGTGAGAGATGCCAGATCGTTTGCATAATCGGATGGGAGACCCGGGAAACGGGTCTCCGGCATTCCATTATGATATTTTCTGTTTAATGTCTTGAATCTGTTGGATATGTCTTTTTTCATGATGGCCGATAAAATCGATCCACTGTCTGACCGTCAACTCTTTAAAGATTGGATGAGGCAGGACTCTCTGAAAATCCTCCTCTTGAAATGCGGCGATGACCGAGGTCAGCTGTTGTCTGACATTGTCCAGTTCAGCCTTAATGGTTAATACATCCGTACTTTTCCTTTCCGGCTCTATAAAAGGGGGCGCTTTTCGTTTTGTACTCCTGTCTTCCGAGGCTTTGACCGGTTTTTCTTCTATTGTTTTAATCGGTGCGTGCTGGATTTGTTCTTTAAACATCTGAGCCGCCATCAAATCGATTTTTTTCAAATGGTCAAGCACTTCTTGAATGCTCCATTCGTTTTCTGCCGGCCTTTTATTGATATCGTTATCCGGCAGGCCTTGAATCTCGTTCCAAAGTTCTTTTCTCGCCTCATTAAAAATGCTCATGAATATCCCCTCCTGTTTTAACTTTACCATAATGAATCCTGGAAAAATAACCAAAAAGCGTTCGGTTTTTATATCATATTCAGATATGCTTAAGAAAAAATCAATAAGAGAAGGGTCTTTTTTGAATTCGAGACTGCATCCATATGCGGCTCTGGTGATCGGCGTTTTCGCTGTGTCTTCCTCTGCCATATTTGTCAGGCTGTCAACAGCTGAAGCTGGAATTCTTGCTTTTTTATCGGCTGTTTTTTCAGCTTTGCTGATTTTCCCTTTCTTTTGGGGGAAACGAGAAGAGGTTTTGCAGTTTTCCGAAAAGGACTGGCTGTTTTCTTCGCAACAGGATTCTTTTTAGCATTTCATTTCATTTTATTTTATGGGTTTCAATCACTTGAATACACATCGGTAGCGAGTTCAGTTGTTCTCGTCACACTGCAGCCGATCTTTCCGTTTATCGGCACTTATTTTTTGTTTAAAGAAAAAGTATCATTAGCTGGTGTGTTCAGTGCGCTCGGGGACTTTAAAGTCAGCGGGCAGGCGCTCTACGGTGATATTCTCGCTTTAGTAAAAGTTTATTTGTTTGGCCAGCACGTCAGAAAACGCCACAGTCTGTCTGTTTATACGTTCATCGTATATGGAATCAGCGCCGCTGTTTTTGGTGTACTGCCTGTTTGGGCGAGCCGGCTTTTTTTCGCACCCGCCTGCTGCTTGGGGTTCTTGCCGTCATCCCGATTTTGCTCGGCCATTCTCTGTTTAACTGGGTGTTAAAGTGGCTGAACACAAATATGGTCTCGGTGGCGATTTTATTTGAACAGGCCGGTGCGATTGTCCTGGCGTACTGGATTTTAAATGAAACTGAATGATGACGCAAATCATCGGAGGACCGTCATTTTTGCGGGCATTATATGTTTCATGATTCGCAAAGCATGCCCCGAAAAATCGCGGTCCCGCATAACGGCGGGACGAAAAGAACGATCTGAAGGCCGTTTTATCCGGTCAGAATATCTTCGCTTGAATACCGGATGTTCTCCTGCTCGGGCCTGGCCAGTGAAAACGCCAATGTCAAAGGCCCGAGCTTCCCTAAAAACATAATAAAGATCATGATCACCTTTCCAAGAGGCGACAAGTCAGCCGTTATGCCCATCGACAGCCCCGCCGTGCCAAAGGCGGAAACGACCTCAAACAATATATCCAAAAAGGGTTTGGGTTCTGTCATATTTAAAATGAAAACGGCTGTTAAAATCAATAGCACGCTGATGGTCGAAATCGCGAGGGAACGAATGATCAATTTGTCTTTCAGCGTTTTTCTCGCGATTGATATATGTTTTTTTCCTTTTAAAAAAGTGATCACTGAGAGGAGAATGACCAGAAATGTCGTCAGCTTGATCCCTCCTCCGGTTGAAGCGCTTCCCGCTCCGACAAACATAAGCAGCAGCATCAGCGTGATCGTGCTTTCACGCAAACTCCCAATGTCTAACGTGTTAAATCCGGCAGTTCTTGGCGTAACGGCCTGAAAATAGGCTCCCCAAAGTTTTTCATTTAACGGCAGCGGCCCCAGCGTATTTTGGTATTCAAGCAGAAAGATCATGATCATGGCTGATATATTGATGATAAAAGTTCCGTATATCATTAATTTTGAATGAAGGCTTAAATTTTTCAAACTTCGTTTATGCCATAAATCAGATAATACGGTAAAGCCTATTCCTCCGATGATAAATAAAGATGTGATGACAATATTGACAAGCGGATCGCCTTCATACCGCATCAAACTGTCCGGCCAAACGGAAAATCCGGCGTTGTTAAAAGCGGATACCGAGTGAAAAAGGCTGTAGTATACGCCATGTTTCCATCCGTATTCAGGAACCCATCTAAACGCTAACACCACCATCGCCATCATTTCGATAATAAATGAGTAAATAAATAAATTTCGGATTAATTGAATGATTCCGCCGAGTGAAGTCTGATTGAGGGACTGCTGAATCAGCAGCCGTTCCTTAAGACCGATTTTTTTCCCCAGCATGATAAAAATGAGCACTGCAAACGACATAATCCCCAGGCCGCCGATCTGGATCAGAATGAGAATGATGGCCTGGCCGAACACCGTATAATCCGCGGCGGTATCAACGACGACTAAACCGGTTACGGTCATGGCTGATGTCGCGGTAAAAAGCGTGTCAATCCAATTCACGCTCTCAGGTGTTGCGAAAGGCAGCTTCAATAAAAGGGTTCCTAACAATATAAAAAATAAGAAAACCAATACAAGCAATTGAGAAGGGCTCAGTTGAATCTGTTTGAATTTCATGTTTAATCACCCTTTTTTTCAAAGGCTTCAATATCTTTATTTTGCCCAATCACAATTAAAACGTCTTTTTCATAAATGATGTCATCTGCACTGGGGGCAATGATAAAATGGCCCTGCCGTTTGATTGCCACGATATTGCACCCGAAATTTGCACGCACATCAACATCTCCTAAACTTCTGCCATCCAGTTTTTTCGTGGCAATAATTTCGACGATGCTGTAGTTTGGCGAAAGCTCAACGAAATCGATCATCTTTTCAGAAGTAATATGGCTTGCAATTCGCCTTGCCATATCTTTTTCAGGATGAATGATCCGATTGACGCCAATTTTATGAAGGACTTTTTGGTGGTAATCATTCTGTGCTTTTGACCATACTTGTGGAACGCCCATTTCAATCAGCAAAAGCGAAGTTAAAATACTAGCCTCGATGTCGTCTCCAAATGAAACGAACGCGTGGTCAATGTTTCGAATGCCGATTTGCTTTAATGTGTTTTCATCAACTGCATTGGCGCAAACGGTATAGGTGGCATAGGCCGAATATTCATTTACTTTCTCTTCAGATTTATCGATGCCGATGACTTCTGTTCCTTTTTCATGGAATGCTTTGACAAGGCTGCCGCCGAACTGGCCGAGTCCGAAAACGGCATAAGATTTCTGCATGCTGCTCACCCTTTAGGCTGTTTTTCTTTTAGTGTTTACGTTTTTTTGCGAAAAACACGCCGCAGGGTGCTTCGGTTTTGGGGCAGGGTAAAAAGAAGATCTTGATCGATGAGGGGAGGATCTTTCTAAAGCAGTAACGGAGGCTGGGACCGCTGCTGTTTTTGGGTGTCAGCTAAGCGAGCCTCCTGTTTCGCGGATGTCTGTTTCATGATTGGCAGCCGTTAATGCGGCAATGCGCAATCCTTTTACGATTGTTTCCAAACTGAGGCTTGGCTCTTTTTTATCGACCGTTTGCTCAGGCAGAAAAGGAATGTGGATGAATCCTCCCCGCATGCTTGATGAAGAACGGTCTATGTAGTGCATTAACCGATAAAATAAATGATTGCACACGAAGGTTCCGGCTGAGTTGGAGACAGATGCCGGAATGCCGCTCTCCTTCATGTTTTTAACGATACGCTTTATCGGAAGAGCTGACCAGTAAGCGGCTGGCCCGTCTGCCGCAATTTGTTCATCAATCGGCTCTTGGCCGTCATTATCGGGAATGCGGGCATCATCGATATTAATTGCTATGCGTTCCGGTGTCATATGGGGCCGCCCGCCTGCTTGTCCCACGCAAATGACAATATCAGGACAATGTTTATCGATCGCTTTTTCCAAAATGTCTGCTGATTGATGAAAAACGGTCGGAATCTGCTCGGCGGCGATTAAAATGTCTTCAACTCTCTCTCCGTTAAGCCGTTTAACAGCTTCCCAAGACGGATTGACGGATTCTCCGCCAAAAGGATCAAAGCCTGTGAGGAGCACTTTCTTTTTCATATCACTCACTCCTGAAAATACGTTTTTTATGACATGGATGAAAATACCCATCCAGCCATCTGCTGAATGGGTATTTTGATTGGTGACATGTATCAGGCGCCAGATCCGCGGGATGCCAGCTGCACCTGCTCACTGTTAGAAGCCGCTTCTGCTCCATGATCTGCTAAAGAATAGGTGAATACTGCTCCTAAAACAAAAGCTGCCAATAAAAGCTTTTTCATTCTATTCTCCTCCTCTTCCGGCGAGTTTGCTCGCCTTATCTGTTTTAATGTAAAAATAGATGGCTTCATCATATAACTTCTTCTCCCGGTAATAATTCGCCACGTCCATCAGCAATTCCTCCAGGTCTACCCAAGCTTTTTTATTTTCTAACTGGTGAACAAAGTCCTTAATTATTTCCATTTTATTCTGAAGGTTTGAATGTAATGTATATAAAATATTGAATTTCAAAACGAAAATTTCACTGTTCATTTCTTGAGCTTTTTTAAAGCCCACATCGATCCATTTAAAAGCTTGATCGTATGCATTGGTTTTCAGGAGAGATCTGACGTTTTCATAAACGCACAGAAGGTAAGCATACTTGGTTTTCGTTTCAAAATCTTTGATGGCAAAAGCTTTTCTGTAATACTTTAGCGCTTCTTCGTGCTTGTCTTCTTTGCTTTTCAAAAAGCCCATATTGTAATAAGTGCAAGGCAAAAGAAACTGGTCGCCGATTTTTTCGGTTTTTTCGATCGCTTCCATTAATAAAGCTTCACTTTCTGAAAACTTAAATTGGTCAATATAATTAAGTCCTATCAACATTTTGCAGTTGATGACTCTTTTGGCATACCCGCCATACCCTTGGAAGATGCCGGACGCAATATGAATGTGATGAATCGACAGCCATGTCGCTTTTAAATTATAGTACAGCACCCCGATTTTATAATGAAATTCAGCTTTCTCAATTTCATTTTGAATCGCTCCAAGCCTTTTTTCTGCTATTCTGAAAAAATTAAGCGCTTCTGTGTGGTTTTGCTTATAGTCTTCATAGATTCCTTTGAACAGATAAAAATAATAATTCAGCTTGTCATCTGTGCTTTTCGGGTCTTTGTCATGAAAACTGATCGCTTCCAATTTCTCGGTGGAAGTTTGGGAGATATCCTCAAGAAGGAGCCTTAAGCGAAAATCCAGCATTTGATAGTAGAGAAGGACGTCCTGATCTTCTTCCATTTCCTCAATGGCTTTATCTATGTCATCTTTCATTTCAATCGAACCTGAAATGTCTCGTTTTTTCATCCGTATGTACCAGTCGTTCAGCATGTTGGCGACTTCCTGCGAAGCCACTGCTTTGGCCATTCTCTTCCCTCCAATCTTTTGTGAATTTTTTGTAAATTGAAGTTCTATTAATCATAGCATAAACTGACGCCGTCTGTGAATAACGCTGAAATCCAAGTTTGTTCATCTTCTTGTGCCAAAAATTTATTTTTGAATAGGCCCGATTTTAAATTGTCATTTTCCAAAAAAAGTGCGCGAAAAAAGCAAAAACCACGCCGAGCGGAATACAGGAGATCATTGCGGTTCCGTTGACTAGTCCGTCAGCTCCGCTTATTTTCAGGGCTTCCCGATAGCCTATTAAAAAATGAATGATGGATAGGATATAACATAAGAGCATCATATAATAAGGATTCACTTTCATACCTCCCAACTCGCTTTACTATATTACATTCAATAGAAGCAAACATTATGCCTCTTTTTAAAGTGCCAAAAGGACAGAATATTATAGATGAAAAAAACTTCTATTACAATACATGTTTTTTTAAAAAATTCCATTATAATCAAAAGGAAAGATAAATTTAGGGGGGATATCCAATGAAAAAGAGGCTGGTGTCGCTGCTGGTCTGCGTCCTGTTTTTAGCACCTGCAGCAGAAGCTTTTGCCGCGCCGAAACAGGCTGAGCTTAATGAGTATCTTGAAGAAATAGGAATAACAGAAAAAGAAATGGAAGCCTATTTACAAGATACATATGATGAAAGTTTGAGAGATTTTGATTCAGTAGAAGAGTTAAGAGACTTTTTGGGAGAAAGGCTGACCGAAAAGCTTTTGGCATCATATTTAAAAGAATACGGATTAAGTGAAAAAGAAGCGGTTGATCTTTTCGTTGAAAATGGCTATATGGAAAGCGGCCAAAACATTCTCGACGTATTTGTGTTTGAGTATGAATTGGACGATGCTCTATTTATGGTGACATATGAAGAAGATGATCTGGAGATCGGAAATTTATTTCAAGAACTGGGGGTAGATGACCAAGAGTGGGAGAAGCTCGTCGATCACCTCCGCAATGTGCGGGACAAAAATCCAAACCTTGAAAATGATCTGATGGCGCTTGGAGAGCGGCTTGAAGCGGTCGCTGCTTTCGAGTCGGTGTCAGAGCTGTCGGCTCAAGACATCGCTGAAATGCTTTCAGTTTTGAATGACGTTCAGAAGACGCTTGAAGTGAAGACAAAATATTACCTCGTCAAAGACGGAAAGAAAAAAGCGGTGACTTTGACGACGCTGGTCAGTGCGGACGATCTGAAGGGAGCAAGCCTCCTTGTGGAAGTTTATGACTTGCAAGGCCATTTCATTTTGGATGTTTTGCTGACACCTGAAATGATTGGATCGGATTTAATACATGATACAGGGGCAAAAGTGAAGCAAACTAAAACTGCTGTCAAACATGAAACAAAAACATCTCACGTGAAAAAGACGGTTAAAGGTGCAAAGCTGCCAAAAACGGCCGGACACTATGCGGAATGGTCACTTCTTGGTGTTGTTCTGATGCTAGGCGGATTTTTCTTGATCAGAAGGCTTCGCAAAGCGGCTTAAATGTAACTTCCCATTCTCATCTTGTTTAGAATGGGCGTTTTTTGTAAGGAGTGAAACGACATTAAGACATTGCGAAAAAAGGTCATTTGGCTTTTCGCCATTGTTATGGTAGCTGCTGGATTATATTTTATAACAACGAATGTGTTTAAGCTTTTACATGGCTACGTCCTTTTTTCATTTCAGCAGGTGAAAGAAGAGAAAACAACTGAAAAACCGCCTGCTCAAACGGCGAAAAAAGAAAAGATCGCAATAGATCAAACTTTTGAAACCGGTGAAAAAATCGGCGATCTCGTGATTCCGAAAATCAATGCAAGGCTTCCGATTTATCATGGGACAGATGAAGATGAATTGCAAAAAGGTGTGGGCCATTTCGCCGGCTCCGTTTTACCTGGGGAAGAGGACAATTCGGTTTTATCAGGCCACCGCGATACGGTTTTTAGAAAGCTCGGAGAAGTGGGCAAAGGGGATCGGTTAATTGTTGAAGCTGTCTATGGAACTTTTACATACAAAGTGAAAAAGGTTCGAATCGTAGATGCGGATGACCGGACGGTTATTGTCCCGAAGCCGAGAGCGACGTTGACCGTATCGACCTGCTATCCCTTTGATTTCATTGGGGCTGCACCGGAGCGGTATGTATTGGTGGCAGATTTAATAAAAGGATAAAAAACAGCGGAAGCCCATGTCAATCCGCTGTTTTTTATATTTATCTCATTTCCATCTGCCTGCCCAAGAGCCTTGGAGCCGTGAGCAGCAGCAGGCACAGTACGATTGTGCAAATGATGAAAGATGGAAGCATGTATGTTCCATTGTATACTAATGAATAAATCCAGACAGGTGTGCCTTGAGGCGCATAGTGTCCGAAGAAGACGGCGCCGCTGATCAGATGGGAGAGAAACTTCAGCCCGCTTCCAATAAAAACGGCAAGTGTGACATATGAAGCAAGTTTGCCCTTTTTTTTCTCGCTGGACGCTTTACGGATCGGAACGGCAAATGCCCCGCCGATTCCAGCGGCCGTGGGCGCGATAAAATAATCAAGGAGAAACTGCAGGGGATGAGCAATGTAAAGCCCCCCGCTTACAAACTGGAGCAATCCGGCTAAAAATCCGGTTGTCAGCCCCGCCTTCAACCCCCATCTAAAGGAGATCAAAAAGATCGGAATCATCATGACGGCAATTGAACCGCCTTGGGGCATTTTTAAGAACATTCCGGACACCATATCCAATATGATGGCAATTCCGGTCATGATCGCAATTTCAATAAGACGTACAAGTTGTTTTGATTGATTCATGATTACCCTCACTTTTGATGAACAAAGGGATACTGGACTTCTTTCCCAATAAAAAAAGCAATGCGGGGAAGGAGTAGGAAAGTTTTCCACGCACTGCTTTGGATGCAAGTTAGAATGACTTTGCCACATCCCTACGCCAGCGTTAACTAACAGGTTCAAAGGGTCAGAACGGTTCGTTCACTCTCAGCCTGAAGGCTCCCCTTGTGGTCATCAGTTATTTAGTTATATTCTACTATACTAAAAAACGAAACGGACGACAAGCTTCATTTTCAAAAAAAATTGCTTAATTTCTCCAATATGTAGCAATGCTATCGGCTTTTCCTTTATAATAGAACTTATTCGTACGTACAAGATGCAGTAAAGGGTTGATCTGATGAGTGAGCATACAAAATACAGCATGGTCAAAAATCAAATTAAGTCATGGATATACGAGGGAAAGGTTAAGCCTGGAGAAAAAATTCATTCTGAAAATGAATTGATGAAAATATTCGATGTCAGCAGGCATACAATTCGGCAGGCCATCGGCGACCTGGTCCATGAAGGCCTTCTTTACAGAGAGCAGGGGTCAGGGACGTATTGTTCGCACCGTCTTCAGCTTTCGGAAAAAGGAAGGGAAAGAAATAAAATGATCGGAGTCATCACGACATATCTGTCCGACTACATCTTTCCTTCTATTATAAGGGGAATTGAATCTTCGCTGTCGAGCGAAGGATATACGCTGATCGTGGCAAGTACAAATAATGATATTGAAAAAGAAAAACAGTGCCTCGTGAATATGCTTGATAAAAAAATTGACGGACTGATTGTAGAGCCGACGAAAACCGGAAGCTTTAATCCGAACTTAAACTATTATTTGACGCTCGAACAGCATCATATTCCATATTTGATGATTAATCAGTTTTATCAGGAATTAAATCCGCCGCATTTCATTTTGGATGATGAGCATGGCGGCTTTATCGCCACTGAGCATTTAATCAAGCTCGGCCATGAAAGAGTTTTTGGGTTTTTTAAACAGGATGACATGCAGGGTGTCAACAGAATGAAAGGTTTTATCCGCGCCTTTAGAGAAAACGGCTTGTCATTTTATCCGGAGATGGTCGTTACATATACGACAGAAAACAAAAAAGAAAAGACGGTATCCGAAGTAAGGAAGCGGCTGTCTTCTTCCGAACGGCCGACAGCGATTTTCTGCTACAATGACGAAGTTGCTCTTATGGTGCTTGATGTGGTGAGGGAATTTGGCTTGAAAGTACCTGAAGACATATCGATTGTCGGGTACGATGATTCACATTTAAGCCAGGCCTCTGAAGTGAAGCTGACATCAGTCACCCATCCGAAAATGCAATTGGGAATCGAAGCGGCCAAATGGATGATCGCCAAAGTAGAGGGCCGGAATGCAGACCAGCTTGAGCATTCCACTGTTTACAAACCTGAACTGATTGTCAGACAATCGACAGCCAAGTTAAAAAATAGTTGAACGATATGTGATTTTTTGGGGACAACACGTTTAAGGGTACAGGTGTGTAAAAGGAAAACGGGATCACTGTCATTGACATTCACCATGGTCATGATGGTGATCTTTTTCATTACACACCTAAAGATTTTAAAAAATGGACGATGTGCTGATCGCATACAGTGCTGCATTCATTAGAGCTTCACCCCCAGAATCAACCGAAAACATCATGCGCGGAGCAGCTGTTTTCTCTATTGTTTTATACGAAGACGGCGTTCCCTGAACAATGTGCCATTTGGTCATACCCTTTAAAAGAGGCGATGAGAGGAGACTCATGATCAATATCGTCAGCGCTTTGCTGTTTTGATTCCTCAAAGCGGAGCTTGCAGGAAGACTGCTGTTCCATTCAGCTCTCTGATGTTGCACTCTGCAAAACAGAAGTCCGAAAAGCCTATCCAATAGAAGGAAGCGGAAAAGTGGATTGAGACTCTGTTGATAAAACTTTCCCACCAGGCTGCATAAACGGCATTCGGCCAGAGTGGTGGAAAGTTAAAAGTTTGATACCAGGACGGGTGAAGTCAGATTTTGCGATTTCGTTTATCTGGATTATTATTTTTTCGAAAAAACTATTGTGCAAAATAAAAATACATGTTATATTAATATCCGTCCCTGAAAAGACGGCTTTATAAAACAGCATTTAAAATAAGATTGAAAAAAGTTGTTGACATTCACTTTACTAGAATGTTATATTAGTAAAGTCGCTTCTTTGAGAGGCGGAAATGATCTTTGAAAACTAAACAAGACAAACGTACCTGTTAATTCATTAAATAAATCGCACATGCGAATGTGCGTAGTCATTATCAAACTTCATGGAGAGTTTGATCCTGGCTCAGGACGAACGCTGGCGGCGTGCCTAATACATGCAAGTCGAGCGAACCGACGGGAGCTTGCTCCCTTAGGTTAGCGGCGGACGGGTGAGTAA
>NZ_MRBK01000016.1 GCF_001969815.1 Bacillus swezeyi | reverse complement strand
TTCAGATTGTTGACAAAATCCTAAAACGGTTTGAAGTTTTAGGATTTTGTCATCCTTTCAGCGTGATTGAAAACCTTTGCAGTCTAGGAAGGCCGAGCATCGGAGCGGAGCGAATGTTGGAATTCGTGAGCACCGACGCGCAGGCCTGACAACGAATGCGAGGGTTTGTCGACACGCTGAAACGCCAGACATTCTGGCGTTTTTTTATGCGGCCGCATCCGGTTTTAGGATTCCATGTTTTTTCCTTGTCCATCAAGGCCGGTTTCATCGTCTGTATCTGTAGTTGTTTTTCCTTGCGGCGATTTTTGCATTTCTTTGATCGTATCAGCCATCAGCTGATCGACATTTCTTGAGTTGGACCCGAGCCGGCTGAAATTGGCAACGGATTGGATCAAGTTTGCATCATCGGAAATATAGATTTTGTAATATCTTGGTATGACGGATGCGGCTGTCTTTTTCACCTGGTCAGCCGTTTCTTCCCTCTTCTTGGAGTCCGTTTTGTAGACGACAAGTGCTTCCTCATCTGTTACAAGCGTTGAGGCATCTTGAATATTGGGAAGCTGAACCGTTAAACTAGATATAATATGAGCCATTTCTTCCCGGTTGATTTGCGGAGCCTGCATCTTTTCCTTATTTGCAACAGGGGTTGCCTGATGCCGCGCATATCCGAACCTGCCTTTCCGGTCGTCGTTTCGGAATCGCTCGTTATATTGGGGATTCTTATCAGCCACATGTACGGTATTTCCGTCTTCTTCATAAATATTGTGTTCTGTGTCGTTTAAAGCCGTCTGACATCCTACAAGCGGTGCCAGCAGCAGGCCAAATAAAAATAATTTTTTATTCATTCTGCATTTCCTCCTTATCTTTAGCTTTTCCAAAGAAGCGGATTTATTCTTAGCAATTGATGGCGGCTTGGGTTTGAATTATCATATAAAAGAGGTGAAAAGAATGATCGTCGTTCAGAACGCTGCTTTTGAAGTCGTCCAAGATGTAAAAAACGGCTTTAATGAAGAAGCATTTAAAGCAAGATACTCCGACATTTTAAATAAGTACGACTATATTGTCGGAGACTGGGGATACAGCCAGCTGAGGCTGAAAGGCTTTTTTGACGACCAAAACCAAAAGGCCACATTTGATACAAAAATCAGCACCCTTGATGAATATATTTACGAATATTGTAATTTTGGATGTGCCTATTTTGTTTTAAAACGATTACGAAAATAAGCGATAATAATAGGGGATGTGAGCTTGTGTATTTTGTCGATCGAAACAAAATCGAAAACACGCTGAACTATCTTGAAGATGAACTCCGGCTCTTTAAAGCGCAGGAGGAATGGACTTCTGAAATAGAAAAAAAAGCGCTTGAGCGAATCGGCCATACGCTGATCGAATGTATATTGGATATAGGGAATGATATGATTGACGGCTTTATTATGAGGGACCCTGGCAGCTATGACGACATCATGGATATACTGACGGATGAAAAAGTTGTCGGCCAAACAGAAGGAGACAGCCTGAAACATCTGATCGCCTCCCGCAAGACATTGGTTCAAGACTACCTGAACGTGAACCATGAAGAATTGGAAAAGCTGCTGCAACAGCACGCGGAAACGCTTGAGCATTTTCCGGCCCGGATCCGCGATTATTTAAACAATGAGCTCGGTCCGGTATCTGCATTCAAACCGCATTAAAAAACTGGAGTGACAACATGAAAACATACAAAGGATATTTAATTGACCTAGACGGAACAATGTACAAGGGAACGGAAAAAATCGACGAAGCCTGCGAATTTGTAAAGAAGCTGAAAGAGCGGAATATTCCCTACTTATTCGTAACCAACAATTCCTCGCGTACTCCGAAACAAGTGGCGGACAAGCTTATTTCTTTTGACATCCCGGCAACGGAAGAACAGGTATTTACGACAAGCATGGCTACAGCGAACTTTATCGCTGAACAAAGACCGGGCGCATCCGTCTATGTGATTGGTGAAGAAGGAATCCGCCAAGCCATTGAAGAAAAGGGCTTGGCGTTCGGCGATGAAGACGCCGACTTTGTCGTTGTCGGTATTGACCGCGGTATTACATATGAAAAGCTCGCCGTCGGCTGTCTGGCGATACGGAACGGTGCCAAATTCATTTCGACAAACGGCGATATCGCCATTCCCACTGAAAGAGGGCTTTTGCCTGGTAATGGTTCTTTAACATCTGTATTAACCGTCTCAACGCGTACAGAGCCGATTTTTATCGGCAAGCCCGAACCGATCATCATGGAGCAGGCGATGAAAGTGCTCGGGACGGACATCAGTGAAACGCTGATGGTCGGTGACAACTATGACACAGATATTATGGCCGGGATGAATTCAGGCATGGATACACTTCTTGTGCACACTGGCGTCACCAAAAAAGAACACCTTGAGACCTATCCGGAAAAACCGACATATGTGATCGATTCACTGACAGAATGGATGGATCGCATCTAACAAAAAAACACTTGTTCCAAAAAGGACAAGTGTTTTTTTGGGCCTTTATTCCGCGTCTTTAGCCCGATGAGCCAGTCTGCTGGAGGAGGCTGCTGCGATAGCGCCGACGATATCGTCCAAAAAGGTATGGCATTCGCCGGTTGATTTATCGTTTAAACGGCCCAGCACCCCGGGTTTGATTTTATCGATGTAGCCATAGTTCGTATAACCGATCGAACCGTAGAGGTTGACGATTGAGAAAGAGAGGATTTCATCGACGCCATAAAGGCTTTCATCCGTTTCAATTAAAGTCTGGAGCGGTTCAAGAAGCTTTTTCTGCTCTCCTAATATATCCAATTGAATACCTGTGATTACGGCGTTTTGAACTTCGCGCTTCTTCATGACCCGGCTGACATTTTCTTCGCATTCTTTTTTTGTTAAGTTTGGATGATATTTCTTTTGCAGAATGTAGACAAGGTCTGCAATGTCCGATATCTTGACTCCCCGTTTCTCAAGCCACTCTTTTGCGGCTGTTTCGATTTGATGCATGCTGTTGTTTTCCGGCATCATTTTCACCCAATCTTTTTTACTTAGTGTATACAAACATCCTGAAAAATGTAACGATTTTAGAACTCTTTTTCTTGATGTTCTACTCATAATTGGATTCCTTCGTTATTACGATGTGTAGAAGGTCATTTTTTAGGAACGAAGGTGATATCCATGAAAGATTTGATTAAAGAAAAATTCGGCATTCATATACGTGATCTTTCACAGCATCTTTCTTATCAGAGCTTTCAAACGCCAAACTCCATATTTTTGATCGTTCCGGTTTCCCATTTCAATCAGACTGAACTGACGGAATTTTACGGTATGAGTCAGTATTTGCAAGAACAGCGCGACCCATACGTGTCTACGTTTTTATTTACAAAAGACGGGGACATGACTTTTGAAGAAAACGGAATATCATATGTGCTTCTTCAGGCCGCTCCCCGCTTTACGAACAGGTCTTATCCATTCGGGGCAGAGCTTGCTGAATTTCATCAAAAGGGAAGGGGCTACCCTTATGAAGTAAAAGAAACCTCAAGGATCGGGCAGTGGAAAGAATTATGGGGGAAGCGCCTTGATCAGCTGGAGCAATTCTGGATGCAAAAGTCTCAGTCACCGCAATTGCAGCCCTTTGAAAAACAGTTTATCGAATCGTTTCCATATTATCTCGGTTTAACCGAAAATGCGATTCAGTATTTGGCTGACACAGAATTGGATGATCAGCCGCAAGCGGCCGATTCCGGGACGATTTGCCAGCAGCGCCTCACCTGTGAGACATGGAAGCACGAGCCTTTGATCAAAATTCCTGTTGAATGGGTTTTTGATCATGCTGCACGGGATCTTGCGGAATATACAAGAAGTTTGTTTCGGGAAAACAAAAATGTCAATGACATTGCATCTTTTCTTCAGCAATATGAACAAGTCACACCGCTTTCCTCTTTTTCTAAGCGGCTGCTGTACAGCAGGCTGTTATTTCCGCTTCACTATTTTGATACCGTTGAAGGCTATTATATATCTTCTGAATCAGAACACCATTTTTATGAGAGCAGACTTGATTATTTACTGTCTCAATCTGCGGCGTATGAACGGTTTCTAAAGGGATTTCAGGAGCTGGCCGGCATGCGGGCCGGAGGATATGTCAGCATGCCTTCTGTCAATTGGCTGAAAAGGACACCTTAAGCCCTTAGGTGTCTTAACTTTTGCCGTTTTTTTCGATATGCTTATACTTGAAAGCGACTCACAGAAAGGAACGAGGCAGCTATGGATAAACCGATTGTATATGTGACGAGAACATTACCGGAAGAACAGCTTTCCCCATTAAAAGAAGCGGCTGATATTGAAATGTGGGAAAAGGAAGATGAACCATGTCCGCGGGATGTCCTGCTTGAAAAAGCCAAAACAGCGGATGGACTTTTGACCATGCTCTCAGACCGGATTGATGAGGAACTGCTGAAAGAAGCGCTGCATTTAAAAGTGGTGGCCAATTTGGCAGTCGGCTATGACAATATCGATGTAGAAGCTGCCAACAAACATCGTGTTATTTGCTGCAATACGCCTGATGTGTTGACCGAATCCACAGCAGATTTGACTTTTGCTTTATTAATGGCTGCGGCGCGCAGAATCATCGAAGCCAGCGACTGGATCAAACAAGGCCGATGGACAGGCTGGGGGCCTTATTTTTTAGCAGGCGCCGATATCCATCATAAAACGATCGGCATCGTCGGCATGGGAAGCATCGGACGAGCCGTTGCAAGACGGGCAAAAGGCTTTAGCATGAACGTTTTGTATCATAACCGCAGGCAGAATTCCGAGGCGGAAGAAGAGCTTGGCGCTGTGTGGGTATCGTTTGATGAACTGCTTGAACAATCGGACTTTGTTGTATGCCTGACCCCTTTAACAAAGGAAACGAAACACATGTTTAACCGCTCCGCTTTCAAAAAGATGAAGCACACCGCCTTTTTCATCAATGTCTCAAGAGGACAGGTAGTGGACGAAGGCGATTTGTATGATGCGCTTGTCGAAAAAGAGATTGCCGGCGCGGGGCTGGACGTTTTTGCCGAAGAGCCGATTTCAAAAAAGCATCCGCTAGCCAATCTTCCTCAAGTAACCGCGCTCCCGCATATCGGAAGCGCCAGCAAAGAAACGAGGGAAGCGATGATGAGACTCTGTGCTGAAAACATTGCCCTCGTCCTTGGAGAGAAACAGCCGAAGACTGAGATTTAACGGCTATCTTCCGGCTTTGATAGGGTCGGAAGATTTTCTTACAAAAATATTTCTGAATATATAGAATCTTATTATATCAACAACTAAAGCGTTTTCATTTCTTGCTTCTCAACAATTGTCATCTTGTCAAAAAAAGAATCCCCCATTATAATGTTTGTAACTTAAATGTCTGCGTTGTGTTTACAAATGTCCTTTTAGAAAGGACGATCAGAGGGAAAGGTGGAATTTCAGTGAAGGCGATACGAGTAGGACTTCTAGGTTTAGGAACAGTCGGGAGCGGTGTGGTGAAAATTATTCAGGATCACCAGGATAAATTGACACACCAGGTTGGGTGCCCCGTCACCATTCAAAAAGTACTTGTAAAAGATAAGGACAAGAAGAGGGATGTCGAGCTTCCGAAAGAAGTTTTGACAACCGAAGCTTATGATGTGATAGAAGATCCTGAAGTGGATGTCATTATCGAAGTCATTGGAGGAATTGAACAGACAAGACGTTATTTGCTTGACGCGCTTCATGCAAAAAAACATGTCGTGACCGCGAATAAAGATTTGATCGCACTGTACGGATCTGAGCTTTTAGCGGCAGCGAAAGAAAACGGCTGTGACCTTTACTTTGAAGCGAGTGTGGCCGGCGGAATTCCGATTCTGCGCAGCCTGGAAGACGGCCTTGCTTCAGACCGAATCACAAAGATGATGGGGATCGTCAATGGAACAACCAATTTCATTTTGACGAAAATGAACAAAGAAAGTGCTCCGTATGATGATGTGCTGAAAGAAGCGCAACGGCTCGGTTTTGCCGAAGCAGATCCGACTGCAGATGTGGAAGGCCTTGATGCAGCGAGAAAAATGGCGATTTTGGCACGGCTCGGCTTTTCAATGAATGTCGATCTTGACGATGTCAAAGTAAAAGGAATTTCCCAAGTGTCTGATGAAGACATCAATTTCAGCAAACGGCTCGGCTATATAATGAAGCTGATCGGCATCGCCCAGCGGGATGGACAAAAAGTTGAAGTCAGCGTTCAGCCGACATTGCTTCCGGAGCATCACCCGCTGTCATCCGTCCATAATGAATTTAATGCGGTTTATGTATACGGTGAAGCCGTCGGGGAAACGATGTTCTACGGTCCGGGAGCGGGAAGCATGCCGACTGCCACGGCGGTCGTGTCAGATTTGGTCTCTGTCATGAAGAACATGCGCCTCGGCGTGAACGGCAGCAGCTTTGTCGACCCTCAGTTTGAGAAGAAAATGAAGGCACCGGCTGAAATCTTTGCCCAGCAGTTTTTAAGAATTCATGTAAAAGACCAAGTCGGTTCGTTTTCAAAAATCACCTCGATTTTTTCAGAAAGAGGCGTCAGCTTTGAAAAAATCCTGCAGCTGCCGATTAAAGACCATGATGACTTGGCTGAAATCGTCATCGTCACGCATCACACATCTGAAGAAGATTTCACTGATATTTTGCAAAAGCTGAATGATCTCGAGGTCGTTCAACAGGTGAAAAGCACTTATCGAGTAGAAGGGAACGGTTGGAGCTAATGTGGAGAGGACTTATTCATCAATATAAAGACTATCTTCCGGTAACGGATAAAACACCAGAACTGACGCTGAACGAAGGAAATACGCCGCTGATCCATTTGCAAAACCTATCTACAAAGCTCGGCATTGAGCTTTATGTCAAAACAGAGGGTGTGAATCCGACCGGTTCCTTTAAAGACCGCGGCATGGTCATGGCTGTTGCAAAAGCGAAAGAAGAAGGCAATGACACGATCATGTGCGCCTCGACAGGCAACACATCAGCAGCCGCAGCGGCATATGCGGCGCGCGCTAATATGAAGTGCATCGTGATCATTCCGGACGGCAAAATCGCGTTCGGAAAATTGGCCCAAGCCGTCATGTACGGCGCTGAAATCATTGCGATCGACGGAAACTTTGATGATGCGCTGAAAATGGTTCGCAGCATTTGTGAAAAAGAACCGATCGCATTGGTCAACTCTGTGAATCCTTATCGGATTGAAGGACAGAAAACCGCTTCATTTGAAATTTGCGAACAGCTCGGCGAAGCACCGGATATACTAGCGATTCCTGTCGGGAATGCCGGCAACATTACGGCATACTGGAAAGGGTTTAAAGAATACGGTGAAAAAAATGGCACCGGCCTGCCGGTCATGCGCGGCTTTCAGGCAGAAGGCGCTGCTCCGATTGTGAAAAACAGAGTCATTGAAAATCCGGAAACCGTTGCGACAGCCATTCGAATCGGAAATCCGGCAAGCTGGGATAAAGCGGTCAATGCCGCCAATGAATCGAACGGAAAAATCGATGAAGTGTCAGATGAAGAGATTCTTCACGCTTACCAGCTTCTCGCCCGGGAAGAAGGGGTTTTCGCAGAGCCCGGCTCATGCGCGTCAATCGCAGGAGTGCTGAAACAGCTGAAAACGAAAGAGATTAAGCCTGGAACAAAGGTTGTCGCGGTCTTAACCGGAAACGGCCTGAAAGATCCGAATACAGCCGTTGATGTGTCAAAGATCAAACCTGTGACACTGCCGACGGACGAAGAAAAAATTCTTGAACACTTAAAAGGAGCCGCACGTGTATGACAGAGACAGACATGCTGTTTTCGATTACGGTTCCTGGAAGCACGGCCAATTTGGGACCTGGCTTTGATTCAGTCGGTATGGCGCTTTCACGGTATTTAAGGCTGTCCGTTTTTCCGCATGATGAATGGCGTTTTGAGGCTGAAACAGATGTCGTCGCCGGAATACCCGAAGGAACGGAAAACTTGATCTATCAAGTAGCCAAGCGGACTGCTGCTCATTTCGAAAAAGAGCTGCCCCCGAGCCTTGTGAAAGTGTGGAGCGACATCCCGCTGGCGCGCGGACTCGGCAGCAGCGCCGCCGCGATTGCCGCCGCCATTGAACTGGCAAACGAGCTCGCTGATTTAAAGCTGTCAGACAGTGATAAGCTGCATTTTGCGAGTCTTGAAGAAGGCCATCCTGACAATGCCGGGGCTTCGCTTGCCGGCGGCCTTGTCATCGGGCTTCACGACAAGAATAAAACAGAGATGGTTTCTGTGAAGGATATCGATTTGGATGTGGTCGTCGTGATCCCTTTTTATGAAGTCCTGACAAAAGATGCGCGGGACGTGCTGCCCGACAGCCTTCCCTATCCTAAAGCCGTTGAAGCGAGCGCTGTCAGCAATATGCTCGTGGCCGGGCTCATATCAAAGAACTGGCAGCTTGTCGGACGAATGATGAAAAAAGACCTCTTTCACCAGCCTTATCGGCGGGCGCTCGTCCCTGAACTGGCCAAGGTGGAGCATGAAGCGGGTTTAAATGGCGCTTACGGAACGGCTTTAAGCGGAGCGGGTCCTACGATCCTTTCTTTTATTGAAAAAGGAAAAGGAGAAGCGCTCAAAACCCAGCTTGCCTTAAAGTTTCCGCATTGTGAGGTAGACTGTCTGCATGTACCGAATACAGGCAGTATCATCGAGAGAAAACCAGTGAACAGTGTTTAACAAAAAAAGAGCTTGTGACGGCTCTTTTTTTGTTTGCAGTCAAAACAAGGATTTTTATTTAGGAAGTCGAAATAGAATATAGAATTGAACATGAGGAGGAGAATCGACGTTGAAGCAGCTCATAACAGAATCAGACCTCACCAAGCTTGTATCCATTACAGACCCTCAGTATTCGCCGGACGGCGGGAAAGTGGCTTATGTACAAACAAACGTAAACCAAAAGCAAGACTCCTATGATGCACATATTATGGTTTTTGACTTTGAAAAGAAGGAATCGGCACAGTGGACGTTTGGAAAAGGAAGAAATCAGCATCCGCGCTGGTCGCCAGACGGCAGCATGCTTGCATTTACGTCAAACCGGGATGAAACAACACAAGTTTACGTCATGAATACAGCCGGGGGCGAAGCGAGAAAAGTGACCGATATTCCATACGATGTGTCTCAGCCCGAATGGTCGCCGGACGGCAGGTCTTTGCTTTGTTCAGTCAAGCTGACAAAAGACGAAAGTCCAGCAGATAAAGAAAAAACGAAACTGGAAGAACATGAACCTTTAGAAGTTGATTCTTTAGTATATAAAGCAGACGGACAGGGCTTTAAAAGGGGGAAATATACTCAGCTTATTCTCGTTGACTTGGAAACGGAGGAGATAAAGCAGGTCACAGATCAGGAGCGGGACCATCTCAGCCATGCGTTTTCACCCTGCGGGAAAATGATTGCCTTTTCCGCTAATTTGACAGGAAAAGCGGATGCCCGTGTAAATGACGTCTACCTCATGACGCTTTCGACGGGCGAGACGAAGCGGCTGACAGGGAAAAACGGAATTTTTTCATCATTATCATTTTCCCCTGACGGAAAATATCTTGCTTTTTTAGGAAATGAAAAAGAATTTCAAAATGCCACTCTTGATAAAGCTTGGTTATACGATATCGAAAAAGGTAAAGTGTCATGTTTGACAGAAATGCTTGACGTCCATCTGAGTGATGCGGTCGCAGGAGACAGCCTTGTCGGAGGCGTCCTCCCGAAACCGGCCTGGACAAAGGATGGCAATGGCTTTTATGTGATTGGAACGGATCAGGGCTCAACGGGCATTTATTACATATCAACAGAAGGCCTCGCTTATCCGGTCCGCCTTGAAAAGGAGCATCTGAATGGGTTCAGCCTGCGTCCTGATGAAACGGGGTTCGCCGCTGCCATTGCGCTGCCTGTTTGGCCAAGTGAGCTGTACTATATCCCATTAGGCGAAGAAAAAGCAGACCGGCTCACACATGCCAATCAGGCTTTTACGAAAGAACGGATCATCTCAGAACCGGAAGAGATTCAGTTTGAAACAAAGGACGGTTTGATTGCGCACGGGTGGCTGATCAAGCCCGCACAATATGAAGAAGGAAAAACGTACCCGCTGATTTTAGAAGTGCACGGCGGTCCTCACGCCATGTATGCGAATGCTTATTTTCACGAATTTCAAGTGCTGGCCGCCCATGGCAATACGGTCGTTTACGTCAATCCGAGAGGAAGCCATGGCTATGGACAGGACTTCGTCAACAGAGTACGGGGCGATTACGGAGGCGGAGACTTTGATGATGTCATGGCAGCCGTTGACCACGTGCTTGGGCGATATGATTTTATCGATCAGGAAAGGCTCGGCATCACGGGGGGAAGCTACGGCGGCTTTATGACGAACTGGGCCGTCGGGCATACGAACCGATTTAAGGCCGCGGTGACACAGCGATCGATTTCCAACTGGATCAGTTTTTACGGTGTTAGCGACATCGGCTACTTTTTCACGGAGTGGCAGCTCGGCTTAGATCTCTTTGAAAATCCGGATAAACTATGGGACCGCTCTCCGCTAAAGTATGCGGACCGGGTTGAGACCCCATTGTTAATCCTCCATGGCGAACGGGACGACAGATGTCCGGTTGAACAGGCTGAACAGCTTTTTACCGCGTTGAAAAAAATGGGGAAAGAAGTGAAGCTTGTCAGGTTCCCGCACGCATCCCACGACTTGTCAAGAAACGGGCACCCGACACAGCGGATCAAGCGGCTTGAATATATTGGAGGATGGTTTGACAAATACTTATAAATAAAAAAGGCTGCCATACCGGCAGCCTTTTTGGTGATTAAAATACTTGTTCTACCTCGATCACGCCCGGCACTTCTTCTAAAAGGGCACGTTCAATTCCCGCTTTCAGGGTAATGGTTGAACTTGGGCAGCTTCCGCATGCTCCGAGAAGACGAAGCTTTACGATGCCGTCTTCCACGTCGACAAGCTCACAGTCTCCGCCGTCACGCAGTAAAAATGGACGAAGTTTGTCCAGTACTTCCTGTACTTGTTCTTTCATTTCGACTTCTGTCGTCATTCATATCGCTCCTTTCAAATCATACAACCATTATATTCAGTCGAACAATAAAAAGCTATTGTTTGGTTTCGCATATTCCCACATATTATATCATATTTGCCGTCAAAGACAAAAAACGATTTTCATTTCAGATATGGAGTGCGGAATGAAAATAGACTAAAATAAAAGTAAACAGAAAGGAGCTTACTTAGATGAAAAAAATCGCTGAGCTTTTTGTTTATGGCGCTGAGGTTCTCTGTCCAAGCTGTGTGAATCTTCCTTCAGCAAAAGAAACGTATGAATGGCTCGAAGCGGCTCTTAAACGAAAATATCCGGGTCAGCCTTTCTCGATTACGTACATTGACGTCCATCACCCTCCTGAACATGATCCTAAGAAACAGGAAATCTCGGAAAAGATCCTGAATGACGAATATTTCTATCCGCTCGTTTTGGTCGGTGATCAGGTGGTAGGCGAAGGAAATCCGAAGCTGAAAGACGTGTATAAAGAGATGGAAAAGCAAGGGTATGAGCCTGCTTTATCATAAACAGCAAGGGATCTTGAACACCTTGCTGTTTTTTCATGATTGTTCTTTTGAAAAAAGGACAGACTAACTACCAGTTGATCAAGCTTTGGAGGGATATGCATGGCAAATATTGAAGGGCAGATCATGTCCGGTGATTTTGACGACGAAATGAATGTTTTTTCATTAAAAAAAATCAAACAGTTTCAAACACAAACAAGCCTGAAGGAAAACCAATTACAGGCTTTGCAGCAGTATTTAAAACAGCATGAGCATGATGAGGACGGACAGATCATCACCCTTTATGATCAGATGCTTGTCCCATTGTCACAAGAAGACATTAAAGCTTTGCTCCATGATTTATCAAAGGTTCAGTCTTTATATCATGAATAAGAGACCGAATCGATTCTCCAGCCTCTTTCTCATTCATTCCTCTTATACTCGTTTTCCGGCCCGAATGTCATCCGTCATTCCAGGGTATGGCGCTTTGGAAATGAGTTCTTCCTGATTTATGCCGGCGTTTTCGATAAACGTGATATCGGCGAATTCAGGAACGACGTATTTTGGATATGTCTCATATGTCTCCCGTGATTCTTCCATTAAATCGATATGGTCATTTTGATAGCAAACCGTAATGTCAGGGCGTTCGTGAACCCATTTTGGGAAGAAGATGATGCCGTGCATCCGATTTTCATTCGGCATAAAGTTCAGGGAAACATCAGTGCCTGTCGGTTCAGTCCATGACACTTTATAGACGCCTTCCGTCAGTTTGACGATATTGGCTTCCTGATCGCGAACCCAGCGGCCCCCCACCATTCCGCTGTGAATACGGTAATCGATGGTATGATCATTTTTGATATATATCTCATATTCCCAGCCGTTCTCATACGTATAGATCATATGGCTCCCTACAAAATCTTTTACATCTTGATTCATATGAACTGCTCCTTTTTTTATATTATTGTAAATATGAACATGTTTATATTTACATATATAATTATAGTTTTTCTGTAAATCAAATGTCAAATTAAACACACGACGTTTTGTCAAAAATTAAGCGTAATAAAAGAATATTAGGAAATTATGCTAATATTTAGAAAAATACATTGTCAAAAAATGAGCGATTCTGTAAAATGAAAAACAACCCATAAAAAGGAAAAAGATTGGGAGGAAAGGAATGATAATCGGTTGAAGACAAAAATTGCGTATGAAGAAGTCGCCAAAATGCTGAATCAATGGTATGTCATGATTAAACGCCACAAAATATCCCAAGCGGTCTCCATAAAATATGATATTGAACATCAGCTGCCGTATATGGAAGAAAATCAAGATTTGCTGCTTTATTTTAATCTTTTAGACTACCGCCATAAATTGCTGACAGAAGAATTTGCGGCATCAAACAGGCTGTTCGAAGACATTCAGCATCAAAAAGCTGATATGCAAAGCACCGATGACATGATTGAATATTATTTTTTCTTTTTTGCCGGCATGTACGAATTTCACAAAAAGGACTACACAAATGCCATCAATTATTACAAATTGGCTGAGGACAAGCTCAGGAAAATCCCCGATCAAATTGAAAACGCCGAATTCCATTACAAACTGGCGATCGCCTACTATCAGATCAAGCAAACCTTCTTCTCCTTAAACCATGCAAAAACAGCTTTAAAAACCTTTAAAACACATGATGATTACATCCAAAAAGCGATCAGCAGCGAAATGCTGTTAGGCGCGAATAAACTCGATTTATTTCGTTTTGACGAGGCTGAACAGCATTATAAGCAAGCCCTTAAGGAAGCGGAAGTAATCAAACATCATGTCCTCATCGGCATGGCCCATCACAACTTAGGATTAAGCTATGTCAATCGCGATCTCCTCACCTTGGCTGAAAAGCATTTCAGAGAAGCGCTAGTTTTAAAAGAACATGAAGAATCAGTATACGGCATTCATTCTATGTTTGAATTGACACATGTGCTGTACAAATCGGGTCTTTTTAAAGAAGCGCGGGAATGGTATGAAAAAGGTTTTTCTCGTGCGAAAAAAGCAGGAGAAAGGGAATATTTGTCGAAATTTAAACTCATACATGCTCTGTATGATGAACAAAATCCATTTACAGTTGAACATGCTTTAGAATACCTGAAAACGATCAATCTCTGGACGGATATAGCGGAATTAACATTGGACATTGCGCTTTTCTATAAACAAAATGGTGATACAGACAATGCTGCCGGATATTTTGAAGAGTCTCATCATGCAAGAGACCAAATCCTTAAAAGAACGGAGGAGTTAAAGTGAAAAAACTGATTGCCATTGTATCAACGGCCGTTTTCGCCAGCCTTGTCGTTTTAAGTTTTTCGTCTCAGCCAAACAACAGCGCCCAGCTGGCGGGACGTGCCATTTTTCTTGATCAAGCTTCCGCAAAGCTGATGGCGGGAAGAGCGATCTTTCTCGACAGCTATCCTGTCAAATCGCTTGCAGACAAATCTTCCGCATTAAGCTGACAAGCATGATCGGACAAGTCCCCCCAGGCTCGTCTGCACACCGCCATCCATTTTATAATGGTGCCATGATCGGCGCCTTCTTTTTTTTGAGCTTGAAAAGCCAGATCCATAAGGCCGGCAATACTGATAGGAATGAAGGAGTCAGATAATGATACATATTCAGAAGAATTCAGAGCAGGCGATTATCGTATTGCACGAAATATACGGGATCAACCGGCATATGGAGGATGTTTGCCGCTCGCTTTCCCACCGCGGGTTTGATGTCATTTGCCCGAATTTATTAAATAAAGAAAGACCATTCGATTACCAGGAGGAGAAAGCCGCCTATCTTCATTATATGGAGAACGTCGGTTTTGCCGGCGCTGCCAGCAAAATAAAAACGATGATCTTCCATCTGAAAAATCGATATCAAAAGATCGTGCTGGTCGGGTTCAGCGTGGGAGCGACTATCGCCTGGCTGTGCAGTGAAGAAGAATACATTGATGGGATTGTCGGATATTATGGTTCCCGCATAAGAGACTACCTGGAAATAACACCTGCATGCCCTGTAATGCTGTTTTTTTCGGAAAAAGAACAATCCTTTGACGTTGCCAAATTCATTACAGCTTTGGACGGCAAGAAGAATGTCGAAACGGCCAAATTGAAGGGAGCGCATGGATTTAGCGACCCATATTCTAAAGAATACAACAGCCATTCCTCGCAAATAGCATACGGGAAAATGATGAGCTTTCTAAAGGGGCTGTGAATGAAATTGCGGCCCAAGCCTGATCATCATTGACATATATGAACAATACCGGCGAGCCCAAGGGTTATTCTATTTTTTATATAAGTCAACAGGGCATAAAATGCCTGAAAAGTTGACAAACGCATTGAGAAACCAATTCATATATTGAAAACTATAGCGCTCTCTTTCACTGAGAGCGTTTTTTGCTGCAAATGACAATCGTAAAAGGTCTGCCGAGAAATAGAGTTAGAACAAAACCTGTTAGTAAACTGCGAAACACTAAAAGCTCATCTGACGTGATGAGCTTTTAGTGTTAAAAGGTATGAATAAGAGTAAAAACACGATTTGTAAGGAAAAGCATATCCCTATCCATTATGATGCTTATACATCCAAAGCAGTCCCGATTTCAACAGGCGCGGCACCCTGCCGATCAGCGGACGTTCAGCGACTAATCCGAAGCCGGCTTTTTTGCCGAGGGACCCGAGTACGCCTTTCAGCTTGAATTTCGGCATCGATTCCGGAAGAGGCTCTCCTCTCCAGCGACATTCAAGAATCTGGACAATCTGCTCCGCCTGTGCTTCTGCAAGCTGTGCGCTTGGAGCGTGCGGAAGGCTTGCACAGTCTCCGACGACATAGACGTGTTCGTTTCCGGGCAAATTGTGGTGCGGTGTTAAGACGACTCGTCCTTGTGCATCTTTTTCGACATTAAGCTCGCGGACGATTTGACTCGGCTGAATCCCCGCAGTCCAGACAATGGCATCGGCTGGAATCGGGTCATCATGGTTGTAGACGATGCCTTCTTCCACTTTCGTAATATTCGCGCGGTTAATGATGCTGACGCCGTGCTCTTCAAACCAGCTTTGAACATATTTGCTCAGCCGCTCAGGGAAGCTTGATAAAATCAATTCCCCGCGGTCGAAAAGAATAATGTTCAAGTCTTTTCTGCTTTCTCTTAATTCGCTCGCAAGTTCAACGCCGCTCAGTCCTGCCCCGACTATCGCAACGGTTGCTTCCGCATTTAAGTTGTTGAGCGCCTGATAGGTATGGCGGGATTGGTCGATCGTCTGAATGCTGTACGTGTAGTCAGGCGCTCCAGGAACATTATGATATTTGTCCTCACAGCCAAGCCCGATCACAGCATCATCATAGGGAATCGGCTCTCTGTCATGAAACAGCACTTTTTTTTGCTCCAGATCAATACGAGAAATATTGCCGTATTCAGTCTTTAATTTAGGGTGATCCGGGAAGGATACTCTAATATGATGATCGGAAATCGTTCCGGCAGCAAGTGCATAATACTCCGTTTTTAAACAATGGTAAGGGTTTCTATCAATTAAAGTGATCATCACATCATCAGGCAGCTGATTTGGCAGCAAACGATGTATAACGCGCATATTTCCATAACCGCCGCCGAGCAAGACTAAATTTCTCATTGCTAATTCCCCTTTTCCCCTCAGATTAAGAAACTAGAAACTTATTTTTTTTACAATGCAAAAATAAAAAACTATGTAAATACCCTCTAGAATTATATCTAATTTGATGTAAAATCACAATATTTCTCGGAAAAATAACCTACACATACATCACAGCGAGATAATTAGTAAAACCCTTTAAGGCATTAATATGTTACAAAAGCTTTATCAGGCAATTTCATGTTTTGACTAATCAAAGGACATTAGGGTACGATAAGAAGGCGATGTGAGGTGAAAGAAAGTGTTTCCAATTGTTGAATTTTGCGTCAGCAATCTTGCCCAAGGTTCTCAGAAGGCAAAAGAAATACTAGAGAAAGACCCGAATTTAGACGTTGTCGAATACGGCTGTCTGAGTTATTGCGGGCAATGTATGCAGACATTATTTGCCCTTGTGAACGGTGAAATGGTTTCAGGGAATAATCCGGCTGAGTTAGTCGAAAATATATATGAGTTCATTGAAGAAAATGAAATGATTTAAACGGGGTCATGAAGGGTGGTCTCGTTTTTTTTATGAGCATAAGCCTTTGGTTGTAAGGGTTTCCATAAAAAGATAAAAAATTCGTAAAAATTTTTGTGGACAGGCAAATGATTAATTGTTATCTTAATAAAAGTTTAAAAAATAAGAAGAGGTGTGGTCATGAACATATTATGGGGACTTCTTGGTATTCTTGCGATTTTCGCGATTGCGTTCTTGCTTTCTGAGCATAAAAGCAAAATTAATATAAGAACGATTGTCATCGGTTTGGCGATCCAGCTCCTGTTCGGCTTTATCGTTCTCAAATGGGAGATGGGACGGGAGGCGTTTCTTTCGTTTACGCAAGCTGTTCAACATCTCGTCAATTATGCGAATGAAGGGATCAGCTTTCTCTTTGGCCCTCTTTTACAGGTAGGCGACAGCGCTGCCTTTGCTTTAAGTGTTTTACCCGTCATCATCTTCTTTTCATCATTGATTGCCGTTCTTTACCACCTAAGAATCATGCAGGTCATCATCCGTTTTATCGGCGGAGGATTGTCAAAGCTTCTCGGAACAAGCAAAACGGAATCTCTTTCTGCTGCTGCAAATATTTTTGTCGGCCAAACAGAGGCTCCTCTTGTCATTAAGCCGTTTATTGCCAACTTGACTAAATCCGAGCTGTTTACCGTTATGACCGGAGGATTGGCTTCAGTGGCCGGTTCTGTTTTATTCGGCTACGCCCTTCTCGGAGTTCCTCTTGAATATTTGCTTGCGGCAAGCTTTATGGCTGCACCGGCAGGTTTGATCATGGCAAAAATGCTTATTCCGGAAACAGAGAAATCGAAAGCGTCATCAGAAGATATTCAAATGGCTGAAGACGAAGATGCTGCAAATGTAATCGATGCGGCGGCAAAAGGGGCTTCAACAGGTCTGAACCTTGCTTTGAATGTCGGCGCGATGCTGCTTGCATTTGTTGCTTTGATTGCCGTTTTAAACGGTGTTCTCGGCGGAATCGGGGGCTGGTTTGGCTTTAAAGGCCTGTCTCTCGAATTCATACTCGGATATGTATTTGCACCGCTTGCCTTTGTCATCGGTGTGCCTTGGGATGAGGCTGTCCAGGCTGGAAGCTTTATCGGCCAAAAGCTTGTCTTAAACGAATTTGTTGCTTATTCCAACTTTGCTCCGATTTTCGAGCAGCTTTCTGCTAAAACCGCTACAATTATCAGCTTTGCGCTGTGCGGTTTCGCCAACTTGTCTTCCGTTGCCATTTTGCTTGGAGGATTGGGAGGAATGGCGCCGAGCCGCCGTTCTGATATTGCCCGTCTCGGACTGAAAGCCGTTGCTGCCGGATCATTGGCCAACCTTTTAAGTGCGGCGATTGCCGGTATGTTTATCGGGTAAGCATGATAAAAGCTCCCTGCATATATGTGCAGGGAGCTTTTATGTATGAAAAACGGGGGATAATCATATTGTGTCCATCCGTTCCAGCTTTTATACTAAAAGAAATAAAAATGTTGGAGGCCGCTATGAAGTTTTTTCGTTTTACTAAAATGCACGGTTTAGGAAACAGTTATATATATGTCAATCAATTTGAAGAGAACCTTCCGGAAGAATTGTTATCGCAATTGGCTGTCAAAGTGTCTTCAGTTTATACGGGAATCGGTTCTGACGGAATGATTCTCATCTGTCCTTCTGATCAAGCGCCGGTCAAAATGCGGATTTTCAACAGCGATGGATCTGAAGGCAAAAACTGTGGAAACGGCTTGCGCTGTGTTGCGAAATACGCTTATGAACATAAACTGGTAAAAGAAAAATCCTTTTTCATTGAAACATTGTCAGGCTTGGTGAAAGCGGAAGTTGAAGTGGAGGACGGGAAAGTCGTTTCGGCCACAGTCGACATGGGCGAGCCGCGGCTCCTTAAATCGGATATGCCAATGTTCGGGGAGCAGCACTCACAAACGATCAATGAACAAATGAATTTTGGCGGCCATGAACTGAAAGGCACTGCTGTATCTATGGGAAACCCTCATATCATCTTTTATTTAGACGATATTGAAGAAGCCCCGCTGACAACATTGGGGCCGCTCATCGAAAAAGACGAGAGGTTTCCGGAGGGCGTCAATGTCGAATTTGTTGAGGTGGAAAATGCGAAGGAACTGCATTTCCGCGTATGGGAAAGAGGTTCAGGGATTACTCAGGCGTGCGGAACAGGCGCCTGTGCTGCTGCGGTTTCCTCTATTCTGAACGGCTTTGCCGAAAGAGAGACCGACATTACCGTTCATCTTGCCGGAGGCGATTTGATCATCAACTGGAAAAACGACGGCCGCGTGATGATGACAGGCCCGGCTGAAATGGTATGTGAAGGCGTATTTTTTATTTGAAGACGGTCTGTTTGAGAAATACCGGATTCACATTTATAATAAAGGTAGACATGACAACTAGAGGAGGTGCTTTGTCATGAGCGAAAAAACAGTCACGCTTACAGAAGCGGCTGCCCTTCATATTAAAGAGATGATGAAGGAGCATGAAGAAGAAAATGCTTTCTTAAGAATCGGTGTAAAAGGCGGCGGGTGCAGCGGCCTTTCATATGGCATGGGGTTTGAGCACGAAAAAAATGAAGATGACAGCGAGTTTGTTCAGCATGGAATCACAGTGCTTGTCGATAATGAAAGCATTGCTATCATGAACGGAACGGTCATTGATTTCAAACAATCGATGATGGGCGGCGGCTTCACCATCGAAAATCCAAACGCCATCGCGTCATGCGGCTGCGGCTCTTCATTCCGCACGGCAGCAAATGCCGGCAAGCCTGAAGAGTGCTGACATACGAAACCCGGTATGAATGAACCCGTTATGATGGAAAAACGATTAATAAACGCCTTTCTTAGCGATGATTCATCGTTTGAGAAAGGCGTTTTTATTACTCGTTAAATTGGCTGGCGGGAAACTGAGACATGCGGGTCATTTCAACGAGCACATTGTGGAAAGCGGTTTTTCGAAATCCATAGGGAAGTCCGGAAATGGTTTCTATCCGCAATGACATTCTATTGGTGAAATGTTTGTCATAAAACCCGAATAGATAAGAAAAAGCAGCCGCCCCGCTCAGGGTTCGAGCAAGGCTTTTGCGATTGGATGTTTTAAAAAGAGGTGTTTCTATTTTTGGTTAAATATGCGGTGAAGATTGCTCGTATTGTTGGTGATTGAGGTTAGATAGCGGCTTCCGCTCTCCATTTCCTGATTGCAGAGAGGGCATAAAGGACGTTCACTGCTTGTAAAGTTTTTTCTCATCCATCCGTTGCAGTCCTCTGCTGTACATTCCCACGTATTGATATCTTCTTTTGGCAGGGGTTCCTGATTTCGATTGTTGTAGTAAGACATAACGTCACTTCCTAACAAGGGTTTTTTTAGCATTCATTTAAGAATATTTTGTGAATCTTAAGACATTCTATTCGTTTATTTGTTATTCTATACTGGACAAGTTCTTTTAGGAACGAAAGCCCAGAAAGGAAAAGGGATCCAAACATGGAAGAAAACATAAACTGCAGAAATTGTAATGAGCTTATTCCATACCGCTCTAAAGTATGCGAGGCATGCGGGTGTGAAAAGCCGCTGCCAAAAGCGCAAAAAATCAAAGACCGCATCGTTTTGACCGCTGCAGGTATGGTTGCCGTTTTGACGATTGTGCTGATTCTGGGAACCATTTTCTCATATATGAATATCATTTAACAAAAAGGAGCCGCTTGCAAGGCTCCTTTGTTTTATTTATTTTCAAACATGCTCGTCGAATGCAGCGGCTGAACGCGGGCTTTAGGATCCATATAAGCTTTGGCGTTGTTTACCGCGGTCGGAGCTTCTCCAAATCCGCTTGCAATCAGCTTTACTTTTCCTTCATATGTGCAGATGTCGCCAGCGGCATAGAATCCTTCAATATTTGTTTCCATCGTCGATTTGACGACGATCGAATTTTTCTCAATGTCAAGCCCCCAGTTTTTGATCGGGCCGAGAGATGAAACAAATCCGAAGTTGACAATGACATCATCGACATCAATGACTTCTTTTCTTTCTCCCTTGACTTCTTCAATGACAATCTGTTCAATTTGATTTTCTCCGATCAGCTCAGTCGGTACAAATGGCGTTAACACGTTCACTTTAGAGTTTCGCAGGTTTTCGACGCTGTGTTCATGAGCGCGGAATTTATCGCGGCGGTGAATGATCGATACCTCTTTCGCGATCGGCTCAAGCATAAGCGCCCAGTCTACGGCAGAGTCTCCGCCTCCCAATACGGCGACGCGCTTGCCGGCGAATTTATTCATATCATCGATAAAGTAATGGAGGTTCGCATTTTCATATTGAGCCGCTGATTCCAGCTCAAGCTTTCTCGGCTGGAACGCTCCGTTTCCGGCTGTAATAATGATTGTTTTTGAGTAGTGAATTTCTTTGTTTGTCACAAGCTTAAATATACCGTCCGCTTGCTTTTCAACGCTTTCGACAGCTTGCTCAAGACAAACCGTCTGATCAAATTTCGCCATTTGGTCTTTTAAATTATCGACAAGCTCCTGAGCGCGGATTTTAGGGAAGCCGGCGACATCATATATATATTTTTCCGGATATAAAGCGGACAGCTGGCCGCCGAGCTGCGGCAGGCTTTCGATTATTTTGACGCTCGCTTGCCGCATACCGCCGTAAAACGCGGTAAACAAGCCGACAGGGCCGCCTCCGATAATTGTAATGTCATATACTTTTGAGTCTTCACGCATGAAAATAATGCCCCCTAAATGAAAATTGTTCTTAACTATATCATATCACATAAAATAAATACGAGCGCGTCTGTTTTTTCAAGGGATCTTGGTGAGGAGACTCCGCTGTTCCTAAAAGCATGTCGCCAGCGGCATATTCAATCTTGAAAAACCAAATGTGAATCGCTATGATGTAGTTGTGAACAATTTGTTAATTATTTATGAATATTATGCGTCAGTCTGCTGAAAAAACGGTTCGTTTTTCAGGGCTCTAAAGTGAAGGATTTCACAAACTTTTTTTCATAAAAAGCCGGCAACAGGTTGACAATAACCAAAAAGGCTATTTTCAAACCGGCTTAGAGTAAAATACAGAAAAGGTGGATGTGATTCCGTTGAATAAGCCAAAAGTAGTAGTGTTAGGTGCAGGTTATGGTGGATTAATGACCGTGACGAGACTTGTCAAAAAAATCGGTATCAATGAAGCAGATATTACGCTTGTCAATAAGCACAACTATCATTATGAGACAACCTGGATGCATGAGGCAAGCGCAGGTACACTTCATCATGACAGATGCCGCTACCCAATTAAAGATGTCATCAACACGTCCCGCGTCCGTTTTGTTCAGGATACGGTGAAGAACATCAATAAAGAAGAAAAAAAGGTCGTCCTGGGAACCGGTGAGATTGCATACGACTACCTCGTCGTCGCATTGGGAGCTGTCCCTGAGACCTTCGGAATTTCCGGACTGAAAGAATACGCATTCTCCATTTCAAACATTGATTCCTCCCGTCAGCTTCGCGAGCATATGGAATATCAATTTGCGACATACAATACAGAAGCCGAAAAACGTCCTGAGCGTCTGACGATTGTTGTCGGAGGAGCGGGTTTTACAGGAATAGAATTTTTGGGTGAACTGGCTAACCGCATACCGGAATTGTGCAGGGAATATGATATTGACCGCCAGCAGGTCCGCTTAATTTGTGTGGAAGCTGCGCCGTCTGTACTGCCTGGCTTCGATCCGGAGCTTGTCGATTATGCTGTCAACTATCTGGAAGGAAAAGGCGTCGAATTCAAAATCGGCACTGCCGTAAAAGAATGCACACCTGACGGCATCTTCGTCGGAAAAGACGACCAGACTGAAGAAATTAAAGCAGGTACGGTTGTGTGGGCAGCCGGTGTCCGCGGAAATCCGGTGATCGAGGAATCAGGCTTTGAAAACATGCGCGGCCGTGTCAAAGTGAAACCTGATCTTCGGGTTGATAGCTTTGATGACATTTTCGTCATCGGCGACTGCTCGCTCGTCATCAACGAGGAAATCGACCGTCCATATCCGCCGACAGCGCAGATTTCAATGCAGCAGGGCGAAACTTGCGCGACAAATATCGCCGCATTGATCCACGGCAAAGAAACAGAAACATTCAAATTTGATAATAAAGGCTCTGTCGCATCGCTTGGCGAACACGATGCGATCGGTGTGGCTTTGGGCAAAAAAATGACCGGAACATCCGCGTCCATGATGAAAAAAATCATCGACAACCGTTCGCTCTACCTGATTGGCGGACCAGGCCTTGTGCTTAAAAAAGGAAAATTTAAATTTTTCTAAGATCACCAGCTAAAAAAGAGCTTGCAGCGGGTGCTGCAGGCTTTTTTATTTCATCCCTAAAACTTTAAAAACAAAAGAAAAAGGAAGAAATCCTCTTCTTTAAGCGCTTACATCAAATAATCCGTCATATTTTCTGACTTTATCATTGACAATCTTCATGGTAATATTGTCAGAAAATTAAGAAAAAGGTGTGTATCTGATGAAGACTTCTTCGATCCATCGCTCTGAATCATCCTGTACATTTTGTTCAGGAAAAGGCTATTTTCAGCTGCTGCTCGGCGGTTCGGAAACGTGCAGCAACTGTCAGGGAACCGGAAAAGACCGCTAAAGCCGGCTTTCCAATGATTGACTCAAGTTCCTTCTCCAATGTACACTAAAAGGGGTTACTTGGGGGTGGAAGGCTTTGATAAGTTTACCAGTTGTGATCATATCGGTTGTCTTGTTTTTCGTGCTGTTTTTCGGGATCGGCTTTTTGCTGAACATGCTGCTCAGGATGTCCTGGATTATGGCTGTCATTTATCCGATTGTATGCCTTTTCATTGTGAATAAAGAAAAATGGATTCGCTATGTAGAGGCTCCGGGAGAGGCCTTTTCAGGGCTTTTTGACAGAGTGGCTTCTTTAGCTGCAGCGGATATCTTTATTTTAGCAAGCGGAATGGCCGGGGCCCTTCTGTCCGGAATCACGATCAAAGCATTGCGAAAAAGAGGATACCAAATGTTTTAAACCTTCTTTTTGTTGAAGAAGGTTTTTTTGCGCTTTGAATTTTTTCACTTTTCTTGAAATTTTTCCGCTATTTGAATATTTCTTTTCCCTCTTGGAAACAATTAGATGGTGAGAGGAGTGGGAAGAATTGAGAAAAGTGATGACAATGTTCAGGCGTTTTTTGATGACCGTTTTGTTTGTCCTGGCTTTTATGACAACGTTCTTTGCCGTTTCAGGCGTAGAAGCGCGGGACATATCAAACTGGGCAAAAGAGCAGGACTTGTCCTTCAAACAGTTAAGACTGACTTTTAAATCACTTCCGAAAGAAAAAGCGGAAAAGACATCGCTGTCTGCCGCAAAGCAAATCAAAAACAAACCGAAAAAGCTTGAGGACGCATTTGATTGGAGTAAATATCCGAAACAAAAAGTCACCGCAACAGGGTATACTGCTGGGGCTGAATCGACTGGAAAACAGCCTCATCATCCGGAGTACGGGCTTACATATTCAGGAGTCAAAGTGAAAAGAGATTTATATTCGACCGTTGCAGCGGATCCGTCCGTCTTTCCGATCGGAACGATTTTGTTCATTCCCGACTACGGCTACGGCGTAGTCGCTGATACAGGATCTGCCATTAAAGGAAACCGGCTTGACTTATACTATGAAACGGTTGAAGACGTCTATAATGAATGGGGAAAGAAAACTCTTGACGTTTATGTCATTAAAAAAGGGGACGGCTCCGTTACGGAAGAAGACCTCTCAAAGCTGAATGAAAACAAATCGATGCAGGTATTCAGACAAAAGTATAAAATGGCGAAAGAATAAGCAAAAAAACGTTTAAGACCTGAAACGGCTTAAACGTTTTTTATGTTTACATGAATAGATAGTGAAGGAACAAAGTCAAGATGATTCCCGTCAGCCCTCCGAAAAAGACTTCGATCGGCTGATGGCCTAACAGCTCTTTTAACTTTTTTTGCTTTTCTTCCTGATGCACTTTTGGAAAATCCTTTGCCTCATTGACGAAGCGGTTAAAGTCCCGGACAAGCCGATTGAGCACCGTTGCCTGTTCTCCGGCGTGTCTTCTGACGCCGGTTGCATCAAACATCGTGATGACCGCAAATATCGAGGAGACCGCAAACAAAGACGAATCCATCCCATGATCAAGGGCCACACCCGTAGAAAGCGCCGTGACGGCCGCTGAATGAGAGCTCGGCATTCCTCCCGTGCTTGTCACCAGCCGCCAATCCCATTTTTTTGAGACGATAAAGTAAATGGGCACTTTGACGAACTGAGCGAAAAAAATAGCGGCAAAGCTTGCCAGTAAGGGAAAGTTTGTGAGGATTTCCATTTTCAGAACATCCTTTCTATAGAGAAAATAGAGATGAATTCAGAAAATCACACAGTTATTTGTTAGAATATATCATATGAAACCTTATACGGAAAAAATGTTTTTCCTATTATAACATTGTTGCCTCAATTTTACTCACTTTGCTGATAAGGAGCTGTGAACTTGATGTTTTATGCCTTTAAAGACTTTGATCAAAAAGAAACGCTGCTGATCGGATTATTTAAAAAAAGCCAATTGTATGGAAAAGCGGAAGAAATCGACCGCCTCTTGAACGGTCAGCTCTTACAGCTTTTAAAAGACGGGGATGTGTCTTCCAAAAAAGCGAAAGTGTCTAAAATATTTACCCCGTCACTCCCGGGTGTCAAACGGCTGTATGTCGTCGGATTGGGACGGGAGGCGGAATTCACGTTTGAGGACGCGAAGCAGTGCTTTTCTGAAGCTGTCCAAACGATTTACAAAGACAGAAAACAGGAGATGGCGGTTTTGCTTGACAGTTTCGTGTCTGATCAAGTCTCTGCAAACGATGCTGCACATGCATTGGCGGAATCCTGCATGCTGTCATGCTATGAAGTGCAGGATTACAAGCACAGACCTAATGAACCCGATCATTCCCTGAAAAATGTCTATGCTCTGACAGACCATGACCTTAAGGAAGTTCAGGCCAGCCTGCATGTCGGACAGGTGTATGGCCATGCGACGAATTCGGCGAGAACCCTCGTCAACATGCCGGGCAACATGCTCACGGCGGCCGATCTTGCCTCATATGCGGCTGAACTTGCGGCTAAATACGAATTCGAATGCGAAATCCTTGAAAAAGATGAAATGGAAGAGCTCGGCATGGGCGGACTGCTGGCGGTCAACCAAGGGTCTGAAGAACCGCCGAAAATGATCGTTTTAAAGTATCAAGGGAGAGAAACATGGGATGATGTCATCGGTTTGGTCGGCAAAGGAATCACTTTTGATACCGGGGGCTATTCTCTCAAACCGAAAGACGGGATTGTCGGCATGAAGTCGGATATGGGAGGAGCCGCAAGTGTTTTAGGGGCAATGGAAGCGATTGGGGAATTGCGCCCCGAGCAAAATGTGCTTGCTGTCATCCCGTCTACAGACAATATGATTTCAGGCAGCGCCATGAAGCCTGATGATGTGATTGTTTCGCTCAGCGGCAAAACGATTGAAATTTTGAATACGGATGCTGAAGGAAGGCTCGCATTAGCCGATGGCCTGACTTATGCGAAACACTACGGAGCTTCTGTATTGATTGATGTTGCCACATTGACCGGGGGTGTGATCGTCGCTCTTGGTACGGAAACAACGGGGGCCATGACCAATCATGATCCGCTTTATCAGCATGTCCGGCAGGCGGCCGAAGAAGCGGGCGAAGCGATTTGGCAGCTGCCGATTACAGAAAAGGATAAGAAGAGAGTAAAAAACAGCCAAATGGCTGACTTAAACAATTCCCCCGGAAGAGAAGGCCACGCTATCATGGCCGGAACTTTTCTCGGGGAATTCGCAGAGCAGACACCATGGGTGCATCTTGATATAGCCGGCACGGCCACGATAAATAAACATACGTGCTTCGGGCCAAAAGGCGGAACAGGCGTGATGGTGAGAACGCTTGTCACATTTGTTGAGCGGTTTACGGGCAATCTGTAATCTTGAATCCCCTTCATGTTTATGAAGGGGATTTTTTATAGAAAAGTTTTCAAAATTTAAAAGCTTCATTGACGCAATCACAAATCATGTGGTACTATACGTTCATTACTTTAATTATCTACTACATTAGCAAACTAAAGTGTTTTCTCGGAGGTTTAAAATATGAATGCAGTTGTGATTGCTGTTATTGTGATGCTTATATTAAGCCTGCTGCGGGTCAATGTTGTCATTGCCCTGATTGCAGGTGCTCTAGCCGGCGGTCTGACCGGCGGGCTCGGCCTTGGTCAGACGGTCAGTGTTTTTACAGAAGGGCTTGGAGGAAATGCGACGGTAGCCGTCAGCTACGCGCTTCTCGGCGCATTTGCAGTCTCCTTGACGAAAACGGGCCTTCCGGATGCCATGGTCGAAGCTGCTGTAAAGCTGATCGGCAAAGAAGGGGACACGCGGCGTAAAACACTTTCGAAAGTGTTGATCGTCCTTGTCATTTTAATCATTTCGTGTATGTCGCAAAATGTCGTACCTGTTCATATCGCATTTATACCAGTTTTAATCCCGCCATTATTGAAAATTTTAAATGAGCTGCAAGTGGATCGCCGGGTGATTGCGTGTGCGATGACATTCGGATTAACGGCTCCTTATATTTTGCTTCCGGTCGGGTTCGGCCAGATTTTTCAGGGGATTTTAAAAGATAATATGAAAGACGCGGGGCTTTCCGTTACCTTGGCAGATATTCCGCTTGCAATGATCATTCCGATCGCGGGAATGGTTGTCGGTCTTGCGGCAGCGGCTTTTGTATATCGAAAACCGCGCACATACGAAATGAAAGAAATCGCCGGACAAAAGCCGGCGGCTTATACGAAAAAAAGCCTTGCTATCGCCGTGGCGGCCATCGCTGTCTCATTAAGTGTGCAGCTTTATTTATCACAGAGCTTAGACGTTGACGGCATGATATTCGGCGCGCTCAGCGGATTGGCGGTATTATTCTTAAGCGGCGCTATGAAAAGAGGCGAAGCTGACGAACTGATCACGAGCGGAATGAACATGATGGCGTTTATCGGCTTTGTCATGCTTGCCGCTGCAGGCTTTGCCAATGTCCTTGAAAAAACGGGCGATGTGCAGTCCCTTGTTGAAGCTTCAACAGGCTTGATCAGCAACAATCAGGTTGTCGGCGCCTTGCTGATGCTGATCGTCGGGCTGCTTATTACAATGGGAATCGGTTCATCATTTGCGACAATTCCGATTATCGCAACCATATTTGTACCGCTGTGCTTGCAGCTCGGTTTCAGCCCGATGGCGACAATCGCCATTATCGGAACGGCAGCTGCTTTGGGAGATGCCGGTTCACCGGCGAGCGACAGCACACTTGGACCAACGTCAGGCTTAAATGCAGATGGACAGCATCACCATATTTGGGATACTTGTGTCCCGACCTTCATTTTTTACAATATTCCGCTGATTTTGTTCGGTTGGATCGCTGCGATTATTCTTTAAAAAAAATTCCCCGTTTGCAGGGGAATTTTTTTTTTTATTTGCTAAAATGAAAACAGAACCTGTTGGGGTTAAAAAGTGGTATGTCTTCTGAATCCGCCCGCTTTCTGAACCGCTCTATAAACCTTTGAAGCCAGTGCGGCCAGCAGGACGGAGAAGGCCAGGTCTTTGATGAAAAACCAGGTCATCATCCCCCATGCGTGAGGATAAGCTATAGGCGTGTCAAGCCAAGTTCGAAAAGCGAGATACATATAGTTGACGCCGATTACATAGATGATCAACGTACCGATAAATGAAGCTGTGAAAAAATGGCCTGTACCCGGTTCGGATTTTCTGTCAGTAATCGAGCCCGCAGCATATGCTGCGGGGATATAGGACAAAATAAAACCGCCGCTTCCCTTTAAAAAAGCGGCAGCACCGCCGGAAAAAGAAGCGAAAACAGGAGCGCCTATCAAGCCGACTAAAGCATAAACGATCATGGACAGCGCACCTAATCTGCGTCCGAGCAGAAGGCCGGCGAGCAAGCAGAAAAACGGCTGCATCGTCAGCGGAATCCCGCCGATTTGCAGAAAAGGGGCAAACGAAGTGATATTCGCGCCGATCCCCATCAGGGCGGCAAACATTCCGACAAGCGCCATATCGCTGGCGCGAAGCTTTTGTTTTTTCATTTTGTTTGTTCCTCCTCATGATTCACAACTTTATCGTAAAAGATGATGAAATAGTTTGTCAACTTGTATTTTATATCAGTTAACAAAAAGGGGTGCTTTCATGTTTTTTGGAAAAGCTAGACAGCATCAGCAGTCTGACAGAGTGCCTCCAAACCAGAATGTCACAACATCGTTTCCAGTCCTCCATACAGGCCATGTTCCCGATTATGAAGATTTATCAAAATGGAATCTGCAAATCTACGGTTTGCTCGAACAGCCGCTCCTATTGACGTTCGATGAATTGTGCGAGATGCCGCAAAGCGAAGTGTCCAATGACATCCATTGTGTGACAGGATGGTCAAAACTCGATAATGTATGGAAAGGCATCAAGACGCAGGAAATAGCCAAAAGGACAAAGCCGCTTGAGGAGGCCCGATTTGTCATTTTGCATGCAGAGGAAGGCTGGATGGCGAATGTGCCGCTGGAGGACTTTTTAATGGATTCCTCTTTGCTGGCCCACTCCCACAACGGTGTTCCGCTCACCCCTGAACACGGCTTTCCGCTCAGGGCCGTCATGCCGCACCTTTACTTTTGGAAAAGCGCCAAATGGCTGAGAGGCATCCAGTTTACAAAGGAAAACCACCCGGGCTTTTGGGAGAAAAACGGCTACCATATGCGGGGGAATCCTTGGAAGGAAGAAAGGTACAGTTTTGATTAATCCGTCATGATCGGAGGGAACGTGATGTTTTTTATACAGCTCATCATATTTTTCATGCTGGCTGCATGCTTTTTGCTTCTGTTTGCAGCATTTAAAAAAAGCGCTTTTGCCGTTTTTTTAACGGTTATGCTGGCTGCGCTTACAGCTGCACTGGTTTTGTCCGGAGACTTTTCAGACCGGGTCTTGTGGCTGCTGCTTTTGTTTGGGGTGATCCCTGTTTTGGGAACGGCCCGGAGGATTCGGAATGGGCGGGGAGCTGAATAGGATTGTTTGAATTTCGCAATAAAAAAGTGGAATCGTCAGTCTATGAAGAGAATAGTTCAAAAAAAGCTGTTTGAATTATGTTTTGGTGAAGGATTTGCAGTTGTGTATTTTCCTATTCTGTGGATTTGGAGCATTGATCTGCTTGAGTGGACAAAGCCTTATTTAATGTCAATTCCTTCTTTATTTGCATTTGCTTTGTTGGAATTTTTATTGCTGCAGGGCAGTCTGTATTGGTACCTCAAATATAAACGGGTAAAGCAAAACAGCTGCTCTGATCTAAGTCCGCAGATCATCCGCCTTTTTCTTTTATTAAAAAGGCTCAACTTGATGTTGGTGGGGGCAGGATTCCTTATTTTCACTATCAAATACAAAATAAATCACTAGATTTAATGCTTTATATTTTTCTCTATGTTTTTGCTGTAATTGAATATATCAACTGCTATCATATTAGGCTTTCTTATCTAAGCATTGAGGAGATAAAACTGCTAATGCGTCAAAGAGGGCCAAGATCTTCACTGCTGGCAAAAGAGTTAAGAAGAAGTCGTGGAATCATCCAGGATTCTTCGTGTTGATAGTAATTAGAAAATAAATGTTGAATATCCATATAAATGAATTAAAAAGCCGGAGACCGATAATGCAAGTCTCTGGCTTTTTTATGTTAAGCTTCCGTCGCAGACGACGAGTTTTCAATTGCCAGTTCCGCCGGAACGTAATCATAATTTAAATCTCTGGCCACCGCTTCATAGGTAATATGTCCGTTTGCCGCATTAACCCCGGCTTTGAGGGCCGCGTTTTCAAGAATCGCTTTAGCTGCACCCTTGTTTGCAATCTCAAGCGCATAAGGAACCGTTACATTCGTCAGTGCGATGGTAGAAGTCCGCGGAACCGCGCCAGGCATGTTGGCGACGGCGTAATGGACAATTCCGTGTTTTTCGTAGGTCGGGTTGTCATGGGTTGTGATGTGGTCGACCGTTTCAACAATTCCGCCTTGGTCAATCGCTACATCAACGATCACGGAGCCTGGTTTCATTTGCTTTACCATTTCCTCCGTCACTAAAGTCGGAGCTTTTGCCCCTGGAATCAGCACCGCGCAGATGAGAAGGTCGGCTTCAGCTACAGCGTCGGCAATGTTGACCGGGTTTGACATCAGTGTTTTGATTTGATGGCCGAATTGATCATCAAGCTGGCGCAGCCGGTCTGCGTTGAGATCAATCATGGTCACGTCCCCTCCAAGGCCGGCTGCAATTTTAGCCGCGTTTGTACCGACAACACCTCCGCCGATGATGGTAACCTTTCCGCGTGCAACGCCGGGAACGCCGGCTAATAAAATGCCTTTTCCTCCTTTTGGCTTTTCAAGAAATTGGGCGCCGATTTGAGCGGCCATTCTTCCGGCCACTTCTGACATCGGCGTCAGCAAAGGAAGAGAGCGGCCGGCGCTCACCGTTTCATATGCGATGGCCATGACGCCTTTTTGTTTTAATGCTTCTGCTAAAGAAGGCTCGGCAGCCAAATGCAGATAGGTGAACAAGATCAGCCCTTCTCTAAAATAAGAATATTCTTCAGGAAGAGGCTCTTTTACTTTCATGACCATATCGGCAGCATCCCAGACGGCCTTCGCCTGTTCGGCAATTTCCGCTCCCGCCGATACGTAATCCTCATTTTCAAAACCGCTTCCTGCACCTGCATTTGCTTCCATGATCACGCGGTGTCCGGCGTTAATCAGCTGTGCCGCAGCACCAGGAGTTAAAGCTACCCTGTTTTCATTGTTCTTTATTTCTTTCGGAACCCCGATAATCATCGCATCGATCCTCCTTTTTCTGTAAAACGGCTGTTCTTTTAGTTTATACTGATTTTTTAGAATTTTCTTTGTTTGGATGAGAAAATAAAAAAACATGCATTTGTGGAATTTCACAAATGCATGTTGCGCAGCTTGATTTCAAGGTAAATCGTAAACTTTTCATTAATGTTTTTCAAATCGATTTCAGCGATTTTGCTAATGCGCTTCAGCCTGTAGTTTAACGTATTGACGTGAATGTTCAGCTTTTTGGCGGCGGTGTTGACATTGCTGTCGCATTCGATAAATTGTTCAAGCGTCTCGACAAGATTTGAGTGATGTTCTTGATCATAAGCTTCAAGCTGCATCAGAGAATAGTTGGGATAGTTTGCTTGCTTTCTTTTTTCGGCAAGCACATCGAGATATTGATAAATGCCAAGTTCTGAAAAGCTGACGAGATGTTTGGTCTCATCCGCAAACCGCTCTTTCACTTTCAAGGCGGAGAGCGCTTCCTGATAGGACTGGTGCACACGGGTGATCAAGGCGTACATTCCGCCGATCGAAATGGTGCTGTCGTTCAGCTTATAGCGTTCTTCCAGCTGCTTTTGTATACTTCCGGCAAACTGTTTCAAATCGTTGAACGGCTGCCCGTTTTGCCCTGTTTTTGGAGAAGCGAGGATGATCAGCTCATTATAATCGATCGTGGTCAGAAGAATTTGCATCTGCTGAGTCGTTTCCAGCAAATAATTGAGCTGTTTTTCGGTTTTTTCCTCGATTTCATTTTTCAGGCGGATGATTAAGACAGAATAAGATGACGGTACACCGATTCCAAGCTGATGAAAGCCTTCAGCGATTTCCTGTTCTTCTGAAATATGGCCGGTGAGCAGCTTCCAGAAAAACTCCTGGCTGCGCTGTTCGTTTTTTCGTTTGCGGACTTGATAGGGCAAAAGCTTATTCTTAACAGAATCTGCGGCAAGCCTTAAGAGGTGCAGCTCTTCTTCCGACAGCTTTTTTTGGCTTTCAAGAGCCCAAATAAATCCGATCACTTCGCTGTTTTTCCAGATGGAGATCGCCACCCGGCTGCTCAGTCCGACTTCATCGATTTGTTCCACCCTGATCGGTTCGCCTGTTTTCATCAAGGCGGGGATTGTCCCGTCTTTCCAGAGCTTGTTGATCACCTTTTCCGGGACGCGCCGGCCGATGATCGTCGATGTCCTCGCCGGATCTGTATAATCGCTGTGCGTGCTGTAAGCGAGGAGGCGATGGTTGACATCCTCTATCGTAATCGGACAGTCCAGCACCTCGCTGATATGATCTGCCACATCTTCTAATCGGTCATATTGATATTTAAAAGGATTCATTCGATTATTCATAAAAAACCCCTACTTTTATGTTTGCATGAAAAAATTTTGACATATACCCATCTTACTTTTATTATGAATATAGTTGTTTGTTAAAATCAACAAAAAAGTTGATTATGATTTATTATTTTTCATAAATGTTCTACGGTGTTACAACAAATTTAATTATTTTGAGATAAGAGGAGTAGGGAAGATTGTTTATATTAGAGAAAATAAACGGCATTTTATGGGGAGTCCCGGGCATCGTTCTGCTTGTAGGGACCGGTATATTTTTGACGGTGATCCTGCGGGGGCTTCAATTTAAACGATTGATATATGCATTCAAGCTTGCTTTCGGGAAAGAAAAAGAATCAGCCGGGGCGGACGGCGATGTCAGCAACTTTAAAGCGCTGATGACGACGCTGGCCGGAACGATCGGAAACGGAAATATCGCCGGCGTGGCCACGGCGATTACGGTCGGTGGCCCGGGAGCTTTGTTTTGGATGTGGCTTGTCGGTCTTTTAGGGATGGCTACCAAATACAGTGAAGCTTTGCTGGCTATCAAATACCGGGTCAAAAATGAACGCGGCGAGTATTCGGGAGGACCGATGTACTACGTTGAGAAAGGCCTGGGGAAGAAGTGGAAGCCGCTCGCAGTCTTATTTGCGGTTTCAGGTGTGCTCGCTTCTTTTGGCATCGGTGACTCCGTTCAGTCCAATACGATTGCTGAAGTGGTTACACACACCTTCGGGATTCACGACTGGGTGATCGGCCTTGTGCTGGCGGTATTAACGGCGGCGATCATTTTCGGAGGCTTTCAGCGCGTCAGTACGGTTGCGAGCATCTTTGTGCCGATCATGGCGATTCTTTATATCAGCGGTTCTTTGATCATCATTTTTCTTCATTATGATCAAATTATTCCAGCGTTTCAGCTGATTTTTCATCATGCCTTCAACCCGGTATCAGCAGCAGGAGGTTTTACAGGAGTGATCGTTTCTGAGGCGATCAGAAACGGTATGTCAAAAGGGATCTTTTCAAACGAAGCCGGTTTGGGAACGGCGGCTTTAATCGCCGGAAATGCCAAAACGGATCATCCCGTCAAGGCGGCATTGGTCGCTATGACAGGGACGTTCATCGTGACTTTGATCGTTTGTACGATGACAGGGCTTGTCCTGATCATTACGGGCTTCTGGGATCCTTCAGGCGGCTTGCTTTCAGGTGTTGCCCATGACACATCCCTTGATGCAGGGGCGCTGACAAATGCCGCATTTGCTTCTTCACTAGGAATAACGGGTAAGTATATTGTGACGTTTTCAGTGATCTTTTTCGGCTTTTCAACAATTGTCGGCTGGTATGTTTATGGAGAAAAATGTCTTGAATACTTGGTTGGCTTAAAATGGGTGCCGGTTTACCGGATTGTTTATGTATTCGCCGCTTATTACGGTGCAGTCGCAAGCCTGAGTACGGTATGGGCTTTTGCCGACATGGCGAACGCTTTAATGATGATTCCGAACTTAGTGGCCCTTGTTTTATTATGGAAGGTGATCCGTGCGGAAACCGACGATTACTTTTTACATCACTACAATCGGCAAAAACCTGCTACATTAAAAGCCGGCTGATGAAAAAAAGCCTGTCTCCTTTGCTTGGAGGCAGGCTTTTTTTGGCTGCAGCTTCCTGAGTTCCTTCATTATAGTGCGATCCATCCTTTTCCCTATGGATTGTCAGGCAGGCCGTTTATTTGCTGGGTATTCCACCCGTAGTCATATATAACCATTCCTTTTGATTCAGTCCGAAAAATCAATATAAATTGAGAATTTATTACTAGATTTCTAGAATTTTAGCTGGATGGAAATAGAGGAATGATAAACCTTTAGACTCATTTTGTAAAATAACAACAGATTTGTTTGACTGTGCCTCAATCTTGTTTTTATAATTAAAACGTTCAAAAAAAATAAGTTATTTAGCCCATATCTAGGGCGAATAGCGCAGGAGGTATAAGGAATATGTCAGGAATCATTCGTGTTACGCCGGCAGAACTGCGGCAAATGGCTGACAGATATCAAAAAGAAAGCGGAGATGTAACTGAACAGGTTAACCAGCGTCTTGATCAAATGATCAATCAGCTTCAAGATATGTGGGAAGGTGAATCAAGCCGTGCATTCGCAGAGCAATATCAAGAGCTAAGACCTTCTTTTATTAAAATGGCTGAACTTCTAAGCGACGTTTCTAAACAGCTTCATCAGACTGCTAACACTCTTGAAAGCACTGACCAAGACATCGCTAGCCAAATCCGCGGCTAATTTACAGATTAGAAGAAAGAGAGAAGCGCCTAATCCAAAAGAAGATGACGGCGCTTTTTCTATTGAGAGGTGATGAACTGGTGTATGTTGACATTACCATCGATTTAAAACATTATGACGGCAGCGCTTTTGATCTGAGACTGTCAGATTACCATTCCGTTAAAAAGGTAATCGACATCGCCTGGCAGGCCAAAAGCATCCATGTCCCGCCCAGAGAGGGATACTGGATTAGGGTCGCAAACAAAGATGCCGTTTTTTCAGGCGAATACACGTTAGCACAATGCGGTATTACGACGGGAGACCGACTGGAAATATTATGAAAGGATCTGGATGAATGGCAGAGAAAAAGAAAACGTATCTGGAAAATCAATTAGAGGCCGTCATGACGAAAGAAGAAGATACCTATATATTTCGCTTTCAGAGAGAAAAAATCAATCTTGTGAACGGCTTGGAAGCAAACGTCATTAAAGAAGTCGATCCTTCCTTTACAAAAGAAACCGTCATGACCGATGATGAAGTCCAAATTTCAATTCAGCCTCCTGCTGAATATAAAGCATTTCGTTATTTGAAGTCTAAAAATAAAAAAAGCAAATGGCTTTTCGCCTACCAGCTCGTCAAGGCTGTTGAAGAGCATGCTGTCAACAGGCTGCACCTGATCGTAGCGCCTGAAAACATTGTCTTTGACAAAGGGTTAACCCCTGAATTTTTACATTATGGAGTGAAAGAAAGCATTCCGCCATATGAAAACGATGAAGAAAGACTCTTTAAAGAAGTAAAAGCAGCAGCGGCGCTCGCTGTTGACGGAGAATTTACCTTTGAAGAGTATTTAAAATACAGTGAAACAATAAAGTTCTCAGATGAAGCGAAAGACATCGTCTCAAGCAAGTCGTACGGCGATTTAAAAGCCGTCATTCAAAAAAGACTTGATGAACTGGATGCTGAAGAAAAAACGCTTGTCCATCTTCCGAAGAAGAAGTGGAAGATTCAAAGATACATAGGATTAGGTCTTATTTTATGCTTAATACCGGCTGTTCTATTTTCTTTTTATTCACTATTTTTTGCACAGCCCAAACAGGAAGCCTTTGTCGAAAGCAACCGCTACTTTTTAAATAAACAGTACAGCAAAGTCATCAGTACGCTCGATAAATATGATGCCGGCGACATGCCCGAGTCTGTTCAATATCAGCTCGCATATTCATATGTTGCCGTTGACAACGTGCTGAAGGAAGCGGACGGACAGGAAACAGCGTTGAACACGCTCACTCTCCAAGCCGATCCGAAGTACTTTAAATATTTTATTCATATCGGACGGGGCGAAAACAAGGAAGCCTTAGACACGGCCCGACTGCTGGAGGACAATACGTGGATTGGCTACGCCATCGTTAAATATATGGAAGAAATCAAAGGCAATGACCAATTATCAAGTGAAGATCGAGAGAAACAGCTTGAACCGCTGAATAAAGAATATGAAGAAATCAAAAGAATGACAGAACAACAGGAAAGTGATCAGCAGGAAAATGCTGAAGAAACCCAGCAGGCAAGCACAGACGAGCAGGATGCCGAAAAGGCTAAACAGGAAGAAAAAGCAAAACAAGAACAGGCGGCAAAGGAAAATAAAGAAAAGGAAGACAAAAAGAAAAAAGATGATAAATAAAAGCGAAAAAACCTGTTGTTGGCAGGAGGCGGAAAAATGAGTCTTTTATGGATTTTTTATCAAGAAAACTATCAAAAAGTAAAACTGGATGATCACATCAGCCGCACCCTGACAATCGGACCTGATCTGAAGGATTCCGTCACCATCAGCCATTTTCCGTTTGAAAAGGGTCCGGTGGCTTTAGAAAAACAAAAGGAGTCCGTTCTTTACAGCGTATATCGGGAGGGGGAACCTGCTTCTTCTCTGGCGCTCGGCGAAAACACGACCGTAAAAGACGGCGCAGAAGAACTGACGCTCTTTTTAACGGAGGAATCCGAAAGCTCTCCTATCTACTATTTAGGGGATAGAAAAGAGATCGCTGTTTCTTCCCTTGATCAGGAAGCAGATATTTATTTCCCTGAAATGGATTCATTTTTTGTAGACGGCGGCACCTTCTCCTTCATCCGTCTTGAAGGCAAATGGAATGTGATTCCGAGCGGCGCGCTCGTTTATATGAACGGAGAAAAAATATCCGCTCCCGCCGCTGTACAAAACGGGGATGAAATTTTATTCGGTTTGAATACTTTCCGAATCATTGAAGGCGACCTTTTAGAAGTAAATGGACAGGGAACGTTTGACACCAATTTGGAAAAAATGCTCAAACCTTCCTCTGAAACAAAAAATAAATATCCGCAATATCGCAGGCCGCCTAGGATGATCTATGACTTGCCGGATGAGAAAGTATCCTTCAGCTTTCCTGCGCAGGAAAGCGACGGCGACAACAGAGGCTTATGGCTGATGATTCTGCCTCCGCTTGTCATGCTGCTTGTCATGGGAATCGTGGCGATCATTCAGCCGCGGGGGATCTTTATCATCGTTTCTTTGGCGATGTTTGTGATGACGCTGATTACATCGACTGTGCAGTACTTCCGTGACAAAAATCAGCGTAAAAAACGGGAGGAAAAAAGAGAGCGTGTCTATACGCTGTACCTCGAAAATAAAAAGAAGGAACTTCATGAACTTGCAGAAAGGCAGAAATTCGTCCTGGAGTTCCACTTTCCGACATTTGAAAGAATGAAGTATTTGACGAAAGAAATCAGCGGCCGAATTTGGGAAAAATCAATTGAAAGCGCCGATTTCTTGCAGATTCGTCTCGGTACGGGAACGGTCGCTTCCTCCTATCAAATCAACCTGAACGGCGGAGATCTGGCAAACCGTGATACAGACCATCTGCTTGAACAGACACAAAAGATGGAAGAAGTCTACAGGGAGCTGAGAAGCGCGCCCGTTACCGTCAATCTTGCCGAAGGGCCGATGGGGGTCGTCGGGAAAGAATCCGTCGTCAAAAATGAGATACATCAGCTTGTCGGACAGCTTGCATTTTTCCACAGTTATCATGATTTACGCTTTGTCTTTATTTTTGACGAGGCCGAGTACAAAGACTGGGAATGGATGAAGTGGCTGCCGCACTTTCAGCTGCCGCATACATATGCGAAAGGGTTTATTTACAATGAACAGACGAGAGACCAGCTTCTTTCAAGCATATATGAGATTTTAAGAGAACGGGATTTAGATGAAAACAGAGACAAAACCCGGTTCAGACCGCATTTTGTCTTTATTATCACCAATCAGCAGCTGATCGCTGAACACGTCATTCTTGAATATTTGGAAGGCAAGCAGAAAAACCTCGGAGTGTCGACGATCGTTGCGGCAGAGACGAAAGAAAGCCTGTCCGAAAACATTCATACCCTTGTTCGTTATATTACTGAACAGGAAGGCGACATTCTGATCAAGCAAAAGAAAGCCGTCCAGATCCCGTTTCAATTGGACCACCATAACAGGGAAGATAATGAATTCTTTTCCCGTACATTAAGAACGCTTGACCACCAGATGGGCATGACGAACTCAATCCCTGACACGGTCTCGTTCCTTGAACTGTTCCATGCGAAAGAAGTCGAGGACATTGGAATCGCACAAAAGTGGCTGACAAGTGAATCGGCTAAATCGCTGGCAGTGCCGATCGGATACAAAGGAAAAGATGACATCGTTTATTTGAATTTGCATGAAAAAGCGCACGGTCCCCACGGATTGCTTGCAGGGACGACCGGATCGGGAAAAAGTGAATTTTTACAGACTTATATTTTGTCTTTGGCCGTTCACTTCCATCCGCACGAAGTCGCTTTTCTGCTGATTGACTATAAGGGGGGCGGAATGGCTCAGCCGTTCCGGAATATTCCTCATTTGCTCGGAACGATTACAAACATTGAAGGCAGCAAAAACTTCAGTACGCGCGCATTGGCGTCCATCAAAAGCGAGCTGAAGAAAAGGCAGCGCCTTTTTGATCAGTACAATGTCAATCACATCAACGACTATACAAAGCTTTACAAACAGAAAAAAGCGAAAACGGCGATGCCGCATCTGTTCTTAATTTCTGATGAGTTTGCCGAACTGAAAAGCGAAGAACCGGAATTTATCCGCGAGCTTGTCAGTGCGGCAAGGATCGGCCGGAGCCTCGGGGTGCATTTGATCTTGGCGACGCAAAAGCCCGGCGGCATCATCGATGACCAGATTTGGAGCAACTCCAGATTTAAAGTGGCCTTGAAGGTGCAGGACGCCAATGACAGTAAAGAAATCCTCAAAAACGGGGATGCGGCCACCATCACAGTAACAGGCCGCGGCTATTTACAGGTCGGCAACAACGAGGTGTACGAACTGTTCCAGTCTGCTTGGAGCGGGGCTCCTTATGCCGAGGACGCCTACGGAACAGAGGATGAAGTAGCGATTGTAACAGATACCGGATTAATTCCTTTATCAGATGTTGATGCAGACCATGCCGCGAAAAAAGAGGTTCAGACGGAAATTGCGGCTGTCGTGGAGCAAATTGAGCAGATTCAAACGAATTTGGAAATCGAAAAGCTCCCAAGCCCTTGGCTGCCTCCGCTTGATGAGCGCATCCCCAAAGCGCTTTATCCGTCAGAGGAAGCCGATACATTTCATTTCGCCTTTATTGATGAGCCTGAAAAGCAAAGTCAGGAACCAATCAGCTACCGCATGATGGATGACGGAAATATCGGCATTGTCGGATCATCCGGCTATGGAAAGTCGCTGACCGCCACTACCTTCCTGATGAGCTTTGCGTCCAAATACACACCTGAGGAACTGCATTGCTACATCTTTGATTTTGGCAACGGAACGCTGCTTCCGCTTTCGAGACTCCCGCATACAGCAGATTACTTCTTGATGGATCAGACGAGAAAAATCGAGAAGTTTATGGTGCGCATCAAAGAAGAAATCGAGCACCGGAAAAATTTGTTCCGTGCGAAGGAAATCAGTCATATTAAGATGTACAACGCGCTAAACGAAGAAAAGCTTCCGTTCATTTTCATCACGGTTGACAACTTTGACATTATCAAAGATGAAATGCATGAGCTTGAGGCTGAATTTATTCAGTTTGCACGTGACGGCCAGTCTCTGGGGATTTATTTGATCCTGACGGCGACAAGGGTCAACGCGATCAGGCAGTCGCTCTTGAACAATCTGAAAACAAGGGTCGTTCATTATTTAATGGATCAGTCTGAAGCCTATTCGATTATCGGAAGGCCGGAATTCAGCCTTGAGCCGATTCCGGGGCGCGTCATTATCAATAAAGAAAATCAGTACTTTGCACAAATGTTTATGCCTGTTGAAGCAAGCAGCGATATCGAGATGTTTGAAAAGATCAAAGCCGAAATCCAGGACATCGCAAACCGCTTCCAAGGTATGAGAAAACCGGCGCCGGTGCCGATGCTGCCGATCGAGCTTTCAGTGATGCAATTGAAGAGGGATTATCCGCTGCAGCCTGAAAGAGGCCTTATTCCGATGGGGCTTGATGAAGAGTCTGTCGAACCTGTTTACTTCAACCTTGAGAAAAACAAGCACTGTCTCATCATGGGTCAGACTCAGCGCGGCAAAACAAATGTCATCAAGATCATGCTCGAGCATCTGCTTGATCATGATACAAAAAAAATCGCTTTGTTTGATTCGATCGATCGCGGCCTGTCTCAATACGCGACAGAGGATCAGATCAGCTACCTTGAAACAAAGGATGACATTCTCCTTTGGCTGTCTGAAACCGAAGAAATATGCCGGACGAGGGAAGCCATGTATTTAGAGGCCGTCAAACAAGGTGAAATCGGCAACCTTGACTTTTCGCCAATGGTCTTTATCGTCGACGGAATTTCACGATTCCAGCAGGCGATTGACCCATCGATCCAAGATAAAATGGCGATGTTTATGAAGTCTTATGCTCATTTAGGTTTCCATTTTATACCTGCCGGAAATCACAGTGAGTTTACAAAGGGATATGATTCATTAACAAGCGAGGTCAAACAAGTCAGACATGCCATGCTGCTGATGAAAAAGTCCGAGCAGAACCTGATCCAGCTCCCATATGAACGGCAGGAGCCGGAAATTCAGCCGGGCTTTGGCTATATCGTTGAAAACGGTAAGGAAAGGAAAATTCAAATTCCTTTATGTTCTGTAGAAAGGAAGAAAACGAAATGACGGCACAACAAAAAAGCTCGCTGAAAATAATCAGCGCCATGGTCATCATCATTTTGCTGCCGGTCTTGTTTTTTCATTTCATCGGCGAGAACCCGACGAAAAAGGTATCGAATGCCACCAGGGAAATCGCCGTTGTAAATGAGGATATGGGGTTTGAGAAAAATGGCGAAGATGAGACCGGCGATGAAAAAGTCTTTTTCGGCCGCGATGTCGCGGCAATCTTGGCTGACCGTCCTGACTATGAATGGACGGTCGTAGGCCGCAGTGCAGCTGAAAGCGGACTTGCCGAAAGGAAGTACGATGCGATTGTGTACATTCCTTCGGATTTCTCAAAAAATATTTTAAGCTACAATGAAGACCGCCCGCAAAAAGCGGTCTTGGAATTCAGCATTCAGGACCGGCTTGACGCCGTCAACAAAGAAAAAGTCCAGCGCGAACTGCAACAAGCGCAAAAAACGATGAGCAAACAAATGTCTTCCCTGTATTGGGATTTCGTCAAACAGGAAGTCAAAAATGTCAGAACAGAATTTGACAACATCGTAGACAAAGAATCAGAGTTCCAAAACGCCATGTACAATTTCTATAAACCGAGCTCCAACAACCTAGCGGGTGAGGTCAATAGACAAAAAGAGATGATCGATACGCTCAAAGAGTCGATCAATGAAACGCAGAGCACGTCAAAAGACCGAAACGCGAGCGTTGAAGAAACAAAAAAACAGTTGGACGGCTTTGTTGAAAACGTCGATCAATATAAAAAATACCAGCAGGAACAGTCCGAACTGCTTCAGGCGGCACAAGCCGACAATGAAAAGCAAATCCAGGCAGGCCTGCAATCGATCGATGAAAAGCAGGACAGCGCCGCCAGCCGCTTCAGCGAAAGAATGAGCGGCATGACCACAGCGTTTGGCACCCTGCAGACCCAGTTCGGCTTGGCTGCGAGTTCGAATAAGGATTTGAGAACCTTCCGTGAAAATCAGGTCCCTGATCAAAAGTTTGCGATTGGTAATATTCAAAATCAGCTGATTGATGAGTATCAAGCGAAAACAAGAGTTTATAACTTAGATCAGATTCAGCCTGTAATGATTGATGCGCGTTCTAGGTTAACCCAACCGGAAGATTCTCCAGGCAGCACCGATCCTGATGAAGATGAGGATAACAGTGATGATGAAGACAAAAATGGTGATGAGGAACAGCCGAAGGATCTAGAGATCGATCTTAAAGAACAGCAGGATGAATTAAAAAGCGTCGCGGCTGAACTGAAAGAATTATCGGATGGTCTTAAAGAATCTCCGGATAACGGAAACGCCAACCCGGGAGATGATGATCCTGCATCTGGCGAACCAGATCAAAATCAGGATCAAGACTCAAATCAAGACCAAGAGCCAAACCAAGAGCCAAACCAAGAGCCAAACCAAGAACCGAATCAAGAACCGAATCAAGACCAAAACCAAGGTTCAGAGCAAACTGAAGATCAGAATCAGCCAACTGCCGAAACAACGGAAAATGGGCAGGAGGAGGACAGCCAAACTTCGGATGATCAAACAAATGATCCGGGAACAGGTGACGATGGACAAACACAAGAACCTGGTGGCGAAACACCGACCGAGCAGCCGGATGATGTGGCTAAATTAAAAGAACAGTTAAACAATGCTGCCGCCCGGGTTGAAAAGGTCGAAGAAGATCTTCGCACAAAACAGGAAACGCACAACGAAGAGCTTAAAAAACAGCTTGAGAACCTTGATGATGAAATAAAAAACTTGAATAACAACATAGACGATTTAAATAAAAACATAGATGGTCTGAACGATGATATTACAGATCTTAAAAATCAACAAACGGAAGATTTCGATACAATCCATACTCGCATTAAAAATATGGAGAAAAACATATTGAACTTTCTTCCGCAAGGTGAACGAAAAGATAAATTGAGCAAGGCTTTTGAATCTACTGTTAACACGAGAAATGTAAATGATCTGCTTAATTACCATAACTACCTATCAGTTTATGAAGCAACGCTTTTCGGCTCATTAAATCCAGGATATTCAGTCAAAGAGAGCGCCATCGCCAGTCAAAAAGACCAGGTTGATACAGTCCTCAGAATCAGCGAAGACGAAAACACGAAATGGGAAAACTTAAAAAACAACATGCTGGCGACAAGTGAAGATATCGAAGCATACACGTCTGGCATGGCTGATTTTGTTGACAGCTATGGCGCATTCATAGATGAAAAGCAAACTGAAATTCTTGATGAGCTGGGCACAATTTCCGAAAGGGCGAATGCGGTCACTGATCAGCTCAGCAATCCTGTAGGCGCCGGAACGCCGGTGTTAGAGGGAGATGCCACAGATGGAAGCATGGTCATCAGCATGCAGGATACGCTTGGAAGTGACATTCTGAACCTTTCCGATATGCTCGGTTCATTGTCAGACCATCAGTCCGGCGTCATCGAGTATACGAACAACATTCAGGAAAGTGTAAATGACGTTCAGAAAAAAGCTGATACATTGAATTCAAACTGGGGCAAAAACGTCAATTCTACAAAGCTCGTCCGCGGAGATGTGTACGGTATTCTTGGAAATGCTTTTGGAGGAAACGACAGATATGTGTACGATTATCTGGCCAATCCGGTGAAAATCAGCGGGGATGTACCTGAGTCCAAAGCACAAAACGTACCACCGGTCGTCATTCTCGTGATTGTCATGATTTCAAGCTTATTAATCGGATATTTCAGCCATTATTATCAAAATGCTCCGCTGCTTGTCAGAGGCGCACTGTTTGGAATACTGAATATCATTGTCGGTCTCATGATCAGTCTGTTCGGCTTGAACATCTACTCTCTTGCAGATGACCAGGCAGTGATGTGGTCAGCCTTTACGATTATGCTGCTTGTCGCAAGTTCAGCGATCATCAGAACGGCATTTATGCTTGGATCGATCGCCGGAGGCGCTGTAACAGCTGCCATGATTTTGTTCTATGTGGCGCCGCTGCTCGACTTGGCCATGCCGAATTTCAGTTTTGAAAATCCGGTATCTGCCGTGTATGTGTCGATTCAGTATGGAACTGGAAGCCAGTTTGCACTCGGAATCGGAGCATTAATATTAATCACGATCATCGCAGCTGCTGTTCCTTTTATTGTGGATTTTGCAAAATCAAGAACAGAAGAAAGCGAGAATGACCATGATGCGTAATGCGAAATGGGGAAAGAAGGGGATCATGGCAGTCATGCTCTCCTTCTTTCTTTTCACTCCGCTTGTGAAAGCGGAGGAGACGGATGAGGTGGATGTGAAGCCAAACGAATATCAAAAACAGGATGTAAAAGTCAACGCGGACTACTTTCAGGATGGCGCCGAAAACAAAGAAGACATTTCAATCCCTGAGGAATTAAAAAACTTTTCATTTAAAGAAAAGAAAAAAACGGATCCGAAAGAGGAACTGAAAGAAATATTGGCGCTTAAGTCGGATGAAAGAAATACGGTGGCGACAAAGCTGAAAGAGCTCAACCTGTCATTTGCAGTTGAACCTTCACAACATGGACAGGAAGAAGACGACAATCCCGGCAAGCAGTCGATCTTCCTGCCGATCTTGTATGGCGTGCTGATTCTTCTCGGCATCGCGGGCCTGTTCTTTTTGATTCCGAGAGTCAGCGGCCAGCAGAAAAAATAGGCGTTCTTAAAATTGAAAAATCCAAGATTCTACAAATTGCTGTCGGCGTGGATAGCTCTTGCATTGTCGATCATGTGGCTGCTCTTTCTGGTGATGTCAAATGGGGTGTTTCTGTTGGAAGCCATCCTCTATTTCTTTGTGATTCTCGGTACATTGGGTTTTATTTTGCTGTTTTTCCCGTCGATGGCTGAGGATTTCGATCAGGCAATAGAAGCTTTTTTTTATACCGGTTTCGGTATAATGGCGTCGTTTCTGGCACTTGTCATCATTGTCATTGCTTTGATTTGCATTTCAAAAAAACATGGCGGCTGGCGGTTAAAAGGTCTGCTTATTGTTGGGGCTGTGCTTCAGCTCATCGTGTGGGACTTGTTCAGTTTCCTGACAGCTGCTTTATATCTGCTCGCAGCCTTTCTTCCCGGGGAAAACACGGAAGCCCTTGAGAAGCGGGCCGATGAATCAGTACAATAATGGATAAGGAGGGAATCAATATGCATCTATCCATTGTCACGGGGGCGTCAAAAGGCCTTGGTGCAGCGATCGTCAAAGGGCTTTTAGAGAAAGGCCATATTGTGCACGCTTTATCGAGAAGCAAGTCTGATATATCTCATGACCGGCTGACTCAGCATGCGGCTGATCTCTCACAGCCGGCCGAAACAGAAAAGTGGTTTCAGCAATTTGCCGATTCCATCAAAATCGCCGACTTTGCCTCCATCACCTTGTTCAACAACGCGGGAATGGTAACACCGATCAAACGCGCGGGTGAAGCTGAGCGGGAAGAGCTGAGAAAACACTATGACTTGAATTTGCTGGCGCCGGTTATCCTCAGCCAGCTGTTTACAAAATGGCTGGCGCCATATAAGGACAAAAAAACGATCGTTAACATTTCGTCGGGTGCGGCTAAAAATCCTTATAAAGGATGGAGCGCCTACTGCAGCTCAAAAGCGGGGCTTGATATGTTCACGAAAACTTTCGGCTATGAGCAGGAAGATGAGGAATATCCTGTGCGGATGATTTCGTTTTCCCCTGGGGTCATGGATACCGGCATGCAGGCTGTTATTCGCTCATCCTCGAAAAAAGATTTTCACGAAATTGAACGATTCAAAAACTATCAAACAGAAGGAAAGCTGAGAAGCGCGCCTTTCGTTGCAGGTGTGCTGCTTGATCTGCTTGAGACCCAGTTTGAAAACGGCAGAGTGTACGATATCAAAGAATTTTTGTGAGACATAAAAAAACAAGCACAAGGTTTAATCGTGCTTGTTTTTTCCTTTTAAAAGCTTGTTCACCGCCCATCTTTGATGTATGTGAAATAAGGCTGCTATCGTCTGCTGCTGGCCCATCTTTCATCACATATATAAAAATAGCCTTAACTCAGATTATACTGATGTTCATTATTTTTGAGCACATCCGACAACACACCCATCTCCGTTTCAATCCTCATTTCTTCAAGAGCTTCCCGTTTGAGACACTTTTCATGTATTTTCAATTCCCCCGCCTGGAAAAAAATACTTCCCTTTGATTGATCATCACAATGTAGTGTTTCCCTCCTTTTTGATTTCAAATGTGATCATCGACCATCACCTCAGATCCACATCGTATCAAATATCTGGATTTCGATGACAGGCTGTTTTACCGCCGGTCTGGGTGAAAAGCGAAATGATGAAAAATGATGTGTCAGATCAATTGAGATTTACGCGAAAATGTGTTAGGATGCTAAAAATATATAAAGGAGGGGTTTACATGAGAAACGTAACATTAATGGATGTATTCACCCATCCAATCGCACAAAAGTATTTAACACGTTCAGGCGTAGCCCATGCCGTAGCGTGTGCTTACCACGGATACAGCTTGGCGGTAAAAGCGGGAATCAATCCCGATATTGCAACGAAAGCGGCGTTGCTTCATGATATCGGCCACTATGAATGGTACACGGATGGGGAATGGGATTATGAAAAATACAAGCAAAATGATATTCATGCCATAAAAGGGGCGGAGCGCGCCCACAAGCTTCTGATTCGTCTTGGCGAGGACCCTAAAGCCGCAAAAGAAATCGCTTTGGCCATTCTGCTTCATACCGATTCATATCTGCCGGAAGGCGATTTGGATAAAAACAAGCTGCAGCGGATTGTCAAGAAAGCCGATGAACTTGATGAAGAGCCTGGCGGAAATCACCATTACCGCAAAATTGACCACAAACTCGCACTTGAAAAAATCAAACAGCTTGATCATATGGTTGATCATGCTTCGTTACCCATGAAACGAACGGTTTAATCTGACAAAGGGTTATACTCAAACTTTTTCCCTTTGTCATTTACATAAATGGAACGAATGATCGTTCTGTTAAATGGCGCGTTATCTGCTGTTTTTCCGGTGAGGTCGATCGTCACCGAATACATGCCTGCTTTTTGGAATGAAAGGCTGTTTTGCAGCGAATGGATGGATGCCCGTTTTATTTCTTTTTTCTCAACCTGCTTCCCGTCTTGATAACGGATTGACCGAACGGCCGCTTTTACCTTTGAAAGGCCTGACGTCTGGGCGTTAACTGCTTTTTCGATTTGCTGCTCGTGAGGGGAGTCAAACGTGACCACGAATAAAAATGCTTCTTTTTGTTTGACGGAAGATGAGATATTCCACTTGCCGGAAGCCGGATTCTTTACGACAGCGGAATGAACGTAGCCCCCTTCAAAAACGTCTCCTGTCGTTGACAGAGAAAAATCCTTGACCACTTTGCCGTGAGGATCTGTCAGCTTGATATTTCCCGAGGAATGATTGCTCAGCCAGTGAATGGTGATTTCTTTTACCCCTTTTTCGACTGCAAACTCTTCTTCTTTCTGCCCCTCATTGACCCCGCCTCTTATAAAAGGATAAGACCTATTTTCTTTTTTCAGTAATGTCGCTTCTGCATTTTGATCAATTTCCAATATAGACTGAAATACGGGAAAAGTTACGTTTCCTTTGATGATGGTGAAATGATCCCATCTGCCGGGATCGAGATTTGTAGCGTATGGAAGTCTGGCATTTTTTTCAGTGACGGCTCCGTCATTTTTGCCAAACATGTTTAAATAGACGCCTCCGAAAAACAAAACGCTCCCAAATCCTCCGATTTTATTGCCGGCAAGGGTAAAATAGCGGGTTTTCTGCCTGTTCGGATGGCTGTCGGTCAGTTCGCGGAATGATTTCATGTATCCCGTCTGCAAAGAATAAACAGCATCATTTTTCTGTCCTAAAATACCCGCAAGCCATCCGGCCCAGCTGCTGTATGCGAGGTCGGCCAGCTGTGAACCGTGGTGGGGGGTTCCTAGTGTAATGACGTGTTCGACATAACGGTATGCCTGATGATGGATAAGTGCAGATTGACTGTCAATCCCGCCTTTGCTGTAGGATATGAGAATGGCCTTGCGGCCGAAATGTTCATAAATCTCGCGCAGTTTGGCTGCCAGCAGTGCTCCGTTGTCATGCATGTTTTTATCGGGATGGAGGTCGATAAAAGCTGTTTCATAACCGCTTTTCCAGGCCTGTTCTGACATATCATTTTTATCAAACCATGCATTTGAAGAGCCGTTTAAGCCATGGACGAAAACAAGCGGCGGTTTTGCCTGATCAGGATGTTCGACAGGATCACCCGTAAACCAATACCCCGGATTGCCGCCCCCGCCTTTAAAACCCCCCGCGTTTGATCCCATAGGAAACAATAACAACAGAACAAGCACAGTCAGCGCCATTTTTTTCATAAGTATTCACCCCATGTTTTTTTGTTGCAAGCGTTTTCATAATATTTCCTTGAGGTGAATTTTATACCAGACGTCTGAAAAAAATTTAGAAAATCTTCATAAACAGGAGGAATATTTTGATGGAAGATCGGTAATCCGGCCTTCCAAAGGTCGAAGCATTTTATGCGTGCTGTTCTTTAAGGTGTGTTTGAAAGAACGTTTATGCAACCTCAAGCGTATGAGCTTGTGTAAAACCGATATGGCCGGTGTCGGCTGTTTGATACATAACGGCATCATGTCCCTTATTTTGCAGGGCGCGGTATATATATGGCACGACATCGTCTTGGTCCCCATCCATGATCAATATCGGAGGTGCTTCTCCATGGACGTCATGAATCGGACTTCAGCTCTTTATGTTTTTAAATCGCTCCGCCAATCAGCTTTGATTCCGGTGAATCATCGTCAAAAAGGACGGGTGTTGGCTCATGGAAAGCAGATCTGCGGTCCAAACTAATCGGCAACGGTCTGAACGCTGCTTGATATATTCCTGTAAGTGCTGTCTCCGCCAAACGCTTCGATTGACAATTTCGGGCCTGGTCAATCATTTTTTCAGCATGTGATAAGTGAAACTCTTTTCCGATTTGTCCGTAGATGTAATGAAAACAGTTGACAGACGAGAGTGCGAATAGTACTTTTTAGAGTAATGAACATACTGGGAGGAAACAAAGCTTGTTTAAATCAAAAACCCATTTTTGGACGCTGCAGATTTTATTGGTCCTTCTCATTATTTTTGTTTCGACAAAAGTGTCTTTTCTTTTTGAGCCGATTATCATATTCGCCTCGACTTTATTTACCCCGATTTTGATCGCGGGAATTTTGTTTTTTATTTTTAATCCAATCGTCCGGTTTCTCGAAAAAAAGCTGCCGCGAACACTGTCCATTCTGCTGATTTACTTAGCGTTTTTGGCGTTGATCGGGTTTGTTTTATCTTCTGTCGGACCGGTATTTACAAAACAGGTCAGCGACTTATTCAGCAGTATCCCTGATTATGTGAAGCAGATTCAGATTTTTATTAAGCAATTGTCCAATTCGCAGTGGTTCACTTGGATGATGAATCAGGATTTTGTGTCGGTATCAAAAATCGAAAACTCGATCGGCGAGTTCCTGACAAGCCTCCCTGAGAATATTACGGGAAGCTTGTCATCAGTGTTTGGCGTCGTCACCAATATCGCGCTGACTGCCGTTACGGTTCCATTCATCCTCTTCTACATGCTGAAAGACGGACACCGTTTTCCGAATTTGGCTGTGAAAATTCTCCCTGCCAGTTACAAAAACGAAGGGCTGAAGATTTTTAAAGACCTGTATGAAACGCTTGCAGCTTATATTCAAGGACAGCTGATCGTCTGTCTGTTTGTCGGGACGGCGTGTTTTATCGGCTTTTGGATCGCCGGTGTGAAATATGCGCTGATTCTCGGGCTGATTATCGCCGTGACGAACATTATTCCTTATGTCGGTCCGTTCCTCGGCGCGACTCCGGCCGTCATCATCGCTTTTCTCGACTCGCCGACAAAAGCCTTTATTGCGCTGATCATCGTTGTCGCCGTTCAGCAGACCGATGGAAATCTGCTGTCACCGCTTATTATCGGCAAGCGTCTGAACACGCATCCGCTGACGATTATTCTTTTATTGATCGGCGCCGGCAGCTTCGGAGGCATTCTCGGCATGATTCTTGCCGTTCCGGCCTATGCTTTGTTGAAAGCTTTTACGCTGAATATTATCCGGCTCGTCCGTTTACGGCAGCGGTATAAAAAAGAAGCGGCCAAGGAAGTGTGAATTTGTTTTTCTGAACGTTTTCTCCGCTCCCACATATCATGCAAATAAAATGGTAGGCGGAGGTGTGGAGATGCCAGCAATCGTTGGTCCGGTTTTTATTAGGGAAGTCGTTGATGACAGTGCTGCCTTTTTTGGAGATGTATTTGCCATTTCCCCAAAGTGCACGGATGCTACAGGAGGAGGGGCAGGCGCTTTTCTAACAGGCGACTTCGGACTTGTTCAAAACGGCAAAAACAAAACAAACTTCACAGATGCGGATGTGTTTGACGGGAATCAACTCTTTAACCTCTGACAGCCTCTTTCTAAAGAGGCTGTTTGTTTTTTATAGTATAATGGGAAAAAAGATGGATAAGGCAGGTGATCACATATGAAAATAAGGAAAGCCAACATTATGAATGGAGATCAAATGATCACTGATGTTTACCTTCATGAAAATAAAAGGCAGTTTCATACCCTTGTGGCTGTGCCGCAACTGGAATGGAGCATGCTGATCTCCTATGAAGAAGAAAAATCAGCGCTCATCAAAAAGCTGGATGCATCATTGGCAAATATGGCGGAAAAACAGGCCGCAGCTGAGCTTTCCCAAAAGATCGTGCAATGGGTGACCGAAATGTAGTCTGGCTTATGCTTGTTCACTTCATGGGCATACTGTATAAAAAAACGCAGCTGCAGGGCTGCAGCAACAAAGATAAAACTGGAGGGTCTGAATGTGAGCGACCAATCAATGGATCAATATTTACAGCAGGGGATGTACGGACCACGCGAAACAAAACCGGATGAGCGCCGTCTGTTTTTGGGCTCGTTAAGAGAAAGGGTGATTATCGCCCTGACAAAGGGACAAGTGCTGCGACCTCTAGTCTACAGTGAAGTCATCAAGGCGGTCGAATCGCATCCAAATGCCAAGCTGCTGTTAAACGGCGAGATCGAATACTCCCGTTATTCGGCCTACATCAAGGAGGCAAACAAGCGCGGAGTGTCTTTTTCCATCGTATCAGATCAGCAGACTGATACACCGCTTGGACTGGTTCTTGTAGCGAATGATGCGCTTGAGAAGGAATCGATTTATATTCAGGATGATATTTTTAAACGATCAGCATTGAAAAAAGGATGACACTGAAGCCCTGCATCCGGCTGTCTTCATGAAGAAGGCCGGATGCAGCTTTTGTTTTTTTCTGAAAAAGAACAAAGCCGCTCGCGGCGCGGCTTGCCAAGCATTTTCGGTTGATTCGGCCATTCACTTGTCTGTTTAGATGAGTTATAATGTTATCTATCATACAAAAGGCAGGGAGGGCGGCAATGCAAAAAGCTCTTATTTGTATAGACTACACGAACGATTTTGTTGCATCCGACGGCAGGCTGACGTGCGGCGAACCCGGCAGGAAAATTGAAGATGCCGTCGTGCAGCTTGCGGAAACGTTTATTAAAAATAAAGACTATGTTGTATTTGCAGTCGATGCGCATGATATCGACGATTCGTATCATCCGGAGACGCGATTGTTTCCCCCCCATAATGTGAAAGGTACATCAGGAAAAGCTTTATACGGAAAGCTCGAAACGCTTTATCAAGAACACGAACATAACAGCCATGTCTATTACATGGAAAAAACGAGGTACTCCGCTTTTGCCGGGACAAACCTTGAGTTGAAGCTTCGTGAAAGGGGTATTAAAGAGCTGCACTTGATTGGCGTTTGTACGGATATATGTGTGCTTCATACGGCAGTAGATGCTTATAATAAAGGGTTTGATCTTGTCATTCATCAAAATGCAGTGGCTAGTTTTAACCCGGACGGACACGACTGGGCTCTGTCTCATTTTGCAAACACCCTGGGAGCCTCAGTGTCAGATTGAGGAAGGAGAAATGAAGGTTGGAACACCGGTTTACAGACGACAGTTTATCACTACACACAGACCTATATCAGATTAACATGGCGGAAACCTATTGGCGCGATGGCATTGACCAAAATAAAGCCGTATTTGAGCTGTTTTTCAGAAAGCTCCCTTTTGACAGCGGATTTGCCGTTTTTGCCGGTTTGGAAAAAGCGATTGAATATTTGCGTGATTTCAGGTTTACTGAAAGCGATTTAACTTATTTAAAAGAAGAGCTTGGATTTAAAGATGATTTCCTCGCCTTTTTAAAAGATATGACATTTACAGGTTCGCTATATTCCATGCAGGAAGGCGAAATCGTGTTCGGAAATGAACCGATCATGCGAATCGAAGCTCCATTGGCTGAAGCGCAGCTGATAGAGACGGCTCTGCTCAACATTGTGAATTACCAAACATTAATCGCTACGAAAGCCGCAAGAATCAAAAGTGTGGTTGGAGATGAAACAGCGCTTGAATTCGGAACAAGGCGGGCGCATGAAATGGATGCCGCCATGTGGGGAGCCAGAGCGGCGATCATCGGCGGTTTTGACGCGACGAGCAATGTCCGTGCAGGCAAGCGCTTTGACATCCCAGTGTCAGGCACGCACGCCCATGCGCTGGTACAGGCATACCGTGATGAATACACGGCATTTAAAAAATATGCGGAAACCCATAAAAAATGTGTCTTTTTAGTCGATACATATGATACGGTCCGTTCAGGCATTCCCAATGCGATTAAAGTAGCCAAGGAATTCGCAGATCAAATTGAATTTTCAGGAATCCGCCTTGACAGCGGCGACCTTGCTTATTTGTCCAAGAAAGCCAGAGCCATGCTGGATGACGCGGGTTTTAAGGATACAAAAGTGGTCGCATCGAGTGATCTTGATGAGTATACGATTATGAACCTGAAAGCCCAAGGTGCGAAAATTGATGTCTGGGGCGTCGGGACTAAGCTGATTACCGCTTATGACCAGCCGGCGCTCGGAGCGGTTTACAAACTCGTTTCCATTGAAGAAAACGGAAAGATGACCGATACGATTAAAATTTCTTCAAATCCGGAAAAAGTGACAACCCCTGGCCTGAAAAAGGTGTACAGAATCATCAATCAGCTGAATCACCATTCAGAAGGAGATTATATCGCCTTAGACTACGAAAAGGTGAACGAGCAGGAGCGGCTGAAAATGTTTCATCCCGTTCATACATTTATCAGCAAATTTGTGACGAATTTCGATGCCAAAGATCTTCACAAATCGATCTTTGAAAAAGGCGAGCTCGTTTATGAAAATCCGTGCATTCAGGATATTAAGCTGTATGTCCAAGAAAACCTTAGTCTGCTTTGGGAAGAGTATAAACGGATCAGCAAGCCTGAAGAATACCCGGTCGATTTAAGCGAAGCATGCTGGAATAACAAAATGCAGCAGATTCATGAAGCAAAAATGAAGGCGAAAAAAGGTCTGGATCAAGGCTGACTCTGTAAACGATAGTTTTTAACATAACTGGGGATTGAAACAGATAATTTCTTCGGGGATTATCTGTTTTTCAATATAAAGTTTAATAAATGAGTGAAATTTCACATGACCGGCGGGATTCGCTCATTTATTTGCTATACTTAAGAACAAAGGCACCTCAGTCGCTAGGGGGAAGAGGAATGAGGGTATTTGTTGCCAGACAGCCAATATTTAATAAAAATGAACAAGTTGTCGCATATGAGCTTTTATACAGAGAAAGTGAAAAGAACTTCTTCTCTGGAATCGACGGAGACCAGGCGACAACAGAATTAATGATTAACAGCTTTTTAAATATAGGAATCGATAAATTAACAGAGGGCAAAAAATATTACGTCAATTTTACAGAGGGCCTTTTGGCATCAGGTTTGCCTACTTATTTTGATTCTGACCGGCTCGTTGTCGAAATTCTTGAAGATGTGCCGATCACCGCTGAATTGATACAAAGGTGCAGGGAATTGAAAAGGCTCGGCTATACGATTGCTCTTGATGATTTTTGTTTAAAACACCGGGCCAATCAAGACTTGCTTCATCAGCTTTTGGAATCCATCGATATTTTGAAGATCGATTTTTTCCAAACGACGCAGAAGGAAAGGCAGAGTATTTTGCGTTCATGCCGGGCTCACCGTTTGAAGTTTCTGGCTGAAAAAGTGGAGACGAGGAAAGAGTATGAACAGGCGGCCGCAGACGGATTTCATCTGTTTCAAGGCTATTTCTTCAGCGAACCGATCGTGATCCACGGCCGCGATATTACATATCATTTTCATGCCTATTATGAGCTGCTTCACGAGCTGAGCGAGGATCAGCCCGATATTCAAAATGTCACGAATATTATTGAACGGGATTTGTCGCTTTCTTACCAGCTGCTGAGGCTGCTGAACTCTCCCGCCAACCGGCCGCTACAAAAAATCAAAAGCATCCGCCAGGCGATCGTGCTGCTCGGGTTTAAAGAAATCAGAAGGTGGGTCTTCATTCTTTCTTTTAAAGATTTAACAAAGAAGCAAAACTCAAGCAAAAACGAAGTGGTGAAAATATCGCTGATCCGCGCGAAGCTTTGTGAATTGCTGGCGAAAAAAACAAACCGCTCCCAGCCGTCTTCCTATATGCTGACAGGAATGTTTTCATTTATTGATACGCTGCTGCACAAAGAACTGAAAGAGGTCATCAGTGAACTGCCGCTGACAGAAGAAGTGGGCCAGGCCTTGCTCGGCAAAGAGAACGACTATCTATACATTTTAAGGCTTGCGAAATCGATCGAACGAAATGAATGGGAAGACACAGCTGAATCGGAAGGCTTGACAAAAGAGGAAGCATATCAATGCTACCTTGAAGCCATAGAATGGTGTCATAAGCTTTTATAAACAAAAATTCCGGCTTTTCTCCGAGGAGATGCCGGAATTTTCTATGTCTCAAGACCAGCGCAGCATCAGAAATATCCTGCTGTGTGGATTGATGAGGATAATGCGGATGCCGTCAGGATTAAAGGATGCATCGAGCTGGCTGCGGACACCGGTTTGTCTTAATAATGTCATCACGGTATCCTTTTGGGAGCTTTGAGCGGCCATCATGATTTTGCGCGCCAAATCCCGGGAGGAAGAGAGCCGGTTTAAGATCAGCTGGCCGTCGGCCAAGAGGCTGTTGGCTTCTTTAGCCGAACGGAGAAACGCGTTCGTTTCGATCTCAGGATAAACTTGCCGGTATTGCAAACAATGGTACGGATGAATCCAAAAGCAGCATGGAGAAAACAAATTGAACACCTCTTTTTTGATTTTACGGGTCAAATTGCGGTTTTTGCGGTGTGAGGCGAAGGAATGGTTTTTTTTAGCTGCAATCGGTTTGTCGGTGTCTTGCGTTATTTTTCGGTGCTGAACCCGTGATTGCGTTCCGGAAAATCTTAAGTTTTTCTATTCGCTGTAAGCTGTTACTTTAGTTCTATGATCATAAAACGAACTGATTCCACCTCCAATCATTTTACACAAAGGGTTTTGAAGGAACTTAAAATTTGAAAATCAATAAAACAATCAAAAATTTTATGTTTCATTAGGATTTGAGTACTACTTCACAATCATGTAAAATAGGTTTTATGGTCTATTGAATATTTGCGGTGTAACGCATGAATATAGGTGCAACTTTTCGGTGAAAAAGAGACCAATTCGCTTTAAACTTGTATTAACAGATCAAATACCTATGACTCGTTCACTATACACAAATTGATTGATCTTCCAAAAGGAGTGTGGAATCGGTGAAAAAGCAACAAATTGAAGAATTAAAACAATTGCTTTGGCGGCTTGAAAATGAAATTAGAGAAACAAAGGACTCCTTACGCAAGATTAACAAAAGTATCGATCAATACGATAAATACACATATTTAAAAACCTCTTAAAAAGACTTGTTTGAGACAAGTCTTTTTTTTGTTGTCTTAAATCCAAAAAAAGGATAAATTATTATATGATTGTTAAATAAAAAATTTGCTCTGTCATTCATGAATTTGATTTAGTAAAATATTAAGAAAGGAGGGAGCACCATCTCTAAGCTTTTTTGTCTAGATCGTCATAAAATCAAGCAAAAAATGAATCATTTTATAGACGTTGAAGTTCAAAGCGGTGACTTAAATCAAACGCTGCGCTCTTTTCTAGATGCAAAGGACCATTTGCATTTCAGCGAGCTTGCTTTTTACCATTACTATAGTTTCGGCGGCACAGACACAAAGGCGGCGGAAATCCTTGGAGCCGGGATTGAGCTGCTGATCCTTTCTTTTGACATCTTCGATGATTTAGAGGACGAAGACAGCCTTGACGAGCCTTGGATGAAAATGAACCGCTCAGTCGCTCTGAATGCGGCTACGGCTCTATATACCCTGAGCATCAAAGTGATCAGTTCTGTTTCAAATGAGCCTTTGTTTTTACATAAGCTGATGGAATATACGCTTCAATCGATGCAGGGACAGCATGATGATCTGAGCAATCGGCCTGCAACTGAAGAAGAGTGCCTTGACATGATCAAACGCAAATCAGGCTCGCTGACGGCGCTCCCATGCGTTTTGGGAACGATGCTCGCCACGGGTGAATTCAATCCGGCGGTCGAAAGCTACGCCTGCCAGCTGGGAATTGCGTCACAAATCGAAAATGATTATAAAGCCCTTTTTTATGATTCAAAAAGCGATATTGCCAAAAAGAAGCGAACACTCGCATACTTGTATTTGACAAGAAAATTTAATCAAGCATCAATTGATTTGTTAAATATATTTGAAAATGAGGATAAAATTGCCGATATAGAAATAAAATGTTATAAAGAGAAATTAAAAGAAGCAGGCGTCACCCAGTATATGTATGTCATGAACCAGCTTGCTATTCAGAAATTTAAAAAGGGAGTTGCGGAGCTGGAATTGGGGGAAATGGAGAAGAGACGTTTAGTTGCTTCAATTTTAAATGAGTTTTAAAAGGAGAATATGATGCAGGAAATCGTTAGTTTTTTGGTTCAGCATCCAGAAGTATTAGAACAGGTTATTGCTGGGAAAGCGAGTCTTATAGGGATCGATCAAGATCAAGTTCTAAGTTTGATTGATGGTTTCAAAAAATTAGAAGCGTTTGGGAAAGGGCCGACTTATTGGATATATGAACGTTAAATTAGGAAGGTTTTTATGAAATTTTCATTAAAATTAGTAACTGGTCTACTTATATTATTCAGCCTTATTTATAGTTTTTATGTCACTTATCTGTTTTTTAATAATTTGTTTGTTGGTACTGAATTAAAATATAATTCTAATCAACAATTAGAAGTTACAGAAGTAACAAAAGACTCACCTGCCGACTATTCGGGGTTAAAAAAAGGTGACATTATCTATCGAATAAATGACGAGAAAATAACCGATAAGAATAGACCTGATGAGAATGAAGCTCTTTTTCATGTATATTCTTTAACGATTTTAAGAGACAGTAAATATATAGATATCATGACAAAAGATTACTTTATAAGCTATGATATCTTATTTGTTTACTTAATCCCAATGATTTTTTATTTGCTATGCTTGTTATGTATTTATATGATTTTAAAAGCAAAAAAAGCAAACAAATCAAAAAGCCTGTCATCATCATTTTTATTGACTGTTTTTTTATTGGATATTTCAATCGCATACATGAGTGCTGGCGGAGTATTAAGAGGTGATTTGTTAAGCAGATATATCAATTTGCTAACATTTATTTCAGTTCCAATATGCTATTTGCATTTTATATATCAATATTTCGAAGAAACTGGAAAGAGATTTTTTAGTAGTAAAGTGTTTATATTATATCTCTTACCAATAATCAATATAGTAATAGAATTGTTCAAGGAGCATTTGGAACTTATAAGAGATTCATTAGCAATGATCAATCT
>NZ_MRBK01000015.1 GCF_001969815.1 Bacillus swezeyi | reverse complement strand
GCTCCTGTCGGACCTGTTGGTCCTGTCGCTCCGGTTGCTCCCGTTGCTCCGGTTGGTCCTGTCGCTCCGGTTGCTCCGGTTGGTCCTGTCGCTCCGGTTGCTCCCGTTGCTCCCGTTGCTCCCGTTGCTCCCGTTGGACCTGTTGGTCCTGTCGGACCGGTTGCTCCCGTTGGACCTGCTGGGCCTGTCGGACCGGTTGGGCCTGTCGGGCCGGTTGGACCTACTCCACCGCCTTCTGCATCTAGCAACGCTACATCATCTACAATGACATCAGCAGTACCTGCCTGCGGCAAAGTATTAATCAAGATAAAAGCCATAGTAGCTCCGGCTGGAGCCGGCGCAGTCGTTTCATAAACTTCAAGCCATGTGTTATTTTCTACAACTGGCAATCTATTAAATGGTATATTTAAGAATAGACCTTGCCCTAAAAAGTTAAAAGCACTATCAAAATAAGAGACTTGAATTTGCACCTGAGGAGATGGAGCAAAGCCAGTTTTAGCAAGAGAAGCAAGAAATTCTAAGCCTTCTCCTGCATCGACTGGTACAAATTGAGCAATAAATGAAGTGACATTTCCGCCTAGCAGTCTTGCAGACCAAAAACCCGTATGCGAAAACTGAGTTGTAACTATTGCATTTTGGCCAACCCAAGGTGGAAGTGCCCCTGTTTCAAAGCTACCATTTACAACTAAATTTTGAATCGACATCTAGGGTCTTAACCTCCCTTTTTCAAGATTAGCTTCAATTCCCTTTTTTCAAGATTGAAGCTAACATATACTATGTTTTCTCAAATAACTCGGTCACGTTATTTTCCATACGTTTAAAACACATTTTATAGCTATGTGAGGCTTCATATAAAAAAATTCACCCCAACGTTGCTGCCATTCAAAGTTGTCAAACTCTATTCTTCTTTCATTTCAAAAAAAATAAAAGGTGATGTTCTAAAAAGAACTTCCTCTCCTTTTAATGAAACAAAATCAGGTTTCTGTTTCGATTGAATCCTAGTGCAGAAGTTACGTTCGTCAGTTTTCAGGTTGATGAACCTTTTAGATTTTGCGCTCCTAATAAACCTTCTTCTCCTGTTACATTCAATAAAGAAACATCGTCTTCTAAAATATCTTCGGCTTCCTCTTAGCTGGATAAATTACGGTTTCCGTCAAGACAACAAAAAGTTCTCCTCCTTCTGCCGGAATAGGCTATGAATCTTGCAATGAATGAGATAAATGTTTCCCCTAAGGAGTCTTACCGAGAAAAAATGTGAACATGAAAATTGGTTTGCTGCGATTATCTTTACACCTGCCCTAGCTGGGAGGGGTACAATTTTAAAACCGCTGTAAACCACTCGTTCTTAAAAATCACCCCCACATCTATTTAATCTATTGACTGCAACTTTAATAGATATTAAAGCTTTATATACTATGATCTTTTCTCTCAAGCAGACACGTTATTCAACACAAACATTTTCACAAATTTCAATTTTTTTCGAAGAAAGGGCCTCAATTCATCACACGACCCGGATTACCTACAGCCGTTTTCCCAGCGGAAATGTCTTTTGTGATGACGGCTCCAGCTCCGATGACAGCATGTTCTCCGATGACAACCGATGGCAGCAATGTGGCATTATTGCCGATTTTCGCCCCCTTTTTAATAATCGGGCCTTGGTATTGATAATTGCCCATTCCCATATATTTATCATTTGATGTTGAGCAGCACGGACCGATAAATACTTCATCTTCAATTTTCATATCAGCCGTAATATAGCATCCCGTTTGAATGGTCACACGGCTTCCGATGTTTGTATTGTTCTCAACCATAGCGTTTCGTCCGATAATGCTTTCTTTGCCGACTGACACATTTTCACGGATGCTTGCCATGTCTCCCACAAACACGCCTTGGGCCAACAAGACGTCCCGATAAATCACTGCATTTGAACCGATGACAGCATCGTCCTCAATTGTCAATGGAGCACCGGTTTTTTTCGGCTGGCGCGCCATTTTTTTATTTGAAGAAGCCGTTTTGCCAAGTACGGTCAAATCACCGACTTTCACTCTGCTTCCGATCTGCGTATCCATTTTAATAATGGCATGGTGGCCAATCATTACATCGTCTCCAATTGTCACGTTTTCCTCAATCACGACATGCTCTCCCAACACCACATTCTTACCGATCTTTGCGCTTTCATGAATCATCTTCACAGCCTCCATTTCTCAGAAATGCCTTTTGCATCATATTCAATTCGCATGCAATCAGAAACGGCTTCACAAAAAAACACGGCCGCCAACAGGCGGACCGTGCTACTTCTCTCTTCTGGCAAAATCGACAAACCGGAATTTGTCAAGGCGGTGTCTGCTTTCCGTATATTGAAACAAAGTGGTGTCATCCAAGAAAACGAAGTTTTTCACAACGACGATTTGATCATATCCATTTAGGTCCAAATATTTTTGGTCCTCTTCCGTACACGGCTCCACGACGATTTCTTTATGGGCATAGCTGATGACAAGCCCGAGTTCGCCTTCGATATAGTGATAGATCGAATCCTCACATATCTCTTTTGTTAAAAGCGGCACGTTTTTGCGGATAAAATAATCCTTGTCCAGAATGACATGCTCCCCGTCAATGTTTCGGGAGCGGACGACGCGCCATACCTCTTCATCACCGGTGATGCGAAGCTGCTTTTGAATATAAGCGTCCGGATGGGTCAGGCCGAATTCATGCACCGTCGTTCTCGTCTCTTTGCCGAGCGTTTGGGAAAGCTCTTTAAAACTGACCAATCCGGAAACAGGGAACTGCATTTTCTCCCTGTTCAGCACAACAGAACCTTTTCCCTTAATTTTTTGGATGTATCCGTTTTGGACAAGTACGTTCAGCGCTTTCCGAACCGTTTCCCTTGACGTCTCATATTGTTCGGCAAGATCGTTTTCAGATGACAAAATATCCCCGGCGCTCAAAACACCTTTATCGATTTGTTCTGCGATTTCTTTGTAAATCATCACATATTTATTAACTTTCATTTATTACCACCCAGCTTAGTTTAGCACGGTTTGGCAAGATGATAAACTATCGATTGATAAGGTTTGACCTTAAAGCTTGCAAAGTGCTCCGGAGTATCGGCATCATTGGAAATGAGAACTTTGGCGGCATAGCCTTCAATATCAATATTTTCGGGAAGGTGGAACTCAGTCTCTCTTCCGTAAAAATTATTGATCACCAAAAGCTTTTCATCCACTCCGTTTCTCACATATGCGTAAAGCTCTGGGTCATCTTCAAGAATCAGCCGGTAATCACCCGTGGTGATAATGTCGTATTCTTTGCGCAGCTCATTCAGCTTCTTATAATAGTAGAAAATCGAATCGGGATCGCGCAGCGCTTCTTCCGCATTGATGTCTGTGTAGTTGTCTGGAACCGGAATCCACGGTGTTCCCGTTGTAAAACCGGCGTTTGCCTCCGCATTCCATTGAACGGGCGTACGCGAATTATCGCGGGACTTCGCCTTCAAAATCTCAAGGATTTCTTCTTCCGGTTTTCCTTCTTCTTTCATCAGCCGATACATATTCAAAGACTCCACATCCCGATAAAGGGAAATATCATCAAATTTCGGATTTGTCATTCCAAATTCTTCTCCCTGATAAATATAAGGAGTGCCTTGCAGCATATGGATCGCGGTTGCAAGCATTTTCGCCGATTTTTTCCGGTATTTCCCGTCATCTCCGTAACGCGAGACGATCCGCGGCTGATCATGGTTGCACCAGAACAGCGCGTTCCAGCCGCCACCTTTATTCATCTCAATCTGCCATTCAGAAAGAATCTTTTTCACCTTTAGAAAATCGAATTCGGAGAGCGCCCATTTTTCCCCGTTTGGATAGTCGGCTTTTAAATGATGAAAGTTAAACACCATATCGAGTTCTCGGCTTTCCGGGTTTGTGTAGCGGATGCAATCGGCAATGGTTGTCGATGACATTTCACCGACCGTCATGCTGTCATATTGAGAAAAAACCTCCCTGTTCATTTCGTGCAAAAATTCATGAACCCTGGGCCCGTCCGTATAAAACCTCCGTCCGTCACCGCTTTCATCATCGGGAAAACGCTGATCTTTCGAAATAACATTGATGACGTCAAGCCTGAAGCCGTCAATTCCTTTTTCAAACCAGAAATGCATCATTTCATACACTTTTTTTCTGACCGCTTCATTTTCCCAATTTAAATCAGCCTGTGTGACATCATAGAGATGCAAATAATACTGCCCCGTCTTTTCATCAAACTTCCACGCGGAGCCGCCGAATTTTGACTCCCAGTTTGTCGGCGGAGAACCATCCGGTTTGACATTTTTCCAAATATAAAAATTGCGGTAAGGATGATCCTTGGCAGACGATGCCTCTTTAAACCATCTGTGCTCTGTTGATGTATGGTTGACGACAAGATCCATAATCACCTTCAGGCCGCGTTTGTGTGCTTCCTGTAAAAGCTGCTCAAAATCTTCCATTGTTCCGTATTCTTCATGAATCCGGTAATAATCGCTGATATCATAGCCATTGTCATTTTGCGGGGATTCATAAATCGGCGTCAGCCAAATCACATCACAGGCGAGTTCCTTTATATAATCAAGTTTTTCAATGATGCCCTGAATGTCGCCGACACCGCTCCCTGTCGTATCATTGAAGCTTTTCGGATAAATTTGATAGACTGTCGCTTTTTTCCACCATGGGTTTTGTTTTGTTTCCATATTTTTAGCACCACCGTTTTCTTCTATATGAAATGGGAAAAGGGAGTGACCAAAAACGCGTCCCTCTCCCTTTTATTATTTTTGTTTCAATTTTGCATAAGCATATGTTCCGGCAAATGGAACCACGAGCACAATCGCCATCCCAATCGCAAAGGCGCCCCAATACTGGCTCATGATTGAGAAAATGCCAGGCACGCCGCCGACACCGACAGAGCTTGCGAGAACCCCTTGTGATGAAATATACATCCCGGCCAGCCCGGAACTGATCATGGCGATCACAAACGGAAACCTATATCTGAGGTTCACCCCGAATAATGCTGGTTCGGTAATGCCGAGATAAGCCGAGATGCCGGAAGTTAAGGAAAGCCCTTTTTGCTTCTCATCTTTTAAGATAAACATCATTGCAAGCGCCGCTGATCCTTGAGCGATATTGGAAAGCGCCAGCATCGGCCATAAAAATGTACCCCCAAGCTTGGAACCGATCAGCTGCAGATCGACTGCAAGGAATGTGTGATGCATTCCTGTAATGACGAGAGCGGCGTACAATCCCCCGTATAGGAGGCCGCCCAGTATGGCAAATTTTCCGAATACGGCAATCAGGCCTGATGTTAGCACATTTCCGATCGCAAATGTAATCGGCCCGATGACAATAAATGAAGCAAAGCCTGTCACAAGCAGCGTAATCGGGGCAACCACCAGCAGCTGTATGCCCTCAGGCGTCCGCTTTGTTAAAAACAGTTCTATCTTTGCAAGTAAATAGGAAGCAAGCAAAATCGGCAGCACTTGTCCCTGATAGCCGACTTTCTGCACCTCCAGCCCGAAAAGGTTCCAAACCGGGATCTCTCCGCTCTGTTCAGCGGCTCCATATCCCCATGCATTTAATAAGTCCGGATGTACGAGCATGACACCGAGCACGATGCCAAGCAGCGGATTGCCGCCGAAACGTTTGACAGCCGACCATCCGATTAATGCAGGCAGAAAAGTAAAGGCCGTACCGGCAATCAAATTAATCATATTGGCGAGATCCGCCCACTGCGGATAGACTTCGACAATCGATTTACTGAAGAAAATGCCTTGGGCCGTCAAAATATTGTTGATCCCCATTAACAATCCAGCTGTCACAATCGCCGGCAAAATTGGAATAAAAATGTCCGCAAGCGTTTTCACAGCACGCTGCAAAGGGTTCATATTTTTTTCAGAGGCCTTTTTCACTTCATCTTTGGTCGATTCGCCAACCCCCGTTTCTTTCACCAGCTCTGCATACACTTTATTGACTGTCCCTTGGCCGATGACCACCTGAAACTGGCCGTTAGTTGAAAACGAGCCTTTGACAACATCAATCTGATCAAGCACCTCTTGATCAACTTTACTTTCATCTATTAACACAAACCGCAGACGTGTCACACAGTGGGTTGCCGCTGCGATATTTTCCACACCGCCGACCGCATCGACAATCTGTCGTGCCGATTGTTTTACATCACCCATTCCAAACCCTCCTTCTCCGCTTGTAACTTGTATATACATGTTATAATTATATTGTAATCCTGTATATACAAGTAGTCAACATATTTTTTAGAGCGCTTTCAAAAATAAAAAAACCAGCCGCTCCTCATCAAAACAAGAAGAAAACAGGCTGGCTCCCATAGCAGCATGCCCGCTTTCTTCTATTTTAAAATGGAACTAAACTGGTCAAGCTTTTGAAATGATTTTTAAGAATTTTCCGCCTTTTTTGACGGCTCATAGGTGTTCTGTTTTCCGACATCTTTTAAATAATACTCCTCAGATGTAAAGAACTCGGTATACAGAGCTTTCACTTTTTTGCTCAGAAGCAGCAGCGCCGCAATGTTCGGAACCAGAATGAAGGCAAGCGCCAGGTCAAGAAAGCCCCAAATCGCCTTTGCCCCGCCTGCTGCCCCTACGATAATCGCAGCTAAATAGATCAATTTAATCACATGTCCCGCGATCCGTCCGAATAGAAATTCAGCTTGCTTGACTCCGTAAAAAATCACGACCGTGATCGTTGATAAAACGAAGAAGACAAGTGAGATCGACACGAAGTATCCGCCTCCGCTGCCAAAATAGCTTTTAAAAGCGGCGGCAGTTAGCGCTGCCGGATTTTGAAGGGCATTTTCCCCGGTCCAAACGCCTGATGAAAGAACGACAAAAGCTGTCGTTGTACAAATGAGCAAGGTGTCAACGACGATCCCGATCACAGACCAGAACCCCTGCCTCACAGGATGGTCGGTCATTGCGGCGGCATGTGCAATCGGCGCCGTCCCCATTCCGGCTTCATTGGAATAAAGACCCCGTGCAAAACCCCAGCGGACGGTTTCGGCAATAGCTGCACCTGCAAATCCTCCTAATGCTGAAGAAGAGGTAAACGCATTCGAAAAGATGAGAGAGAAGAAAGCCGGCACTGATGAAATATTCATGAAGACGATGATGATGCCTGCGCCGACATATGCCCCTGCCATAAGCGGCACCACAAGCTCCGTCACTTTTCCAATCCGTTTAATTCCTCCGATGACAACTAAACCGATCACAAAGGCGATTCCGATTCCGGCGTATACTTTATTGAAAGAAAAGGTATCTGCCAATGAGACGGATACTGAATTTCCTTGAACCATAATGCTGGGAACCAGCTCGACAATCAGCGCGACAGAAAAAAAGACGCCGAGCCATTTCATCCGCAGCCCTTTAGTTATATAATACATCGGTCCCCCGACAAACTCGCCTGCTTCATTTTTTTCTCTGTAATGGACGGCAAGCACGCTTTCCGAAAACTTAATCGCCATTGCAAACAGCGCGATCAGCCACATCCAGAAAACGGCTCCGGGACCGCCGAACATAATCGCAGCCGGCACACCGACAATGTTTGCAGCGCCGACCGTCGAACTGAGAGCTGATGTTAATGCTTGCAGAGGTGTAACTGTCCCCTCTCCCTTCGGCTTTTGACCTACGCTGCCGATCGTCTGTTTGAAAATGTAGAAGGAATGGCGAAACTGAAAAAATTTCAAAAGGATTGTCAAATACACCCCTGTCCCCGTCAATAAAATAATTAAAGGCGGCCCCCACAGCCAATCAGATATACGTTCTACCCATGTTAACAGCATTTCCATCCTATCACCCTTTTTTCGTTTATGGGTCATTACCACAACTGGAGAAAAATAAACCTCTTTTGTACGGTAACTTGCATAAGTTTTATAGAATAGGGTTCGTCATCTTGCCGCCTGATTCCTTCGGCTCAAGTCTATTTGACTTTCCATCATCAGGTGCCGGAGCAGCTTGCTTACTTGGGGGTGACAATCATTCGACCTGCTCGGGAAAGGATTACTGCATTGATTTCTCGGCTCAAAAATCGGTGGGGCTCTCCATTCCGCATGAAATAAAGGCAGACGCCCTGAAAAAACGGCTGCCTTTTATTTTCGGCCCAGCCGATTATAGATTTTATCTTTATAAAAAGCCGATGCGGGCTTGGAAAACATCCCTTTTTTTCCGGCGAGCCTGTCGAGCTTGAGCTGATTTTCCGTTTTTCTTCTCATTAAACGCTCGCGCTCATTTTCGTCCGTGCATTTGGATATTAAGTCGTCGATCGTCATCAGCTCTTTTTTCAGGGCACCTTCGTCTCCTGCCATACCGGCGTTTTTCATGACCCGGTATGCCATGCGGAGATTCTCGGGAATATGTGCAGCTTCATCTTTTTTAAGCGGCCTGCCCATTCCGGGAAGCCCGTCAAATTCCCCGTCCTTGATCGCCTGCTTAATCTTATCCTCGGATATGATGCTCGAAAAATCCATGGTCTAAATCCCCCTTTCTTTCATATATTAAAATCAGTCTGCCATAAAAACATTTGACTGCCAATATCAGTCATACACAAAATATTTCCAACCCTCTTGTTAAAGGGTGAAAAAACCTTCATTTACCGGGCGTTTCACGACTTTTTTCAGAGCCTTAGTTTCCGCTTTTCTAAATCGGTATTTCATGGTATATTTTATACATTCGTTTTTTCTTTCGTTCCGATGGTTTTATACTGATCCGGAAAAAAGGAGTGTAACAATGAAAAGATTTATAAAAGAAAGAGGCCTTGCCTTTTTTCTGATAGCCGTCGTCTTGTTATGGCTAAAAACTTATGCTGCTTATGTAATTGAATTTAATTTAGGAATAACCAACACGATACAACAGATTTTGCTTTTTGTGAATCCGATTAGCTCAAGCTTGTTCTTTCTTGGATTGGGACTGCTTTTCAAGAAAAAAATACAGCAGACAGCGATTATAGTGATTCATTTTTTAATGTCTTTTTTACTTTACGCAAACGTTGTATACTACAGATTTTTCAGCGACTTTATCACACTGCCTACGATCATGCAGGCAAAAACAAACGGAGGGCAGCTCGGAGACAGCATTTTCTCATTAATGCACTCTCTCGATGTGTTTTATTTTATCGATACAATCATTTTAATCGGATTGGCTGTCTTTTATAACAGACCTTCTGAAACGACTACGAAACGGCCGTTTAAAATTGTGATGGGGGCAAGCATCCTGGTCTTTCTCGCCAATCTTGCAGTAGCAGAGATGGATCGTCCAGAGCTTCTCACCCGCTCTTTTGACCGCAACTATCTTGTGAAATATCTGGGAACATACAACTTCACAATCTATGATGCGGTGCAGAATGTGAAGTCAAACAGCCAGCGCGCCCTGGCCAGCTCCAGCGACGTGACGGAAGTTGAGAACTATATTAAAGCCAATCAGGACAAACCGAATGCCGAATACTTCGGAAAAGCGAAAGGCATGAACGTCGTTTACATTTCAATGGAATCACTGCAGACGTTCCTGATTGACTATAAGCTTGACGGCAAAGAAGTAACACCGTTCTTAAACTCACTGGCCCATGATGATGAGACATTCTATTTCGATAACTTTTTCCATCAGACTGGACAAGGGAAAACATCAGATGCCGAATTTATGATGGACAACTCGCTGTATCCTTTAGCACAAGGATCAGTATTCATCAATAAAGCGCAAAACACGCTACAGTCGGCGCCGGCCATTTTGAAACCCCAAGGCTATACATCAGCGGCGTTCCACGGCAACTACAAAACGTTCTGGAACCGCAATGAAATGTATAAAACCATCGGTTATGACAAATTCTTTGACGCTACGTATTACGATATGAGCGAGGATAAAACGAAAAACTACGGTTTGAAGGATAAGCCGTTCTTTGAAGAATCAATGCCGCTGTTGAAAAGCCTGAAACAGCCGTTCTATACGAAGTTTATTTCGCTCTCGAACCATTTCCCGTTTGAGATGGATGAAGGCGATACAGACTTCCCTGCCGGTGATACCGGCGACAGTGTTGTCGATCACTATTTCCAATCGGCCAACTATATGGATCAGGCGCTTGAACAATTCTTCAACGATCTGAAAAAGGCCGGATTATATGATAATACGATTGTTGTCATGTACGGGGACCACTATGGCATTTCGGAAAATCACAACAATGCGATGTCCGAAGTATTAGGCAAAGACATCACACCATATGAAAACGCGCAATTACAGCGGGTTCCGCTGTTCATTCATGCACCTGGGGTCAAGGGAGTCAAATCCCATAAATACGGAGGCGAAGTCGATGTAGCCCCTACCCTGCTTCATTTGATGGGCGTGAATACGAAGGATTACCTGATGAGCGGTTCTGACCTTCTGTCACCTGAACATCGTGAAGTGATTCCGTTCCGAAACGGCGACTTCGTTTCTCCGGAGTACACGAAAACGAACGGAAACTACTATGATACGAAGACAGGAGAGCTTCTGAACGAAAAAGACATTGATCCGACCATCGAAGAATCGGTCAAAAAAGAGCTCGAGATGTCGGATAAAATCGTTGACGGAGACTTGCTGCGATTCTATAAACCGAAAGGATTCAAAGCAATTGATCCGAGCGATTATGATTACACCAACCATAACCCGAAAACATCTGAATCTGATGCGGCGTCAACAACGAAATCAGATTCAGGGCAATAACAATCGGCAGCACCTGCTTTCCTGACGGAAGGCAGGTGTTTTTTCGTCTTGAAGCCGCGCTGTTCCTTTTTCGGGAACAGATATGGTAAGCTTGATTTGGAATATAAAAAAAGAAAGCGGGAATGAATCGTGATTGTAACGAATGACCAAGAGCTTGAAGGGCTCAAAAAAATCGGCAGAATCGTCGCTTTGGCGAGGGAGGAAATGAAGAAAAAAGCAGCTCCAGGCATGAGTACAAAAGAACTTGATCTCATTGGAAAAGAAGTGCTTGAAGCCTATGGAGCAGCATCAGCTCCGGAGAAGGAATATGATTTCCCTGGAACAACATGCATCAGCGTAAATCATGAGGTTGCCCACGGAATTCCAAGCAAATCCGCCATTTTAAAGGAAGGCGATTTGATCAACATTGACATTTCCGCGGAATTCGGCGGCTACTACTCAGACACCGGCATTTCATTCGTATTGGGCACAGGCGATGAGACCTTGCACAAGCTTTGCGAATGTGTCGAAAGCGCTTTTCAAAAAGGCCTTTTGCAGGCGCGGGCCGGCAAAAAACAAAATCAGATCGGCAGAGCCGTATACAACGAGGCGAAAGAAAACGGATTTACCGTCATTAAAAACCTCACTGGACACGGCATTGGAAAAAACCTTCATGAAGCGCCGAACCATATTCTAAATTACTATGATCCGTTTGATAATGCGCTGTTTAAAAACGGAACAGTCATTGCTCTTGAACCTTTTGTTTCAACAAAAGCCGAACATACTATAGAATCCGGAGACGGCTGGACTTTCAAAACGCCCGACGGAAGCTTCGTCGCACAGATCGAGCATACGATCGTCATCACGAAAAACGAACCGATTATTTTAACACAGCTTGACTGATTTTCATTCAAAGCCCGGACTCATGCAAGTCCGGGCTTTTATGTTAAAATATAAAACAGAATGTATCCGAAAGGAGCCCTTTTTCTTATGCTGTTTGCTATTATCGGGCTGATCTTTTTAATTGAGAGCGTGTTCTTAATCGTATATGCTCATAAAAAAAAGAACGGCTATTTAAAATACATCGGAATTGTTCTCAGCATTTCAATCCTTGTCATGATCATTACGAGCCTGACACACAGCTGAAATTCTGCATGGTCAAACTCCCGAACCAGGACGAAAGACTCAGTTTCGGAAAATTTTCGCCCACCCCTTTTCAACGTTTTTCTATAGATGTTAGAATGCCAATTGCATCGAATAATAGAAGGGGGTTTTCTGCCATGCATTACGGAAGCAAAGGCTGGTATGTAGAGGAACTGAAAAAGCTCGGAATGACGAAGTATGAAGGAAGAAAGCTTCAAAGCTATAAAGCGCACTTTTTAGCCAATCTGCTAGAAAGCGTAAAAAAATAAACCACTCATTCTAAGCCGTGCCGCTTTCGGCACGGCTTATTTTTAAGCGCTCAGCTGTTTTAAAAAGGACGCTCTCCAGCTTTCTGACAAAGCATCGACCTCAAGGATCTTGCGAATGGCGGGCTGATTATCCCTGTCATGATACATCAGATGGTTGGCGTATGAAACGGTCACTTCATTCACATCACGGGAAACGAACTGCAGCTGCGCATCCGGCGCAACGATCCCTTCTTCCAATACTCTGAAATAAAATCCGCTGTAGCCTGTATCTCTCACTTTCAATACCATATCTTTTTCATTCAACTTTTTGGCAAGCTTAAAACACGGCTGCCGCGGCTGGCTTACTTGAACAAGAGCTTCTCCCAGCTTAAAAGTATCCCCGATGCACACACCTTTTTCTGTTAAGCCTTTAACCGTCAAATTTTCTCCGAATGCCGCTTCAGGAAGCTTTTTCTTCAGGACGTCTTCCCAGTATCCATAATGATCCGCCGGATAGACGCAAACCGCTTTATCCGCTCCGCCATGATGGACGAGATCAGCCTGCCTGTCTCCTTCAAAGTTTGTGCGGCTTAAATACACGGGCTTATCGACGGGCTCTTTGAAAATCGCCGTCTCTACCTTCTTTCCTTCAAAGTCATATGTGTCCGGATGTCCGACATAAATAGAAAAAATCTCATACTTTCGATTTTCCAAAACTTCACGTCCTTCCTTTATTTTCATATTTTAACGATTCCTTTAGATTATGTCTATCCCATGATCTTAAAATGGGAAATATGATAGCATAGAAGAAGGGGTGTTCTCTATGCTTCAATATCGAATCATTATAGATGGGCGTGTCCAAGGTGTGGGCTTTCGCTACTTCGTTCAAATGGAAGCAGACAAACACAAGTTAACCGGCTGGGTGAGAAATCTCGACAGCGGCGCTGTGGAGATTCGTGCCGAAGGCCCGGAAGAAAGCCTGAAACACTTCTTGAAAGCAGTAGAAAAAGGCAGTCCGTTCTCAAACGTAACGAATGTGAAAGTAGAAGAAACAAAACAACTCGACGGATATCAAAAATTTAATATCAGCTATTAAAATCCGCCGCTGACGGCGGATTTTTTAATTGCTCCTTGACTTATTCCGTATTTAATTTTAGTATTTAGTTAAATAACTAAATTTCGAATTAAGGGATGCTTACAAATGAATCAAATGTTTAAAGCCTTAGCTGATCCGACAAGAAGAAAGATTTTGAATCTGCTGAAAGAGCGGGATTTGACCGCTGGTGAAATTTCAGGGCACTTCCAAATGTCAAAACCCAGTATTTCACAGCATTTGAAAATCTTAAAACAGGCCGAATTAATACAAGATGAAAAAAAAGGCCAGTTCATCATTTACTCTCTGAATACAACCATGTTTCAAGACATTATCAGCTGGGCTTTCAGTTTTACTGAACAAACCGGCAAAAACGAAGGGGATACAAAATGAAGAAGCACATATTTTCACTATCTATTATTTTAGCTAATCTTTTGATGTGGGCGATCGCTTATCCGCACATATCCGATCAAGTGCCCATCCATTGGTCGTCCTCAGGCGAAGTTGACAGATATGCTTCAAAAATGGAAGCGATGCTGACCATGATGGGTTTGCTTGTCTTTCTGTATATCATGATGATCCTGACTCCAAAACTGGATCCGCGCAGAAAGAACTATCAGCTTTTTTCAAAAACATATCATCTTCTCATAAATGCAATGCTGCTGTTATTTTTCTTGATCAATCTGCTAGTAGTCATGACAGGGCTCGGCTATGACCTGCCGACGGGAAGCATCGTTCCGGTGCTTGTGGGCGTTCTATTGATCGTGATCGGCAATTACCTTCCGAGAGTCCGCTCCAATTTCTTTTTCGGAATTAAGAATCCTTGGACATTGAGCAGTGATGCGATTTGGAAGAAGACCCACAGATTTGCGGCGAAAGTATTTACTGCCGCAGGACTTCTGATAGCGGCGGACGGGTTGTTTTCAATAAGCGAAGGTATGATGCTGCCCATTATTTTGATCACGGTTTTTGCTCCCTATATCTATTCCTATGTTCTCTATCGAAAAGAAATGGATGTGAAGAGCTGACATGAGGATCAGTGAAAAAGGCTCCGATACGGAGCCTTTCATTGATGATTCATGCGCCGGCGATCTTGATAAGAAAACGTCATCGAGCCTGTTTTTTGGGTAAGGCCTATGAATAAAGGCAATCTCGCCTGCCGTATGACAGAGCAAGATTTTTGCATCTTTGCTATATGTAAGCATTGCAAAAAACAGCGAACACGCTGCATGGCACAAAGTATTTTCTTTTGATCTCCGATTTTCCTCTTTAGTAATCCCCGAGATAAGGCTTTTCCTGATAAAAATAATTTGGTTTTACCGGCTTATTTTCATAATAGCTGTGGAATATATGGGTCGATGCCGGTGATAACGGCGGAATCAGCCATGTCCAGCTTGCCGAGAGCTCCCGCCCCTCTTCAGCTTCCTGTTCCTCAAACCGTTTAAATTGGCTTGCCGCTGTATGGTGGTCAACGATGCTGACACCCGCTTTTTTATAAGAGTAAAGCACAGCCGTATTTAGCTCAACAAGCGCTCTGTCTTTCCACAGGGAGGCATTTCGCTCTGTGTCAAGCCCCATAACGGCCGCCACTTTTTCCAGCACATTATAGCGGTCTGTATCAGCGAGGTTGCGCGCGCCTATTTCTGTTCCCATATACCATCCATTAAAAGGTGCGGCATTATAATGGATTCCTCCGATTTCGAGCTTCATGTCCGCAATAATCGGAACGGCATACCATTTCAGCCCCAAATCTTGAAAAGCTGCAATGTCAGGGTGTATGAGCGGCACCTCTTTTACGATATCCTTGGGCAGGTCATACCAGACAGGAGGATGATCTGCGATTTGAAAAACGAGCGGCAGCGGATCAAAAAGCGTCCCCTCTCCTTTCCAGCCAAGCGCCTGACACGCTTTTGTCAGCTCTGTTGAAGCCGGATCGCCGACAACGCCGTTTTCCGTCTCATATCCCGCGTATCTGATCAGCTGATGGTTCCAAATGGTGACTTTCTTTTCCCCGTTTTGTTCTGGAGGAAATATAGTAATGAACGGTTTTATTTTTCCGCTGTTAGTCGCTAATCGAATATGCTGAAACAGCGCATCCCGCACCTCTTCTTCCGTCCGGGCGTCCCTTTTGTCCAGGACAGTAAGAGAATGCCAAAACAGCCTGCCGATGCAGCGGCTGCTGTTTCTCCAAGCCATTCTTGCTCCATGTTCGATTTCTTCCATTGTATGTGTATAGGTGCCGGTTTTCTTGATTTCTTCTCGTATGTTATGTAAACGCAGCTTTTTTTCCTCTTCGGATTTTGACAGTTCTCCGAAGCATATCTCAATGAAGGCCTTTGCTTCATTCCATCGCTCTTCATGTGCTTCCAACCGAATTCTCTCCTTTCCTGCTTTTAGGTTGATATTTATTGTATAAGTTTCCGGCACAGTTTAAAACCTTTCTGTATGAAAAGACAAAAAACCTCTAAAAAAGCATCCGCCAAAGGGTCGGATGCCTTCTTTTTTATTCTTGAATATGAAGCGTCTTTTGATCGAACATAAAGCGATAGACAGGAAGCTCTTTCCCCGCTTCAGAAGAAATATAGCCTGTGCTTACAAAACTGTCAACTGATTCAGGTTCAAGCGCAATCGATAAGAGATTGCTCTGCGGCTGGGCAGTAAAATAGATTTTTGTTCCCTTTGGAAACTCTTTTTTCTTGTTTTTAAGCTTTGTTTCTACTTTGATGACGGGACGGCCTTCTGATTCTCCCGCCGTTTCTTTAGAGACAACCTGAAAAGCCTCTGCTGAAAGTTTTTTCTTAAACTTCAGCGTCACGCTTTTTAGCCCTTGGTCTTTCAATTTCTGATCGATATCTTGATGTCCCGGCAAGACAAGATAGGCTCTCGGCCGTGTTCGCGACAGGGTCGGTACAGCCTGGCTCGCACTGTAATATTGAACGGGGACATCGACTGCTTGTCCTGAAGCAATATCCGCCATTTTCAGCGTATCTGCAAACGGCCCGGCAAAGTCGCTTGTAATGACGACCTGATCCTTGTCATTTCCTTTTGCCCCTTGTTGGATCAGCTTTAATTTTTCAGCGGCGACAAGATGTTTGATTTCAGCTGCATGCTTGACCGTCGTGTTCATGATGGTCTCATGTGTCGCCACTTGAGCAGCGACCCTTCTTGCGAAATTTTCGCGTCCGATGTCGATTCCCCTGCTTTCAACAAGGAAGGAAAGAGCAGGCTGAAGAGCAAAGGCATTGCGTCCGATCCTCGCTTCTGTGCCGCCTTCATAGATTTCGATTTTCCCGTCCTTGCTTTTTCCAGTCGTATAATAGGAATCATTTGAGAAACCTTTCTGATCAAGCTTTGCTTTGATGCCGTTCACATAAAGGCTGTCAGAGGCATTCCTGATGGATTCCGGGATATTTAAATTTTTTCCTGATAAAACTAAAATATCGTGGTATTTCAATGTCCCTTTTTCACCGATATGTTGAAATTCGTTTTGGCCCACACCATATTCATGTGCGTCAATGACGACCTCTGGAGCATATTGAATGAATTCCTTATGGATGGCGCGTACTTCGGGAGACTCAAGCTTCACATGGTCTCTGTTTCCGTCGATTCCGCTTGAAAGCCTTCTGTTAAAGTGATAAGAGCCGTCAGGATTAACTCTCGGGACAATGACCACGTTGACCTTATCGAGGACTTTATCCCCGTATGGCCCGGCCAATTTCTCGGCCATTGCCAAAGTCGCTTCCCCGGCAGCCGGTTCATTTCCGTGAATTTGTCCCTGCAGCCAAATAATCGGCTTTTTGGATATCGACCGTATACGGTCATCTTTTGTAAAATAAAGCACAGGAATTTCTCTTTTTTCAATCGAAAAACCGATATTTTTCATTTTGACGTACGGACTTTTTTTTGTCAGACTGTTGATAAACTTCATCATTTCTTCCTGTGTCGTAAAGGCTTCCCCCTTTTTTACGAAAGCAGGCGTTTTAAATGTTTCTTCAGGCTCTGGATATAATGAAGATAATGGTTCTGGCTGAGCGTAATTTTTTCCGTAATAAGGGGTTTCAGCGGCATGCGCCACATCGAAGAACAGCAGTCCGGCAAATAAAATTGTGATCCCCAGCAAAGCTTGCACCCTTTTTTGCACATTCATCATTCCTCAGCTCCTTTCCAGCATACCTGCATTATAAATGAAACGCGCGCATTTTTTGTCTAAAATTTCAGAAAATGAATCAATTGGTACACATACACAGCTGGAAACTGGAACAAACGCTATGAAAGAAATGGTTCATTTTTCACTCGCACTCTCATAAAAAAGAAACATTCAGGCGAACCGAATGTTTCAGCTAACACTTGCTTCTGGCTATGAAACGGGAAGGCGGTTGGACAGACTGAGCAGTTCCTGTGAAAAATCGTCCCCCATCATCGGCACGCCGTGGCCTGTCAACAGTGATGCCGGTTTAAGTTCAGCCAGCTTGCGAATCGAGTCTGCCGCTTTTGTCCAGTCCATCGTAAAATAAGCAGGCGGACCGTTCAGCTCTTGTTTTTGAATCGCCACCTCAAAAAGAGATTCCTGTTCTACCGTTGTAACGGCATCCCCGACGATCAAGGTTCTGTCCGACTCCCGGAAAAGCGAAATATGCCCTGGTGTATGGCCTGGCGTGTCCGTCCACTTCCAGCCGGGAAGGAAAGGAACAGAGCCGTCTTCACTAAGCGGCTTTACATGGGATGAAATATCGATTGAATGCCGCGGAAATAATGGAGAAAGCTTTGCCACCAGTCCGCTTTTCACATCCGGTTTTGCAGGCGGATAATCCGCTTTCCCCGTTAAATACGGCATTTCTTCAGGATGAGTGTAAACGGGGACCGGCCATTTTTCCAGAAGCTCCTCCAATGCGCCGACATGATCGAAATGCCCATGCGTCAAAACGATCGCTTTCAGCTGAAAATCACCGCCAAACCGCTCTTCTGCTTCTTTTAAAATGAAAGGTGCAGATTTTGGCATACCCGCGTCGATTAACACGGCTTCACGCGAATCAGGATCGAAAATAAAATATACATTCACAATTTGAACGGTTAATCCGTAAACTCCTTTGGCATATTCCTTCAAGACCCCGCTTTTAATAGAAGTCAGCGGCATATAAGGATCACTCATCATGTCACCACACTTACTTATCATTTGCATTCACTAGTGTGCGCTTTTTTGCAAACATTTATGAGTTTTTTCTTCATTTGCCGGCAGTAGAAGCAGCGTGATACATTTGAAATAATGCGTGACCTGAGGGGGAAGCAAATGATTGATGATAAGTGGTTTACCATTACTGACTTGGGTGGGGATACGTTTGCGATCAGTGAATACGGCCATTGGGAAAATGTGCACTCTTATTTGCTTCTTGGAAGAGAAGAGGCATTTTTAATCGATACAGGCCTTGGCATTGCCAGTATGAAAAAAATCACGGACAGGCTGACAAGCCTGCCGATCAAGGTAATGACAACCCATGTGCACTGGGACCACATCGGAAGCCATGGTGAATATGATTTCATTTATGTGCATGAAGCTGAGAAGGAATGGCTTACAGACGGAATCAAAGGACTGCCAATTGAACAGATACGCCGCGATGTTTCACGCGATATCACAAAACCAGTCCCAGATACATTTTCTCCTGAAAGCTATACGCCGTACAAAGGCGAACCAGCAGGCATTCTTAAAGACGGCGACATAATCGGCAGCCATTCAAGACCGCTGGTCATTTACCATACACCAGGACATTCTCCGGGGCATATCTGCATCTTTGATCAGACGGCAGGCTATTTGTTCACTGGCGACCTGCTTTATACCGGAGCGCCAGTCTATGCTTTCTACCCGACGACAAACCCTCTGGACCTAGTCCATTCCCTTGAAAAAATCTCCGCCATTAAAGGTGTAAGGAGAGTTTTTGGAGGACACCATCAGCTTGGTCTTGATCCCGGCATTTTAAAGGAAACCGAAAGCGCCGCACATTATTTAAAGACACATGGTCTGGCAAGGCACGGAACAGGCATCCATGAATTTAAAAACTTCAGCATTCAGTTTTAGCCTCCGTTTACGCTTTATCTGAAATATGCAGACCTTTCACACGGAAGCCTTTTCCGATTGTATGAAGCACATATGTACTAAGGCAAAATCCGATCACGCCGCCGGCAGTATTTAATATTAAGTCATCAACATTAAACATTCGTGCCATGATGATTCCTGAAGCAGATAATACCAGCTGCAGGCTTTCAATGAGAAAGCTCGTCAAAAACACAAGAACAGCCGCTTTTTTTAGCGTAGTCTTTCTCCATAGAAATGAAAGATAAACGCCTAAAGGAAAGAGCAGCAATACATTATAAAACGTAAGCCTGACAGAATTCCAAAAAAACCAATCTAATCCGGCCTGCTCATACATCTCGAGCCAATCACCCACAAAATAAAAAGGGATGGGCTGAACATCAAGATAAGCGAACTCCTGATCTGGAAAATGAATGTCGCCTATCGTCAATTGAAAGACGGCGCATAAGTAAACAAGGAAGCTGGCAAAAACAAGTTTTCTAAAAAAACTCGTTCTTTTTCGGTTTTTCATAATATCATACAAAAAATAAATAAAAGCACATATAAAACCGGGCACCATTAAATCAAGCGACCAAAACATTAAAACCACACCTTTCAATCTAAAAAAAGAAGGCAGGATGTCTCCTGCCTCCTTTATCTTACCATATACCCAGCAATTTCCACCATAATCCACCGACAATAAGCCATATCACAATATGAACAATCGACAAAATGAAGCCGATCGACCACCATTTGCCTTGCGGTATATAGCCTGCTCCAAAAAAGACGGGGGCGGCTCCAGCCCCGTAGTGTGTCGTCGAAGCAAAAAGATTGCTGAAAAATGCGAGGCTTAAAGCCGCTAACAGCGGCGGTGCGCCTGCGGCGACGATAACGGCGAGAAAAGCCGAATACATCGCACTGATATGAGCGGTTGCACTCGCAAAGAAATAGTGTGAATAAAAGTACACGACAATTAAAATAAGAAATGCGCTGATCCAGGAGAACCCGGAGACATACGACTTCATCGCATCACTGAACCAGCCGACCATTCCAAGCTCATTCAAGAAGCTCGCCAACATGACGAGCGCCGCAAACCATGTCAGCGTATCCCACGCGCCTTGCTCTTTCTTAATATCTTCCCATGTCAAAACCTGGGTCAAAAGCAAAACAGCTAAACCGATCAAGGCCGTTGTCGTCGCGTCGATTTTTAGGTTTCCGCCAAAGACCCATAAAAAAAGGACGAGCAGAAAGACCGCGACCATGGAGAGCTCTGATTTTTTGAACGGACCCATTTCCTTCAGCTTTTCTGTCGCAATCGCCGCGGCATCAGGTGTTTCCTTAACTTCGGGCGGATACAGCTTGTAAATGACAAGCGGCGTTATGATCAAGCTGACAAGTCCAGGAACGATTGCCGCTACCGCCCAGCTTGTCCATGTCAGATTAACGCCGGCCACATCATGGGCAAGCTTTGCGATCAACGGGTTTGCAGCCATCGCTGTTAAAAACATCGCTGAGGTAATCAAATTACCCTGAAAGCCGACTTTCAGCAAAAACGCTCCGATGCGGCGTTCAGTTCCATCTTTAGGTGTCGATTGAAAGGTCTCAGATAACGAACGGATAATCGGAAAAATGATCCCGCCAGCTCTTGCTGTATTGCTTGGTATCGCCGGCGACAAAATCAAATCGCTGACAAGCAGCGAATATGAAAGTCCGAGCGTTTTTTTGCCGAACATCCTCACAAATAAATAGGCGATTCTCGCGCCTAATCCTGTTTTAATGAACCCCCGTGAAATAAAGAAAGCAATGACGATCAGCCAAATCGTCTTGTTTCCAAATCCGCTCAGCGTCTCTTCGATTGACAAGGTTCCGGTAAGGGCCGTCACAGCCAATGCGAATATCGCGATTGCCCCCATCGGCAACGGTTTAGATATAAAGCCGATAATCGTTGCTACAAAAATTGCGAATAAGTGCCATGCTTTCTGATCTAAACCGGCAGGCTGCGGAATAAACCAAATAACCGCTCCGACTAAAATCGTGACTGCAAGAGGAAGGATTTGAAGTGCTGGTTTTTGGTCTGTGTTTTTTTCTGTAGCCACTAGTTTCTCCTCCTATTCATATCGTTTTCATTTATTATTCTACTCCTTTATATATGCCATTCAAATTTTATTTTACTAAAAAAACTGCCGACTAAGTCGGCAGTCTGTTTTACACCCAGGATTTCACTTTATCATGATCGGTTACAAACAGGAGCACTTTCCCTTCATCAAGCCGCTCTTCGAACTGATCCGCTTCCTGTTTTGAAAAGCCGATCTCATGAATTTTATTGCGGAGTTCGTCTCCTTTTTTATGAAAGATATTGCCGACTGCATGTTTGAGGCCTGTCTCCTCCGCTCCAATCGTATTGGCCTCCGCGTTATCCGCGATCCGTTCCGTTCTGTCATCATCATGTGAAAGAACATAAAGATCTTCTCTCGCGACGCCAATACTCTTGAGCTCTTCAACATCCTTCAAGAGCTTCTCATCATTTGTGTATTCTCTTACTACCGGTTTCATGTGAATCTCCTCCTCTTTTTGAATGCTGTATTTATGAAATACCCCTCGGTCTGGGAAGCTGAAACAAATCAATGTGCTCTCATGACATTTTTATTTCAATATTACAATCGTTATAAATATTCAGACATTTTGTTTAAGAGGTCTGCCGTTTCAGGTACATTTAAAAAAGACAAGGCTGAAATGAGGTGATTTTAGCTTGAATTATTTTTCACCAGAACAACAATACAACGCATGGATCATTTGTGATTTAACTAAACAAATTTTGTCAAGGAAAGGTCATCAAGAAGTCGATACGCATCTTCTTGAATCCTTTGCGGCCCGGCAGTTCGGCATCAATATTGATTATGTCTTTTCGATCATCATGAATATCGGTGATCCGGAGAAGAGAACGGCAAGCAACACAGAGGACATCCTGGCCTCGTATCTTTTTTCACTGCTTCCTTTCATTACAAAAGACATGATCAAAGACTCCAGGGAAAATGCCAATCAATATCTCTTAAACGAAAGAAATGCCGATGTTTATCATCTTTTTCTTCCGGATTCAGTTCTCCAGAAGACCTTTCATTAACCGGCTCATGTTTTGCAAAGTTTCTATTTTAAATGATAAGGTTATGGATAAAAGGAGGAGTCATTATGCTGCAAAAACAAATTGAACTTGCAAGACGGCCGCAAGGCATTCCTGTCATGGAAGATTTCCGCATAAAAGAAACAGAAATTCCGGAAGCAAAAGACGGAGAAGTGCTTGTCAAAACGCTTTATGTCTCTGTAGATCCTTACATGAGGGGCAGAATGCAGGATGCGAAATCGTATGTTGAACCTTTTCCCCTTGATGAGGTCATCACCGGCGGAGTCATCGGCGAAATCATCTCATCAAAAGGGGACAAGCTTCAAAAAGGAGATATCGTTGTAGGAAACTTGGGCTGGCAGGAGTATTCTGCGGTTCCTGAAACAAATCTGCAAAAAATTGATCCTTCACTCGCCCCTGTCACTGCCTATCTCGGAATTCTCGGCATGACCGGCTTGACGGCTTATTTCGGTCTTCTTGATATCGGCCGCCCAAAAGCCGGAGAAACGGTTGTTGTCTCTGGGGCCGCGGGGGCAGTCGGCTCAGCCGTCGGACAAATCGCCAAAATCAAAGGGGCAAGGGTCGTCGGAATCGCCGGTTCTGATGAAAAGACCGCGTATTTGAAAGAACAGCTCGGGTTTGATGAAACGATCAATTATAAAACGACTGAAAATATCGCTTTAGCGCTTGAAAAAGCATGCCCGAACGGGGTCGACGTCTACTTTGACAATGTCGGGGGCAGCATTTCAGATGCCGTGCTCACGCTCATCAACAAATTTGCGCGGATTCCGGTGTGCGGTGCGATTTCTTCTTATAATGCCGAAAGCGCAAAGGATGACATGGGACCGCGCGTTCAAACGGCCTTAATTAAATCGAGCGCACTGATGAAGGGATTTGTCGTCAATGATTATCGCGACCGTTTTCCGGAAGGCGCCAAACAGCTTGCCGAATGGCTGAAAAGCGGCCGGATTCAATATGAAGAAACGATTACAGAAGGCTTCGAACGAATTCCGGAAGCATTTTTAGGCTTGTTTAAAGGAAAAAACCTTGGAAAACAGCTGATTAAAGTATCTGAACCCGAATAAAAAAGGAGGCTCAAAGAGCCTCCTCCTATTTTTCAATGATTCGTCCTCTTTCATAGACGATCTGCTGAAGATGAACCCCCAGCTTCTTCGCAAGTTTTTTCAGCCTTTCCTCTTCCATACGGTTGACCAGACTGATCACTGTTCCTTCATTTCCGGCCCTTCCCGTTCTGCCTGAACGGTGGATATAGCCTTCTTCATTTGGCAAATCGGCGTGAATGACATATGGGAGATCTTGAATATCGATCCCGCGCGCCGCGATGTCAGTCGCCAAAAGCAATGTAAACTCCCCTGCCTCAAACGCCTGCAAGATCTTGGCCCGCTCGATTTTTTTCGCCTCGCTGTGAAGGACGCCGACATCCACATGATGAAACTTGAGCTTTTCCGCATATACGCTTAAATTGCCGATATCTTTCACGAAGATCAGCGCCTGCATGCCTGCCAGCCTTGAAAATTTTTGCAGAATTTTGACTTTATCCCGCTGGTCGCAGACGAGATATTGATGTTTGACTTTAGCGGATTCTTCACTTGTTCTTTTAATCCGGAAAAGCTCGGCCTCTTTCGTCATCTCACGGAGCTCGCGCTCGGTATCATTTTTTAAAGTTGCGGAAAAACAGAGAAGCTGCCGGTCGCGAAGCGTCGACTTGATGATGTTTCCTATCGTGCCGCGGTGCTCCGGGGTAAGCAGGTGATCTGTTTCATCAAGGACAATCGTTTTTACTTCATGCATTTTCAGCTTCTTCATTTTGATAAGCTCATTCAATCGTCCCGGTGTGCCCGCAATGATGTGCGGATGTTTTTTCAGCTTTTCCTGCTGCTTTTTAATGTTTGCTCCTCCGATGAAAGATGCGGCTCTGATATCTGAGCCTTTTTTCCACTCTGTGATCACATCAAAAATCTGCATGACAAGCTCCCGGGAAGGAGCGAGGATCACAGCCTGGATGTTTTTTTCATCCGCTTTTATTTTTTCCAGGAGCGGCAGGACGTAAGCGAGCGTTTTTCCCGTTCCCGTCGGCGACTCGGCGATCACGTCACGCCCTTCCAAAATCATTTCAGCCGTGCTTTTTTGAACGTTCGTCGGTGCGAGAAAGCCTGCCGCCTCCCAATTTTCTTTAATAAACGGTTTTGCTTTATCTAAAAATGGCCATCTTTCTGTCATGTTTTTCTCCTTTATACTCAGGTTGGTTCTGCACCTAGTATCTCAAAACAGAAGCTGCAGCGCAATTTTTCTTTTATTGTTCCCGAGAAGTTCGATATAATCTTATAGGATACAGAAATGGTTTTTTACTATACATTAGAGGTGCAAAACATGAGTTTATTATCGGTAACAAAGCTAAGCCACGGTTTTGGCGACCGGGCGATCTTTCATGATATCTCCTTTCGCCTGCTAAAAGGCGAGCATGTCGGTCTCATCGGAGCGAATGGCGAAGGAAAATCAACCTTCATGAATATCATTACAGGAAAACTTGAACCTGATGAGGGCAAAGTGGAATGGTCAAAAAAAATCCGGGTCGGCTACCTTGACCAGCATACAGTGCTGGAACGCGGACAATCGATCCGCGATGTACTGAGAAATGCCTTTCATTATTTATTTGCGATGGAAGAAGAAATGAATGCGATCTACGCCAAAATGGGTGAGGCCGATCCTGAAGAGCTTGAAAAGCTTCTTGAAGAAGTCGGGACGATCCAGGACGCTCTGACCAACAATGATTTTTATGCGATTGATGCAAAGGTTGAAGAAATCGCCCGCGGGCTCGGGCTTCATGACCTCGGACTTGATCGGGATGTCACAGATTTAAGCGGCGGCCAGCGGACAAAGGTGCTGCTAGCCAAACTGCTGCTGGAAAAGCCCGACATCCTTCTGCTTGACGAGCCGACAAACTACTTGGATGAACAGCATATCGAATGGCTCAAGCGCTATCTGCAGGAATATGAAAACGCGTTTATTCTGATATCACACGACATTCCGTTCCTCAATAGTGTTATCAATCTGATCTACCATGTAGAAAATCAGGAGCTGACCCGCTATGTCGGTGATTACAATCAATTCCGCGAAGTGTATGAGGCCAAAAAGCAGCAGCTTGAGGCGGCCTATAAAAAGCAGCAACAGGAAATTTCCGAGCTTAAAGATTTCGTGGCCCGCAATAAAGCGCGGGTCAGTACGCGCAATATGGCGATGTCCAGGCAGAAAAAACTTGATAAAATGGATATGATCGAGCTCCCTTCTGAAAAACCGAAGCCGGAATTTCACTTTAAGCAGGCGAGAACATCAGGAAAGCTGATTTTTGAAACAAAAGATCTCGTCATTGGCTATGACGAACCGCTTTCCCGTCCGTTAAACCTGAGGATGGAACGCGGGCAAAAAATCGCCTTGCACGGGGCAAACGGCATCGGAAAAACGACATTGCTGAAAAGCCTGCTCGGCGAAATTTCACCGCTGTCAGGAGAAGTCGAACGGGGGGAATACCTTCATATAGGCTATTTTGAACAGGAAGCTAAAGAAGCCAACAGCAACACATGTATTGAAGAAGTGTGGAACGACTTTCCGTCCTTTACTCAGTACGAAATCCGCGCAGCCCTTGCAAAATGCGGACTGACGACAAAGCATATTGAAAGCAGGGTTTCCGTTTTAAGCGGAGGGGAAAAAGCGAAAGTCAGACTGTGCAAGCTCATTAATTCTGAAACAAACCTGCTCGTGCTCGATGAGCCGACAAATCACCTGGATGTTGAAGCTAAGGAAGAGTTAAAAAGAGCCCTGAAAGAATACAAAGGCTCAATCCTCCTCATCTCTCACGAACCGGAGTTTTATATGGAGATCGCAACAGATACATGGAACTGTGAATCATGGACGACGAAGGTCTTATAATAAAAAAACTTGTTTCCTTTGCAGGGAAACAAGTTTTTTTATTTAATGCCCGACTTTGATGCCAGCCAAATGACGGCGGCCGCCTATAATAACAGCCATGCCGGCAAGCACCGCTACACACCCGGCGAAATAAGGGATATTCGGATTGAAATGATCGGCCAACACACCGGCAATCCATGGTGCAATCGCGCCGCCGATAAACCGGATTGAGCTATAGGCCGATGAAGCGACTGATCGTTCGACAGGTGCTGCTTCCATCACCGCGGTTGTCAAAATCGTATTGATCATTCCTAAAATACCGCCTGCTATGATAATCAACACGATAACAAAAGCCATATGCTCCATCCAAATGCCGAGCGCTAACAAATCAGCTGCGAACAACATAAACAGCAGAATAAGAGAACGGACGGTTCCAAAGACGCGCTGTACAGCCGGAGCGGTGAAAACGGATGTGACTGCAAGAAACAGTCCCCAGCCGAAAAAGACATAGCCGAGGCCTCTTTCATTTAAATCAAGAACAAATGGCGAATAAGCAAGCAAAGTGAAAAAGCCAAAGTTGTACAAAAAAGCGGACGCAGACAGTGTGAATAATCCTTTATAACGCAGCGCCTTTATCGGAGCGCTGACGGAAATTTTCTTTTGCGGTTTCGCAACCCGCGGCAAAAGAACGGAAATCGCAAGCAGAGCAACCGCCATTAAAACAGATACTCCGAAAAACGGCGCTCTCCATGATATGGTTCCAAGCTCTCCGCCTGCAAGGGGACCGACTGAAATCCCCAATCCCAGCGCCGCCTCATATAAAATAATCGCTTTTGCGCTTCCGCCTGATGCAACACTTACAATAACAGCAAGAGCTGTTGAGATAAACAAGGCGTTGCCGAGCCCCCAGCCGCCCCGAAAGCCGACAAGCTGGGAGATGGAATGTGAAAATCCGCCCAGCCCCGCAAAAATAATAATTAAAATAAGACCGCATATTAATGTCCGCTTTGCTCCAATCCGGCTTGAGATGGCGCCTGACAAAAGCATCGCAAAGCCTGTCACAAGCAGATAGCTTGTAAACAGAAGTGAAACTTGGCTGGGGGAAGCATGAAGCTGTTGAGCAATCGCCGGCAGGATCGGATCGACCAGCCCTATTCCCATAAAAGAGATGACACAAGCAAATGCTACGGCCCACACTGCTTTTGGCTGTTTAAGTATACTTGAGTTCTTAGATGATTGCTCATTCATAACAAATCAGACCTTCCTTCCAAAAATAAACAAACGCTATCAAAATAGCGTTTGTTTTGTTTAATCAATATGACTCAGCGCATGTCGGGCCTTATGTTGCATACCCTCCAGACGCTTTTTGAATGATTGAAACTTTTCGATCTTTTCATCAATCATTCTCAGCTGTTCATTCAGCATGTTTTGAATATCTTCAAGCTTTTCTTTTCGCTCCACTTTATCCAATGATAAAAGATAGCCTTCTTTATTCATTTCAAGATGCTTGCTCATTTCCATAAATTGCTGAAGCTCTTGCAGAGAAAATCCTAAAACTTCCTTCGCGCTTATCACTCTTTCAAGCTCTCCCAGATCGTCTTCAGAATAAAGGCGGACACCGCCCTCTGTTCGCTTTGGTGAAGAAAGCAGACCGATTTCTTCATAAAAGCGTATCGTTCTTTTGGTCAAACCGCTTCGCTTTGCTATTTGATCAATCTTCATCCAGTCCACGTCCATATCCCCCCTGATCTTCTTTGATTTTTTTATTATATCATTATCGAATGTTTACGTAAACGTTAAGTTTACCCGATAAAAAATAACTTGCTTGACAGCCTCTAGTCTATGTAACGTATCATAGAAATGAAAACAAAACGGGAGGATAAAAAAACAGGGTGAATACTCATCAAAACAAGGGATTTTTATCATTTAAAACCAAAGTTTCTGCGCTCGTCGAGAGCCGCATGTTTCAGTATTTCATTACGTTTGTCATTATTGTAAATGCGATTTCCATCGGCTTGGAGACCTATACATTTTTTAAGCCTTATCAAAACGTATTTTTTATTTTAGACTGTCTGTTTTTAGCGATTTTTGTCATTGAACTGTCTCTTAAACTATTCGTGCAAAAACTCCATTTCTTTAAAAACAACTGGAACGTTTTTGATTTTATTATCGTCGTCGGCAGTTTGGTTCTTTATAACACCAATTTCGTCAGTGTACTCCGAATTTTCCGGGTGCTCCGGGTATTGCGGACGATCACCTCTGTTCCGTCATTAAGACGTATCGTCAATGCGTTGTTTATGGCGATTCCGACAATCAGCAGCGTCATATTATTGATGACGATCATTTTTTACGTGTACGCCGTCATCGGGACGATGTTCTTCTCATATATTGCACCGGAATATTTCGGAAACTTGCAGCTCAGCTTTATAACGCTGTTTCAGACGTTCACACTTGAATCATGGGCAAGCGGCATATTCAGGCCGATCTTTGCCGAAAGCGGCTGGTCATGGCTGTATTTCATCTCATTTATCGTCATTGCGACATTTATTATGATCAATCTGATCGTCGGGGAAATCGTCAACAACGCCCAAAAAATTTCTCAGGAAATAGAAGATGAAACAGGCGAGTTAAAAGAGGATACAAAAGAAATAAAAGAATTGAGGGCAGAAATCAAAGAGCTCAAGGCGCTTTTAACAACCTATATCACACAAAATGAAAAGAAAGACTAAAAGGGGCTGGCATCTAAACCAGCCCTTTTTCCTATATTCACTTTCATCCGAGGGCAACAGGCAGCTCGATCAGCGATCTAAAACCAATTAATTTGCGGTATTGAACATTGGATGCAGCCAGCCGAAGCTCGGGCGCCCGCTCCAAAAATGCAGAAATGGCAATTTGTGCTTCGAGGCGCGCCAATGAGGAACCTGGACAGACATGAGCGCCATATCCAAAGGCTAGGTGCTGATTCGGTTTTCTGGAGATATCCAGTAGATGAGGATGCTTGAATTTGTTCGGATCACGATTGGCAGCACCTAAAAGGATATATACCTGTTCTCCTTTTTTTATGATGTCCCCGTTGATTTCGCAGTCTTCTGAAGCCGTGCGCGCCGTCAGCTGTGTCGGGCTTTCATAGCGCAAAAACTCCTCGACAGCGGATTCAATAAGCTGGGGCTCCTCCTTCAGTGCGCCGAGCTCTTCAGGATGATTTATTAAAGAAAACAATCCATTGCTTATAAGGTTGACCGTCGTCTCATGTCCGGCAATAACAAGCAATATACATGTTGCAAGCACTTCCTCTTCTGTTAACTGTTCGTGCATGGTGAATCTAGTGATCATGTCTTCCCGAGGACGCGTTTTTCGCTTTTGAATCAAGCTTTTAAAATATGCCGTCAGCTGGAAGACGGCATCGCCGCCTTTTGCCAACGCCTTTCTTGATCGGGTCAAATCGATCGTCTGGATTAAGCGGGCCGTCCATTGTCTGAATCGATATCTCTCCTCTTCCGGCACTCCAAGGATTTTGGCGATGATAAGACTTGCCAAAGGAAAGGCATACTCTGAAACAATGTCCGCCGTTCCTCTCCTTTGAATTTGATCCAGCAATTCATGAACGGCTTCTTTTATATAAGGACGAAAGGAGTCTGCCATCTTCGGTGTCAATTCTTTGCCAACAAGCGTACGCATTCGTTTATGGTCAGACTGGTTTTTAAATAACAGCATATCCTGCTGTACATTTTTAAGATTTTCGTATTTTGTCCCCGTTTCAGGAAGAGGAATGCGGTTTTTAAATCTGGCATCTTTCAAAATCGCTGCCGCTTCAGCATATCCTGTTACATACCAGCCCGGATATTTTAATACAGTCCCTTTATAAACAGGATGAACGGACCTCAGTTTATCATAAAAGGGATAAGGGTCTCTCCAAAAATCTGAATCAGCAAGCAGGCTTGGCTTTGCCGCGTGAAAATCTGTTGTCATGTCATCCCTCCGTCTCGTCAGCCCATTGCTTTTTTCTTGCCGTTTATTGCTGCAGGCTGGCTTTCATTTCTTCTACCGATTCGACTTCAAATCCCAAATCATGGAGCATCTTATGGTCTTCTGTTTCATTCTGTCCTGCCGTTGTTAAATAATCTCCGACAAAAATCGAATTGGCGGCATAAAGCCCCAATGGCTGCAATGAACGAAGATTGACTTCCCGGCCGCCGGAAATGCGGATTTCCTTTGTCGGATTGATAAAACGGAACAAAGCCAAAACTTTTAAGCAATAAAGCGGATTTAATTCATTTATCCCTTCTAATGGAGTACCGTCGATCGCATGCAAAAAATTAACCGGGATTGAATCGGCATCAAGCGCTTTTAAACTTTTCGCCATGTCGAGTACATCCTGCTTTGTCTCTTTCATGCCGACAATCACACCCGAACACGGGGACATCCCGGATTGTTTGGCTGTCTCCACTGTATTGACTCTGTCATCGTACGTATGTGAAGTTGTAATGTTTGAATGATTGCTTTTTGATGTATTGATATTGTGGTTGTAGCGGTCGACTCCGGCTTCTTTTAGGCGCAGCGCCTGCTCCGGTTTTAACAGTCCGAGACAGGCACAGATTTTTAAGCCGTAGGTATCTTTGATTTCTTTTACAGCATCGACAACTTGGTCGACTTCCCGGTTTGACGGCCCTCTCCCGCTGGCCACGATACAGTACGTTCCTATATTTAAATCATGTGCGCGCTTTGCGCCCTCAATAAGTGTTCCTTTGTCCATCATCCGATAAGAATCGATCGGTGCTTTTGATATGGCTGACTGGGAACAGTAGCCGCAGTTTTCCGGGCAAAGGCCGGATTTTGCATTCATAATCATATTCAGCTTTACTTTTTTTCCGTAATAACGTTTTCTAATTTGAAAAGCAGCATGCATCAACAAGAGGACATCTTCATCCGGACATTCCAAAATGGAAAGCGCCTCTTTGTCTGTTACTTCCGCTCCCCCCAACACTCTATCTGCAAGATCCATCCACTGATTCACTTTTTAGCCCCCATTTGCATTTGATTCATGATGAAGGAAACATCGACATGTTCCTTTATCATGTTGTGAATATTTTCTGGTGTTGCATGTTCCAGCTTCGGTGTAACGCCTAAAATCGGCACACCGCATAATTCTTCAATCATGTCTGGGTTGGTTTCTTGATCAAGGCTTGGACGGCTGCTGGTTCCATTGATCACAATACCGATTACCTCAAGCCCTATCCCTTTCGCATATTGAACGGTTAAATAGGTATGGTTGATCGTTCCAAGATTCGGCCTTGCTACGATGACAACCGGCAATTCCAAAGCTTTTATGAAATGACTGACCAAATAATCTTTTCCCAGCGGCACTGCGATTCCGCCTGCTCCTTCAACGATAAAACAATCATGCTGAATCCTTATCTTTTTCCAATGGTTCACAGCCTCTTCCAAGCTGACGGCCTTTCCCTCCAGCTCAGCAGCGATGTATGGAGCAAGCGGCTCTTTAAACTCAAAAGGTGTAATGTCTTCGTGGGAGAGACATGTCTGCGACATTTGCTTCAACAGAGCTGTATCACTTTGCGGGTGGGTGCTCCGCATCCCGCTCAAAAACGGCTTAAACACCCCGACATCGATCTTTTTCTCTTTCAATACAGCGGCAAGGCCGCATGATATGACGGTTTTCCCAACTCCCGTATCTGTCCCTGTTACAAAAAAACCCTTCATTTCACCATGTTCAACTCTCTTCCGATTAAATGAAATCCCTTTAACAAATCGTCTATTTCTCTTAAGCTGCGGTCTGCTGTGACTGTCAGCCTGATCCGGCTTTCTCCATCAGCTACCGTTGGCGGACGAATGGCCGGCGCATAAATTCCCTTTTCCTCAAGGCTTTTTGCCAATAAAACCGCTTGTTGAGCATCTCCGATCATCACAGGTACAATCGGCGTCCGCCCTCCTTTCACCGTAAATCCCATATCCTCCAGACCGGCTTTCACCGTTCTCACAGATGAATGCAAAAGCCGGCGTTTATCTTGACTGTCTTCTATAATCTCAAAGGCTGTATATGCAGCCGCACAGCTAGCTGGCGGGATCGCTGTTTGAAAAATAAACGTTCTCGCATGATTCAGCAAAAAATCGATCAATGCTTTAGAACCCGCGACAAAACCCCCTTCCGCACCAACGGCTTTGCTTAAGGTGCCGATCACAACATCGGGGCAAACGCCAAAATATTCGCTCGTCCCTCTGCCGGCCTCTCCCAAAACACCTGTTGCATGTGCATCATCGACAATAACGAAGGCCTGATAGCGTTCGGCAAGTGCGATGATCTCATCAAGCGGCGCAATCGCACCGTCCATGCTGAATACGCCGTCTGTTGCAATAAAGCGCCGCTCGCATCCTTGCGCCGCTGCCAGTTTTTCTTCAAGATCACGCATATCAATGTGGTGATAAACGACCGTGTCAGCTTTTGACAGGCGGCAGCCGTCGATGATGCTGGCATGATTCAATTGATCACTTAAAATGACATCTCCTTTTTCAGGCAATGAAGAAAGCACACCGATGTTGGCTAAATACCCGCTTGAAAACAGGAGGGCCGCTTCCGTCCGTTTAAAATCTGCGATTTTCCGCTCAAGCTTCCCATGCCAGTCTGTATTGCCCGTCGTTAACCGCGAACCGGTGCTCCCCGCTCCGGATTGGCAGAGCGCCGTTTTAGCGGCTGCAATCAATCGTTTGTCATTTGCCATGCCTAAATAATCATTTGACGACCAAATCACTTGTTTTTGATCATCTGCTTCTGCTTCAGAGCTCATCGTCCGGGGGAGCGTCCGATAAAGCCCGGCCGCTTTCGTTCTGTCCAGCCGGCTGGTGAACCATCCATCAAGATTCACGGCTTGTGACCTCATGTATCGCTTCCTTCATGATCGAAACCATCGCTTCCAGTTCCTCGGTCGTGCTGGCGAGCGGAGGCAGAAATGCAGCAACATCCCCCAAAGGCCTTGTCAGCATGCCAAGCTCTCTCATTTTTAAAGAAACCTGATACCCAACGCGCTGTTCAGGCGGAAAGGATCGTTTCGTTTTCTTTGACTGAACAAGCTCTATCCCGCACATAAAACCGAGCTGGCGGATGTCGCCGACATGAGGGAGTGATGTAAGATCCTGAAGAAGCAAATGAAGCGCTTTTGATTTTTCAGCGACCTGTTCTACGATTTTTTCTGATTCGAACAAGCGCAAATTTTCTATCGCAACCGCACAGCCGAGCTGATTTCCCGTATATGAGTGGCCGTGGAAAAACGTCTTTAATTTTTCATAGTCATCGTAAAATGCTTTGTAAATCTCTTCGGTGGCAAATGTAACGGCAATCGGCAAATATCCTCCGGTAATTCCTTTCCCCGCGGCCATTAGGTCAGGCTGAACGTTTTCATGCTCACAGGCAAACATTTTTCCGGTGCGGCCAAACCCTGTCGCCACTTCATCAACAATCATTAAAACGTCATATTTTGTGCAAAGCCGGCGAACACCTGCCAAATATCCTTCAGGCATCACGATCATGCCGGACGCTCCTTGGACCATCGATTCAATCGAAAGCGCGGCGATCTCACCGTGATGCTCGATCAGCAGTTTTTCGAGTTCTTCCAGGGATTCATCTCGGCACAAATCAGGGTCGCCGCTTTCAGAACGGTATACATAAGGGACCCGCGCCTTGAAACTGTCAAACATGAGCGGGCCGTATACATGGTGGAAAAGCTCGATTGAACCGACGCTGACAGCGCCGATCGTATCGCCGTGATAGCCGTTTCGCATCGAAATGAATTTTTGCTTCTCCGGCTTCCCTGTATTTTTCCAATATTGAAATGCCATTTTCAAAGCAATTTCCATGGCTTCGGCCCCGCTGTCAGAATAAAAAACGCGCGTCAGCTTTTCAGGGCTTATTTTGACTAATATCTCGGCAAGCTCTGTCGCTGGAACATTCGTCATCCCCAACAACGTAGAATGCGCAATTTTCCCAAGCTGTTTTTTAATCGCCTCATCTAGTTCCGTTTTGCGGTGTCCGTGTACATTGAGCCACACTGAAGAAAATCCGTCATAGTATTCCTTGCCGTCTATATCTTTTAGCTTAATGCCTTCTCCGCTTTCGATGATTAATGGATGTTCATCATAGTCTTTCATTTGTGTAAAAGGCAGCCACAAATGCTGTTTGCTTTTTTCAATTAGTGATTGGTTCATCCTTCTCCCCCCGACTGAATCAATACAGGCTGTTTTTCCAAATAGTCTATGCAGTTCTTCATATCTATCAATCCATCAACAAAAAAAATTCGGCAGCCGCTTTCGTCTCCATACTCTTTCATTTTTGTGATCCGCTGATAGCCCAGCTCTCCAGCGGCAACATAGCCCGTTATGTAATCAGGATCATCAGACCAGCATAATTCAGCGACTACAGCCGGGTGCCCAGATACCTTTGCCGCAACTGCAAGCGCCTCCTTCATTCGCGGATTCGGCGGCATGCCGCATCCGGCTGCCCACTCTTCAAAACCTGTTTCCGGCCAATCCATTCGTGAGACGCGCACACCCTTGTCTTTTCTCCCGTCAATCCGCCGGCCTGAATGGATATCAAACAAGACCGCGCCCCTTACTCTCGAGTATTCGGCAATTTCCCGAAACGCTTTTTCAATCATGTCTCGAGGAACACCCGCTTGGCTGATAAGCTCCTTCGCGAGTTCTTGTCCTTTTTCGGCTGAATCAGCTTCATTTGTTTCAATTAGCAAAGGCTGAATCGTCCTGATCGGTTCGTTTACACGTTCAAACTGAATTTGCATAAAGTCGGGTTTACCTCTTGAATGAGATAAACCTTTTTCCAATAAGGCATTGACCGTATGCTTCAAACCGTCGAAAGGCGTGAGCTTCTCTCCTCCGGAAATATGTTTTCCGCCATCCTCATGACGCCCATTTTGGGACGCTCTCATTCTTACACTATAGTATGTTTCTCCCTTCATATTTCCCCCTCTTTTTAATGTATGAAGACCGACCGCGCATAAATGTTAACCTTAAATTATTATGAGTTAACATTACAAATAGAATATTAGTATTCCTTCTCTAATATGTCAACAAGATATGCCAAAGCGGGTTTCTCTTGAAAAATAAAAAAGACAAAAGAGGGTGTCCTCTTCTGTCTTTTTTCAGCTGATATGATTCTGTTTACTTTGCTTTTTCAATCTGCCAATCAAACGGGTCGGGCAGAAGCGACCAGTCATCGGCCATCTCCGAATCTGTCAGCAGACATTGATCCGCTTCAGCCGCAATCTCTTTTGGCGAAAGATCGATTCCAATGAAAACAAGCTTTGTATGGCGGTCGCCAAATTCAGCATTCCACTCTTTTAAAAGCTCCGGATTCTGCCGTAAAATTTGCTCCTGCTCTTGTTTAGACAATGCGGCAACCCAGTAAGAGATCGGTTCCAGACTGGCGGACGGGCCCGCTTGGGACATTAATAAAGCAAGGCTGTTGCGCGTCGCACACCATGCAATCCCTTTCGCCCTGACAATGTTTTCCGGAAGCGAATGAATCCAGTTGTAAAACCGCTCTGTGTGAAAAGGTCGACGGGCTTCATATACAAAAGATGAGATTCCGTACTCTTCAGTCTCAGGCGTATGCTCCTGATGTCCCTGATTTAATTCTCTAATCCACCCCGCTGACCTGCTTGCTTCCTCAAACTGAAACAAGCCTGTGTTTAAAATGTCCTTCGGGTCGACTTCACCTTTTACCGCCCGAATGATGCTAGCTTTAGGCTGCAGCGTTCTCAGCACTTTTTCCAGTTTGGCCAGCTCTTCTTGAGAGACAAGGTCGCATTTATTCAAAATCAGCACATCGCAAAATTCGATTTGATCAATAAGCAGATCGGCAATATCGCGTTCATCCTCTTCACCGATTGCTTCTTTTCTGTCGAGCAGGCTGTCTCCAGATTGGAAGTCATGCCAAAAACGATTGGCATCGACCACTGTCACCATCGTATCCAGGCGGCAAAACCGCGTTAAATCAATGCCCAGCTCTTCATCGATGTAAGAAAAAGTTTGCGCGACAGGAATCGGTTCACTGATGCCTGTTGACTCAATGACGATATAATCGATATTCCCCTGTTTCGCCAGTTTTTCTACTTCAACCAATAAATCTTCCCTGAGTGTGCAGCAAATGCAGCCATTTGACATTTCGACCAGTTTTTCATCTGTCCGTGAAAGACCGCCTCCCTGTTTAACCAGTCCGGCGTCAATGTTCACCTCGCTCATGTCATTGACGATGACGGCGACTTTCATCCCCTGGCGATTTTGCAATATGTAATTCAGCAGAGTCGTTTTGCCCGCTCCCAAGTAGCCGCTTAATACTGTTACAGGAATCGTTTTGCTCATTTTCATTCTCCTTTTTGATATTTTTATAAATCGTAATTATTACGATTTATATGTTATATTTCATCATATCCGGGATACAAATGCAAAATCATCTTCTTTCACAACATGACCACTTGATTTTATCACAGCATTCCCTCAAAATAAATAGGAATAATTACGATTTGTTTGTTGAAAGGAGTCTCACCAATGAAACATGAACTTCACTTACCCGCAAAACCGGAACGCCACCGCCGCTTCGGATCAGTCGAAGCGATAAAAGGAACAAAGCCGACTGATAAAGAAAACATGTCAGATCTTCAAAATATGCCGAACGATTATTTTTTTAATATTGATCATGTCGGCGTCTCAAACGTTTCACACCCGATTCAGATCGAATCTTCCGCCATACCGCATACTCAGACGACGATCGGGTCATTTTCTTTCACAACAAACCTCGACAAGAGCCGCAAAGGGATCAATATGAGCCGGCTGACAGAGCAGCTGCAGCGCTATCATGAGAAAAACTGGACCGTTGATCTGAATACGCTGAAAGATTTCACGAAGGAACTTGCAGACAATATGGAACAGCAAAGCGCCTCGGTTTCTGTTTCTTTTCCTTGGTATTTTCAACGCCGCAGTCCTGAAACCGAATTGCCCGGGCTGATGCATGCCGATATCCATATGAAAGTTTCTTACAAAGAAAACACAGGCTGGGCACAAACCGTCGGGATGACTTCACATGTGACGACTCTTTGTCCATGTTCAAAAGAAATCAGCGAATACAGCGCCCACAATCAGCGCGGCATCATTTCCATCACCGCGCACATTCATGACAAGGCGGAAATGCCTGACGATTTTAAAACAGAGCTACTCGCCGCAGCGGAGACGAATGCAAGCGCAAAGCTCCACCCCGTCTTAAAAAGGCCCGACGAAAAAAGGGTGACTGAACAGGCCTACGAGAATCCGAGATTTGTAGAAGACATCATTCGCCTAACAGCCGCTGATTTATACGAAATGGATTGGATCTCGGCCTTTGACATCGAATGCCGGAATGAAGAATCGATTCATATGCATGATGCCGTGGCCCGGCTGTCATTTTCCAAGAGCTAATGAAAAAAAGCTCAGCACCTTTCGGCTGAGCTTTTTTGGCTACTTCGTTTCCTGCACATATTCAATATCATCTTTATACTGGCTGTATCCCTCTTTATATTCCATAATACGGGCTGCATCAGCAATGAATTTTTCATCATAACCCGCCCTTCTCAGCAAGTGAAAGCCCATTTCCATTCCTGAAGCGATGCCTCCGGCGGTTACAATTCTGCCGCTGTCAACGATTCTTGCCCGGCTGATTTTGCAGGCGGGCGCGATGTCAGCTAAACGGTCGATCGGCACCTGCCCCATTTCCGACGCCTCCAGCCGATCCGGTTCTTTGCGGCTTGTGGCGGGAACCCCGTCTAAGAGTCCCATTCGCCCGAAAATCCATGACCCCGTACATACGCTGACCAGTAAAGTTGTCTCAGGAAGAGAGCGGATGAACTGATGCAGCCGTTTGTTATTTGTCTCCTGCCGTGTGCCGAATCCGCCCGGAATTAAGAAAGCATCCATATCAGGCTGGTCTTGAAAACTATAATTCGGCTGAACGATCAGTCCTGCCTGAGTCTGAACCGGCTTCATCGCATCTGCCACAAGAAAGGCGTCCAGCTCGGGATCAAGCCGCCTCGCCACTGAGAACACCCCGTACGGAGCCGCATAGTCTATGATTTCAGCATCCTTGAAAATATACACACCAAGCCTGAATCCTCTCGTTTTGTTCATTGTTTTCCTCCCTTTCCATATCTCTTTCATCCTTACAAAAATAACGATATCATGAAGATATCCATTTTACTTATGAATGATTGCGATACAAACCATTTTATTTATCGATATCAAGGAGATGACCATTTTATGATTGAGATGTTAGAGGGGAAATTTTTCAATACCTTCATTGCCGTGATGGAAGAAAAAAACTTCAGCCGCGCTGCTGATCGGCTGGGGTATGTACAATCAACCGTCACCAACCATATTCAGCTTTTGGAACAAGCTTGCGGGCAAAGGTTGTTTCAGCGTTTATCAAGAGGGGTGAAACCGACTCCGGCCGGTTTGAAGCTTGCTGCATTTGCTTATCAATTTATTCATTTAGGAAGATCTTTAGAAGAAGCGATGAATGAGCTGGATCAGCCTCAAGGAAATGTTGACATCAGAATGCAGGAATCGTTTTTCCTCACGCGCATGTCGACTATGATTCAAGAATTTTCAAAAGATCATCCAAACATCAGGTTAAAACTGGAAAGCGGGTTTCAGCAAGATATCGTTCAGCAGGTGCTGGATCATGCCGTCGATTTCGGGATTGTACCGCAAAATCCAAATCGGCCAGATATCCTGTTCGTCCCTTTGCTCGAAGAAAAGCTGGTATTTATCGCATCCCATGACCTGGTTGAAAAAGTTGAATCTGAAGGCCTGAGCGCCCTGAGCCGCGAAACATTTATCAGTTTCGGCACAAGCTGTGTGTACCATACAAAAGCGGGCCGGCTATTGCAGGAAGCCGGAATCGAAGGAAACAGCGCCCTCGAATACCCAAGCATCGAAATGATCAAACAGGCTGTAAGATGCGGGATCGGCTTTGCCTTCATTCCGGAAATCGCCGTCAAACAAGAACTTGAAGCAGGTCAATTCGAGCTATTGCAGCTGTCAGCGCCGATTGTTTCCACGCATGGGCTCATTGTCCGTAAAGACAGGGAGCTCGGTCTGGCAGCATCGTTATTCAGGGCAAGAGTGTCCGGGTATTTTTCGTCCAATTGTTGAGAAAAAACAAAGCCCAGCAACGTTTATGCTGGGCTTAGCTTTTTATAAAAAAATCGTTCATTTGCAGATGAGCGGGATGCAGCAGGTAAAACCGAAAATCATAAAGTTCTTTGCAGCACGTGCGTGGATGCACCACCAGCCATCAGCAGGCTGCTTACTGTTTGCCGTTTACTCTCCGGGCAGCCGTCCATTATGATTGTTCAAGCTCCTCGATCATCAGCGACAGTTCGGTCCAGCGCTCCATCGCCTCTTCAAGCTCTTCCGCTGTTTTCTTTTGGTCTTCCATCAGTGTCTGGATTTTTGCAAAGTCGCTGCCCGCAGCGGCGATCTCTTCTTCAAGCTGTTTATGCTTTTCTTCCAGGCCTGCGATTCTGTCTTCGATGCTTTCCCATTCCAGCTGATCTTTATACGAAAGCTTTTTCCTTTTCTTTTTCTCGGGTTTCACAGTCTCGGCCGCTTCCTGGGAAGGTTTCTCGCGGATGATTTCCTTTTGCTTTTCCATATATTCGCTGTATGAGCCGTGAAAGCGCGAGATGGATCCGTTCCCTTCAAACACGAGCAGGCGGCTGACGACCCGGTCAAGGAAGTAGCGGTCATGGGATATCGTCACGACAACACCTGGAAACTGCTCTAAATAATCTTCCAAAACCCCAAGCGTTTCAGTATCCAGGTCATTTGTCGGCTCATCGAGAAACAGGACATTCGGCTCCTCCATCAGCACTTTCAGCAAATACAGACGCCTTTTCTCACCGCCCGACAGCTTGCGGATAAAATTGTGCTGCGTACGGCGCGGAAAGAGGAACCTTTCCAGCATTTGTTCGGCGGTAATCACTTGGCCGTCGGCCGTTTTGACGATTTCGGCCGTTTCCTTGACATAATCAATCACTTGCAACGCATCATTCATTTCACTGTGATCCTGTGTATAATAGCCGATTCTGACGGTCTGGCCGATCGTAATGCGGCCCGCTTCAGGCTCGAAGCGCCCGGCCAGCGCGTTTAACAGCGTCGTTTTGCCGATGCCGTTCGGTCCGATAATGCCGATTCGGTCTCCGGGTATAATCAGTTCATCAAATGAGCTGACAAGCTGTTTTCCGCCGCGGCTGATCTCAACGCCTTCAGCCTCAATCACCTGCTTGCCGAGGCGGTGGGAGCCGACCGCAAAATCGAGGGATGAACCCGCTTCAGGCCCATCCTGCTCTTTCAGTTCTTCCACCCGCTGAACCCTGGCCTTCTGTTTTGTCGAACGGGCTTTGGCTCCCCTTCTCAGCCAAGCGAGCTCTCTTCTGAGCAGGTTCTGCCGCTTCGTTTCGTTTTGTTCAGCCTGCGCTTCCCGTTCAGCGCGCTTTTCTAAAAACACTTCATAATTCCCTTTATACGTGTACAGGTGGCCGCGATCAAGCTCATAGATCCGGTTTGTCACCCGGTTTAGAAAATAGCGGTCATGTGTGACGAGTACGACTGAACCGGGATATCCGCTCAAATAGCCTTCAAGCCATTCGATTGTTTCATTATCAAGGTGGTTCGTCGGCTCATCCAATATCAAAAGGTCTGCTGGCTGGATGAGTGTTTTGGCAATCGCCACGCGCTTTTTTTGACCTCCGGAAAGAGCCCTGACTTCTTTTGCCACATCGGCGACGCCGAGCTTTGTTAAAATCGTTTTTGCCGCCGTGTTCGCATCCCAGGCGCCATGTTCATCCATTTTGCCCTGAGCGGCCAAAAGATTTTCCTGCTTCTTCTGATCGTCGGGAGACGCATTCAATTCCTGCAATGCTTTTTCATACGCCCTCATCGTCCGCATCATCACGGAATCGCCTGAATAAATGTGCTCCAGCACCGTTTCAGAGCCATCCAAATCCGGTTCCTGATGCAGGTACTCGATTTGAAGGCTGCCCGATTTCGTGATCTCTCCTTTTTCCGTTGATTCAAAGCCGGCTATCGCTTTAAGCAAACTGCTTTTTCCGGTTCCATTCGGTCCGATTAAGCCGATTCGCTCATTTTCTTCAATATGAAACGATATATAATCAAATAATGTCTTGTCTCCGTATGTTTTATATAAACCTTCAGCTTTTAAAATGCTCATGTATTCTACCAATCCTAACGTAATGTCATACCTTTATTTTAAAGCAGTTTTTGAAAGAAAACTAGTGAGAGGTTTGTGAGCTCTTAAAACGGCTGAATCTCACTGAAGGACGGCCGGAAGCCAAAAATAGACGCTGATCACGATGATCAAAATCCCCGCAATATTCAGCCAGAACCCCGCCCTGATCATATCCTTCATATTCAATACATTGGCGCTGAATACAGCCGCATTCGGCGGGGTGGAAATCGGTAGCATAAAGGCGCAGGATGATGCGAGCGCAGCTGCGGCCATCAGCCCGTACGGCTCAACCTGCAGCGCGGTGCCAAGGCCGACGGTCATCGGGATCACCATATTGGCGACAGCCGTATTGGACATGATCTCCGTCATAAATAAAATCGACGCCGTTAACACGACCACAACAAGCAAGTATGGATGGCCTTCCAGAAGCTTAAGCTTGCCGCCGATCCATGCCGTTAAGTTCGTTGCTGAAAAACCCGATGCAAGCGACAATCCGCCCCCGAACAAGAGAAGCAGGCCCCACGGCAGCGATTGCATATCCTTCCACTCCAAAATCCGCTCATCCTTTGTGCTTGGAATTAAGAAAAGCAGGACCGCACCAAAAATGGCGATTGACGTATCTGATACCGCAAATGGAAGGAGAAATTTGAACATCCATAAAAATGCGGTCACCAAAAAAACGGCGAATACCGATTTTTCCTCCTTTGTCATCGCCCCCAGCGCCTTCAGATCATGATCGATAAACCCGGGCTTTTTTCCTTCAAAGCGGCTGACTTTAAACTTCACCTTCGTTAAATAAACATATAGAATGATCAGAAAAAGAACAGAAACCGGAAATCCGAACAAAAACCATTCAAAAAACATAATATCCTGATTCAGCATCTTTCTGGACATCGCCGCAAACACCGCGTTCGGCACAGAGCCGACCAAAGTGGCGAGCCCTCCGATTGACGCAGCATATGCGACGGCCAGCAAGATGCTTTTGCTGAATTTCTGCAGGGAATCCCCTTTTAAAATCTCTTTTTCCTGCACTTCTTTAATGATAGCGAGCGCGACAGGAAGCATCATCAAGGCGGTGGCGGCGTTTGAAATCCACATCGATAAAAACGCTGTCGCCAGCATAACCCCCAGCACAACCCGATGGCTTTCCGCCCCGATGCGCTTTAAAATATGCAAAGCCATCCGCTTGTGAAGATTCCATTTCTCAATCGCGATCGCAATGATAAAGCCCCCCATATACATAAAAACAATCGGGTCGCCGTATGCCTTAGCCGTCGTTTCCATATCTAAACCGCCTAATGTGGGCATAAGAATGATAGGCAGCAGCGATGCTGCGGGAATCGGCACGGCTTCCGTGATCCACCAGACGGCCGTCCATGCCGTCACAGCAAGAACGACCCGCGGTGCATAAGCCAGCTCCGACTCCGGTATCAAGCCAAAGATCAGCAAAAAACCGATCGGCCCCAACAGTAATCCGGTCAGTTTTGTTAATGTATATACTCTCATATATCCCTTCCTCCCTTTGAAAGCGGTTTCCGTTTATCACTTTCGATTTGGGCGGGGAAAAATCCTCTAAAAAATTTAAAATAAAATTTTAATTATTGGGATTTGGCTGGGGGCGGCTGATTCATAAAAAAAGCCGCCGGCATTGCCGGACAGCTTCTCCTTTTCTATATATCTAGTCTTCAAAATGGTGTTCCGCCATTTTTGCGAGGTTCTGCGCATTGCTGCTGATTTCCTGCATGGTCGCGGAAATTTGTTCAACACCGGCGGCCTGGCCGCTTGTATGCTCATTGATGACTTCAATCGAATGTTCAAGGTCTTTCAATAAGGCGTGGATCTTTTTCGTGATTTGGTCAATTTGGCCGACGTTTTCTTTTGAGTGTGTCGCAAGCTTTCTGATCTCGTCTGCCACAACAGAGAATCCTTTTCCCGATTCTCCGGCTCTGGCTGCTTCGATTGCCGCATTCAGCCCCAGCAGGTTGCTTTGATCTGAAATGCCTTTAACAGTGACGGAAATCTTTTCGATTTCACCTGCGCTCTCACTTACTTCTTTCGCCTGCTTGGAGATATCGGACATTTGGCCGGAAAATCCGCTGACAGACCCGGCGATGTCCTGAATGGCTGACGCCGTCTGTTCAACGATGACGGACAAGCTCTCTGCCACGCGGTGAAGCTGGTCTGATTTTTCCAGGCTTGTGCCGAGTCCGACGCCGCCGATGACCCGGCCGTTCTCGTCATTCAGCGGAATCGCTCTGGCGGCAAGCGGGAAGCCAAACAGCTCCTTTGGCACCATGCTGACTTTCTTTTTGTTTTGACGGATGGCGTCTGTAATAATGTCCCCTTCCTGCAAAGGATCGCCCGGTTTTACATTCAGGGAAAATGTCTTACCCGGAATGTTGATGATCAGCTTTTCTGTATCATAAATACCGACTGTCACATCATCCTGAATCAGCTGATTCAGGAAAGGCGCAACCTTCACAAAAGCATCCAGGAGAGGATGGATGTCTGTTTTTACTGCTTCACTCATGTTTCAAACCTCCTTTTAATATGGAAAAACTCTCTTTTGGTGCTGGACAGAGATCCACTTTAATGTCGTAAACTCCTCAAGGCTCCACTCGCCGTTCAGCCTCCCGAGTCCGGATTGCTTTTCTCCTCCGAAAGCGACATGCGATTCATCGTTGATCGTTGTGTCATTGACATGGATCATACCCGACTCAATCTGTTTGGCGATTTCAACGCCGCGTTCCACATTTCCTGTATGTACGGCCCCGCTTAAGCCAAATGTTGTATCATTGGCAATCTTAATCGCTTCTTCCTCTGTCTGAAACGGCATGACGCATACAACCGGACCAAACAGCTCTTCCTGGGCGATGGACATGTCAGGCTGAACATCGGTTAAAATCGTCGGTTCGACGAGATTTTCTTTGATTTCACCCTTGATAAGCGGGACGGCGCCTTCGGCAATTCCTTTTTCAATCGCCTTTCTTAAATGTTCCGCCTGGCGTTCATTAATGACAGGCCCGATAATGGTTTCAGGATCCATCGGATCTCCTGTCTTAAACGCGGATACCTTTTCACAAAACAATTTTAAAAATTGCGGATAGACCTCTTTTTGCACGAGAATCCGGTTGGCCGACATACAAATTTGCCCCTGATGGGTGAATCGGCTGAAGGCCGCCGCATTGACCGCATACTCCAAATCGGCATCCTCAAGAACGATCAGGGCGCTGTTGCCGCCAAGCTCAAGCAGCGGTTTTTTAAAATGTTTCACCGCCAGCTGTCCGATATGGCTGCCGACCTTTGTTGAACCGGTAAACGAGATGATTCTCGGAATCGGATGTTCAACAAAGCTGTCTCCGATTTCTCCGATATCAGTCACAACGACATTCAAAAGACCCTTCGGAAGTCCGGCTTCTTCAAAAATCTTTGCAATCAAGGTGCCCCCGCAAATCGGCGTCTCCTCATGAGGCTTCAGCACAACGCCATTTCCCGCGCCAAGCGCCGGAGCAACCGATTTGACGGATAAAAAGAACGGAAAATTGAACGGACTGATGACTCCGACGACACCGACCGGAATCCGGTAAAGCCGATTCTCTTTTCCATCAACCGGCGAAGGCAGAATTTTCCCTTCCATCTTGAGCGGGAAGCCCGCAGCTTCTTTGATCATATTGATGACAAGATCAATTTCAAAAGCAGCTTTTAACCTTGTGCCGCCAAGCTCCTCCATTATGAGATACACAATCGCTTCTGTATGCTCTTCAATGTAAGCGACGGCTTTTTCGAAAATCGCTCTTTTCTCATATGGACCGACGCGATCCCATTTCTTCTTCGCCTCCAAAGCCGATTTGTAGGCTTGGTCGACATCATCAGGCGTTGCTTTGCGAAAAGATGTAATCGTTTTATGGGTATATGGATTTAGATCGGCTAACATATTGCCGCTTTGGCCGTCCCTCCATTCCCCTCCTATGTATTGACGGTTGAGATCAGATATTTGAATCATTCGGGCCATCTCCTATCAAACAATTTTGGGAAAAGTTAGACTTCAATATAAGTATCGGCATTCTTTCAAAAAAATTCAATCTCGCAGGGCTTTAGGCATAAAAAAAAGATTTTACCGCGCGATATCGGTAAAATCCGGTTGATCCGTCAAACTCTTTTTCTTATGGGTTTTAAACAATTCGATGATCAATTTTTCTTCTTCACTTAGCGTATGGTTTTTGTTAAAGCAAATCGACACGTAAAAATAAGGAATGACCTCTTCATCCAAAGGAATTGTTGTGATATCCTCCGCATCTGACACGACCATTCTGCTTAAGCCCATTATATTTTCAAACCACTATTTAAAGCGTCATCACTCAGTAAATTTGTCATTTTGATATACGGCATTTTTCTTATTTAGCATACTTAACTTGATCGATAAACTCTTGTTTTTTAGCTTGTAAGGAGACATCACAATTTTAATACCTATATATTAAGTAGCAATGGCTGCGCTTGTCATCGTGAGGCTCGTAGCCTTAACAAAGGTTGTCAAAAGATATTTAAGTGAAGAGACATTTAAACTTGAAAAGAGGAAATAAAGGATACCAAGCAGCGTCTCGATAAAATTAAAGCAATACTAAAAGATGTAGAATAGCATTTTCCCCATTCAGTACACTAGGGATTTTTTTGCAAGAAAACCACCCATGATTTCAATCACGGGTGGTTTGTGATTACTCGCCTAAATCAACATTATGATAAACCTGCTGCACATCCTCCAAATCTTCCAGCGCATCGATCAGCTTTTCAAACTGCGCCTGCGCATCTTCCGGAAGCGCGACATCGTTTTGCGCAAGCATTGTCAGCTCCGCGACAGTAAACTCAGTAATTCCGGCGTTTTGAATCGCCTCCTGCACGGCATGGAACTGATCAGGCTCGGCATAGACGATCACCGCGTCATCTTCTTCTATAATATCGCGGACATCGATATCCGCTTCCATTAATAATTCGAGCACTTCATCGGCCGTTTTGCCCTCAAAGCCGATGACGGCCGTCGGATCAAACATGTATGCGACAGATCCGCTCACACCCATATTTCCGCCGTTTTTGCCAAATGTGGAGCGCACATCCGCCGCCGTCCGGTTGACATTGTTCGTCAGCGCATCGACGATCACCATCGCTCCGTTCGGTCCGAAGCCTTCATAGCGAAGCTCGTCATAGTTTTCTTCAGAACCGCCCTTCGCCTTTTCAATCGCCCGCTCGATAATCGCTTTCGGGACATTATATGTTTTGGCGCGCTCAAGCACGAATTTCAGCGCCTGATTTAATTCAGGATCGGGCTCTCCCTGCTTTGCCGCCACATATATTTCGCGTCCAAACTTCGCATAGATGCGGCTTGTATTCGCATCCTTTGACGCTTTCTTTTCTTTTATATTGTTCCACTTACGGCCCATGATGTAACCACTCTCTTTCAACATTGAATTCACAAAATCTATTATACCGCAGCCCTGGGCGAATTCATTATGTTGATGCATCGAATTTGCGACATTTTTTTGGAAATCCCCTTAAGACGCGAGATTTCTGCTATCCTTCTGCGGTTCTTTCTTTAAGACTGTGACAAAAATGCCTGCCATGACAAACACGATGCCAATCAAATGAATATAGGTAAATTGCTCCTTCAAAATGAGGCCCGACAGCACAACAGCTGAAACGGGGAGAACCGAAGTGAAAATCCCGGACACACCTGCGGGCACTTTTGTCACGCCGCTGTACCATAAGAAAAAGGCGAGGACAGTTACAATCAGCGCATAATATATCACATATGACCAGTCAAGAATTCCCGGCGCGCCAAAATCAAACGACAGCGCTTCAATCGCAGCAAACGGGAGAAAAAATAAAAAACCAAAAAGCGACACAAACGTCGATATCGCCAATGCGGAAATATGAGGTGACAGCAGCTTCGCCATTAGTGTAAACATCGCTTCACCGATGACCGCAGCCGCGATTAAAAGATTCCCCATTAAAGCATAAGGGTTCTCGCCTTGGCTGCCTGCACCGAACAGGTTGATCGTCATCACGCCGATCACGGCCAACACTATGCCGGCAGCCATTCGCTTTTCGATTTTTTCTTTCAATAAAAAGAAAGCCAAAACACCGACAGCCATCGGCGTGGTGCTCGTAATAATGCCGCTCTCCATTCCCGTCGTCAGCTTGACGCCATAAAGCATGCAGACGCTGAACAGGAAAACGCCTGTAAAAGACTGTATCAAGAGAACAAAGACATCTTTTTTCGTAAGAGCGGGAAAGCCCTTTTCAAAATAAAACAGCAAGATGACCAAGACGACCGCCGCAATCAAAAAACGAATGCCTGACGACAGAAACACCGGAATGGTTTCCACCATCAGCTTGCCGATGACGACCGAACTGCCGACGATCGCCATCGCGAGCGCCATTGATGTGTATGCAGCAAGTTGATTCCGCATTAAGTTTTTCCCCTGTCTATATGTATTTAAATCTAGTTTTCATATTTATATAGTTTATCAAAAATAAGGTGGCATTTATTATATTTTTTCAGTTTTTTCTAATAAATACAAAAAAGAAATAGGCATCCTCAGCTTGATAGCGTCTTGATCAAGCGCTTTAACAGTATAATCCCCTTTTTAAGATCTTCGCAGGAAGCAAAAGCATATGACAGCCGAATGTAATTGCCGTTATCTTGAGCATATATGCTCCCGGAATTAAGGAGCAGCCCATGGGATAATGCTTTTGCATAAAGAGATTTCAGCGATATGGATGGCAGGATCTTCAGCCAAATAAAAAATCCGCCTTTTGGAGCGTTCCATGCGGCCAGCCCTTCCAGCTCTGCTTCTAAAACTTTTAAGACGAAATTTCTCCTGGATTTGAGCTGCTCCCTGACGTTTTCCAAGTGTTTCTGATAATGGCCGGTGGTGAGCCATTCTGCTGCGACTCGCTGCGAAAGCGAGCTTGAGCCGTAGTCCGTCTGCATTTTAATATCCGATAAGCGTTCAATGACCGGCTCCGGACCGACGATCCAGCCAATTCTTAAGCCCGGGCTGAGCGTTTTCGAAAAACTTCCGATGTATAAGACACGACCATGTTTATCATCCGATTTCATCGGGTCCGGCGGCGGATGATCTATCCATAGTTCACGGTATATATCATCTTCAATAATAGAAAGCTGCTCTTGTTCACTGAATGCCAAAATCTCTTCCCTCCGCTTTTGAGACATTAACATTCCGGTCGGGTTTTGAAAACAAGGATTTGTGTATAAAATCGCTCTGCCCCGCATGTTTGGCGTCATCCGGATGGTTTGCGGCATCAGGCCTTCTTCATCCATTTGCAGGCCCGTCAGCTTCATCCCTGCAGATTGAAACACATGCAAAGAATAAAGGTAAGAAGGCCGATCAAGAAAAACGGTTGATCCGCTTTGCAAAAGCCCCATCGATATTAACTGCAATGCTTGCAATGCGCCTGAAACAATCAAGATGGAAGACGGGGAAGCGTGGATGCCGGCCGTTTGTAAATAGCGGCTCAACGCCTCTCTTAAAGGAAAATAGCCTTTTGGCTCCTCATAACCAAAGGCATTCATGTTTTGGGCTACCTTCCCCATCATCTCCTTCATTAAATCCAGCGGAAACATTTCATTTGAAAGCTCGCCTTTGCTGAGCTGTATCAGCTCTGCATTTGCTTCCGATTGATTAATCTCCTGAACCGTTTTCTGACTGGGCTGCTGAAATCCCGCGGCTACGTACTTCTCCCAATCAGGCGCCGAATTTTTGGCCAACAATGTCCATGTATTGCTGATGACGACCGTGCCTTTCCCCATTTTGCCTTCAATTAATCCATCAGCCATTAATTCTTCCAATGCTGTAATCACCGTACTTCTGTTGACATGAAAGGTTTTTGCCAATGTTCGCTGGCTGGGAATTTTACTGCCGATCGGCCATTCGCCATTTGCGATCTTCTCTTTTATAAATTCGATAATTTGTTTGTATTTCGGAAGTTTTGCTGTTTTCTTATTCCTCATCAATTTGTCTCCTAGGCAGAAAAGTGGTTGGTTTAACATTTCATAAACTGGTTGAAGTCATTTTATCAAATGTACATTAAGATGGATACACACATATGAACTGGTTGGTTTTTTGAAAAGGAGATTGCGAAATTCATGGAGAAAAAGACGATTTACATCAGGATGTCATACTGCCTTATGATCTTTCTTTGGGCTTCAGCTTTTCCGGGAATTCGTGCGGGCCTGGAGGATTATGCGCCGCAGCATCTCACATTGCTTCGTCTGCTGTCGGGTTCCGCAGCTTTAGTTGTCATGGCTGCTGCGATCCGGATGCGGCTGCCGCATGCAAAAGACATTCCCATTATTTTATTACTCGGTTTTTTAGGCTTTTCTGCCTACCACACATTGCTGAATTTGGGCGAGGAAACGGTTAGCGCCGGAATGGCAAGCCTGCTTGTCGCGACTACACCTATTTTTTCAGCATTATTAGCCCGGTTGTTTTTTGCAGAACGATTTGGTGCAGCTAAATGGATTGGATCATGTATCAGCTTTTTAGGCGTCGGGCTCATTTCATTGGGTACTGGAAACTTTGCACACTCGGCAGCGAGCATCCTGTTCATCTTATTAGCTGCGATTTCAGAGAGCCTCTATTTCGTTTTTCAAGAACGCCATATTAAAAAGTATGGTTTTATCCCATTTGTTACATATACGATTTGGGGCGGAACAATTCCAATGCTGTTCTTCCTGCCAGGAATGGCTGAAGAGCTTGGCAACGCATCCATTCAATCGACTGCCAGTGTCGTCTATCTAGGTTTGCTGCCGACAGTTGTGCCATATTTTGCCCTTGCATATATAACCTCGCGCGTAGGAGCTGCAGAAGCTGCGGTTTCGCTTTACTTAACGCCAGCTTTAACGCTCATCATCTCATGGATATGGTTTGGGGAAGTTCCTGCTTTTTTTTCCCTGCTCGGAGGGATGGTGACGATAGCGGGTGTATTGTTCACCTATCGGAAAACACCAGCATGAATGATAGATAAATGCCTTTAACCATCTTTTGCCCTATATCTTTTAAAAAAATCAGTATCCAGGACGATGACGGCAACGGAGTTTTTAGAGGTATCAAAGTGTGATTGGGAGTAATGGGTTGAGTGAATAAAATCAGGGATGTCCCGCGGGTGGGGCATCCTTTTTATTTGGAACGGCGCGCCTTGATGAAAGCAGTCATTAACGCGCACACAGGTCGAACTGCGCAATCTATCCTGCTTTCTCGTCTCATCCTTTATGGAAAAATCAGAAGATCGACTGATTCCTCCGCTGGCGGCGCCATCCTTTTTGAACCATGTGCCTCCTGATCCACCCCATTCAAAAAATCATCTAATAGCAGGCAGTGTAAACGTTCTGGCGAGGATAGGATTTCAGGTTTTTTTCAAATTCGTATTTAACAGAGATTGCTGCATGCTGTCCCCCCTTTTTCCGCCTTTTCCTCATTTTAAATTCCCAATCGACGCTGCTAAACCTGTAAAAAACGTAATTTATTCTGTAATAAGTTCATTGTTAATCTGAATTGTAAGCGCTTTAATGATATTGGGAGAATAAATGGCGCCATGAATCCTTCCACCTGATGAAAAGACAGTGATCGGAGGAATTCAGATGGGTTCAAAAGCAATGATATGGCGGCAGCGTATTGGATACGGCGCCGCAGATCTTTCTTGCAATTTAATATGGCAGATGATCACGCTTTACCTCTTATTTTATTACACAGATGTCGCAGGATTGGCGGCTGCCCATGTCAGCCTGCTTTTTTTGCTGACGCGGTTTGTGGATGGAATCACAGATATCCTGATGGGTGTTGCCATTGACAAAACGAATACACGCTGGGGCAAATCGCGTCCGTACTTTTTAATCGGCGCAATTCCATTCGGCCTCTTGGCTGTACTGACGTTTTTAGTGCCTGATGTGGGAGAGACGGGCAAGTTGATTTACGCTTATATCACGTATATTGGATTGTCTGCGGCATATACGATGGTCAATATTCCAATGGCTTCGATTTTGCCTAGTCTGACAAGCAACGCCAATGAACGGACAACTCTTGCAACGGTTCGGATTATCTTTTCGCTGATCGGGGCAACGGCAGTCAGCGCGCTCACGCTTCCGATGGTAAATGCGCTGGGAGGCGGCTCTCAAGCACAAGGGTTCTTCTGGACGATGCTGATTTTCGCTGTCATCGGGATGCTGTTGTTCTTTTTCACATTTAAAAATGTGGAGGAAAAAGTCAAGATCAAGCGGCAAAAAGTGACCTTGAAGACATCATTTTCCGGCTTAAAAGGGAATAAACCGTGGTACATCTTCATGATCAATATCATTTTTATGTGGGGTTCATATTTTCTGCAGCAGGCGACCTTAATCTACTTTTTTACTTATCATATCGGCCGTGCCGATTTGGCAAGCATCATTGCCACGATCAGTTCATTCGTCCCGCTTTTCGGCACGCTGATGACGCCGTTTTTCGCGCGCCTGATGTACAAACGCACATTGTTCATGATCGCAAGCGCGGTCAATCTCGCCGGAATCGTTGTCATGCTCATCTCAAATGTGAATGTCACGGGCTTGATCATCGGTGCTGTCATTGCGGCATCAGGCTATGGACTAAGGCAGGCCATTTACTTTTCGATGCAGGCAGATCCTGTCGATTACGGCGAATGGAAAACAGGCATCAACGCATCAGGCCTGATGATGGCGCTGAACGGTTTTATGGGAAAATTAACGTTTGCGCTTGCAGGGGCATTATCAGGTCTGCTCCTGACATGGGGCCGTTACGTTCCGAATCAAGCCCAGCCCGACTCTGCGTTGTTTGCGATTAAATTAGGCTATTTAATCATCCCGGCTGTATTGGTCGTTTTATCAATGGTGACGATGTGCTTCTACAACCTTGATAAAATCTATCCTAAAATACGGGCCGAACTTGACGAGCGCTACCAAAAAGACGAAACGGACGACCATCAGACCGCACTCTAGCTCGAAATGGAGGATATCAATGAAAAATAAACCGAAAATCCAAACAAATAAAAGAGCCATTAAACGAAATGAATATTTCATTAACACAGCAGAACAATTAAAACCGCAGCTGCTGCAAACGACCGTGCGCCCGGACAATTTAGCCGTCGTTTCTGCAGATCGGCTTGCGATACATGGCTGGCGGGCAATGGCTGTCTCTCCCGCCGAAGAGCTTGGCGGCGGTGATTACGGAAAAGGCGATCAATTTATTCTCGATTTTGGCACACACCTTGTCGGATACGTGAGCATGTACATTAAACCAATCGGAAGTCCGCCCGATGCTCCGCTTCGCCTGCGGCTGACCTTTGGCGAAATGCCTGTTGAAATGGCAGAGCCGTTCTCTGAATATAACGGCTGGATCAGCAGCTCATGGCTGCAAGAAGAAACGATTTATATAGATATGATGCCCGGGCAGGTTGAGCTGCCGCGCCGCTACAGCTTCCGTTATCTGAAGTTCGACATCCTGGATACTTCGCCAAAATACCGCGTCGCCTTTGACGAAGTGACATGCAGGACGGTGACTTCTGCCGACAGCTCGCGCGTCAAACCGCTCATTCACGAGGATCAAATGATGTGTGAGATTGACAAGGTAAGTATGAAAACACTGCAAAATTGCATGCAGGATGTGTTCGAAGACGGGCCGAAGCGCGATCGGCGTTTGTGGCTGGGCGATTTGCGCCTGCAAGCTTTGTCAGATTATGAGACCTTTCAGAATTATGACCTTGTGAAGCGCTGTTTGTATTTATTTGCGGGGCTCCCCGATGCCAAAGGGCAGGTAGCGGCTAATTTATTTACCGCGCCCGAATATATTGCGGATGACACTTATTTCTTTGACTATTCACTGCTGTTTGTCAGCACATTATATGATTATTATTTTGCCGCAAATGACCGCGGCACGCTGTCTGATCTTTGGCCGACCGCATACCGGCAAATCGAGCTTGCACTCGATCGTTTAGACGAGCGCGATATCGTCCAGGACGATGATTCATGGTATTCATTTATTGACTGGCATGAAAAACTTAACAAGCAGGCATCTTCACAGGCCATCTTAATTTATGCAATGAAACAGGCGGTGAAGCTTGCAGAGGTTCTGGAGAGCGGAAAGCGGCAATGTTTAAATAAGCGGCTGCAAGAGATCTCATCAGCAGCAATTGCTCATTTATGGGACAAAGAAAAGGGGTTTTTCGTCAGCGGACAGGAAAAACAGATCTCATGGGCGAGCCAGATTTGGATGGGATTGGCGGAAGTGCTGCCTCCGGCGGAAAATCGCCGGCTCATGCAGAGGCTTTTGTCAGAAAAGCCGGCCATCGGCCTCACAACACCGTATATGCATCATTACTTGGTCGAAGCGCTTATCCTTGTCGGCGAAAAGGAAAAAGCCATCAGCCATATCAAAGGCTATTGGGGAGAAATGATGAAAGACGGAGCAGATGCATTTTGGGAGGCATACGACCCAAACGACAAAGCATTTTCTCCATACGGAAGCCAGCTAATCAACAGCTACTGCCATGCCTGGAGCTGCACACCGGCCTATTTCATCAGGAAGTACCGCTTATAGGCCTTTTCGAAAGCGGCTTGGCGTCTCTCCAAAATGCTTTTTAAACGTCCGATAAAAATAACCTAAATTTTCATAGCCGATCTGATAAGCAATCTCATCGATCGTTTTCCCGGTTTTTCTCAGCATCGCGGCTGCGCGGATCATCCGCTGAGTCTGCACCAGCTCGACAAACGTTTGGCCTGTACGCTCTTTCAGCATATTGCTTAAATAATTCGGATTAAAATTAAACGCTTTTGCCAGCGTCGTCAGGCTGCAGTCGCGATAATGCCGTTCAATATAATGCAGAATCTCGATGATGCTGCGTTTACCTCCTGTAAGGGTGAGCTCAAAATTTTTATCGACCTGATACACCCGCATCAATTCGGTAAACATTACGGGAATATAGTAATTCAGCATCTCAAACGAATAATCCTGCGAATCAAAAAACTCGCACAGCATATTTTTTAAGATATACTGCAAATTGTCGTTGTCTTGCGAGTGAAACAAAATATAGCGGTCATGGGATTGATCTTCCAAAACGGCATTCGCCAAAAAATTCGAAACGATCCCGGTATTATGGAGAAGACCTAAAAAAGCCGATGAAAACGTCTCTTTTTTCATGATGATGTTCACCAAAATATCATCTTCGCCAAGCGCCGGTATGCTGTGCGGCACATCTTGATCAAGCAGGCAAACCTGCCCCTCCATCAGCTTAATGTCCTGCCCGTTCACAATCTGCCGGCACTCGCCTGAGTAAATATAATTGATTTCGATAAAGGAATGCATGTGGAGTGGCATATCTGCAAAACGGTGATGCTTGCTGATAAAAATCGGCCCTTTATCAAAAAAATAATTTTCCTGCAAACGGGGAATATCGCTGTCGTTCTCAACCAACAGCTCCTTTCCGTCAAAATCGGGAACATTTTCCCCCGTCTTGATCTGGATTTTTTCAATCGGGTCTAATTTTCGCAGGTAGCGGTCTAATTGGCGGTGATTCATGGCGGCTGCCTCCCTGGTTTGTACGGCGAGGGTATCTTATTCGGGGCGGACAAAAGGAATGGATTCTCAAACGTATATGCCTTTAACTAAAAAGATTCGACTTCCTTCCCGGTAATCCTGCTTTAGAAATAGAAAGAGCCTTTTTATATGTCAAAAGGCTCTTTTGTATTTATATTTTCTTTTCTCATAGCACCCGGTCCTCAATTCATATATGTCCCGCCATTCACATTAATGGTTTCACCTGTTATAAAGTCAGACATGCTTGAAGCCAAAAACAAGACGGCATCTGCTACATGTTTCGTTGTGCCCAGCTTTTGCAAAGGGATTCTGGCTGTAACTTCCCGCCGGTATTCGTCAGACCACTGCCGGCTCATGTCCGTTTCGATAGGTCCGGGACAAACAGCGTTGACATATATGTTGTTTGCCGCCATTTCCAAAGCGAGATGCCTTGTCAAATAATTAACGCCGGCTTTTGAAGCGCCGTATGATGGAGCGGCATTCCGATGGGCGGATTTTGCTGTTGTCGAACTCATATTGACAATCTTCCCGGATTTTTGTTCCATCATATAGGGCAAAACAGCTTTGCAAAAAAATAGCGTACCGTTTAAATTAACATCCAAAACGGTTTGCCAATCCTCTATTTTCATCTCTAATGTTGAACTCCGCATATTAATCCCTGCATTATTGACCAAAATGTCAATTCGTCCGAACTGTTCCATCGCCGCCTCCGCAGCCTGTGCGGCAGTCTCCGGTCTGGCGGCATCTCCAATGTGGATGACGCATTTTTGTCCAAGCTCTTCAATCTGCAACGCCAAATCATTCAACAATTCAGCATTTGTTCCGTTGATGACCAGTGATGCACCGTGTTCAGCCAATGTCAATGCAACAGCTTTCCCGATTCCCCTGCTTGCGCCTGTTACGATCGCCGCGGTCCCTCTCAGCAACAAATCGATCCCCCCTTTTATGACATTTTGCCGTTCTATTAAACTAGGTATTAAGCTTTCACCCATTCTTCTGTAATGGCGACATACTTAATGGCTTGCCTGAAATACGTAAATGCAACATGAATTTTTCCGTCCGGGGTTTGTTTGATCGCAGGATAAGAGTATTCTCTATTTAACCCATCCTTAGAGTTATTTGTCATCGCATACCCATCGCCAACTTCTATATTTTTAATGTAAGGCCATGTTTTGCCGTTGTCTTCTGAGATAGCGATTGTCATAGGCGCCCTTGGCGCCCCCCAGAAAGCCGTCCGTCCCTCCTCAGCATTTTCATTCATATCAGCACTGTGATCATCTTCATCTTCGATCTCGTCATATAATGATGTCCTGCGTTCAGTACAGTTCTCAGCGTTCATATGATTAAAAACTAAAGCCAGATGGCCATTATTCAGCTTTGTGAATTGAATGGAAGAATTATTATTAGGCAATTCTGTTGGAACGGGCTCAGACCATGTTCTTCCATAATCGGTTGAAAAGCTGCTGTAAATATTGTCAGCCCAACGGCTGCGGAATAATGCCAAAAGCGTCCCATCTTCCAGCATTTCAACATTCATATGAACACAGCCTAAACTATTAGGCACTTCGTATTCTTCCCATGTTTCCCCTTGATCTTTGGAAATCTTAACGGCGCTGACGTCCTGATCACCCGTCCATTTTCTCCCTTTGGACGTACGGCAATAAAAAACAGGCAGCAGCCATTCCCCATTATCCATGACAACAAGCGGCTGGCGAATAAAAGTTCCCGGTGTGTCAAACAACGTGCCGATCGGCCCCCAAGTATGTCCATTATCTTCTGAAATGCGATATCTCACTATCGCCGTATCTTGATTTCCCGACTTTTGCGCTGTGTATAACAGCCACAGTTTTCCATCCGGCGCAGTAAATAAAATAGGATTTTGTTCAGACCGGGTTGGATCTTCAGAGACTTTTACGGCTTTGCTCCACGCTTTTTCTCCTTTCTTCAGCCTTGACATGTATATATGGATGTCTGAAATGCCTTCTTGTGTCCCTGCAAACCAAACGCATAATAAATCGCCGTTATCTAATGGCAGCAGGTTGGCTGCATGATTTTGCACACAATCAGATGGAAGATACGCTTCAATGCGAAGGGCATCACCTTCTGCTTGTTTTATTTTTCCGTCAAATGTCAGATTATCCACTTGAACCACTCCTTAAGATTTTTAAAAGCTGGAAACGCTTATTTTCTTTCCGCCGATTCATTGTTTTGAATGGCATCATTTTGAGAAATTTTCTTTCCGCCGATCATTCGGTCGATGATCATGACGATAAATGGCGTAATCACAGCAATGTACATATTATCGATGCCAAACGGGTTATCAAGCAGCCACCACACCGTTGTACCAATCCCTGACGCAGCGAGTCCTATAGTCGCTCCTCTGTTGGAACTGAAAAACGGAAGATAGAATCCCATGGCTGCTACAACGGCAATCGATGTTCTTAGCGCACGTGTGAAAAATGACAGCGCTAACAATTCCGGGGCAAAAGCTACGCCGACCAATGGTATAATGCCGACAACAACTGAGATGATCCGGGTCATTCTCAATTGTTTTTCTTGTGTCGGCTTGGCCTTTGGAACATAAAAATCTTCGATAATTAATGTCGTCGTTGCCAATGCCACCGTTGAGACGCCTACAAAAATCGAGGCTACTAAAGACGTCGCCACAATCGCGCTCAAAATCGGGTTCATATGCTGCATAAAGATAGGGAACGCATAAATCGGATCAATGTCAGGGTATAAATAACGGGCGCACACCCCGATCACTCCGATGCCGAGCGCAAGCGGCAAACATAGGAGCGCAGCATACATGCTTGATTTTTTAGCCGCTTTGGCGCTTTTCGATGAAGTGATGGCTTGAATGATAAACTGAGTTGAAAAGATAGCGCCCATATTGCCGATCAGCCATGCGAAAATCGTGCCCGCGCCGATCGTTCCATCCCAAGTAAAATAATGCTTTGGAAGGTTTTCCATGACCGGGTTGAAACCGCCGCAAAGATACAGCGCAATCCCAACCGTTATCATCACACCGGCATATTTTACAAGTGAATGAAGAATGGTTACCCATGCCATTCCCTTCATCCCGCCAAATGCAAAGTAAAACGTGCTGACGATAGCCGTAATGATGGCGCATGTCATAAGAGGAAGACCGAGCAATGAAGAGATGGCGGCAGACCCGCTGAGATAGTTTCCTAGATTCACCAACAGGAGGGCGCCGATCATAATGACGGATACGACCACCTTCGTCGACTTGCCAAATTTTTGTTCGATGATGCTGGATATCGTAAACTTTCCGGTTCCGTAAAACTTATTGACTAAAAAGAAAGAAAAGAGAAAAAATGCGATTGTCACAGTAACAAGCGACCACGAAGAAGCAATCCCTTCAGTAAAAGCCGACTCGGCCGTACCGACCGTCGACTTCGTGCCGATAAACTCAGACATCAACAAAATCCCGACTACAATCGCAGGCAGCGATTTTGCCGCATTATTAAATTCCGCATTCGATTTGCTACGAAGCCTGAACGTCAGCCACGTTGTAAACAGGATATACACGACAATGACCGCCAATATAAACGTGATGCTTGAAGTACTTAATCCTCCCATTACGTTTCCCCCTTTGGTTGCAATTCAACAAAGCGATTAGTCTAAGAATCACTGAATATTTAACAACTGAATTACGGTTGCTGATGCGCCCTCCGAATAAAGCGCTTTCAATCTTGCCCTATGATAAGCTTTATGTATATCCACAATCCGGGTTTTTCACGCTCGCTCTTAGCGCATAGATTCAATCGCTTTCCCCCCCTTAAGTGACTTTTCGGTCTTATTAAATCCGCAAGTATGCCGTCCGCTTTCCTAAGCCAGTTCAATTGTTTATTTTTAAAACACATTATTTTTGTATGTGCTTTCAAATATGATTATATAACCTTTGTGTTTATTTTATCAACACTAAATGGTGAAAAAATTTTAAAAACCCATGAAAATGTAATAGGTGTTTTAAAATGAAACACCTCGATTCTGATCCTCAATTGACTTACTGATTTTCCCATCATTTTTATGTCAAGGACATCCTTTAACAAAAAGGCGTTTTTCAAAACGAATTGTCAATTTCTTTTGAAATTACTTAATTTAGATAAAAACTCCCGCCGCCTGTTCCCATATCCAACATACACTTTTCATCTTGAATAAGAGAAGCAGCCATACTTCCTTCTCCTATGCTTTCAAAATGATTTGATATGAGCAAAGCAAGGTCATAAACACCGTCTAAATCATTCATCTCGTCCAACGAATAGATGTCGTCTTTAATGCTCTTCACGTTTTCATAAATGATATTTCCCCCTCCAAATGTTAAAGTTTTGATATGCTTAAAACTATTGGAAGGACTCTCAAATATGAAAGGATGTTATGTTTCATGTTAGCAGGATACACATTATTCAATCATAACTGACACAGGCATTTCGGAACGCCCTATTGGAACATAAACAGGAAACGCTCCTTCTTTTCAAAAACAAGAAACCACTCGCCTTCCACAAAGGCAAGTGGTTCTATTATCATTTATTTTAATTGTTGATAAGAAATCAATCGATGGATATGGACAGCCAAATACGTTAGTTCATCATTCGGAATGACGTTTCCGTGTACCTGCTTGATATAATCCTTAATTTTGAAAGCTACATCCATTGCTTGCGGATATAAATTAGCAATTTGCTCAAACAATTCATTCTCCTGATCTGCCAGCAGTTTATCAGCGTAAAATCTTTCAACAAAAAATTTAACGTGTGTGATAAATCGGCTGTAATGGATATTTTCTTGATCCCATTTCATGTTTAATGTGTAACGGACAAGATTCACAATACTCCCGATCATTTTTGCATACTTCATTCCATTTTTTGATTCTGTTTCTTCACCTAATGCATTAATTAAGTGGAATGCAATATTTGCCGCTTCCTCTTTCGGTAATTGGATCCCTATTGTTTCATTGATGAGCCGTAGCGCATAATTCCCTGCCTCAAACTCTTCCGTATAGTAGTTTTTAATTTCCCAGTAGACACGATTTGTAATATTGATGTTCTTTTTATAACGTTCTACTGCAAAATTCAAGTGATCCATTAATGTGAAGTATACGCCGGAATTTAGCTTTGTTTTTAACTTTTCTTCTGCATAATGAACAATTTGCTGTGTCAATTCAATAAATTCTTGCGGTATTGAATCCAACAGTTGGAGAAATTCCTTTGCCTTCATATTGTCTACTGGCATAAACACTTGATCAGCTTGTTTTTCTTCAATCCTGTTCCCTGGCTTTTGCCCATAACCGATGCCCCTGCCGAATAAAACCATCTCCTGTTGGTTCTGATCTACAGCCAGTACCACACTCGAGTTTAAAACTTTTTTTATTTTAAACATCGCCATCACCTTTTCATGAATGCGGTTTTTTAGTCTAACACTTCTCCATTTGTCTCAATCACTTTCTTATACCAGTAGAATGAATCTTTGCGTGAGCGCTCCAATGTCCCGTTGCCATCGTCATCTTGATCAACATAGATAAACCCATATCGTTTGGACATTTGAGATGTTCCCGCACTAATAATGTCAATGGATCCCCAGCTGGTATATCCAAAGAGATCAACACCTTCTTCAATGGCTTCTTTCATCTGACGGAAGTGCTCTCTGAAATAGTTAATACGATAATCATCATGGATAGATCCATCGCTTTCGACAACATCTTTAGCACCCATGCCGTTCTCCACAATAATGAGAGGTTTTTGATAGCGATCATACAATTCAATGAGCGAAATCTTTAAGCCAACCGGATCGATTTGCCAACCCCAATCTGTTGCAGGCAAATATGGATTTTTCACACCGCGAATCGTATTGCCATCTGTTTTTTCCAGCCCTTCCTGTGCAGATTCTGTCAGGGACATATAGTAACTAAATGAAATGAAGTCTACCGTATTTTCTTTCAAAATGGCAAGATCGTTCGCTTCCATCTTAATATTGATATTTTTTCGTTCTAGCATGTGTTTGATCAATGGCGGATATTCGCCAAACACTTGAACATCTGCATAGAAATAGTTATCTAGGTTTTGCTTCAGTGCGCGTTCAACATCATTCGGATGACAAGTGTGCGGGTATGTCGTAAGTTTCGTTAGCATACATCCCACCTGACTGTCTGGAATGATGCGATGACAATCTGCTGTCACAAGAGCGGATGCCACAAATTGATGATGCAATGCTTGATAAACAGTTTCTTCTATTTTCCCCTCTGGACAGCGGTCAGGAATGATTCCCGCTGTAATGAAAGAATGGCGGTGTATACTGTCAATTTCATTAAAGGTAAGCCAATATTTCACAACATCTTTATAGCGTTCAAAACACACATTGGCGAACTTCACAAAGAGGTCGATCACTTTTCTTTCAACCCATCCGTTGTATTTCACACTAAGTGCTAATGGCATTTCATAATGTGACAGAGTCACGATCGGTTCAATGTTATGTTTTTTCATTTCTTGAAACAGACGGTCATAAAACTGAAGACCTTTCTCGTTTGGCTCAGCTTCTTCTCCCGTCGGGAAAATTCGGCTCCATGCAATCGATATACGCAATGTTTTAAAACCCATTTCTGCAAAGAGAGCCAAATCTTCTTTATAGTGATGGTAAAAGTCAATACCTCTGCGCTTCGGATATTTTTTCTCGTCTGGGTCTTTCATTGCACGTTCAATGTTTTCAGAAGAAACAGCAAGGTGTCCTTCATAATCTTCCACACTCAAATTCGAACGGTACATGGCAATATCTGCAACAGACGGTCCTTTTCCATCAACATTCCAAGCTCCTTCTGCCTGGTTTGCGGCAATCGCACCGCCCCATAAAAAATCTTTCGGAAATCCTTTTGTCGTTGTCATTATGATTACCCTCCTAATTTTGTGACAACCATCAACATATCTTGACGATTGACCTCTTTTAATTGCGTTACTTTTATATCATATTGATCCGTATTCGTAATAACTGCTAGTGTAACTGGATCATAACCTGCTTCTATGATTTTTTCCAGGTCGAATTGAATGAGCAGATCACCTGCTTTGACTTGATCTCCTGCTTGCACCAATGGTTTAAAGAACTTGCCCTCTAGCTGAACGGTGTCAATTCCAATGTGGAAAAGAACCTCAACTCCGTTTGCTGTTTTCATACCGAGCGCATGGTTTGTTTCAAAGAGAAGGGAAACCTCGCCATCTACCGGTGCATATAGTTCACCCTTTGAAGGAATAATGGCAATTCCTTCTCCCATTACCTTTGAAGAAAATATGTCATCTTCTACATCAGATAGTGAAATCATTTGACCGATGACTGGACTTTTGAATGTCTCATCTTCGCCAAGTTTTTCAGCGAAAGCACCTTGCTCTGCTTCTTTTTCCGTTTCTTCTGTCTTTCGATCCTTTCCTAAAATAAAGGCAGCAGCAAACGCAACAACAAATGAGATGGCAAAACCAATCACTGCAAACATGAAGTTGCGTGGAAGCTCGTCAGATATAAACATCGACATACTTGCAAGACCAGGTCCAACAAGAACAAACGCTTGAAGTCCGACAAGTCCGATGAAGATACCGCCGATGAAAGAACCGATCATGACACTGCCAAGCACACGTTTATTTTGTAATGTCACCCCGTATAATGCCGGTTCGGTAATGCCAAAAAATGCTGAAATCCCTGCAGAAATGGCAGTTGAACGAAGCACTTTATCTTTTGTACGAAGGGCAACTGCGAAGCACGCCCCACTTTCAGCGATATTGTGTGCAAGTGATGCAGGCAAGTAGAGTGCTTCTTTTCCGAGATTGCCCATTGTCGTTACAGCGTATGGCACCATCGCTTTGTGCATCCCCGATGCGACCATAAATGGAAGGACTGCTGCCAGGATCGCAACCGCAACCCAGCCTACTTTGTCAAACATAGCAAGGATGAGTGCTGTGAAGCCTTGCCCTGCTGTAAAACCGATTGGTCCCAGCAACAGGAGAGTGATCGGAACTGTAATAACCAATGACATCATCGGTACGAAGAAGATACGAATTGGTTTTGGCGAAATACGAGTAAACAATTTTTCCATCTGTGCATACAACAGGACAGATAAAATCGCCGGAAACACCTGGTAGGCATACGCAATATTTTTCACATCGAATGAAAATAATTGAGCGCCTTCTGTCAGCATAGCCGTCATGTTTGGCAGAATAAGAGCGCCGACTGCCGATAATGCAACAAGCGGATTCACTTTCAGTTTATTGGCTGTCGTCACGGCTACTAGCAATGGCAGGAAGTAAAGCGGCGCATCACCAACCATATTTAATATCTGATACGTTTGCCCTTTGGCATCAATTAATCCGAATAACGAGAAGAGGAGGAGAAACGATTTTAAAATCCCTCCGCCCGCAATGGCTGGAACAAGCGGTTGAAAAACACCAACAATGAAGTCTAATAGTACAGTCCCCACTTTTCGCTTTTCCTTTGGCTGATTGGAAGACCCATTATGTCCAGAAGGTGATCCGCCGAGAAGACCGGTCAATTTCTCATAGACTTCGATGACATCGTTTCCAATTACAACCTGGCATTGGCCCGACATACGGACGGCGATGACACCTGGTGTTTTCTCAAGTGCCGGTACATTCGCCTTGTTTTGATCAATCAATGTAAAACGGAGTCGTGTCGAACAATGCTCCAAGTGGGCAATATTCTCTTTACCGCCTACATGCTGCAATACGTCTTTTGCAGTTTGTGTGTAATTCATTGTTTCTCCCCCTTTTCTGAAACATGAGACCTATATTTAGGCAATAAAAAAAGGACCTAAACCGACAAATTAAAAAATTTATCGGTTTTAGATCCTGCCTGCATGACCAGTCACATGTCTAATTTATTAATATTGGATTTGATTAAAGTATATATCGGTTTTATGAAAGCGTCAACATTTATTTTGTTTTTTTAAAAGAAGTAAATTTCTTGGTCGAATGGCCTACAATTTATTCTCAATGGCGATCACATAAACTACACGCTTCGGCTTTATCTCAATCATCTTCCGTAGCAAAGCCTCGTCACAGCATTTACGCGGCGGATCAACCATAAGCGTGTCAGCCTTAATGCCTTCTTCATACCACTTCGGAATCACGGTCTCCGCTTCTCATCCTCGATCGCTTTCGGGACAATCCCAACGCCGTAGACATTCTTTTCCTGCTTCGCCAAAAATAGAGGAATCGTGCCGATGCCGCAATACGCGTCAATCATGGTTTCTTCGCCGTTCAGTTCGGCATCTTCAAGCGCTTTGTCATAAAGCACTTTTGTCTGCTCGGGGTTAGTTTGGTAAAACGATCTGGCGGAGGTAGCGAATTTGATGCCCCGAATGTGTCGTAAATGTATTCTTCTCCCCAGATGACGTTTATTTTTTACGGGTTGATGTTTTGGACGATCGATTTGGACACGTGGGAATGCCGCTGTGAGTCTTCGATAATCTTTGGTTTGTGTGGGAAGTCGCTTGTTCTTATGATGAAGCGACCATCATTCCCCCTGTCACGACACCGTATCTGACCATAATATGTCTGAGTGAGCCAGCCTTTGTGACGTTTTTCATTGTATGCTCTGATGCCGAATTGTTTGCAGATCGCTTGAACGACAAAAAAACCCCAACCGTTGAAAGGCTCATCTGCATGTTTTAAAAATGATGATTGATTATGTCCAATAATCGGTAAGTGAAATTGTATCACTTTTTGGTCTTAATCGAATATCTTCAATAAAATCAACACTTACCGTAATTGGCATCGATATTGCTGTTCCTGAAACAATACAGACACCCTGTGCTAAAATCGGAAGCATCGATTTGGAAATTTTATCTATTGTCGAGATAGAGTTATCAATTATTTGTAAATCCCTTTCATTTACCAACTTGTGTAAGAAAAAATTGTGAACTTGCGATAATATAGTTGGTGAAATATCAGCCGGCCTTTGACTTGAGAGTGTTAAGAAAAAAGAGAATTTACGCCCTTCTTTAATGATTTCTTCGAATAAATCTAATCTATAATCTTTCCCGTTTTCATGCTCTCTTGCTGATTGAGTAGACAAGACATTATGTGCTTCATCAATAATTAAGTGAAAGCTTTTTTTGTTATCTAAGTTATTTCGTTTATGTTGGTCAAAATACATTTTAGAAATAAGTAATGACAGTATTTTTTTAGCATCTTGATTTAAATTTTTGAGAGATACAATTTGTAAGAACTTTTGTTCAGGAAGTTTTTCTTTTAAATCTATGTATTTTTTTATATTGTTTATTCTAGAATGAATGCGTTTGATTAAAGGATCTATATGATCAGGAATCACATTACCATACAA
>NZ_MRBK01000014.1 GCF_001969815.1 Bacillus swezeyi | reverse complement strand
GTTATATTTTCTGTGTTGTTTATTTTCTTTCAATCTTGTTTGTATAAAATCTTTTTAGTCTTTTTTCAGTTTGATAAAACGATATCTTTTATGAGAAATTTTTCACATGTATTAAAAGGAACAATGCCGTTTGTGATTGTGTGTTTGATTTATGAATGGTTTCCGATCAAAGGCAATGCATTCGAGCTGTTAAATCAACCATTTATTAATGCGGTAAATGTCATTGTGACAAATGCCATATATGTTATTTTTCTGAAAAGGGACTTGGAAATAAGTGCAGGGAAGGCATTTATCATTGGATGTATGCTCGTTTTCTTTAATCTGCTGTTTATCACGATCAGCAAATTTTTTATATCATACTGAAAGCCGATCATTACCTCATGATCGGTTTTTTGTTTCCACCCATTCCACACCTTTTGCAACCGCTTCCAACTTTTGTTTATTTACAAAAGTTAACAGGTGCGCGATAATAAAGATGAGGGGGTGAGGGTGCCGGACGGTCAAGAAAAAGGGGTAAAAGTTATTAAAAAAGTCTGGCACGGCAGATGAAAAACAAACGCATTTTCATTCTTTCATTGATTGTGTTGAGCGTCATTATGATCGGAATTCAGGAAACATTTGCGAACCCGCTGACGACAAGTTTAATGATTTTAGTCCTTGTGACAACTGTTTTTCATATTTTAAAAGAATCGCTGAACAAACAGGATGAAACACACGGCAAATGAGGCGCTGGAAGCGGCAGACCGCTTTTATGACCAATAAGACAACCGGCTCAGGGCCATGAAAGGGTGAGCCGGTTGTCTTATTTTTATTCTTTCAGCGCTTTTCCCATGCCTTTTAAAAACTGAAGACCGAAACCGACGGCCCGATTGATGTCCGGGTCGTTCATGGCTTTCAGCAGATCAAGGACGCCGACTTTTTTATCGTCTTTTAAAAAGTCCTGTCCTTGTTTTGTACCGGCGATGATGCTTTCCAAGAGTTTGCCCATGACTTCGGGATCGGCTTTTGTGAGGGCCCCGCCGGCTGCGATCGCTGTATTGATCAAGTTTTTGGCGGGCTCCCGTGACAGCTGGCCGAGGGCGATTTTGGCGATGTCTTCTTTTGCCTGGACCATGCTGTCTGCGGCGTCAAGCACGCCAAGGCCGTTCAGTTCGGCGAGCAATTTCATCGTTTTTGAGACGGAGTCTTCATTCTCTGCTAAAAGCGCTTTTAGTTCTTCCAGCTTTTCAAGCTTGGTTTCCTCATCAGATTTGTTTTCCTTTTGGATGGCAGTAATCGGAGTGGCCATTGTGTAATTTCCTCCTTGCATTTAGTCTGTCAAATGGATGTATCCCGGCCGCCTCCATTTCCGTTCGACTTCAGCCCCGTTTTGCGGATGGCGTTTTTTGTTCCGCGGATTCGTTTTCGGCAGCGGCGGCGCTTCACAGGATCCGAGCACTTCCATACGCACTTTTGTCTGTTTATAAGCGGGCGTATTTGTGCGCGCATCGACCGCCGGGCCGGTTAAAAAGTTAATCGCTGACTCTTTGCTTATCGAATTCATCGGCAGGTACAGCTCATTTGACCGCACCCGATCTGTAATGAGCGCAGTTAGTTTAACGGCTCCAAACGGTGAGATGAGCCTGACAAGCGATCCGTCGCAGATTCCCCGTTCATTTGCAAGCTCTGGAGAAACCTCAACAAATACGTCAGGCACTTTCGCTTGGATTCCGGATGATTTATTGGTCAAATTGCCTTCGTGGAAATGCTCAAGCATCCGGCCGTTGTTGATATGAAGGTCGTATGCTTCAGGGAATTCGGCCGGCTCCGTCCAGTCTGCGAGCACAAAACGCGCTTTTAGATCAGGGAAGTTAAAACCGTCTTCATAGAGGAGCGGTGTGTGTTCTCCAGTTAAGCTGCCCCATAGAAAGCTGTTCCAGCCTTCAAGCACCTCATAGCTTGCTTTTCCGAATAGGGGAGAAAGGCTCGCCATTTCTGAGAAGATGTCCCCCGGATGATTGTAGTTCCAGTCTGCTCCTAAGCGATTGGCGATTTCCTGAATAATGCGCCAGTCAGGCTTTGAGTCTCCGAGCGCCGGAAGTGCCTGATACAGCCTTTGGACGCGGCGTTCTGTATTTGTAAAGGTTCCTTCTTTTTCAAGCGAAGGTGCCGCAGGCAAGACAACATCGGCGTACTGAGCTGTTCTGGAAAGAAATATATCCTGAACGATGAGAAAATCAAGTCCTGATAAAATATCATGGACACGGTTCGCGTTTGAATCGACAAGGGCCATATCTTCACCGACGATATACATCGCTTTCATATCGCCTTTTTCAATCGAATGAAGCATTTCGATATTATCGAGTCCCGGTGTACTGTCGATTGCCACGCCGTAAGCTTCTTCGAATTTTCTCCGCGCCTGATCATCGCTAATATGCTGATATCCCGGCAGCCAGCCCGGAAGCGTCCCCATATCGCATGCGCCTTGGACATTATTGTGGCCGCGGAGCGGGTATGCGCCTGCGCCTGGGCGTCGGTAGTTTCCGGTTGCTAAGAGCAGATTTGAAATCGCGGCCGACGTATCGGAACCGCCGGTATTTTGGGTGACACCCATTCCCCAGAGGATACAGGTGCCATCGGCGTCGCGGATCATTTCGGCGATGGCGATCAGCGTTTGTTTTTCAATGCCTGTCATGCTTTCTGCATATTCAAGTGTATAGGTTTCAAGGGATTGTTGATATTCTTCAAAGAAATTCACATTATTTTCAATAAAAGCTTGATCATGCCAGCCTTGATCGATCATATATTTTGTCACAGCCATTAGCCATACCTGGTCTGTTCCTTGCCGCGGCCTGATGAATAAATCTGAGCGCTCGGCCATCTCGTTTTTGCGAAGGTCGGCTACGATCAGCTTTTGTCCGTGAAGTTTATGAGCGCGCTTCACACGGGTTGCCAATACCGGATGCCCTTCGGCCGGATTGGCGCCGACGATGATCACAAGGCCGGCATTCGCGATATCTTTAATTGTCCCTGCATCACCGCCCATTCCGACCGTGCGGAACAGTCCGTCTGTTGCCGGAGACTGGCAATAGCGGGAGCAGTTGTCGACATTGTTTGTGCCAAATACTTGCCGGGCCAGCTTTTGCATCAAATAGTTTTCTTCATTTGTAATTTTCGAAGAAGAAATAAAGCCGACAGCATCTTTTCCGTACTGCTGACGAATTGAACCTAAACGCCGGGCGATGAAATCGAGCGCTTCTTCCCAAGTCGATTCGACAAATGTATCGTTTTTGCGGATCAGCGGCTTTGTAATCCGCTCTTCAGCGTTTACGAAATCCCATCCGAATTTCCCTTTCACACAAGTTGAGATGGCGTTGACGGGCGCCTCTGAAACAGGCTGAATCTTCAATATATCCCGGCCTTTCGTCCAAACTTCAAATGAACAGCCGACACCGCAAAAGGTACAGACGGTTTTTGTCTTTTTAGTGCGTTTTGATCGCATGGCCGCTTCTACTTCAGAAATCGCAAAAATGCTGCTGTAGCCCGGTTCCACGTCTTTGACTAGATCAATCATCGGTTCCATGACATCTGTTTTGATGCCTGTCAAAAAGCCCGCCTGGCCGAGCATTGATTTTTCCATTAAGGCGTTGCAAGGACAAACGGTGACGCATTGTCCGCAGCTGACACAAGAAGAGTCATTGATAGAAACGCCGTCATCCCAGATCACTCTGGGCCGTTCGCGTTCCCAGTCGATGGAGAGCGTCTCATTGACCTGCAGGTTTTGACAAACTTCAACGCATTGTCCGCAAGCTATACACTGGTTCGGGTCATAGCGGTAAAAAGGGTGTGACATGTCAACGGCAATAGAGGAATCTTCCTTCGGTGCATACGGGTATTTCTGCTCTTCAATCCCCATCATTTCCGCTGTATTATGCAGGGTGCAGTTGCCGTTATTGTTGTCGCAAACCGTGCAATAGAGCAAATGGTTTTCAAGAAGGCGGTCCATCGCTTCCTTCTGCGCTTCTTTCACCTGTTCCCCTGACAGATTGATAGACATTCCATTTTCTGCTTTGAGGGAGCAGGCTCGTTTTAATTTGCCGTCTGCTTCGACAATGCAGGTATCACAAGTTTGAATCGGATCTGTCTCAGGAACATGGCAGATCTGCGGATGTTCAATTCCGTTTTCATTCAAAATGTCCAAAATCGTTGCCCCGGCCTGCGCCTCAAATTCTGTGCCGTCTATTCGGACACTGATCGACTTTCCATCCATCTTTGTTTCCCTCCATCAATGTGTAGAAATCACAAAAAAGCCATGTACAGATATACCGGCCCCTTCCTGGATGACGGCATAAACATACATGGCGGAATAGTTCACTAGCAAGACTTACTAACAGACCAATCCTGTATTTTGATAATAGATAGATTCATAACACGGTTCTTATTACAAATCCATCAACTGGGTTTTATTATAAAGTGATATTTATTATAATTCAATAGAATAGGAAAATTTTAACCAAGTTAAGTGTTTGTGGGGACATACAGGGTTTTAGCGGAAGGGGTACAATGATGGCTAAAAAAATACACGAGTTTAATGATATGATTCGCAAGCTTCGAAAAGAGCTGTTTGGAAAAGGGCCGGAACGGATTCACACGGTATTTGTCGACAATATGGCGGTTTCGACGCTTTACGGCAACTTGACCGCAAGCGAGCAATTTATCGCAAGTACGCCGGAAGGGAAAGAAATGGTTCATGCGGCAAGGACGAGCCTGATTCAGAAGCACTATTCAAATCATGCGCCTGAGGGTATGGAACAGCTAGTCGGCGCCAAGCTGGAGCACCTATTTACAGACATTAAAATTCAAGAAGACATTGCCGTTTCTGTTTTTATATTTGATCACAACATAGATGGCGAAAATTGCGCAAACGGGTAAAGAACAGTTGAGAGCCCGGCAGAACACCATGTATGATCGAACACTCGAGCTCTACGCGCGCGGTTTTCTTTCAGATAGGAGGGAAAGAGACGGATGATACAACTGACACCGGCAGACATGTTAACAGCCAAACAAATGTTAACAGAGGGAAGTCCGACATTTTCTCATGCTTTAGCCGAAGGAATCATTCCCGGGAAAATTTTTGCCGACGATCCCGCTTACCCGCGTACAGCGCTTTTTCAAACCTCGTCAGGCATTTACTACCTCGCAGGGACGCTTCCTGACACCGGAGGGGACAAATGGCTTCATTATTTGAATGAGCAGAGGAATGGCGGGCGCTTTACCGTGTTTTCGGCTTCAGAAGATTGGGATGCTTTTTTAATAGGCGGATTGAAGGAGCCGCTAAAACAAATGAAGCGCACAACTTTTTCTTTTGCGGATGAACGCAGCAATCCGAGGGAAGAAATCGGTGTGAAGATCGAAATGTTTCATGAAGCCGACTGTAAGCAGAGTGTGCATTTCTCCGAAAAATATGCTGATGAATATTGGGGAGGAACCGCGAATTTTTTAAAGAACAGCTTCGGTTTTAAAGTGCTGCATGAAGGCAGGACGGTCAGCGAATGCGTCGCCATCTTCCGCTCGGAGCGTTTCGCTGAGGTTGACATCGCTACACATGCGGATTTCAGGGGGAAGGGATTTGCCGTGCACTGCGCCCGAGCATTCATCTCATATTGCAAAGACCATAAGCTGGAGCCGCGCTGGGATTGTGACCTTCACAACAAAGCGTCAATCCGCCTTGCAGAGAAATTGGGCTTCTGCCCTCTCAAAACCTATTCGCTGTTTGTCGGAAAACGGTGAACGAATGCGAATGTTTTTAAACGGAGGGGACAGGTTAAAGGCGTAGTATCATTCATTATCCGATTGGCCATAGAGAGCCCTCCCGTTGAAATCGCCGAATCTCTTCTATATGATCGTATTATTGGCTTTTGGAGGTGAAACGATGAAAAAAATGTTCGCAATGGTCCTCGTTATCTTGCTGCTTCTTTCTGGCTGCGGAAAGGACAGCACGCGAAAAATCGTTGCATTTGGCGACAGCAATACACGCGGTTCAAATTGGCAGTTTCGTGATTATCCAAAAGCGGAAAAATGGGTCAATTTACTTCAAACTTCACTTCGCGGAAAGTACAAAATAGACAATGCGGGAATTGGCGGAGAAACGACTGAAGATGCCAGGTTTCGTTTTAAGAAGGATGTGCTAGACAAGCGGCCGGCATATCTGTTTATCATGTTTGGAACGAATGATGCGGCAATTTTTGCAAAAGGGGTTCCGCGCGTATCAAAAAAAAGATTTAAAGAAAATCTTTTTTATTTCGTCAAAGAAAGCCGCCGCCATGGCATAGAGCCGGTTTTGATGACATGTCTTCCGCTCGTTGAAGGAAGCGGGAACAACATCTTTTATTATGCGAGATATCGGGCTGCTTCGTTTGAAAAATACGGAGGAGCGAGAAAGTGGCATGATTCCTATAATCAGGTCACAAGGGAAACGGCCCGCAAATTGGACGTAACACTTATTGACAACTGGAAAAACATTGTGAACAAGGCAGGCGGGGCAACGGATGAGAAATTGATCAAATCGGGGTTTATCGACCCATCGGGAAATCACTTAACCCCAAAAGGCGCTCATATTATATTTGAAGGAATTAATGAAAGCAAAGTCATAAAAACTTCTTGAGACACGGTCAACGGCCTAACCATTTTTCCTTTTTGTTCATAGGCTGTTACTATAACTGTCCAAAGGAGGAATGTGCGATGACCTGCGGATATCCTTTTCCTGCTGGTCCATGTTCTTATCGGCCTTATCCCGGATATTCAGGCGCAGCATACGGCTATGCTTTTATTGTCGTTCTTTTGGTCGTCCTGCTGGTTATCGGCGGGTTTTACTGGCTTAGTCCTTACGGATTCTTCAAATAGCACCTCTTTAGCCGGAGGTGTTTTTTCATGAAAACAGTAGTAAGCGTATTATTCAAGTGATATAATATCAACTTAAGTGAAAAAAGCGGCAGAACGCCCGGAAGTGCTTAACTACGAAGAGACTGAAAGCAGATGACCGAGCGACCTTCTTTTAATTTCAGTTTCAATCAGCTCGATGAATTCGCGGTTCAAATTCATCTCATTCGCTTTAATGTATGATTCTATTAAAAGTTCATCAGACAGCTTTCTCATACTTGGTACCCATTTAATGGGGAAGACACCTCCTCAAGAAAATTGGCATAACCTGTTTTGAACCTACATAGAATGTTAAGTTATATGATCTCTGTTTGAAGTACCTATAATCTATCATGAATATTGGGCAAGAACAATCGTTCTGTTATCCACACCAAAAAGTGGATAACTTGTGGGTATCATGTTTATAATTTAATAAAAGGTCGATGAAATAAGAGTGGATACTGTGTGTAATTTTATCCACACCTGTTGAAGAATCCTATTATATGTCGAAAACTTTTCGGACAGCCGATTTTTTAAGACACTTTTAGATTTGATTCGACACATTGAAAAAGAAGCAGTAAGTGAAAGGAAAGGTGCGGCTTGTGTTAAAAAAGTTTTTTCTGCCGGATGAATTTGTTAAAGATATTTTTCATATTACCCCTGAGAAGCTAAAAGAACGCAATGTAAAAGGGATTATTACGGATTTGGACAACACGCTTGTTGAGTGGGACAGGCCAAGCGCCACACCGCGTCTCATCGAGTGGTTTGAAGAGATGAAGGAGAATGGCATTAAAGTCACAATTGTCTCCAATAATAATGAAAAACGCGTCAAATTATTCTCTGAACCGCTTAATATCCCATTTATTTATAAAGCGAAAAAGCCGATGGGCAGAGCATTCAGGAAAGCCGTAAAAAATATGGGCCTTAAAAAAGAAGATGTCGTCGTCATTGGGGATCAGCTTATGACCGATGTTCTCGGAGGAAACCGCAATGGCTTTCACACGATTCTGGTTGTACCCGTGGCCGCTTCCGATGGCTTTTTTACGCGTTTTAACCGCCAGGTGGAACGAAGAATTCTCAGCGCATTAAAACGGAAAGGCCATATTCAGTGGGAGGAGTAAAAAATGGAAAAGGTAGTTTGCGTCGGATGCGGAGTCGCCATCCAAACCGAAATGAAAAATGAACTGGGGTACGCGCCTGAAGCATCTCTGCTGAAAGATGATGTGATTTGCCAGCGCTGCTTCAGACTGAAAAATTATAACGAAATCCAGGACGTCTCCCTGACGGATGATGATTTTTTGAAAATCCTACACGGCATCGGGGAAACGGATTCGCTTATCGTCAAAATCGTCGACATCTTTGATTTTAACGGAAGCTGGATTAACGGATTAAACCGTTTTGTCGGAGGAAATCCGATCTTATTAATAGGAAACAAAGCAGATATACTTCCGAAATCAGTCAAACGCGAGCGTCTCGTTCATTGGATGAAACGCGAGGCAAAAGAACTTGGTTTAAAGCCTGTTGATGTCTTGCTTGTCAGCGCAGGGCGCGGACAGGGAATGAAAGAAGCGATCGAAGCGATAGAGCATTACAGACAGGGCAAAGACGTCTATGTGGTCGGATGCACGAATGTTGGAAAATCAACGTTTATCAACCGGATTATTAAAGAGGTATCAGGGGAAGAGGATATCATCACAACATCCCAGTATCCGGGGACAACCCTTGACGCGATTGAGATCCCTCTTGATGACGGTTCATCGATGTATGATACCCCGGGAATCATCAACCATCATCAGATGGCCCATTATGTCGCTAAACGCGATTTGAAAATATTGACGCCGAAAAAGGAGCTGAAGCCCCGCACTTTTCAGTTGAATGAAGAACAGACGCTGTTCTTCGGCGGGCTGTCCAGGTTTGATTTTGTATCTGGAGAGAGGTCTTCGTTTGTGTCCTATATGCCCAATGAATTAAACATTCACAGAACAAAGCTTGACAATGCGGATCAGCTTTATGAAAAACATGCGGGAGACATGCTGGCGCCTCCTGCCAAAGAGGACCTTGAAGCGTTTCCGGAGCTTGTCAGACACACATTTACGATCAGGGAGCCGAAAACGGATGTGGTGTTCTCAGGATTGGGATGGGTGACTGTCCAGGGTGCGAATCAAAAAATTGTCGCTCACGCTCCAAAAGGTGTCCACGTGTTTTTGCGCAGATCTTTAATATAAAAGCTAAGGGGAGAGGGTTATGAAACCGATATATGGGCTGATTGGAAATCCTGTTGCGCATTCCATGTCTCCAGACATCCATAATGCGGCTTTACAAGATCTTTCTTTAGATGGGTATTATCATGCTTTCCATGTTGAAAACGCCGATCTTGAAGATGCGGTGAAAGGAATGCGGGCGCTTGGTGTTCAAGGATTTAATGTGACGGTTCCCCATAAAGTATCGATCATGAAATACCTTGACCGCATTGATGACAGCGCAAAAGCGCTCGGAGCGGTAAACACTGTCAGACGAGAAAAAGAAGAGTTTGTCGGATATAATACAGATGGAGAAGGGTTTTTAAAATCACTGGAACAATCTCTCGATAAGCCGGTTCGCGAGCTCTCGCTTCTGATTATCGGGGCCGGCGGCGCAGCGCGGGCCATTTTTACAACACTTGCGTCAAAGCTGCCGAACCGGCTTGATGTGGCTAATCGCACGCCTGAAAAAGCAGAAGCGTTCGTCAAGCTTTTTGAAGGAGAGGCGAAAACGCTGACTTTGCAAGAAGCGGAAACGAATCTGTCAGCGTATGATGTAGTGATTCAAACGACTTCGGTCGGCATGCACCCGAACGTCGATGCTGCCCCGCTTTCTTTAGTGCAGGCAAAAGAGACTTGTCTTGTTTGTGATATTATCTACAATCCGCTAAAGACCGCTTTGTTAAAAGAGGCTGAGGCAAAAGGCTTGAAAATACTGGACGGAGTCGGAATGTTCATCGGTCAGGCGGCACTATCCTTTGAGCTGTGGACCGGACATGAACCGAATATGGAAAAAATGAAATCAATCGTTTTGCGAAAATTAGGAGGAAAATAATGTTAACAGGAAAACAAAAACGCCATTTACGGCGGGAAGCGCATCACCTGTCACCGATTTTTCAAGTCGGAAAAGGCGGAGTCAACGATAATATGGTAAAACAAATCAGTGAAGCGCTTGAAGCCAGAGAACTGATTAAGGTCAGCGTGCTGCAAAATTGCGAGCAGCCCAAAGATGAAGTGGCGGAAGCTTTAGCAAACGGAGCGGGCGCCGAGCTGGTGCAGACGATCGGAAATATCATTGTGCTGTATAAGGAGTCAAAAGAAAATAAACAAATTGAACTTCCTTAAGGCTTTAAAAGGTGGTTGACATGAGGAAAATCGGGGTTTTTGGGGGGACGTTCGATCCTCCGCACAACGGGCACTTGCTGATGGCAAATGAAGTGCTTTACAAAATGGGGCTTGATGAAATATGGTTTATGCCCAATCAAATTCCGCCGCATAAACAGGAGAATTCCTTTTCATCAAGCCGGCACCGGGTTGAAATGCTGAAGCTCGCCATTTCAGGAAAAAAGCATTTTAAGCTGGAGACGATCGAGCTTGAAAGGGAAGGCCCTTCCTATACATTTGATACGGTTTGTCTGTTAAAGGAACGGTACCCGGATGACAAATTTTATTTTATTATCGGTGCGGACATGATCGAGTATTTGCCAAAGTGGTCTAAGATTGACGAATTGACCAAATTGATCCAATTTGTCGGGGTCAAGCGTCCGGGCTTTCAAATTGAGACACCTTACCCGCTTGTTTTTGTAGATGTGCCGGCATTTGAAGTATCTTCATCTTTACTCAGGGACCGCATTAAAAATCGTCAGCCGACAGATTATTTAATTTCTGACGAAGTAAAGGCCTATGTAAAGGAGAATCATTTATATGAAATGTGAGGAAGCACTTGCCTGTGTAAAAGAACAGCTGACAGAGCAGCGCTATACGCATACAATCGGAGTCATGGAGACGGCTGTAAAACTTGCCGAACGATTTGGCGCAGACGTGAAAAAAGCGGAAATCGCGGCGATTTTTCACGACTATGCTAAATTTCGTCCGAAAGAAGAAATGAAACAGATTATTTTGAATGACGGCAGGCCGCTTGATGTGCTTGATTTTCATCATGAACTATGGCACGCGCCAGCCGGTGCGGTGCTCGTCAAAACGGAAGTTGGAATTACAGACGAAGACATTTTGTCAGCGATCAGATATCATACATCTGGAAGACCGAACATGACCCTGCTCGAAAAAGTGATTTATGTTGCTGATTATATTGAGCCGGGCCGACGCTTTCCAGGGGTTGAAGAGGTTCGCGCATTGGCAGAAGAAGATTTGGATCTTGCGCTCATCCAGGCATTGAAAAATACGATCACCTTTTTATTATCTAAAAACCAAGCCGTTTTTCCGGAAACGGTTGCGACATATAATGCTTTTGTAAAAGAAAGATACTAGGAGGAATTTGTGAATGGATCAAGCTTCAATATTAAAAATAGCTGCCGAAGCCTGTGACGATAAACGTGCAGAAGATATTATCGCCATGAATATGCAAGGGATTTCTCTTGTGGCTGATTATTTTCTGATTTGCCACGGCAACTCCGATAAACAGGTTCAAGCTATTGCCCGGGAAATTAAGGATCAGGCTGAAGAAAATGGGATTTCAGTGAAGAAAATGGAGGGCTTTGATGAAGCCAGATGGGTCTTGATTGATTTAGGCGATGTCGTCGTCCATGTTTTCCATAAAGAGGAAAGAGGCTATTACAACCTTGAAAAGCTATGGGGAGACGCCCCGCCTGAAGACCTTTCATTTGGAGTCAATTAATGATATATCAAGGGTTTTCCGGCGTTTATGACAGCCTGATGGCTCATGCTCCTTATGATCAGTGGGTCGAATGGATTGAAAAATCGATCAGTGCACAGCAAAAAGAGAATGTGCGAATTCTTGATCTGGCATGCGGAACCGGTGAAATATCGGTGCGCCTTGCTGAAAAAGGGTATGATGTCACAGGCGTTGATATAAGCGAAGACATGTTGGCCCAGGCTCAGCAAAAAGCGGCTGACCGCAAGCTGCAGATTCATTTTTTTCAGCAGGATATGCGCGCCTTAACCGGACATGGCCAGGAATTTGACGCAGTTGTGATTTGCTGTGACTCATTAAATTATGTCATTGATGAAAAAGGTGTTTTGGATACTTTTCAAAACGTTTTTTCGTTATTAAAAGATAACGGTCTTCTTTTATTTGATGTTCATTCTGTATATAAGATGGATCACGTATTTCCGGGAAGTACGTATGCTGACCAGGATGAAGAAATCAGCGTGATCTGGCAAAGCTATGCAGGTGAGGCGGTGCATTCGGTTGTTCATGACCTGACATTCTTCGTGGAAAATGGAGGCGTGTATGAACGCTTTGATGAATCCCATGAACAGCGGACATTTGAAGCTGAAGAATACAGCCGTTTATTAGAGACAGCGGGCTTTAAAGTAGGGGAAATAACCGCGGATTTTTCGGACCTGAAACCCGGGGCAGAAACGGAACGGCACTTTTATATAGCAAAAAAAGCGAAAACCATCGTTTAATATGACGATGGTTTTAAAAATGCCATTTTCCTTTGTTGAGAAAGCACCGCGGATATGGAACAATGAATCACACAGGAAATTGCTTCTTGACTGCGGCAATATCCTCTTCATACTTCAAATGCGTGTTCCTGAACATTTGCCGGAACATATCCTGGGCACCGTTTTCCAGTGCTTTTAAACCCTCTCCGGTCACTCCGCCTTTTACACAAACCTTTTCTTGAAGCGCCGGCAATGTGTAAACTTCTGTTTCAAGGAGCCGTCCGAGACCGACCAGCATCTCCTTTGACATCAAAATGGCGTCCTCTTTTGTCACAGATGTTTCTTTCACAGCTGCATGAATCAATTCTTGAATTAAGTAGCTGATAAAGGCGGGGCCGCAACTGACGATATCTGAGGCGACTCGTGTAATTCCGCTTTCGATTTCCAGTGGAATCGATATTTTTTTCATTGTATCTGTGATCTTTTCTTTTGCCTCGGCATTGCAGCTCTCACCGAAAGTTAAAAGCGAAACGCCTGACAAAGCCCTGTTTGTAATGCTCGGAATCACTCTTGCCGCCTGACAGGAAACGACGCTTTCAAGCTGTTCGACCTGTACCGGGCTGGTTATGGTGATCAGAATCTGATCTTTGGAGAAAGCGGGTGCCAGTCGTTTTAACAAAGGATAGATGTCCAGCGGCTTAACACAAATAAATACGGCCTCACTTTCCGAAATGACTTCTTCCGGCCGCTCTGCAACCTGAATGTCTGGAAATCGCTTTTTTATGTTTAACGCTTTGTCGATCGTTCGATTTGTAATTGTTAAAGATGAGGGAATGACTGCTTTAGATTCAACTAACGCCTCAATTAGTATAGTCCCCATATTTCCTGTGCCGATAAAGCCGATATTCAATCGTTCTCCCCTCCTTTAAACCTGTATCTTTTAAACGATATGAAAGTGCCAGTCAAAATATGTATGAAAGCAGGTGAGCAGTTTGCCGAATTGGCTTAAGCAATACAAATGGTTTGCAGCAGGGGGATTTGTGCTTGTCATAATCATCAGTGCGATCATCGTCATGCAAAACGTCAAGCATGAACCCTCCGCAAGCCCGAGTGTGCCTGATGAAGCTGCGGCTCATTCGTCTGACCGGCCGCAAACTGTAAAAAAGGATGAGAAAGCCAAAGAAGCAGAAGCGATAGTGATAGATCTGAAGGGGGCTGTGAAACAGCCGGGCGTTTATGAGATGAGGGCCGGCGACCGAGTGCATCATCTACTAAAAAAAGCTGGCGGCACAGTGAAAAAAGCAGCTGAGGAACAAGTCAATCTGGCTGCCGTTTTACAGGATGGCATGGTTCTTTATATTCCGTATGAAGGAGAAGAAGCAGCTCCCATACCTTCTGAATCGGTAGCATCTGCCGCAGATGGCGGAGCGGGTGAAATGATCAATATTAATACCGCTTCATCTGAAGAGCTTCAGGAGATTCCGGGTGTCGGGCCTTCAAAGGCGGAATCGATCATCACATACCGGGAGGAAAATGGCCCCTTTCAGACAATAGAAGACATTACAAATGTTTCGGGAATTGGAGAAAAGTCATTTGAAAAAATAAAATCCTCAATCTCGGTAAAGTAAATTGACGTTCTTGGATAAACATATGTACACTTAGGGAAGCTTACATCGTATTTTTGGAGGGAAAACAAGTGGAACGCATTTCATGGGATCAATATTTTATGGCGCAAAGCCATTTGCTGGCGCTTCGCAGCACATGTACAAGACTTGCTGTAGGAGCAACGATTGTCAGGGATAAGCGCATTATAGCGGGAGGGTATAACGGATCGATCGCAGGAGGCGTCCATTGTGCGGATGAAGGCTGCTATATAGTGGACGGGCATTGCATTAGGACGATTCATGCGGAGATGAACGCGATCCTGCAATGCGCGAAATTCGGCGTACCGACTGAAGGCGCAGAAATATATGTCACTCATTTTCCGTGCATCCAATGCTGCAAATCAATTATTCAAGCAGGCATTAAAACCATATATTATGCGAAGGATTATAAAAACCACCCTTATGCGGTGGAGCTGTTCGATCAGGCTTCCGTTAAAGTGGAGCAGGTAGAGCTGGACGAAATGATCATTGATTTGAAAAATCAAGAAAAACTATCATTTGTAGCCGATCTTATCAGACAGCTGTCTGAAAAAGGGCTTGAGGAAGAGGAAATCAGAAAAATACATGAGCAGGCAAATAGACTGTTCACAAGCTATGTTTAATTTGAAATGGCTAGATACCGCCTCTTCCCCTGCGGGGCAATTTCAGCGGCAGCTGGAATTGCTTTCGCTCAATCTTCATCTTTTATCTCCTTATCCGTCTTTTTATGTCTGCTTTTGATCTTCTGTTTGATCAAGAAACAATTTCTCCTCTTCATGATCTGTACAATGCTTTGCGGTTTTTACTTCATTTACTTTTTGATCGTTGACAACTTGAATGCCACAATTTATCAGGAGGGTGCATTTCAAACGAATGCGGCTGTTCAGGATATTCCGAGAATGGATGGAGACCGCCTTACCTTCATAGCTGAAACATCTGAGGGAGAGTCGCTGAAGGCGGGCTATATCATCCAGTCTCCGGAAGAAAAAAGAATGCTTAAAGCGCTTGAACCAGGCAGCATGTGTTTCTTGAAAGGCGAATTAAAAACACCGAAAAGAGCAACGGTGCCGGGGACGTTTGATGATAAAGAGTATTTACGCGCAAAAGGAATTCACTGGAACTTTACGGTTCAATCGGTCGAAAGCTGCAAGCCCGGAGGCGGTCTTTCTTCATTTTTATTAAAAATCCGAAAATCCGGACTTGCTTTCATTGAAGACAGCATGCCTGAAACATCTGCCGGTATTGTACGGGCGCTTGCTTTCGGCGATCGTTTTCTCATTGAACAGGAAGTGCTGGACGGCTATCAAAGTCTTGGAATCATCCATCTTTTAGCGATTTCGGGACTGCATGTAGGCATTCTTTCCGCCGCCGTTTTTTATATACTGCTGCGTCTCGGCATCACGAGGGAAGGGGCAAAATGGGTTCTCATCATAGGACTTCCCGCCGCCGCCGTTTTAAGCGGCGGAGCTCCATCAGTGTTGAGGGCGGCGTTCATGACGGAAATATACCTGATCTCTTCTTTGTTTACAAAGCGCTTGAAGAGTGCCGAAGTTCTCGGCATTGCCTGCCTTGGTTTGCTGCTTTACAAGCCCTATATGCTTTTTCAGGCCGGGTTTCAGCTTTCCTTCGCCGTTTCCTTCGTCTTCATTCTTTCAAAAGAGATATTGGCCAAGCAGAGAAATCGAATTGGTCAATTGCTGCTGGCTTCTTTTTTGGCTCAGCTCGGTTCCCTTCCGATTCTCCTCTTTCATTTTCAAGAGTTTTCATTTCTCAGCGTTCTCATGAATTTATTTTTTGTGCCGTTTTATGTGTGCATCGTTATGCCGCTGTCATTTGCCAGTTTGCTGGCTCTGTTATTAGTGCGCCCTGTGGGTGGAGCTGCGGCCGGCATGCTTGATGTGCTGCTTGGATGGAGTCATATGGCGGTAAAAACTGTTTCTTCCGCAGATATGTTTACGTTCACTGCCGTCAAACCGGATGGTATTCAACTGCTTTTTTATCTCGTGTCTATCTGCATGCTTCTGATATCTATGGAAAAAGCGCTCTCTTTCAGAAGACTCGTCATTCCGTCCTGTCTGCTCGCCGCTGTTTTGCTGTTTCATGCGGCCAAGCCGCATTTAACTCAGGGTGGGGAGGTTACAATGCTTGATATCGGACAGGGAGACAGCATGTATGTCAGTGCTCCCGGACAAAACGGCACTGTCTTAATCGATACGGGGGGAATCGTTTCGTTCAAGAAGGAGCCATGGAGAGAAAGAAGAAAAGCTTTTTCCTTGGGAGACAGTGTGCTGCTGCCGTTTCTCAATTCAAAAGGGATTAAAAAGCTTGATGCTTTAATTCTGACGCACGCCGATCAAGATCATGTCGGAGAAGCCGAGTTTTTGATGAAGAAACATAAAGTAAAGCAATTGATTGTACCGAAAGGCTATGCGGCGGAATCGTCAGATCAGGAACTTCTCCGCCTTGCATTAAAAAGAGGTGTTGATGTTAAAGTGGCTAAAAGAGGCGACCGGCTGAACATAGGCGAGCTGGAGTTTTACGTTCTTTCCCCGGAAACGGCAGACGGCAGCAAAAATAACAGTTCTCTCGTTTTGTGGATGAAAATGGGCGGTTTATCCTGGCTTTTGACAGGCGATTTGGAAAAGGAAGGCGAGCGGGAGATCGTAGAAGTCTTTCCCCGTCTAAAAGCTGATGTTCTAAAAGTCGGTCATCACGGCAGCAAGGGTTCGACAGGAGAGGAACTGATCGAGCAAATCGAGCCGGAAACAGCTCTTATTTCAGCAGGGGAAAATAACCGCTACCGCCATCCGAACAAGGAAGTGCTGGACATTTTAAACCGGCATCACGTCAAGGTCTTCAGAACAGACCGCGACGGAGCGATTCAATACCTATTTAGAAGGGGGAACGGAACGTTTTGGCTCCATCCTCCATATGATAAAGTACATTCCCCATAATAAAAAAGACTGCCGTTCAAGCAGTCGTTGGCTGATGGAAAGTGAAAAGATTCCTTCTTAAGCAAGTCGTCGATCGGAGTAAAATCCTTTTGTCGCATTATGCGGCCAGATGGATAACAGTAGCGATGATAAACATTGTAGCGAAAAATCCAAAAGTCACGACAAAACCGACACCCGAATCTACAAGATCGTTCCGTTTGCTTTGTACGTCTTTTTCAAATTCATTCACAATTTACCCCTCCTATTGATATCCAGTATAATTCAATTCTTTGCAAAAATCTAGAAGCTTCCTGCAACCGTTTTCTAAAATTTATGAACATCGTCTTTTATAAACTGACCCGGGGGTTTATAGAAGGCGTTTATTATAAATGAGAGAGCGGATGACTCCGCTTCTCTCTTTACTAATTGGGACACACGATTTACGATAGAAGGGAAGGATGAAAGAGAGGAAAGTACAGATGATAGTATTTGATGTTTGGAAAAGCTTAAAAAAAGGCGATATTCATCCTGTTTACTGTTTGTACGGAAAAGAGACATATCTCCTGCAGGAGACGGTCCAAAGGATCAGACAAGCAGTCGTTGATGAAGAAACGAAGGATTTTAATCTCTCCGTATTTGATTTGGAGGAAGAGGCACTGGATCTTGCCGTTGAAGATGCTGAAACCTTTCCGTTTATGGGGGAGAGGCGTCTTGTTGTTGCCAAAAATCCGTCTTTTTTAACGGCTGAAAAAAAGAAAGAAAAGCTTGAGCATAATCTTGGGGTTTTAGAGGCTTACATTTCACAGCCTGCTCCTTATTCCGTTTTTGTTCTGCTCGCCCCTTATGAAAAGCTTGATGAGCGAAAAAAGCTGACTAAGCTGCTGAAAAAACACGCACACATGGTTGAAGCGAAAGAACTAAACGGCAAAGAAACGGCTGACTTTGTCACAAGCCTTGCGAAGTCAGAGGGGAAACATATTGAAACTGAAGCGGCTCAGGAGCTTGTCATCCTGTGCAATGCCAGCCTGTCATCTATTGCCCAAGAGGTGAAAAAGCTCAGTACATATATCGGTGATCGGGATTCGATCATGCTGGATGACGTCAAAAAGCTTGTGGCCAGAGGGCTTGAGCAAAATATTTTTGAATTGATCAACAAGGTCGTAAACCGCAAGCGTACAGAAGCGCTGCAGATTTTCTACGACCTATTAAAGCAAAATGAAGAACCCATTAAAATGATGGCGCTGATTGCAAATCAGTTCAGGCTGCTGCTACAGACCAAATATTTTTCACAGCAGGGATACGGACAAAAGCAAATTGCTTCAAACCTTAAAGTCCATCCGTTCAGGATTAAGCTGGCGATCGACCAGGCGAAGCTCTTTTCGGAACAAGAACTCAAGAGCATCATTGAGCAGCTCGCCGTTATGGATTATGAAATGAAAACGGGCAAAAAAGACAAGCAGCTTTTGCTTGAACTGTTTCTGCTGCAGCTTTTGCAGCCCAATGAAAAAAACGGCTCTCTTTAAAGGAGGGCCGTTTTTTCGAATGCAAGCAAAAAAGCTTGGCCGGGCCAAGCTTTCTATTATGCAGAAAGTCCGTTCACTTTTTTAGCTAGATTTGATTTGTAACGAGCTGCAGTATTTTCGTGGACAAGACCTTTTTTCGCTGCTTTATCGATTTTCTTCGCTGCTGCAGATAGAGCAGCTTTCGCTTTGTCTGCTTCGTTGTTGCTTACAAGTGTTTCAACTTGTTTGATAGCAGTGCGCATTGCAGATTTGATCGTAGCGTTGTGCGCGCGGCGCTCGTTGTTTGTTTTAGTGCGTTTGATCGCTGATTTAATGTTTGGCAATGTGTTTCACCTCCTAAGACATAACCTCTGTTCCGTTTCTATAGGTTAGATCTCAACAATAGAACAAATTGTATTCTATCAAACACACCCTTAGATTGCAATATAAATGTAAAGTATTTTTATTTGAAAGCGGCGCTCTCGGGGAATGTTTGCAGACCAGCTGGGCAACACTAACAGCAGTTATGTTTTTGGAGGGAATGCAAATATGGAGAACAAAAAGCTTGATTTAAGTCAATATACCGTTCGGACAGATTTGGCCGTTGAAGCGAAGGACCTGGCGCATGAAAAGGAAGCCTCTCCCAAAAAAGAGCTCAAAGGGTTTACAATCAAAGAATATGAAGAAGAAGGAATAAAAGTTCAAACGATGGATATTGATGAAGAAGGCGCAAAGCTGTCAGGGAAAAAAGCAGGGCGCTATTTAACGTTTGAAACACAGGGCATCAGACAGCAGGATTCAGCACTTCAGGATAACGTGATCAATGTGTTTGCAAAGGAATTTTCCGCTTTTCTGGATTTTTTGAATATTTCAGAGGACGCCAGCTGTTTAATCGTCGGGCTTGGCAACTGGAATGTCACACCGGATTCACTCGGACCGCTTGTAACTGAAAGCCTTTTGGTTACGAGGCACCTGTTTAAGCTGCAGCCTGAAAATGTCCAGGACGGATACCGGCCGGTCAGCGCGCTTTCTCCGGGTGTGATGGGCCTGACGGGGATAGAGACGAGCGATATTATTCAAGGTGTGATCGACCGGTCAAAGCCTGATTTTGTGATTGCGATTGATGCCCTCGCATCAAGAGCGATAGAGCGGGTCAATTCCACCATTCAAATTTCCGACAGCGGAATTCATCCCGGATCAGGGGTGGGGAATAAAAGAAAAGAGTTGAGCAAGGAGACGCTCGGCATTCCGGTCATTGCTATCGGCGTACCGACGGTTGTCGATGCGGTGACGATTACAAGTGATACGATCGACTATATTTTGAAGCACTTTGGAAGAGAGATGAAAGATGAAAGCCCATCCCGCTCTCTCGTACCGGCCGGCATGAGCTTCGGAAAAAAGAAGGTTCTCACTGATGAAGATCTCCCTGATGAAGAGCAGCGCAAGTCGTTTCTCGGCATTGTCGGAGGTCTGGCAGAGGAGGAAAAAAGGCAGCTCATTCATGAAGTGCTTGCCCCGCTCGGCCATAATTTAATGGTGACGCCCAAAGAAGTCGATACATTTATCGATGATATGGCGAATGTGATTGCAAACGGACTGAACACTGCTCTTCACAGCAATGTGTCACAGGAAAACAAAGGGATGTATAATCACTAACACAAGGCGGCTTAACCAGCCGTCTTTTTAATGTGCCCATCGAATATTAGAACTTGTTCTACTTCCTCTATCTTGTACATAGTCTATTTACTAGACAAGCTCTGGAGGGATTTACGATGAGAAAAAGAGGCAGGAACCGTCAGTTTGTGCTGGCTGTAAATGGAAGGACCGCGGTGAAGACAGTCTTCTTGTTTATCGTCAGCCTGCTGCTCATTTTTATTTTATCAGGAGTGCTCACATCTCTCCGCCCTGAATTGCGGCCGTCTTCATCATTGTATCGGGTGGCGGATGAGCTGGCGGGGGAGACGTTCGGACACATTTTAGGGATGGAAAACCACTACTTTGCATCAGCACTGCCTGAACCCAATAAAAAGTTTGAGCTTTCTCCCTTGGTTTTGAAACTGGCGACAAGCATTAATTTAAAAGATCCGCGAAGTTTTCTCGGCCGCGAGCTCCCCGGTTTTTCACATTTTGATTCAGACATTCTCGTTGCCGGGCAGGGGACGGATTATACGAATATGCCTTCTGAATCTCAGCCGCCGGCTGAGGTTTTAAAAGAAGAAAGAGAAGCAAATCTTGCAGAGCTTGAAGGGAAAAGCAAAGAGAAAAAAGAGAATAAGAATCCTCCTGAACAGTCAACAGGTGATAAAAAAGTGGTGTTTATTTATAACACTCATAATACGGAATCCTATCTTCCCTTTTTAAAAGGTGAGACCGATCCCGATCTTGCTATACATTCGAAAGCCAATGTCACGCTTGTCAGCGATATGCTGGGTGAAGCGCTGTCGTCTCAAGGGGTGGGCGCCATGGTTGATAAAACAGATGTCCAGGCGAACCTGAAGAAAAAGGGCTGGGATTATTCGCGGTCCTATGACGAATCAAGACCTGTTGTCAAGGAAGCGATGGCTGAAAATAAAAACTTGCAATATTTTATAGACATTCACAGGGATGCAACGCGCAAAAAAGCGACGACAACGACGATAAACGGAAAAAGCTATGCGCGGCTCGCATTTGTAATCGGCAAAAAAAGCTCCAATTTTGAAGCCAATTTCAAGATGGCAAAAGAGCTCCATGAAGGGCTTGAAAAAAAATACCCCGGTTTAAGCCGAGGCGTTATATCAAAAGGCGCTTCTGGGGATAATGGGGTGTACAATCAGGATTTAAATGAACGATCCATCTTAATAGAGTTTGGCGGTGTGGACAATAACCGCGAGGAGCTTGAACGGGCGGCGGACGCTATGGCAGACGTTTTCAGCGGGATGTACTGGGAGGCTGAGAAGGTAGATGGTCATTCCGGCGAAGACGATAAGAAAAAACAATAGGAGCAGGTGATAAAAGTGGCTTCTTTTATAGGAAAATGCATATTGGCCTGCGCTGTCATGTTTTTCGGTGTTCTCGTCGGCATGCAGCAGGCCAATAATGGAATGCTTGAAATGAAAGGATATCAAGACCCTGATTTAAAAGGAGCGCTCAGCATTTCTGAAGGAGACGCAAAAGAGGCTTCCATTCTCGGTCATGAGATCGACTTGGAAGAAAAACAGAAAGAGCTTGAACAACTGGAAGCATTCAACCTTTTTTCTTCGGCGGGCCGCGCGCTGGCCGATTCCGTCACAAACTGCGCCAAGTCAGTTTATGATTGGATAAAGGAGAAAACCGAATAAAGAAAAAACGAGGCTGCTAGTTCCTCGTTTTTTCTTTTTTGGGCCGCCGCCATCCGCATCAGGCCGTCCACTTTCGCCACGTATTGAATCTTGCCACCCCTATTGATATAATCTAAGCTAGCGCATGTGCGTTTCATAGTAGGAGTGATTAGTGTGACAGACAAAGAAAAACGATTACAAAGACAGTCGAGAATTCGCAATTTCTCTATTATCGCCCATATCGACCACGGAAAATCAACGCTGGCCGATCGAATATTGGAAAAAACGGCGGCAATCACTCAAAGGGAAATGAAAGAACAGCTGCTCGACTCAATGGATTTAGAACGTGAAAGAGGAATCACCATTAAACTGAACTCCGTACAGCTTAAATATAAAGCAAAAGACGGAGAGGAATATATTTTTCATCTGATCGATACCCCGGGGCATGTCGATTTTACCTATGAGGTGTCAAGAAGCCTTGCCGCATGCGAAGGTGCGATTCTTGTCGTTGATGCAGCTCAAGGAATTGAGGCGCAGACGCTGGCAAACGTTTATCTCGCGCTTGACAATGATCTTGAAATTCTGCCTGTCATTAATAAAATCGACCTTCCGAGCGCGGAGCCTGAGCGCGTCCGCCAGGAAGTGGAGGACGTCATTGGTCTTGATGCTTCCGAAGCCGTCCTTGCATCTGCTAAAGCAGGTATCGGTATTGAAGATATATTAGAACAGATCGTTGAAAAGGTTCCGGCTCCAAGCGGGGATCCTGAAGAGCCGCTGCAGGCTTTGATTTTTGATTCCCTGTATGATGCATACCGGGGCGTCGTGGCCTATATCAGGGTTGTTCAAGGAACCGTAAAGGCCGGCCAAAAAATTAAGATGATGGCGACCGGAAAGGAATTTGAAGTCACTGAAGTCGGTGTGTTTACACCTAAGGCTGTTCCAGTTGACGAATTGACGGTGGGGGATGTCGGATTCCTGACGGCGGCGATCAAAAACGTCGGAGACACCCGTGTCGGGGATACGATTACGAGTGCGGAAAACCCTGCGCCTGAAGCCCTGCCCGGCTATAGAAAACTGAACCCGATGGTATACTGCGGGCTGTATCCGATCGATACCGCGAAATACAATGACTTGCGGGAAGCGCTTGAAAAACTCGAGCTGAATGATTCCTCCCTTCAGTATGAGGCTGAAACCTCGCAAGCCCTCGGTTTTGGTTTCCGCTGCGGTTTCCTGGGAATGCTCCACATGGAAATCATTCAGGAGCGGATTGAGCGCGAATTTAAAATTGACCTGATCACAACCGCACCGAGCGTTATTTATGACGTGTATATGACAGACGGCGAAAAGGTCGTCGTCGACAACCCGTCAAATATGCCCGATCCGCAGAAGATTGAACAGGTTGAAGAGCCGTTCGTGAAAGCGACGATGATGGTGCCGAACGACTTTGTCGGGGCGGTCATGGAATTATGCCAGGGCAAGCGCGGCCAGTTTATCGATATGCAATATCTTGATGCAAACCGCGTCAGCATTGTGTATGAAATCCCGCTCGCTGAAATCGTTTATGAATTTTTCGATCAGCTCAAATCAAACACGAAGGGCTATGCATCATTTGATTATGAATTAATCGGATATAGACCGTCTAAGCTCGTGAAAATGGATATCATGCTGAACGGCGAAAAAATCGATGCCCTATCCTTTATCGTTCACCGCGACTATGCATATGAACGCGGGAAGGTTATTGTCGAAAAGCTGAAAGAACTGATTCCGCGCCAGCATTTTGAAGTGCCGGTTCAGGCTGCCGTCGGCCAGAAAATCATCGCACGGTCAACGATCAAGGCGATGCGCAAAAACGTTTTGGCGAAATGCTACGGCGGAGATATATCCAGAAAGCGCAAACTGCTTGAAAAGCAAAAGGAAGGAAAGCGAAGAATGAAACAGGTCGGCTCTGTCGAAGTTCCGCAGGAAGCCTTTATGGCTGTCCTGAAAATGGACGACAGCGGCCAGAAATCATAAACCCTTTTTCGCCGCAGCTTAACACCCTGCGGCTTCTTCCTGTAAAGAAGGTGAAAACAATGAAATCAGCATATATCCATATTCCGTTTTGTGAACATATTTGCCATTATTGCGACTTTAATAAGTTTTTTATTCAAAGCCAGCCCGTTGATGAGTATTTGCGCTCATTAGAGAAGGAAATGATCAATTCAATGGAAGCGGCCGGTCATCCGGAACTGAGAACGATCTTTATCGGCGGCGGGACACCGACATCTTTGTCAGCCGGACAGCTTGAACAATTGCTTGATTCCATCCGCAGGATTTTAAAACCGTCTGAAAGCCTTGTTGAATTTGCGGTGGAAGCCAATCCCGACGATTTATCCGCTGAAAAGCTGAACGTCTTAAAAGCAGCAGGAGTAGACAGACTGAGCTTTGGCGTTCAAACGTTTGAAGACGATCTGCTGAAAAAAATCGGCAGGGTCCACAAGCAAAAGGATGTGCTCGTTTCCTTTGACAGAGCAAGAACGGCAGGCTTTGGCAATATCAGCTTAGATCTTATGTTCGGTCTGCCGGGACAGACGATTGACCACCTTGGCGCTTCACTCGATACAGCTCTCGCGCTAGGGGCAGAGCATTATTCGGTCTATTCACTGATCGTCGAGCCGAAAACCGTTTTTTATAATTTGATGAAAAAAGGCCGGCTCCGCCTGCCGCCGCAGGATCAGGAAGCGGAAATGTATGAACTGGTCATGCAAAAGATGAATGAAGCGGGCATCAGCCAATATGAAATCAGCAACTACGCCAAAAAAGGGTATGAAAGCAAACACAACCTTACGTATTGGAGCAATGAAGAGTATTTTGGTTTTGGAGCGGGGGCACACGGTTATATCAATGGCGAAAGAACCGTAAATGCAGGTCCGGTCAAACATTACATCGATTTGATTGACAAGTGCGGCTTCCCTTATAAGGAAAGCCATCGAGTCACAAGAAATGAACAGATTGAAGAGGAGCTGTTTCTAGGTCTCCGAAAAACAGCTGGAGTAAGCAAAGACCGGTTTTTTGAAAAATACGGAAAACCCCTTGATGACCTCTTCCCCGAGGTGCTGCATTCGCTCGAACAAAAAGGGCTGATCATGAATACGGATAAAAACGTGTTTTTAACACATCATGGAAAATTATTGGGAAATGAAGTGTTTCAAGCGTTCTTAGGTGAGTTATAATTGACATTTTGATTTCGGTTTGGTAATTTTGATATACAATTAGCACTCATTGGTTGAGAGTGCTAACAGGGGTGATATGGATGTTAACAAATCGTCAGCTGCTAATCTTGCAGGTTATCGTCAACGATTTTATTCGTTCAGCTCAGCCGGTTGGATCAAGAACGCTTTCCAAAAAGGAAGATATCACATTCAGCTCAGCTACAATCAGAAATGAAATGGCTGACTTGGAAGAGCTCGGTTTTATCGAAAAAACCCATTCTTCTTCAGGTCGGATTCCTTCTGAAAAAGGCTACCGCTATTATGTGGATCATTTGCTTTCTCCAGGGAAGCTGACAAAAACGGATTTGAGATTGATCCATTCGATCTTCAAAGAAAAAATCTTTGAACTTGAAAAAGCCGTGCAGAAGTCAGCCAAAGTGTTATCTGACCTGACGAATTATACATCGATTGTCCTCGGTCCAAGACTGAGCGAAAACCATTTAAAACAGATCCAAATTGTACCGATCCAGCCCGACAAGGCCGTTGCCATTCTCGTGACGAACACCGGCCATGTCGAGAATAAAACGATTAATTTTCCGGCCGAGGTCGACCTTTCAGACCTCGAAAAGCTGGTGAATATATTAAACGAGCGCTTGGCAGGCGTACCGATATCCGAGCTAAAAGACAGGATTTTCAAAGAGGTTGTCATCTTTTTGCGGTCGCATATTCAAAACTATGACCAGATCCTGAATGCACTCGGCGCTACGTTTGACTCTTCAGCTCAAACCGACCGGCTGTTTTTCGGCGGCAAGATTAATATGCTGAATCAGCCCGAGTTTCACGATATTCACAGGGTGAAATCCCTTTTGTCGCTTATCGAGAAAGAACAGGAGATTCTGAGGCTTTTTCAATCGACAGATTCCGGAATCACCATTAAAATCGGTAAAGAAAATGACTATGAAGAAATGGAAAACTGCAGCTTGATTACCGCAACATATACGGTCGGATCAAAACAAATCGGCTCCATTGCGGTCATCGGACCGACGCGCATGGACTATTCACGTGTCGTCGGCTTGCTTCAGCATGTATCATGTGACTTGTCAAAAGCGCTGACAAGTTTGTATGATGGGTAAGGCAGTATTGAAAAACAGAAAGAGGGGATCATTCCCTTCTCTTCATGATGGAACGAACCTTTGAGGGAGGTGAACACAGATGGCAGAAGAGAAACAAAACCAAGAAGAGCTGAATGAGCAGGAAGAACTGAACGAGACAGAAGCGGAAACAGCCGAAGCAGAAGGTGTGGCAGTGGAAGCTGATGATCGGACAGAAGAAAATCAACTGCTTGACAAACAACTAAAAGAACTTCAAGAACGCCTTGAAGAAAAAGAAAATAAACTTTTACGTGTTCAGGCGGACTTCGAAAACTATAAAAGACGGGCCCGTCTTGATCTTGAGGCTGCGGAAAAATACCGTTCACAGCGCATCATCGGCGATTTGTTGCCGGCGCTGGACAATTTTGAACGCGCCCTCCAGGTCGATCCCGACAATGAGCAGACGAAAAGCCTGCTGCAAGGGATGGAAATGGTGCACCGCCAAATTTTGGAGGCTCTGAAAAATGAAGGAGTTGAACAAATTCCTTCAGTCGGCGAACAATTTGACCCGAATCTTCACCAAGCCGTAATGCAGGTTGAAGATGAAGCATACGAGTCAAATGCGGTCGTTGAAGAGCTGCAAAAAGGCTACAAACTTAAGGACCGGGTGATCCGTCCTTCTATGGTAAAAGTAAATCAATAACAGAACTACATAGCAGGAGGTAATATTCATGAGCAAAGTAATCGGAATCGATTTAGGAACAACGAACTCATGCGTTGCAGTGCTTGAAGGCGGAGAGCCGAAAGTCATTCCCAACGCAGAGGGAAGCCGCACAACTCCGTCAGTTGTAGCATTTAAAAACGGAGAGCGCCAGGTTGGTGAAGTGGCAAAACGCCAGTCCATCACAAACCCAAATACAATCATGTCAATCAAACGCCACATGGGCACTGACCATACAGAAGAAATCGAAGACAAAAAATACACGCCTCAAGAAGTGTCTGCCATCATTCTTCAGCATTTAAAATCCTATGCTGAAAGCTATCTTGGCGAAACGGTATCAAAAGCCGTAATTACCGTTCCTGCATACTTTAATGATGCAGAGCGTCAAGCGACAAAAGATGCCGGTAAAATCGCCGGACTTGAAGTTGAACGGATCATCAACGAGCCGACTGCAGCTGCGCTTGCTTACGGCTTAGACAAAACGGAGGAAGATCAGACGATCCTTGTATACGACCTTGGCGGCGGTACATTTGACGTTTCAATCCTTGAATTGGGAGACGGCGTATTTGAAGTCCGCTCTACAGCGGGTGACAACCGTCTTGGAGGAGACGACTTTGACCAAGTGATCATCGATCATCTCGTTTCCGAATTCAAAAAAGAAAACGGCATCGACCTTTCAAAAGATAAAATGGCGCTTCAGCGTTTGAAAGACGCGGCTGAGAAAGCGAAAAAAGATCTTTCCGGCGTATCTTCTACGCAAATTTCTCTGCCGTTTATCACAGCAGGAGACGCAGGTCCGCTTCACCTTGAACTGACGCTGACCCGTGCGAAATTTGAAGAGATTTCTTCACACTTAGTGGAGCGTACTATGGGGCCTGTCCGCCAGTCGCTACAAGATGCAGGACTTTCTGCAAGCGAAATCGACAAAGTCATCCTTGTCGGTGGTTCAACACGTATCCCTGCTGTACAGGAAGCAATCAAAAAAGAAACAGGAAAAGAAGCGCATAAAGGCGTAAACCCTGATGAAGTCGTAGCGCTTGGTGCAGCGATCCAAGGCGGCGTAATCACTGGAGACGTAAAAGACGTTGTCCTTCTTGACGTTACACCTTTATCACTAGGCATCGAAACAATGGGCGGCGTGTTCACAAAGCTGATTGAGCGCAACACAACAATCCCGACAAGCAAATCCCAGGTGTTCTCAACAGCAGCTGACAGCCAAACAGCAGTTGACATTCACGTGCTGCAAGGTGAGCGCCCGATGGCTGCCGACAACAAAACACTGGGACGTTTCCAGCTGACAGATATTCCGCCGGCACCACGCGGTGTTCCGCAAATCGAAGTATCATTTGATATCGACAAAAACGGTATCGTAAATGTAAGTGCGAAAGATTTGGGAACAGGAAAAGAGCAAAACATCACGATCAAATCTTCTTCAGGCCTTTCTGATGACGAGATCGATCGCATGGTGAAAGAAGCCGAAGAAAACGCAGAAGCCGATGAGAAGAAAAAAGAAGAAATCGAACTTCGCAATGAAGCTGATCAGCTTGTCTTCACAACTGAGAAAACACTCAAAGACCTTGAAGGCAAAGCGGACGAAGAGCAAGTGAAAAAAGCCAATGAAGCAAAAGACGCGCTTAAAGCAGCAATCGAAAAAAATGATCTTGATGACATCAAGGCGAAAAAAGATGAGCTGCAAAATATCGTTCAAGAGCTTTCAATGAAGCTTTACGAAGAAGCTGCCAAGCAAGCTCAAGCCCAGCAAGAAGGCGGAGAAGCCAAAAAAGCGGACGACAATGTCGTAGACGCTGAATATGAAGAAGTAAACGACGACCAGGATAAAAAATAAGAAAATAAAATTGCTGTGCAGCCCCGTGCCGCACAGCATATGACCTTACAGGCGATAAAAGTCAAAGTCAGGATCTCTTGACTTTGACTTTTTTCTTCCTGGGGGCCAAAAGGAATTGAAAAAACATAATTTGAAATGATACAATCTAATTTATGTGAGAAAATCGGGAGTGTGAAGAGATGAGTAAGCGTGATTACTATGAGGTGCTTGGGGTAAGTAAGAGCGCTTCTAAAGATGATATAAAAAAAGCTTACCGTAAGCTTTCTAAAAAATATCACCCTGACATTAACAAAGAATCCGGAGCGGACGAGAAATTCAAAGAAGTCAAAGAAGCCTATGAAGCGCTTTCTGATGAACAAAAACGGGCGCATTACGACCAGTTCGGCCATACCGATCCGAACCAGGGATTTGGAGGCGGCGGCTTCGGAGGAGGCGGCGACTTCGGCGGATTTGGTTTTGACGATATTTTCTCAAGTATTTTCGGAGGCGGCGCAAGGCGGAGAGACCCGAATGCCCCGCGTCAGGGAGCGGATCTGCAATACACGATGACGCTGTCATTTGAAGAAGCGGCCTTCGGAAAAGAGACGACGATCGAAATTCCGCGCGAAGAAACGTGTGAAACATGTCACGGCTCAGGGGCCAAACCGGGCACAAAAGCGGATACATGCTCACACTGCGGAGGGTCCGGCCAGCTGAACATGGAGCAGTCGACACCGTTCGGCAAAGTCGTCAACAGGAGAGTATGTCATTACTGTAGTGGAACGGGCAAGCAAATCAAACACAAATGTTCAACATGCGGCGGAACAGGAAAAGTGAAAAAACGCAAGCAAATCAATGTCACCATTCCAGCGGGTGTGGATGACGGGCAGCAGCTTCGGGTGCCTGGACAGGGTGAACCCGGTGTTAACGGCGGACCGTCTGGTGATTTATTCGTCGTTTTCCGCGTAAGAGAACACGAATTTTTCGAGCGCGACGGAGACGACATTTACTGTGAAATGCCGCTGACCTTTGCACAAGCTGCACTCGGAGACGAAATCGAAGTGCCTACTCTGCACGGAAAAGTGAAGTTAAAAGTGCCGGCAGGAACACAAACGGGTACGAAATTCCGTTTAAAAGGAAAAGGTGTTGCGAATGTCCGCGGCTATGGACAAGGCGACCAGCATATCGTCGTCCGTGTCGTCACACCGACGAATTTAACGGAAAGCCAGAAAAATATTCTCCGCGAATTTGCTGAAGTCAGCGGAAATAAGCCAGATGAACAGGAAATGAGTTTTTTTGACAAAGTAAAGCGCGCATTTAAAGGCGATTAATGATTGGATGAGGAGTTGGTAGTATGAAATGGTCCGAAATCTGCATTCACACAACACATGAAGCGGTTGAGCCCATCTCGAATATTTTGCATGAAGCTGGTGCAAGTGGAGTGGTAATTGAAGATCCGCTTGATTTAATAAAAGAACGTGAGAATGTATACGGAGAAATCTACCAGCTCGATCCAAATGATTATCCTGATGAAGGGGTCATCATCAAAGCGTATCTCCCGATCAACAGCTTTTTGGGAGAAACCGTAGAGGGAATCAAGGAAACCATCAATAATCTTCTGTTATATGATATTGATCTTGGCAGAAATAAAATCACCATCAGCGAGGTCAATGAAGAAGAATGGGCGACAGCCTGGAAAAAATATTACCACCCCGTTAAAATTTCCGAAAAATTTACGATTGTTCCGACATGGGAAGAGTACACGCCGGTCCATACGGATGAACTCATCATCGAGATGGACCCCGGAATGGCGTTCGGAACAGGAACACATCCGACGACCGTTCTTTGCATACAGGCGCTTGAGAGGTATGTGAAAGAAGGGGATTCAGTCGTGGATGTCGGAACGGGGACGGGTATTTTGAGCATCGCTTCCGCCATGCTCCGCGCCCAAAAGGTGGAGGCGTATGACCTTGATCCGGTAGCCGTTGAAAGCGCCCGCTTGAATACAAAGCTGAATAAAGTCAGCGGCAGCATCGCCATTAAACAGAACAATCTGCTCGACGGCGTCGAGGGAGAAAAAGATGTCATCGTCGCGAATATTTTAGCGGAGGTTATTTTGCGGTTTACGCATCAGGCCTACAATCTGTTGAAAAATGAAGGATACTTTATCACTTCAGGGATCATTCAGCAGAAAAAACAGGAAGTTAAAGATGCTCTTGTGAAAGAAGGATTCACGATCATTGAAGTTCTTTCGATGGAAGACTGGGTCAGTATCATCGCTAAAAAATAATCGTTAGTAGGTGTCGAAAAGCGTATGCAACGATATTTTATCGAACAGACAAAACAAGAGGTTACAGCAGCATCCCCCGGGCTCGTGATCAAAGGTGAGGACGTCCACCATATCGCTAATGTGATGAGAATGACGGCAGGCGATCATGTCATTTGCTGTGCAAAAGACGGGCATGAAGCAAAATGCCGAATCGTGTCGTTATCTAAAGAAGAGGTTGTTTTGACCGTAATAGAGTGGACCGGAGAAAATCGTGAACTCCCCCTTCAGGTCCACATTGCAAACGGCCTTCCAAAAGGTGATAAACTGGAATGGATCATTCAAAAAGGGACGGAGCTGGGAGCAAGCTCGTTTATTCCTTATGAGGCATCGCGCTCTGTTGTAAAGCTTGACGATAAAAAGGCAAAGAAAAAACGGGAAAGGTGGGCGAAAATCGCCAAGGAAGCTGCGGAACAGTCCCACCGAAACAAAGTTCCTGAAGTGAAAACCGTTCATACTTTTCAGAGCTTGCTGGAGAGCCTTCACGGCTTCGATAAATGTGTCGTTGCATACGAAGAATCATCTAAACAGGGTGAGACGAACCAGCTGCAATCCGTGATCAAAAGCTTGCCGGAAGGATCTTCCGTTCTCATGGTATTTGGCCCTGAAGGCGGATTTACAGAAGGCGAAGTTGAGGCGCTTAAAGAAAAAGGAGCCGCAGCCTGCGGTCTCGGCCCGCGGATTTTAAGGGCTGAAACAGCTCCGCTTTACGCTTTGGCGGCAGTTTCTTATCATACAGAGTTATTAAGAGGTGAATAACAATGGCAACCGTTGCATTTCATACACTTGGCTGCAAGGTCAACCATTATGAAACAGAAGCAATCTGGCAGCTTTTCAAAGAAGCCGGTTATGAAAGAAAAGAATATGAAAGTACTGCTGACGTATATGTCATCAATACGTGCACCGTCACGAATACGGGGGATAAAAAAAGCCGTCAGGTCATCAGACGGGCGATCCGTCAAAATCCTGATGCCGTCATTTGTGTGACAGGCTGCTATGCCCAGACCAGCCCTGCGGAAATCATGGCGATTCCTGGCGTTGATATCGTCGTCGGTACTCAAGACCGTGAAAAAATGCTAGGGTATATTAAGCAGTATCAAGAGGAAAGACAGCCGATCAACGGCGTCAGCAACATTATGAAAGCAAGGGTGTTCGAAGAGCTTGATGTTCCCGCATTTACAGACCGGACACGGGCCTCTTTGAAAATCCAGGAAGGCTGCAACAATTTCTGCACATTCTGCATCATTCCGTGGGCGCGCGGCCTGCTCCGCTCCCGTGATCCGGAGGAAGTCATCCGCCAGGCGCAGCAGCTTGTTGATGCCGGATATAAGGAGATCGTTCTGACCGGTATTCATACAGGCGGCTATGGAGAAGATATGAAGGATTATAACTTTGCACAGCTGCTGAACGAATTGGACAGCCGTGTCAAAGGTCTGAAAAGAATCCGCATATCTTCAATTGAAGCAAGCCAGATTACCGATGAAGTCATTGAAGTGCTGGACCGTTCCGACAAAATCGTCAGACATCTGCACATTCCTCTTCAGTCCGGTTCAAACAGCGTCTTGAAACGAATGAGAAGAAAATATACGATGGAATTTTTCGCAGACCGTTTAACAAAGCTTAAGAAAGCTCTTCCGGGACTTGCGGTTACTTCCGATGTCATTGTCGGCTTTCCGGGAGAAACGGAAGAAGAATTTATGGAAACATACAACTTTATTAAAGAGCACAAGTTTTCGGAGCTTCACGTCTTCCCATACAGCAAACGGACCGGTACTCCTGCCGCGCGCATGGACGATCAGATTGATGAAAACCTGAAGAACGAGCGGGTTCACAAATTGATTGCTCTGTCAGATCAGCTTGCAAAAGAGTATGCTTCCGGCTATGAAGGCGACGTTCTGGAAATCATTCCTGAAGAGCCGTTCACAGAAACAGGCGAAGACAACTTGTTCGTCGGTTATACTGATAACTACATGAAAGTTGTTTTCGAAGGGTCTGAGGACATGATTGGCAAGCTTGTCAAAGTCAAAATTTTAAAAGCAGGCTATCCGTATAACAGAGGGCAGTTCGTCCGTATTGCAGAGGATGACATGCCTGAGAGCATCCGCCTGTCTTCATAAATAATGGTTAAAGCCGGTTCACAAAAAAAGGTGTTCCGGCTTTTTTTGCGAATATAACAAGCATTAACCTTTGAAAGGAGTCAGGTCTAGATGAAACAGATTGCGCAAATGATCGACCACACCGCATTAAAGCCGGATACCGTCAAATCACAAATTGAAAAGCTCTGTAAAGAAGCGGCGGAACACGAATTTGCTTCTGTCTGCGTCAATCCCTATTGGGTACCGCTTTGTGCCGAACTGCTTCAAGGTTCCGATGTGAAAGTGTGCACAGTCATCGGATTTCCTTTAGGTGCATCCGCAGCGGCAACGAAAGCTTTTGAAACAAAACAGGCGATGGCATACGGTGCCGATGAAATCGACATGGTGATGAATATCGGCGCTTTGAAAGACCGTGATACAGGCGCTGTTGAGAAGGATATTCAAGCGGTGACGGATGCGGCAGAAGGCAAAGCACTTGTCAAAGTCATCATTGAAACAGCACTTTTGACAGATGAAGAAAAAAAGCTGGCATGTGAACTGTCTGTAAAAGCCGGAGCCGATTTTGTCAAAACATCGACAGGCTTTTCAGGCGGCGGGGCAACCGCCGAAGACATCAGGCTCATGCGTGAAACCGTCGGCCCGAATATAGGTGTCAAAGCCTCAGGCGGCATCCGCGACAAAGAGAGCGCACTGGCGATGATTGAAGCGGGCGCGACAAGAATCGGGGCAAGCGCAGGCGTATCGATCATCAGCGGTTTAAAAGCGGATCAAGGCTATTAATCACAAAAAAGCCAGGCGCTTAGCGGGCCTGGTTTTGATTTGGAAAGAGAAACATAATAAATGAATGAAAGATATTTGTCAGCGGCAGAAACAAAATCGAAGTCACAATGTTGAATAACAGGCTGAAATGAGCAATCTGCTGCGCCGGGCTTGCTGAAAGACCGGAAATAATCCCGGTTAAAGATGAAAGAACGGGATAGACGGCCGCCACGCCGATGACATTAAACAGCACATGAGCATAAGCCGTTTGTTTGGCGGCGGCGCCTCCTTTGACAGCCGCCATGACAGCTGTGATGCATGTCCCGACATTGGAGCCGAGAACGACGCTCATCGCTTCGGTCAGCCCGACAACCCCCTGATCCATAAAACTCATCAGGATGCCCACGCAGGCCGAGCTTGAATGAATGATAGCTGTCAGCACCATGCCGATGATTAAGGCATAGAGTGATGAATGTTCGACCAGATGAACGATATATGCGCCTGAATCAAGCTGCGACAATGGCACAGCAAGCCGGCTGAACCCGCTGATACAGAAAAAAATCACGCCTAAACCGATCAAGCTCACCCCAACATGCTGAAAAGGGGGTTTTCTTGTTATGACAAGAAACGCTCCTAAAGCAAAAAGGGCGAAAATCAAAAATTCGAGCTTTACCGCCAAAAACTCCGTGGTGAACGTGGAGCCGATGTTTGTCCCCAAAATGAGCGGGATTGAACGTTTAAATGAAAGGGCGCCAATGCTGACAAACCCGATGACGATCACCATAAATGCCGAGCTGCTTTGCAGAATGCCTGTAAACACAATGCTGACCAAAAAAGCTTTTAATGGATGATCCGTGAAAAAAAGCAGGCGTTTTTCAATTTTTTCAAACGTCAGGGAAATCAGGCCTTTCCTCAGCATGCTCATGCCTGCGAGAAAAAGAACGATCAATAACACAAATAAAATAAAGATCATCATCAGATTTTCCAACAGCCTCCTTTTTAGATGTATACAGACAAGCTGCCGGAATCATGACTAAACAATAAAACAATCTCGTTTGGTTGACCTTACCGAAGGCTTATATTATAATGTCAAAGTACATGTTTCAATGTATGTCTTTTTTTAAAGCAGTCGATTGGTGTATTCGGAGGGAGGGAAAGAGAATGTCAAAAACGGTCGTTAGAAAAAACGAATCGCTTGAAGATGCTCTTCGTCGCTTCAAACGCAGTGTATCAAAGACAGGTACTTTGCAAGAAGCAAGAAAGCGCGAATTTTATGAAAAACCTAGCGTAAAGCGCAAGAAAAAGTCTGAAGCCGCTAGAAAACGCAAATTCTAAAAGAGGGTGGATTTATGAGTCTTCTTGAGCGACTTAATCAGGATATGAAGCTCTATATGAAAAACCGTGAGAAGGACAAACTGACTGTCATTCGCATGGTAAAGGCTTCGCTTCAAAACGAGGCAATCAAGCTTAAGAAAGACAGGCTGACCGATGATGAAGAACTGACTGTTCTTTCTCGTGAATTAAAACAGCGTAAAGACTCCCTCCATGAATTTTCAAACGCTAATCGTTCAGATTTAGTAGATAAAGTTCAAAAAGAGTTAGACATTTTGGAAGTTTATATGCCTGAACAGCTGACAGAAGAAGAGCTGCTGGACATCGTCAATGAAACGATCGCCGAAGTCGGCGCCTCTTCAAAAGCGGACATGGGCAAAGTGATGAGCGCTGTCATTCCGAAGGTTAAAGGCAAGGCGGACGGCGGCCTCGTCAATAAGCTTGTCAGCAAACAACTGTCTTAAAGAAAAAGACATCTTTCATCATTTGAAAGGTGTCTTTTTTTATGTGCCGTCATAAAGTAGTAGAAAACTGAAACCTTTGATACATTTGTAACGTATGTAATGTTAATGATAATAGAGGAAGGAGGAGTCAAAAACCGTTGATATTGAAAAAATTTAGAATTTTAGTTGCTCTGGCCTGTGGTTTTGTTTTATTCTTATTATTAGGCGTTCATTTGACCGTGAAAGCGGACGGAGAGACTGTATATGTGATTCCGATCGAAGAAACGGTTGAAAAGGGACTTTCTCAATTTCTTGAGCGCTCTTTTCAGGAAGCAAAAGATATGAATGCCAAGCACATTATTCTGGATATCAATACCCCTGGCGGAGCGGTCGACGCAGTCCTTGACATGGCTGATACGATACATAACTCCGACATTCCGGTGACCGCTTATGTCAATAGAAGAGCACTTTCCGCAGGCGCGTATCTCGCATTGAACGCAGATGACATTTATATGGCGCCGGGCGGGAAAATGGGAGCCGCAGCGATCATTGACACACAGGGAAATGCCGCTGATAAAAAATCGGAATCTCTGTGGCTGGCGGAAATGGAGGATGCGGCCAAAAAAAACGGCCGTGATCCAAAATACGCGCTCGCGATGGCCGATGATGACGTCGATGCCAAAGAAGTGGGAGCGCCAAAGGGGGAATTGTTGACCTTAACTCCTGATAAGGCATTGAAAGTCGGCTACTCGGAAGGCACAGCCTCAAGCCTTGATGATCTTTTACAAAAGCTGAATGTAAAAGATGCCAAGATTGAGCGGGCTGAGGTGAGCTTTGCCGAAAAAGTGGCGCGGTTCATCACCCATCCGGTTGTGATTCCGATCCTCCTTTCGATCGGAAGCCTGGGTCTGGTTGTGGAGCTTTATTCACCCGGTTTTGGAATACCCGGCTTCATGGGTCTTACGGCGCTGATGCTCTTTTTCTACGGCCATCTTGTGGCAGGGCTTGCCGGAATGGAGACACTCCTTCTTTTTATCGCCGGAATCATTTTGATTTTTTTAGAGATTTTTCTGCCGGGCGGAATAGCAGGAATTACAGGCCTTATAGCCGTTGTTGCAAGCCTCTTTTTTGCTTCTGGAAGCTTTACGGTGATGGCCGTATCCATTTTGATTGCAACTGCTGTTTCGATAGCGGCATCCATTCTACTGACAAGGGTGTTGGGGAAACGAATGAAATTTTTTAAAAAATTGATATTAACCGACTCAACAAATACGGAAAGCGGATATATTTCAAACGAGAGCCGGCATGATTTAGTCGGAAAGGTCGGCGTCACATATACACCGCTCAGACCTTCAGGTACGGTCATTATCGGCGATGAAAGGCTCGATGTCGTTTCTGAAGGCTCGTTCACCGCAAAGGATAGAAAAGTCAAAGTGGTTAAAGTGGAAGGCTCACGAATTGTTGTGAGAGAAATATAAATTAAATCTTTTTTAGGAGGAATACTATGGATCCGTCAACTCTATTACTTTTAGCATTAATTGCAGCCGGGATCATTTTATTAGCTGTCTTCTTTACATTTGTTCCAGTCATGCTGTGGATCTCGGCCTTGGCCGCAGGAGTTAAAATCAGCATTTTTACGCTGATCGGAATGAGGCTTCGCCGAGTGATTCCAAACCGTGTCGTCAATCCTTTGATCAAAGCGCACAAAGCGGGATTGGATGTTTCTATCAACCAGCTTGAAAGCCACTACCTTGCAGGCGGTAATGTCGACAGGGTTGTCAACGCGCTGATCGCTGCCCACCGCGCAAACATCGAACTGACTTTTGCTAGATGTGCGGCAATCGACTTGGCCGGCCGCGATGTTCTGGAAGCGGTTCAGATGAGCGTTAACCCTAAGGTCATTGAAACGCCGTTTATCGCCGGTGTTGCGATGGACGGGATCGAAGTCAAAGCGAAAGCAAGAATCACTGTTCGTGCAAATATTGACCGCCTTGTCGGGGGAGCCGGAGAAGAAACGATCATCGCCCGTGTTGGCGAGGGGATTGTTTCGACAATCGGTTCGTCACACAACCATAAAAAAGTGCTTGAAAATCCGGATATGATTTCGCAGACCGTCTTGAGCAAAGGCTTGGATTCAGGTACGGCGTTTGAAATTCTATCGATCGATATCGCTGACGTGGATATCGGCAAAAACATCGGAGCCATTCTTCAGACTGACCAGGCTGAAGCGGATAAAAACATCGCACAGGCCAAAGCGGAAGAACGCCGCGCGATGGCGGTTGCCCAAGAGCAGGAAATGCGCGCCCGCGTCGAAGAAATGCGCGCCAAAGTGGTCGAAGCAGAAGCCGAAGTTCCGCTTGCCATGTCTGAAGCCCTTCGCAGCGGAAAAATCGGTGTCATGGACTACCTCAATATGAAAAACATCGATGCCGACACGGATATGCGCGATTCCTTCGGAAAGATGACGAAAGACCAAAATGAAGAGGATCATAAATAAACAAGCCCCTGTAAAAAGGAGGGAGCTCATTGCTTGATATACTGTTCGACAATCCGATCATAATGGCGGCTATCATCGGAATCATTTCCGTCATATTTAACAAGATAGGAAAAAATGATGAAAGCGAAGAAAAAAATCGCAAACCAGCATCTGAACGGCCCAAAACACAAGCGCCGAAGCAACCGGAAAAACGCCGGCAAACAGCCGGAAAAGCTGCCCCGCAGCCAGCCGCTATGAAAAAGAGCAATGACCTGGTCACCGAGCTTGAAAGGATCAAAGCGGATGCTGAGCGGTCGATGCCGGCTGTTGAACGGTCGATAAAAAAGAAAAGCAGCCAGATGATGAAACCTAAAAAAGAGCTGCTTGACATGAATAAAAACACCGTTGTACAAGGAATTGTCCTCGGTGAGGTATTCGGCCCTCCGCGTGCGCGAAAACCGTATGACACAATGAGGCGCCGCCCTTAAAAATTAAAGTGTTAGAACCCCCTGTTCACTCATACATATGAGATGAAAGGGGGTTCTTTTTTTATGGCGCAAAGAAAAAACCGCATCAAAGCGTGGCTGACAAGAACATTGGAAATTCCCCCTGATGTCATGATGGATCTTCCGAGAATTACAATGATAGGGAGACTTCACATATATATTGAAAATCACAGAGGGCTCTTGCTTTTCAGCGATCGTGAAGTCAGACTGATGCTGAAACAGGGGCAATGCATTATTCAAGGCAAAGACTTTGTCATTAAAACGATTTTGCCTGAGGAAATTTTGCTTGAAGGCACAATCGAGCTCGTTCGTTATATCGATTCATAAGTCAGGGGGAAGAGACGTGAAGAATAAATGGCTTTCTTTTTTTTCGGGAAAGATTCAGCTTGAAGTAACGGGAATGGGAATCGAACGTTTATTAAATGAATGCACAAGGCGAGGCATCCCGATGTTCAATGTGAAAAAAAAGAAAGACGCTGTCTTTCTTTATATTCTGCTTTCTGATGTACATGCCTTTCGAAGAGTCATCAGGGATTTTGACTGCAAATGCCGTTTTGTCAAACGGAAAGGCCTCCCCTTCACAGTGCAGAAATCAAAACGAAACAGCGGGTTCACTCTCGGAGTTGCAGCCTTTTTCATCATCATGTTCATTCTTTCCAATATGCTGTGGAAGATTGAGATTTCCGGCGCCAATCCAGATACAGAACATCAAATCAGACAGCAGCTGGATCAAATCGGTGTGAAAAAAGGGCGGTTTCAGTTTGCCATGCTGACTCCCGAGAAAATTCAGCAGTCGCTGACGAAGAACGTTGAAAATATCACTTGGGTAGGCATCGAATTAAACGGGACAGCCCTTCAGATGAAAGTGGTTGAGAAAAATGAGCCTGACAAAGAAAAATACATCGGTCCGAGGCATATCGTCGCCAAAAAAGGGGCGACCATCTCCAAGATGTTTGTTGAAAAAGGCGAGCCGCTCGTCATGGTGAATCAGCACGTCGAAAAAGGCCAGATGCTCGTTTCAGGGCTGATCGGAAGCGAGGATGAACAGCAAAAAGTCGGAGCCAAAGGAAAAATCTACGGTGAAACATGGTACAAATCGAAGGTGACGGTTCCGCTTGAGACATCATTTGATGTTTTTACGGGTAAAGTAAGGACAAGGCACAAGCTCTCCATCGCCTCTCTTTCCGTGCCTTTCTGGGGATTTTCTTTCAAAAAAGAAGAGTTTTCGCGTCCGAAAACGGAAGTGGAAAAACATACGTTTCATTTTATGAATTTTAAACTCCCCATCGCTTATGAAAAGGAATCGACGAGAGAGAGCGAGCAGGTCAAAAGGGTATATACAAAAGAAGAAGCGGTCCAGGAAGGGATCAAAATGGGAAAAAGAGACGTCCGGAAAAAAATCGGCGAAGATGGGGACATTATCAGTGAAAAAGTTTTGCACGAAACGAGCGAGAATGGTAAAGTTAAATTGATCATCCTTTACCAGGTTATTGAAGACATTGTTCAAACAACACCAATTGTTCAGGAGACTAAAGAATGACAGAACATTTACTTGCGATTAATCAGCAACTGGAAAGTCCGAATGAAGCTCAGGCGCTGTTTGGAAATCAGGATTTACATCTGAAGATGATGGAGGAAGAGCTGGGCATCTCGATTGTCACACGGGGTGAAACAGTATATGTGACGGGTGACGAGGATACATTTCAAATCGTGGACAGTCTGCTCGCTTCCCTCTTGAATCTGATACGCAAAGGAATTGAGATATCTGAACGGGACGTCATATACGCGATCAAAATGGCGAAAAAACGTAAGCTTGAGTTTTTTGAAAGCATGTATGAAGAGGAAATTACGAAGAATGCCAAAGGAAAGCCGATCAGAGTCAAAACGATCGGCCAAAGAGAATATATCAACGCTATGAAAAGGCATGATTTAATCTTTGGCATCGGCCCCGCAGGAACAGGAAAAACCTACTTGGCGGTCGTAAAAGCCGTTCATGAACTGAAAAACGGACGCATTAAAAGAATTATTTTGACGAGACCAGCTGTTGAAGCAGGAGAAAGTCTCGGTTTTTTGCCGGGGGATCTAAAAGAAAAAGTCGACCCTTATTTAAGGCCTTTGTATGACGCCCTCCACGATGTGCTCGGTACGGATCATACAGCGAGGCTCCTTGAAAGAGGAACCATCGAAATCGCGCCGCTTGCCTATATGAGAGGGAGGACGCTTGATGACGCTTTTGTGATTTTGGACGAAGCGCAAAATACAACACCGGCACAAATGAAAATGTTTTTAACTAGATTGGGTTTTGGCTCTAAAATGGTCATTACAGGCGACATTACGCAGATCGATCTGCCGAAGGGAGTCACATCAGGACTTGCCGTCGCAAAAAGCATGCTCCTTGATATTGAAGGGATTTCATTCGTTGAATTGGATCAGACAGATGTGGTCAGACATCCGCTTGTCGCCCGAATCATTGAAGCATACGAAAAGACAAAATAACTGGAATGACCCGATCACCCGCTATCGGGTCATTTTTTAGTTTCCCGCCGAAAAGAGGTGCTTTTTTTGAAGAAGAAAAAAAGAGACGGAAAGAATCGGCTCATCCGGATGAAAAACGTCCGGTTTCTCCCTGTCGTTCTTTATGCAGCCATATCCGCGCTGATGTTTATCCTGCTTTTTTTTCATGTCAAACCAGAATCGCTTGATCTTGATTTATTTTCAATCAGTGAAAATACAATTTATGCGCCGGCAACGGTCGAAGATCAAAAGGCGACAGCCGCTAAAAAGCAGGAAGCAAGGGAGGAGGTGCCTGATCAGTACACCCTTAAAAAAGAGTATTCCGACAACAGGGTTGATCTGGTATCTTCTATATTTGACATCATCAAAGAAGTGAAGAAAGAGAGTACAAAGGAATCTGAAAAAGAGCAGATCAAATCTGTGGAAGGCAAGCTGACTTCCGATGTGACGGACTCGCTCTCACAAGACTCGGTCAAAAACCTGTTGGGGGCAAGCGATGGAGAGCTTTCCATGACGCAGGATTCGGTCATTACGGCTGTCAATGATGTCATGAGCGAAGAAATTCCCGCCGGAAAACTTGATCAAGCAAAAGATAATGTCACAAAAGAGCTCAAAGGCAACTCCGTCCCATCCAAATTAAAGAATGCCGCCAATGAAATCGGACGCTTCGCCATTATCCCCAATTATGTTTATGACCCTGACAAAACGGAGCAGAAGCGTCAAGAAGCGGCGGACAGCATTCAGCAGATCCAGATTAAGCAGGGGCAGATTCTTGTTGAGGAAAACCAGCTGATTGACAGGGAAGTATACCGTAAGCTTGAATTGACAGGGCTTTTAAGCGGAGCCAATATATTTAAGCCGGTCGGCGGACTGCTGCTTTTGATCGGGCTTTTCATCTCAGCTTTGGTTTACTATTTTGAAAAACAGTATAACAACCGGCTTCCGAAGAACAAATCGCTGATGCTGTTTTCATTGGTAACGGCGATGGTATTAATCGTGATGGAAGTGATCAGCCTGTTTCAGGAGCTCGAATTCAGCCATATCGGATACATTGTGCCAATCGCGATGGGCGTCATGCTGATAAAGCTTTTAATTAGCGAACGGCTGGCGATTCTGGCGAGCATGATGTTTTCCATCTGCGGAAGCATGATGTTTAATCAAGGGGTTACAGGCACGTTTAATTACGCGATCGGAACGTATTTCTTAATTAGTTCGATTGCGGGTATACTGTTTTTAGGAAAGCATAACGCGAGGGCAAAGATCCTTCAGGCGGGACTGTTTGTTTCGTTTGTCAACATTGTTGTTATGTTTACCCTGCAGATGATTCAAAATACGGCCCAATCCGGTCTGGAGATGGGCACATATCTCATCATGGGAGCTGTTTCAGGCATCGGTTCTTCCGTTCTTGTGCTCGGCTTTATGCCGTTTTTTGAAAGCGGGTTCGGTATTCTATCGACGATGAAGCTTCTCGAGCTCTCAAATCCGAATCATCCGCTGCTCCGCAAAATCCTGACGGAGACACCCGGCACTTACCATCACAGCGTCATGGTCGCCAATTTGTCGGAGGCGGCGTGTGAAGCGGTCGGTGCAAACGGATTGCTGGCAAGGGTCGGTGCATATTATCATGATATCGGAAAGACGAAGCGGCCCCAATATTTTATCGAAAACCAAATGAACATTGACAACCCGCATGACAAACTGTCTCCGCAGCTGAGCAAAAACATTATCATTGCTCATGCGACAGACGGGGCGGACATGCTCAGAGACCATAAAATGCCGAAAGAGCTGGTCGATATAGCCGAACAGCATCACGGCACGTCTCTGCTGAAGTTTTTCTACTATAAGGCGAAGGAAAAAGGAGATCAGACGACAGAAGAAGAGTTCCGCTATCCGGGGCCTAAGCCGCAGTCAAAAGAAGCGGCGATCATTTCGGTGGCAGACAGCGTGGAAGCAGCCGTCAGGTCGATGCACAACCCGAATCCGGAAAGGATTGAAAAGCTTGTGCGCGGCATCATTTCTGATAAACTTCAGGACGGACAGTTTGACGAATGCGATCTGACGCTAAAGGAACTCAATTTGATAGCCAAGACGCTTTGCGAAACGTTAAAAGGCATTTTTCATTCCCGGATCGAATATCCGGAGGCTAATCCAAAACAGAAGGTGAAACATTCATGAGTTTAATACTTGATATCGCAGATGAGACAGAGCGCCTTTCAGATGAACAGCTTGCTGAAATGGAAAAGCTCCTTCAATTTGCTGCAAAAGAAGAAAATGTCGCCGATCAGGCGGAAGTATCCGTTACGATCGTGACGAATGAGGAAATACAGAAAATCAATAAAGAATACCGGGGAAAAGATTATCCGACCGATGTCATCTCATTTGCTCTTGAGGAAGACGGCGAAGGAGAAGTTGAGATCATCGGCGCTGATATGCCTACCGTTCTCGGCGATATTATCATCAGTGCGGATAAAGCGAAAGAACAGGCTGAAGAGTACGGACATTCATTGATGAGAGAATTGGGGTTCCTGACGGTTCACGGCTTCTTGCATCTGCTCGGATATGATCATATGACAGAGGAAGAAGAGAAAGAAATGTTCACTAAGCAAAAGGAACTTTTAAATCGATATGGGCTCTCAAGATCCTCATAAACAAACAGAATGGCGCCGGCTCAAAAAAAGCTTTTCACACGCCTTTACTGGAATTTTCAAGACGTTCATTTCCGAGCGCAACTTTCAAATTCACACCGGAGCCGCAATCATTGTGATCAGTTGCGGCTTCATCTTTAGGCTGACTGTTTTGGAATGGGCCGTCATTTTTATCCTCATCGGCGGAATGTTCGCATTGGAGCTGATGAACACCGCCGTTGAACACGCTGTCGACCTCATCACAAAAGAAAGCCATCCGCTGGCAAAAGCCGCAAAAGATGCAGCAGCAGGTGCGGTTTGCGTGTTTGCCGCTGTTTCGTGTATCATTGGGTTACTCATCTTTTTGTCAAAATTATTTTGACCAATACTTCCCGCCCTGGCAAAAGATTCTTACAAAAATTTTACATTTGCGATTTGGGCGTGAAATAACAGCCATTTTTATGTAAAATAAAAGTGTTAGCGGTATCATAGCCGCTATAGGAAGGGATACACATATTGAATAAACAAGAATTGATTGCAGAAGCGTTAAAAGCAAGGGAATTCGCATATGTTCCGTATTCAAAATTCAAAGTCGGAGCTGCTCTCCTGACAGAGGACGGTAAAGTGTACAGGGGCTGCAACATTGAGAATGCTTCATACAGCCTGTGCAATTGCGCCGAGCGGACAGCATTATTCAAGGCTTGCTCTGAAGGCGAAAAAGCCTTTAAAATGCTCGCCGTTGCCGCTGATACGCCAGGCCCCGTGTCACCGTGCGGAGCGTGCAGACAGGTGATTTCTGAACTTTGTTCACAAAACATGCCTGTTGTTTTAACGAACCTGAATGGGCAAGTGAAAGAAATGACCGTTCAAGAATTACTGCCAGGAGCATTTTCATCGGAGGATTTACATGACACAGGAAAGCTTTAAATCAGGATTTGTGTCCATTATCGGACGACCAAACGTAGGAAAATCTACTTTTTTGAATCGCGTGATCGGCCAAAAAATCGCCATTATGAGCGATAAACCGCAAACGACAAGAAACAAAGTGCAGGGCGTATTGACAGCCGGCACATCACAAACGATTTTTATCGATACGCCGGGCATTCATAAACCAAAGCACAAACTTGGCGACTTCATGATGAAAGTCGCGCAGAACACGTTAAAAGAAGTCGACTTGATTTTGTTCATGATCAATGCGGCGGAAGGCTACGGAAAAGGCGACGAGTTTATTATCGACCGCTTGAAAGGATTGAACACCCCGGTTTTCTTAATCGTCAATAAAATCGATCAGATTCATCCTGATCAACTGCTTCTGCTCATTGATGAATACAGAACCAGGTACCCGTTTAAAGAAATCATCCCGATTTCCGCTCTTGAGGGAAACAATATTGACACTCTTCTAAAGCAAATTGAAGAATATTTGCCGGAAGGTCCGCAGTTTTACCCGAGTGACCAGGTAACCGATCATCCAGAGCGTTTTATCATTTCTGAGCTGATTCGGGAAAAAGTGCTGCATCTGACAAGGGAAGAGATCCCTCACAGCATTGCGGTCAGCATCGATTCCATCAAAGAACGGGAAAACGGTTCTGTTCATGTCAGTGCGACCATTGTCGTCGAACGCGATTCGCAAAAAGGCATTGTCATCGGTAAAAGGGGCAGCCTGCTCAAAGAAATCGGCAAACGGGCAAGGGCCGATATCGAAGCTTTGCTCGGCTCATCAGTTTATTTAGAACTATGGGTCAAAGTGCAAAAAGACTGGCGCAACAAGATGTCTCAGCTTCGTGATTTTGGATTTAGAGAAGACGAGTATTAACCGGCAGAACTTGACCGTGGTTGAGTCGTTACAAAATCTCTCGAAATCAAAGCGATATTAGAAAAAATTGTTTAACATGAAATGGAGGACACAAGGTCAAGATAATCTTAAGAATTTGGATGTTTAAAAAGCTAGTTATAAACAGAAAGGTGGGGCTTTTTATGTTGAATTTTACTTGGAATGTATTTTCACAAACAGGAAACGTTGATACGTACCTCCTTTTTAAAGAATTGGAAAAGGAGAACCTGGAAAGACCCGAAGTACTTGAGAAAGAGCTAGCGCAAGTTGACTTTCCAATTTTGTGATAACGCTTGACCCCTCCAATTTTGGATGGTGCACATATGCTAACGAAATGTGAAGGTATCGTCCTTCGTACAAATGACTACGGTGAATCAAATAAAATCATCACATTATTGACCAGGGAACATGGAAAAATCGGCGTGCTGGCAAGGGGCGCAAAAAAACCGAACAGCCGCTTGTCGGCCATTTCCCAGCCGTTTCTCTACGGTTCGTTTTTATTCCGGAAATCATCAGGCCTTGGAACTTTGGAGCAGGGAGAGATGATCGATAGCATGCGCACGATCCGGGAAGATCTGTTTTTAACAGCGCACGCGGCATATATCGCAGAATTAATCGATAAAGGAACTGAGGAAAAGAAACCGAATCCGTTTTTATTCGAACTGCTTCTTCAGTCGATGAGGAGGCTGAACGATGGTACAGATCCCGACATCATCACCAATCTCATCGAAGTCAAAATGCTCAGCGTCATCGGCCTGTACCCGGAATTGAACGAATGTGTACACTGCAAAAGCAAAGATGGCACATTTCATTTTTCAATCAGGGACAACGGCTTTATCTGCCACCGCTGTTTTGCGAAAGATCCGTACAGAGTACCAATGTCTCCTGCTTCCGCAAGGCTCTTGAGGCTGTTTTTTTATTTTGACTTGTCAAGGCTTGGGAATGTATCGGTCAAGCAGGAGACAAAGGAAGAGCTGAAAAAGGTCATCCAGCTTTATTATGATGAGTACTCCGGGATTTTTCTAAAGTCGCGGCGCTTCATCGAGCAAATGGACAATATGAAAAAAATGCTCGGTAAAGAAAACAAAAGTTGACATCCTCTTCATCTTTTTATAAGATCATGTCATAAAGATCGCGGGCTTGCCCGCTTTTTAGATTCAATAAAGACGTTGCGGTGACGGAAAGAAGTAGTTGCGCCGTCTCATTGAAGCGACCTCGGGATGGTGAAAGCCGGGGATGAGAGCGTAATGAAAGGCATTCCATGAGCAGCTTTAAAAAAAGAGGCTGAGAGACGTAGGATCTCAGCAATTAGGGTGGAACCGCGGGAGAACTCTCGTCCCTATGTTTGTGAGAAAACAAGCATAGGGACGGGAGTTTTTTTTCTGCCCAAACACAGCCCTATGCGGAAATGTAAAATCTGAAAAAACACGTTTTGTGGAGGTGCTTCATTTGAATATTCAAGATATGATTCTTACACTGCAAAAGCATTGGTCTCATGAAGGCTGTGTACTTTTGCAGTCTTACGATGTGGAAAAGGGAGCGGGAACGATGAGCCCCTATACATTTTTACGGAGCCTCGGGCCGGAGCCGTGGAAGGTCGCTTATGTTGAGCCGTCAAGGCGTCCTGCTGACGGCAGATACGGAGAGAACCCAAACAGGCTTTATCAGCACCATCAGTTCCAAGTCATCATCAAACCGTCTCCGGATAACATTCAAGAGCTGTATTTAGATTCATTAAAAGCGCTCGGAATCGACCCTTTGGAGCACGATATCCGCTTTGTTGAAGACAACTGGGAAAACCCTTCGCTCGGCTGTGCCGGACTTGGCTGGGAAGTATGGCTTGACGGCATGGAAATCACTCAGTTCACTTATTTTCAGCAGGTCGGCGGGCTTGAATGCAAACCGGTTTCCGTTGAAATCACATATGGCATTGAGCGCCTGGCCTCATACATTCAGGACAAAGAAAACGTCTTCGATCTGGAATGGACCAGCGGCTATACGATCAGAGACCTGTTTATGATGGCTGAATATGAGCATTCTGTTTATACGTTTGAGACGTCTGATGTAGAGATGCTGTTCGAATTGTTTGCCACATACGAGAAAGAAGCCAACCGTCAAATGGATCAGGGACTCGTTCACCCAGGCTATGATTATGTCCTGAAGTGCTCCCACACGTTCAACTTGCTTGACGCCAAAGGAGCCATTTCTGTTACGGAAAGGACAGGATACATCGGAAGGGTCAGAAATCTGGCCAGAAAAGTAGCCAAAACGTACTACAATGAACGCGAAAAGTTGGGCTTTCCAATGCTGAAGGAGGAAGAGGCTTCTCATGAGTAATAAAGATTTGCTTTTAGAAATCGGATTAGAAGAAATGCCGGCGCGTTTCATGCTCGACAGCATGACTCAATTGGGAGATAAGCTTGAAGGCTGGCTGAAAGACAAAAATATCGCCTACGGTGAAGTCAGACTTTTTAACTCACCGAGAAGGCTGGCCGTCCTTGTTAAAAACGCAGCAGAAAAACAGGACGATGTGAAAGAAGAAGCGAAAGGACCTGCCAAAAAAATCGCCCTTGATGAAAACGGCGAATGGACGAAAGCAGCGATCGGCTTCTCACGGGGACAAGGAGCAAATCCGGAAGATTTATATTTTAAAGATGTTAAAGGAACAGAGTATGTGTTTGTACAGAAATTCCAGAAAGGCCAGAATACGGTGACATTGCTTCCCGAGCTTCGCGATTTGGTGGCAAGCCTCCACTTCCCGAAAAATATGCGCTGGGGCAGTGAAGATCTTAAATATATCAGGCCGATTAAATGGATTGCTGCCCTTTTCGGCAGCGAAGTTATTCCTTTTTCTGTCGCCGATGTCGAAACCGGCCGGGTGACACAGGGGCATCGCTTCCTCGGAAAAGCGGCTGAGCTAAGCGCCCCTTCAGAGTACGAAGCAAAACTGGAAAGCGAGTTTGTCATAGCTAATCCAGACAAACGGAAACAGCTGATTACAAAACAGCTGGACGAATTGGCCGCAGAAAAGTCATGGAGTATTCCGAGAGATGAAGGTTTATTGGAGGAAGTCAACAATCTTGTTGAATATCCAACCGTTCTGTTTGGAGCATTTGAAGAGGCGTTTCTTTCAATCCCTGAAGAAGTTCTCGTGACGACGATGAAAGAGCATCAGCGCTACTTCCCTGTCAAAGATGAAAGCGGCAGTCTGCTCCCTTACTTTGTGACGGTGCGCAATGGAAATGACCACGCTCTGCAAAACGTTGCGAGAGGAAACGAAAAGGTATTGAGAGCAAGGCTTTCAGATGCCGCCTTCTTCTATAAAGAAGATCAAAAACTGGATATTGATGAAAATGTGAAAAAACTTGAAAAGATCGTCTTCCACGAGGAGCTCGGTTCACTTGGGGACAAAGTAAGGCGGTCAGCTGCCATTGCCGAACGCATCGCGCGAGAAATCAGCGCAGATGAAGAAACGGCCGGGCTGATTAAGCGCGCTTCACACATTTCCAAATTCGATCTTGTCACCCAAATGGTTTACGAGTTTCCTGAGCTGCAAGGCATCATGGGCGAAAAGTATGCGCGGATGCGCGGTGAAAAAGAAGAAGTGGCATTCGCGGTCAACGAGCATTATATGCCGAGACAAGCCGGCGGGGAGACACCTTCTTCAGTTGTCGGCGCTGTTGTCGCTTTAGCTGATAAACTCGACACCGTTGCTTCATTTTTCAGCATCGGGGTGATTCCGACAGGATCTCAAGACCCGTACGGATTAAGGCGGCAGGCGAGCGGAATCGTTCAAATCCTGCTCGACCGAAATTGGGGCATTTCGTTTGAAAAACTGGCTTCTTTTGCAGAACAGGGAGAACACAGCGAGCTGCTTGATTTCTTTAAACAGCGCCTCAAATATGTGCTGACAGCAGAAAACATCCGCTATGACGTTGTGGACGCCGTGCTTGAAAGCACCGGTCTTGAGCCATACTCAGCGCTTAAAAAAGCGGCTGTGCTGGATGCAGCGGCAGGCGGGCCGGAATTTAAAGAAACGGCCGAAGCGCTCGCAAGGGTGATTTCCATCAGCAAGAAAAGCGGGACGGGCGCCATTGATGAGTCCCTGTTTGAAAACCCTCAAGAAAAAGAGCTCTTTAAAGCTTATGGAGAAAGCAAACAGCAAATCGCCGCTCTTTATGAAGCAAAAGATTATGAAGGCGCCTTCCGTGAGCTTTCTAAACTGAAAGAGCCGATCGAAGCTTATTTCGATCATACGATGGTACATGCCGAAGATGAAAGATTAAAAGAAAACCGCCTGGCGCAAATGGCAAGTTTGGCGGAGCTGATCCGATCTTTTGCAAACATAAATGCCATCATTGTAAAATAAACGGCAGAAGACGGTTGCTGGCAGGCTGGCAATCGTCTTTTTGTTGTAAAACAGGAGCTCTCTTTCACAACCTTGTCAAAATGTGCCTGTCTTTTTCATAGAATTCAAATATAATGGCTGTTATTTTAACCTTCATATGCGTTATAATATGTTATCGACTTTTATACATATTGCACGAATTGTAAGCTTCGGCTTAAAGGTGGTGAGTACGATCGAACTAAATAAACGTCAGGAGCATATTTTGCAGATTGTCAAAGAAAACGGACCGATTACCGGAGAGCATATAGCCGAGAAACTGAATCTGACAAGAGCCACCCTTCGCCCGGACTTGGCGATTTTGACGATGTCAGGCTTTTTGGAAGCGAGGCCGAGGGTCGGATATTTTTACACAGGAAAGACAGGCACACAGCTCTTGGCCGACAAGCTTAAAAAGCTGCAGGTGAAAGACTTTCAGTCGATCCCGGTGGTGATTCATGAAAATGTTTCCGTCTATGATGCGATCTGCACGATGTTCTTAGAGGACGTAGGAACGCTTTTTGTCGTTGATGATAATGCCATCTTAGTCGGTGTACTTTCACGAAAAGACTTGCTCAGAGCAAGCATCGGCAAACAGGAGCTCCCTTCTATACCCGTCCATATTATTATGACGAGAATGCCGAACATTACTTTATGCAGGCGTGATGATTTTATTTTGGACATTGCCAAAATGCTGATTGAAAAACAAATTGATGCACTGCCCGTTGTAAAGGATACGGAAAAAGGCTATGAAGTGGTGGGAAGAATCACCAAAACAAACATGACGAAAATCCTTGTCGGCTTATCCGAAAATGAAATCATGTAGTGTGAACAACAAATGGGGGGATATCATGAGCAATCGGACGATTTATGTTGTATCCGACTCTGTCGGCGAGACCGCCGAGCTGGTTGTTAAGGCGGCCATCAGTCAATTTAACGGTTCATCTGAACAGACCAATATCAGGCGTATTCCTTACGTGGAAGACCGCGGAACAATCAGAGAAGTGATTTCTCTGGCTGAAGCGGACGGCGGCATCATCTGCTTTACGCTCGTTGTGCCGGAGATTCGCGAGTTTTTAATTGCCGAAGCTGAGAAAGCAAACGTCGTGTATTACGATATTATCGGTCCATTGATCGAAAAAATGGAGTCGGTGTACGGTTTCAGCGCAAAATATGAGCCGGGCCGCGTTCGCCAGCTTGATGAAGATTATTTTAAAAAGGTAGAGGCGATTGAATTTGCCGTAAAATATGACGACGGCAGAGATCCGCGGGGGATATTGAAAGCGGATATCGTGCTGATCGGAGTGTCAAGAACGTCCAAAACCCCTTTATCACAATATTTGGCGCATAAACGCTTAAAGGTGGCAAACGTGCCGATCGTTCCGGAAGTGGATCCTCCTGAAGAGCTCTTTACCGTTGATCCGGCCAAATGCATCGGATTGAAAATCAGCCCTGATAAGCTGAATCATATCCGCAAGGAGCGCCTGAAATCGCTTGGACTCAATGATAAAGCGATTTATGCGAACATTAACCGCATCAAAGAAGAGCTTGAATACTTCGAAAAAATTGTGGGCCGGATCGGCTGCGATGTCGTAGATGTATCAAATAAAGCGGTGGAGGAAACAGCCAACATTATTCATAACATGATGACAAAAAGGGTCTAAAGAATAAAACTCAGGACACCACATCCTGGGTTTTTGCTTTGACGGTTTTGGGAAAAGTGAAAATGATAGCATCTTTGACCCATTTGTATTATAATAAAAAATTGTGATAAAATAATTAACTTTTAGGTTTAAGCTTAGTACAGAACGAATAAACTATTATGGGTATCGTGTCAAGAATTTCAAGAAAAAAACTTTCGACAAATTCTTATAGAGCGATTATTTTGAAATCTGTGTGATTTTGCCTGTATTTATAGCAGGAGATTGATGGAGGGATGGAGAATTAGTCTTCTTGAAAAAGAAAGGACGATTTTTGTCGATGCAGACGCATGCCCGGTGAAAGATGAAGTGCTGAAAGTAGCGGCGGACTTCCGAGTGAATGTGATTTTTGTGGCCTCATTCGAACATTTTCAAGTCACAAGGAAAGAAGAAGAGAATTGGAAATATGTCGACCCGCATAAAGAAGCTGCGGATCTGTATATAGCCAATCATGTTCGCCCCGGCGATTTAGTCGTCACACAAGATATCGGGCTGGCATCACTCTTGCTTGGCAAAAAGGTCTTTGTGATGTCGGAGAGAGGATTTCTTTTCGAAGAGAATTCCATCGACCTTGCTCTTTTCCGCCGTCACATCTCACAAAAACTGAGAAGAAGCGGACATTACACAAAAGGCCCAAAAAAACTGGTCAAAGAAGACCGGGAGCGATTTGTCAAAGAGCTGCAAAAAATCTTGTCGAAAAATGAAGGATTTACGTGCTAAAGCAGCGAATTATGTACGACGGAGTGTTGGAACATGGGCAATCGTATACCAGATGAAATTGTGGAACAAGTTCAGAAATCAGCTGATATCGTTGAAGTTATTGGAGAGTACGTCCAGTTAAGAAAACAGGGGCGTAATTATTTTGGACTTTGTCCATTTCATGGTGAAAATACACCATCTTTTTCCGTTTCTGGAGAAAAACAGATTTTTCATTGCTTCGGGTGCGGAGCCGGAGGAAATGTCTTTTCATTTTTAAGGCAAATGGAAGGTTATTCATTTACTGAAGCAGTGTCTCACTTGGCGGACAAATACCACATAGATCTGCCGGATCAGGTAACTGCTGTTTCAGCAAACAGTGCGGGCAGCTCAGATGAACAGAAAATGGAGGAGGCTCATGAGCTGTTAAAGAAATTTTACCACCATTTGCTGGTCAATACAAAGGAAGGACAGGAAGCGCTGGATTATTTGCTCGAGAGAGGCTTTAAGATGGAGCAAATCGAGCAGTTTGAAATCGGATGCGCTCTTGATTCATGGGATTTCATAACAAAATTTTTGGAACGGAGAGGTTTTGATGCCGAACTGATGGAAAGAGCAGGGCTCATCATCAGGCGCGAAAACGGGGATGGATATTTTGACCGTTTTCGAAACCGGATTATGTTTCCGATTCATGACCATCACGGCAAAACAGTCGCATTTTCCGGGCGGACTTTCACAGGTGAGCATCCGAAATATATGAACAGTCCGGAAACACCTCTTTTTCGCAAAAGCAGGCTGCTCTATCATTTCCATCAGGCCCGCCTTCATATTCGAAAGGAAGAAAGGGCTGTCCTTTTTGAAGGATTTGCAGATGTCATTTCCGCCGTCCGTTCCGGCGTAAAAGAATCGATTGCGACGATGGGAACATCGCTGACTGAAGAGCATGCAAAAATCATCAGGCGAAATGTAGGTGAAGTCATCCTTTGCTACGATTCGGATCAGGCAGGCTACGAAGCTACGCTTAAAGCAGCTGACGTTCTTCAGAAAAAAGGCTGCACTATCAAGGTTGCCATGATACCTGACGGATTGGATCCCGATGACTACATCAAAAAATTCGGCAGCGAAAAGTTTAAGCAGGATGTCATAGGGGCCAGTGTAACCTTGATGACGTTTAAAATGCATTATTTTCGCAAGGGCAGAAATCTGTCAGATGAAGGAGACCGTCTAGCCTACATCAATGATGTACTCAAGGAAGTCAGCCTTCTCAGCGGGCCTTTGGAGCAGGAAATATACATCAAACAGCTTGCAAATGAATTTTCAATCTCATTCGATTCCCTGAAGGATCAGCTTTCTGTTTTTGAAAAGCAGGCTGCCGGCCGCAGCAAGGAAAGCAGCCGCCAGGAATCAAAAGAAAGACGCGCGGCCGTCTCGCGTTCCCCGCGAAAAAGAACAGGGCTTCGGCCGGCCCATGAGAACGCGGAACGAATGCTGATCGCTCACATGATTCATGACCGGGATGTCATCCGAAAGGTTTTGGATCGGGTGGGCTTTGAATTCAATCTTGATCAGCATCGCGCTGTAGTCGCTTATTTGTATGCCATGTATGAAGAGGGAGCTGAAATTTCCATCCAGCAGCTCTTCAAAAGAATCGAGGATCAGGAGTTAAGCCAGCTTCTGACGGATATTTTAATGCTTCAGGTCAATGAGGAATTGGGCGAAGCAGAATTATCTGATTATGTAAAAAAAGTGTTGAATCATCGAAATTGGTCAATGATAAAAGAAAAAGAAGCTGCAAGAGCCGAAGCTGAAAGGCAAAAAGACTTCATCAGGGCGGCAACCTTGGCTCAGGAAATTATAAAGTTGAACCGTTCGCTAAAATAAACCGTTATATATAATAGGAAAAGCTTTTGGCAATGAATCCTTAAGGAGGAGCAAAAGCTGCGAATCCTAATCACATATTGTCAATTTATGATTTGCTTTACGTTAAGCTCTAGATAGAAATAAGGCTTTAACCGTGAAATAGGAACAAAATAAAGCGGAACGCTTTTTAGAATTCGTCTGTAAGTTTTGGAAGGAGGGATCCATGAATGGCTGATAAACAAGCACCAGAGACTGAAACTGAATTCACGTTTGAACAGGTCAGGGACCAATTGACAGAGGCCGGAAAAAAACGTGGGGTGCTCACATATGAAGAAATTGCTGAGCGCATGTCCAGTTTCGAGATCGAATCAGACCAAATGGATGAGTATTATGAATTTTTAGGAGAGCAAGGTGTTGAATTAATTAGTGAGAACGAAGAAAACGAGGATCCTAATATTCAGCAGCTGGCCAAGGCCGAAGAAGAATTTGACCTGAATGATTTAAGCGTGCCCCCGGGCGTTAAGATAAACGATCCTGTCCGGATGTACTTGAAGGAAATCGGACGGGTAAACCTTTTGTCTGCGAAAGAAGAAATTGAATACGCGAAAAAGATTGAGGAAGGCGACGAGGAATCAAAGCGGCGTCTGGCTGAAGCCAACCTAAGGCTTGTCGTCAGCATCGCAAAACGGTATGTCGGCCGCGGCATGCTTTTCTTAGACCTCATTCAGGAAGGAAACATGGGTCTGATGAAGGCGGTTGAAAAGTTTGACTACCGTAAAGGATACAAGTTCAGCACATATGCCACATGGTGGATCAGACAGGCGATTACAAGAGCGATCGCTGACCAGGCGAGAACAATCAGGATTCCTGTGCACATGGTTGAAACCATCAATAAACTGATCCGTGTTCAGAGACAGCTTCTTCAGGATCTCGGCCGCGAACCAACGCCTGAAGAAATTGCAGAAGACATGGATCTGACACCGGAAAAGGTTCGTGAAATCTTAAAGATTGCCCAGGAACCGGTATCACTCGAAACTCCGATCGGAGAAGAAGATGATTCACATCTTGGAGACTTCATTGAAGATCAGGAAGCGACTTCACCGTCAGATCATGCAGCATATGAATTGCTGAAAGAACAGCTTGAAGATGTGCTTGATACACTGACAGACCGCGAAGAAAACGTATTGCGCCTTCGCTTTGGTCTTGATGATGGACGGACAAGAACATTAGAAGAAGTTGGTAAAGTGTTTGGGGTAACAAGAGAACGAATTCGTCAAATAGAAGCTAAAGCACTTCGTAAATTAAGACATCCAAGCAGAAGCAAACGCTTGAAAGATTTTCTCGAATAAATTTGAACGGGTCACAAGATCCGTTCTTTTTTATTGCCTGACTGCCTTTCTTTTGTATGAAAGCGCTATTATTGGTAAACTCGATTATATTTTACTTAATTTCTTTCGATTTTGCAAATATCCAAAAGTCTATTTTAAGACATTATAACCTTGAGATCATAGGAAAAGCCCTTTATAATGATTGTTGTAACCGTATTCAAAAAATGGATTTCAGATGGCAAATCAAACAATCAGCTTCCTCATTCATCATTTTGTCTAAAATGTGAACTTCATCAGCTTTTGTTTCATAACCGGTTTACTTTTTGTAAAATTAAAGTAGAATTAGAATTGTTTACATAAGGGGCTGGGGTAAATTAAAAAGGGGGATGTAAAATGAACCGCAATCCATTGATACCATTTTTGTTAATTGCCATTATGGGAATAGGCCTGGTTTTTATCCTATCTATTAAAGGGCTGTATGATGAAAAAGAAATTGCCGGCGAAGGGAACAAGACCGCTCAAGAAGACAAAGCGGATGCCTCGCCTGAAGAAATTTATAAGGCGAGCTGTGTATCCTGTCACGGTGAAAATTATGAAGGGGTATCAGGTCCTAAACTGCAAGGAGTCGGGGACCGCATGGATACAGGAGCAATTAAAGAAAAGATTGAAAAAGGCGGAAACGGAATGCCGGCCGGCCTCGTCCCGCAAGAGAAGCTTGATGATATGGCCAAATGGGTTTCCGAAATTAAATAGCAGCAAAAAGTCCTTTATTCAAAAGGACTTTTTTTGCGCAGGTATAGGCGCTTGGAAAAAAAGCAATTTTTTAATATGATGGTAAGGGATAAAATGAATATAGAAAAGTAGTGATGGTTTAGTGAATGAATTAAAGTTGTCAAAAAGACTTGAGACGGTGGCAAAATACATACCTGAACATGCGGTGCTGGCTGATATCGGATCAGATCATGCCTATTTGCCTTGCTATGCCCTTTTAAATGGATTGGCCAAGCGGGCGATCGCCGGCGAAATTACAGATGGCCCGTTCAATTCTGCCAAAAATCAAGTGGAACGGCTCGAGCTGTCCGAACTCATATCGGTGCGGAAAGGCGACGGCCTTGAAGTGGTCAAATGCGGTGAAGCGGATGCGATTACGATTGCAGGAATGGGCGGAGCCTTGATCGCAGATATTCTGGAAAAAGGAAAGGACAAGCTGGAAGGGGTTAGGCGTCTGATCCTGCAGCCCAATATACATGCTTATCACATCAGGGAATGGCTCTACAAAGAGAACTATGAACTGTTAGATGAAGAGATTCTTGAAGAGGACGGCAAATTTTACGAAGTCCTTGCCGCTTCACCGGGCGACAAAGACCGTCCGTATAAGGGAATCGATTTTGAGATTGGCATGTTAACAGGACCGTTTCTGTCCAAAGAAAAAAACGCCGTTTTTATTAAGAAATGGTCAAGGGAGCTTCATCATTTGGAAGGAATTTACCGAGGCCTGGAAAATGCGGCTCCGTCAGCAGAAAATCAACAGAAACAGGAAGACATTCTAAAACGCATGAAACAGCTGAAGGAGGTTCTCGATCGTGGTTAAATCGATAAACGGAAATGAGATCATTCAATTGTTTGAACAATTTTCACCAAAATCTTTTGCCGTTGAAGGGGATAAAATCGGCCTGCAAATCGGCACGCTCAACAAAAAAATCAAAAATGTCATGGTCACGCTTGATGTGCTTGAAGAAACAGTGGATGAAGCGATTGAAAAGAACGTTGACTTGATCATCGCCCATCACCCTCCGGTTTTCAGGCCGCTGAAACATGTCATCACAGATCAGCCGGGCGGGAGGCTGATCGAAAAATGCATCAAACATGATATTGCGGTTTATGCGGCTCATACGAATCTGGATGTTGCCGACGGCGGCGTCAATGACATGCTTGCAGAAGCATTGGGTTTAAAGGAAACAAAAGTGCTGGTTCCAACCTATGAAGAGCCTCTCAAGAAGCTTGCCGTCTATGTTCCGACAGATTACGAGGAACAGGTGCGGACGGCGCTTGGCGATGCCGGAGCAGGTCATATCGGCGTATACAGCCACTGTGCCTTTTCCGCAGAAGGAGTCGGCAGCTTCCGTCCGCTCGAGGAAGCTGATCCGTTTATCGGCGAGTCGGGAAAGCTTGAGCGGGTTGAGGAGGTAAGGGTTGAGACCGTCTACCCTTCAGGCATCGAAAAAGCCGTTATAAAAGCGATGAAGAAGGCTCATCCGTATGAAGAAGTCGCCTTTGACATCTTTCCGGTCGAGCAGACTCCGCTTCAAAAAGGGCTCGGACGGATCGGTGAACTGCAAGAAGAAATGACGCTTCAAGAATTTGCCCGCCATGTAAAGGAAAAGCTTCAGGCGAATGGAGCCCGGATGGTCGGAAAGCCTGATGCTAAAGTGAAAAAAGTCGCCGTGCTAGGCGGAGATGGGAATAAATATATCCACCAGGCGAAAAGAATGGGAGCAGATGTGTATGTGACAGGTGACCTTTATTTCCATACCGCGCATGATGCCATGATGATCGGCCTGAATGTCGTGGATCCGGGGCATTATGCCGAACAGATCATGAAAGACGGGGTTACAAAAAAACTGTCGGCAATGTGTGAAAAGAAAAAGTATGATGTTGCGATTTTCCCTTCGGAAACCAATACAAACCCGTTTGCGTTTATATAAAAAGAAAACCTGAAGCTGATCAGCGGCTTCAGGTTTTTGTTTTTACTTTAGGGAGTATTTTTTGCAGCGGAACATGATGACCGATGCTCCATGTGGATGGATCATCATGGTCAAACTGCTCTAAAAAGCGTATGACTTCTTTTGTAATCGGCGTCGGTGTCGACGCTCCGGCTGTCACAGCCACCGTCTCAACACCTTCAAGCCATTCCAGTTTTAATTCGCTTAAATCCCCGATCCGATATGCTTTCGTCCCGGCAATTTCTTCAGAGACTTGTGCGAGGCGATTGGAGTTATTGCTTTTCGGGTCGCCGACAACGATCGTCAAATCGGCTTTTTTCGCCTGTTCAGACACCGCTTCTTGCCGAACTTGGGTTGCCAGGCAGATTTCCTGGTGAAATTCGACGTGCGGGTACTTTTCTTTTACCATTTCCATAATATCATAGACATCCCATTGAGACATCGTTGTCTGGTTTGTGACGATCAGTTTGTCTGATTCAACCTCCAGGCGCTCCACATCTTCCACGGTTTCGACAAGATGAACGATATCAGGGGCGACGCCCACGGCGCCTTCGGGTTCAGGATGCCCTTTCTTTCCGATATAGATGATGTGGTAGCCTTCCGCCTTCATTTTCCGGATTAAGTCATGTGTTTTCGTTACATCAGGGCAGGTGGCGTCAATGGCGACGAGCCCCTTCTCTTCAGCCGCTTTGCGGACTTCTGGAGATACACCGTGAGCGGTAAAAATAACGGTTCCTTTGTCAACCTTATTCAAAATGTCAAGCCGGTTTGGACCGTCAAGCGTATAGATGCCCTCTTTTTCAAATGCATCTGTGACATGTTTGTTATGAACGATCATTCCTAAAATATATATAGGTCTTGGCAGACTTTTATCAAGAGCCGCGTTTTTAGCGATGACCATGGCATCAACGACCCCATAGCAATACCCGCGCGGCGAAATTTTAATTACGTCCATCCTTTAGTCCTCCTAAAAAGAAGTAAGAGCCGGGCATGATAAAAAGCCGTAAAAAACGGCTTATATTGTTGCAGTCTCTTAGACCTCATTATATCTGATCCAGGAGGAGATATCAAAGAATGTTATATATACAGTTTGGGTTTTGATCCTCCGGTTTTTCTTTGTTTAGGCGAAGGCGCAGAGCGGCCGGATGTTTGAAGACTGTCTTTTTCCGGTTTTGAGGACTCCTTTTTTTCCTCTTGCTTTTTACTGGTTTCTGCTTTCACTTCCGGTTCGTCTTTTTCCTTTTCTTGATCCTCCGTTTCACTGTCTTCAGAATTCAGCTGTCTAAACATTTTCACCATTCCCGGCAGATTGCGGACGAGCGGGCCGTATTGCTGTATCATCGGGGTCACTTGCTGGGCCACTCCCAGCGCTTTTTGCACATTGCCGAGCAAGCTTGATAGTGAAGCAGGGTTGGCGAGCCCCTGTATTCCCCCAAGGCCGCTTCCTGTTCCTCCGAGACCGGCTCCTGTTCCTCCGAGACCGGCTCCTGTTCCTCCTGATGCAGCTGATCCGCCGGGCAGAAATTTGGACAGCAATCCTTGAATCCCGCCTCCGCGGGTTCCGGCTTGCTGCTGAGCCTGGCCCATCTGATTCAAAAATGGCTGAAATCCCTGCCGCTGTCCGTGAGGCTGGCGCACTCCCATTCCTGGATTTCTCTGCAGTACAGTTCTGCTTGGCCTCTGCGGCCCAGGCGGTCTGGGTCTCATAGGCTGCTGTGAAAACATACTTGTACCCTCCTTTCAAACTCCTTCTCTTGATAGGGTATGCAGACCTTGCACAAAGTGCTTTTGTCTCGGGCCGCAGAGCTCGGCGGCAAAGATGGTTTTTTTCCGCAGAATCAGTTATAATTTAATGATGGACATGATATCAGCCTTTTTTTAGCTGTCCGGCATAAAAAAGGATACATAAGCGCACAATTCAGCCATATAGGATAAAGCTTGGGGCGTCTTTCAAAACAGGCGGTTTCCAAGAAGGAGTTGGGAAAATGAAACAAACGAAATTCGAAATGTATGATCTAAAGCCGTTTATCATAGAGGCCGTTCACCAATTAGGGTTTTATGAGCCGACAGATATCCAAAAAAGATTAATCCCGTCAGCACTGAAAGGGGAAAGCGCCATCGGGCAGTCGCAGACAGGGACAGGGAAAACCCATGCTTACCTGCTTCCGCTTTTAAGCAGGATCGATCCCAAAAAAGAGTTCGTTCAAGCCGTGATTACGGCTCCGACAAGAGAGCTCGCAAATCAGATTCATCAGGAAGTGCTGAAAATCACCAAGTTTTTAGGCCCTGATGAAGCGATTCGCTCAAAATGTTTTATCGGCGGAACGGATAAGCAAAAATCGATCGATAAATTAAAAACACAGCCTCATCTTGCAGTCGGAACGCCGGGAAGGATCGCCGATTTGGTCAGAGAGCAGGCGCTGAGCGTGCATAAAGCGGAATCGCTCGTCATTGATGAAGCGGATTTAATGCTGGATATGGGCTTTTTAGAAGATGTTGATTTTATCGGATCACATATGCCTGATCATCTGCAAATGCTTGTGTTCTCTGCAACGATTCCCGAGAAATTGAAGCCTTTCTTGAAAAAGTATATGGCCAATCCGAAATATGCGCACGTCGAGCCGATGCATATCACAGCTGAAAAAATAGAGCATGTTTTGATTCCTTCGAGACACAGAGATAAAAATCAGCTTTTGTTTGAGGTTATGACGCATTTAAATCCATACTTGGCGATTGTTTTTGCCAATACAAAAACAACGGCTGACGACATCGCCGCCTCTCTGGCCGAAAAGGGGATGAAAGTGGGGCTTCTTCACGGCGGCCTTACCCCGAGGGAACGCAAAAAAGTCATGAAGCAAATCGGCGACCTTGAGTTTACCTACATCATTGCCACTGACTTGGCGGCAAGAGGCATCGACATTAAAGGCGTCAGCCATGTCATTAACTATGAGCTGCCGGAGGACCTTGACTTTTACGTGCACCGCGTCGGCCGCACAGCGCGCGCAGGGTCATCGGGAACGGCGATGACGCTTTATGATACATCTGATGAAGATGCACTCGCAAAACTTGAACAGATGGGAATTGTGTTTGAAAACATGCGGATTGAAAAAGGCGAGTGGAAAAAGATCGACGACCGCAAGCGCCGTCAAAATCGCAAGCGAACGCCTGATGAGACGGATGAAGTCGCCAAACGGCTTGTGAAAAAACCGAAAAAAGTCAAGCCGGGCTATAAGAAAAAAATGAAAACAGAAATCAATAAAATAAAAAGACAGGAAAAAAGAAAACAATTCAGAAAAGGAAAGTAGGGGAAACAGTTTTGTTGAAAATCGGTTCACACGTCTCAATGAGCGGAAAACATATGCTGCTTGCCGCCAGCCGGGAAGCAAGCTCTTACGGTGCCAACACGTTCATGATCTATACCGGGGCGCCGCAAAACACGCGCAGAAAAAAAATAGAGGATTTGAATATTGAAGCGGGACGGGCTCACATGGAAGAGCACGGCATTTCTGAAATCGTCGTTCATGCGCCGTATATCATCAATATCGCCAATACGACAAACCCGGCTACATTCGAGCTCGGCGTTGATTTTCTCCGTTCTGAAATTGCAAGGACGGCGGCGATTGGCGCTAAACAAATCGTTCTTCACCCAGGAGCACACGTAGGCGCAGGAGCTGAAACAGGCATAAAAAAAATCATCGAAGGACTGAACGAAGTCATAGACCCGGACCAGGGTGTGCAAATCGCCCTGGAAACGATGGCGGGCAAAGGTTCGGAATGCGGCCGGACATTTGAAGAGCTTGCACAAATCATCAACGGCGTCACTCACAATGAACATTTGTCCGTCTGCTTTGATACGTGCCATACCCATGATGCAGGCTATGATGTGGTTTCAGATTTTGACGGCGTGTTAAACGAATTTGATAAAATCATCGGGATTGACCGTTTAAAAGTGCTTCATATCAACGACAGCAAAAATGTAAAAGGTGCAAAAAAAGACCGTCATGAAAACATCGGTTTTGGGGAAATCGGCTTTGATGCACTTCAATATGTCGTTCATCACGACCAGCTTGCAGATATTCCAAAAATCCTTGAAACGCCTTATGTAGGGGAAGATAAGAAGAATAAAAAGCCCCCATATCGGTTCGAAATCGAAATGCTCAAGAATAAAGCGTTTGACGAAGGGCTTTTGGAGAAAATTAAACAGCAATAACAAAAGGGGCCTTATTTTAGCCCCTTTTTATGATAAGTATTGTGCGAACAGCTGATTCAGCAGCTGGACGGCTTCTTTTGAGGTGACCGCCTCAACCTGCCGAAGCAGTTTATTTCGCTCTTCTTCATTAAAAATATTAATGTTTTTTCCGTTGACGAGCTTTTCCACCTCGAGCGCCTGCTGTTTTGTCACATGAATTTCGTATTGTTTAGCGTACTTCAGCACCTCATCAGCCGTCACCTGATTTAAGCGCTGCAGTACGATTTTTTGAAATAAAATCACGTCCCATTCCTCCCCTCTGAACTAATGTATGGCGGAAAATTAAAAATGTGTCATTTTTTTATTTCTCCCTGTTAAATGATATGATGATGAATAGGAGCAGTTGGCCAGTTCGGATAAAAAGGAGAGACAGCATGGCAACAAAAAAACAGCATAAAAAAGAATCAGCGGTCCGTTTGTTGTTTCGGATCATCATGATTCTGATCGGTGCTGCCTGTGCAGCCGCAAGCATTGAATTATTTTTAGTTCCGAATAACATTATCGACGGGGGCATCATCGGGATTTCTTTAATTTTAGACTATATTTTTAAAGACACTCCTTATATCAATTTTGCCCTGCTCGTCGTGGTCCTCAACATTCCATTCATGATTTCCGGATACAAGCATATCGGAAAGACGTTTTTAATCTCCACGCTGATTGGAATTCTTAGTTTGTCAATTATTGAAACGTTGTTGCATCATGTAGAAGGGGTTACGACTCAGCCTGTATTGGCAGCCGTTTTCGGCGGTTTATTGCTCGGATTTGGCGTAGGGCTTGTCATTCGTAATGGCGGTTCTATGGATGGAACGGAGATTCTCGGGATCTTGCTCACAAAAAAACTGCCTTTTTCAGTCGGCGAATTTGTGATGATGGTCAATGTCTTTATTTTTGCCTGGGCCAGCTTTGTATTTGGCCTGGAACAGGCGATGTTTTCAGTCATGACGTACTACATTGCCATGAAGACGATCGATGCCGTTATCCAGGGGCTTGATGAGACAAAAGCAGTCATCATTGTATCTGAACAATATGAGGAAATCTCTGATGCCCTTTTGCATCGTCTTGGCCGGGGGACAACAAAGCTCCGAGGAAAAGGCGGCTATTCAGATGAGGACACAGAAGTGATTTACGCCGTTGTCACAAGGCTTGAAGTGACAAAGCTTAAATCAATCGTATTCGATATTGATAAAAACGCTTTTATTACGATTATGGACACGCATGAAACGCGGGGAGGCAGGTTTAAAACGGCCATCCATTAGGCTTTTATTTACTTTTTTAAAGATTATATGTATAATTGAACTGGTCAATCGGTGAAAATGGCTTGCTGGAATTCGGCTGCCATTTTCTTTTTGTGTGATAAATCGGAATGATTCTGGAGAATTTGAAGGTGAGCGAAGTGAAACAACCCATTATCGAAATGAGACATATATCATATTCCTATGATCATCGCAATGTGATAGAGGATATTAATTTAACGGTTGATGAAGGGGCTTTTCTCGGTTTGGTCGGTCCAAACGGATCGGGAAAAACAACTTTGTTGAAGTGCATACTCGGTCTGATAAAACCGCAAAAAGGGGAGCTTAAATTATTCGGTGTCTCTCTTAAAAAATTCAAGGATTGGAGCAAGATCGGTTTTGTTTCCCAAAAGGCAAACAGCTTTAACACCGGGTTCCCGGCATCAGTGCATGAGGTGGTGGCAAGCGGTTTAACCGCAAAACTCGGCTTGTTTAGACGAATGTCAAAAGCTGATAAGCAAAAAGTGGCAGAGGCGATTGAGGCCGTCGGGATCACTCCGCTGAAAGACAGAAACATCGGCGAGCTATCCGGAGGGCAGCAGCAGAGAACATTTATCGCAAGAGCGCTCGTAAGCGAACCGAAGCTGCTTATTCTTGACGAACCGACGGTCGGAGTCGATCAAAAAACGGTTGAAGGCTTTTATCAGCTCTTGGAAAAATTGAATCGGGAAAAAGGGATTACGTTGATTCTTGTCACCCATGATGTCGGCACAGTTTCTGATAAAGTCACACATGTTGCCTGTATGAATAAGCATCTTCATTTTCATGGCAATACAGACGAGTTTGAGTCGATGACAGATCAAGACCTCTCGCAGTTTTACGGGCATGATGTCCAGGCCATCAGCCACAACCACCATCATCATGGAGGACACGAATAATGCTGACACCTTTTTTTCATTATGAATTTTTGCAAAACGCATTTATTTCAGGAATATTAATCGGTCTTATCGCACCGCTGCTCGGCGTCTTTATCGTTGTCAGGCGCCTCTCGCTGATCGCTGATGCGCTCAGCCACGTTTCTTTAGCCGGAATTGCTGCGAGCCTATATTTAGGGAAGCAATTTACGATGCTGGCAGGAGTCAGCCCGATCTATTTCGGAATGATGTTTTCGGTTGCTGGGTCTTTAATTATTGAAAGGCTCAGGACGGTTTATAAGCATTATCAGGAGCTGGCGATTCCAATCATTATGTCGGGAGGCATCGGTGTTTCCGTTATTTTTATTTCGCTTGCGGAAGGATTTAATACAGATCTCTTCAGCTACCTGTTCGGCAGTGTGAGTGCGGTGTCAAGGGAAGACCTGCTTGTGATCATCGGAATTTCCGCCGCAGTTCTGATCGTGATTTTCTCCCTTTTTAAAGAGCTGTTTTTGCTTTCGTTTGATGAAGAGCATGCCAAAGCATCAGGAATTTCCGCCAAATGGATTCATTTTATTTTTATTTTGATCGTGGCGCTTGTGATTGCTGCTTCCATGAGAATCGTCGGCACATTGCTCGTTTCTGCGCTAATGACGCTCCCTGTAGCGGCAAGCATGCGGATTGCAAAAGGATTTAAGCAGGCGATTTTCTTTTCCGTTTTGTTCGGGGAGCTGTCCGTCATTATCGGACTCGTGCTCGCTTATCATTTGGATCTTGCGCCGGGCGGAACGATCGTGCTGCTGTCTATTTTGATACTGGTGTTATGCATCAGCTATAATAAAATCAAAAGGAGGGTTCGCCGTGAACGTACAGGAAGCGCTTGATTTATTGAAGGAAAAAGGTTATAAATACACAAGCAAGCGGGAGGATATGCTTCAGCTTTTTAGTGATTCTGATAAATATTTAACGGCGAAAAATGTACTTTCCGCTTTAAATGACGATTATCCGGGTTTGAGTTTTGATACCATATACCGAAATCTGTCTCTGTTTGAGGAGCTTGGCATTTTGGAAACGACAGAGCTTTCAGGTGAAAAGCAGTTTCGTTTTAAATGCTCTTCTGTTCATCACCACCATCACTTTATCTGCATGGTTTGCGGCAAAACGAAAGAAATTGAATTGTGCCCGATGGAAAAGCTGACCGATGACCTTGACGGCTATCATATCAGCGGACATAAATTTGAAATCTACGGCACATGCCCCGGTTGTGAAGCGAACAGGATGGAAGCGTAGAACTTATCCGGTGCGATGGATGGTGATTCATCGCACCGGTTTTTTATTGCAAAAAAGCATGTAAGGCGTTTACATGCTTTTTGCGGTTTCAATGGACTTCTCGTTTTTCCTGAGCCAGTCTGCTGCTTCATGCCAGCTGTTGACTCTGATAATGTTTGAATCGGTCGGCAGCTGATTGTAAGGCGTATTGAACAGCAGGACGGGGATATTGGCTTCTTTAGCGATCATTGTAGCATTTCCATGGTGATCTTCAAAGAAAACATCAATTTTATGTTTAAACACGGCTTCCAGTTTATCATGGCCGCCGACATGTTCAATATGGTCGTAATGAACGTCTTTTTTGTGAAACCAGTCAAATGTAATATTTTCAAGGTGGCGTCTTCTCGCTGTAATATATATCAGTTTGTGCTGATTTTTCAGCTCATCAAGCGTCTGTTTGGCGTATTCTGCAAGCAATGCTTCCTGATAGATGCGCGGTTCGTTCTCATTCATCCATTCCCAAAAATCTCCATCGGAAATGTTCAAAATTTTTGTCAAGTCATAGTCTTTTATATCTTCCAATGTGATGGAAAGGCTGAATGACTCGTTTAAGTAGGGAACAAAAGTATCCTGGGCTGTGATCGTTCCATCAATATCGATTCCTAAATGTAACATGTCCACACTCCTTATCATCCATTCCTTCAGTGTATCATAAACTTTTAACAATTACAGTAAAGTTTAGCAAACATGAATTAGCTCCGGAATGCTTAAACTATAAATGCTCCTTTATGGACTAAAGAGGGGGGATAACGAATGGAAAAGGAACGAAAAGTTCAAGATCGTGGCCGCAACGGTTATGATGCTGATTTAGTCGATGCGACTTTAGATAATGATGAATTTTTAGAAGAAACAGCAGCAGAAGTTGCGCCGCAGCCGTATCGCGCGGAAAATGGCCGCAATGGTGAAGCGGGCAATGATGATGCCAATGTAGCTGGCGGACGTGTAACCGGATATATCGCCTTAGCGCTTTCGATTATTTCTTTGTTCATGCTTCCTGTACTGTTGGGAATTGCAGGGATCATTGTCGGTTATATAGCCAGAAGACAAGGAGCAGCTGGCTTAGGAGCCTGGGCGATGGGTATCGGTGCAGTTTCTCTCGTGCTTGGCATATTTATAGCACCATTTTTCTAACAGAAAAGCTTGACGGATTTCCGTCAAGCTTTTTGTATGTCATGTGTTTAATTTTTGTTTTTCAGCTTCTTGTTTGGCATAGTGTTCTTCGGCAAGCTTGTCGATTTCTTTCTTCAGCTCTTCTACCATTGTTTCCTCAGGTACTTTTCTTACGATTTCCCCTTTGCGGAAAAGAAGACCTTCGCCGCGGGCGCCTGCGATGCCGATATCCGCTTCACGGGCTTCACCAGGACCGTTTACAGCACAGCCGAGTACCGCGACTTTGATCGGCGCCTTAACTTTTGCGATATATTCTTCGACTTCATTTGCGATGCTGATCAAATCGATTTCGATCCGCCCGCAGGTCGGGCAGGATATCAATGTCGCCGCATTGGATGCAAGACCGAAGGATTTCAGCAATTCTCTTGCCACTTTCACTTCTTCAACCGGGTCTGCACTTAAAGAAATGCGAAGGGTGTTGCCAATGCCTTTGGAGAGTATTGCGCCAAGACCGGCGGCGCTTTTAACCGTTCCGGCAAACAATGTCCCGGATTCTGTGATCCCTAAATGAAGCGGATAATCAAATGCTTTTGCCGCTTTTTCATAAGCCTCAATGGCCAGGTTGACATCTGAAGCCTTCATGCTGACGATGATATCATGAAAATCCAGATCCTCAAGAATTTTGATGTGATGGAGGGCGCTTTCTACCATGCCGTCCGCTGTCGGATAACCATATTTCTCAAGAATCCGCTTTTCAAGAGAGCCTGCGTTGACACCGATGCGGATTGGAATGCCTTTTTCCTTCGCGGCATTGACGACAGCCTCGACTTTTTCACGGCGGCCGATATTCCCCGGGTTAATGCGGATTTTATCGGCTCCGCCTTCAATCGCTTTCAAGGCGAGTTTATAGTTGAAATGAATATCCACGACAAGCGGAATGGATATTCGTTTTTTAATTTCAGGAATGGCGTCGGCCGCCCGTTCATCCGGACAGGCAACCCGGACGATTTGGCACCCGGCTTCAGCAAGCCTGTTGATCTCAGCGACCGTTGCCTCGACATCATGCGTTTTGGTTGTTGTCATGCTTTGAATGACGACTTCATTATTGCCGCCTATTGTTAACGGCCCCACTTTAACAGGGCGCGTTTTTGTACGATGTGTGATTTCACTCACTTGAATTCGCTCCTTAAGTATAATTCTGGAGCCGGCTGCTCCTTTTCTTATACCAAATCGTTTACAAGTCTTATTGTAACAGCCCGTTCATTAAACTGACAAGAAATTAACGTTCAATCCGGATAAACGGGGAACTTGTAGGTAGCCCCGGCCTGAATGCTGCCCGCCTTTACTTTCGGATTAAGCGCTTCAAAGTCTTCGGCGATTTGGTCTGCGGGAATATGTTTTTGTCCGATGATTGAAAAGACTGTCTGGCCGGGTTTGACGGTGACAGTCTTATATTGGAGGCTGTCTGCGGGAGCTTCCGCTGCCATAGTCGATACAGGCAGAGCATTTGGCGGGATGGTGCCTGATTTCAAGTCATAGTAAACAATGAACAAGGTTAGCAAAATGGAAAGGAACACGATAATACGCTTCATTAAACTTGTCCCCATTTCATTCATTTTTTACTATTTTACGCTTGTCCTCTTTTTAACATGACAACAAAATGAAGCACCAACCAATTAGGGCATCGTTTATCCTGTCGTTTTTTGTGACGGTGTTTCTTTAATGGCAAGAAACAGCATGATGAAATTGACAGCCCAATTTAATAAAAATTCACTCGGAACTACCGCTTGCAGGCTGTCCATAATCGCAAAAAAGACAGTCGCCAGTGTGATGGAATATGCCGACATGACCCAAAGCTGCTTATAAGCAAGCTTTTTCTTCAGTCCGTTTCGAACCAATAATCCGATCACGGCAAGCACTGTGACATCGATAAATTTGCCCGCCGCGGTTGCCAAGAACAACAGGATGCACAATACCGGGACAATCACGGATTTATTTTGTTCGACTAGCGTCAGGATGTCCTGTTTTGTCATTTCCTCGGGCAGCATCGTATACGGCATTTCCTGGACTTGTCCGTCTATGGCGATGACGAACTTATCTTTCAGAATACCGACGGAATTCTGCTTGTCTTTAATCTGTTTTGTTCCATAAGAGTCGGTCGGATCAAAGACAATAACAAATCCGAATGACTGTGATTCAGTCGCTTTCTGTGCATCTGTGTGCAGTGAGCCGTCTTTAATGGTGAAATCGGGAATTTCTTGAACAGCAGATTGAAAGCTGTTCATTGTCTTCACGACACCGCTGCTCATGTGGTAAAGGTTTGGAAGAGCGGCAATGACGCTCAGTAAAAACACATATAAAATGGTTTTTCCTATTCCCTGAAATCGCGTTTTAGCAATCGCAGGAGTCGAATATGTACTTTTGTAAAACTGCTGGAATAAATTCATTCGGTTTTCACTTCCTATTTATATAGTGTATCTGCATTATTGTATCGTCAGGAAAGAATGAACACAAGGAACTTATGCCGGAAAGAGTGTTCCTGAAAAAAATAAGGTATAATAAAAACCATCATCATGATTGGAGGTGATCTGGAATGGACATTTTATACTGGCTCATCATTGCGGCAATGTTTGGAATTGCTTTTGTCGGCCTCGTCTATCCAATCATTCCGAGTGTCGTTTTTATCGTTGCCGGATTTATATTGTATGGATTTTTATTTACATTCGGGCATTACTCATACATATTTTGGATTATCGAAGGGGTTTTTACCGCTGTTTTGTTTGCGGCCGACTACATCACAAACCTTCTCGGGATTAAACGTTTCGGCGGCAGCAGGGCGGCGATATGGGGCAGCACGATCGGGCTTCTCATCGGGCCGTTTGTGATCCCTGTGGCTGGCATTATTCTCGGCCCGTTCATCGGAGCATTGGCAGGGGAGATGATCGTCCATCGAAAAGACATCAAAACCGCGGCCAAAATAGGAGTCGGTTCACTGATCGGCTTCATCTCGGGCGTGTTTGCAAAAGGCGTGATTCAGCTGATCATGATCGGCTACTTTTTATTTGCGGTTTTAAAATAATGCCGAATGATGTTTAAAATAAAGAGGGAAAGGTTAAAGTTTAGTATGTCCGCTGAAATGATTTGTGATCATTTTGTGAGCATTATCATTGAAACAAGCCCTTTCTTTTGATAAATTGAAATAGGAAAGGCTTGCTAAATGGCGGCATTTCAATACATACAACTTTAAGGAGGAATTGATAATGGCTTACAAACTTCCAGAACTACCTTATGCTTACGACGCGTTAGAACCGCACATCGACAAAGAAACGATGAACATTCACCATACGAAGCACCATAACACATATGTAACAAAATTAAACGATGCAGTGGCAGGCAAACAAGATCTCGAAAGCAAATCTGTTGAAGAGCTTGTAGCAAACCTTGATGCTGTTCCGGAAAGCATCCGCACAGCGGTCCGCAACAATGGCGGCGGACACGCCAACCATTCACTTTTCTGGACGCTTCTTTCACCAAACGGAGGCGGCGCTCCTTCCGGCGAATTGGCTGAAGCGATCGATAAAAAGTTCGGCAGCTTTGATCAATTCAAAGAAGACTTCGCTGCTGCTGCGGCAGGCCGCTTTGGCTCCGGCTGGGCATGGCTTGTTGTCAACAATAGAGAGCTTGAAATCACAAGCACACCAAACCAGGATTCTCCGCTTTCAGAAGGCAAGACGCCTATTTTAGGCCTTGATGTATGGGAGCATGCTTATTACCTAAATTACCAAAACCGCCGTCCAGACTACATCAAAGCATTCTGGAATGTCGTGAATTGGGATGAAGTAGCACGTCTTTACAGCGAAGCAAAATAATATAGGCTGCAAAAAGGTCCGCGAAAAGCGGGCCTTTCATATTGTTGACAAAATCCTAAAACGGTTTAAAGTTTTAGGATTTTGTCATCCTTTCAGCTCAGCGTGATTGAAAACCTTTGCAGTCTAGGAAGGGCGAGCATCGGAGCAGAGCGAATGTTGGAATTCGTGAGCACCGACGCACAGGCCTGACAACGAATGCGAAGGTTTGTCAACACGCTGAAAGGTCCGCGAAAAGCGGGCCTTTTTTGTTTTTCGATTCTTTTGTTCTCAAGTACATAACTGACTTTTGATGAGACAGACTAATGTGTATCAGTAAAGGGGAGTCAGTTATGAGCAGAATCAAAAACATTATAGGCGATGTTGAAGTAAACAGAGATCTGCTGCTTTTGCTTACTGTCGGCGGCCTTTATTCGCTGAGCATTGCGCTTTCAAATACGTTTGTAAATGTGTACCTCTGGAAGCAGTCGGGAAAGTTTTTTGACTTGGCCATTTACAATCTGTCAATCGTTGTCATGCAGCCGTTGACTTTTATGCTCGCCGGTCGCTTGGCGAAGAAAATCGACAGAGTCTTTATTCTGAGGTTCGGCGTATCTTTTTTAGCCGTCTTTTATCTAACCGTCCTTTTGGCGGGAGAAAATGCCGGATCACGGCTGATCCTGCTTGGCGGTGTGCTCGGAATCGGCTACGGGTTTTATTGGCTTGCATTTAATGTGCTGACATTTGAAATCACTGAACCGGATACAAGGGATTTTTTTAATGGTTTTCTCGGCGTTTTAAACTCAGGCGCCGGCATGATCGGCCCGATCGTCGCTGGTTATGTCATTTCGAGACTTGCCGACAATACCGGATATACGGTGATCTTCAGCCTTTCTCTGGCTTTGTTCACGGTGGCCGTCGTCACTAGTTTCTTTTTAGGCAGAAGGGAATCGCGCGGCAGGTATATTTTGAAAAAAATCTGGGCGGAGCGAAATTCGGATGCCAACTGGCGCAGCATTACCAATGCCCACTTTTTCCAGGGGCTGCGAGAAGGGATTTTTGTTTTTTTAATCAATGTCTTTGTCTTTATCACGACAAAAAGCGAGCTTGCCTTGGGAAAATTCGGACTGGTGAATTCGGCTGTATCTTTTTTTGCCTACTATTTTGCGACAAGGTTCATTAAAAAAGGAGGGCGAAAAAAAGCCATTCTAATGGGCGGTCTCGTCTTATTTGGAGCCCTTTTCCTGATTTTGTTTCATATGACTTATGTGACACTGCTGCTTTACGCTGTGGCCATTGCGATCGGCTATCCGATTCTGCTTGTTCCTTACTCATCGCTGACGTATGATGTCATAGGAAAAGCGAGGTATGCGAGAAAGGCAAGAATTGAATATATTGTCGTAAGAGAGGTTTTTTTAAACATCGGGCGGATTATTTCCATTTTAGTTTTTTTGCTGCTTGTTTCGTTATTAAAAGAGGATTTAGGCATTCCGGCCTCTTTAGTGCTGCTTGGCGCCGGCCATACGCTGATTTATTATTTCATTAAAGATATTCGCTTGACAGAGCCGGCCCGGGAAACGGTCGGAAAGGATCCGCATAAACAAACAGCGGAGCCTAACTTTTTAGAAGGAAAAAGATAATTCATTTTTAAATCCAAGTGAAAATAGTAGAAAAATGCCGAAAAAAACTTTACAATATATTTGGCACCTTTTCATAAGGTGTCTTTTCTTTATTTAAAGAAGGTGATGCAAATGATGAAAAAGAAACAGAAAACTGAAAAACGAAAGTCGCTGCCAATCAGGCTGAATATATTGTTTTTCATGGCGTTTCTAATATTTACAGCTGTGATCGTGCGCCTTGGAATGGTGCAGATCGTGTTTGGCGAAGACTATACAAACGAAGTCCAAAAACAGGATGAAGTAGAAGTCTCTGCGACCGTCCCAAGAGGGAAAATATATGACAGGAACTTAAATACCATCGTAAAAAATAAACCGCTTAATGCTGTTACATATACAAGAACATCGTCAACCTCACAGAAGGAAAAGCTGAAAGTGGCCAAAAAACTGGCGGATATGATCGATGTTGATACTGATAAAATTACGGAGCGGGATAAAAAGGACTACTGGATTTTAACAAGGCCGAAAAAAGCTGAAAAACTGATCACCGCTCAGGACCGCCAGAAAGTTAAGGACGGAAAAATCTCCGAAGATGATTTATATCAGCTTCAGCTTGACAGAATTACGGAAGACGTGCTGAACGAATTAACTGACGAGGATTTGGAAATATTGGCGATCAAACGTGAGATGGATTCCGGTTATGCGCTGACACCGCAATATATTAAAAATAAAGGTGTAACCGCAAAAGAAATGGCCGTTGTCAGCGAACATCTTGACGAGCTTCCGGGTGTGGACGTGACTTCCGATTGGAAGCGCGATTATCCTTACAATGGGCTGCTCAGAACGATGATCGGCAGCATTTCCGACTCGAGTGAGGGGCTGCCGAAAAACCTGCTTGATCATTATTTGTCGCTCGGCTATAACCGGAATGACCGGGTCGGAAAAAGCTATCTTGAAGCTGAATATGAAGATGTGCTGCAGGGCCAAAAAGAGAAAGTGAAAAATATTACCGATCAATTAGGCAATGTCGTCGACACAGAAGTCGTTTCAGAAGGAAAAAGCGGAAAAGACTTGGTGTTAACGATCGATGTTGAGATGCAAAAAGAGATTGAAAAAATTATCGGGGATGAGCTGAAAAAGGCAAAAACCCAGCACAGCGCGCCTTTTCTCGACCGCGCATTCGTCGTCATGATGGATCCTAGAAATGGCGAAGTATTATCGATTGCCGGCAAGCAGCTTAAAAACGAAGGCGGCAAATTAAAGCTGGACGACTATGCCCTTGGCACGATGACATCCTCATATGCAATGGGTTCGGCTGTCAAAGGAGCGACCGTTTTAACGGGTCTGCAAACGGGAGCGATTAATTTAAATACGTCTTTTCTTGATGAACCGCTTTATATTGGAAAAGGTAAACCGAAAAAATCATGGTCAAGCAACTTGGGAACTCTGGGCATCCAGAAAGCCCTTGAGCAGTCTTCAAACGTGTTTATGTTTAAAACAGCGATAGCTGTCGGCAAGGGGCAGTATAAGCCGCATCAGCCGCTTGATCTGAACACGGAAGCGTTCGATACATTCAGATATTATTTCAATCAATTCGGCCTGGGCGTTAAAACGGGTATCGACCTTCCGAATGAAGCAACAGGATACAAAGGCTCTCAAAGGCTGCCTGGTTTCCTCCTCGACTATGCCATCGGTCAGTATGATACGTATACACCGCTGCAACTGGCGCAGTATGTCTCAACGATTGCCAACGACGGCTACCGGATGAAGCCCCGGATCGTTAAGGAAATCAGAGAGCCTGATTCGAAAAAAGGCATTGGAGCCGTCACTGAGTCGGTGCAGCCTGAAGTGTTAAACAGAGTGGATATGAGCAAGGAAGAAATTGAAACCGTCCAAAAAGGATTCAAACGAGTCATGACAAATGGTACGGCAGCTGGGCAATTTGCTTCTGCAACATATAAACCTGCCGGTAAAACGGGAACGGCTCAGTCTTTCTATGATGGACCTGACAAATCGAAAACCGGAGAGTCCACATACAATACAACACTTGTTGCTTATGCGCCTTACGACAACCCCGAGGTTGCGATTTCCGTAGTTGTTCCATGGGCTTATAATGATTACAGCAAGAGATATACAATTACGAACGATATCGGCAGAAAAGTGCTGGATAAGTATTTTGAACTGAAATCTAAACAAGCCAAAAATAATACAATCGAAAAAAATAAAGACAAGATAGAAGAAGAAGCAAATGAATAGGTCTTAAGTGCCTTTTTTCGAAAAACACCCGCATCATGCATGCGGGTGTTTTTTTGCTCTCTTTTACTTTCTTTCGTGCGGCCATTTATACAAAAATCAAGCTTATTTTACAAAACCTTAATAATTCATTTAAACAAGATTAACACTGAAAAGTTACGCTATACACGTAGGACAAATTACACATTTACGCGGGAGGATTAAGAAGTGAAACCATTTAAAAAAATCACACTGATGTTCATCATGTCCGTTTTAGTTGTCTTCGCAGCAGCTTGTGGGAGCGGTAGTACAAACGGGAGCGCAGATGAAGGCAAACAAAACGATAAAACAGAGGATAAGGCTTCAGGATCGTTAACGATTTCCGGATCTTCAGCGATGCAGCCGCTTGTCTTAGCCGCGGCTGAAAAATTTATGGATGAGAATCCAGATGCCGATATTCAAGTGCAGGCTGGAGGTTCTGGAACAGGCCTTTCTCAAGTGGCTGAAGGAACCGTTCAAATCGGAAACTCCGATGTCTTTGCTGAAGAAAAAGAAGGCATTCCTGCAAAAGAGCTGACTGATCATCAAGTAGCCGTTGTCGGAATGGCGGCAGCCATCAACCCTGAAGTGGGCATCGATGATATTTCACAAGATGATCTTAAAAAGGTTTTCACAGGGAAAATCAAAAACTGGAAAGAGCTTGGCGGGAAAGATCAACAAATCACTCTTGTCAATCGTCCGGATTCTTCAGGAACCCGTGCGACCTTTGTAAAATATGCCCTTGACGGAGAAACACCTGCTGAAGGAATCACTGAGGATTCTTCCAACACGGTGAAAAAATTAATTTCTGAAACGCCGGGAGCCATTGGATATCTTGCTTTTTCATATATCACAGATGACTCTGTCACTGCCCTGTCTATTGACGGCGTGAAACCAACTGCTGAAAATGTACAAAAAGGCAAATTTCCGATTTGGGCTTATCAGCATTCTTATACAAAAGGCGAGCCTGAAGGTTTGGCCAAAACATTTTTGGATTATCTGATGAGTGACGAAGTTCAAAAATCCATCGTTACGGATCAGGGCTACATTCCAGCGACAGATATGGAAGTAAAACGTGACGCAGATGGAAAGCAAACCGATAAATAATGAAAATTGAAGCAGGGAAAGTGTGCTCCTGACACTTTCCCTATTATCACTTGTTTTTATAGGAGTGTAAAAAATGGTTCAAAAAATAGAGAAACTGTCCGCGAAAGAGCGGCTGATCAGCTCCAAACAAAATCGTAAAATGGATGAATTCCGGGGGAGAATGCTTGTTGCTTCATGTGCTTTTATTATGATGGCAGCTGCGATTTCAATCACCATCTTCCTTGGAAATAAGGGGTTGCAATCTTTTCTGGCCAATGGTGTAAGCCCAATTGAGTTCTTAACCAGTTTAGATTGGAATCCAACGAATCAAAACCCTCAATACGGGGCGCTTCCGTTTATACTCGGATCTTTTGCAGTGACCCTTCTTGCATCTTTGATTGCTGCACCGCTGGGAATCGGGGGCGCGATTTTCATGACGGAAATCGCACCTTCATGGGGAAGAAAAGTACTGCAGCCGGTTGTGGAATTGCTTGTTGGCATTCCTTCCGTCGTTTATGGATTCATAGGCCTTACAGTATTAGTGCCGTTTATTTCACAGTTTAAAACAAGCGGGTCAGGGCACAGCCTGCTGGCAGGAACGATCGTCCTCGCTGTCATGATTTTGCCGACGGTCACCTCTATTTCAACGGATGCGCTTATGTCGCTTCCGAAAAATCTGCGGGAAGGATCATATGCTTTGGGGGCGACTAGATGGCAGACGATTAGAAAGGTTCTGATTCCGGCAGCTCTGCCATCGCTTCTTACAGCGGTCGTGCTGGGAATGGCAAGGGCATTTGGCGAGGCTTTAGCCGTTCAGATGGTCATCGGAAACTCACGGAACCTTTTTGAGAGCTTGTTGGATCCTGCAGGGACATTGACAACGATTATCACGTTAAACATGGGTCATACAACTTACGGAAGTGTGGAAAACAATACGCTTTGGTCAATGGGACTTGTACTGTTGCTCATGTCGTTCTTGTTCATTCTGCTGATCCGTTATCTGTCATCCAGGAGGAAACTGTAATGAACAGCAAAGTAACCGATCGTATCGCAACAGGTGTATTTGGATTGATTGCCGCGGTCATTACGGCCATTCTTGTCGGCTTGTTTGCTTATATAATCACAGGCGGTGTTTCACACATCAGCCTCGACTTTCTCACATCGCGCTCCAGCGCGCTTTCAAGCGGGGGAGGGATTCGTGATCAGCTGTTCAACTCATTTTATATTTTAGTGCTGACAATGCTGATTACCGTTCCGCTTGGGGTCGGCGGCGGCATTTATATGGCTGAATATGCACCCACCAATAAACTGACGGATTTTATCCGCATCTGTATTGAAGTTTTATCATCCCTTCCTTCGATTGTTATGGGGATGTTCGGCATGCTGATGTTCGTCAATCTCACCGGCTGGGGATACAGCATTATCGGCGGAGCCCTGGCATTGACAGTCTTTAACCTTCCAGTGATGGTGCGGGTGACTGAGGATGCAATCCGCTCCGTACCAAAGGAACAAAAAGAAGCTTCTCTTGCTTTGGGCGTATCCAAGTGGCATACGATCAAAACCGTTTTGATCCCGGGTGCCGTCCCGTCGATCATCACAGGTGCAATTCTCGCGTCAGGGCGTGTATTTGGCGAGGCTGCTGCATTGCTGTTTACAGCCGGCCTGACAACGCCGAGGTTGAATTTTGGCGATTGGAACCCATTTTCGGAAACATCTCCGCTTAATATTTTCAGACCGGCAGAAACGCTTGCCGTTCATATTTGGAATGTTAATACACAAGGCATTATTCCCGATGCAGAGGCGATTGCAAACGGTGCATCAGCAGTGCTCGTTTTATCCGTCTTGCTCTTTAATCTGGCTGCAAGATGGTTCGGCTCCTTTATTCACAAAAAATTAACGGGAAGATAAATGAGAAGGAAGGGTGAAATTTTATGGTTCAGGTCCAAATTCCGACTTTGGAAATCGTGCGTGAGAATATCGGAATTGCCCCGTTTCCTGAAGCGAAAGAGCACATTTTAGAAGTGCAGAATTTAAATATTCATTATGGAGAAAAGCGGGCTGTCAACAACATTTCTTTCAATATTGACAAACAGGCTGTAACGGCGCTGATCGGCCCCTCAGGCTGCGGAAAATCGACTTTTTTGAGAAGCATCAACCGGATGAATGATCTGATTCCATCCGCTAAAACGACGGGGGCAATATTGTATGAAGGACTGAATATTCTTGATTCCAATATTAACGTTGTCAATCTGCGGAGAGAAATCGGTATGGTTTTTCAGAAGCCGAATCCTTTTCCAAAATCGATTTACCACAACATTACCCATGCTTTAAAGTATGCCGGGGAACGAAAGAAATCAGTTCTGGATGATATCGTGGAAGAAAGCCTGACGAAAGCCGCGCTGTGGGATGAAGTGAAAGACCGCCTTCATCAGTCAGCTCTTTCACTGTCAGGCGGTCAGCAGCAGCGCCTCTGCATCGCAAGGACGCTTGCCATGAAACCTGAAGTGCTCCTGCTGGATGAGCCTGCTTCTGCGCTTGATCCGATCTCAAACTCGAAAATAGAGGAATTAATCGTCGCTTTAAAAAAGGAATATTCCATCATTATTGTCACGCATAATATGCAGCAGGCTTCAAGGATTTCAGATCAGACTGCATTTTTCCTAAACGGAGATTTGATTGAATATGACAGAACGGAAAAAATCTTTATGAACCCTTCAGAAAAAAAGACGGAGGATTATATCAACGGCAGATTTGGATAAGGAGGACGGCATATGAGCGCTCTAACGGCAGCAAAGCCAAAAGAAGTATACCGGATCAGCGATTTGAATTTATGGTACGGAGAACATCACGCATTAAAAAACATTAACCTGACAATTCCTGAATATGAAATTACGGCGATTATCGGACCGTCCGGCTGCGGAAAGTCAACTTTCATTAAGACGCTGAATCTGATGATCAATATGGTGCCGAATGTCAAAATGACCGGCCAAATCAGCTATAACGGCAGCAATGTGCTGAACAGCAAAGTCGATCTTGTAGAATTAAGAAAAAAAGTCGGCATGGTTTTTCAAAAAGGAAATCCATTCCCGCAGTCCATTTTTGATAATGTCGCATACGGACCGAGAATTCACGGGCTGAAAAATAAAAAAGAACTGAATGAAAGGGTGGAAAAAGCGCTGGTTGATGTGGCGCTGTGGGATGAAGTGAAAGACCGTCTCCATGCCCAGGCGCTCGGACTTTCCGGAGGGCAGCAGCAGCGCCTCTGCATTGCAAGAGCGCTGGCGACAAATCCGGATGTATTGCTGATGGATGAGCCGACATCTGCTCTTGATCCCGTCTCCACTTTGAAAATTGAAGAGCTTATGCTGAAGCTGAAAGAAAAGTATACGATTGCCATTGTAACTCATAACATGCAGCAGGCCTCCCGTATCTCTGATCAAACCGCTTTTTTCCTCATGGGAGAGCTCATTGAGTGCAATGATACGATCAAGATGTTTTCAAGTCCTGATGACTATCGGACAAAAGATTATATTACCGGCCGTTTTGGCTGAAAAAACAGGCTGTCGATCTGATCGGCGGCCTGCTTCTTGGTGCGTGGAAATGAGAGGTGAAAAAAACAGGCTGAACTTGAACAGCCTGTTTTTTTATTTGGACAGCGTTTTGACAATGTTTTTTAAACTGTCTCCGCGTTTTAAATCATATTTACCTGCGCGGATCTTGGATTCGTTTCCGGTTTTTTTCACATAATCTTTGAAGTCGTCAGCAGAAGAGATCACCTTTTCTTTTGCAAGGATGTCAGCAACCTCTGCAGTGCTCATGCCGCTCTTAATTTCAAGCTTATATTTGGAATCTTTTTTGGTGTTTTCTTTATCTTTTTCTTTGTCTTCTTCTTTTTGCTTCGCATCATCCTGCTTGAGTGCGGTCTCTTTATAATTCAGAAGCTCTTGATATTCTTCGCGCTTAAGCGAAACTTGCTGGTTGGCCTTCAAATACGTTTTGACGTCTGCTTCACTGATCTTTTGACTGTCTTTTGAAGCCTCGGCTTTTCCGTTGTCGGTCAGGTAAAATGCTCCGGCAAGAACCGCCGTAGCTAAAATCATTCCTCCGGCAAAGGCCTGTACACTTTGTCTCGTCATACAAGCACCCTCTCGTTGTCTTTAATGATCGCTTTTACATCTTCAACAGAGACATGCTCCGCTTTCGCGATGGCATCCACCGACATGCCGTTTTGATACTTTGAAAGAATCTGTTTTGCGATATGCTGGCTGATTCCTACGTTTGGTCTGCGGACGACAACATTTGAATCGATAAGCTCTTCTTCAAGCACCTTCATTTTCTTTTTCAGCTTATAGATTTCCTGCATGGCCGACAGCTGAAGTGTTTCCAGCTCTTGTTCAACTTCTTTAATCGGTTCTCTTTGAAAATATGAGAATGCGATCAGCGCAATACTGACAACAATCAGCGCAATGATAGCAACTTCCACGTTCATCACCTTCAATTCTTATTTTCTCCTTCTTTTTTATACCATAAAAACGCTTGCTTCAAAAGGAGTTAATGAAAAAAATAAAAATTTTGTCGAAAAAATTAATTTTCATTGCGTCCCAGAAGACGTTTCAAATAGGATAGGAAATAAAGGGTTTCCAGGGAGGGCATGGCGGTGAAAAGGAAATACGGGAAAAAACCTTTTCAGAATAGTATTCGAAATGATGTATTGTTTTCTAACGATATTTTAAAAATATTTTCGGAAGAACATGAAGAATTGACACTGACATGGGAATTGACAGAGGCTTCGCTTGCAGCTGCCGAAGCTGTTCTGTTTGAAGATATAAAAGATGTAGAAAAACAAATTTGGCTCATGTGTATAAAAGACGGGCAAACAAAAGTGCGAACCATACATACCGGGGCGTTTAAAGGAGAAGTAACGGTTTCTCCAGCCTTAGGGGACGCTTTTTACAAAGCGGAATACCGGATTTATAATTCGCTGAACATTTCGCTGACGGCTCTCGCCTCTGACCGTTTTTATCTTAAGAAAAACAGAGTCAAATCCAATGAGCGTTTTTTCATCCAAGATAAACGGCATGACTGGACTGATCAATTTTCCGCATATACAGGCTATTCTCTAAAAGAAGGAAAGGGGCCTGCATCTTCGTGAACATTTTGGTGCTGTCGCTTGAAAATCCGTGCTCGCTGAAAAGCGGAGCAGGCCGTTATCTGAAAAACCAGCTTGAATTATTGAAGGATGATATCATGTTTACGGTCTGCACGCTGCGTCCTGAGGAAAGCTGTTTCGAAAATAGCGACGGGGCATGGAAAACGATTGAGATACCGCTTAAGTTCGGGGCTTGCGCTTCTTTTGAAGATGCTTTGGCAGAGATGAATTTTCAGATGATCAAAAAAGTGCTCGAATTTACAGGGCGTTTTGATCTGATTCATGCAAACGATGATGTCACGGCTCCTGCTGCCGTCTACCTTAAACACGCCTTGCAGCTTCCGCTTATTTCGACGATACATGGCCTTGAAAGCGACCGAAAAAAAGCGGCTGGCGAAAAAGCGCATCCATACAGGATGCTGTTTGAACGTTTGATTTTGAAAGAAAGCCGGCGAGTGATTGTTTTGAGCAGCATGATGAAGCAGGCGATAAAAGAGAAATCTTCACAGGCCGCAGAAAACGTTCAAATCATTCCAAATCCGTGCCGAAAGACAAAAACGGCAAAAAAACAGCTGAAAGCCGTCCCTTATCTTTTTTCTTACGGCCGATTTGTTCCGGAAAAAGGATTTTTCCGACTGCTCCGCACTTTTAAAGAACTCGCCATGCTGCAGCCTGATCTTGAACTTGTCATTGCCGGAGAAGGCCCCCTCAAAAGCGAATATGAGAAAGAGGCAAAAACGTTGGGAATCGAGAGACGTGTCACGATTCTTCCTTTCATCTGTGACCAAGAAAGGGAAAGCTGGCTCGCTTACAGTGAAATGGCTGCTTTTCCAAGTGCATATGAACCATTCGGCATTGCCGTTCAGGAGAGCATGACGGCAGGCGTTCCCGTTGCTACGGGAAAAAATGGGGGGTGGAATGATTTCGTCATTGACCGTGTCACCGGCTTTCGGGTCGATTTTGAGAATCCGTGCCAAGCCGCCCGGACGCTGGACGACCTTCTTCGCGGCGAAGCGATCAGGAGGAAAGTCAAACAGACGGGAAAGGCGTTCATTTTGCAGCTTCATAACCCTGAGAAGATAAGAAAATTGTTTTTGGAACGCGTATATACACCGTCTTTTTAGCAAACAGCAGGCAAACTAAAAAAAACGCCTGGCATTCCGGCGTCATAAGTGGTATTATAGATAAGTCTGAACAGCAAATGATATATAGTTTGGAGGGAAAAATAAATGCGCGTAAATATTACTTTAGCTTGCACTGAATGCGGCGAGCGTAACTATATTTCTAAAAAGAACAAGCGTAATAACCCAGATCGCGTTGAATTCAAAAAGTATTGCCCACGTGACAAAAAATCAACTTTACACCGTGAAACAAAGTAAGCAGCAGGGATTTTCCTGCTGTTTTTTCAATTTTATAAGGGGGGAGAAAAGTGAAGCGCGTTTTAAGGAACGATGTCAAAAAAGCGCTTGCGAAGCTGACTGACCAAGAATTTCGGCAAAAAACGCGAGCGATTCATCAGTCTTTTTTTCAATCAAAACAGTGGAATGAAGCCTCTGTCATCGCTCTTACCATATCGAAAAAGCCTGAAGTGCCGACAATGCCGATTATTGAACGGGCCTGGCGGGAAGGAAAGACGGTCTGCATTCCAAAATGTTTGCCTGAGACAAAGGACATGCACTTTCGCCGGTTCAAAGATGAGAGCGAACTGGAAGTCGTTTACTTCGGTTTGCAGGAACCGATCGCTCATAAAACCGAGCTGATCGCGTCCGAAGACATCGATTTCATGCTTGTTCCAGGCATATGCTTTGATCGAAGGGGGTATCGAATCGGCTATGGAGGCGGATATTATGACAGATATTTGGCCGATTTTACGAAAGAGACGGCATCCCTCGCTTTTCATTGCCAAATCATCGGCCAGATTCCCTATGAAGTGCATGACATACCGGTCAAACAAATTTTCACTGAAGAAACAACCTTCATCTGCGGGGTTTCTCCTGAATAAATATTAAAAAATGAGATACGATACGGTTATAGGAGGGATCATATGAGAAAAGTTACTTTTATTGTATTAGGCGCACTCGCCGCTCTCGTGTTTTTTCAAAACCGCTATCGTGTCATCAATTTCATTCTTGGTCAGAACAGAATCCGCCACTATTTCATTCATTGGATGATGAGGATTCCGTTTATTCGAAATAAATTTATCCAGCAGGCTTTTTAAATCCCGGTTCAAGCGGGATTTTTTTAAAATACCGAAGGCGTTCATGCCAAGCAATCAGACGTGTTTCCTGTTATAATGGACAAAAACAATTGTGGAGCGTCGCGATGTATTTATTTGATTATACGTACTGGAATTTAATCGGGAACCTTTTGAAACGGGATTTTGAGCTTGTCCAGGCGCCTGCTTCGTACGGGGAAGCGTGGCTTGAAGCGAGGGGGAACGCCCCGTATGATTTGATCCGCATATACCGAAAGGATGTCGATTTCAGGCAGGAGCTCGTTCGTGATCTTGAGTCTCTTTCTGAAAGGGCAGAACGGCTGAGAACGGCTTCGGGCAGACGAAAGCTTTCTATATTGAATGTGTATTTATCAATGCAGGCGCCGGTTGATGAATGGGAGGATGTTGTCAGCCATCCGGTTGCAGATAAGCGAGTCAGCATTGTGCCGATTTTTATCGATCAGGCATCAGCTGAAGAGGGCTGCCGAAAAATCGCCCTGGCATTAAACTTGAACCCCGATGATTTAACAGGCCTCATCCGGGATGCTTCATATGAAGAAGTGGAGCAGATCAAAGCTGAGGTTTTAGCGGCCGCTGAGAAGAGAGAGGAAGAAAGGCGGCGGGAAGCGGCGATGTTTGATAGAGGAAAACCGATTCTTACCTGGTTTTTCGCCGTACTTCAAGTGATCATGTTTCTCCTCTTGGAAATATCAGGAGGGAGCCAAAATACCCATACGCTGATTCGTTTTGGGGCCAAGGAAAACAGCCTGCTTTTAGCGGGTGAATGGTGGAGGCTTCTGACGCCGATCGTCCTTCACATCGGCCTTGTCCATCTCATGTTTAACACATTCGCATTATTGTCGGTAGGCGCCGCTGCGGAAAGGGTTTACGGTTCGTTTCGTTTTCTTGTGATTTACATATCAGCCGGCATCTTCGGTTCGATCGGCAGCTTTTTGTTTAGTCCATACCCTTCAGCAGGAGCGTCAGGAGCCATTTTCGGCTGCTTGGGCGCCCTTTTATATCTCGCTTTTTCGAATCGGAAAGCTTTCTTAAAAACGATCGGAACGAATATTATGGTGATTATCATCCTGAACCTCGGGCTGGGCTTCACCGTTTCAAATATTGATAATGCGGGCCATATCGGCGGATTGATCGGCGGGCTTTTGACGGCGCTTGCGGTCGGACTCCCGGGAAAAAGAAAGCCTGTCCAGCGGCTGGCAGGCTGGACCTTAGTGCTGGCCGTAGGCGGAGGCGCCCTATATTGGGGAATACATTCAGCGCCAATGCAGGAAAGTTCCATGCTGTATCAGGCAGGGAAATGGTATGAAGAAGGAGAGTATCAGAAAGTAAAAGAGGTGTTGCAGGATGTCGCTGAACAGCCGGATGTTTCAAGCGACGCATTGAGGCTGCTCGCTTCTTCAGAAATTCAGCTCGGCCAATATGAAGAGGCTGAAAAGCGGCTTGAAGTGATTGTGAAAAAAGACCCTTCAGACCATGTCTCCCTCTATAAACTGGCTGTACTCTATGCAAGAAAAGGCGAATTGACAAAAGCGGAGCAATCCGTTGAAAAAGCTTTAAAAGAAAAACCAGATGAAGATATGTATCAAACGCTTCGGGACAAAATAAAAAAAGAAACAGCCCAATAATAAAGTATGAAAAGCTTCCGTTATGTTAAAAATGGTTTGAAGAACAGATTCATTTGACGGGAGCTTTTTATAATGGAAAAAAAGCATTTTGTTCAGGAGAATTTAGCTGAAAATGTCGACTATTTAAATGAAAAGCTTGGGGTCGATAAGAGCTTTGACATGATCAGGCTCGATGTGGTTTATGCGGGGAGAAACATGGCGCTCTATTTGGTCGATGGATTTGTAAAAGACGATATTATGCACTATCTGTTGAAAAATCTGTCAAAACTCTCTCCGGATTGTTTAGAAGAAGATCCGCTGGAAAAGCTGATTAAAACCCACATTCCCTACGTTGAAATTGATACCGAGGAAGACCTTGACAAAGTCGCTGACCAGGTGTTGTCAGGGCCGACCGTCCTGCTTGTCGACGGCATTGATCACGCAATTATTATAGACGCGAGAACATATCCGGCCAGAAGCCCTGAAGAACCTGATAACGAACGTGTTGTCAGGGGATCAAGGGACGGTTTTGTCGAAACGATTGTATTTAACACCGCATTGACGAGAAGAAGAATCCGCGATCGATCATTAAGAATGGAATTCCTTCAGATCGGCAGAAGAAGCAAAACAGATGTCGTCATCTCCTACCTCGAAGACATCGCCGATTTAGAAAATGTAAAAAAGCTCAAACAATCATTGGAAGCGATCGATACGGATGCCCTGACAATGGCGGAAAAAACGCTGGAAGAATATATCGGCGGCAGACATTGGAACCCATATCCCACGGTCCGTTATACAGAAAGGCCGGATACTGCGGCCGTTCATTTATATGAAGGGCATATTCTCGTCTTTGTCGACGGCTCGCCAAGCGCTTTGATTACCCCGGCTACCTTTTGGCACCATTTGCAGCACGCTGAAGAGTACAGGAACAAGCCTCTTGCGGGCGCTTATATGAGAATGGTTCGTTTTATATCGGTACTGGCATCAATCTTTTTGCTGCCTTTATGGTTCTTGCTTTCTATTCATCCTGAACTGCTGCCTGATGCCCTTCAATATATAGGCCCTGAAAAAAAAGGAGCCCTTCCCTTGCTGGCGCAATTTTTAATCATCGAAATAGGCGTCGATATGATGAGGATGGCCGCGATTCACACGCCATCGTCGCTTGCTACAGCTCTCGGTCTTGTGGCGGCACTAATGATAGGGGAAGTTGCTGTACAGGTTGGACTCTTCTCACATGAGGTCATCCTGTACTTGGCTGTCGCGGCAATCGGCACATTTGCCACGCCAAGCTATGAAATGAGTGTGGCAAACCGGCTCGTCAGAATCGTGCTTCTCATCGTTGCCGGAGCATTCGGCCCGATCGGATTCGTCATCGGCATATTCTGCTGGATTGTTTATTTGGTCAGGATGAAATCTTTCCATGTGCCTTATCTGTGGCCGTTTATTCCTTTTGACTACAGAGCGTTTCGCGATATTGCGATCCGCACGCCAATGCCTTTAAAGAATAGAAGGCCCGTATTTTTAAATCCCCAAGATCCGGACCGCTAAAAGCCAGCTTTCAGTCAGAAAGCTGGCTTTTTTTTGCTTGACGCAAGACAGCTTTATTTATAACCTATTGTTAGACGTGAAAAGAATGGTGAATAAGATGAAAACAGCATATGATGTCCAGTTATTTCTGAAACGATTCGGATGCTTTGTTTATTTCGGAGATCGCGAGCTGGAGCTCGAGTTCATGATGGAAGAACTGAAAGAAATGTTCCTATCAAATCTGATCGAAAAAGAACAGTGGGCGCAAGCCATGTCAATTTTGCAGAATGAACTGACAAATATAAAGAGAAAATAAAACAGTTGGAGTAGGGGGATTTAAACATGAATGACAGCTGGCTGGTCGGGATCGACCTTGGAGGAACGACCGTGAAACTCGCTTTTGTAAGCGCTTATGGCGAGATACAGCATAAGTGGGAAATCCCGACGGACAAGTCGGGAAACACCGTTACATTAAGCATTGCCAAAGCGATTGACAGCAAACTGGAGGAAATAGGAAAGCCGAAGCGGATATTGAAATGGATCGGTATGGGAGCACCCGGGCCCGTCGATACAGAGACAGGCATTGTTTATAAAACGACCAATATGGGCTGGGAAAACTACCCTTTGAAAGACCACTTAGAGGCTGAGACAGGATTGCCGGCAGTCATTGAAAATGATGCGAATATCGCCGCTCTCGGCGAAATGTGGAAAGGGGCCGGAGACGGCGCAAAAGACTTGTTCCTCGTCACTTTGGGAACCGGAGTCGGCGGCGGTATTATTGTAAACGGTGAAATTGTCCACGGAAAAAACGGAGCGGGCGGAGAAATCGGCCACATCTGTTCGGTTGCCGAAGGCGGAGCGCCATGCAACTGCGGCAAAACCGGCTGTATTGAAACAATCGCATCAGCTACCGGAATCGTCAGAATCGCCAAAGAAAAAGTCGAGGCCGGCGGCTGTGAATCGGTCTTGACAGGATTCCCCGACTTAACGGCCCGCCATATCTTTCAAGCGGCTGAACAAAACGATCCGGCTGCAGTGCAGGTCGTCGAATATGTCACAAACCATTTGGGGCTTGTCCTCGCCAATTTGGCGAGCTCTTTGAACCCTTCCAAAATCGTGATTGGCGGCGGCGTCTCCAAAGCCGGCGAAATCCTTCGCTCAAAGGTTGAAAAATCGTTTGGAAAATATGTATTCCCAAGAGCCGGAGAAGCTGCTGATATTGTCATCGCTTCCCTCGGTAATGATGCGGGCGTTATCGGGGGCGCATGGATTGCAAAAAACGCATGGCTGAAAAGTGAGGCGCAGCCTGTTATATAAAGCTTTTAAGGGTCTAAAAAGGCGTTTTATTAATACTTTTAAACAATTGTTAAAAATGATTGATTTTTTTGTACAGACAGGTTAAGATATGGTTTAGTAATTTTAGCGATTTTTCTAAAAAAAACAATATGTGGAAATATCATTTGCTGAAACATGTGTCTTGCTGCATAGGGAGGTTTGGAATGCGAAAGCCATTTTTATCGAAAATTTCATTTTTGCTAGTTGCGACATTGCTGATGTGGCTGAAAACGTATGTCGTCTACAAAACCAGCTTCAATATTAAAATAGAAAATTTCATGCAGGAATTTATATTGTTTATCAACCCTTTAAGCTTTTTGCTTTTTGTATTCGGAATCGGCCTGTTTTTTAAAGAGAAAAACAGAAATCGGTTTATCATTGGAACCAGCATCGTTCTGACGTTCGTTCTCTTGGCAAACATGGTTTTCTACCGTTTTTACAACGACTTCTTGACGATTCCTGTACTGTTCCAGACGAATAATATGGGTGATTTGGGAAGCAGCATCAACTCTTTGTTTATGCCCACTGATCTGCTCCTCGCCGTCGACATTGCCATTTTGATTTGGCTGTACAAGCGCCAGACGGATAAAACCGGCCGTACGGCGACAAGAAAAGAACGAGCGGCTTATTTTCTATTTGTCGCTGCTGTTTTCTTTTTCAATTTAGGGATATCGGAGACAGAAAGACCGCAGCTTTTGACGAGATCGTTTGACAGAGAAGTGCTGGTAAAGAACATCAGTCTTTACAACTTTCACATCTATGACGGCCTAATCCAGTCAAAGCAGACTGCCCAGCGCGCCCTCGCTGACAGCAACAGTCTCACAGAGATTGAAAACTATGTCGATGCGAACCGGACGGACACTAACAAAGATTTGAACGGAATTGCCAAAGGGCGCAATGTCATTCTCGTCTCTTTGGAATCCACTCAAAGCTTTGTCGTCAACCAAAAATTGAACGGTAAAGAAATCACCCCTTACTTGAACGACTTGATCAAGAAAAGCTACAATTTTGAAAATTTTTACCATCAGACAGGCCAAGGAAAAACCGCCGATTCTGAATTCATCGTCGATAACTCTCTTTATCCGCTGGGAAGGGGAGCGGTCTTCTTTACGAATGCAGGAAATGAATATACGGCGATGCCGGAAATATTAAAAAATCATGGCTACTATTCTTCGATCTTCCATGCAAACAACAAAAGTTTCTGGAATCGGGATATCATGTATGAAACTTTAAAGTATGATAAATTTTACGATATCAATTCATATGACGTAAATGAGGAAAACTCCGTAGGATGGGGATTAAAAGACAAAGAATTTTTTGAGCAGTCGTCAAAGCTGATGAAAGAGCTGCCTCAACCGTTTTACACCCGTCTCATTACCTTGACGAATCATTTTCCGTTTGAACTTGATGAAGAAGACAAAATGATTGACGAGTTTGATTCAAAGAGCCGAACGTTAAACAGATATTTCCCGACTGTCCGCTATCAGGATGAAGCACTCAAGCGCTTTATTGAAAAGCTGAAAGAGGACGGCCTTTATGATAACTCAATCATCGTTTTATACGGTGATCATTATGGAATTTCCGAAAATCACAATGAAGCAATGGGGCAGTACCTCGGAAGAGAAGTGACGCCTTTTGAGGAAGTTCAGCTTCAAAAAGTGCCGCTTGTGATTCACATTCCTGGAGTAACCGATAAAGATCCGAAAACGATTGATACGGTCGGGGGCCAAATTGATATCCGTCCGACTCTGCTGAACTTGCTTGGAATTGATTCAAGCGATCAGATTCAGTTCGGAAATGACCTGTTTTCCAAAGACAAAGCGGCGTTCACAGTGCTCCGTGACGGCAGCTTTATCACGAAAGACAAAGTATACACTGACGGTGTATGCTATGATAAATCGACTGGACAGCCTTCGAAAGATAAAGAAAGCTGTGAACCGTACATCGAAAAGGCTAAACAGGAGCTTTCGTTCTCAGACCAAATCATTTACGGCGATTTGTTGAGGTTTTATGACAGTGAACGATTAAAAAAGCCATCTGATCAAAAGAAGGACAGTGAAAAAGAATAAAAAAGCTTCCAGCCTTTACGGGCGGCAGCTTTGATGGGCCGGTTTCCGAAACCGGCCTATTTTTTTATTACGTGGTTTCATAATGATCTGATATATGATCCGGTCTGTACCGCTGCAGATATAAAAAAACAGTGTGCCAGCCATGAATTGCCATGGTATAATTGATAATGATTCTCTTTATCATATTTATCGCGGAAAGAAGGTATGGAAGATGACGTTTCAATACAAAAAATTCGGAGCTGCTTTTTTCGTCTTATTATTGATTGCGGCATTGGCGGCATGCGGAAATAAATCAGAAAGCAAGGGATCTTCTTCTGAGTCAAATCAGGAAGAGACGATTACATACGAGGCTGAAAACGGATCGGTTAAAGTCCCTAAGCATCCTAAAAGGGTGGTTGTTTTGGCCGACGGCTATTACGGCTATTTCAAGACACTCGGCATTAATGTCGTTGGTGCGCCTGATAGAGTATTCCAAAACCCGTACTTCAAAGGAAAAACCGATGGCGTTGAAAACATTGGAGATGGTGCCTCCGCCGAAAAAATCATTAAATTAAAACCCGATCTGATTGTCGTTTGGACAACTCAAGGGGCTGATATTGACAAGCTTGAAAAAATTGCACCGACCGTTGCTTTGAAATATGATAAGCTGGACAACATCGAACAGCTGAAGGACTTTGCAAAAATGACAGGCACGGAAGATAAAGCAGAAAAATGGCTGGACGAGTGGGACAAAAAAATTGCCGCGGCAAAATCAAACATTCAAAAAGCTGTCGGGGACAAAACGGTTTCCATTATGCAAACAAACGGCAAAGATATTTATGTTTTCGGTGATAAATTCGGAAGAGGCGGCAGCATCATCTATAAAGACCTTGGACTAAATGCTACAAAGCTGACAAAGGAAAAAGCCATGCAAAAAGGCCCCGGATATGCAAGCATTTCTATCGAAAAACTGCCTGAATTCGCCGGTGATTATATTTTTATAGGCCCTTGGGAATCAAGCGGAGACGATGAAGGCGTGTTTGACACTTCCATCTGGAAAAACCTTGATGCCGTCAAAAATGATCATGTCTATCAAATCGATCCGGTAGCCTTCTATTTTTCTGATCCGATTTCATTAGAAGGTCAGCTGAAGTTTATCACTGAAAGTTTAACGAAGTAGACTGAAAACAGAACCTTTAATTTTTGACGCTTCCGCATGACGCGGAGGTTTTTTTTTGCGATGTTTGAAATCGCTCTCACTTTTGATGAAAAACGCTTTTTTAGTTGCAAACGGGGAGAGTAGTTAAACAAGCATGCTTCATATGCTATTGTGGGAGGGATCATTGATGGCATTCATCAAAATAAAACCGGATTTAAAACAAAACATGTCAAGGCTGTCTGACATCCTGAACATACCCGAACAGCTCTTAATCAGCGCAAACCTTGGCGCATCATTAGACGAATTTTATTTTCCGGGAGTGAATCAGCAAGCAGGAAAAGATGCTCCACCAGCAGAAACATATGAACAACTGGAATTATTGGTGAATGAACGGCCAAGGCTTGATGAAGAACAATGGCTGACAGAGACGATTGTTTATGATTCAGCAGCGCTGAAAAATGAAATCGAAAAGTTAACGGAATGCTTTCCGTTTGTCACTTCTCACATCCTTGGCCGCTCTGCATTAGGTCAGCCTATTTATGAACTGTGCCTTGGTGCAGAAGACGCTGAAAAAACAACCCATATCAATGCTTCTTTTCATGCCAATGAATGGATTACCACATCAGTGCTCATGAAGTGGCTTAAAGAATATTGTCTGTTTTTATGTACCGGCCAGCATGTTTTAGGTTTTTCGCCGCCCGAGCTTTTTCGCCAAACGAAGCTTTCAGTCGTTCCGCTCGTTAATCCTGATGGGGTTGACCTTGTTTTGCTCGGCCCCGAACATCTTGGCATAGAGCGTGATGCGTTCGATGAAATGAATGAGCATCAGCCCGATTTTAAAGAGTGGAAAGCCAATATTAACGGAGTTGATTTAAACAATCAGTTTCCGTCTGATTGGGAAATAGAAAAACGGCGTAAACCCCCTAAATCACCATCATATCGGGACTACCCCGGAGATGAACCGTTGACCGAGCCGGAGGCGATTGTCATGAGGGACTTAATAGCCAGCCAGCCGCCTGATCGTCTTGTAGCTCTTCATACGCAGGGAGAGGAAATTTATTGGGGGTATAAAGGACTTGAGCCTCCTGAATCTAGCAAGGTGATTCAAACATTTGAGCGTCTCAGCGGATATAAGGGAGTCAGATTTATTGACAGCTATGCCGGTTTTAGAGATTGGTTCATTCATTTTTATCAAAAAGAAGGGTATACAGTTGAACTTGGAAAGGGAAAAAACCCTTTACCGCTGAGCCAATTTGACGATATATATTGTAAAAGCAGAGGAATACTTTGGGCATCCTGTTTTTTTGAGAGCTGAAACTTTTTGCTCTGCAGATCGTAAAGTTAGACAGCCAATCATTTATGGAGGGAGAATGGCCGGTTTGAGAGTTTCATTATGGATCATTGCCGCTGTGATGACGGGGTTAACAGCTGCCTGTGCTCCTTTACACAAGGGCGGCTCAGAAAGCGTTTTTCAGGATGAGTCCGAAGGAAAGCGGAAAAGCGATGGAGAAGTTCATGAAAAAAAGATTATAGCGCTCAATGACCGGCGATTTGATGAGACGGCGGGTTGGCTTGATAATGAAACGATTTTATATACAAGAACAGATCCGATTGCAGGAAGTGAAGTAAGATCATATGATATATTTAAAGGGGCGGGCGAAACGATTTACAAAACGGATGACAGGCTGATATCTGCGGAATTGAACAGGGAAAAAGGCATGATTCTCATCCAAACCATGGGAAATGACTCTGAAATCAAATTGACGTTGATAAATTTGCAGGGTGAACAGCTGTTTGAAAAAAGGTTTCACAGCCATGAACTACAAGTCGACTGGAATGAGTACGATCCTTATCTTTTATATGTGACAGCATTTACGAAAGATTGGAATTTTGATTCATTTTTGATCAATGCAAAAGAAGATAAAACGGAAAAGGACGTCGCTCAGGCGGCATTTATTCACTGGACATCCTCAAGCTCTTTCGAATATATCAAATGGAATAACCAGGACCGGGAGAAGCCGGCTCCTGTTTATTCCAATGACATAAACGCCGGACGGGAAAAGAAAGTCGCCGATGATGCCATACTGCTCGACGTTTTCAAAAATCTGCGGATGATCGTCACTTCATCAGCAGACAGCGGGAATGGCACTTACATATTTTCAGATGTGTCTTCTTCGAAAAAGCGGCTGTCTTTCACGCTTCCGCTGTTCTCGCAATATTCAAGTCTTTCTCCGGCGGAATACAGCTATGATGACAAAAATGAATTGTTTTACACATATCAGCCGAGTGAATCCAGCTCTCTGTTTGATCTGATTGCCATCAATCTCAGGTCGGGGGAACGGCAGGTCATTCGTAAACATGCAGAAATGCTTCCGATTACAATATCTCCTGACGGGGAATATGCATTGTACGGCTATACGCAAAATGAAATTATATCACTCGGTTCGAAAAAATCCGAGCCCCTTGTGATCAAGGAATAGAGAGGAGTATGAAACAGTGGCAATAGCAGATGTAACCATTATACCGATAGGAACAGAAACTCCGAGCGTCAGCGCCTATGTTGCGGACATTCAAACGATCTTAGAGGGATTTGAAAAAGAAGGAAAAATCAAATACCGGCTGACACCGATGAATACTCTAATTGAAGGGGAATTAAGCGATTTATTTCAGGTGATTCAAACGATTCACGAAGCGCCTTTTCAAAAGGGCATCCACAGAGTGGCGACAAACATCAGAATCGATGACAGACGCGATAAGAAAACGACGATGGAAGGAAAGCTTTCAAGCGTTCAACACCATTTGAATCAATAAGAAAACAGCCTTGTTCCGGAAATGGCGGAACAAGGCTGTCCATAAGGGAAGGCCGTTAGTGCGCTGTCGGGTACCCGCTGTTTATGATCGTCATGACTGTAAACCAGCCGAAGACGATAAAAGCCGCTCCGCCAAACAATATCCCAAGAAGATTGATTTGTTTAAGCGAACGAAGAACCCCAAAAGCAGATAATATTGTGACAAGGCCGAAAATGATCACAAGCAACATCAATATAAACCCCCTTCGTTTGGATCCCCTGCAGTTTATTTCCAATTTCATTTTAACCGTTTTCATCCCTTTTGTCGAGGGCAACCTGATTGATTGAAAGTTTCTCACAAAACCTTCATAATGGAACAAAGACAGATCATTTCGAGGTGAAAAGAATGAAGTGGAGAAGAATGCCCTTAGGGCCTATTCAAACAAATGCGTATATCTTAGCAGATGACGATGGCACATGCCTAATATTTGATCCTGGCAGTGAAGCAGGCAAATTAAACGGATACATAAAAGAAAAAGGACTTAAACCGCTTGCTGTCCTTCTGACACACGCTCACTTTGACCATATCGGAGCGGTGGACAAGGTAAGAAAAGAATGGGGTATTCCTGTATATGTACATAAAAATGAAGCTGACTGGCTGCAAGATCCATCATTAAACGGTTCAGCTCTGTTGACGGGGCAGCCGATCACAGCGGAGAAAGCCGATCATCTCATCGAAGAGGAACAGGAGCTTAAGATCGGTTCATTTAAACTCCGCGTTTTCTTCACGCCGGGCCATTCCCCGGGAAGCATTTCTTATTATGCGGAAGAAGAACAGCTGATCATCTCCGGAGATGTTTTGTTTAAAGGGGGCATCGGCCGTACAGATCTGCCTGGAGGAAATCACGAGGTTTTGCTTGACAGCATTCATAATAAGCTTCTCTCGCTCCCAGAAGAAACGCTTGTGCTAAGCGGGCACGGTCCTGAGACAGATATTGCGACAGAACAGGAACAAAATCCGTTTATCAACGGATTCACCATCTAGCCAAAAAAAAGAGACGTATCCAAGAGGATCGTCTCTTTTTCTTAATGGCCGCCTTGACCGGGAACCATAATAAAAACAGAATAGTATGTAAAAGCAGCAAAAAAGACAGTCAAGTATGCCCCGAAAATATAAATATACATCCGTTCAGTCAAGTTGAGATACGATAAGAAAACGAAGAACACCGTTTGACCGAAAAACAGCAATGATGCATCTTTCATATTTCCTAAATAAAACATGACCGCAAAGATACCTGTCCAGAAACCTAATACGCGGAACATGCGATTCATTGATATCCCTCCCAAAAGCCCCTTTGCCTCTATTATAAATCAATTTATCTTAAAATGTAAACATTTTCATTTTGGGAAAATCAATTCATTTTTTACAATTTTGTGATGGAATCGAGGATCGAAAAATAATTCAGATCGTGTTTAATGAAAAAAGATCACGGGTACTACACATAACAAAGACAAAGGCAGATCAATCAAAGGAGGAGCAATAACATATGGAAGAGCTGATTTTTTATTCATACCCAAGCTGTACATCTTGCCGGAAAACAAAACATTGGCTGAAAGCAAATCAGGTTGAATTTACGGAGCGCCATTTATTCAGAGAGACACCAAGTCAAGAAGAACTAAAACATATTTTGTCGCTCACGACTGAAGGTATTGATGAAATATTGGCGACAAGGAGCCAGGCATTTAAACAGCTTAATCTGAATATTGAAGAATTAAAGGTAAGCGAAGTATTGGAGCTGTTAATTCAAAAGCCTAAACTGCTGAGACGGCCGATTATTGTTAATGGGGAAAAGCTGGTTGTCGGATATCATCCGGCCGAGCTGTTAAAATTAAAGAAAAACACGCTGCATCGATCTGTTTCATGAAAAAAACGAAGATTGCTGAAAGGACATTTCAGCATATCTTCGTTTTTTCGCCTGGAAAGACTGGGCTAGCTGGATTCGAACCAGCGCGTCACGGAGTCAAAGTCCGTTGCCTTACCGCTTGGCTATAGCCCAACGCATGATAGGACTAGTTTTGGCAATATGTTTTGTTTTATACATATGTATGAAAACAAATTCAACCTTAAATGCCCGCTGTACAAGCCCGTGTTAGAAGCAATTCAATGAGGAGGATTGGCATGGAAAGCGAAAATTCAGCCCTTTATGATTATCTGATGAAACAGACGGACAAGATGGCGGATGAATGGCTGTCCCAAACAAAGGCTGAAAAAGAAAGCACTGCAAAGCAATATCACAATTTTATTCATGCGGTTTTGAATATACTAACCGAAAGAAAATCGACGAATGATTGGGAAGAAGCTGTAGGATGTACGAAGGAAATGGCCCATGACAGGGCGGTGAACCAAATTTCCGTCATTGAAAGCATAAAAGGATTTAAAATTTTCCGCAGTCTATTGATGGATGAAATCGAGGCGTTTTCAAATGAATATGAACCCGGCTGTTCAAAAAAAAATATTTTGGCTTGGAATAGACGTCTTCACTTGATCATTGATGAAATCGTTGAACAATTTATTGCGGAATATGATCAGACGACGACAAGCCAGCTGAAAGCCCAAAAGGAAATGATTCATGAATTAAGCGCTCCGGTCATTCCAATATCGACACATATCGGTGTTCTGCCGCTTATTGGAGAAATTGATACACATCGGGCAAGAGTCATTATCGAATCGGCTCTCGGTCAATGTGCAGAACTCCGCCTGTCCCATCTGTTTATTGACATTTCGGGTGTGCCGCTTGTCGACACGATGGTTGCCTATCAATTATTCAAGGTCGTTGACAGCACAAAACTCTTAGGCATTGAAACGATTATTTCCGGCATCGGTCCGGAAATCGCCCAGACGGTCGTAAAGCTCGGCGTCGATTTTTCACATATTAAAACGGAACAGAGTCTTGCGAAAGCTCTTCGCAATAAAGGTTTCTGTATCAGGGAAGAGGATGGTCTGCCTGAAAATGAAAACAAAGTCGGTAAAAGTATGATTTGATGAGACATTTTTTTAAAATGAGTGCGGAAAGCTCTGCAAAATAGCAGATTCCACCGTATAAAAATTATTTTTTTCCTTGTCATCAACCCGATTTTCGCTTTTTGATCATTTGAGGCCTCTGGTGCTTTTCGTTTAAACTGCGATTAGAAAGGAGGCGCAAGGATTTTGTACACGATTGAATCATTAAGCGGGAAGCTCATTGAAGAGGCATGTATGATGAATGCGTCGGATATTCATATTGTTCCGGGAGAAAATGACGCGGTGATACGTTTCAGAATTGATGATGAATTATTTAGAAAGCACAGTGTGACGAGAAATGAGTGTGCGCGGCTCATTTCTCACTTTAAATTTCTATCTTCCATGGATATTGGTGAACGAAGGCAGCCGCAAAGCGGTGCGTTAACCCTGCATGTCAAAAATAGACCGGTTCATTTAAGAATGTCCACTTTGCCAACCATACATGAAGAAAGCTTGGTGATCCGCATTCTTTCGCAGACAAGCACTCAGCCGCTCGCAAAGCTGTCATTGTTTCCGAGCGCAACGGCTAAGCTGCTGTCTTTCCTGAAACATTCCCACGGCCTGATGATCTTCACTGGTCCGACCGGATCAGGAAAAACGACGACCCTATATTCGTTGATTGAATATGCGAAGCGGCATTTTAACCGAAATATTATTACTCTGGAAGATCCGGTTGAATCACGCAGCGAAAATGTTTTGCAGGTACAGGTGAATGAAAAAGCGGGCATGACTTATTCGGCAGGTTTAAAGGCCGTGCTCCGCCATGATCCTGATATGATCATTTTGGGGGAAATCCGCGATGCCGAAACAGCCAAAATCGCAGTAAGAGCCGCGCTGACAGGACATCTCGTATTATCGAGCATGCATGCGAAAAATGCAAAAGGGGCGATTTACAGACTGCTTGAGCTTGGCATTGATATAACTGAAATCGAGCAGACACTAATCGCTGTCAGCGCTCAGCGTCTAGTCGGGCTTACCTGTCCTTTTTGCGGAGACAGGTGCTCCTTATATTGCAGGCTGTCAAGGTCTGTGAGAAGAGCAAGCATCTTTGAGCTTCTGTATGGGAAGAGCCTCCAGCTTTGTGTGAAAGAGGCCAGGGGCGAATATGTCATCAGCCGTACAGAAACCTTGAAATTGCTGATCAGAAAAGGTATAGCGCTCGGCTATCTGCCGTCGGAAGCCTATGAACGCTGGGTTTATGATGAGACAGATTAAAAACAGGTGGCCTGTCCGGGAACAGGCGGAGCTTCTCGAAAAGCTTGGTAAGATGATGGTAAGGGGTTATACGCTTCTGGACGCTTTAAAAATGTTAGAACTGCAATTGAACAAAAAACAAAGAGCGGACATATCATTCGGGATGCGAAAACTGACTGAAGGGTATCCGGTTTTTCAAGTGATGAATCTGATTTCGTTTCATAAAGATGCCGTCAGCATCATTTATTTTGCCGAACAACATGAGAATCTGGCCTTCGCTTTCAGCCAAAGCGGAGAGCTGCTTCAACGCAAAATCGATCAGGCCGAAAAAATCAAGAAGGCTGCGAAGTATCCGTTATTCTTAATTATGACAGTCTGTATTATTGCTTATATTTTGAAAGCTGCTATTGTTCCGCAATTTTCCGCGATTTACGACTCCATGAATATAGAAACACCCTTTCTGACAGCTTCTATACTTTCACTTTTCGACAGCTTCACGTTTTTGTTTATTTTGATGCTGCTCATGTTTATGGCTGCGGCTGCGTACTATTTGTTCCGCTTACGAAAGCAATCTCCTGAAGCCCGAATGCTTTTTTTCATCAGAATTCCCCTGTTGGGCAGAATCCTCAAATTATTTAACAGCTACTTTTTATCGCTTCAGCTGAGCAATCTTCTAAAATCGGGCTTATCGATATACGAAAGTCTAAAAGCGTTTGAAAGCCAGCCCTTTTTGCCGTTTTATCAAAAGGAAGCAAAGTGTTTCATCAAGAGACTAAAACAAGGGGAAGCGATCGATGAAATTTTAAAAGGGCGTCCGTTTTATGAAAAAGATCTGTCAAAAGCGATCGCTCACGGCCAGTTAAACGGTCAGCTTCACAGAGAGCTGTATTCATACAGCCAATTTTTGATCGGTCGGCTGGAAAAGAAGGCTGAACAGTGGACGGGCATCATCCAGCCGCTGATTTACGGGTTTACCGCGGCCATGATTTTAATTCTTTATCTGTCTATGCTTTTGCCAATGTATCAAATGATGAATCAATTATAAAGGAGGTCGGCAAATTGAATGAAAAGGGATTTACATTAATTGAAATGCTTGTCGTCATGCTTGTCATATCCATCCTGCTACTGATTACCATCCCAAATGTCACAAAGCATAATCAAAGTATTCAAAAAAAAGGCTGTGAAGGCTTGAAAAATATGATTCAAGCGCAAATCACGGCTTATCAGATGGATCATGACGGTCAAACGCCGAGTATCGGAGATCTTGAATCAGAAGGATATATCAAGAAGAATTCAACATGTCCCAACGGGAAAGCCATTGTGGTTTCAAATGGCAGGGCGCAGACCGAGTAATGACGATAGATCATAAAGGGTTTACCCTTCTTGAAAGCTTAACCGTTTTAATGATCAGTTCAATTATGATGATCACTTTGTTTTCCGGACTGCCTCCCATTTATGAAAAAAGAGTCGTTCAGCACTTCGTTTCCCAGCTTGAAGAGGATTTGCTTTATGCCCAGCAGACTGCTCTTGCTCAAAATGCAAAGGTGAAGGTGCATCTTGATTTCGACCGTTTCAAGTACGCCATTATGCCCGCGGACGAAAAGGCAGATCCTTATCTTGTCAGAACTTTTGATCATAAAATCGCCATAAAGGAATCGACATTGAGACAACATTTAACATACAGTCCGAACGGAGTTCCGAATCAAGGAGGAAAAATAGTGATTGATACGCCTTGTGCCTCTTTTCAACTGACGGTTTATTTAGGGAGCGGAAAAATCAATGTTCAAAAGAAATAAAGGCTTTACGACAATTGAAACGGTTTCCGCACTCGGAATATGGACGATGATCACCGTTTTGTTTATTCCGATGTTCCATCAGCTCGCATTAAAAAATGAAATGGCAAGAAAAGAGGAAGAGGCATACCGCCTATTGGATGAACAGATCAGCCGCTATACGCTGACCGGTTCCTTTCAGCCGCAGGAAACCGCGGTTTATCAGGGAACCGCCTATTATATAGAATGGAAGGAGAAAGGAGATGACTATAAAGTCTGTATTTCCATCAAGCCTGGAAAAGAACAAAAGCACTGTCTCTCGATTTTGCAGACAAAAGGGCTTTACCCTTCTTAATGTTTTAGCCGCATTAACGGTTTATATGTTTATTGCGGGGACAATGGCATCGATTTTTCATCTGTTTTTATCTCAGGAAAGAAAAGAAACAGACATTCATCCGCAGGAATGGACCATAACGGCAGAGCAGATTTTAAAGGAATGCAGAAATGCCCTCGATATAAAAGCAGCAAACGGCCATCATGCGCTGGAGATGACGAACTCAAAGGGTGAAACGGTCCGCTATGAACAATATCAAACAACCATTCGAAAAAGGGTCAATTCTAAAGGTCATGTGCCGATTTTGCAGCATGTCAAACATGTCACGTTTAAGATACAAGATCATCAATTGATGATTGAAGCTGTTAGTCTCAGCGATAAGACATATCATGCAGCATTTCCAATCTATCATTCAGCTTAAGGGTGGTTCATGTGAACAATTCAAAAGGGTTTATTTATCCCGCAGTGGTTTTTATGGCTGCTGTCTGCATGCTGTGTGCTGGTCATTCGGCTGTCTCCTTTATGATCAAGCAAGGCTTTGCCAAACAAACAAAAGAGTTTTATACTCAGCAAAATCTCCTGCAAAATGGAATTCTCCATTCCATCAGGCATATTCAAGAAGACACGGAAGGAGAGGTGAAAACGGCATATGGAGTGGTAACATATGCTGTTTCAACTACTGCTGATAAGCAGATGAAGGATGTGAAAATAACGGTAAAGACGACAGCTGGAGCGGCTGGAGCAATGAGAAGCGCCGAATTTCAATTTTATCTGTCGGAAAAGAAAATCACTCATTGGAAGGAGTATTAACATCTTGGGTGTAAGATGAAGAATGTATAAAAAAAAGGCCGTGGGACAACACTTCATCATATAGGAATGATGAGGTGATCTGATGAAAACAAACGATTACGTAAAATATATGACCGAACAGCTAGTTAAGTATATGGACACACCAAAACATGAAAGAAGAGAAATGAAAGAGAAGAGAAAAGAGTCTAAGCCCTCGTCAAGGGTTTATCGATGGTTCGGCATAATTCCGATCGGCTGCGCTATGTTATTCAAGCGCCATAAATAAGGCAGCAGCCCGATCAAGAGATCAACTTAGTCAGGTAAGAGCGTGATTTTCTGCATTCAGTGTGTAGACGCCTCGTATTCATTGTCAGGTCTGCGAGTCTGTGCTCATGTCCAGGGAAGGAACGGCGGATAAATCGCTCCAGTCGTCCTGCCTGAACGCCGCCGTGAGAAAATCCGCTCCGATGACTCCCTAAAATTCCAGGATTTTAAGGTCACACTGAAAAGATGACAAAACCCTAAAACTTAAACCGTTTTAGGATTTTGCCAAACAATCTAAACCGCTTTGCATCGCAAAGCGGTTTATTTATATTCTTCAACGACTACCACTTTATTCACTTTATGTGTTGTGGGTTCATATGAGATGGTGACAAAAACTCCAAAGTGTTTATTTCCTTCGCTAAGAGTCACGTGATATTGTTTGACTGCTTCGTCTGTGCGTTTTCGATCCCATACTTTTTTTGTGAGGAGCACTTCGGCTGTCGGATACCGTTTTTTCGCTTCCTCAACAGCCCTCTCTTCCCATTTTGACATGCGGGATGTTTCATGAGCTGTTGCATGAGCATTCAGCGGTCCGAACCCTGCAGATAGCAAAAAAAAGCATAACATGATGTTTTTCAGCATGGGTCATCATCCTTTCTTCACTATTTTTTTCCTTGTCAACACGATTTATACAAAGAATAAGAAGAAATTGTGTACACTATAAAGAACTTCAAAGTTTTCAAAAAGATGAGAATTTGAGAGGTTTTTTGAGAAATTAAACGATAATGTTCTATAAAACGAACTCAATCGACTTTTTTGACAGTTTTCAACCTTCCTCTTGTTCTTTATACTCTAACTATAAAGTTCTTTAAAACGAACGAAAGCCACTTCAGACTCACTAGGAGGGTAGTCATGATCCGATTATCTCGAACTAGGAGATGCCGAAAAAGAGACAAAAAAACAGTCATCGGTTTTCAAATGATGTTGATCATTTACCTTTTGATTGGTTTGGCTAGTCAGCTGAATCAACATACAACCGCATCCTTTCATGATGTGGAAAAATACAGCATGCCAATGAAAGCGTCTGCAGTATTCGATCATGCGGATGACAAACAGTGGGACGGAAGCGATCTGAAGCTTCAAAAACAGACAAAGACGAAAGGAACGGTATGTGCACCTTTAACATTATTTGCAGAATTTAAAAACCGCGGTCAAAAAATAACCAGCTCCGACTGGAACTGGGAACTGCATAAAATAGAGAATTCAGCAAAGCCGCTTAAAGATGGAGTTGTCATAGACAAAGGCGCGGTTTCAAAAGAGGGCACAGGCCGTGAGTACAGGATAGAGTCAAAGCGTGCGGTAAAGGGAGGATTATATGCCTTTAAATTGATCAAACCTGAAGGCCATCCAGATTATAAACGTGGAAAGTCCGTCATTTGGTCGAAGGTAATGGAACTTCAAGATTGCAAGGAAGAAACGCCAAAGCCTCCTAAAAAAGCTTCTTCACAGCCAAAACAAAAAGAACAAACACAAGCACCGCAAGAGTCTGAACAAGAACAAAAAATACAAAAAGAAACGACAGACGAGAGTCGTTCCGTAAATGAAGAAAAAAGTAAAGAAGAACATTCATTGGAAAGCGGGGAAGCGTCATGAAAAAAGTGATGAAATGGGTCAGCAATTTCTTGTATGTGATTATTTTCACGCTGATCATCGCGGCGATCATCGTCGTAATTTCAACAAAGTCGTCCGGCGGAGAGCCGCAGCTGTTTGGCTATCAATTGAAAACTGTTTTATCCGGATCGATGGAACCGGAGTTTCAGACAGGTTCTGTAATCGCCGTTCAAAAAATGAAAAATCCCGAGAATTTGAAAAAGGGAGATATCATTACATTCATGCAAGACCAAGACACAATGGTTACCCACCGAATTATCGGTATAACAAAAAATAAATCAAATCTTATGTTTAAAACAAAGGGTGACAACAATCAAAACCCTGATTCCGATCCTGTTTTGGCGGAAAATGTTGTAGCTGAATATTCGGGAATTACGGTTCCGTATGCCGGATATTTGCTGGATTTTGCAAGTAAACCTATCGGCACGGCCATCTTGTTAATCGTGCCTGGACTCTTGTTGATTCTTTACGCAGTCATTACTGTGTCAGCGGCTTTGCGAGAAATAGATCAAAAAGCAAAAGCGATCGAAGCCGCCGGAAAAGATCAATCAGTCTCCATGTAATCTTCGTTGGCAACCTGATATTCAGGTTCCATATATAGCAGTTTTCTTATTATAAAAGGAGGAGTTATCAATGGGTACAAAGAAAAAAATCGGATTGGGCGTTGCGTCTGCTGCGCTGGGATTGGCATTAGTAGGAGGAGGAACTTGGGCTGCGTTCAATGATATTGAAACAACTCAAGCAACATATGCAGCAGGGACGCTTGACTTAAATGCTAAAGATACATCTGCAAGAGTCAGCTTGTCTAACTTAAAACCGGGTGATAAATTCAAAAAAGAATTTGAATTTAAAAACGACGGCTCGCTAGCTATTAAAGAGGTGCTGATGCAGCTTGGATACAGCAATTTCGTTGATGCAAAAGCGAAAAACGGCGGGAAAAACTCTGCTGAAGACTTCCTGAAACAATTTAAAGTCAGCCTGCTGACAGTCGGAGTTGAAGGCGGAAACGGCTATCCTAAAAACATCATTTTAGATTCCGCAAACCTCTATGACCTGTACAATATGTCTGCGAAAAAAGACAAAGCTGCATATGAAAAAGTCAAAAAATTAATTGAGCCGGGCTTCTTGCATGACAACGGCAAAATCAATGTGGCGACAATCAACGGAAAAACTGCGCCAGAATATGATGGAGTTCCTAAAGATCCATTTGATTTTGACAAAGTGGAAATGGTTATTGAATTTGTCAATGATACAACAACAGACAGCAGCGGCAAAATGCTTCAAAACAAATATCAAGGAGACTCTGTAGAGCTTGACTTCTCATTTGAAGCCACTCAATGGAACGGCTTAACAATCGACGGCAAAAAACATGCTGATGAAAACGGATATGTTAAAGAGAACGAAAGAGCTCACAGTGAAGATAAATAAGAGGGAAGCAGAAAAAACGGATCTTTCAGATCCGTTTTTTTTTATGTCATTCATAAGGAATTGGCGCTGTATCCGCTTAAAAAATACCAAAGGGAGTAAGATATGCGGCCCCTTACTCCTTTTCCTGTCTTTTCTTCCATTTTTGATAATCTAAAAATTCTCGAAATTGTTTTTTAGAAACCCCTGAAGCCATAGCGTCACGTACTAGATTTTCCCATTCACTATCTAATTGACCATCGTATTCGGTTTCATCTTTTTCATCAAGCAGGGTATGAACCGAGACGTCCAGAACTGCGGAGACTTTTTCTAGAAATTGAATGGAGGGGTTTGTTTGTAAGTTTCTTTCTATAGAACTTAAATAAGACTTCGCTACCCCAGCCTTTTCAGCTAGTTCAGATAGTGAGTAGCCTTTTTCTTTTCGATATTGTTTAATACGCTGGCCAATCAATGTCATCACCTTCCTTTCGATATTATAGCACATTCAGAAAGGATTTATTGAATGACTTCTTTCAATTGATGTGGAAGCTTTGGAAGACTTCTTTCCTAAATTGAGAAAAAATCGTATTTCATCTGGACTAATACCTTCCTTCAGGGCGTTTTTTATCAGCTCAGCCCACTCTTCATCCAATTCTTCTTTCTCATTTTTATCTTTATTCATACATTTCCCCTCCCAAAATACTTGATTATGTATTTCAGTCAACCGTGCTGTGATAAACAAAGATAAATCTCAAGACTCAACACTTTTCCATCCTTGTCCAATTCATGTTACGAAAGTTTTCCTTGTCTCCGTAGTTCTATTATAAGCTCCTCTTCATGAATAAAAACAAGAACGGTGTCGAATCGGAAGAATTATCCTGAGATTTTTTTCTGTAAATAAAATAATCCTCCGTTTTCAACCTTAATTTCGATTTTTGGCTCGTAAAGCGCTTGGAGCGCTTTTTTCTCAATTTCATATTCTTCCGGTTTTTCTTCTGTTTCTTCATAAAATTGATTCAGCAGCGCAAGGTCATTTTTCCATCTTTTAATGGAAGCTTCCGCCCAATCAAGCGGTTCATTTCTGGCGGACTGTTCGATATACCGCTCAAGACGTTTGATGCCGCTTTCCGGTTTGATCAAAGGCGACATGGTGTAGCAGTAGTCGGATATTTGCGAAGAGAGCGGCTGGGCCTCCATTTGCTCTTGAAACCCCTCTATGAGCTGTCCGCTGATTAGATGGAGGCCGAGAGACAGCAGCTTATCTTTTTTCTTGTCAGACTGATAGGAGATGGTCACATTTATGCCGAGCCATGGTTCAAGGGGAATGTGCGCCCCTTGTGAACAGATTTTTTCATACAGGCGAATAAATTTGCCGTTCTTTTTAACAGCCTGAAACATTTGAAAAAGTCTTGGAGAGCCAAAATGAATAAATTCACCTTCTATATCAGCCGGAGCCTGATCTTCATCCGTAATCAGGGTGATTTTCATCGGATTCGGCTCGCCGCCCGTCTTTTCAAGCCAATGCCAGTAAAATGGCCTGTTCATGATTTGCTTATCGACTTCAGCAGTCAGCTGCACGGTTAAATGGCCGGCGCTTTTGTCTGTGATGGTGCAGCCGTTTGCTGTGAAAAAGCGTTCCAGAAACCGGTGTATTTCTTCCTGCCGCATATGTTAGCCTCCAATCTGTTTGTGGTTTGAAACGGCTTCATTCCCATAGGAAATGAATGATGTCAGGTTTTCCATTTTGATTTTCATTTCTTCGTCCGTAGCCGAATAAAAAAGGATGTCATGCAGATGCTCTTCGAAATTTCCGACCTCTATTTTAGTTAAAATATCATCTAAATCACCGACTACTTTTTCGAACAAATGAATTTTTTCATAGAGCAGTTTTAAAATATGTTCCTCAACCGTATGCTTTGTCGCCATATTGTAAATGTACACGTCCCGTTCCTGGCCGAGGCGGTGAATCCGTCCGATCCTCTGTTCAAGACGCATCGGATTCCACGGGAGGTCATAATTGATGATTTTGTTGCAGAATTGAAGGTTGATCCCTTCACCGCCAGCTTCGGTCGCGATCAGAACCTGAACTTTGCCGCGGAATAAGTCTTTCATCCAGTCTTTCTTTCCTCTTTTAAAACCGCCTCTAAACGGAACAGAGCTGATGCCGTTTTGCTGGAGAAACCATTGCAAGTAAATTTGCGTGGCTCTGTACTCTGTAAAAATAATGACTTTGTCATTGAGTTCTTGAATCAGTTCGACGACTTTCATTGCTTTTGAATTTTGCGCCACTTCATTTACCTTGCCGATCAGATGATGAATCACAGCTTCTCCGATAACGGGGGCTTCGCGGTCTTTCCGGTCAAGCATGTTTTTCAGCGTCATGTAGACGGCCTCTCTGCTTGAACAGCATTCGCGCTCCAATGTCATAATCGAAAACATGCTTGATGAATGGAGATGATCTTTTTTCAGTTTTCTAATCTCATCATATAAAGCCTGTTCAGTCGGTGAAAAGGAAATGGGCACGGTTTCGACGTGGCGCTTTGTCCAGGTGATGCCCGTATCCTGCCGCCTGTTCCTGATCATGACTTTATTGACCAGGGATTTCAAGCGTTCATGCGTTTCCGCTGAATTGATTTGTTTTGAATAATCTTTGTTAAAATTGCTTTCATTGCCCAGATGCCCGGGCTTTAATAAGGAGACGAGGTTGAATATCTCGTCAATCTTGTTTTGGATAGGTGTAGCCGTGAGCATCAGGCAATATTTTTTCTTTAAATTGCGGACGAACTCGTAGTTTTTGGTTTTATTGTTTTTCAGTTTGTGAGCTTCATCAATGATCACCACATCATATTGAATGGATAAAACGGTTTCCCTGTGCGGCGATCTTTTGGCTGTATCGAGAGAGGAGACGACAACGTCACACTGCTCCCATACATAGCTTTTTTTCTGTTCGACAGCCGAGATTAAGAACTTTTCGCGCAGCTCTTTCACCCATTGGGATACAAGGGAGGCAGGCACGAGAATCAAAATTTTCTTCGCCAGCCCGCGAATCATGTATTCTTTTAAAATCAGCCCGGCTTCTACGGTCTTCCCGAGACCCACTTCATCGGCTAAAATGGCTTTTCCGTTCATCTGCTCGACCACTTTCTGCGCGACTTCGAGCTGGTGGGGAAGCGGGGTGAAATCAGGCAGGTGAAACGGAGCCTGCAGTCCTTCAAAGGTTGGAATCGCCAGCCTTTTTTGCACCTCGCAGGAAAGTTTGTAAAGCTCCCAATTCGCCCATGGTCCGTCCTTATCAAGGTGTTTTTTGAACTGTTCTGGCCACTCATTGTCAAAATGAATGTCTGGTCTCATCATAACGCCGCCTTTCCTCTATCATAAATCAAATAAAATGTTCTCTTTTTTAAGGGAATCTTGTGTGAATGAAGCTGATTTTATACAGAAATCAATAAAAGACGAACATTTCGATCGTAAAATAATTGAATGTTAACGATTTTTTCTATTGCCCAAACGCTTTGATGATGGTAGGATATTTGTAGATCATCAGTGAAAAAATCGTAAGCTTTATTTAGTATGTCCATGATAAGAAATGAATATGAGCGAATGACAGCAAGGGGAGAGACCGATAGGGGAGACCTTACCACGGCGCCGAAGGAGCAAACTAGAGAAATAGTGAATCTCTCAGGCAAAAGAACTCTTGCTTGACGCAACTCTGGAGAGAGTTTGTATCATAATCATGTTTAACAAACCGCCAAAGGGGACATCTTTGCTTTTACGCAAAGTAAACTTTCAGGTGCCAGGACAGAGAACCTTCGAATTGTCAAAGGGGGTTCTCTGTCCTTTTTCGTGCTGTCAAAGCGACAAACTTTTTAAAAAATGGTGACGGAATCTTTCGCGTTTTCTGATGATTGGCAAACTTGTTTCTAGTTTGAAAAACAAAGGGGGAAGCAGAATGCTTAAACGAACGCCTTTATTTGATCTTTATAAAGAATATGGCGGGAAGACGATTGATTTTGGCGGCTGGGAGCTGCCTGTTCAGTTTTCATCGATTAAAGAAGAGCATGAAGCGGTTAGGACGAATGCTGGACTGTTTGACGTTTCGCATATGGGGGAAGTCGAGGTTTCTGGAAGCGACAGCCTTCCGTTTTTGCAGAAACTTTTGACCAATGATGTTTCCGCCTTGGCGGAAGGCGGTGCACAGTATACGGCAATGTGTTATGAAAACGGCGGGACGATTGATGATCTTTTGGTTTATAAAAGAGGGCACAGCCGCTATCTGCTGGTTATCAACGCAGCCAATATCGACAAGGATATCGATTGGCTGAACCGGCATGCCGAGGGCGATGTTTCGGTCAAAAACTTGTCTGACGAGATCTCATTGCTCGCGCTTCAAGGACCGAAAGCCGCACAGATTTTAAAACATGTGACAGACATTGATCTTGCCGCGCTAAAGCCGTTTACCTTCAGGGATGAAGCAGCGGTCGGCAGTGTTCGGGCGCTTGTGTCCAGAACGGGGTACACAGGAGAGGACGGCTTTGAAATGTATTGCAGGAATGAAGATGCGGCCTGCATTTGGAAGCTTCTCCTGAAAACAGGCAGGGACGACGGCTTGGTGCCGTGCGGCCTCGGGGCAAGGGACACCCTCCGGTTTGAAGCAAAGCTGCCGTTATACGGGCAGGAGCTTACAAAGGAGATTACGCCGATTGAAGCGGGCATCGGATTTGCCGTAAAAATAAAAAAAGAGTCTGATTTCTTCGGCAAGTCCGTTTTGGCAAGCCAAAAAGAGCATGGAGCAGACAGAAAACTGGTCGGCCTTGAAATGCTTGATAAAGGGATTCCGAGATACGGATACACCGTTTTTTATCAGGGTGAAAAAGCCGGTGAGGTAACAACTGGAACACAGTCGCCGACTTTGAAAAAAAATGTCGGCCTTGCACTGCTGAAAAAAGAAGCCGCTGACATCGGCACCGTCGTCGAAGTGGAAGTCAGAAAAAAGCGGCTCAAAGCAAAAATTGTGAAAACCCCATTTTATAAACGGCAGCCGTAAGTTTGCCATGATCATGAAAGGAGACTGAAGATGAAGCATCGCTACCTGCCAGCGACAGATCAGGATAAAAAAGAAATGCTTGAGGCGATTGGAGTCGGCAAGATTGACGATTTATTCTCTGATATCCCGGAAAGCGTCAGATTTAAAGGCGAATATCAGATCAAAAAGGCAAAGTCCGAGACGGAGCTCACCAAAGAGCTCGTAAAGCTTGCGGCAAAAAATAAGGACACGGGGGCATACGCCTCATTTTTGGGGGCGGGCGTTTATGATCATTATCAGCCCGTTATCGTCGATCACGTGATTTCGCGGTCTGAATTTTATACGGCCTATACACCGTATCAGCCGGAAATTTCTCAAGGAGAGCTTCAGGCGATTTTTGAATTTCAAACGATGATTTGCGAGCTGACGGGAATGGATATCAGCAACTCATCGATGTATGACGGAGGAACGGCATTAGCGGAAGCCGCGATGCTTGCTTCAGGGCATACGAAAAAGAAAAAAATCGTCGTGTCCGAAACCGTTCACCCGGAATCGCGCGAAGTGTTAAAAACATATGCAAAAGGGCAGTACATCGATGTGATTGAAGTCCCTTCCAAAAACGGAACAGCAGATCTTACGGCCCTCGATGAGGCAGTCTGTGAGGAAACCGCTGCAGTGATCGTCCAATACCCTAACTTTTTCGGACAGATTGAACCGCTGAAAGAGATTGAGCCGATCGCCCATAAAGGAAAATCCATGTTCATTGTTTCCGCCAATCCGTTGGCTCTCGGCCTCTTAACACCGCCTGGGGCATTCGGTGCGGACATCGTCGTCGGAGATGCCCAGCCATTTGGGATACCGGCCGCTTTCGGTGGGCCGCACTGCGGGTTTTTTGCCGTCACGAAAAAACTGATGAGAAAGGTCCCGGGGCGTCTGATCGGGCAGACTGAAGATGAAAATGGCAAAAGAGGCTTTGTTTTAACACTGCAGGCGAGGGAACAGCATATCAGGCGCGATAAAGCGACATCAAATATTTGCTCCAATCAGGCGCTCAATGCGCTTGCCGCTTCTGTAGCCATGACGGCGCTCGGCAAAAAGGGCGTCAGAGAGATCGCTTGGCAGAACATGCAAAAAGCGGCTTATGCAAAAGAAGCCGCTAAACGGGCGGGCCTTGCAGTCGCCTTTGAAGGACCGATGTTCAACGAGTTTGTTGTCAGGCTGAATGAGCCTGTTTCAGAAGTTAACGAACGCCTGCTTGAAAAAGAGATCATCGGCGGCTACGACCTCGGCGCTTCATACCTTGATTTAAACCAGCATATGCTGATCGCTGTCACAGAGCTCAGAACAAAAGAAGAAATTGATACACTCATGAATGAATTGGGGGATCGCCATGAATAATCAGGATCAATCGCTTATTTTTGAAGTGTCGAAAGATGGCCGGGTCGGCTACAGCCTGCCTGAGCTGGACGTCCCTGAAACAGATGTATCAGACCTCATTGCTGAAGCGTATATCAGAGATGAGCCGGCTGAGCTCCCCGAAGTGTCTGAGCTCGATATCATGCGTCACTATACCGCTTTATCAAGGCGCAATCACGGCGTCGATTCTGGCTTTTATCCGCTCGGTTCCTGCACGATGAAATACAACCCGAAGCTGAATGAAAAAATCGCGAGGATTCCCGGTTTTTCTTCGATTCATCCGCTTCAGGATGAACGGACTGTGCAAGGGGCACTAGAGCTGCTGTATGACTTGAGCAAGCATCTGGAAGAGATTACAGGAATGGATGAAGTCACACTTCAGCCGGCTGCTGGGGCGCATGGAGAGTGGACCGGTCTGATGATGATCCGAGCTTTTCATGAAGCAAACGGCGATCATAAAAGGACAAAGGTCATCGTTCCAGACTCTGCACACGGCACAAATCCTGCGTCGGCAACGGTTGCCGGTTTTGAAACGGTTACAGTCAAATCAAATGCTGACGGGCTTGTTGATCTTGAGGATTTAAAGCGGGTCGTAGATAAAGAGACAGCAGCTTTGATGCTGACCAATCCAAACACCCTCGGCCTTTTTGAGGAAAATATTTTGGAAATGGCTGAAATCGTCCACCAAGCCGGAGGAAAGCTGTATTATGACGGAGCGAACCTGAACGCCGTACTCAGCAAAGCGCGACCGGGCGACATGGGATTTGACGTCGTGCATTTAAACCTCCACAAAACCTTCACAGGCCCTCACGGAGGCGGAGGACCAGGCTCAGGGCCCGTCGGTGTCAAAAAAGAGCTGATTCCGTATCTGCCGAAGCCTGTTCTAGTGAAAAAAGACGGCCGCTATACATTTGACAATGACCGCCCTCAATCAATCGGCAGGGTCAAGCCGTACTACGGAAATTTCGGCATTAATGTAAGAGCCTATACGTATATTCGCTCAATGGGGCCGGACGGGCTGAAAGAGGTCACAGAAAACGCCGTATTAAATGCGAATTATATGATGAGAAAACTGGCGCCTTATTACGATCTGCCGTTTGACCGCCATTGCAAGCATGAGTTTGTACTGTCGGGAAGGCGCCAGAAAAAGCTTGGAGTCAGAACGCTGGATATCGCCAAGCGTCTGTTGGATTTCGGCTTCCATCCGCCGACGATATACTTCCCGCTTAATGTTGAAGAATGCATCATGATCGAGCCGACAGAAACAGAATCAAAAGAAACGCTCGATGCGTTTATCGAAACAATGATCCAGATTGCCCGAGAAGCGGAGGAAAACCCTGAAATCGTTCAGGAAGCACCGCACACAACCGTGGTCAAACGAATGGATGAAACGAAAGCGGCCCGCCAGCCCGTGCTTCGATTTGAATAGGCTGAATGAAAGCCGGCGAATTTGATTCGCCGGTTTTTTTCATTTTTTATAATGAAAGAATCCATTCGGTGTAAGCGGATTCTTTAGCGGGTGAGAAGGATTTTACCTTTATCAAGCAGTTAAATTCATAAAATTTAAATTAAAAATAATAATTATCTTCGAAAACATGATAGTTTCAGTGTTTTCTCATGATGTAATGGTTTAATTTACCTTAATAAAAGAGGATTGCAGAGCATTTAGAAGCATTTGCAAGGTTGCAGAGGGATAATCGATTATATGAAGGTATGATACAAAATTAAAGCGAATATGCCGTTTGTCTCATATGTTACATAAATGTTACGGTATATTAGATTGCTTAATACGGGAGGAGAAATATGAGTCCAGACGATAAATCAATTAAGATAAAAGTCGAAAAAGTATCCAAGGTTTTTGGAAAGCAGACAAAAAAAGCCACACAGTTGCTTGCCAGCGGTAAAACCAAAAAAGAAATTCTGAAAGAAACCGGAGCAACCGTTGGGGTGAATCAAGCAGACTTCAGCGTATACGACGGCGAGATATTTGTCATCATGGGTCTATCAGGGAGCGGTAAATCAACTTTGGTTCGGATGTTGAACCGGCTGATTGAACCGACTGCCGGAAATGTATATATAGATGGTGACATGATAACAAATATGTCCAAAGACCAGCTTCGTGAAGTGAGACGAAAAAAAATCAGTATGGTCTTTCAAAAGTTCGCTCTCTTTCCGCATAGAACAATTCTTGAAAATACCGAGTATGGATTGGAGCTGCAGGGAGTAGACAAAAGCAAACGCCAGCAAAAAGCGCTTGAATCCTTAAAGCTCGTCGGCCTTGAAGGATATGAGCAGCAATATCCTGATCAGCTGAGTGGCGGGATGCAGCAGCGTGTCGGGCTGGCCCGTGCCTTGACGAATGATCCCGATATTCTGCTGATGGACGAAGCGTTCAGCGCTCTTGATCCGCTGATTCGTAAGGATATGCAGGATGAACTCTTGGATCTGCATGAATCGGTGGGAAAAACGATTATTTTCATCACTCACGATCTGGATGAAGCATTGCGAATCGGCGACCGCATCGCGCTGATGAAAGACGGAAACATCGTGCAAATCGGCACGCCGGAAGAAATCCTGATGAATCCATCAAACGAATATGTTGAAAAATTCGTTGAAGATGTTGATTTATCTAAAGTGCTGACGGCCGGACACATTATGAAGCGTGCGGAAACCGTGCGTGTTGATAAAGGTCCGCGCGTTGCATTGACGCTGATGAAAAATCTGGGGATCTCATCCATTTACGCTGTCGATAAACACAATAGGCTTCTTGGCACAATTGATGCGGAGACCGCCAAGAAAGCGGCTGAAAAAGGCCAGGTTCTTGAGACGGTGATTTCAAAAGAAATGAAGACGGTACAACAGGATGTTGTACTGACTGACATTTTTGAAATGGTTTCTGACGCCAGCATTCCAATCGCTGTTGTCGATGAAAAAGAGCGGATGAAAGGCATTATTGTCAAAGGCGCTCTGATCGGAGCCCTTGCCGGCAGTGACCAATATATCAACGTAAATCATGTATCAACTGATGAAATTGAAGCCGTTATGCAGGAGGTGAGATAAAGCATGTTTACATTTTCCTCACTTCCCCGTATTCCTTTAGCCGATTGGATCGATCAGTTTGTGGATTGGCTGACCATGTCGTTCGGAGGCGTATTTGACGGAATTGCAAAAGGGGTGGAAGCTTTTGTTGATGTGATTGTCCAAGGCTTAGGCTTTATTCCGCCGGTGTTATTGACCGTTATATTTGCGGCTCTCGCTTGGCTGATCAGCAAAAAGGGAATTGCACTCTTTACATTGATCGGATTTTTTATTATCGATTATTTGGGTTATTGGGACGCAATGCTGCAGACATTGGCACTTGTCGTCACTTCCGTTCTGATTTCAGTCATTATCGGAATTCCGGTCGGCATCTGGGGTTCTCAAAAGAAAACAGTCCAGAGAATCGTTACGCCTATCCTTGACTTAATGCAGACGATGCCGGCATTCGTTTATTTACTTCCAGCTATTTTCTTCTTCAATATCGGAGTTGTTCCGGGTGTTGTGGCTTCCGTTATATTTGCGATGCCTCCAACCATCCGGATGACGATCTTAGGTATTCAGCAAGTGCCTGAGGATCTGATTGAAGCAACAGAAGCCTTTGGTTCTACGACAAGTCAGCGGCTCTTTAAAGTTCAGCTGCCGCTCGCAACAAAAACCATTTTGGCGGGTATCAACCAAAGCATCATGCTTGCTTTGTCAATGGTTGTTATCGCATCTATGGTGGGCGCTCCGGGACTCGGAGAAGAAGTCTATCGCGCTGTCACACAGCTGAAAACAGGTACTGGTGTAGAAACCGGGCTTGCGATTGTCATTATCGCAATCGTACTGGACCGGGTTACACAAAATATAAGAATGAAAAAAAGCAGGGGGAATGCGTAATGTGGAAAAAGATAGCAGGAATTGGCGCCGCAGCCGCACTGACATTAGGTCTGGCTGCTTGCGGCAGCAGCAATGATGAAAATGCTTCAGTAGGTGATCAGGTCGATTATAAAATTACAGGCATTGACCCGGGGGCAGGCATCATGACTGCGACGGATCAAGCGGTGAAGGACTATGATCTCAGCAAATGGACAGTAACATCTGGGTCAAGCTCAGCGATGACCGCTGCTTTGAAAAAAGCGTACGACAAAAAAGAACCGATTATCATTACGGGATGGACGCCGCATTGGATGTTCTCAAAATACGATTTGAAATACTTGAAAGATCCTAAAGGTTCATACGGTGATGCTGAAGAAATTCACACCATCACGCGCAAAGGGTTTAAAGATGATCATCCAGGCGCAAACAAACTGCTGAGCCAGTTCAGCTGGACAGAAGATGATATGGGTGAAGTCATGCTTGCCGTTCAGGAAGGCAAAAAACCGGAAGAAGCTGCAGCTGATTTCGTGAAAAAACATCAAGATCTCGTTGAAAAATGGACAAAAGGCGTCGATAAAGCAGACGGCGAAGAAATTAAGCTTGGCTATGTCGCGTGGGACAGTGAAATTGCCAGCACACATGTAGTAGGCAAAATTCTTGAAGATCTGGGCTACAAGGTCACGCTCAGCCAAGTTGAAGCAGGCCCGATGTGGACCGGAATTGCAGATGGAAGTGTCGATGCTTCACTCGCTGCATGGCTTCCGCAAACGCATAAAACATATGCCGAAAAATACGATGGCAAATTTGAAGATGTCGGTACAAGTATGACAGGCGTAAAAATTGGCCTTGTCGTTCCGACATATATGAAAGATGTCAATTCAATTGAAGACTTGAAAAAATAATGAACAAAGCCGGCGAAACTCATTCGCCGGCTTATTTTTGGTTATAAAAAAGCTGTCTCAGATCGAGACAGCCTTCCATTATTTCTTCGTTTTAATTTTTCCGCCCCATTTTTTAAAGCCGCCTTTCAGGTTGTAAATCTCCTGACAGCCGTGTTTGCGCAGTGTCTGTGCGGCTCGTCCGCTTCTGACATTGTTTTGGCAGTAAAGATAAACAGGTTTGTCAGGACGGACTTCGATTTTTCTTTGCTTAAGCTGTGAAAGCGGAATGTTTCTCGCACCTAAAATATGGCCGCCTTCAAATTCGTTCGGTTCACGCACATCAATGAGCTGTGCTTTGCGATAGCCGGCCCGGAATTCTTCTTCTGACAAGGTTTTCATAATGCGCTGCTGGTAGATGTATGAAACCACCGCGTAAATGATCAGCGCGGCGCAAATGATGAGAACGATAATGCTGCTGGTAGACAATCTGATCCGACTCCTTTTTGACTCATCCCGCCTGAATGCGGGAACTTTTTATCGATATGTTAAGACACATACTATTATAGTAAAGGCTAGGAAATCTGTCATCTGATTAGCCCGAATTTATTTTCAATTTTAAGAGGGAATGGTAGACTTATTTTATATCAAAGAAAAAGAGGGTAGGTTATGGAAAAAGAAACATGGCGTTTTATTGACTCGGGACGGCAGGCTCCCGCTTTTAATATGGCTCTTGATGAGGCGCTGCTTTATTGGCACAGCCAAAAAAAAATTCCGCCGACGATCCGCTTTTACGGATGGAACCCGCCAACGCTTTCGGTCGGCTATTTTCAAAATATTGAAAAGGAGATCGATCTTGAGGCTGTCAAAAAACACGGTTTGGGCTTTGTCAGAAGGCCGACCGGCGGAAGAGGCGTTCTCCATGATCAAGAGCTCACCTATAGTGTGATTGTATCTGAAGAACATCCGGAAATGCCGCAGACGGTGACAGAAGCATACAGAGTTATTTCTGAAGGCATCCTTAAAGGGTTCAGAGAACTGGGGCTTGATGCATATTTCGCAATTCCGAGAACGGAAAAAGAAAAGCAGAGCCTCAAAAGCCCAAGGTCATCCGTCTGCTTTGATGCGCCGTCCTGGTATGAGCTCGTTGTCGAAGGCAGAAAGGTCGCCGGAAGCGCTCAGACGAGACAAAAAGGGGTTATTCTGCAGCATGGATCGATTCTGCTTGATCTGGATGAGGACAAGCTGTTTGATCTGTTTATCTACAAAAACGACCGCCTCAGGGAGCGCATGCAGCGGAGTTTTAAACAAAAAGCGGTTGCCATAAATGAGCTGACAGCTAAAAAAGTGACAATTGAAGAAGCGAGCGCAGCATTTAAAAAAGGGTTCGAAAAAGGCCTGAACATCGATCTGCAGCCTTATGAGCTTACGAAGGAAGAAATGGAGTTTGTCGAGGATCTGTCCCGGACCAAATATGCGACAGATGAATGGAATTTTAAAAGATAATACCGGCTGAAAACGTTATCCGATTGCTTGTTTTTTACATGCACATAGTGTAAACTTGTTATGATTTGAATAGGTGTGATTTGGAGGGATTTGATGACAACACCGAGTATGGAAGATTACATAGAACAAATTTATATGCTGATAGAAGAAAAAGGATATGCCAGAGTCTCAGATATTGCAGAAGCTTTAGCCGTCCATCCCTCCTCGGTTACAAAAATGGTTCAAAAACTCGATAAAGACGAATATTTGATTTATGAAAAGTATCGCGGCCTCGTGCTGACGCCTAAAGGGAAAAAAATAGGCAAACGTTTAGTATACAGACATGAATTATTGGAGCAGTTTTTACGAATCATTGGTGTTGACGAAGAGAAAATTTATGATGATGTCGAAGGAATTGAACATCATTTAAGCTGGAACAGCATTGACCGTGTCGGAGATCTTGTGCAATATTTTGAAGATGACCGCAAAAGAATCGACGACTTGAGAAACGTTCAAAAAAGAAATGAACAGGACAATCAATAGAAAAAGCTGACCGGATCACCGGCGGCTTTTTTCATTTTGCCGGCTTATTGTCTCATGGTCTTTTTTAACCGTTCCCTTCTTAAAATGGTGTTAGGGCCATCTTTTAAGGGGGGAGAACGACATGTACATAGACGGGGTTTTCTCAGGCGGCGGAATGAAAGGCATTGCACTTGTAGGGGCATATGAAACGCTTGAAAAACGAGGCTTCCGTTTTAAGAGACTGGCCGGAACAAGCGCCGGTTCGATCATTGCATCACTTATCGCAGCCGGATATACGAGCGCGGAGATCAGCCGTATGATGGAGGAATTAAATGAACGTGAGCTCCTCGATCCGAGGTTTTCATTTTTGCCTTTAAAAATGCTGCAATGGGCTTCAATTTATTGGCGGCTTGGCCTTTATAAGGGAGATAAATTAGAAAACTGGATTTCCGAAAAATTAAAAGCAAAGGGCATTTCGGTGTTCGGCGATTTTGACAAAGGAAAACTGAAGCTGATCGCTTCAGATTTAACGAATGGCAAAATGCTTGTTCTGCCTGATGATTTAAACAGATACGGCTTGAACCCCGAGCGTTTTTCCGTCGCCAGGGCGGTGCGGATGAGCTGCAGCATCCCTTACTTTTTTGAACCGGTTAAACTGAAATCTTCCGCCGGCATCTGCACAGTGGTTGACGGCGGGGTGCTGAGCAATTTTCCGATCTGGCTGTTTACCGCCGAAAAAAAACGGCCGGTTTTAGGTGTTACATTAATGCCCAATGAAAAAGAAAGACCGAAGAAAACGATCGGTAATGCGTTTGAGCTGTTCGGAGCGCTTTTTGAGACGATGAAGGAAGCCCATGATGCCAGACATATCGCAACTAAACATGAACGGAACATTATTTTTTTGCCGGTTGAAGAAGTGCTGTCGACAGAATTTGCGATTTCGGCAGAAAAAAAACTAGCTCTGATTGAGCTAGGAAAAAAACGAACAGAATTATTTTTGAAACAGTGGACGTATTAAAAGAAAGCCCTGTTTTTCTTTTTGCTTTTTTTGCCTTCAATCACCGTCAGCTGAGTCTGGCTTTTTTTCTTAACCGAAACGGGCTTGGATTTATTGATAGACGGCACACTTCTAAGATGATTGACCCGGCCTTTTACGGAGCGCTTTTTATGATCCTGAAAACGCCTGTTGGATTGTTTGGCTGCTTTCTTAAAAGCGGCTCCTTCACTCCCCATATCGCGATTGGAAATGCGTTTGATCACAAAGTAAATGATCGCGCCGACCGCGGCAAATACAAGCAGGTATTGCAGCAGCCGGCCCGGACTTGTGATAGCGAAATAGACAAACCCAAAAATACCAAGCGCAATAATTAAAGCTGAGACAGGATGTACGCGTTGCTTCATAACTGTCCACCTCCCAAAAAATTAACCAATTCGTTAGAATTTAAATTACGATATTAGAAGGTTCCTTCTGTTCGTCCTCTGCTTTGGTCTCCATATGAAGAAGTTCGTTAAAGCTTTCGATTGCCACTTCCACCTGGTCGTCAGACGGCTCTTTTGTCGTCAAAAGCTGCAGCCAGAGGCCCGGATAGCCCAAGACCTTAAGCACTGGTATGTTTCTCACTTTGTTTGTCAGCTGCAGCACTTCAAAGGAAATGCCGAGAACAACCGGTATCAGCGCGATTCTATTCAAAATACGGACCCAGAGAGGGTCAGCAGGAACAAGCAAGTAAACAAACATGCCCACGATCACGGTAAATAAAATGAAGCTGCTTCCGCATCTGTAATGAAGCCTTGACTGGCGCTGAACATTTTCAACCGTAATCGGCAAATTTTGTTCGTAACAGTTTATGACCTTGTGTTCGGCTCCGTGATATTGAAAAACCCTTTTAATAAAAGGAGTGCACGATATCGCGTAAATATAGCCTAAGAGAAGGATCAGCTTAAAAAAGCTCTCGATCATAATCTGTGCGACGTCAGACTGGAAGACCGGCCGGGTGAGCTCCGCTAGAAAAACGGGAACAAGTGTAAAGATAAATTTGCTGAAAAGGAATGAAAGCACACCGACTGCGGCAAGGCCGAAGATCATCGTTAGTTTTGACTGCTTCTCTTCTTGCAATTGATCATCTAAAGAGGGGTCGCGGTCATATCGTTCACTTGAAAAGTTCAAATGCTGGGTGCCGTTTGCGCTGGCCTCAACAATTGCGATGATCCCTCTGAGAAAAGGGATTTTCTTCAATTTTTCAAGTGTCGGGTTTGTTTTGCGGCGCAGCCTGAAAAATTCAATGCTCCGGTCTTTCCTGCGGATCGCGGTTACATAATGGCGTCTGCCGCCAAACATAACCCCTTCGACGACAGCCTGCCCTCCGTAAGCGGGCCGTTTATTTTGATTTGACATATGCATCAACCTATCTGTATCAATCTATGATTAAATTAACCATTTCCTTACACCTATTGTACAGGAAAAACGCTGAAACCTCTAGATTGACGAGCCTAAAAATTTAAGAATTTCGAACCCCTGCGAATGTCAAATCTAATTAAAGTATACCCTTTTTCGTTATTTTTACACGCCGGTTTAAAAAACTTGGCAAAATGATGTTGGGGCCGCTGTTTTTGGACATACTGGAGATGGAGGTGAACGAGAGCAGTATGAGCAATGAAGACAATCAGAAACAGCCGGAAAAATTGGAGCAAAATAAGCGGGAAACCCCTATGTCCTTCACAGGACGGGTGATCACGACGGGTTTTGTCGGCGGCGTTCTCTGGAGCGCTTTAGCTGAGCTCGCCTATCTTTTTAAGTTTTCAGAAGTCAATCCGAACATGATTCTCCAGCCTTTTGTACTCGGTGAGTGGAAAAACGGATTTCTTGGAACGGTAATCAGCATTCTTTTGATCGGGGTTATTTCCATCGGGGCGGCATTGATTTACTTCGGCTGCCTGAAACAAGTAAAAGGCATATGGGGCGGTGTGGTATTCGGAGCTGTTTTGTGGGTCATTGTGTTCTATCTGTTTAATCCGATGTTTCCAGATGTTCAGACTGTGCCTGAATTAAAGAGGGAAACGGTGGTGACGACACTTTGCATCTACTTGCTGTACGGTTTGTTTGTCGGCTATTCGATTTCATTTGAATACAATGAATTGAATTCTGAAAAGCTTTCGCGGGCGCTTGGAGAATCAAGAGAATAGTGTTGATAAGTAAAGCAATATGATAAAATGTTCACTGTAAGTGGACATTTTTTTTGGCGTGAAGTTCTTGAATTAAAAAAGGAGGAAAAGAGTTGCCGCATATTTTAATATTGAACGGTCCGAATTTAAACCGATTGGGAAAGCGCGAACCTGAAGTTTACGGGAAAGACACATTAACCGATTTGGAAAAAAAGCTTTTTCAATTTGCTGAAGGCGTTCAAGCTGAGCTGACTTTTTTTCAATCGAATCATGAAGGAGATATCATTGATGCGCTTCATGAAGCAGAGGAGCAATACGATGGCGTTGTTTTAAACCCGGGTGCTTTTTCGCATTACAGCTATGCCATCCGCGATGCAGTGGCTGCCATCAGCATACCGGTGGTCGAAGTTCATCTTTCAAATCCTCAGGCAAGAGAAGCGTTTCGCCATCAGTCAGTCATTGCTCCTGTCGCGAGAGGCCAGATCGCCGGACTTGGTTTTGAAGGCTACAAGCTTGCCGTCTGTTATTTTTTGAACAATAACAAATAGGGGGGACTTAAGACAATGAAACTTAATAAATTGAGAGAGCTTTTCAGCGGTCTTGGAATCGAAGGGCTTTTGGTTACGAGCAGCATCAATTTGCGGTACATAACAGGGTTCACCGGCTCTTCAGGTCTTGCGGTCATTTCTGAAGACAAAGCGGTCTTTATTACGGATTTCCGTTATATGGAGCAGGCGAAAAAACAAGCCAGCGGCTTTGAAATCGTTCAGCATTCCGGCGGAATCGTGCAAAAAACCGCTGATGTGATCAAAGAAATGGGACTAAATAAAATCGGATTTGAGCAGGAAAAGATGACATACGGGACATATGCTTCCTACAAAGACAGGCTTGGTGCGGCCGAGCTTGTTCCGGTTTCTCAATCGGTGGAAAAGTTGCGCTTGATTAAGTCAAGTGAAGAGATTAAGATATTAAAGGAAGCTGCAAAGATTGCAGATGATGCATTCAGCCATATTCTGACGTTTATCAAGCCCGGCATCGCAGAAATTGCAATCGCCAATGAGCTTGAATTTTACATGCGAAGCCAGGGGGCGGATCATTCTTCATTCGATATGATCGTTGCTTCAGGATTGCGCTCAAGTCTGCCTCACGGCGTGGCAAGCGATAAAGCCGTCGAGAAGGGCGACCTTGTGACGTTGGATTTTGGGGCCTATTATAAAGGATACTGCTCGGACATTACGCGTACGATCGCGGTAGGCGAGCCGAGCGACGAACTGAAAAGCATTTATCAAACCGTATTTGAAGCGCAGGCTATCGGCATGCGGAATATCAAGCCGGGAATCACCGGAAAACAGGCTGACGCTTATACAAGGGACTATATTTCTTCAAAGGGCTACGGCGATTATTTCGGCCATTCAACAGGCCACGGCCTCGGTATGGAAGTACATGAAAGTCCGGCGCTTTCAGCACGTTCAGATCAGCCTCTTGAAAAAGGCATGGTCGTAACGGTTGAACCGGGAATCTACATACCGGGCACAGGTGGAGTCAGAATAGAGGATGATATCGTGCTCACTGACGGAGGGAACGAGTCCCTTACCCATTCCGCAAAAGATTTAATTATTTTATAATCCGTTGATTGGAGCAATAGGAGGATAATCATGATTTCAGTAAACGATTTTCGCACAGGTTTAACAATTGAAGTAGATGGTGGCATCTGGCGCGTTGTTGACTTCCAGCACGTCAAGCCTGGAAAAGGTGCTGCCTTTGTCCGTTCAAAACTGAGAAATCTCCGCACAGGCGCGATTCAGGAAAAAACATTCCGTGCAGGGGAAAAAGTGGCGCGCGCCCAAATCGAAACAAAAACGATGCAGTATTTGTATGCAAACGGCGATCAGCACGTTTTTATGGATACAACCAGCTACGAACAGCTTGAGCTGAATGCGTCGCAAATCGAACACGAGCTCAAATTCTTGCTTGAAAACATGTCCGTTCACATCGTGATGTATCAGACGGAGACACTCGGAATCGAACTTCCGAATACAGTCGAGCTGAAGGTTGTGGAAACAGAACCTGGCATTAAAGGCGACACAGCGTCTGGCGGAACAAAACCAGCAAAAACTGAAACAGGTCTGGTTGTCAACGTGCCTTTCTTCGTTAACGAAGGGGATAAGCTCGTTGTCAATACTTCTGACGGATCTTACGTATCAAGAGCATAAATCATATTAGAGAGACAAGAGCCGGCTTTTATAAAGCCGGCTCTTTTTCTGCTGCCTGAATCTTGTATAAGAGCTCCCAATAGAAAAATCAGAAGACTACTTTTTAAAGAGAGAGCATAGATTGTAAAAAAAGCCCGAAGTGTTACTGGAGGTTTAAGATGATGAAGTTTTTCTTTGGACAAGTCAATCCGACGGTATTGTCAATGGCGGCTTTAAGAGTGGTGTCTTCCCTGATCGAGCTGACGGCGGCTGTTGTGATGCTCATGACGAACGACGTCCGTAAAGCCGTGGCGGTGAACAGCGTTCTTGCAATGGTCGGACCGCTGATCTTTATTATTACGATGACAATCGGAATATATCAAATTGCAGGGCAGCTTTCATATGCAAAGCTGATATTGATTTTTATGGGAGTTGTTTTCATTATTGCGGGCATCTACAAATAAAGAAAGCAGGCTGAGAGAGTCCGACTTGTCATAAAGTCTTCCTTTGATCATACATTTTTATAGAAGACAAGCTAAAAAGAGGAGGGAGTGTTTTTGCATCACATCACAGAGATTCTCCCTGATACGATTAAACGTGCGCTTAGCGGAATTAAAGAACATGAAGTTGATCAGATAGAAGAAATTCGGATTAGGACAAGTCGTCCGCTCGAACTGGTCAAGAAAGGCAGTCCGCTTTTTTTGAATTATGCGGCAACATCTGAAGATGCAGCGCTGCTCTTGAACAGGCTGGGCAATTACAGTATGTATACGCTTGAAGAGGAATTGAGAAAAGGATATGTCACCATCAGAGGCGGACACCGCGTAGGTCTTGCCGGGCGGGTTGTCGTAGAAAATGGGGCTGTAAAAGGAATCAGGGAAATTTCATCATTCAATATTCGCATTGCAAAAGAAAAAATCGGCATATCAAAGCCGTATGTGCCGCATTTATTTCAAAGCGTCTGGCTGAATACGCTGATCATCGGCCCGCCTCAAACCGGTAAAACAACCTTGCTCAGGGATCTTGCAAGACTGATCAGTACGGGAAGCGGCAGCATCCCCGCCAAAAAAGTCGCGATCATTGATGAAAGATCTGAGATTGGCGGGTGTGTAAACGGCATTCCCCAATATCGGTTTGGTGACCGCGTAGATATTCTTGACGCCTGCCCAAAGGCGGAAGGTCTGATGATGATGATCCGGTCGATGAGTCCGGAGGTGGTGATTGCAGATGAGATTGGCAGAATGGAAGACGCCGAAGCGCTTTTAGAAGCGGTGCATGCGGGTGTTTCGGTCATCGTCTCCGCCCACGGATTCACATATTCAGATATCGCAAAGCGGCCTTCGCTGAAACTGCTCAGGGAATACGGTGTTTTTCAGCGGATCGTAGAGCTTTCTAGAAAGAACGGACCCGGCAGCTTAAGCCGCATCTACAACGGAGACGGAGAGCCGCTCAAAACGAATCAGAGGGTTTTATCATGCTGAAGCTTTTGGGGGCCGTGCTGATTTTGGCCGCTGCCACATGGACGGGGTTTGAAATGGCCAAACCTTTCAGTGAAAGGCCGAAGCAAATCCGTCAGCTTCTTGCCGCTTTACAGTCATTGGAAGCTGAAATCATGTACGGACACACACCGCTCCGCATGGCTTCAAAACATATCGCAGAACAGCTGTCGAAACCCGTTTCCTCCTTGTTTGAAACATTTTCAGAAAAACTGGAAGAAGGCAGCGCTTCAGCCGGAGCAGCCTGGGAGGAGAGTTTGCAGACCGTATGGCCTGAAACGTCTCTTAAGAAAAAAGAATTTGATATTTTAAGGCAATTTGGAGAAACCCTTGGCCGTCATGATCTGATTTCTCAGCAAAAGCATATCAAACTGGCGTTAACCCATTTAGAAACGGAAGAAACTGAAGCAAATCTCGCCCAGGCAAAAAATGAAAAAATGGTCAAAAGTCTTGGGTTTTTATCGGGACTGCTGCTGATTCTTCTATTGATGTAATGAAGAGGGGAGCATACATGAAATGGGAGTAGACGTAAATATTATTTTTCAGATAGCCGGCGTCGGAATCGTCGTCGCATTTCTCCACACCATACTGGATCAAATGGGGAAGAAAGAATATGCCCAATGGGTCACGCTTTTAGGATTTATTTATATTTTATTCATGGTGGCTACTGTCGTCGATGATCTGTTCCAAAAGATAAAAGCTGTCTTTCTATTTCAAGGATAGGGGGGCTCACTCATTGAAATCGTTCAAATCGTAGGATTAGGAATGATTGCAACCTTCCTCAGCTTGATTGTTAAAGAGCAGAAACCGACATTTGCTTTTCTGATTGTCGTTTTTGCAGGCTGCACGATCTTTTTATTTCTAGTGGACCAGGTCTACGAAATCATCCGTATGATTGAAAAAATAGCCGCCAATGCAAATATCAATATGATGTATGTCGAAACGATTTTAAAAATCATCGGAATTGCTTATATCGCGGAGTTTGGCGCGCAGCTGACAAAAGATGCCGGGCAGGGGGCGATTGCCTCGAAAATTGAACTGGCGGGAAAAATCCTCATTTTAGTCATGGCCGTTCCCATTTTAACCGTTATTATCGAAACCATCATCGGGCTGATCCCTTCCATGTCATAGTCAGAAAGGAGGATTTCCTGAGTATGAAGCGTTTTCTGTTCTGGCTGTTTGTCATCGGAATCATCTGTTTCGGAGCGCGTGATGTACAAGCTGTGCAAAAAGACGGGGAAGAGCCGCAGGCTGAAGCGGGAGCAGCTGAGAAATCAGCCGAAGCGATGGCGGAAAAGCAGGCTGAAACACTGGAACTCGACCGGGTCGGAGAGTTTTGGAACAAGATTATGACAGACTATGGCGGACACCTTCCTGAAAGTCAAAAAGGAAGTTTACTGGAATTTGTCAAGGGGGAAAAGCATTTTTCGCCTGAAGAGTGGGTCAAGGCGCTTTTTTCCTACATGTTCCATGAAGTGCTGGCAGGAGGCAAGCTGCTCGGAACCTTGATCCTCTTAACCATTTTCTGCGTGTTGCTTCAGCTTTTGCAAAATGCGTTCCAGCAAAGCACCGTCAGCAAAGTCGCCTATGCGATCGTTTACATGGTTCTGATCATTCTTGCGCTGAACAGCTTTCGGATCGCTGTCACATATGCGAATGAAGCGATCCAATCCATGACAAGCTTCATCTTATCGCTCATTCCCCTGCTTCTCGCGCTTATGGCGTCCTCGGGAGGGGCTGCTTCAGCCGCCTTTTTTCATCCTGTGATTCTCTTTTTAATGAACTCAAGCGGTTTGTTTATCCAATTTGTCGTCCTGCCGCTTTTGTTTTTATCAGCGATTTTGAGCATTGTCAGTACCATGACAGAGCAATACAAAGTCACACAGCTCGCCCAGCTTTTAAGGAATGTGGCAATCGGGACGCTGGCCGCTTTTTTAACCGTATTTCTCGGGGTCATATCGGTTCAGGGCGCCTCAGCTGCTGTCACGGACGGGATCACGTTGAGGACGGCGAAATTCATCACCGGCAACTTCATTCCCGTATTGGGCCGCATGTTTACGGAAGCGACAGATACCGTGATCAGCGCTTCTCTTCTGCTCAAAAACACCGTCGGGATTCTCGGGGTTGCGATCTTGATTTGCATCGCTGCTTTTCCCGCTATCAAAATCCTCTCGCTTGCGCTGATATACAAAATAGCTGCCGCTGTTTTGCAGCCGCTTGGGGGAGGCCCGGTCATCAGCTGCCTTGATGTCATCAGCAAAAGCGTCATCTACATTTTTGCGGCGATGGCTATTGTGTCTCTCATGTTTTTCTTAAGCTTAACCGTCATTATTACAGCCGGGAATCTGACCATGATGATGAAGTAGGGGAGGGTCTGATGTGGGATTTTTGACGGAATGGCTCACAAATATTATTTTATTTATTCTGCTTGCCATCGTCATCGATATGCTTCTGCCGAACTCCAGCATGCAAAAATACGCGAAGATGGTCATCAGCCTGCTGCTGATCGTTGTCATACTGAATCCGATCTTCACGTTATTCCGTACAGATCCTGACGTCATCTTTGAACAGCTGACGAAAAACGGACAAGTTCAATCAGGAGAAATAAAAAATCAGCTGAATTCAGAAAAAAAAGAAATACAAGCCTCACAACAAGCATATATTTTAGAACAGATGGCTGCCCAATTAAAAAAGCGTGCAGAGGAGATGTTCAATCATGACAAATATATGATAGAACAAGTGAAAATCTCTTCAGACGGACACTTGAAATCTGAGAAAGACATCGCTGAACATATGAAAGTCTCAGTCTTCATGAACTCCGCTTCCGAAAAAACGGTCCAAGCCGTCGCTCCAGTTGACATCAACCCGGGGGAAAGCTACGAGTCCAAGCGCGGCGAACAAAAGAAAGAGGCCGCGAACATCCAAGAGCAGCTTGCAGGCATATGGGAAATGAACCCCGAGAAGATTACAGTTCATATAGAAGGGGGAGAAAAAATCGGCGATGAATAAAAGAAACTGGATCGAGAAGCTGATCGGGCATCTGCTCCCGAAAGAAGAGAAAGAAGGAAAAAAGCTTACGAAATATCACTATTTCCTGCTATTGTTTGTTCTCGGCGTTTCCTGCATGCTGGTAAGCCAGATCTTTTCTTCCGAACCTTCCCAAGATAAAGCGGATCAGCCAGTATCATCATCGAAATCTCAGCCTGAAAACAACGGACAGGGCCAGGAAAAGGAAGTGTTTAAACCGGCTGGTGATGACAAACCAAAGGACTCTATCAAAGATTATGAACAAGAATACGAGAATCAGCTTAAAGAGATTTTGGAAACGATTATCGGCGTAGAAGATGTGTCGATCATCGTCAATGTTGATGCGACATCATTGAAAGTGTTTGAGAAAAATAAGAAAACGCAGGAGACATCGACAAGTGAGACAGACAAACAAGGGGGAAAACGAACCGTGTCTGAAATCTCTTCCGATGAAGAAATCGTCATCATCAAAAACGGCCAGGAAGAGACACCGGTTGTCGTTCAGACGAAAAAGCCCGATATCAGAGGTGTTCTCGTTGCCGCTCAGGGAGTCGACAACGTTCAAATAAAAAAGACCATTATTGAAGCAGTGACAAGGGTTCTTGATGTTCCGAGCCATCGTGTCGCTGTTGCCCCTAAAAAAATGAAGGAGGATTCATAAAGTGATGCTGAAAAAACAAACGGTCTGGCTTTTAACCATGTTAAGTCTTGTCGTTGTGCTGAGTGTTTATTACATCATGTCGCCTGAAGGAGAGAATGTCGTCTCGGTCGATGATGAAGGACAAGTCGCCGCAGAAAAGGAAAAACCAAAGGAAGAAAAACCGATGAAAGAGGAGCCGGCAAAAGATAAAGGTGCAGAGTCCGAAAAAGGCAAAACCGAGGGGAAAGAAACAAAGGATAAAGAAACGTCAGCCAGCGAACAAAGCGGTGAGAATGGAGCGGTTGTGACAGAAGAATCTTCGGGCGAAGACTTATTTACGACCTACCGCATGGAAATGGACGATCAGCGCAGCAGGGAAAGAGAGGAATTAACCGAAATTGTCAGAAGCGACAAAGCGACAGCAAAGGAAAAAAGCGAAGCCTACGATAAAATGACTGAGCTCAGCGAGGCGCAAGGAACGGAAAAAACGCTTGAAACCTTGATCAAAACAAAAGGGTACAAAGACGCTTTAGTTAATGCGGACGGCGACAAAGTCAACATTACGGTAAAGGCGAAAGAGCATTCCAAAGCTGCTGCTACCGATATCATTGACCTCGTCGCAAAAGAAGTAAAGAACCTGAATGATGTGGCCGTTACGTTTGAGCCAGCAGAATAAGAACATTTCCCGCTTGCGGAAAGCGGGTTTTTTTATGTCTTAAGTACCGACTAATGAGGCGCTCTTATGATAGTAGTTGAATTCGCCATTCCTCTCCTGTAAGATAAATATAGTATGTACTTTTAGTACTAACTGATAATAACCATTGATAAATTTTTCATTAGGGGTGCGATAGCATGTTAAAAATTGATGAAATTAGAGAATTGATAAAATTAATTGATGAATCTTCGATAAATGAATTTACATATGAAAGCGAAGGATCGAAGGTTGAGCTGAAAAAACAGAGCAATGCTGTACAGACCATTCAGCAAGCGCCGGCTGTTCCTGTTCAGGCGCCGGTTGCAGAAGCTGCCGTTCAGGCAAAGCAAGCACCTGTCCAAGAGGCGCCGGTCAAAGAAGAAGCTGCGCAAGATAACGGAAACCTTCATAAAATCACGTCTCCGATGGTTGGAACGTTTTATGCGTCTTCTACGCCTGAAGCTGATCCTTATGTAACCGTAGGTTCAAAGGTTGCGGAATCTTCTGTTGTCTGCATTGTCGAAGCGATGAAGCTATTCAATGAGATTGAAGCGGAAGTAAAGGGCGAAATCGTTGAAGTCTTGGCTGAAAACGGCCAGCTTGTTGAATATGGACAACCTTTATTTTTAGTAAAAGCAGAGTAAGGAGCAATAAGATGATCAAAAAGCTATTAATTGCGAATCGGGGAGAAATTGCTGTCAGAATTATCAGAGCTTGTAAAGAAATGGGGATCGATACGGTAGCCGTCTTCTCAGAGGCCGACAGAGAGGCGCTTCATGTTCAGATGGCGGATGAAGCATTCTGCATCGGACCGAAGCTTTCAAAAGACAGCTACTTAAACATCACCAACATCGTCAGCGTTGCTAAGATGACCGGAGCGGATGCGATTCATCCGGGCTACGGCTTCCTGGCGGAAAACGCGGATTTTGCCGAGCTTTGCGAAGAAGTAAACGTAACATTCGTAGGGCCGACGTCGGAAGCGATCTCCAAGATGGGGACAAAAGATGTTGCAAGAGAAACGATGCAGCAGGCCGGCGTTCCGATCGTACCTGGATCTAAAGGAATTATTGAAGAAATTGAAGATGCGGTTTCATTAGCACGCGATATCGGGTATCCTGTGATTATAAAGGCAACTGCCGGCGGCGGCGGAAAAGGTATCAGGGTTGCCCGAACAGAAGAAGAGCTGATCAACGGAATCAAAATCACCCAGCAGGAAGCAGCAACAGCATTTGGAAATCCGGGTGTGTATATTGAGAAGTATATAGAAGATTTCAGACACGTTGAGATTCAAGTACTTGCCGACACACACGGAACCACGATTCATTTGGGTGAACGTGACTGCTCGATCCAAAGAAGGCTGCAAAAACTGCTGGAAGAGACCCCTTCACCTGCGCTGGATGAAGGGATCAGGGAACAGATGGGCCAAGCGGCCGTCAAAGCGGCGGAAGCCGTTCAGTATACGGGTGCGGGAACAGTCGAATTTATTTATGACTACCGTGAGCAAAAATTTTACTTCATGGAAATGAACACGCGGATTCAGGTTGAGCATCCGGTGACAGAGATGGTGACAGGCGTTGATTTGATCAAAGAGCAGATCAAAGTGGCATCAGGCGAAAAATTAAGTCTTACACAAGCGGAAGTTACCTTTAACGGATGGGCGATCGAATGCCGGATAAATGCGGAAAACCCTGAGAAAAACTTCATGCCTTCACCGGGGAAAATCGAGATGTACCTGCCTCCTGGCGGCCTTGGCGTCAGAGTGGACTCAGCGGCTTATCCGGGCTACTCGATTCCCCCTTATTATGACAGCATGATTGCGAAAGTCATCACCTACGGACAGACGAGGGAAGAAGCTGTTTCTAGAATGAAGAGGGCTTTGAGCGAATTTGTGATCGAAGGTGTTCATACGACAATACCTTTCCATTTGAAACTGCTTGAGCACGAGACATTTGTAAGCGGAGAATTCAACACGAAGTTTTTAGAAATATATGATGTAATGGGGTCGTAATTTTTACGGAGGTGAGCAAATTGAAAGACGACAACAGCTTATTGGAAATGAGCCATGAAGAAAATCATTTAGGGAAAGTGGAGATCGCTCCGGAAGTCATTGAGGTGATTGCCGGAATCGCAGCTTCCGAAGTCGAAGGCGTGGCCGAGATGCGCGGCAATTTTGCAACAGGCGTTGTAGAACGCTTTGGCAAAAAGAATCACGGAAAAGGCGTCAAAGTTGATCTGTCTGACGGCGGAATTACGATTGATGTATACTGTGTGATGTTATTCGGCGTTTCCATTCCGAAAGTTGCAAATGCTGTCCAGGATAATATCCGCCAGACACTCCTCAATATGACGGCTCTTTCGATTAATGAAATTAATATTCACATCGTTGGAATTCAATTTGATTCAAAAACACAAGAAGTGGAAATTGATCAAGAGATGTAGCGCGGTTGAATGGGAGAACCAAGGGGAATGACGGCCCTTTGGTTTTTTCATGTTCCGTGTTTCTAAAAAATCATTTTCATAAGCATCATTCCGGCGGTGTCGATCAACAATAAAAGAAATGGCAATAAGTTTTAAAAACGAATGATATAAAGTATTTTTTATTTATTATTCGGTTATAACCGATAAAACCGTGATTTTTCCATGCGAAAAGACCAAAAATATGATATGATCTCTTTGTGGCTTAAGCGGCTGCAGCAAAGAGGATTAAAGGAGAAAAAGTAAGAATGAAAAGAAGAACAGCAAGAGAAAAGGCTTTGCAGTCACTATTCCAGATTGATGTCAGTGATATTGAACCAATAGAAGCGATGCAGCATGCCCTTGATGGCCAGGAAAGCGACGCTTTTTTCGAACAGCTTGTTTACGGGGTCTTAGAGAACAGAGAAAAAATCGATGAGATGATCACGCGCCATCTCGTCAATTGGAAGCTTGACAGGCTCGCCAATGTGGACCGTGCGATTCTGCGTTTATCTGCTTATGAAATGGTGTTTTTAAACGACATACCTGTCAATGTCTCTATGAACGAAGCGATCGAACTGGCAAAACAATTTGGGGATGACAAGTCGGCGAAGTTTGTAAACGGTGTTCTTTCTAACATTAAATCCGATCTTGAATAATTTAGGAGGAGAGCAAATGACAGCAACCATCATCGACGGAAAAGAAACAGCAAAAGAAAAGCGCGGGCAGCTGGCCAAGGAAGTTGAAGAGCTAAAAAAACAGGGAGTTACCCCGGGACTGGCCGTTATTTTAATTGGTGACGATCCGGCGTCCCTTTCATATGTACGCGGAAAGAAAAAGGCAGCAGAGGCTATGGGGATGCGTTTTCAATTGGATCATTTTGACGCAAGCTTCTCTGAACAGGAGCTTCTTGAGGTCATTGACCAATACAACAATAATGACGACTTTCACGGAATTCTTGTCCAGCTGCCTCTTCCGGAGCATATTTCCGAACAAGCGGTGATTGAAAGGATATCTCCTGACAAGGATGTCGACGGTTTTCATCCGTTGAACGTAGGGAAGATGCTGCTTGGCGAAGATACATTCCTGCCTTGCACACCTGCGGGCATCGTCGAGCTGTTAAAGAAAACCGGCATCGATCTGTCAGGGAAAGAGGTTGTTGTCGTCGGCAGAAGCAATATCGTCGGGAAACCGGTAGGTCAGCTGCTTTTGAACGAAAACGCAACCGTCACATATTGCCATTCAAGAACGGCCGATATTACGGCGCACACGAAGAAAGCCGATATTCTCATTGTGGCTGTGGGGAAAGCCAATTTTATCACAGCGGATCAAATCAAAGAGGGAGCCGTTGTCATTGATGTCGGCGTCAACCGTCTTGACAACGGAAAGCTCGCCGGAGATGTGGCGTTTGACGAGGCAAAAGAAAAAGCCTCCTATATTACACCTGTACCGGGCGGCGTCGGTCCGATGACGATCACAATGCTGGCCCATAACACGGTTAAATCAGCGAAACGTTTTAAATAACGCGAAAGCCGTTCACCCGCCAGACTTGATCTGGCGGATGAACGTTCATTGTGTCCGCATAAGAAAGGAGACTGTGCCATGAGTGAAGTATCATTTGTCACGGTCACGGCATTGACAAAATATATTAAACGCAAATTTGACGTCGACCCCCATCTCGATGATCTGTGGATCAAGGGTGAGCTGTCAAATGTTAAAATACATAGCAGAGGCCATATTTATTTTACGCTCAAAGATGACAATGCCCGCATCCAAGCCGTCATGTTTGCCAGACAAAACAAAAGCCTCAGCTTCACTCCCGAAAGTGGAATGAAGGTGTTGGTAAGAGGCGGCATTTCGGTCTACGAACCAAGCGGCAGTTATCAGCTTTATGCAAAAGAAATTCAGCCCGACGGCATCGGCGCGCTTCATCTGGCTTATGAAGAATTAAAGAAAAAGCTTTCACAAGAAGGTTTGTTCGATGAAAAACATAAAAAGACCATCCCCGCCTTTCCATCTGTCATCGGTGTTGTCACTTCTCCTACAGGAGCGGCTGTACGGGATGTCATCACCACCATTAAAAGACGATACCCCCTCGTAAAAGTCATCGTCCTCCCAACTCTCGTCCAGGGAATAAATGCGAGCCAGTCCATCGTCAACAGCATTGAAGAGGCCAACCGCAGGCAATTATGCGATGTATTAATTGTCGGGCGCGGCGGAGGATCGATTGAAGAGCTGTGGGCGTTTAATGAAGAGGCTGTCGCCAGAGCCATATTTTCTTCCGGCATACCGATTATTTCCGCTGTCGGGCATGAAACGGATTTTACAATCAGCGATTTTACAGCTGATCTGCGCGCGGCTACTCCGACGGGAGCTGCAGAGCTTGCGGTCCCTAATGTGCTTGATTTGTTGGAGCGCCTGAAAACGCTGGAAGCAAGAATGACGAAAACGATGCAGCAAGATTTGAGAAAACGGCAGGAACGAGTGAAAAACCTTCAGTCCTCTTATGCTTTCAGATATCCAAAACGCCTTTACGCGCAAAAGGAACAGGAGTTTGATCTCGTATTTGACCGTTTTCAAAAACAGCTTGCCCTGACACTAGATCGAAAAAAGCAGAAGCTGAACGAACAGACTTACAAATTGGAAATGCTTCATCCTGCAGAACAGCTGAAACAAGCGAAAAAGCGCCATGTAGAACAGACAAACCGGCTGAAACGGAACATGAATGTGCAGCTCAAGCAGATTCACTCGCAGTTTCAAACGGTTCTTGGTAAACTGAATGCATTAAGCCCTCTCGAAGTCATGGAAAGAGGGTACAGTCTGACATATAAAGAAAATGAACTGATTAAAAGTATTGAACAGGTTCAGGAAAAAGATGAACTCCTGATTAAATTAAACGACGGGACGCTGACCTGTGAAGTACAGCAAAAGAGAGGCGAAACAAATGGCTGAAGATAAGAAGAAAAACCAAGAAGATCTAACCTTTGAAGAGGCCATGAAAGGTCTTGAAAAGATCGTATCAAAGCTAGAAGAAGGGGACGTGCCTTTGGAAAAAGCGATCGACTATTTCCAGGAAGGCATGGTTCTTTCGAAAATGTGCCACGAAAAACTGCAGAATGTCGAAAAACAAATGGACTACATTTTGCGGGAAAACGGGGAATTAGCTCCTTTCAGCGTTCGGGAGGAGGAAAAAGGTGAGAGTTAAGCTGGATGGTTTTTTAAAAACAAGAAAAGCATTAATCGAAGAGCGCCTTCCTTTATATATTCAAGATTTGCAAGCGCCGTCAACCCTTAAACAATCCATGCTTTATTCTTTGGAAGCAGGAGGAAAAAGGCTGAGACCGATTTTGGTGCTTGCGCTTCTTCATGCTTACGGCAAAAAAGAAGAGAATGGAATTCCGGTCGGCTGTGCGGTCGAAATGATCCATACGTATTCATTGATCCATGACGACCTGCCTTGTATGGATGATGATGATTTACGGAGGGGAAAACCGACAAACCATAAAATGTTTGGAGAAGCGACGGCCGTTCTTGCAGGAGACGCATTATTGACTGAGAGCTTTAAATTGATCACCTCCCATATGCCGGCTGAAGTGCCGGCTGAAAAACGCCTCAGGCTTGTAAATGAGCTTATTTCAGCCGCTGGAGCTGAAGGAATGGTCGGTGGTCAGATTCTAGACATGGAAGCGGAATCAAGATCCATTTCCCTGCAAGAGCTGCAGTCGATTCATGAAGGCAAAACGGCCAAACTTCTCAGTTTCAGCGTGATTGCTGGAGCTGTGCTTGCAGATGCTCCTGAAGAAGAAATTGAAAAGCTTCGCGAATTCAGCCATCATATCGGAATCGGCTTTCAAATCAGAGACGATATGTTGGATCTGGAAGGATCCGAAGATAAAATCGGCAAACGGATCGGGTCTGACACAACCAATGAAAAATCAACCTATCCGGCAATCCTTTCGTTAGAAGGAGCGAAACAAAAGCTGGACGAACATATTGAACAGGCCAAACAGCTGATTTCAGAGCTATCCCTTGAAAAAGAGCTCCTTTATGAATTCTGCGACATGATTGCCCGCCGGGACCATTGAAATACCGGGGCTTCCATTTGAGCATTAAAGGCTGATTATGATAAACTGTAAACAGTTGAACAATCAAACGCCGCGCCGTTATCACGATGTGTTAGCGGCTGTTTTTTCAGACTGGAGCGTCCGCATATGCAAGTTTGCGCACGAGGGTGAGTTCATCATATAATAATCCAAGCTGGCAAAATGGAAGCTATCCTTTTTAAATAAACTTTAAAAATGAGCAAGGCGCATACTTGCAGAAATCATGCTGAAAGTGAGTTGATCCGATTGGATCTGTTATCTATAAAAGACCCTACGTTTTTAAAACATCTTTCAAATCAAGAATTGGAAAGCTTGAGCGCTGAGATTCGCCGTTTTTTAATTGAAACGCTTTCTGAATCTGGGGGCCACATTGGTCCGAATCTTGGCGTCGTTGAGCTTACCATTGCTTTGCATAAAGAATTTAACAGCCCGAAAGATAAATTTTTATGGGATGTCGGGCATCAATCTTATGTACACAAGCTCTTGACCGGCCGTGGAAAGGATTTTGCGACGCTGCGTCAGCATAAAGGATTGTGCGGCTTTCCGAAACGGAATGAAAGCGAACACGATGTCTGGGAAACAGGCCACAGCTCAACCTCTCTTTCCGGAGCCATGGGAATGGCAGCTGCAAGGGACTTAAAAGGAACAAACGAATATATCATCCCGATCATTGGAGACGGCGCTCTCACGGGCGGTATGGCACTTGAAGCGTTAAACCATATCGGACACGAACAAAAAGATATGATTGTCATTTTAAATGACAATGAGATGAGCATTGCTCCGAATGTCGGAGCGATTCATTCCATGCTCGGACGGCTTCGTACAGCCGGGAAATATCAATGGGTGAAAGATGAGCTCGAATATTTGTTCAAACGGATTCCCGCTGTTGGCGGAAAGCTTGCTGCAACAGCTGAGAGAATCAAAGACAGCCTGAAATACCTTTTGGTATCAGGGATGTTTTTTGAAGAGCTCGGTTTTACGTATTTGGGGCCTGTAGACGGACATTCCTACGATGAGCTGTTTGAAAACCTGCAATATGCGAAGAAAACAAAAGGCCCTGTACTCCTTCACGTCATTACAAAGAAAGGAAAAGGGTATAAGCCTGCCGAATCCGACAAAACCGGTACATGGCACGGAACAGGCCCTTATAAGATTGATACGGGAGACTTCGTAAAGCCGAAAGCGGCTGCTCCGTCATGGAGTGCGCTTGTGAGTGAAACGGTCCGGAGGCTTGCCCGGGAAGATGAACGGATCGTAGCCATTACCCCGGCCATGCCGGTTGGTTCAAAGCTTGAAGGTTTTGCGAGTGAATTTCCGGAGCGAATGTTTGATGTCGGCATTGCAGAACAGCACGCCGCCACGATGGCCGCCGGTCTTGCAACACAGGATATGAAGCCGTTTTTGGCGATCTATTCCACCTTCCTTCAGCGCGCTTATGACCAGGTTGTCCATGACATATGCCGGCAAAATTTAAACGTATTTATCGGAATTGACAGAGCGGGGCTTGTCGGTGCGGATGGCGAAACCCACCAGGGCGTATTTGATATTGCCTTTTTAAGACACATTCCAAACTTGGTTCTGATGATGCCGAAAGATGAAAATGAAGGCCAGCACATGGTCAACACGGCAGTCAAATACGATGACGGCCCTATCGCTATGCGCTTCCCGCGCGGAAACGGACTGGGCGTCAAGATGGATGAAGAGCTGAAAACGGTTCCGATCGGGACATGGGAAGTGTTGAGGCCTGGAACAGACGCGGTGATTTTAACGTTCGGCACCACCATTCCAATGGCGCTTGCGGCTGCGGAAGACCTTCAAAAAGAAGGAAGGTCGGTCAGAGTGGTCAACGCCCGTTTTATCAAACCGCTTGATGAAAAAATGCTGGGGGATATTCTGCATGAAGGGCTTCCGATTTTAACCATTGAAGAGGCTATGCTTCAAGGAGGATTCGGCAGCTCCATTCTAGAATTTGCCCATGACCATCAGTCATACAGCCCAATGATTGACAGGATGGGGATACCTGATCAATTCATCGAACACGGAAGCGTTGCAAAGCTTCTTGAAGAGATCGGCATGACGAAAGAAGATGTCATCAGACGAATAAAGATGCTGACCCCCGTAAAGACTCATAAAGGAATTGGATCATGACAGCTAAAAAAGAACGGCTCGATGTTTTATTAGTAGAAAGAGGGTTAATGGAAACACGGGAAAAAGCGAAAAGAGCGGTCATGGCAGGCATTGTCTACACGAATGAAAACAGGCTGGACAAGCCGGGTGAAAAGGTTGACCGCACCATTCCGTTAACCATTAAAGGAAACCCGTTAAAATACGTCTCAAGAGGCGGACTAAAGCTTGAAAAAGCATTGAAGGAATTTCAGCTTTCCGTCCGCGGCAAAATGATGATCGATATCGGCTCGTCAACAGGCGGCTTTACAGACTGCGCCCTGCAAAACGGAGCTGCACGCTCTTACGCGGTCGATGTCGGCTATAATCAGCTTGCTTGGAAATTGAGGCAGGATGAACGCGTCATCGTGATGGAGCGCACCAATTTCCGGTATTGCACACCTGCCGATTTTACGGCGGGGCTGCCGGAGTTTGCAACAATAGATGTTTCTTTTATATCGCTGAAAATCATATTGCCTGTGCTTAAAACGATTTTAGTGGCGGGCGGCGACTGCATCGCTTTGGTGAAACCGCAGTTTGAAGCCGGACGGGAATCGGTAGGAAAAAAAGGAATTGTCCGTGATCCTCTCGTTCACAGGGCTGTGCTGGATGACATCAGTCAGTTTGCGGCCCGGGAAGGCTATCATTGCAAAAGCGCATCATTTTCTCCGATTACCGGCGGCGACGGAAATATTGAATTTCTTCTTCATTTGCATTGGAGCGGGCAAGATCAGCCCGGAACACCAATATCTGAGGATATGATCAATCAAATTGTCGAAGAGGCTCACAAGACATTAAAAGCGAAAAAGTCGGTTGAAAAGGAATAATAGTGGGCTATTATTCCTTTTTTACTGTAAACATGTACTTTCTCGTCAAAATCGTATAACATAATTGTATAAACATACACAATGTGTGTATAAACAGAGGTGTAAAATGAACAAAGGTCAAAGGCATATTAAAATCAGGGAAATCATCACTGCAAATGAGATTGAGACACAGGATGAACTTGTCGATATTTTAAAAAAGGACGGCTATAATGTCACGCAGGCGACCGTCTCGCGCGACATCAAAGAGCTTCACCTCGTGAAGGTGCCGACAAACAACGGTTCCTATAAATACAGCCTGCCTGCCGATCAGCGGTTTAACCCGCTCTCCAAATTAAAAAGATCATTAATGGATGCGTTTGTTAAAATTGATTCCGCAAGCCATATGATCGTCCTGAAGACAATGCCTGGAAACGCCCAGGCGATTGGTGCGCTGATGGACAATTTGGATTGGGAGGAAATCATGGGAACCATCTGCGGCGATGATACAATTTTGATCATCTGCCGGACAAATCAAGATACGGATTTGGTTCAGAAAAAAATCTTGGAACTTTTATAAAATGAATGCCTGAAAAGAGGTGTCACAAAACCTTGTTAGCTGAATTATCGATCAAAAACTTTGCCATTATTGAAGAATTAACCATTTCATTTGAAAAAGGGCTGACCGTATTAACCGGAGAAACAGGCGCCGGAAAATCGATCATCATCGATGCCGTATCATTGCTTGTCGGAGGCAGGGGATCGTCTGAATATGTCAGGTATGGAGAAAAAAGAGCCGAGTTAGAGGGGCTTTTTCTGCTTGACAGCGGACATCCGGTTTTTGATCTGTGCGGCGAACTCGGAATTGAAGCTTCAGACGAAATGATCGTCATGAGAAGAGACATTAACGCAAACGGCAAGAGTATCTGCCGTGTCAATGGAAAACTTGTAACTATCGCCGCTCTTCGGGAAGTCGGCAGACTGCTGCTGGACATCCACGGTCAGCACGACAACCAGCTGCTCATGGAAGATGATCAGCACCTGCAGCTTTTGGACAGATATGCAGGCGAAGACATTGATCAAGCAATAAAGGCGTATCAAGAAGTATACAACCGCTACATGAATGTCATGAAAAAGGTTAAACAGCTTTCTGAGAGCGAACAGGAAATGGCGCATCGGCTCGATTTGATCCAATTCCAGCTCGATGAAATCGAATCCGCAAATCTCCAGCCGAAAGAGGACGAGCTCTTACAGGATGAACGGAAGCAAATTTCAAATTTTGAGAAAATATATGAAGCGCTGCAAAATGCCTATAATGCGCTGCGCCATGAGCGGGCGGGGCTCGATTGGGTCGGAATGGCTTCAAGTGAGCTTGAGAATGTCTCCGGCATTAACGATGGACTCAAAAAAATGTCTGAATCAGTTGCCAATGCATACTACATTCTTGAGGATTCAACCTTTCAGATCAGAAACATGCTTGATGAATTGGAATACGATCCTGAACGGCTCGATTTCATTGAATCGCGCTTGAATGAAATCAAGCAGCTAAAACGTAAATACGGCGCTACTGTCGAAGATATTCAAGCCTATTCAGCCCAAATTGAGGAAGAAATCGACCGCATCCAAAATCGAGACAGCCACCTTCAAACATTGAAAGCAGAGCTAGAGTCGGTCGGCAAAGATGTCGCGATTGAGGCAGCCAATGTATCAGACATTCGGAAATCCTGGGCGAAAAAGCTCGCCAAGCAAATCAAGCAGGAATTAAATGAGCTTTACATGGAGAAGTCGACATTTGATACAGAATTTCAAATCAAAACGGCGGATGCCCGTGATGATGCGCCAATCGTCAACGGCACTCCTGTCCAGCTGACAAAGCAAGGCATTGACAGCGTTCGCTTTTTAATCTCAACAAATACGGGAGAACCGCTCAAATCTTTGTCAAAAGTCGCTTCAGGTGGTGAATTGTCAAGAATCATGCTGGCGATGAAAAGCATTTTTTCGGCGCAGCAGGACGTCACCTCGATCATTTTTGATGAAGTGGACACAGGCGTCAGCGGAAGAGTCGCACAGGCGATCGCCGAAAAAATTCACCGTGTATCGATCGGTTCTCAAGTTTTGTGCATTACCCATTTGCCGCAAGTGGCCGCAATGGCGGATACCCACCTTTTGATTACGAAACAATCGAAAGACGGGAGAACGACGACGAGCGTTACACCTTTGTCAAAACAGGAAAAAATATCTGAAATCGGCCGGATGATTGCCGGCGTTGAAGTGACAGATTTGACAAAGCGCCATGCAAAAGAACTTTTACATCAAGCCAACCTCGTCAAAACCACCGGATAAGCTGTTCATCGTGAACAGCTTATTTTTTATGGGCATTTTCTTATACACACGTTTCTTTATCATTTTATCCAATGATTTTCTTCCGTTCACAGTTATAAATCACTGTCAGGAAGGCAAAAGTAATGATGTAGCGTAAAGAAATTTTCATGGTGTGGGTTAGGTGCGAGGAGAGTGAAAAGGTGGATGTTGAAAAAATCAGAAAAGCTGTGGGTATAATTCTCCTTGTTGCTTTAATAAGTGTAGGATTTTACAAACCGGTCAAAGAATACATTGAGATACCAAAAAACATGAACATTTTTGAGACGGGTTCACGAGCCATAGAAACAAGTTTATCCGTCCGTACTCCCCAAGATGAATCATCAGAAGCATTCACATTAAAAGAGAATCAACATGAAGTGGAAATCAAAGGCGAAAAAAACGGAAAGGCGGACCTCGTTTATGATTTTGCCGGATTTCCGGTTAAAAAAACAAAAGTAAATGTTCTGTCTGATTTAAAAGTCGTACCAGGCGGGCAGTCGATTGGTGTTAAACTTCACTCTGTAGGCGTATTGGTTGTCGGTTTTCATCAAATCAATACGGCTGACGGCAAAAAATCGCCCGGTGAAGCCGCCGGAATCGCGGTAGGCGACATTATCACCGAAATCAACGGCACAAAAATTGAAAAAATGAATGACATCACGCCTTTCATTCAAAAAGCAGGGAAAACAGGCGAGACCTTAAATCTGTTAATCAAGAGGGATAAACAGGAAATCAAAACAAAACTTGTTCCAAAAAAGGACCAAGCTGAAGATAAATACAGAATCGGCTTATATATCAGGGACTCTGCCGCAGGAATCGGGACGATGACCTTTTATGAACCGAAATCGAAAAAATACGGGGCGCTCGGCCACGTGATTTCCGATATGGATACGAAAAAGCCGATCGTTGTGGAAAACGGCCAAATTGTTAAATCGACGGTAACCTCAATTGAAAAAGGAAAGGGCGGAAACCCCGGTGAAAAACTGGCGCGCTTTGCTTCCGAACGAAAAGTGATCGGCGATATTAACAGAAACAGTCCTTTTGGAATCTTTGGCACGCTTCATGAATCCATCAAAAACCGTGTTGCCGACAAAGCGATTCCGATCGCATTTTCGAATGAAGTCAAAGAAGGACCGGCACAAATTTTAACAGTCATTGAAAACGATAAGGTTGAAAAATTCGATATCCAGATCGTCAGTACAACCCCGCAAAAGTTTCCTGCCACAAAGGGAATGGTGCTGAAAATCACAGACCCTAAGCTGTTGAATAAAACAGGCGGCATCGTTCAAGGGATGAGCGGCAGTCCGATCATTCAAAATGGCAAGGTCATTGGAGCGGTCACACACGTTTTTGTCAACGATCCGACGAGCGGCTACGGTGTTCACATTGAATGGATGCTGTCAGAAGCGGGGATCGATATTTACAAAAAGGATAAAGCGAGCTAAAAACTGCCGGAGACACCGGCAGTTTTCTGATTTCACCTTTTATTCTTCAGCATTGTGAGTTAAAATAAAAATGGAAAGATTTTTCGACAAATTCACGTTCTCCCGTTTGTCAAATCTCATTTCTAGTCGAAAAATCGAGAAAATCAGAAAAAAACCGAAAATAAACGAGATATACCACTAATATTGGAAAATTCATTTTTAAAAAAAGGGAATAAAGTGGTGCTGTCGAATTAAACATATTAGAAAAAGAATGATGAAATTTATCAACATACACATTGGGGAGGAAGAAACGTGGAGAAAATTAAAGTATGTGTTGCTGATGATAACAGGGAGCTTGTCGGCCTATTAAGCGAATATATTGAGGGGCAAAACGACATGGAAGTGCTCGGTGTGGCATATAACGGACAGGAATGCCTTTCTTTGTTTAAAGACAAGGAGCCTGATGTGCTTGTGCTGGATATTATTATGCCTCATCTTGACGGTTTGGCTGTGCTTGAAAGGCTGCGGGAGTCCCAGCTGAAAAAACAGCCGAACGTCATTATGCTGACGGCGTTCGGCCAGGAAGACGTGACGAAAAAAGCTGTTGATTTGGGTGCGTCGTATTTTATCCTTAAGCCATTTGATATGGAGAATCTAGTCGGTCATATCCGTCAAGTCAGCGGAAACGGTTCTCCAATGGCACACCGCGCGCCGTCTGCGCAAAGCAGTGTGCTTCGTCCGCAGCCGGAATCGCCAAAGAAAAACTTAGATGCCAGCATCACGACCATCATCCATGAAATCGGCGTACCTGCTCATATCAAAGGATATCTATACTTGCGAGAAGCCATTTCCATGGTGTATAACGATATTGAACTGCTCGGCAGCATTACAAAAGTGCTTTATCCTGACATCGCCAAAAAATTCAATACAACTGCAAGCCGAGTCGAACGGGCAATCCGCCACGCCATCGAAGTCGCATGGAGCAGAGGCAATATCGACTCCATTTCGTCTCTGTTCGGCTACACGGTCAGCATGTCAAAAGCAAAGCCGACCAATTCAGAATTCATCGCGATGGTTGCCGATAAACTGCGGCTCGAGCATAAGGCTTCTTAAGCGTTGATGTAACGCGGGTTTGGCGCTGATTTATACGTTGAATTGACGTAGCTTTTCTAACGAAAAGTTTATCGTAATTCCGATGAATTTTTCGTCCTTATTGCGATGAATTTGTCGCTAGTTCTTACGCGATAAGGGTATTACTAAAAACGAAATAGCGCAAGAATTTTCGCCGTCCGGTAATCGGGCGGTTTTTTCTTTTCGATGTTGCAATCGGTTGTTACAAGTTTATAATTGGGGTTTTCGCTGTGAACGCGGTCTTGCCGGCTACTACAACGGCGTGCTGGACCGGCTGTTACGAGACAAGATTCGATTCGTTACCCGTCTCGTTAACGCCCTCGTTCGTTAGTTCGTCGTGGAGCTCCGTCTATTCATTGTTCCGTTTTTCATTAATATATTGTCTCTATTTGCGTTATATAGTTCGGTTTTTAATTGTGTTCTTTGTTTTTTTCTTGTGTTAAAAAGACTATATTTCGGTTTTTGCTTGAATCACGAAAAAAGTTAAGCTATTCTGACATTGAGGAGGGGATGGAGTGTACATGCGGGGGAAACGAAGGCCAACGATTAAACAAAATGTCGAAAAGAAAAATACATACAAAAGTAAGACCCTCTCTGATGTGTGTAAGCAGATATGTATCGTAAAGATGTCGGAAGGGCTTACGAAAGAAACAATTGATCGTTACCGACGGGTTTGTGAGAGCGTTGAAGAATTTGCGAAAATTAAAGGTCTGTCCACTAATATTGAGTCTATTGATGTTGGCTTTGCAAGGGAGTATATGACCTTTATATCCTGCGCGAGAAGAAAACATTTAAAGGACATAGATATAAACCGGATAGAGTAAAAACTCCAGGATGTTCTCCGACGTATGCAAATGACCACCTGAAAACTTTGAGAACCATTTTTACTTTTTGTGTTGAAGAAGACATGGTTAATGAAAATCCATTTCAAAAAGTAAATAAAGTTAAGCAACCGGAGAATATGGTTCAAATACTATCTGTGGACGAGATGAAAAAGCTTTTAAAAACACCAAACAAACGAAAATTCTTAGAGTTTAGAGACTACGTGGTTATGATGTGTTTAATTAATTCTATGGCCAGAATAGGGGAAATCGTCACCTTAGAAGTCGAAAATATAAATTTTGAATTGAATTATATTATCCTTGATGCGCGAAAAACCAAAACAAGAAAAGGTCGTATGATACCTTTAGACAAAAATACGATGAAGTTATTAAAAAAATTGTTGCTAAGGAATACACGATTTAAGCCTAGCAAGTACGTCTTTATATCAGAAGAAGGGACGAGACTAACGACTGACAATTTTAGAAAACGACTCGGGATTACGTTGAACGGGCTGGAATAAACAAAAGAGTCCATCCGCATTTATTTAGACACACTGCAGCTAGTATGTTTTTGCAGGCTGGAGGAGATCTCAGGCGATCATCGGCCATAAAGATTTACGAATGGTGTTGCGCTATACTCACCTGTCGTTAGAATCGCTTACAAGGCAGCAGAATGAATACTCGTTAATAAATCGAGTGATAGATGACTTAAATAAATCAAGGAAGACAAAAAAGAAAATACGAAGGTAGGCGTTAGGATGACTCAAAAAAAATTTTCACGGTAGAAGAAAGCCTTCCTGATCTTTCCGACATGTTTAGTAATTCCTCCGAATCACCTAAACCAAAGCGAATTACAATCGAACAGGCACTTGCGGTTATTCTCCGACAGATGGAAGTGGGCGGGAATAGGGAACGTACGATTAGCGATTATCGTCTTCATGTGTCTCATTTTAAGAAATCAGAAGAGTTAACATATCTGCACGAAATCACATACGAGTCAATTCATTCATGGCTTGAAAAAATGGACGTTAGCGCACAAACGAGGCTCACACGTTTGAAATGTTTTAAAGCGTTTTTGTCGCCCTGTTTCGATAATGGATGGTTCAAATCGAAGTTTTGGAAGAACGTTAAGGTCAAAGTTGACAGGCGGATTAAAGAAGGTGCGACGGAACTTGAAATCAAAATTTTACTTTTGGTATTAGATTTAACCGATTTTGTCCAATTACGTGATGCGGCAGCAGTGCTTCTCATGTATAAAACAGGTATGCGTGAGGGACGCTTGCAAATTTAAAAGAAGAACATATTGATTTTAGCGGGGACATCATTAAAAATCGCGAGCCTTTACTATTACCCTTTGACGACATTCTTGCTCAACTTCTCTCCATAATGCTGAAGAAAAACGGCGAAATCCGCCGAGCGTACAATAAGGATAATACATTTGTTTTTATAACAAAGTACGGTAATCAAATAGCGGCAGGGCCATCGAATAACAATATTCAAAAACGATTGAACAGGTATGCGCGTGAGTACGGATTAAAGAATATAAATCCACACGCTTTACGGAGGGGCTTTGCGAAGGTTTTTATAGTAATGAAATTTCAAACTAACCACCTACTTATAGAAGTGAAATACATCTACAGTTTTACACAATTAAAAGGGGGATATGATGAAGCGTTTTCCCCCTATGTTGAAATTTAACCTATATACATTGGTTTTGCATACGGCCACTTGGTATTCTTTAAAAATAGACAATAACATTCATGTTCAGGATTGATCACCAGGAATCCTGAATTTTAGTTTAAATGTTAGCTTGATAATGGCCAATGTACCAGCCGTTAGAATACTTAATGTCTTTTAAATACCACGTGATTCCATTTCTTGTGAATGAGTTAGCAAATTTATTCTCTCTACTATAAACGTAGTCATCAACGAGTTCTTGTGTAGAGGCATCAGATTGAATCGCAACACTTTGAGTTTCAACATGACCGGTACTTGCAAAAGATGGAACACCAACTGTCAATAAGGAAAGAGAGAGAGCTGAGCACAGTAAAATTTTTTTACCATACATTTGAAACACTCCTTTAAATTTTTTGGTGATCAAATATATTAATTCGACGAATGGATGTATTTACCTTGTAAAAATGTGTAAACATTTTGTGAATTAAATTGATATGCTCATTAAACCGGTATTTTTCCTCTCATGATAACTTCCAAAACGAAACTTAATCTTTTTTTATGCAGTGTTACATCATTCATAAGTATGGGGGATTCTTTATGATACGATATCCATTTTTAAAAGAGCGTGCAACGATTGGAGTTACTGCTCCATCTTCAGGAATGCCGCATGAGCTGCATGAATTGCTGAAGGCTGCGTGTGAACGTATGGAAAAGATGGGCTTTAGCGTCATATGCGGCGATACGGTTTGGAGTCAGAATAAGGCGAAATCAGCTCCTGCTAAAAAACGGGCGGAAGAATTTAACCGTATGATGCGCTGTGAGGATATTGATTTCATTTTTCCTCCTTGGGGCGGGGAACTGCTGATTGAGACGCTTGAATATATTGATTTTGAAAATATGAAGAATAAGTGGGTGCTGGGCTATTCTGATGTTAGTCTGCTGCTTTTGGCTATTACATTGAAAACGGGTATAGCTACTGCCCATGGAACAAATTTGGTCGATTTAAGAGGAGAGTATTCTGATCAGACGACAGTCATGTGGCAAGCTGTTTTAACGACAAAAGAAAGTGAGTCAATCCTTCAGCACTCATCAGAAAAGTACCAGAAGGAATGGCAGTTTGATCAACCTACCTCCTGTATTTTTAATCTAACCGAAGAGACCGATTGGAAAACAACGATAAACAATAAAGTGAAGATAGAGGGAAGGCTGCTCGGCGGCTGTATTGACGCGGTCAGGCATCTGGTTGGAACACCTTATGGGGATGTGCGGAACTTTAAAGAAAATGTTATTCACGGAGATCCTCTGATTTGGTTTTTCGAAAATTGTGATCTGTCAACAACTGATTTGCGCAGGTCGCTCATCCAGATGAAATTAGCTGGCTGGTTTGAGGATTGTTCAGGCATTATGTTTGGCCGAAGCCCTGTTCATGCTTCTATTCAAGGTTACACAGCTGAAGATGTTTATCATGAGCTATCAGAGGAACTTCACTTCCCGATTATATTTGATATTGACTGTGGTCATGTTCCTCCGCAAATGACGTTTATCAATGGAGCATATGCCGAAATAGAGTCGAATCATGGGAAAGGGACGGTTTTGCAGCATTTGAGATGAACATTCAAACTCATATAAGAGGGAGATTCTTATCAGAATGGGGTCTCCTTTTTAGTTTGCTGTGCATCTGTCTAAATTTCGATGATTGTCTCACGGGATTTCGTCCTTATCATAAACTGAATCATATAAAGCGAGAAGCCGCATGTTAAACGTCTTTTTCCAAAAGAAAAAGGCGTTTTTTTATTCAGAAAAAAATCGATCATCGATGTCTTGTAAAAAAATGATGAAAAAGATCTGATTTCTTCCATTTCACATCCAATTCCCGCCTGTGTTAGATCGTTTTTCATGGACGGATCAGAGCGAATGGCTGCTAACAACCGGAAATCGCTGAGCCATTAGGCGGTGGAATGTCGGATATAGGAGATGGTGTAAGCAGCTTTACAGCTGAGGAGGATGAAAGATAATGTACATGGTGAAGAAAAATCCAGCGGATGAGGTGATCGACATGAAAAAGGGAGTCATCCTAGTTTTGTTCACTGTGCTGCTTTTGGCAGGCTGCGGCACATCGCAACAAAAAGGCCGGGAAGGAAATGGCGCAGAAACATTGACAAAGGAAGGCACCTTTGTCGGATTGGCGGATCAGCATACTGTCGCTGTCAACATTGACGGCAAAGAGACTATGCTGCAGGTTCCTCCCGAAAAACGGGACAAATATAAAGGAATCGAAGAATACACAAAGGTGGAAGTGGAGTATACGAAAGCAGAGGACGGAACATTACAGCTTGAAGATATGAAAAAGAAAGAATGATAGATGATAAAACGGAGATGTAGGAGGAAGAAACTGTGAAATTGCTAGCGAAGAGCTTGTTTTTACTGCTGTATTCGTTTGTGATGATTCTTCCCGGTGCTTTTGCGGCAGAGACGCTTTCGGGAAAAACGATTTATATCGATGCAGGGCACGGAGGAGAAGACAGCGGTGCGGTCGGAAACGGTCTTTTGGAGAAGGATGTCAATCTCGACGTATCGAATTTGCTGAATGAAAAACTGAAAGATGAGGGAGCTGACACGGTCATGACCAGAACGGATGATGCGTTTTTGTCCCTTGAAGAGCGTGTGGCCAAGGCGAGCGCAAACGGTTCAGACCTTTTCATCAGCATTCATGCAAACTCTGCCGTTCCTGAAGCGTCAGGAACAGAGACGTATTTTGACTCCACCTATAAAGCGGCTGACAGCGAACGGCTTGCTTCAGAGGTTCAAGAACGGCTTCCCGGTGCTTTGGACACCACAGACAGGGGAGTGAAAGAATCGGGGTTTTACGTCATCAAAAATTCAAAGATGCCGAGTGCTTTAGTGGAGCTGGGCTTCATTACGAATGACGCAGACGCCGATAAACTCAGAAGCTCGGAATCTCAGAAAAAAGCAGCGGATGCGCTCGCTGAAGCGGTGGTTTTTTATTATGAATAAACCGAAAACCCCGGCATCGCCGGGGTGTTTTTAATGTTGAAGAAAAACGTTATATTTATGTTAAGAAAAGCCTTAACTGTGGAAAGAAAATGATAAAGCCTTCATAATGAGGGATAACTTATTTCTTTCAGGGGTGAACAATACATGACGAAAATTTTTGCACACAGAGGCGCTTCAGGGACGCTCCCTGAAAATACAATGACTGCATTTGAACATGCGGCCGCTGCAGGCGCCGACGGCATCGAGTTGGATGTGCAAATGACGAAAGACGGCCGACTTGTCGTGATTCACGATGAAAAGCTTGACAGGACGACCTCGCTGAAGGGCTATATTAAAGATTATACATATGAAGATATGAAACAGGGGGATGCAAGCTACCGATTTTCTGAAAAGACCGGTTTTGTCGCCGTGCCGACGCTCGAAGAAGTTTTTGATTGGGCGGCAAAAGGCGATTTTCTTCTTAATGTTGAGCTGAAAAACAGCATTGTCCGCTACGAGGGGATGGAAGAAAAAGTGATGTCCCTCATTGAAGCGTACAATCTTCAAGACCGGATCATTCTTTCTTCCTTTAATCATGAAAGCCTTGCTTTATGCAGCAGGATCAATCCCGATATTGAATTGGCTGCGCTCTTTATGGATGTTCTATATCAGCCTGAACAATATATCGATATGATTCCCGCCTCCGGCTTTCATCCGTATCGCCGCTCCATGTCGGAAGACACGATTCAAAACGCCCATCTGAAACAAAAAGCCGTCAGGCCGTTTACCATCAACCGTGAGGAGGATATGAAAAAACTGATTGAAGCGGGAGTTGACGGCTTTTTCACCGATTTTCCCGAAAAAGCGCTGAAAATAAAGAAAGAGATGACATGAAAAAAGCCGCGGAATTCTGCGGCTTTTTGCTGTCTGATAAAGCGCTCATGCCCCGCGATCGCGCTGTTTTTTTCTGAAACGGGGGCTCACCTGGTTTCTTTTTCTGTCTCTGTAAAAAATAAATCCGCCTAAAAGATAAAGCCCGCCCGCAAAAAATATGATGCCTGTCAGTCCCTGAAGCCAAAGGATCTGAAAAGGATTGATTAAAACCCCGAAAACAGTGTCCCTCATCAATTTAATGCCGGCGGCCGCCAAACATCCCGGAATCAGCAAAATCAGCAGTGCGATCAGTCTCCCCATACACGAATCCCCTTACCAAAGATTTACCTTTATTGTCTATTTGAAAAAAAAGTTTGTCAAGAAAGGAAAACGTGATAACATAGATGTTGTGCAAATTGTTGCAAATGAACGTTATGGTGTGCAAAAAATTTCATACAAAGGGGTTAAGGGATGATACAAAAAGTGCTCATTGTAGGTGCTGGAAAAGGGGGAACAGCTCTCTTAGATTTGCTGCTGAAAACAAAAACGATGCATATTGCCGCCGTCATTGATAAAAACCCGAAGGCTCCGGGGCTGTTGTTCGCACAAAAAAACAATATCGAAACGGCTCTGGACTGGACGCCATACATAACAAAACAGATTGACATCATCATTGAAACGACCGGAGATTCTGATGTATTAAAGCAGCTGATGCAGAACAAACATGACAGAACGATTGTTGTGCCGGGATCGCTCGCCTATATTATTTCTCAGCTGATGAATGAAAAGCAGCAGCTGATCCAAATGCTGAAAGAACAAACCTATAAACATGACCGCATCTTTCATTCTATGAATGACGGTATGATCTTTATCGATATTCAAGAAGAGATTATTTTATTTAATAAAATGGCCGAAGAAATGACCGGAACAAAGCGCCATGAAGCAATCGGCCAGCATATTCAACAGGTCATACCGACCACGAAGCTTCCGCGCATACTGAATACGAGAGAGCCTGAATACAACCAAAAACAGTTTTTGCATCCAAACAGGCAGATTGTCACGACAAGAATACCGATCATTGATGATGGGGGAACGCTTTTAGGCGCGCTCAGTATTTTTAAAGACATTACCGATGCGGTCGAGCTGGCCGAAGAGGTGACAAACCTGAAAGAAATCAGGACGATGCTTGAAGCGATCATTCAATCTTCCGATGAAGCTATTTCTGTTGTCGACGAAAACGGAAACGGGATGATGATCAACAGGGCGTATACGAAAATGACAGGTCTGACGAAAGACCAAGTCATTGGAAAACCCGCGAACACAGACATTTCTGAAGGCGAAAGCATGCATTTGAAAGTGCTTGAAACGAGGCGTCCTGTCAGGGGCGTCAGAATGAAGGTCGGTCCGAATAAGAAGGAAGTCATCGTCAATGTCGCGCCGATTATCGTCGACGGTATTTTAAAAGGCAGTGTCGGCGTTATCCATGACGTTTCAGAAATTCAGTCGCTGACAAATGAGCTGAACAGAGCGCGCCAGATTATCCGCACGCTGGAAGCGAAATATACATTTGCCGACATTATTGGTTCAAGCGAGCAGATGCTCGTCGCGCTTGAACAGGCGAAATTGGGGGCGAAAACGCCTGCGACGATTTTGCTGAGGGGCGAATCGGGAACGGGAAAGGAGCTTTTTGCCCATGCTATACATAACGAAAGTGACCGAAAGTATAATAAGTTTGTCCGGGTAAACTGTGCGGCCATTTCGGAATCATTGCTGGAATCAGAGCTGTTTGGCTATGAGGAGGGCGCTTTTTCCGGAGCGAGGCGCGGCGGAAAAAAAGGTTTTTTTGAAGAGGCGAATAACGGAAGCATTTTCTTGGACGAGATCGGAGAGCTCTCGCAAAATACGCAGGCGAAGCTGCTTCGCGTTCTTCAAGAAAAAGAAATCGTCAGGGTCGGCGGGACAAAACCGATTCCTGTGAACGTCAGAATTATCGCCGCAACAAACGTCAATATTGAAAAAGCGCTGGCTGAAGGCAGGTTCCGCGAAGATTTGTACTACCGCATCAACCGTTATCCGATATCGATTCCGCCGCTCAGGCAGCGAAAAGAAGATATTGATGCCTTAAGCCGCCATTTAATCGCAAAAATTAATCAAGAGTACGGCCGCAATGTAAAGGGACTTACGAAACATGCGCTCAAATCATTGACGGCGCGAAAATGGCCGGGGAATGTCAGAGAGCTTGAAAATGTCCTGGAGCGGGCCATGATCTTTTTAAAACCGCAAATGGAATGGATTGATCTTGAACATCTGCCTGAAGCAGACCGCCCGAAGAAAAAGGTTGAAGTCGGGCTCGCTTTTCCTGAAATTGAAAATGAAAAGCTTTCAGCCGCCGTTGAGCGGTTTGAAGCTCATGTTATTAAAGAGACGCTTGAAAAGCATCAGTATAACAGAACAAAAACAGCAAAAGCGCTTGGAATCAGCATCCGCAATCTTTATTACAAAATGGATAAATACAACCTTGCAAAAGACAGCATGCAATAATTTGCAGTAATTCGTGCAGAATCTTGCAAAATGTAAACAGGTTCACAGTACCGAACCGCATTTATGATACTGGCACGAAACTTGCATAATAAAGAGAGCGGATGTTTGCTGAGAAAGGTGGGTACTATGAAGCTGACACAACTATTTCAAAAAGCGGCGGAGCTGGAAAATAAAACGGTCGCCGTCGCACATGCAGAAGATGATGAAGTGCTTCAAGCCGTCAAACTTGCGGTTGACAAACAATTCGCCCGATTTTTATTGATTGGGCACAGAGAAAAAATCAGATATATGATGACAGAGCAGAACATTTCAAAACGGCATGTCGATATCATTCATTCGGAAACGCCCGCAGACTCCGCAAGAATCGCTGTTCAAGCTGTAAAAAGCGGAAATGCGGATGTTCTCATGAAAGGAAATGTCCCGACAGCCGTGCTTTTAAAAGCCGTTTTGAATAAAGAATACGGGCTGCGTTCCTCTCATGTGCTGTCACATGTTGCGGCATTCGAAGTCAATGGGTTTGACAGGCTGATTTATGTGACAGATGCGGCAATGAACATCAATCCGAAGCTTGAAGAGCTAAAACAGATTTTAGAAAATGCCGTGCGCGTCGCAAGAGCAGTCGGGGTCAAAATGCCGAAAGCTGCTTGTCTTGCCGCTGTCGAAACGGTGAATCCCGTAATGGAAGCCACTTTGAATGCAGCGGCTTTAACGCAAATGAATCACAGGGGGCAGATCAGGGACTGTATCGTTGACGGTCCGCTTGCTTTAGATAACGCGATATCAGAGCTTGCCGCCCGGCATAAAAACATTTCTGGAATTGTGGCGGGTCAGGCCGATATTCTGCTTGTTCCTTCAATTGAAACGGGTAATGTGCTCTACAAATCATTGATTCATTTTGCGGGTGCAAAAGTGGGGGCCATTTTAGCAGGAGCGAAAGCACCCATCGCCTTGACGAGCAGGGCCGATTCCGCTGAAAACAAGCTGTATTCGATTGCTTTGGCGCTATGTACGTCAGAAGTACGACATGAGGAGGAATAAAAAATGGAGTTATTTCGATATATGGAGCAGTATGACTATGAACAATTGGTGTTTTGCCAAGATAAACAGTCCGGTTTAAAAGCGATCATCGCGATTCATGATACGACACTCGGACCGGCTTTGGGCGGAACGAGAATGTGGACTTATGAAAATGAAGCAGCCGCAATTGAAGATGCGCTCCGCCTTGCGCGGGGAATGACCTATAAAAACGCGGCAGCCGGATTAAACCTCGGGGGAGGCAAAACAGTCATCATCGGAGATCCCCGCAAAGATAAAAATGAAGAAATGTTCCGCGCTTTCGGCCGCTATATTCAAGGGTTAAACGGAAGGTACATCACCGCCGAAGATGTCGGCACCACTGTTGAAGATATGGATATCATCCATGATGAGACAGATTTTGTAACAGGGATTTCACCGGCTTTCGGTTCGTCAGGCAATCCGTCTCCTGTCACGGCCTACGGTGTATACAAAGGGATGAAAGCAGCGGCGAAAGAAGCGTTCGGTACGGATTCGCTTGCAGGAAAAACCGTGGCGGTCCAAGGCGTCGGCAATGTCGCGTACAACCTTTGCCGCCATCTTCATGAAGAAGGTGCAAAACTGATCGTCACAGACATCAATAAAGAAGCGGTCGAACGCGCTGTTGCTGAATTTGGCGCCCGTGCTGTCGACCCTGATGATATTTATTCGCAGGATTGTGATATATATGCGCCGTGTGCACTCGGAGCGACGATCAATGATGATACGATTCCGCAGCTGAAAGCGAAGGTGATTGCGGGTGCGGCCAACAATCAGCTGAAAGAAACCCGTCACGGAGACCAGATCCATGACATGGGCATCGTCTATGCGCCGGATTATGTCATCAATGCCGGCGGCGTCATCAATGTTGCCGATGAGCTTTACGGCTATAATTCTGAACGCGCGCTGAAAAAAGTCGAAGGCATTTACGGAAACATTGAACGGGTGCTTGAAATATCGAAACGCGATCGAATTCCGGCATATTTGGCGGCGGATCGGTTAGCCGAAGAGCGGATTGAGCGCATGCGCCAATCAAGAAGTCAATTTTTGCAAAACGGCCATCACATTTTAAGCAGACGTTAACATCACAACCCTTTTATACTGGAGGCTTAAAGCAAATGCAGGTAATGGAAAAACGTATTCTCGTCATCAATCCGGGATCAACATCTACAAAGATCGGCGTTTTTCACGATGACCGTTCAATATTCGAAAAAGCAATCCGTCATGACGAGGCAAAGCTGCAGCAATATCAAACAATCATTGATCAATATTCGTTCAGGAAGCAGGCTATATTGGAGACGCTGCATGAACAGGGAATCAATATATCAAAACTGAACGCCGTGTGTGCGAGAGGGGGCCTTCTCCGCCCTATCGAAGGCGGCACATATGAAGTAAATGACGCGATGATCGAGGATTTGAAAAACGGCTATTCAGGGCAGCATGCCTCAAATCTCGGCGGAATCATCGCCAGGGAAATCGCCGCCGGATTAAATATTCCGGCTTTTATCGTCGACCCCGTTGTCGTCGATGAAATGTCTCCTATCGCAAAAATTTCCGGCACACCGGCCATTGAAAGAAGGAGCATTTTTCATGCTCTCAACCAAAAAGCGGTCGCCCGCAAAGCGGCCTGGCAGTTTGGGAAGCGCTATGAAGATATGAAAATGATCATCACCCATATGGGAGGCGGGATTACGATCGGCGTCCATTGTAAAGGACGTGTCATCGATGTCAACAATGGCCTCCATGGGGAAGGTCCGCTCAGTCCAGAGCGGGCCGGAACCATTCCGGCTGGCGATCTCATCGATATGTGTTTTTCCGGCGAATATACCCGTGACGAGCTCATGAAGATGCTTGTCGGCGGAGGCGGTCTTGCCGGCTATCTCGGAACGACCGATGCGGTGAAGGTTGAAAAAATGATTCAGGAAGGCGATCAAAAAGCAGCGCTCATCTATGAAGCGATGGCTTATCAACTCGCCAAAGAAATCGGGGCGGCCAGCGCCGTTTTACAAGGAGAAGTCGACGTCATCATTTTGACGGGCGGCCTGGCTTATGGAAAAGCGTTTATTTCCTCGATCAGAAAATACATAGACTGGATTTCGGATGTCGTCGTATTCCCCGGCGAAAATGAGCTTCAAGCTTTGGCGGAAGGCGCTTTTCGCGTGCTGAATGGAGAAGAACAGGCAAAACAATATCCGAACTAGAGGAGGGAAAGTCATGGCAACTGAATATGATCTCGTCATCCTAGGTGGAGGAACGGGCGGCTATGTTGCGGCAATCAGAGCTTCGCAGCTGGGGCTGAAAACAGCCGTCGTGGAAAAACGAAAACTCGGCGGCACATGCCTTCATAAAGGCTGCATCCCGTCAAAGGCGCTGCTGAGAAGCGCCGAGGTATACCGGACGGCGAAAAAAGCGGAAGAATTCGGAGTGGTCATTCCCGAAGTCGAACTGCGGTTTTCTCAGGTTCAAAGCAGAAAACAAAAAATTATTGATCAGCTTTATAACGGTGTCAAACATTTGATGAAAAAAGGAAAAATCGATGTTTACGAAGGAATCGGGCGAATTCTCGGACCGTCGATTTTTTCTCCGATGCCCGGCACGGTGTCCGTTGAAATGGCAAACGGAGATGAAAACGAAATGCTCATTCCTAAAAACGTCATCATCGCAACCGGTTCAAGACCGCGCGCGCTTCCCGGGCTTGAGCCTGACGGGGAGAGCATTCTCTCATCAGATGAAGCGCTTGAACTTGAGCAACTTCCATCTTCCATCCTGATTGTCGGCGGCGGTGTCATCGGAATAGAGTGGGCTTCAATGCTCAATGATTTCGGCGTTGATGTGACGGTGATTGAATATGCGGAACGCATTTTGCCGACGGAGGATGCTGATATTTCTAAAGAAATGCAGACCCAGCTGACGAAAAAAGGCATCAACATTATCACCGGTGCGAAAGTGCTGGCAGACACCCTGAAAAAGGGAGAAACGATCAGCATTCAAGCAGAAAAAGGCGGAGAAGCGCAAGAATTTACCGCTGAAAAAATGCTGCTGTCAGTCGGAAGGCAGGCCAATGTTGAGGGAATTGGCCTGGAAAACACAGAGATTCAGGTGGAAAAAGGTTTTATCTCAACAAACAGCATGTATCAGACAAAGGAGTCCCACATCTATGCAATAGGCGATGTTATTGGCGGGCTTCAGCTGGCTCATGCGGCTTCTCATGAAGGGATTACCGCTGTTGAGCATATCGCTGACGGGGAGCCTCCTGCCATCGACTACTCGCTTGTGTCTAAATGCATCTATTCCAGCCCTGAGGCGGCGTCAGTCGGCTTGACCGAGGAAGAAGCAAAGGCGGAAGGCCGCAAGATCAAGGTGGGCAAATTTCCGTTTCAGGCGATTGGCAAGGCGCTCGTATACGGTGAAACAGACGGTTTCGTCAAGATAGTCGCAGACGAGGAGACAGATGATATTCTGGGCGTCCATATGATCGGTCCGCACGTGACGGATATGATTTCCGAGGCGGGGCTCGCTAAGGTGCTTGATGCGACGCCGTGGGAAGTCGGTCAAACGATCCATCCGCATCCGACGCTTTCTGAAGCCATCGGAGAAGCCGCTCTTGCCGTGGATGGAAAAGCGATTCATTTTTAAAAAGCATGAAGGAGTGAAAAGAATGAGCAATAATCGTCATGAAGCAGCGGGATTAACAGATGAACAAGCAATCGAAATGTACAAAACCATGCTTTTAGCCAGAAAGCTCGATGAGCGGATGTGGCTCTTAAACCGTTCCGGCAAAATCCCATTTGTTATTTCCTGTCAAGGGCAAGAAGCAGCGCAGGTCGGTGCGGCTTTCGCTTTAGACCGCGACAATGACTATGTGCTTCCGTATTACAGAGATATGGGGGTTGTGCTCGCTTTCGGCATGACCGCAAAAGATTTAATGCTGTCAGCTTTCGCGAAAGCGGAGGATCCGAATTCAGGGGGCAAACAGATGCCGAGCCATTTCGGCCAAAAGAAAAACCGGATTGTCACAGGGTCTTCTCCTGTGACGACGCAAGTGCCCCATGCTGTAGGTGTAGCGCTTGCGGGAAGGCTCGACAATAAAAATATCGCGACCTTTGTCACCTTTGGAGAAGGGTCTTCAAATCAGGGAGATTTTCATGAAGGGGCCAATTTTGCAGCGGTTCATAAGCTTCCTGTCATTTTCATGTGTGAAAATAACAAATACGCGATCTCGGTTCCTTACGAAAAACAGGTGGCCTGCGAAAATATTTCCGACCGCGCCGTCGGCTACGGCATGCCCGGCCTGACGGTTGACGGAAATGACCCGCTTGAAGTATACAAGGCGGTGAAAGAAGCAAGGGAACGGGCCGGAAGAGGCGAAGGCCCGACATTGATCGAAACGATTTCATACCGGCTGACCCCGCACTCGAGTGATGATGATGACCGAAGCTACCGAGAACGCGAAGAGGTGGCGGAGGCGAAGAAAAACGATCCGATCATCAAATTCGCACAATACTTAAAAGAAGCTGGACTTCTTGATGAACAATCTGAAAAAGAAATTTCAGATGAGTTGACAAACATCGTCAATGAAGCAACAGATTATGCTGAACATGCTCCATATGCTGATCCTGAAGAGACGCTGCGGCATGTTTATGCAGAGTAAGGGGGAAAAACAATGCCTGTTATGTCATATATAGATGCTGTCACTTTGGCTATGAAAGAAGAAATGGAACGAGATCCCCGCGTCTTTGTGCTTGGCGAAGATGTCGGAAAAAAAGGCGGAGTATTCAAAGCGACTGCCGGCCTTTACGATCAGTTTGGAGAAGACCGGGTGATGGATACGCCTTTGGCTGAATCCGCGATTGCCGGAGTCGGCATCGGCGCTGCGATGTATGGAATGAGGCCGGTTGCCGAAATGCAGTTTGCCGATTTTATCATGCCCGCTATCAATCAGATTATTTCTGAAGCGGCAAAAATACGCTACCGCTCAAACAATGATTGGGATTGTCCGATTGTCATCCGCGCTCCTTACGGCGGAGGCGTTCACGGAGCACTGTACCATTCCCAGTCGGTAGAGGCGTTGTTTGCCAACCAGCCCGGATTGAAAATTGTAATGCCTTCGACACCTTATGATGTGAAGGGGCTTTTAAAAGCGGCCATTCGCGATGAAGATCCGGTTCTGTTCTTTGAGCATAAACGAGCCTACCGTCTGATCAAAGGCGAAGTACCGGATGATGATTATGTATTGCCGATCGGAAAAGCTGATGTTAAACGGGAAGGCGACGATATCACCGTCATTACTTACGGACTTTGCGTTCACTTTGCGCTTCAGGCTGCAGAGAGACTGGCAAAGGACGGTATTTCCGCCCATATCCTTGATTTGAGAACGGTCTATCCGCTTGATAAGGAAGCGGTCATTGAAGCGGCATCCAAAACGGGCAAAGTTCTTCTCGTCACCGAGGATACGAAAGAAGGCAGCGTCATGAGCGAAGTGGCTGCCATCATTTCAGAGCATTGCTTATTCGATTTGGACGCGCCGATCAAGCGTTTGGCGGGGCCTGATGTACCGGCCATGCCGTATGCGCCGACAATGGAAAAATATTTTATGGTCAATCCGGATAAAACAGAAGCGGCAATGAGAGAACTGGCCGAGTTTTAAACATATAAGGAGGACAATCGTATGGCAGTGGAACAGATGACAATGCCCCAGCTCGGAGAAAGTGTGACCGAGGGAACGATCAGCAAATGGCTCGTCAGCGCCGGAGATCATGTCAACAAATATGACCCGATCGCTGAAGTGATGACAGATAAAGTCAATGCTGAAGTGCCTTCCTCATTTACTGGAACGATCACCGAGCTTGTCGGAAAAGAAGGGGAGACACTGCAGGTTGGAGACATCATCTGCAAAGTCGACACAAATGAAGAATCAAAACAAGATAGTAAGCCTGCTCCTCAGGAAGATCAAATAGCGGCTGAACCTGCACCGCAGAAATCAGCACCGGCAGACACATCCAATAAGAAACGCTATTCACCGGCCGTTTTGAGACTGGCAGGAGAACACAATATTGATTTGGAACAGGTGGAAGGAACGGGAGCCGGCGGCCGTATCACCAGGAAAGATATTCAGCGCATCATCGAATCAGGTGCCGTTCCTGCAACAGAGACAGCTCGGGAAAAACAGCCGGTTGAACATGCAAAGCCGGCTTCAGAACCTGTCCAAAAAGCTGCAGCGCCGTCTCCTCAAAGCGCAGCGGGCGACATCGAAATTCCGGTTACGGGCATCCGCAATGCCATTGCTTCCAATATGGTCAGAAGCAAGCATGAGATCCCTCATGCCTGGACGATGATGGAAGTGGATGTAACAAACCTCGTCAGCTACCGCAACCGCCTCAAAGACGAATTTAAGAAGAAAGAAGGTTTCAATCTCACCTTTTTTGCTTTCTTCGTCAAAGCGGTTGCACAAGCGCTGAAAGAGTTCCCGCAGATGAACAGCATGTGGGCCGGCGATAAAATCATTCAGAAAAAAGACATTAACATCTCCATTGCAGTGGCGACAGAAGATGCTTTATATGTTCCTGTCATTAAGCATGCCGATGAAAAAACCATCAAAGGGATCGCCAGAGAAATTGCCAACTTGGCGAACAAGGTGAGAAACGGCAAGCTGACAAGCGATGATATGACGGGCGGCACGTTCACAGTGAACAATACCGGTTCATTTGGCTCTGTTCAGTCGATGGGGATCATCAATCATCCGCAGGCGGCGATATTGCAGGTTGAATCGATCGTTAAGCGTCCGGTCGTCATGGAACACGGAATGATCGCAGTCAGGGATATGGTTAATCTATGCTTATCACTCGACCACAGAGTGCTTGACGGCCTGATTTGCGGCAGATTCCTGGCTCGTGTGAAAGAGATTTTGGAACATATTGATGAAAATACATCTGTTTATTAAACAGAAAAAAAGCTGGCCCAATAAGGGTCAGCTTTTTTCTCTATCTGCCGGGGTAAGCATGCGGAGATGCCCGTTCAGCACTTCAATGGAAGCGGGTGCTCTTGTGCGAATTTCGCCGTCAGTATCGGCGTCCATCTGTTCAGCCGGTTCCACTTTGATTGTCTTTCCCTGATAATACGAAAGCTCTCCTTTAAAGGATTCAGGTTCCGGATCATCCATGGCAAAGAGCTCTTTTAATGCTGCAAGATTCGTGTTCCGGCAGATCAGGACATCTGCTTTGCCGTCATGGATGCTTGCTGCCGGAAGCGGAATCCGGTTGGTTCCGATGAACCGGCCGTTCAGCACCAAAACCATTACCGCTTCATCTGTCAAATCTTCCCCGTCGATCGACAGCTTGACAGGGAAAGGCTTGAGATTGGAGATCGTCCGCAATGCACTGGTAAAATAGCTGATTCTCCCCAACACCGCTTTTTCCGTCTGCTTGATGCCGCTCGAAGCTTCTGTAATAAACCCGATGCCCCAAAAGTTTAAACAGTAATGATCCTCTGTTTTCAGCACATCGACCGAGACCGTCTTCCCGTTGACAAGCGCTTCCGCCGCTTTTTCGATGTTTTGCGGTATCTCGAGCGCCCTCGAAAAATCGTTGCATGTTCCGCCCGGGAGAATGCCGATCTCAGGCTTTTCATCCAGCTGGCTGATTCCGTTTATGCAATCGTGGACCGTACCGTCCCCGCCTAAAATAAACAGCCGGTCTATATCTTCTCCGATGTGCCGGCAAAAATGAAAAGCACCATCCTCTCGTTTTGTCGGTTTAATGATCAGTTCATCTATTGTTTGAGAAAGGATTGGCACCGCCATCCCAAGCGTTTTCTCGATGTTTTTTTGTCCGGCATTGCCGTTGTAAATCAACATGGCTTTTCGTCGGCTCATATGGTTCTCCTTTACCTGAATTGCTTTTTCTTTTTATTTTCCCCTATTGGTTCATTAGGTAAACCCCATTGAAATTGAAACGCCTGATTTGCGGTATGAACCGTTTCAAAGTATCATAAGAAAAGATGATCAAACAGCACTTGGCTTGAAACAATGCCAAGCGGCTAAAAAGGAGAGGTCTTAAAGTGAACATGGATTTTAATTTGTTTATGAATGACGTCGTACGCCAGGCCAGACAGGAAATCACAGCTGGCGGCTACACTGAGCTGACAACGGCTGAAGAAGTGGATGAAGCGCTGACGAAAAAAGGGACAACACTAGTCATGGTAAACTCCGTCTGCGGCTGTGCAGGAGGAATCGCCAGACCTGCCGCACATCATGCAGTCCACTATGATAAGCGCCCTGATCAGCTTGTGACTGTATTTGCGGGGCAGGACAAAGAAGCTACCGCAAGAGCAAGGGAATATTTTGAAGGATACCCGCCTTCCTCCCCGTCATTCGCTTTGTTAAAGGACGGCAAGATTTTAAAAATGGTTGAGCGCCATGAAATAGAAGGATATGAGCCGATGGCTGTCATAACGAAGCTTCAGGGATTGTTTGAAGAGTATTGTGAAGAAGTATAAGACATAAGAGAACACAGAACACCGCCTGCCGAACATATACGGCAGGCTTTTTATATGTATAAAAATGCTATATATATGCAATTGGACAGATGGAAACAACAGTCTTTCACCGTTTTATAGATGCTTTACACAAAGGTTTTTAATTATTTTTTAAAAGGGTATTGCATCAGACTGAGAAAATGTTTAAAATACATAACAACGAATAAATATTCAAACAGATTCAGGGGGATATACAACATGAAAAAATGGATTTTACTGTTAGTGACAGCTTGTGTCACAATTGCTTTGGCCGCTTGCGGGACGAGCAGTTCTGACGATAAAAAAACATTGGTGATGGGAACTTCTGCCGATTATCCGCCGTTTGAATCGAAGGACGGGGATAAGATCGTCGGCTTTGACGTTGATCTGGCCAATGCGCTCGCCAAAAAAACGGGCCATGAAATTGAAGTCAAAGACATGGACTTCAACGGTCTTGTAACAGCTCTTAAAACGAATAAAGCAGACATTGTGCTGTCCGGTATGACGCCGACTCCTAAGCGCAAAAAGCAAGTCGATTTCTCAAACGTCTACTATACGGCTCACAACATGATCGTCACAAAAAAATCGAGCGGTATCAAATCGCTTGACGACCTGAAAGGAAAAACGGTCGGTGTACAGCTGGGCTCCATTCAGGAAGAAAAAGCGAAAGAACTGACGTCTGACTACGATTTAAAAGTTGAAAACCGCAACCGCATTTCGGATTTAACAGAAGAAATCAAAGCGGACCGATTTGATGCAGCCATTATTGAAGACATTGTGGCTGAAAAATACATTCAAAAAAACGAAGAACTCGTCGGCTACAACTTGCCGAAAGAACCGGATGAAAAGGCCGGATCCGCGATCGCGTTTAAAAAAGGAAGCGAACTGACGGACAAGTTCAACAAAGCGCTTGAGGAAATGGAGAAAGACGGAGAATTGGATAAGCTGAAAGAAAAATGGTTCAGTGGAGAAACAAAAAAGTAAGCGTAAAAAAGTTCAACTTTTTGTTGAACTTTTTTTTCTAAAGCGATTGTACGCCTCATTTGTTATCGAGGCGGGAGAGGGAGAGTCATCATGAATTTTCTTGATTTTTCAAGTACGATACCTGAGATGCCTTTTATACTGGAAGGCCTGGGCGTTACATTAAAAGTAGTCGCGGCTGCGGCGGTATTTGGATTTTTGCTCGGGGTTTTGATCACGCTGATGAAAATCAGCCCGTTTAAACCCCTTGCCTGGATTGCGGATTTTTACACATCGATATTCCGGGGGACACCGCTCGTTCTCCAGTTGATGATTGTTTATTACGGATTGCCTCAAGTACTGGGGTTTGATATTGATGCCTATTGGGCGGCTGTGACTGCGTTCGGCTTAAATTCAGCCGCCTATGTATCAGAAATCATCAGAGCCGGAATCAATGCGATTGACAAAGGCCAAAAAGAGGCGGCAATGGCTCTCGGAGTGCCATATCCGAAAATGATGAAGGATCTGCTGCTTCCGCAGGCTTTTAAAAACATCATGCCCGCTCTGATTAACGAATCGATTACCCTGACAAAAGAATCCGCGGTTGTCACAGTCATCGGGCTCGGCGATATTATGAGACGGAGCTATCAGGCCGGAGCGGCTATTTACAGCCCATTGGAACCGATGCTGTTCGCAGGACTCATCTATTATGTGCTCGTTCTTATTCTGACGTTTGCCGGTAAAGCGATTGAAAGGAAGCTGAATATCAATGATTAACGTTAGCCATCTCTCAAAATCTTTCGGAAAGCACGAGGTGCTTAAAAATATTTCTGTTTCCTTTGAAAAAGGCGAGGTCGCCGCAGTCATCGGACCATCGGGTTCAGGCAAGTCCACATTTTTGCGCTGCCTGAACCTGCTTGAAAAACCGACGAAAGGAAGCATTTACATCCAGGATGCGGAGATTACAAACTCAAAAACAAATGTCCTGAAAGTCAGAGAGAATATCGGAATGGTCTTTCAGCATTTTCATTTATTTCCGCATAAAACCGTTCTTGAAAACATTACGTATGCGCCTGTTCATGTAAAAAAAGAAAGCAAACAGGCGGCTGCTAAAAAAGCGGAAGAACTGCTTGAGAAAGTCGGCCTTCTCGATAAAAAAGACGATTATCCAAACCGTTTGTCAGGCGGCCAAAAGCAGCGCGTCGCAATCGCGAGGGCGCTGGCGATGAATCCGGATATCATGCTGTTTGACGAGCCGACGTCAGCCCTTGACCCTGAGATGGTCAAGGAAGTGCTTCAAGTCATGCAGGATCTGGCGAAAACCGGAATGACGATGGTGATTGTAACCCATGAAATGGGATTTGCAAAAGAAGTCGCGGACAGAGTGCTGTTTATGGATGAAGGGACGATTGTCGAAGACGGAGATCCAAAAGCATTTTTTTCGTCTCCGAAATCAAAAAGAGCTCAAGACTTTTTAGAGAAAATACTATAAAATAAGCTGAAGAAGATCAAGATCTTCTTCTTTTTCATTTTAGCCAACTATAGAAGAAAAGATTGGGGTTTACGATGTTTAAAATAGGTTATCGCACATTAAAAACAGCGCTTGGAACAGCATTGGCCATCTATATTGCGCAGCTCTTGGGCCTTCACAATTTTGTTTCAACAGGCATTATCACCATACTCTGTATTCAAGTGACGAAAAAGCGGTCTCTTCAGGCGTCATGGGCCCGTTTTGCCGCATGCTGTCTGGCGATTGTTTTTTCATACTGCTTCTTTGAACTAATCGGCTATCATCCGATTGTTATTGGGATCATGCTGTTATTTTTTATTCCCACAACCGTTTTTCTCAAAATAAAAGAAGGGATCGTCACAAGTTCCGTCATCGTCCTTCATCTTTATATGTCAGAGGGAATCACCCTTTCCCTTATTTGGAATGAATGTTTAATCATTATTACCGGCATCGGTGTCGCCCTTCTCATGAACTTGTATATGCCGAGCATGGACAAGCACCTCAAGCAGTATCAGCAGAAAATCGAGGACAATTTCGCTAAAATTTTTGAGGAAATCGAACGCTACTTGCTGACCGGGGAGCAGGACTGGACGGGAAAGGAAATCCCTGAGACGCACCGTTTGATCGATGAAGCGAAAACATTAGCATACCGCGATGTTGAAAATCATTTTCTGCGTCATGAAAATCTTTATTACCATTATTTTGAAATGCGGGAAAAACAGTTTGAAATTATTGAAAGGGTGCTGCCGAAGATCACTTCGATTTCGATGACGGTAGAACAGGGGCATATGATCGCAGCATTCATTCATGACTTGAGAGGAGCTATCCATCCCGGAAATACGGCTCATAAATTTTTAAAACGCCTCGTCAAGATGAGAGAGGAATTTGAAGAGATGGAACTCCCCACGACACGCGAGGAATTTGAAGCCCGAGCAGCTCTTTTCAACTTTCTCGGGGAAATGGAACAGTATTTGGTGATCAAAAGCTATTTTAAAGGAATTAAATCTCCTGCCTGAATCGCATGAGTTTCTCCTTCATTGGTCAATCTAATGAAAAAGGAGGAGCTTATGCGATCTTTTTTATTTGCACTGTTGATTGTCGGACTGTCGCCAATCTGGCCGATCGGGCAAAATCCGCTTCCGGGGGATCCGTATGTCATCGTCAATAAAGAGACGAACCGGCTGGCTTTTATTCATGAAAATAAAGTGGCCGCCGTGTATGAAGTGGCGACGGGAAAAACAACTGATCTCACCCCGGAAGGTGAGTTTTCGATTATTGTGAAAGCCAGAAATCCTTACTATCGAAAGAAAGACATTGAAGGCGGTTCGCCTGATAATCCGCTTGGGCCGCGCTGGATCGGTTTTGACGCCGGCGGCACAGACGGCAGAATGTACGGGATACACGGCACCAACCGGGAGTATTCCATTGGCAAATATATGACATCGGGCTGCATCCGCATGCATAACAAAGACGTGATTCATTTATTTGACCAGCTGCCGATTGGAACAAAGGTGCTGATCACGAAAGAAAAACGGCCTTTTGCCGAAATGGCCGCTGAAAAACACGCCTTGACAAAAAAGCAGGCCTCTCCATAAGAAAGCCTGCTTTTTCAGCCGGATGTATGCATATTAAAATATCATGCTGATTCCCGCAAGCAGGCTCGTCAGCACCATGACACTGATCATGACAATAACCATGATTTTAATGAATTTTTGAGACAAGCTGTTCACCTCTGTTTTTTATTCTTCCACTATTTTATCCTGCTTTTCTTCATCGGACAAGTTTCGCGAGAGAACAGCATTATTAAGAGAAGGAGCAAATATGATGGATATGTTTGAAAGAGTCGATGGTTTATATAACAGCCGCCGAATGGCATCTCTCGGGGGAGGAAAGGAAAAGATCGACAGACAGAAGCAAAAAGGGAAGCTGACTGCCAGGGAACGAATCGAGCTGCTGCTTGATCGGGGAAGCTTTATGGAACTGAACGCCTTTGTGAGAAGCAGGCAGTCAGGCGGCCCTTTAGGCGACGGCGTTGTAACGGGTTTTGGAAAAATCCACGGGCGGCCGGTTTATTTATTTTCTCAGGATTTTACTGTGACCGGTGGAGCGCTTGGGGAAATGCACGCCAAAAAAATCGCGGCCGTCATGGATCTTGCCCTTAAAAATAAGACCCCTTTCATTGGCCTGAACGACTCAGGTGGTGCGAGAATTCAAGAGGGTGTGCTATCATTAGATGGATACGGTCATATTTTTTACCGAAATGTCCTTTGCTCTGGCGTCATTCCGCAAATCTCTGTCATTCTTGGACCTTGTGCCGGAGGAGCTGTGTATTCTCCGGCTTTGACCGACTTTGTCTTTATGAACGAAAAGACCGGGCAGATGTTCATTACCGGGCCGAAAGTCATCAAAACAGCAACAGGAGAGTCTGTCAGCGCCTGTGAATTGGGGGGCGCGTCTATACATAATTCAATCAGCGGAAATGCACATTTTTCCGCTGCTTCTGACGAAGCCGTCCTCAAGGAGGTGCGGAAGCTGTTATCCTACATCCCCCAGAATCACGAAGAAAAGCCTCCTGCTCAAGCCAGACCTGAAAAAGATGATGATATGAGACCTGCCCTGATGACTGTATTGCCTGAAGACGTCCGGCAGCCGTATGATGTGAAAAATGTCATTTTCGAAATCGCGGACAAGGGTACATTTTTTGAAGTGCAGCAGCATTTTGCAAAAAATGCCGTGGTCGGTTTTGCAAGAATTGCCGGAGAAGTGGCTGGAGTCATCGCTAATCAGCCGAAACATTTGGCCGGCAGCCTGAATATGGACGCTGCTGATAAAATTTCTCGATTCATCCGTTTTTGCGATTCTTACCAAATCCCCATTTTGACATTGGTGGATGTTCCCGGTTTTCTTCCGGGAATACGGGAGGAGCACGGCGGGGTGATCAGACATGGAGCAAAAATCCTTTATGCATATGCAGAAGCCACCGCCGCCAAGGTGACGGTCATTTTAAGAAAAGCGTACGGCGGAGCATATGTGGCCTTAAACAGCAAAGCGCTTGGAGCAGACGCCGTGTTTGCCTGGCCGAATGCCGAGATCGCAGTGATGGGGGCGGAGGAAGCAGCTGATATGCTGTTTGCCAATGAAATAAAAAGCGCGGCAAACCAGAAGGCGGCAAAGGAGCAGAAAGTCCGGCAATGCATGCAGGCCGCAAGTCCCTTTATCGCCGCCCGCCACGGGATGGTCGATGATATCATTGATCCGAAAGAGACGCGCAAAAAGCTGATTCAAACTTTCGAGATGCTAAAGAGCAAGCAGGAAAATCGGCCGAAAAAAAAGCATGGCAACATACCGCTATAAAACTGGAGGGGAACAAGCATGAATGAAAAACGCCTACTGGAAGAGTTTTTAGAACTTGTGCAAATCGACTCTGAGACTAAACATGAAGCAGACATCTGTAAAGTGCTGAAAGAAAAATTTACGGCTCTTGGAATGGATGTCGTTGAAGACGACAGTGCGCCTTCAACCGGGCACGGAGCCGGCAACCTGGTGTGCACACTTCCCGGAATAAAAGAGGCAGACACGATTTACTTTACGTCGCACATGGATACGGTAGTGCCGGGTAAAGGTGTAAAGCCTGTTATTGAAGATGGCTATGTCAAAACAGACGGCACAACGATTTTGGGAGCGGATGACAAAACAGGACTTGCAGCCATGCTGGAAGCTGTTAAGGTGCTTAAAGAAAAGAACATCCCGCACGGAACGATCCAATTTATCATTACAGTCGGTGAAGAATCGGGGCTTGTCGGCGCGAAAGCCTTAGACCGTTCACTGATCAAAGCGGAATATGGATATGCCCTTGATTCAGACGGTAAAGTCGGCAATATTATCGTGGCTGCGCCGACACAGGCGAAAATTAAAGCAACGGTCTACGGCAAAACCGCCCACGCCGGAGTTGAACCGGAAAAAGGAGTCTCCGCGATCACGATCGCTTCAAAAGCGATTGCCAAAATGCCGCTTGGCCGCATTGATGAGGAAACGACAGCAAACATCGGCCGCTTTGAAGGCGGAACACAAACGAATATCGTCTGCGATCAGGTTGACATTTTGGCGGAAGCCCGCTCTCTCGTCCCTGAGAAAATGGAAAAGCAAACCGAGAAAATGAAGCAGGCGTTTGAAACGGCAGCCGTCGAAATGGGCGGCAGAGCCGAGGTGGAGATAGACGTCATGTATCCAGGCTTTAAATACAAAGACGGGGATCTCGTTGTTGAGGTCGCAAAAAAAGCCGCCCAAAACATCGGCCGTCCATATGAGCTGCTGACAAGCGGCGGAGGAAGCGATGCCAATATCATCGCAGGCCACGGCATTCCAACCGTCAACCTTGCAGTAGGATACGAACAGATCCACACCAAAAATGAAAAAATGCCGATTGAAGAGCTGTCCAAAACAGCGGAAATGGTCATTGCGATTATTGAGGAAGTGGCAAATCCATCATAAAGGCAGGGGTTTTACATGGAAAATCAACATGCCATTCTTTTTCAAGTGAATCAGGAAGAATTCGGGGTGGGCATCCGTTATATTCAAGCGATTGAACGGATGGGAAATCTAAAAGAGATCAGCGGGCTTCCGAAAGAAGTCCGCGGAATCACCAATATTAGAGGTGAAATGATCCCGGTGATTGACGCTGGCGTCATTTTGCATCATCAACCGCTTTCGATTAACGAGAAAAGCAAGCTGCTGATTTTTTCATCAAACACAGGACCGGCCGGCTTGCTGGTAACAGAAGCAAAAGAGATGATCGAGATCAATGAGGACGACATCAAACCTTTTCATCTGCAGGCTGATGAATTCAGCGGTGTTCTTGAACGAAACGGGCAGCTGATCATTCAATTAAACCCGGATGTCATCGTGCAAAAAATCGAAGGTTTTGAGCATATTTCCGATCAGTTTGAAGCTGAAGAAACGGCGGCCGGATAAAAGTAAAAAAAGGCTGCGCCTTGTTAAAGGCGCAACCTTTTTATTTTGATGCCGGTTCAGCAGATTGAACCGCTTTTTTATTCTTTTGGTACACTTGATGAAAGACGACGGACTGAACGGTCAGGAGCAGCCCGCTTGTCATCCAGTAAAGCGGCAGAGCAGCCGGGACGTTGAGAGAAAAGATCGTCATCATGACCGGGAAAAACAATCCCATAATCTTCGCAGACTGCTGAGCCGCCGGATTTGATTGGGCAGATGACTGCGCGTTCAGCTTTTGCGACACATAAAACTGGATGAAATACATCAAGCCTGCGCATAAAGACATGATCATATCCGAATGCCCCAAATTAAACCAAAGGAAAGAATGGGAAGCAATTTCAGGCGTTGACCGAATGGCGTAATAAAGACCGATCAAAATCGGAAATTGAATCAGCATCGGAAGACAGCCGATTGCCAGCGGATTGATGTTGTGTTTTTGGTATAGCTGCATCATTTCCTGCTGGATTTCCTTTTGTTTCACAGGATCTTTCGTCTTTTTTAATTTGCTTTGAATAGCGTCCATTTCAGGCTTGACCAATGCCATTTTTTCCTGCATCGCCCGCTGTTTTTTAAACTGGTTGGCAAACAGAGGCATGACAAGAAAACGAACGATGATCGTCACAACAATAATGGACAGTCCGTAGCTTCCGTGGAAAAAACCCGCGATTCCCTTGATCAGCTCAGAAAATGGAACCACCACATACTGTTGGAATATGTTGCCGCTCTCTGCCGAAGCATTTCCGGTGGCAGCAGAAGCATGCTCCCCAATCATCATGGTCATCAACAAAAACATTACAGTCGTAAATATTCGCTTTAATTTCGTGTTCAACACGTTCTCCTCCTTCTTCAATGAGGCGCTCTTCATCCGAGGCCCCTTGCACGTTTTAAAATGAAAGAAGAAGGGAACGATGGTCTTCATCATCATTCGATGAAGCCTTCATGCGTATAACTTTACTTATCCATACCGTAATGCGATGATATAGGATAACGAGAAAATCAATTTTGTAGATAAAATGAATCGCTTTATATTCTTCAAACCGTTTTGTTTTCCAATCTTCACCCGTATTGCAATCCCTTAAGATAAGGGCGATGCCAATGGCGGTCAGTGCGGGAAGAATGATTGTGAAAAACTCAAACAGAAAAAAAGCATCATTAAAAGATTCGAGAATCATCATTATCACTTCCGTTTCAATAACATCTTACTATATGAACGTTTGTATGTCTAATGAAAGCATCAGGAGGGAGCCGCTTTGACTGCAGGAAAACAAAAGGGAAGAGTCATCTTTCATATCGATATGAACAGTTTTTACGCATCTGTTGAAATGGCGTATGACCCTTCGCTGAGCGGCAGGCCGCTTGCCATCGCGGGAAATGCGAAGGAGCGCAAAGGGATTGTCGTGACATGCAGCTATGAGGCGAGAGCCCGCGGAGTCAAGCCGCCGATGCCGCTTTGGGAGGCGAAGCGCATCTGCCCCGAACTGATTGTAAAGGCGCCGAATTTTGACCGCTACAGAAGCTCTTCAAAAGAAATGTTTCAAGTGCTCAGGGAGTACACGGACTTAGTGGAGCCCGTTTCGATTGATGAAGGATATATGGACTTGACACAGACGCCTTATCGAGATCAAGCATATGAAACAGCCGTGAAAATCCAAAAGCGCCTTCAAAAAGAACTCCTGCTGCCCTCAAGCATCGGAATTGCGCCGAATAAATTTTTGGCGAAAATGGCTTCGGATATGAAAAAACCGCTCGGGATTACGATTCTAAGAAAGCGGGAAGTGCCTCAATTGCTATGGCCCCTCGATATCAGCGAGATGTACGGAGTCGGCCAAAAAACCGCTGAAAAGCTTAAAACGCTGCAAATTGAAAAAATCGGGGATTTGGCTGCCGCTGATGAGCACGCTTTAAAGCAGCTTCTTGGCATCAACGGCCCGAGGCTGAAAAGGCGGGCAAACGGCATCGACTTGGGCGAGGTCGATCCCGACAGGATTTATGAATTTAAAAGCGTCGGCAATTCCTCGACTCTTCCGTATGACAGCACAGATGAAAGAGAGCTCACCGGCCTTATCGACAAACTGTCCGTTTCAGTCAGCAACAGGCTGAAACGCAAAGAAGTCATGGCTTCAAAAATCTTTATCATGATCCGCTATGCAGACTGGACGAACATAACGAGAAGCAAGACGCTTCTAAATCCGTCCGATGCCGCAGACGAGATTGCGAATGAAGCGAAAGCGCTTTTTAAACGGCATTGGCGCGGAAACGCCGTCAGGCTTTTAGGGGTAACGGGAACAGATCTTGTCAAACGGAAAGAAGCTGTCAAACAGCTTGATTTGTTTTCATTTCAGGAGGATGCCAAAGAGGAACCGATCCAGAAGCTGATGGAGAAACTGAATGAAAAATACGGAACAGACCTCATCCAAAAAGGGATCAAAATCGTTAAAAAAGAGAGCAATACGAGCGGAACAAGCTTTAACAAAGATTTTTTCCAGGACGGGAGAAAAGATCAATAGCTTGAAAAGGTAGGTCAAAGTGTGGTAATTTCAATTTAAATCAAAATTAAATTATGATGCTAAACGCTTTAGAAGGGACGTTAGACATGGCAAAACAACAAATTGGTGTAGTTGGTTTAGCAGTTATGGGAAAAAACTTGGCTTTAAATATTGAAAGCCGCGGGTTTTCGGTTTCTGTATACAACAGATCAAGCGCGAAAACAGAAGAATTTCTCGAAGAAGCGAAAGGGAAACAAGTTGTCGGCACATACAGCATTGAAGAGTTCGTTGAATCTCTTGAAAAGCCGCGCAAGATTTTGCTGATGGTCAAAGCCGGAACACCGACTGATGCCACGATTCAATCGCTTCTGCCTCATCTTGAGAAAGGCGATATTTTGATTGACGGCGGAAATACATATTATAAAGATACACAAAGAAGAAATAAAGAGCTTGCCGAAAGCGGCATTCATTTCATCGGAACAGGTGTTTCCGGCGGTGAGGAAGGCGCGCTCAAAGGCCCGTCTATCATGCCCGGCGGACAGAAGGAAGCTCATGAGCTTGTCAAACCGATACTCGAAGCCATTTCCGCAAAAGTGGACGGAGAACCTTGTACGACATATATCGGACCGGACGGTGCCGGCCACTATGTGAAAATGGTCCATAACGGCATCGAATACGGCGACATGCAGCTGATTTCAGAGTCTTACTTTATCCTTAAGCACCTTGTCGGTTTATCCTCTGATGAGCTTCACGAGGTATTTTCAGAATGGAATAAAGGAGAGCTTGACAGCTACCTGATCGAAATCACAGCAGACATCTTTACGAAAAAAGACGACGAAACGGGCAAGCCGCTTGTTGACGTGATTTTAGACAAAGCCGGCCAAAAAGGAACAGGAAAATGGACGAGCCAAAGCGCACTCGATCTGGGCGTTCCGCTGCCGATCATTACTGAATCCGTTTTTGCCCGCTTCATCTCTTCCATGAAAGAAGAGCGCGTCAAAGCAAGCAAGATTCTGGCAGGTCCTGAAGCCAAAACAACTGCGGAGAACAAAGAAGAATTGATTGAAGCGGTCAGAAAAGCCCTCTTCATGAGCAAAATTTGTTCTTATGCACAAGGCTTTGCCCAAATGAAAGCCGCTTCAGAAGAATACGGATGGGATTTGAAATACGGTGATATCGCAATGATTTTCCGCGGAGGATGCATCATTCGCGCGGCCTTCCTGCAAAAAATCAAGGAAGCGTATGACCGCGATCCGGAACTCGATAACCTGCTGCTTGATCCATATTTCAAAGATATCGTTGAAAGCTATCAGGGAGCACTTCGCAAAACGATTTCCCTTGCCGTTGAACAAGGGATTCCTGTACCTTGCTTCTCAAGCGCTCTCGCTTACTTTGACAGCTACCGCACTGCAACACTGCCGGCCAACTTAATTCAGGCCCAGCGCGATTACTTTGGCGCGCATACGTATGAGCGCACAGACAAAGAAGGCATTTTCCACACTGAGTGGATGAAATAAACGATGAAAAGATGACAAAATCCTAAAACATTAAACCGTTTTCGGATTTTGTCTGCAGTCTCGAAAACCGCAGCCAGAAGGCTGCGGTTTTTTTGATGCTCTCCCGAATGCATGCTTTAAACCAATCTGTGGAAACCTATCAAAGCAAAAGCGTTAAAAGGAGGAATCAATACGATGTATCCAAATTTAGAGGGAAAAACGGTTGTCATCACAGGGGCGGGCACAGGTCTTGGAAAAGCGATGGCACTGCGCTTCGGAGCGGAAAAAGCCAATGTTGTGATCAATTATTTTAAAGAAGAAGAAAATCCAGAGGAAACGGTTAAAGAAATAGAAAATGGCGGTTCCCGTGCGGTTGCCATTCAAGGAGACGTTTCAAAGGAAGGGGATGTGAAAGCGCTTATTGACAAAGCGGTTGATAGATTCGGTTCAGTTGATGTCATGGTCAATAATGCTGGCGTAGAAAATGAAGTCCCTTCGGAAGATTTATCCTTGGAAGATTGGAACCGCGTCATTTCAACAAATCTAACCGGTATGTTTCTGTGCTGTCGGGAAGCGATTTCTTATATGCTTGAGCATGACATAAAAGGATCTGTGATCAATATGTCATCCGTTCATCAGGAGATTCCGTGGCCTCACTTTGTCCATTATGCGGCAAGCAAAGGCGGCGCCAAATTATTGACGGAAACACTAGCCCTTGAATACGCTCCGAATGGCATTCGGGTAAACGCCATCGGGCCTGGTGCAATCGATACGCCGATTAACGCTGAAAAGTTCGCGGACCCCGAATTAAAAAAAGGCGTGATTGAACTGATTCCAATCGGCTATATCGGAAAACCGGAAGAAGTCGCAGCATGTGCGGCCTGGCTGGCCTCGGAGGAAGCGAGCTATGTTACTGGGCTGACACTATATGTGGACGGCGGAATGACACAATATCCGGGCTTTCAAGCTGGAAAAGGGTAATGGTAAAGAAGGCGTGAAGCCTTCTTTTCATCATAGGACATAAAAATTTACATAAGATTAATAGACGGTAAAAGTCCTGTTTACATTACAGTGATAGTGTAGGCTTGTCAACAAAAAAGCAGGTTTTTGGAGGGGGTACATGATGAGTTTTATTCGCAACAGGATCATCGGCTTTACCTTGGCGGGCGCTGTGGCATTAGGATCAGTGGGAACAGGCAGCGCAGCGATGGAGACGGCGAAAAAAAAGGAAGATAAAAAAGTCAAAAACGTGATCATGATGGTGATGGACGGAACAAGCTCCACGGCAACAACTTTGGCACGCTGGTACAAAGGCGAACCTCTTGCATTGGATCAGATCGTCACTGGGGGCGTCAGAACGTTTTCGGCTGAATCGGCGATCACAGATTCAGCGCCAGCCGGAACGGCAATGGCAACGGGACGCAAATCGAACTCATCTTATGTCGGTGTACTTCCATCAGTGGTCAATTCACCGGGAGCAGATCCAGTCAGCAAGGAAGATCATTTCCGTCCTGTCGCAAATGTGTTGGAGGGAGCGAAGCAGACAGGCAGAGCGACCGGGCTTATCGCAACATCGGAAATTCAGCATGCGACACCTGCGGCCTATTCCGGCCATCATATGAATCGAAATAATTTTGAAGTACTGGGCGAACAGCAGGTTTATCAAAACATGGATGTTGTGCTCGGCGGAGGAAAAGAATCGCTTCTGCCCGGAACGAATGAAAAAAGCCGCAAAGATCATGAAGACCTCGTAAAAGTGATTAAAGACAAAAAATATGATTTCGTTGAAACAAAACGCGATCTGAATCAGTCAAAATCGAAAAAAATCTGGGGGGCTTTCTCTCAGCGCGATCTCGCTTATGATATGGACCGCGGCACGACGAATCCCGAACAGCCGACACTGGCAGACATGACGAAAAAATCGATTCAGACGCTGTCAAAGGATAAAGACGGTTTCTTCTTATTCGTGGAAGGAAGCAAACCGGATTGGGCAGCCCATCAAAATGATCCGATCGGCATCATTAGCGATGTCCTGGCATTTGATGATGCGGTGAAAGAGGCATTGGAATATGCCAAAAAAGACAAAAACACAATGGTCATTGCCGTCGCTGACCATGGCAACAGCGGCATATCGATCGGCAACAGCAATACGACAAAAGGATATGATCAAACACCTGTATCGGCATATATTGATCCGCTTAAAAAAGCGAAAATGACGCTGGAAGGTGCAACAGGCAAATTAAAAGATGATTTATCAAATATAGAAGAATCCGCACAGCTCTATGGTCTTGACCATTTAACAGCATCAGAAAAGGAACAGCTTAAAGACGTGAAAGACAAAAAAGCGGCAGCTTCCGTATTTAGCAAACTGCTTGCTAACCGGGCGAATCTAGGCTTTACAACAGGCGGCCATACAGGGGAAGATGTCTTCCTTTACTCCTATGGACCGAAAAAACCGCAGGGACTTCTTGACAATACCGACATCGCCAAAACGATGGCAAAGGCAATGGGCTTTCATCTAGACAAATTAACAAGCGAATTGTTTATGGATGCAGAGAAGGCATTTCAAAAAGCCGGGGCCCGTGTGACAATCGATAAAAAAGATCCTGCAAATCCAGTGCTGGTTGCAGCGCGCAAAAACATAAAAGCAGAGATGCCGGTCAATAAAAACATCATCAAGATAAAAGGGAAAGACTATGAATTAGACAGCGTGATTGTAGAAAGCGACGGAACATTTTATGTGCCGAAAGAAGCAGTCCGTTTGTTTAAAAAATATGCCCGTTAACTCTTTTAAAACCCCTCTCAAATGCGAGGGTCAGCGTGTCGACAAACCCTCGCATTCGTTGTCAGGCCTGCGCGTCGGTGCTCACGAATTCCAACATTCGCTCCGCTCCGATGCTCGTCCTTCCTAGACTGCAAGGGTTTTCAATCACGCTGAAAGGATGACAAAATCCTAAAACTTTAAACCGTTTTAGGATTTTGTCAACAATCTGCCCCTCTCAGAGGGGTTTTTTTATGGTTCGAAATAAATACAAACATTTATTTTTAAATGTCTAGACATTTAAAAATAAAAAGATATAATAATAGTTAGTGAAAGCGCTTTTAAAAAAGAAAGGAGATTTCATCATCATGAAGAAAATTTTATTGGCATGCAGTTCAGGAATGTCGACAAGCCTCCTTGTTACCAAAATGGAGGAATACGCCAAATCGATTGGCGATGAGGTAAAAATTTGGGCGGTCGGACAAGATCAGGCCAAAAAAGAAATGGAAGAAGCGCATGTGGTGTTAATAGGGCCGCAAATGAGCTTTTTGAAAAGCGAAATGCAAAAGGAAGCGCAAGAATACGGAATTCAGGTTGATGTGATTGATATGGTGGCATATGGAATGGCAGACGGCAAGAAAGCATATGAGCAGGCATTAAGCCTGATGGGGGATTGACTGTGATGGAAAAAACAGCGTTTGGTGAATTGACAGGCGAACAAGTATGTTTTCAGCTGATTCTCCACAGCGGAAATGCCCGCAGCAAAGTCATCCAGTCCCTCAGGGAATACCGGGCCGGCAGTGTACAGAAAGCAGAGGAGCTGCTCGTTCAGGCTGAAGAAGACTTGCGGCAATCCCACGACATTCATTTTCAAATGATCCAAAAAGAAGCGGGCGGGGAGAAAAACGACTTTTCTTTGCTTCTGATGCATGCGGAAGACCATCTCATGTCAACGCTTACGATGAAGGAACTCGTATGTGAATTATTGGGGATTTTCAAAGAGAAAAATCTATGAGGGCTGCATTGCCAGAATAGAAGGGGGATAAGTGACGATGTTTGAAAAACTGAGCAATCTTTTGGTTCCGATTGCCGGAAAGCTGAATAACAATCGGTATTTAGGCGTGCTTAGAGATGCGTTTATGCTGGCATTTCCGCTGACGATTTTTGGATCGATTATCGTTGTATTAACAAATTTGCCGTTTCTCAATAAAATGATGAGCAAATCGGCGCTTGAAAATTTTCAGTCCATTTTAAGCATAGCGCCGAATGCCACGATCAATATCATGTCGGTGTTCGTCGTATTCGGGATTGGGTATTATTTGTCAAAACACTATAAAGTCGAGGCGGTTTTCGGAGGAGTCGTTGCGCTGGCATCATTCCTCCTTTTGACACCGTTTGTTTTAAACGGTGAAGGCGGGGAAGTGGTTTCAAATGTCATTCCCATTGACCGGCTCGGCGCGAAAGGGATGTTTCTCGGAATGATGACGGCCTTTACATCGGCCGAGATATTCAGATTTTTTGTCCAGAAAAATTATACGATTAAAATGCCGGCGGGTGTTCCACCTGCGGTTTCAAAATCATTTGCCGCACTGATTCCGGCGGTGATGACGCTCTCAGTCTACTTGATGATCAACATCTTGATCACCCAGGTATTCAGTACAAATATGCATGACTTGATCTACACCCTCGTGCAGGCTCCGCTTGTCGGTCTTGGAAGCGGTATTATTCCGACTTTGGTCGCGATATTCTTTACACAGCTGCTATGGTTTTTCGGACTGCACGGGCAAATTATCATCAACTCTGTCATGGACCCGATCTGGAATACGCTGTCTATTGAAAATTTGAACAGCTATACAGCAACAGGTGAAGTGCCGCACATCATCAATAAACAGTTTATGGAGGTTTACACCGTCGGAATGGGCGGCACCGGGATGACGCTGGCCGTCATCGTTGCGATCCTATTGTTTATGAGAAGCAAGCAGATGAAGCAGGTGGCGAAACTTGGTGCGGCTCCGGGCATTTTCAATGTAAACGAACCGATTATCTTCGGGCTGCCGATCGTTATGAATCCGCTGATTTTCATTCCGTGGGTCATCTCGCCGATGATCGTCACACTGATCACGTATTTTGCCATGGCCTCCGGCCTCGTCCCGCCGCCTACCGGTGTCACGATTCCATGGACAGTGCCGATTTTTATCAGCGGCATGATGGCCACCAATTCGCTTGCCGGCGGAATCTTGCAGATTTTCAATTTAGCCGTTGTCTTTACGATATGGTTCCCGTTTTTGAAATTCATCGACCGCATGAATATGAAAAAAGAACAGGAACTCAATACATCTGAACAAAATAAGACGACGATAGGTTTGTAAAAGGAGACTGATGACATGACAAAAACAGAACTGAAAACTGAGCAGATTCAATACCGCTTTCCAAAAAGCTTCTGGTGGGGATCGGCAGCTTCCGCGACTCAAACCGAAGGGGCGGCGGACGAAGGAGGAAAAGGAAAAAATATTTGGGACCACTGGTATGAAAAAGAACCAAACCGGTTTTTTGACGGGGTGGGCCCAGAGAAGACTTCGCGTTTTTACGAGACTTATAGAGAAGATATTCAGCTGATGAAGGAGCTTGGCCACAATACTTTCCGGTTTTCAATTTCATGGTCAAGGCTGTTTCCGGAAGGAAATGATGAGTTAAACAAGGAAGGCGCATCTTTTTACAATCATGTCATTGATGAGCTGCTGGCGGCTGGAATCGAGCCTTTTATTAACCTTTATCATTTTGATATGCCGGTGGCGCTTCAGGAAATCGGCGGCTGGGAAAACCGGAAAGTGGTTGATCATTTTGTTTCATACGCTGAAGCCTGCTTCCGTCTGTACGGAGATCGGGTTAAAAAATGGTTCACCCATAATGAGCCGATCGTTCCGGCAGAAGGCGGCTATTTATACGATTTTCATTATCCGAACGAAGTGGATTTTCAAAAAGCTGTGCAGGTTGCCTACCACGAAATCTTATCAAACGCCAAAGCAATCGAAGCCTATCGGAAGCTTGGCGGGAACGGGAAAATCGGCATTATTCTAAATTTAACGCCATCCTATCCGAGAAGCCAGCATCCGGCTGATGTGAAAGCCTCCGAAATAGCGGACGCTTTCTTTAACAAATCATTCCTCGACCCGGCCGTGAAAGGGGTGTTTCCTCGACTCTTAACCGATATTTTAAAAGACGAAGGATACATGCCTGCCATGGAACAGGACGACTTAGAGGTGATCAAAGAGAATACGGTTGATCTGCTCGGGATCAACTATTACCAGCCGAGGCGGGTAAAAGCAAAAGAACATCTGCCGCATCCAGATGCGCCTTTTATGCCTGAGCGTTTCTTTGACGATTATGAAATGCCGGGCAGAAAAATGAACCGCCACCGCGGCTGGGAGATTTATGAAAAAGGCATTTATGATATTTTGATAAATGTCAAAAACAACTACGGCAATATAGAATGCTTTATTTCTGAGAACGGAATGGGGGTTGAAGGAGAGGAGCGTTTTCGCGGCGAGGACGGCATGATCCACGATGATTACCGGATTGCGTTTATTAGCGAGCATTTAAAATGGGTGCACAAGGCCATTCAGGAAGGTTCAAATGTTAAAGGCTATCATCTGTGGACTTTCATGGACAACTGGTCATGGACGAACGCCTATAAAAACCGCTACGGGTTTGTGTCTGTCAATCTTGATCAAAATGGCGAGCGGACCATCAAAAAGAGCGGCTATTGGTTTAAGCGTGTGACGGAAAACAACGGTTTTTAAGCTTTCACCGCTAGGGATTTAGAATCAACATACATGTTAAAGAGATGGTCTTATGGGCCATCTTTTTATTTCCCATTGGAAACCGATATAATAGTAAAGAAAGTGCTGACATAAAACAGAATCCTTAGTAATGGTGGTTAAAACATGAGAAAATACGAATATATTTCAAATGAAATGAGGAAGCGGATTCAGGGAGAATATTATCCGATAGACCAGCCCATACCTGATGAGCTTTCTCTCGCCAAAGAATTTTCATGCAGCAGAATGACGATGAAAAGAGCCCTTGATATTCTCGTTTCTGAAGGCATGCTGTACCGCAAACGGGGACACGGCACATTCATTGTCAAGTCGTCCATTCAAAATGTACCCGTCAGCGTGACGGACCGCGAAAACATTGGGCTGACAAAGCTTCTCGCCAACAAACAAATCGACAGCCATATCATTCAATTTGATGTTGAATTTCCGCCAGATGAGGTGGCAAAACGATTATCGATTGAAAAGACTGTGCCAGTGTATCACATCATCAGGCTTCGGAAAGTCGAAGGTGAACCGTATGTCATTGAAGAAACATACATGCCTGCAAATGTCATTTCAGAATTAAATGAAGAAGTTCTCCATGGCTCTGTCTATCGGCATATCACGGAAACGTTAAAATTGACAATCGCCGGCTCCCACCGGACAATCAGGGCGGATAAACCGACAGAGCTGGACCGGAAGTATTTGGAATGTGCTGCTGACGACCCGGTGCTTGAAGTCGAACAGGTCGCTTTTTTTAATACCGGAGAGCCGTTTGAATATTCATTTGCAAGGCATCGCTATGATAAGTTTGTGTTTTCAAGCGTTCATATTCGGAAATGAAAAACCTGCAAGAATGCAGGGCGAAAGGCGTGTTGCATAGCCGAAAGTGTGTCTAAAATGGAAAAGGATCGCTTTTTTTAAAACGATCCTTTTCCATTTTATTGTGTACTGCCTCTTCTATATAAGACGCTTGTTGAAATATGGAATCAATCACGAGAGGCAGCTGCACTAATAAATAAAAAATTAGCAGGTTTGTCTGTTTTGTTAAACCAGTTGTGAGGTTTGGTTGATTCTATATGAATGCTGTCCCCGGGGAAAAGATCGTATTCTACGTCATCAAAAATGATGGTCATAGTGCCTTCGATGACGTAAATAAATTCCTGTCCTTCATGAGAAAAAGGTGTGCCTTTTTTATCTCCAGGCAATAAGGTAACTAAAATGGGCACAAACAAGGGATTCGATACATTGCCAGATAGATCTGAATACGTAAAGGACGTCTTATGTTCAACTTGTCTGTCAGTTGCTCTTCTAATCATGTCTTTGTCGATTTGTATAGTGTCAGGAAAGAAATAACTGGGACTGACCCCAAGAGCTTCAGATATTTTTCGTAAGGAGAGTAACGTAATGGAACAAAGAGAACGTTCTACTTGGGACAAGAAGCTGATCGATAAGCCTGTTTTTTCAGAGACTTCCTTCAATGTCATTTTTTTCTCTTTGCGGAGCCTTTTTATTAGATTTCCTAAATCTGAATCCATTTTTTACCCCCCAAAAAATAATATAAAATAAGCTGATGTTAAATATGAGAGAAGATCCGGGTTAAATGAATGACTCTTACATCAAACAAGGCTTCTGAAAAACCTTTATGGTTAAGGGTTTAGTGATGAAATGAAATCATGTGTTTCATTTTAAAATTTAAGTTTCACTTAAAAGAATTAATTTTTAATTATTCTTAATTTTAACATATTAACCTGGGGAAGTGAAGCTATCTCATTTTTAAAAACGACTGGACCAAAGTTCAGCTTTAAGAAAATCATAAAATGATTGAATTTTTAGAAAATGAAAAGTATAATAACATCAACGCTTAAAATTTAAGTGACACTTAAAATGTTAAATTCGTTTTAATATATGTACCTTAGGGAGGTGAAGTTATCTAATTAGAGTTCTTCATTTTATATATATATCTTATTTTTAGCCTAAAATTTAATTGTCACTTAAATTTTTAGATGTTGATTGCAGTGTCCATTCAATTCTTGGATTTTTTCGCTCAGGCGTTTGCAAAATGTTGTAATACCGCAGATAGGGTATCACTGGGGTGGCTAACCGTTTTTATTTTACTTTATCTGCATCGAATTAAAAGCGATTACAAAGGGAGAACGGATGAATACGTAGAGAGAGGTTCTTTACATGATAAGGGGGACTTTAAATGAAAAATACTTTGTCGGCAGGAAAACTTATTGCTGTCGGTCTTATGTTATTGGCGATGTTTCTCGGGGCTGGTAACACCATATTTGCACCAATGGTCGGTCAACTTGCAGGAACGAACACGTGGATTGCGATGTCAGGATTTTTGGTCACAGGTGTCGGACTTGTCTTATTAGCCATTATCGCATTAGCCATATCGGGAGGTACGGTAGAGAACCTTGCTGCAAGAGTACATCCAAAGTTCGGTATGTTATTTTCGATCGCCCTTTTTTTAACTTTAGGACCAATCTACGTCATTCCAAGAACGACATCAGTCGTTTATGAAATATCGGTAGATCCAATCATCACTGAGATGACTCAGTCAAATCATGTTTTCTTATTTCTGTTTTCTTTTCTCTTTATTCTAATGACTGTTTTACTTTCTCTTAACCCAAGTAAGTTTGTAGATAGGTTGGGTAAAATGATAACGCCTATATTTGTTACGCTTTTAATGATCTTAATCGTTAAGTCATTTATGACCCCAATGGGGAGCTTTGGTGAACCCAGAGAACCGTATACACAAGATACGTTTTTTAAAGGGTTTGTTCAAGGATATTATACAATGGATGTTCTTGCCGCGTTTACATTCGGAGGAATTTTTATCAAGTCGATTAAAAATGTGGGAGTTGAAGGGAAAAAAGAAATATCCATTGTTTTTATGAAAGCAGGAATGATAACTGTAGTTGGTTTGGTGCTCTTGCAGTTATCTTTAGCTTGGATAGGAGCATCGAGTGTTGATGCCATTGGATATGCGAGCAATGGCGGAGAAGTGTTAGGAAAAAGTGCTATCCATTTATTTGGATATGTCGGAATATTCTTGATAGGTACTGTTATATTTTTAACCGGAATCACAACAAACATAGCGTGCTTATCATCAGTAGCAGAATATTTTAATAGAATCTATCCAAATATTTCTTATAAAAAATGGGTCATACTATTAGCAGTTATTAGTTTAATCATTACCAATTTTGGTTTGAATACAATACTTGAGTTAGCGTCGCCAATTCTGCTTCTTTTATATCCAATAGCGATTACGTTAATTATTCTTTCCTTTATCAATAATCTATTTAAAGGTTTTCAATCCGTATATATAGGTTCAATTATTGGCAGTGGATTTGTCGCACTGTTAGATGCTTTAAAAGAAGCAAATGTGTTTGCTGATTTTATTAGTCATTCTTTTTCCTTCATTCCACTGTTTAATATTGGGGCGGGATGGATCATAACTGGACTGATTGGAGCTGTTATCGGTATGATTATCGCTATTTTGAATAAATCAGAAGAAAGAAAGCTTGATATAGGGAATGAAGAAGTTTCCTGATAAGGTTCCTTTAACATTGTAACTGTCTAACTATCATTTCAGTTTCATCCCGTATTCATAAAGTAGAAATTGAGGTGTTTCCAGTGAAAGAAGATGAAATGATCATATGCAGGTGTGAAGAAGTGAGTTATAAGGAATTGGAGAATACAGCTGCCAGGTATAAATGTTCGGCTCGGGAATTAAAGCTTCGTACTAGGGCAGGCATGGGCTATTGTGGCGGAAGATCATGCCGGAATATTGTAGATCAAATAGCGGCGGCAGCGAATGAGCCAAATCCGACATGTGTATCATTGAAATATCAGCCGCCCATACGACCGGTTAGCTTCAAAAATTTAGGAGGGGAAGATCAATGACGCGCAGAATCTTAGACCACCCTATACTCGGAAAAATTGAGGATGATCATTATGTTTCCTTCACATTTAATCATAAGGTCTATAAAGGGCTGGAAAATGAATCATTGGCTGCGGCACTTTTAGCCAATGGAATTCGCACGCTTCGATACCATGAAAAGAGCGGGTCGCCAAGAGGTATTTATTGTAATATTGGCCATTGTTATGAGTGTAGAGTGTCGGTAGATGGTCAACAGGGTATACGGGCATGTCTTACACCTCTTAAAGAGGGAATGGTTGTCGAAAGTAGCGGCCAACTACAACCAGCCAGTAAAGAAGATGGAGGACTGGAAAATGGATAATGCGATTATTATAGGCGCCGGACCTGCAGGTTTAACAGCGGCAGTGGCTTGTGCAGAAAATGGAATAGATGTTGTCGTCATTGATGAATATATGAGAGCTGGCGGCAGGTTGCTCGGACAGCTTTATGAAGAACCGAATGGGTCCTGGTGGAATGGGATTAAAGAATCAACTACATTGTATGAAAAAGCAGTGAAGCTTGGCGTGAAGTTTCATTTAAATATAGCGGTAAATCATATCGAAAAATCAAATGGGCGATGGGTTGTTTATACAGAAAAACAAACATTTTATACCAATCATTTGTTATTAGCAACCGGTGCGGCCGAATCTCCTCTACCTGTACCTGGTTGGACATTACCCGGCGTTATGTCGGTTGGCGCCGCACAGGTGATGACAAATGTTCATCGGGTCAAACCCGGAGAACGTGGGGTGATGATCGGTGTGAATGTTCTCTCGGCTGCTATTGCGATGGAATTACAACTAGCTGGCGTAGAAATAGCTTGTCTTACTTTACCAAAGATGAACCGTATGACAAAGGGTGCTGGTCAACCAAGAGAAGTAGTGGATTCACTTCTTCATGTATCCCATATGGCTCCGTCTCCATTTGTTCGGTATGGCAGCAAATTCATGAAGAATGATTTTATGAAAAAACTGGGCGTTCAGTTATACCCTAAAAAAGGGGTGAAGATGTGGGGTATTCCCATTCAACTTCGAAAAGCCGTCATCGAAATTTATGGTGAGAATGAAGTGGAAGGCGTTACATTAGCAACCATTAATGCTGATGGAGAAGTCGTTTATGGCAGTGAGGAACAGATTCAAGTGGATTTCGTTTGTATTGCCGGAGGTTTATACCCATTAGCTGAATTAGCAGCAGTTGCAGGCTGTCCATTTTATTTAGTGGAAGAATTGGGAGGCTATGTTCCTTTACATAATGAACGGATGGAAACCCCTCTAGAAGGACTGTATGTTGCAGGAAACATTACGGGTATTGAAGGAGCAAAGGTTGCTGCTGGACAGGGGAAAACGGCAGGTTTATCAATTGCGCGCCGTTCCGGAATGAAAGGGTTGGATATGAAGATTCAAGATTCTATTAAAATGACCGAACAGATCAGGAATAGCGCATATATACAATTCCATCCGGAAATAGAGGTAGGAAGAAAGAAAATCTTGCAGCAATGGGAAGCTTATCAATCTAATAAAAGAAAGTCCAGTTGATTGAACATACGAGGGGGAGTAACATGAATAGCACATTTCATCGCGATGTTGTTGTCATCGGAGGGGGAATTATCGGTTCATCGATCGCTTACTATTGCTCAACATCCGGTTTAGATATAACGGTTCTCGAAAAGCATGAATTGGCGAGTGGAACATCCTCTAAATGCGATGGAAATATTTTAGCAGTGGATAAAGATCCAGGCTTTGATAGTCAAATGGCTCTGCAAAGCCAACAATTGGTGCATGAATTAAGTCAGGAGCTTGATATCCCATTTGAATATCGGAACCCTGGCAGTGTTTTAGTTTGTGAAAACGAAACGGAAATGGAAGCTGCACAAAAATGGGGACAGCAACAACAAGATGCAGGCCTGGATTTTCGAATATTGGATCGGGAAGACCTGCGCAATGAATCTGCTTATTTTTCAGACGATCTCCCAGGCGGGCTTGAGTGCAGGACTGATTCTATCGTCAATCCCTATATGCTCACATATTCGATGATTCATCGTGCCAAACAATTGGGTGCGAAAATACATACGAATACGGAAGTGAAACATCTTTATAAAAATCAAGTCAATCAATTTGTCATTGAGACAAATAACGGAACCTTTACAGCGAATAAGGTTGTCAATGCATGCGGGGTATGGGCTCCGTTTATTGGAGAGATGTTAGATATAGACATTCCAATAAAACCGCGTAAAGGTCAGATCATTGTTGCGTCTAGACAACAGCCTGTTGGATTAAGAAATGTCATGGAATTTGGCTACCTCATTTCAAAATTTGGCGGGGAGAGGAAAGTAGATCCATTAACTGATCAATACGGAGTTGCATTGGTTTTCGAGCCTACCGAAAGCCAAAACTTTTTAATTGGCAGCAGTCGTCAATTTAATGGATATGACACAAAAGTGAATCATGAAGTAATGAAATGTATCGCAAAAAGAGCTGTGCGTTTTTACCCTAAAATTGCCGATATGACGGTGATAAGAACATACGCAGGATTACGGCCGTGGACTGCTGACCACCTTCCCATCATTTCACATGTTGAAAAGGTGCCGGGGTTTTATATAGCAGCGGGACATGAAGGGGATGGCATAAGTTTAGCGGCGATTACAGGTAAAGTAATTTCAGAAATGATCAATGAACATGATACATCGATTCCAATTGAACCACTCCGGTATAACAGATTCAATCTCAATGTAAAGCAGTGATCGTAATGAATACACAAAATATATTAGGAAAATCCAGATATATCTATGATGTCTGCAGGAAAGGATGAAAAAGCATGTTAATCTTAAACACTGATGAACAAAAAAGTTTAGTCAATATGAATGAGATCATTGAATGCGCTGCTGTCGCATTGAAAGAATTTTCAGAAGAAAGAACAATTACACCGATTCGCGCCGCATTACAGTTTGATCGTGGTCAAAATACTGCATTAGTCATGCCTTCTGTGGCTGAAGAGCTCGGGACCCTTGGATTAAAAGTAGTAACCGTAGCTCCTCATAATAAGAACTTAGGGAAGAAAACCATAAATGGTGTTGTGATGCTGTCAGACTTCAAAACAGGAGAACCAATCGCTCTTTTGGAAGGCTCTTATTTAACGATGATGAGAACAGGCGCCTTATCAGGTGTAGCAACGAAATATTTATCCCGTCAAGATTCAAAAAAGTTATGTATTATCGGTACAGGAGAGCAAGCAAAAGGTCTGGTTGAAGCTGTACTTTCTGTTCGAGACATTGAAGAGGTTTTACTTTATAACCGAACAGAACAAAAAGCTCAAGAATTTAATGAATATATTAAAAAGAAATTTAATAAACGAGTACGAGTCTATTCAGATCCAAATGAAGCAGTACGCGAAGCTGACATTATTGTAACGACAACTAACTCTTCAACACCGGTTTTTTCAGAGCGATTAAAACAGGGGGTCCATGTCAATGCAGTAGGTTCATTTAGACCAGCAATGCAAGAGTTACCATCTCATGTCATGTCTCTAGCCGATAAAATCGTAGTGGAATCCAGAGAAGCAGCATTAGAAGAGACTGGTGATTTACAAGTTCCGATAAGCGAAGGCGTTTTTAAGCCTAGCGACATCTATGGAGAGCTTGGGCAAATTGTAAGCGGAGAATGCAACGGAAGAGTCAGTGATCAAGAAATCACTGTGTTTAAATCAGTTGGATTAGCTGTTGTGGATATTGTGGTAGCTAAATATTTTTACCAAAAGGCTATTGAAAATAAGGTTGGGACGAGTATTCATTTTTAAGTGATTTACCATTCTTGAAAAATGTTTGATATTTTCATTGCTCTTTTGAGTGAGATTAAAAACTTTTTTTATTTACCATGCGAAATGCAAAAAATTTTTTAATGCACTTTTCATTTATGTCACACTCAAAGTGATCATGTTCTGAATGAGCATCTTCCTCTTTTTTGGAGGCGGATGCTCATTTTTGGCGTGCTTCTTTATGTTGAGTTGTTGACAATCGTGTCATTTCCCACTTCGACTTTTTTCAAAGCCAATGATCGGAGACTTCGTCATGTCATTTCGTCCGAGTAACAAAGCACTCAATATACCCCGCAGCGTGAGTTAACATTCGACTATGGGAGGGGACCAGCTGGTATACGTCCGGTTGATCCAGCTCGTGCAGCAGCAGGCGTTGACTTCAATTCACTCCTCCTTTTATCCCCGTCGTATTGCCATTTTTCGTGTCCCCCTTGTGTTGCTCAGAAGGTGCCACTTGATCAGGTTCTCGTTTTTTCCTTTGTGTTACAATCATCGACTTTGCAGCTGGTGGACGAGCATAGCCCGGTGAACGGATTTTCCGAGGGCATGGCATATTAAGAACCGGACACACATAAAATTAACTAAACAATTAGAAATGAAAGAATATATTGACAATTCATACATTTTTCATGGTACGATAGAATTGTTATTTGTCCAACAAGAAAAGGGGGAAAATGAATGAAAAAGTGGAAAGGCTTATCAGGGATGGCATTGATGCTGACTCTCGTCATGGGGATGGCTGCGTGCGGAAGCAACAATGCATCAAGTGATAAGGACGGCGGTTCTGCGTCAAAAGGATCAGGAAACTACAGTCTGCTTACAGGCGGAACTGGCGGTACATATTACCCGCTTGGCGGCCAGTTTGCGAATCTTTGGGAAGATGCGACAGGCGACCAATTTACGACGCAGACAACCGGGGCTTCGGCCGAAAATATGGCCACTCTTCAAAAAGGAGAAGCTGAAGTCGCTTTTTCTCAGACCGATATTGCAACTTATGCCATCGAAGGCAAGGAGATGTTCAAAGAAAAAATTGACGGAATCAAGGCAATCGCCGCTTTGTATCCTGAAACGGTGCAGATTGTGACAACGGAAAAAAGCGGGATTAACTCGATTGAAGAATTAAAAGGGAAAACGGTTTCCGTGGGCGCTGCCGGAGCAGGGGTTAATATCAATGCCAAGCAAATTTTGGAGGTTCACGGGCTCAGCTTTGACGACATCAAACCGCAAAATCTATCGTTTGAAGAATCAACTGACGGCATTCAATCAGGTGCGATCGATGCTGCCTTCATTACAGCCGGAACGCCTACTGGCGCTGTTGAGGGGCTTTCTGCACAAAATAAAATCAAGATCTTAAGCATTGAAGAAGACAAACAGAAAGAGCTGATGGAAAAGTACCCGTTTTACGCTCAGGATACGATCAAAAGCGGAACTTACGGCATTGACAAAGATATCAGCACAGTGGCGGTCAAAGCGATGCTTGTTGCAACCGACAAGCTGGATGAAGACACGGTCTATAAGATGACAAAAGGGCTGTTTGAAGCTGATAAAATCAATCATGCAAAAGGCGAATTTATTAAACCTGAAACAGCTCTTGAAGGATTGGGCGATATCGACATTCATCCGGGAGCCGCCAAGTATTACAAAGAAAAAGGGATAAAAAAATCGTAAACCGTGGACCGTTTTGACTGATGAATAAGCCCGGAAATCGATAGACCGTTGCCAGAAAACTTCGGTCTATCGTTTTTCTGTTCGGCAGGGGATATGGAAAAAATGGGAAAATCTAAACTGGTGAAATGGCTGTGTGCTTTAGTGTTGATCATCATGTTGTTTGCGGCGTGTCTGATCCCTTATCAACCGGCCGTTGTGTTCATGAAAGAAGACAGCGGTGATGTTATCGCTTTTCTTCCCCTCCAAAAGAAGAAAAACTTTGATGTGATCTATACGCATTCTATCCATAAGACAAAAGTGATCGAATCGTACGTGTGGGAAAATCAGATGATTAAGCAAACGGCTCTGAGCTACCATGATCCGGCAGTCGGAATGCCGGCAAACGCAGAAGAAGGGGAACAGCTCGTCATCAAAGATGGCATATATACCATTTCCAATATGAAGCGGACGTTTCCATATATCGATATGAGAATCGGAAGAGTAAGGGCGAACCACCGAATCAGATACAACGGCGACGTATATGAATTAAAGCGGTATATCCGCCCTGGGTCTTGGACAAGGATGTCCGTGCTAAAAATCAATGTCTTGCAACAATTGAGGGGAGTGAAGATAGATGGCTGAGCAAAAGGAACACGGTCTCGAATTTTCGGAAAAAGAGCAGCAGGAGCTTCTGGAAAAATACGATCCAGAGGCAGGGACGAGAAAGCTGAAGGGATTTGCCGGGGTTATTGCGTTTATAGGGCTGCTCGCTTTTTCATTGTTTCAATTATATACAGCCATTTTCGGAGTTTTACCGGCACAAATCCAAAGGTCCGTTCATTTAGGATTTGCGCTCGGTCTGATCTTTTTATTGTTTCCGGCGACAAAGAGCCTGCGAAAAACCGGAAAGTTTAAAGTGGCCTGGTATGATGTGATATTAGCCGTTTTAGGGGCTGGCGTCGGCGCTTACTGGGTCATCAATTATGAAACGATTGCAGGCGGGATCGGCCTGATTACAACTAATGACTTTTATGTCGGTCTGCTGGCTGTCCTGCTTGTATTGGAAGCGACAAGAAGAGCGGTCGGCCTGCCGATTACGATCATAGCCGGCTTGTTCCTTCTTTATGGACTATACGGCGCTTATCTGCCCGGCTTTCTGTCTCACAACGGCCTTTCACTGGAAAGGCTCGTGCAGACGATGTATTTTACGACAGAAGGTATTTTGGGAACTCCGCTTGCTGTCTCCTCGACCTTCATCTTTCTGTTTATTTTGTTCGGCGCTTTTCTTGTGAGAACCGGTGTGGGACAATATTTTAATGATCTTGCCGTTGCCATCGCCGGACGGAGCACCGGGGGGCCTGCAAAGGTGGCGATCTTTTCCAGCGCTCTGCAAGGAACGATCAGCGGCAGCTCTGTTGCCAATGTGGTGACTTCCGGATCGTTTACGATTCCGATGATGAAAAAACTGGGCTATAAAAAGGAATTTGCCGGTGCCGTCGAAGCGTCCGCTTCAACAGGCGGACAGCTGATGCCGCCGATTATGGGTGCGGCCGCCTTTTTAATGGTGGAATTCATCGGCGGCGGGATTACGTATTGGGACATTGCAAAAGCGGCGATGATTCCGGCCGTCCTTTACTTTACAGGAATCTGGATTATGACGCATTTTGAAGCAAAGCGTCTCGGATTAAGGGGACTTTCGAAAGAAGAGATGCCGAATCGGAAGGAAGTATTCAAAAAGATTTATCTTTTGCTTCCGATCATTTCAGTCGTTTTGCTGTTAATGTCGGGAGTCATCGTCATGCATGCCGCGCTGTATTCCATCGTTTTGGCCATTATTGTCGGCTTTTTCAACAAAGAAACAAGACTGGGGCTCAAAGGGATTGTGCTCGCTTTGGCAGAAGGGGCGAGAATGGCGCTTTCGGTTGCGGCGGCAACCGCTGCGGCCGGCATCATCGTCGGCGTCGTAACAAAGACAGGGCTTGGGCTTAAGCTGGCTAACGGACTGTTGGATTTGGCGGGCGGCGCTTTACTGCCTTCGCTTTTCTTGACGATGATTGCCGCTCTGATTCTCGGAATGGGATCGCCGACGACGGCGAACTATGTCATCACATCGACGATTGCCGCGCCTGCGCTGATCTTGCTGAATGTGCCGGATCTTTCGGCCCACTTGTTTGTGTTTTATTTTGGAATTGTGGCAGATATCACCCCGCCTGTTGCCTTGGCTGCTTTTGCCGCTGCAGGTGTTGCAGGAGGAGAGCCGATCAGGACGGGAATCAATTCTGCCAAGCTGGCCATTGCTGCCTTCATCATCCCGTATATTTTCGTTTTGTCTCCGGAGCTGCTCATGATAGATGCGCACTGGTACGAAATCATCTGGGTGATCTTTACCGCATTGTCGGGAATGATCGCCATCGGGGCGGGGATGATCGGTTTCTGGATGAGAAAAGTGTTTTGGTTTGAAAGAATACTGGCGGCTCTTAGCGGTCTCTTGCTGATTTATCCTGAAGGATACACGGATATAATTGGACTCGGGATGTTCGTTCTTCTGTTCGTGCTTCAGCTGATGTGGAAGCGGGACAGAAGCCGCCCGGAAGAAATCTCGGCTTTAAAAGCATAAATAAAAACAGCCTTCAAAGAAATTTCTTTGAAGGCTGTTTTTGAGATTAAAGCGGCCACCACTGAAAGCCGTCTTTTGCTAGAAGATCGTCAGAAGCTTTAGGCCCCATGGAACCTGCTTCATAGTTAGGGGAGAGTGTTTTATGCCGCTCCCAATTTTGCGAAATCGCATCAACAAAGCTCCAGGAGAGGGCGACTTCATCCCAATGTGCAAAGTTCGTTGCATCACCGTGCAAACAGTCCAAAATCAGCTTTTCATAAGCTTCAGGCGTGTTGATTCCGTCTCCGCAGTTATGGCAGTAGTCCAGCTTAATCGGCTGAGCAAATGTGCCGCCTCCAAGCTTTCTCGCATTTAAATGAAGAGTGATGCCTTCATCCGGCTGGATATGAATCACCAAAAGGTTAGGATGCATCGTATTGCCGTTTCCGTAGTAGAGATTCATCGGAATGTCTTTAAACTGCACGACGATTTGCGTTGATTTTTTCTTCATGCGTTTTCCTGTCCGGATATAGAACGGCACTCCTGCCCAACGGAAGTTGTCAATCAGCAGCTTTCCGGCAACAAAGGTTTCCGTATTTGAATCCTCGGCGACATTTTGTTCATCGCGATAGGCGGGAACTTGTTTTTCATCCATAACCCCTGCATCGTACTGTCCGCGCACGAAATATTGGTCAACCTCATCCTTTTGAATAGGGCGGAGGGCTCTAAGCACCTTTACTTTTTCGCTGCGGATTTCTTCGGTGTTCAGTTTGATCGGCGGCTCCATCGCAAGCAGCGCCACCATCTGCAGGATATGGTTTTGGACCATGTCCCTAAGCGCACCTGATTTTTCATAGTATCTCGCCCGGTCTTCAACACCTAAATCTTCGCTTGATGTAATTTGAATATTCGAGATATAGCGGTTTGTCCAAAGCGGCTCGAAAATCGCGTTGGCAAAGCGGATGACTTCGATGTTTTGAACCATTTGCTTGCCTAAGTAGTGGTCAATTCGATAAATCTGATTTTCTGTGAAGGCTTCGCGAATTTCTTGGTTCAGTGCCTTTGCACTTGGCAGATCATGGCCGAACGGCTTTTCAATGACAAGCCTTGACCAGCCGCTTGTGGAAGTGACGCCTTCCGACTTTAAAAACTTAGCAATTGTCCCGAAGAATTCAGGAGCCATCGCCAAATAAAACATCCGATTATTCGGGATATGATATGTACTTTCAAGTTTTTCCAAAAGTCCGTTCAATTCTTGATAAGAACCTGGATTAGTCACATCGAAAGGATGGTAGTAAAAGTGAGATGTAAACTCATCCACATCCTTCTCGTTTAACGGAAACTTTGAAATCGATTGTTGGACGGTATCGCGAAAATCTTCATTTGTCCAAGGCCGTCTTCCCACTCCGACGACAGCGAATTCATTGCCGATTTGATCATTTTCGTAAAGCCTGTGGATTGATGGATATAGTTTTCGTTTTGCCAAATCCCCTGTTGCGCCAAATATAACGATAACTGCTTTTGGTTCCATTTGATCTTTTCTCAACTAAACGTACCTCACTTTATTCGAGCATAAGTTTATTTTCTTCATTTTAAAGCTAATAGTCCTTTAAAGCAAACATTTGAGATTATTTCATATGAAAAGATTACCGAAAATAGACGGGGCATTTGACTTAAGCTGGGATTGAATACTGCTCTGAAAGGCCTGCATTTCTTTTTTTTCAGACTTCCTGTATGCTTGTAGTAAGATGTTTGATCAGCTACAGGAGGAAAGGATATTGGAATTATTATTTTTAGGAACGGGGGCAGGTATTCCTGCAAAAACGAGGAATGTTACATCTGTCGCACTGAAGCTTTTAGAGGAAAGACGGTCTGTTTGGCTGTTTGACTGCGGGGAAGCCACACAGCATCAAATATTACATACATCCATTAAACCGAGGAAAATTGAGAAAATCTTCATCACCCATCTTCACGGCGACCATGTGTACGGGCTTCCGGGACTGGTCAGCAGCCGCTCTTTTCAAGGAGGGGAAAGCCGTCTGACCGTCTATGGGCCGAAAGGAATCAAAACATATCTTGAAACGGCGCTTGATTTGACGGGAACACATGTCACTTATCCATTGGCCATTGAGGAGATTGAAGAGGGAACAGTCTTTGAAGATGATCAGTTTATCGTAACGGCTAAACCCGTGTCACATGGAATATCGGCTTTTGGCTATCGGGTGCAGGAAAAGGATATTCCCGGCGCTCTTCATGCTGATGCACTAAAAGAGATTGGGGTTTCTCCAGGCCCGGTTTATCAAAAGCTGAAAGACGGCGAAACGGTGACATTGGAAGACGGCCGGACGATTAACGGTTCAGATTTTATCGGTCCGCCGAAAAAGGGACGTGTTGTTGCCTTTTCCGGAGATACGAAGCAATGTGAGAATGTCAAAGTGCTGGCGGAAGAAGCAGATGTCCTTGTGCATGAAGCGACATTTGCCAAGGGCGATCGGGAGCTTGCTGGCGATTATTTTCACAGCACAGCGGAGCAGGCGGCCGAAACGGCTAAAGAAGCCTGTGTCCAAAAGCTGATTTTGACTCATATCAGTGCAAGGTACCAGGGAGAAAGCGTGAATGAATTAAGCAATGAAGCAAAAGAGATTTTTCCAAACAGTACGGCAGCCTATGATTTTTATGAGTATGAAGTGAAAAGAAGATAAGCGGTGAAAGAAGCTTCTTGTTCCGTTCGAGGAATATAAGAAGCTTTTTTTTGTTGACAATGTGCTATGGTCCTGTATAATAAAACGTAATGATTACGCTTTATTGAGGAGGATCAGCATGAGAGTTAAAATTACATTGGCATGTACTGAAACAGGAGATCGTAATTATATTACGACAAAGAATAAGCGCACGAACCCAGACCGGCTTGAATTGAAAAAATATTCTCCGCGTCTGAAAAAATACACGATTCATCGTGAAACCAAATAATAAAAAAGCCGGCAGTCGACAATCTGCTGGCTTTTTTTATTTTAGTTGGCTGTTTGATAGACAAACCTGTGCTGCTGTGCAGCATACCACACATCATAAATCGCGAGCTGCACGATATGAGGTTCGTCAAAGTGGATCAAATGTGAGCTGTTTTTCGCCTGAATCCAGCCGCTTTGATGAGAAAGCGACAGCAGTCTGCTGTGCAGCTTCAGCCATTCATGATGGGCGTTTTTCATTGCTGCCGACCGTCTCCCTGCCGAGAGGACAAGCAAAGGAGCGGCGCCTAGGTGCTTTTCCTCTTGCTTCAGCCTTTTCAGGCTTTGCTTAAATTCTTCATGCGAAGCTTCGAGAGAAAACTGTTTGTAATAATCCTCCTGCGCTTTTTCCGGCAGGAGCGGCAGCACTTTCTGCTCCTGATCTTCACAAGCGGGATCAAGCAGCACCATGCCGATGATGTCATCATGGTATCGGCTTGCAAACAGCCTTGCAATGACGGCGCCGAACGAATGGGCGACAAACAAGTAAGGGGGGGTTATGTCAGCTGCTTCCAGGAGCGCTTTTAATTCCTTGACCATTTGATCCGCCGTTCTTTTTTTACCGCTCGGCCCGCTGTTTCCGAGCCCGGCACGATCATATGAAAAAAGGCCGAGATCTTCGTCTATATCAGGTAAAATGGGCTGCCACGTATCTGAAGAGAAACCATAGCCTGCTTCAAAGATAATCGTTGCGCACTTGTTTCCTTTTCTATGTTTTGTATAAAATGTACACCCTTCAACTGTATATGTTCTTTCCATTAAAGCTGGATTCATGGAGGTCATCCTCTCTCTGTATATGGTGTTCTATTAGGGAAGACGCATAAATAAGGCAAATCGTTTCTCTCAAGATAAAAAAAGAAAATATCCCGTCAGCAGACGGGATATTTGAAAAGGAAAACTACCAGGCTCTGCTGTACTGAACAGGCCCTTCGATTTCTGTATTCAGCTGTTTGGCGGCCGTTTTTGGCCAATACGGATCTCTTAGCAGCTCTCTTGCTACAAATATGAGGTCTGCCCGTCCATTTTGAAGGATTTCTTCAGCCTGCAATCCGTTCGTGATTAATCCGACCGCGCCTGTTTGAATGTCGGCTTGTGCGCGGATCGTATCGGCGAAGCCGACTTGGTATCCCGGAAACACATTGATGTCTGCAGGCACAACTGCACCGGAGCTGACATCGATCAAATCAACGCCTTGTTCTTTCATCCATTTGCCGAAACCGACATAGTCGGCAACATCAAGGCCGTTTGTTTGATAGTCAGAAGCTGAAACCCGCACGAATAAAGGCCCGTCCCAGACTTCTTTTACCGTGTCAATCACTTCGCGGAGCAGGCGGTAGCGGTTTTCCGGTGAACCGCCGTATTCATCTTCGCGCCGGTTGGAAAGCGGGGATAAAAATTCGTTGATCAAATATCCATGCGCTCCGTGAATTTCGATGATATCAAAGCCTGCTTTTTTCGCCCGTTCAGCACCTTTTTTGAATGCCTGAACAGTATCTTGTATGTCTTCTAATGTCATTTCAACTGGCGTCCTCGCGTTTTCGTCAAAAGGAATTGCTGAAGGGCCGTAGATTGCGCCTTCCACTTCGGCTTTTCTTCCGGCGTGGGCCAATTGAATCGCCGTTTTGCTGCCGTAAGGCTTAATTTGCGATGTTAAAGCGGCCAGGCCTTCAATATGTCCGTCATCCCAGATCCCCAGATCCTGATCGGAAATTCTTCCTTCAGGCGTGACAGCGGTGGCTTCAACCATGATCAGCCCGACTTGTCCGATAGCGCGTGATATGTAGTGCGTCATATGGAACGGCTGCACTTTTCCATCCTTTTCGTGGGAGGAATACATACACATTGGCGACATCACGATCCGGTTTTTTAGTGTAACTCCTTTTAAACTCCATGGTGAAAATAGTTTTCGATTGCTCAATCTCTTTCGCCTCCCGTAAGTTTTCGAATCGATTATACCAATTATGACCATTCTCGTCATATAAACTGCTCAAGTCATTCTCAAAAGAAAGAATCTTCAGTACAATAAAACCATTCATATTCTATTTTTGGCAAAATATGATATGGAATACATCACAGGGAACGAGGGGGGCTTGCTTCGTGAAGTGGCAGACAGAAGAAGAATTAAAGCAGCTGTTAATTTCTCTCATTCAATATGAAAGCATATCAGGCACAGTCGGGGAAGTAGCGCTTGCGGAGTATATGTACTATTTATTAAAGGATTGTACTTACTTTCAAAAACATCCTGAGCATTTAAAACTTCATCCGATGAAAGACGGCCGCTCTTTTTTGACCGCTCTTGTCAAAAAAGAGGCGAAACAAAATACAGTGCTCTTGCTGAGCCATTTTGATGTCGTCGATACGGCAGACTACGGGGAATTCAAACATATGGCATGCAAGCCGGTGGAGTTAATGGATTCATTGGCTGAAAAAAAAGAATTGCTGCCAGAGCGAGCCAAAAAAGATTTGGAGAGCGGCGATTGGCTGTTTGGAAGAGGAAGCATGGACATGAAAGCCGGCCTCACGGTTCAGTTTTCCATGCTTGAACGGGCCATGAACGGAGAATTTGACGGAAATCTTCTTCTAATATCAGTTCCCGATGAAGAGGTCAATTCACAGGGGATGCTTGAGGCGGTGCCAGTGCTGAAAGCATGGGAAAAAGAGTTTGAGCTTCACTATACATCTTGTTTAAACTGCGAGCCGATGTTTGAAAAATATCCGGGAGATCAGAAGCAGTACGTATATTCAGGAAGCATCGGCAAAGTGCTGGCCGGTTTTTTCTGCAAAGGAATTGAAACCCATGTGGGCGAACCGTTTTCAGGATTAAATGCAAATTTAATGGTATCTGAAATTAACCGGCTTCTTGAATTAAATGCCGGATATTGCGAAGAAGCAGACGGAGAAGTTACACCTCCTCCGGTCAATCTGATGCAAAAAGATTTGAAGGAGGCCTACTCTGTACAGACTCCGCATACGGCTGTGTCGCTGTTCAATGTGCTGACGATGAAACGGTCGCCTGGGGAGCTTCATAAGATGTTGTTGGACACCGCTAAAAAAGCGGCCATCAACATCAAAACGAATATTGAACATAAAACACTCGATTATCAGCGGTTTGACTCATTTACGCCAATTGAGCGCCGCGTCACTGTGCTGACATTTGAGGAGCTGTGGAACAGGGCCGAAAAAAAAGCCGGCAAGGCTGAGACGGAGCGCATTCTTAATTTTGCATTCGCCAACAGAGGGGAGCTTGGAGACCGGGATTTTTCAACGAAAATCGTTTCTGAACTAGCCTCGCTCTGCAAGGAAGATGCACCGTTGATCGTTTTGTTTTACAGCCCGCCGTTTTATCCTGCCGTTTCTTCAAAAGATGACCCGCTCATCCGTGCGGTGATCGGCGATGTTGCAGAATATGCGGCTCAACGGTACGGGCTTGAATTTAAAGAAGTTCAATATTTTCCCGGACTCTCGGATTTAAGCTATCTCCAGCTGCAAAAACAGTCGGTTGACGCCTTTACAGCCAACATGCCGCTGTTTAATCAAGGCTATTCACTGCCTTCCGGACGGAAGAACGCGCTGTTTGTGCCGGTCATCAATATCGGCCCCGCCGGCAAAGATCCGCATAAATGGACAGAGCGGCTCCATATGTCTTTTTCATTCGGGCAGCTGCCTGATTTGCTCCAGCTTGCGATTCGCAAATTGCTGCAGTGATCGGGCGAATATGTCTTTATCCCAAAAGAACATAAAAAAACCGGAACAAGATCAAAATTGTTCCGGCTTTTTTTATATTTTCACCGCAAACTGCTCCCTGATTTCAGCAGAGCGATGAGCCGCTTCTTTCACGCATGATATCACGGTTTCTTCAAATTGAAGCTCATCAAGAATTTGAATGCCGGCTTCTGTCGTACCCCCTGGGCTGGTGATGTCCCTTCGCATTAAAGAAGGGTCTCTTCCGGTTTCCAGCATTTTGGCCGCTCCTGTCATCATATCGATGATAAGCTTTTTAGCTGTCTGTTCATCAAGGTCCAATTCCCGCGCAGCTGCTTCCATTGCTTCAACAAAACGATAAACAAAAGCTGGACCGCTTCCTGCAATGGCTGTTACCGCATCGAGAGCGGCCTCTTCAACAATTGTCACACTGCCGATCGCTGCAAAAAGATCGGCTGCTTCCCGAATCTGTTCCTTTGAGACGAGCGGACTGACTGCGAAAGCAGTAGCTGATTTTTGAATGGATGCCGATGTATTTGGCATCGCTCTGACAATCGGCAGTTCCTGTCCTGCATAATGCTGTATGGTATGAATCGGAATGCCGGCAAGAATCGAGATCAAAAGCTGTCCTTCTTTTAAGTAAGGCCTGATGCCGGCAATGCCGTTTGCAGCATCCTTCGGTTTCATTGCTAAAACAACTGTATCCGAAAAATCGATGATTTTTGCTGTATCTGATTCGCCGCGAATCCCGTATGTCTTCTCAAGCTTCTCTAACCGGGCGCTGTTTGAATGATTTGTAGCGGCAATCTGTCCCGGTTCAACCGAACCCTTTTTGACAAGTCCTTTGATCATCGCTTCGGTCATCGAACCTGCTCCGATAAATCCAATTCGCTTCATCTTGTTTCCTCCTTCTGCCAAACAAAAAACCTCTCCGTCTTCTTAAAGGACGAAAAGGTTTCGCGGTACCACCTAAATTAGCATATCCATGCTCAGCTCTTGTCCCATAACGCGGGAAACGTTTAGGTTTGCCTAAGCGCTCTGAGGGCAGGTTCAACAGGAAAGCGGGCTGTGAAATCTTTCAGCCGGGAATTTCACTCTCTTTCAGCCATTGCCTGTTTACTATTCCTCTTCATTGCGTCTTCTGTCATTTTAGCATCATATGTTTGTTGTTCATTATGCTATGAGGGAAGAGCATATGTCAACAGGCATTTGAAGCAAAAATGACACACGCGGGAGAAAAAGGTAAAATATGATCAACATCAATTTGCGAGGAATGAGGAGAAGAATATGATAACAGATGAAAGGATCATACCCATTTCGCTGCCGACTCCTTTTGCAGTCGGAGACGTCAACATTTATTTGATAAAAGGAGAGGCGCTGACATTGATTGATGCAGGTCCGAAAACAAAGGAAGCTGCCGATGTTTTAAAGAACAGGCTTAGCGGGCTGGGGTTCACATTAAGCGACATCGACCAGGTGGTCCTGACCCATCATCACGCAGACCACGTCGGACTGCTGGATGAATTTCCTGACGGCGTAAAGATTATCGGCCATCCGTTCAATGAACCGTATATCAGCAAAAATCCCGTTTTTATCGAAAACCAGCAGTCCTTTTTTACATATTTATTTAAACAGCTCGGCGTACCTGTCGACATGGGTTTACTAAGTCTTACAGTGAAGCGATCATACCGGTTTTCCTGTCAGCGGTCATTGACGGAAACCATTTTAGAAGGGTCTCAGATTGATGGGCTTGAAGGGTGGCGGGTCTTGGAAACACCAGGTCATGCATCTTCCCATATTGTCCTCTTGCATGAGGGAAACGGAAGCATGATCGGCGGAGATTTGCTGTTAAAGCCGTCTTCTTCCAATCCTTTATTGGAAATGCCCCAAACAAGTGAAAAACGTCAGGCTCCGCTCCTGGATTATGTGGCCTCGCTTAAACGGCTGCTTGAGCTTCCTGTACGGGTTATGTTTCCGGGGCACGGCGAAAAAATAACCGCTATTCAAGAGCTTATTGCAAGACGGCTGGAAAAACAGCAAAACAGGGCGGAAGAGGTGTACCGGCTGCTTGCTGAAAGTCCGCAAACCGCATTTGAACTATGCCGAAAGCTGTTTCCCGCCGTCTATGAGAAAGAGCTGTTTTTAACAATGTCTGAAACGGTCGGGCAGCTCGATGATTTGGAATCGCGCGGCCGCATGACTAGCAATGAAAAAGACGGTATCCTTTATTATTGTACAAAGTAGGTGAAGAAAATGGGAAGAAGTTTAAAAGACAAAAGGATTCTGATTACAGGCGCCTCCGGCGGTCTTGGTGAGCGGATCGCTTATTATTCCGCCAGGGAAGGAGCAGAAGTGATTCTGGCGGCGCGCAGAGAAGAACGCCTTGATGCATTGAAGCAAAGAATGTCTGATGAACTTGATGCAAAGTGCCGAACGATCGTTTTAGATGTCAGCAGGACGGATGAAATTGAAGCGGTGTTTCAAACGATCGGGCCGATTGACATTCTTGTCAATAATGCGGGTTTCGGCATTTTCGAACCTGCCCTCGAAGCGTCTCTTGAAGATATGAAATCGATGTTTGAAGTCAATGTCTTTGGCTTGATCGCTTGCACGAAGATGGCGCTCCCTCATATGATCGCGCAAAACAGCGGCCATATTATCAACATCGCTTCACAGGCCGGTAAAATTGCAACACCGAAGTCAAGCCTTTACACTGCGACAAAACATGCGGTGCTCGGCTATTCCAACAGTCTCAGAATGGAGCTTTCAGAAACAGGGGTCTACGTGACAACGGTGAATCCGGGACCGATCAAAACCGAGTTTTTCAAAAGAGCTGATCGAAAAGGAGAGTACGTGAAAAGCGTCGGCAAGTGGATGCTTGACCCTGATCAAGTGGCCGGGAAAATCGTTTCGATTATGATGACGAACAAGCGCGAAATCAATCTGCCGGGCTGGATGAACGGCATCAGCAAACTCTACCAGCTGTTTCCGGCTCTCATTGAAAAAGCCGGCCGAAACGCCTTTCATAAAAAATAGGGTTGTCGATAAAATACAGAATGGCAGTTTATTGAGAGCTGGAGCTCCGATTATACTTTAAGGGAACAGATTTGCCTGAGGCAAGTCTGTTTTTTTTATTAAGATTATCCTTGTTCAGCTAAAATGGGTGATGCAATATATCATATAAAAGCAGGAAGACTTTATCCCCCTTGAAAATAGGAAACGAATGCCCTCTTCAAACTTTATCCTCCCGGTGATCTAAAGGCACCTGGACAGTGTAAGGCGATCGATATAAAAACTGCGCTCCAAAATAGATTCTGTGCCTCAGGAAACACGTACGGACCTCTCGTGAAAAATAAGGTAAAGGTCGCTTTCATTCCGTCGTTCTCGTTATATAAAATGGCAAATGAGCGAACATTATAAGTAAATATTTACCAATTTTTCGAAAGTATCTCTGTTTAGGGCGAATTGAGAGGAAGTAAAACGCAGCACAAAATACAATAATGAAGGAGTTTCTAACGTTGCAGGAAAAATGGAACCAATTGATGAAAAAACGATGCATCATATGGTTGATAATGGGAGTGTGCACAGCCGTCATTTGTCAATGCCCGACGAATAGCCAAGCGTCTGGAATTCTCGATAAGTACGCAAACTTTGCAGAGCTTGCTGAAAACGAAATAGAAGGTGAGGATTACCGTATAGAGTATACAGACATGGGAACTGATCTGCTGATTTTATCCCCGCACGGCGGCGGGATCGAAGGCGGAGTCAGCGAACTTGTACATGCCTTCAGCAATGAGTATACAACCTATTTGTTTGAAGGAATAAAACCAGCGCAAAATTGGGATCTGCATGTTACGAGCAATCATTTCGATGAGCCGACAGCGCTGGAAAAAGTCAGTGAACACCGTTATGTTTTAGCCTTTCACGGATATGATGATACAGAAGAGCATACCCTTGTAGGAGGAACAGACAGGGAGGGCGGCCAAGCAATTGCCGATGCGTTGGAGGAACATGGCTTTTCTGTCGAACTGGTGGGGGAAAACCACAAATTTGCCGGAACAGATCCGGAGAATCTGAATAACAAATGCAAAACAGGTTTAAGCATTCAATTGGAGATCAGCACTCCTCAACGGGAGGCTTTTTTTTCGCGGTTTGGACTGTGGACGAGGGAAAGCTCCTATAATAAATTGTTTTATGATTATGCCGCAGCGATTAAAGAAGTGCTGGAAGAAAGATATAAATAAGAAATGTATGTTTGGGCCACATTAAAGGCAAGACGTCAAGCGGAGGGTGAGCATGTTGATCTATATTTATAACTGTTATGGCGGCACCCATTCATCTGCCCTGGCCGCCGCTTATCATCTTAAAAAACTTCCGTTCGGCAGAAAGCCGACCAAAAACGAAATTTTAAACACGGATTGTTTTAATCGATTAACCCCGAAAGAAATGGGGAAATTAATCTTTCACGGCCTTGATGAAGAAGGCAGCGAGGTGTATACCATCGGCAGAGGTTCGTCAAAAGCTGTCATTCCGGCAATGCGGTGTGTTCTTGAGCGGTTTGAAAAAAATGAAATGCTGGACGAGAAAGTGATTTTTTCAAACACGTCCCCCACAGTGCCTTTGGCTATGACATTTGGAGGCTTGTTTTCCAGGAGGCTGAAAATCGATCCGCTTGGAGTCCCTTTATTGGTTTTAGGTTCACAGCAAGCCTATAAAGACATCATCAAACTGGTTGAGCGTACGAAAGCTCATGCCAAAACAACCTCGTCTTTGATTGAAGTGCTCGACAACGGCTTTATGAGCCAGTCTGTGAAATGAGAGATTGAATATGATTCAAATGCTTCCCGTATGAGGAATTGTCAGTTGCACCTGATGGGGCAGACATGCATACAGGAAGCGTTTTTTATTTAAATTTCATTTTATTTATATAATATTTATTTTTGAGAAAGGAGATTTTCTAAAAAATTGAATATGAATAGAGGATATTGTTGAAATAGAACGAACCTATAACCTTAGAATTATTTTCATTTTTTTATAGACATTGTAAATTAGAGGGGTGATATATGTAAATTTCGCTTTTTTAGATGAACAATTGTATTTTTGAAGAGGAATATAAGGTGTAGAAAACATCATGGTATACAAGATTCTACATGTAAAATACGACATCTGCCGAATATTAAACAATAGAAGCGGAGCAGAAAAAATTAAAAATGAGAGGCGGGGAGGTGACAGAATAGCGGGCGTCATTTTCTTGAAATAACAAACAGAAACGGATTGTCTGAAAAAGTGTCTACATAGCATGTTGAAAAACAAATAAGGGGGTCCCTATGCAAAAACTGTTTTCCATTTTTCAAAATAAAAATTATGCGCTGCTTTTTTTAGCATCTTTCACTTCGCAAATGGGAGGAATTATTGGACTAACTGCACTTCTGTTTTATCTCCTTGATCGCTTTTCAGAGCAGCCTGCATATGCCACGACAACAGAGCTGATGCTATCTTTGCCTGCATTGGCTGTATTTTTTCTTGTCGGTGTTTTCGCCGATAAGTTTGATCGGCAGAAAATCGCCAAGAATTGCGACTGGATTTGTGCAGCATTATCAATATTATTACTGTTCTCTTTATATATTGAATGGCTGCCGTTTACATTTGCAGTGTTATTTTTAAGAAACGCTGTGAAAAGCTTTTTCACCCCCGCCCAAACGTCTCTCATACAAGGAATATTATCTGAAGGCGATTACTCGGTGGCTGTCGGATTGAATCAAATGGTGGCCAGCTTATTTATGCTGTTCGGCAATGGGCTTGGCGTATTTTGTTATTGGACACTTGGAGTAGAAGGCGCCGTCATGGTTGATGCAGCCAGTTTTGTCGTTAGCGGCCTGCTTATTCAAGCCTGCCGGATCACCAAGGAAGTTCGAATGCCGAATGGAAAACATTCAATTAGACAATTGAATGTAGGAAGTGTATGGAAAGATTTTAAACTTGGCCTCAGCTATATTTTAAATCATAAATTACTGCTGGCCCTCGTTTCAGGATTCAGCCTTTTCGGAGTAGTAAATGGGGGGCTTTCGGTCATGCAGGTGTTTATTTTAAAATACAAGCTTGCTCCCCGAAACTATGAAGAAATGTCCATCCTGCTCGGCATCGTGTTCGGTGCAGGGTTCTTGCTGGGCAGCATCGCTGCATCCATACTTTCTCAAAAATTAAAGCTCCATCACCTTTTGATTTTGGCGCTGATTGTTTCCGGAAGCGCCACGATTTCGGGGGCCCTGGTCAGCAATATTTGGCTGTATATGGTCAGTTCATGCTTAATAGCCCTTTCACTCCCCAGTATCAATGTTGCGATTGGCGGTTGGATACCAAGTATCGTAAACCCGAAAATGATGGGAAGAGTGCAGGGATGGGTCAATCCGCTCATGATGCTGTCACAGTCGCTGACTCTCCTTTTCATTGCAGGGCTCTATCCCGCATTTATAGCACTCGAAAGCCTTTATTGGCTCGTCGGAGGCAGCCTCATTGTTGTCGGCGTATTTTACATGATCATCCTTCCGAAGTTTTTAGAGTTGAAACAGCCAGCTGACGTCACGATAGATTAATTGTTGAATATGTGAGCGCTGCACTGAAATATCACATTAAATCATATATAAATGGAGTGAATGATACAATGATCTTATTTTGTTTGCCGTATGCCGGAGGATCTGAAGTGATATTTTATTCATGGAAAAACGATGTCCATCCGGACATTGACATTTATCCGATACAGCTGAAAGGACGGGGAAGACGCTTTAATGAACCTTTTTATGAAAGCTTGGAAGAAGCGGTTCAAGACATTTTTGAGCAGATCCAAGGCACAGTAAAAAATCATGATTATGCTGTTTTCGGACATAGCATGGGAAGTCTTTTGGCGTATGAACTTTATTATCAATTGAGCAATGCGAATGTAAAAATGCCGGCCCATCTTTTTTTCTCGGGCTATAGAGCGCCTAATCGAATACGGAAAAAAGTAAAGCTGCATGACCTGCCAGATCATGTTTTTAAGAAGAAAATCATAGAGCTTGGGGGAACGCTGGAAGAGCTGATCAATAATGAAGAACTGTTTGAATTGTTTATTCCTCTGCTGAAAAGCGACTTCAAAATGGTAGAAAACTATATTTATCAAGAAAGAGCAGCCAAAATTGAATGTGACATAACCGTTCTCAACGGTAAGGAAGATTCAATGGATGAACAAGATATCTCAGATTGGAAAAAACATACTGATGGAAACTTTAAAGCTCATTATTTTGAAGGGAATCATTTCTTTATCAATCATCATGCTGAAAATATCATCAACATCATCAACCGTACATTGACGGAAAGCCGGAAGCACCACCAATTTTATTAGGGGAATTTTTTCTATCATTCATGTTAAAGCTTTGTCCAATTGTTGATCCTGCTACACTTTCCTAAAAACTTTTATGATAAACAAAACAGTTCAATTTTTAGGTCTTTTCGATCAGATATTGATCAGCCCGACTTGTAAATTCATGTTTCTCACTCTTTTATCTTTGTTTCAAATGTAAACTACTAAAT